>NZ_JAAAPN010000001.1 GCF_009909205.1 Aquabacterium fontiphilum
GCATGCTGACCATGACCAAGTGCAACAAGTGCGGCGGCCACTTCGTGACCCACCCGCACGAGATCGCCCGCCACTTCACCTGCGGCCTGTGCAACCCACCCGCCCGCGCCGGCAAGGGCAAGGCCGCTGGCGCCCTGCAGCTGCACTGAGCCACTGCCCCCAGTTTCTTGCGTGTCTCTCTCCTCCTGGCGCGCGGTGTGACAGCCGTGCTTGGAACGGGCCTCTTCGGAGGCCCGCTTTTTTTGCCGCACGCCCGGCCGCGTTCAGCCTTTGCTGATCCAGTGACGCAGCAACTGGCGGCCGGCGTCATCGATCTGGACGATCTGCGTGCCGATCTTGAACATGTCGCCCGAGGCCACGTTGAAGATGACCTTCAATTGCAGCATGACGGGCTTGATCTGACTGCGGTCGGCCGGGTCAGGCACGGCCAGTGCGGTCGTCAGCCGCTGCCCCACGGGAAAGGCCACATCCAGCAACAGACCCACACCCTGCTCGGACACGTTGAGCGCCCGTCCCTCGATGAAATGGGGCGGCTGATGCATCACGCGAGCGCGCCACGCCACCGTGATGCGTGGCGACTGACGCGCCTCCCCCCCTGAAGCCTGCGCAGGTGCAGGACTTGTGAACAACTCCGTGTCGGACACCTGGATCTCCTGCTGATCACTTTTTGCAGTTCGCATGGTGACTGCAGTGGCCCGACCCCGCGCGGACTGTGGTTACAAATTTCTGGCTGGCGTGCAGTTTTCACAACGGCTTTACCCCGACGGGTAGGCCGTCCGGCATCAATTACCCCCCATGCATCGTCATGGCACTGTCACCGGGGCTCCCTAAGGTTCGGCACGTCCAGCTCCGCGCTGGCGTCCCGCCAAGACCACCGACCTTACTGGAGTATCCCCATGTCCCAGTCCCACGACAGCCAGCGCCGCAAGCTGCTGCAAGGTTCCAGCGCCCTGATGGCCGCCGGCTTCTTCACCACATTGCAAGGCCTGCAGATGCGCCAGGCGCATGCCGCCACGCAGTACTCGAACCTCGTCATGGGCCCTTACGGCCCCCTGGCCCCGGTCAATGACCTGAGCACCGGCCTGCCACTGCTGATGCTGCCCGAAGGCTTCAGCTACAAGTCGTTTGGTTGGACGGGCGACCTGATGGCCAATGGCCAACCCACCCCCGGCAGCCACGACGGCATGGCCGTGATCCAGACCCGTCGCGTGGGCCGGGGCACCGAGATGGTGCTGGTGCGCAACCACGAACGCGGCACCGGCGCCTTCGCCAACCGCATCCAGGCGCCTGGTTACTACGACGACGGCACGGTCGACGGCGCCACGGCGCTGGGCGGCACGACCAACCTCATCTTCCGTGACGGCAACTGGATCAGCGCCGTGCCTTCGTTGGGCGGCACCGTGGTCAACTGCGCCGGCGGCCTGACGCCATGGGGCACCTGGCTGAGCTGCGAAGAGGTCAACACCAATGCGGTCTCGACCACAGGCAAGCGGCACGGCTATGTGTTCGAAGTGACGGCCGATCCGCAACAGACCACCGGCCGCCCCATCGTCGGCATGGGCCGCTTTGCCCACGAGGCCGTGGCCGTGGACCCGGTCTCCGGCATCGTCTATGAAACCGAAGACGCCCGCAACGTCTCCGCCCTGTATCGCTATGTGCCGCGCTTCCCGAACGGCGGCGTGGGCTCACTGGCCCTGGGTGGCCGCCTGCAGGCCGCCCGCGTGGTCGGTCGCCCCAACGCCAGCCTCATCGTGGCTTCGCTGGGCGATGAGGTGCAACTGGAGTGGGTGGACATCGCCCAGCCCGACGCCGACATCACCACCGCCGGCACGCTGACCTCGCTGCCCCCCGGCACCACCGCCACCACCGGCTGCTCGGGCACCTTTGCCCAGGCCTGGAATGCCGGCTGCCTGCAGATGAGCCGTGGCGAAGGCATCTGGTACCACGCCGGCAAGGTCTACATCGCCGACACCAGCGTGGGCGTGGACAGCAGCAACCGCCCGGGTCGTGGCGATGGCGCCGTCTGGGAACTGGACACGGCCACCATGAAGATGAAGGCCATCTACGTCTCCAGCGGCCAGCTGGTGGGCAACAACCCCGACAACATCACCATCAGCCCCCGCGGCGGCGTCTTCCTGTGTGAAGACGGCGGCAACAGCCCCGACAACTACGGCACCGGCTCGCGCGTGTTCGGCCTCATGGCCAATGGCGACGCCTACTACTTTGCCAAGAACAACGTCGTGCTGAGCGCCGGCCAAATCGCCGCGGCCGGCAAGACCGTGGCCGCGGGCGACTACCAAGGCAGCGAGTTCTGCGGCGCCTGCTGGGACCCGGCCGGCCGCGTGCTGTTCGTCAACATCCAGACGCCCGGCATCACCTTCGCCATCACGGGCCCCTGGGCCCGCGGCAACCAGTGAGCGCCTGCATCACCTTCTACCAAGGAACCACCATGAAGTTTGTCTCTTCCCTGATCGCGGCGGCGGCCGCCCTCGCCCTGACGCCTGCAGCGCACGCCGTGACGCTGCAAGGCGGCAGCTTCCAGACCATTGCCGGCAACTCGGTCGAGGACTTCTCCGGCGCAGGCGCCCTGTCGTTCACGCTGGGCCTCGAGAACCTCAACCCGGTCAGCCTCACCTACGTCGTGGGTGGCGCCGACGGCGCGCAGCTGGCCTTTGACGCCCTGATCGACAACTTCCTGCGCACCCCGTTCAAGAGCGTGGTGTTCTCGCTGGACAACGGCGTCAGCTTCGGCACGCTGGGCACGGCCCATGCCCCGTTCAGCACCGTGTCGGTGGCCCGTCTGGGCGCTGGCTCGGCCCGCGTGGCCTTTGGCGGCAGCGGTGAAGGCTATGGCGTGGAAGTCGGCGACGTGTTCGGCAGCACCGCCGGCGCCACGGACTGGATGATCCACCTCAACGGCCTGCAGGCCGGCCAGTCGTTCACCATGACCATCACCACGGCCGTGCCCGAGCCCAGCACCTACGCGCTGGTCATCGCCGGTCTGGCTGTGGCTGGCATCGTGGCCCGCCGTCGCGCCTGATCCGGCTTCAAGTCCATGACACGCAGGCGCCCTTGGGCGCCTGTTTTCCTTGCTGCGGGCCACCTCGCTATGCTGGCGGCATGCTGCAAGTGCGCGATCTGGGCAAACGCTACGGCGACGCCGTGGTCTTCCAAGGGGTGAACCTCGACGTCTCGCCGGGCGAGTTCATCGCCATCGTCGGCGAATCGGGCGTGGGCAAGTCCACGCTGCTGAACTGCCTGGCCGGGCTGGACGTGGCCGACCAGGGCAGCGTGGCGCTGCGGGGTGTGGACCTGGGCGGCTTGGAGGAGGCCGCGCAGGCGCGGTTGCGCCGCCAGCACCTGGGCTTTGTCTTCCAGGCCTTTCATGTGCTGCCGCATCTGGATGTGGCCCAGAACGTCGCGCTGCCGCTGTTGCTGCTGGGCCAGCCCGATGCGGCCCGCGTGGCGCAGGCGTTGGACGACGTGGGCCTGGCCGGCCTGGGCACGCGGCTGCCGCAGCAGCTCTCGGGTGGTCAGCTGCAGCGCGTGGCGATTGCCCGGGCGCTGATCCACCGCCCCGCGCTATTGCTGGCCGACGAACCCACAGGCAACCTCGACCCCGACACCGCCGACCGTGTGATGGGCCTGCTGGCCGCGCAGACCCGCGCCCATCGCACGGCCTGCGTCATGGTCACGCACTCGCAGGCCGCCGCCGCGCATGCCGACCGGGTGCTGCGCCTGACCCGCGACGGGCTGCACGATGCCTGACGTGCGGCTGACATGGGCGCTGCTGCGCCAGTTCTCGCTGCCCGAATGGCGCCACCATCTGCCTCGGCATGCCACCGCCGTGCTGGCCGTGCTGCTGGGGGTGGCGCTGGCCTTTTCGGTGCACCTGATCAACGCCTCGGCGCTCAGCGCGTTCGGCTCCGCCGTGCGCGCGGTCAACGGCCAGCCCGACGCCCGTGTGCACGCCGCCCACGGCACGCTGGACGAGACGCTGTACGGTGCGCTCGCCACGCACCCCCGCGTGGCGCGTGCCAGCCCCGTGATCGAGTTGCGTGTGCAGGCGGGCCACGGCAGCCAGGCGCCCATCCGGCTGCGCCTCATCGGGCTGGACACGCTGGTGGCAGCCCCCCTGGCACCCGAGCTCATCCCGCGCGTGGACACGGCGGCGCCCGGGGTGGACCGGCTCAGCCTGTTCGCGCCGTACACGGTGTCACTCAATGCCGCTGCGCGCCAGGCACTGGGCGTGGTGCCGGGCGAGATGATCACCGCCCAGGCCGGCCTGCAGACCGTGCCGCTGAAGGTGATCGGGCAGCTCACGGTCGGCGGCGAGCCCACCGGCGTGATGGACATTGCGGGCGCCCAGGCGCTGTTCGGCCTGCTCGGCCGGCTGCACCGCATCGACTTGCAACTGGCCGAAGGCAGCAGCCTGAACGACCTGCAGGCCGCGCTGGCCGACGAGGGCCTGCTGCCCGCGGGCGTGCGCTTGCAGTCCGCTGAAGACGATGCCCAGCGCCTGTCCAACGTCTCGCGCGCCTACCGCGTCAACCTCACCGTGCTGGCCCTGGTGGCGCTGTTCACGGGCGGCTTTCTGGTGTTCTCCATCCTGTCGCTCTCGGTGGCCAAGCGCTTGCAACAGTTCGCCTTGCTGGGCGTGCTGGGCCTGGGCGCACGCGAGCGCCTGGCCCTCGTGCTGGCCGAATCGGCCGTCGTCGGGGTGGTGGGCTCGGCACTCGGCCTGGCCCTGGGCACGGGGCTGGCCGCACTGGCCCTGCGCCTGCTGGGGGGCGATCTGGGCGGCGGTTACTTCACCGGCGTGGCGCCCAGCCTGCAATGGTCGTGGCTGGCGGCAGCGCTCTACGGCGGCCTGGGTGTGCTGGCGGCCATGGCCGGCGGCTGGTTGCCCGCGCGACAGGCCCAGGCCATGGCCCCGGCCCAGGCGCTCAAGGGCCTGCATGCCGATGCGGCCAGCCACGGCAGCACCAGCGGCCGCTGGCTCGGCCCGGGCCTGTTGGTGCTGGGTGCGGGGCTGGCCACGCTGCCCCCGGTGGCCGGTGTGCCGCTGTGGGCCTACCTGTCGGTGGCGGCCATCCTGATGGGCGGCATCGCCTGCGTGCCTGCGGCGGTGCAGGCCGTGCTCGGTCGCTGGCCCGCACCCCGGCAGGCCACCTGGCTGCTGGCGCTGGAGCGCGCGCGCCGCCTGCGCCACACCGCCACCATCGCCATGGCCGGTGTGGTCGCCAGCCTGAGCCTGGCCGTGGCACTCACCGTGATGGTGGCGAGCTTTCGCGATTCGGTCAGCAGCTGGCTCGATGTCGTGCTCCCGGCCGACCTGTATGCCCGCCTGGTGGGCGACGACGATGCTGGCCCGCAGGCCGGTCTGTCACCGTCTGCGCTGCCCGCCATCGCCGGCGTACCCGGCGTGACGCGCGTGGAAGGCGTGCGCGTGACCGACCTGGCGCTCGACCCGCGTCAGCCACCGGTCGCGCTCATCAGCCGCCCGCTGGACGACGCGCTGCGCGCGCTGCCGCTGGTCAGCGAGGTGGTTCCCGCCACCACGGGCCAGCCGGGCGAGGTCGGCATCCATGTGAGCGAAGCCATGGTGGCGCTGTACGGCGCCGCGCCGGGCCAGGTGCTGGCCCTGCCGCTGGTGCCGGGCCAGGCGCCGGTGCCCGCACTCGTGCGCTCGGTCTGGCGCGACTACGCCCGCCAGCAAGGCGCCATCGTGATCGACGCGCGCGACTACCAGCGCCTTACCGGCGACCGCCAGCTCAATGACCTGGCCCTGTGGCTCGCGCCAGACGCTCGCACCGATGCCGTGCAGGCGGGTGTCCGCCAGGCCCTGGCCACGCAAGGCCTGGACGGCCGCCTGGTCGAATTTGCCGAGCCGCGCACCATCCGCGAGATCACGCTCAAGATCTTCGACCGCAGCTTCGCCGTCACCTACTGGCTGCAGGCCGTGGCCATCGGCATCGGTCTGTTCGGCACGGCCGCGAGCTTCTCGGCCCAGGTGCTGGCGCGCCGCAAGGAGTTCGGCCTGCTCAGCCACCTGGGTTTTGCGCGTCGGCAGGTGCTGGGCATCGTGGCCGGCGAAGGCCTGGCGCTCACCGCGGTGGGGGCCGCGTGGGGCGTGCTGCTGGGGCTGGCGGTCAGCGTGGTGCTGGTACATGTCGTCAACCCGCAGAGCTTTCACTGGACGATGACGATGATGGTGCCCGGCTGGCGCCTGCTGGCACTGGCGCTGGCGGTGGTGGTGGCCGGCACCCTGACCGCGTGGCTGTCGGGCCGTCAGGCCACTGGCCGCGATGTGGTGATGGCGGTGAAGGAGGACTGGTGAACCCCCAACGTCGACATGGCTTGCGCGTGCTGGCCGCGCTGGGCCTGGCCGGTGGTTCCCCGCCTGCCTGGCGGCAGGCGCTGGCCCTGCCGCCCCCCACACTGCCCCCACAAACGCTGCCCCCCGTGCTGCACCCGGGCGAGCCCCTGGTCTTCCCCCGCGACCATGGCGCCCATCCGGCGTTTCGCACCGAGTGGTGGTACCTGACCGGCGTACTGCACGCCCGTCCGCTGGACGCGCGCCCGCCGGCGACGGGCGCCATGTCGCTGGTCACGCCGCCCAGCCACGGCTTTCAGATCACCTTCTTTCGTTCGCGAGTCGACACCGCAGCCGACAACCCCAGCCGGTTTGCTGCCCGGCAGCTGGTCTTTGTGCACACCGCCTTGACCGACCTGGCCGGTGGCCGGCTGCTGCACGACGAGCGCATCGCCCGCACGGGCTTCGGGCTGGCCGAGGCGGCTGAAGGCGACACACAGGTGCACCTGCGCGACTGGACGCTGCAGCGCGAAGGGCCCGCCACACAGGGCGTCTACCGCAGCCGCATCCGGGCGCAGGGCTTCGGCTTTGACCTGCGTTTTGCGCAGACCCAGCCCACGCTGCTGCAAGGCCAGGCCGGCTTCTCGCAAAAGGCGCCCGGCCTGGTGCATGCCAGCCGCTACTACAGCCATCCCCAACTCACGGTGAGCGGCCAGTTCCAGCAGGGCGACCGGCGCTTTGCAGCCAGCGGCACGGCCTGGCTCGACCACGAATGGAGCGAGGCCTTGCTCCACCCCGAGGCCGAGGGCTGGGACTGGATGGGCATCAACCTGCTCGATGGCGGCGCCCTGACCGCCTTCCGCCTGCGCCGCCGCGACGGCAGCGCGCTGTGGCACGGCGGCAGCCTGCGCCGCCCTGGCCAGCCCGACCGCATCTTCGGCCCCGAGGAGCTGCGCCTGACCCCGGGCCGCCGCTGGACCAGCCCGGCGACCGGCGCCAGCTACCCCGTGGCCTGGACGGTCGAATGGCCCGGCGCGCGCCACACGCTGCAGGCCAGCCTGGACAACCAGGAGCTCGACAGCCGCAACAGCACGGGCAACGTCTACTGGGAGGGGCTGAGCGAGCTGCGCGATAGCCAGGGCCGGCTGGCCGGGCGCGGTTACCTGGAAATGACCGGCTACACCGCACGGCTGGCGCTGTGAGCGCTGGCGTCACATTGGCGTCAGGCGGCGCGATCCGTCCAGCCTCTGTCGCGATCGGTTCAGCCACGGCGGTGATCGCGCGAAAACCCCTAGCGTTTTCGGGTCAACTCGGGCTTGTGCCCCGCCAGGCAAAGGCCTACAACTGTGATTGCGCCTGTCATCACACGAAGGAGACGCCATGGCCGCACTTGCAGACCGCACCAACCACCTGCGCCGCCGCACCCGCCAATGGGCCACGGCAGGCCTGGCGCTGGGCATGCTGGCGGGCCTGGGCTTGATCGCGCAGGGCTCGATGCTCCACGGGGCCATCGCACTGGCGGCTGCAGGCAGCCTGTGGCAGGCCAGTCTGCTGGGGCGCAGGGCGCGCCGCGCCGCCGCCCGCCCCGTACACCACGCGTCGCACTGAACCCCTCCGGGGTTCACCCCCCTGAACGATCTGCCAGCCAAGCTGCCAGCTGCGCATCCAGCGCCCGCAGCGCGTCCAGCGCGCCCATGGCCAGCCCCACATCATGCCGCGTCGGCACAGCGGGCTCGCGCGGGTTGATGCGCACCAGCCGCCCACCCAGTTGCTGCACCACCGCGTGGCTGAAGTGCCGCACGGTGGGCACGGCCTGACCGGCACCCAGTTCCACCACCACCGGTCGGTGCGCCTGTGCCAGCCATTGCCGCAAACGACGCGACTGCGCCTGCTCACGGTCGTCCAGCCAGTCGCCATCGCCAAACATCAGGATGTTGGGCCGCGCCATCCCCCCGCAGCGCGGGCATGAGGGGGGCGCATTCAGGAGCCGACACGCCTCCGTGTCCACCTGCGGCACAAAGTCGTCGGCCGGCCAGATGCCATCGTGACAGGGGCGCAGGCACTGCAGGTGATGGATGCTGCCGTGCACCTCATGTATCCCCGCTGGGTCAAAGCCGGCGCGTTGAAACTGACCATCGACATTGCTGGTGAACACCCGCATGCCTTGCAGCATGCACGCGCCCCAGCGTTGCAAGATGGCAAAGCCCGCATGCGGCGCGGTGGCGCGGTACAAGGCCAGGCGGTGCCCGTAGAAGCCCCAGGCCAGTGTCGGGTCGGTCTCAAACGTGGCCGGGCTGGCCACGCGGTGGAAGTCCAGCCCCGCCCGACCCAGTGCCGGGTAGGCGCGCCAGAAGCCCTCGCGCCCACGGAAGTCGGGCAGGCCGCTGTCGACGCCCATGCCCGCACCTGCCGCGACGACCAGCGCGTCGGCCTGCGCGATCAGATCGGCCGCGTGGTCCAGCAGCCCATCAGACACGCCGGCTCCGCAAGGCATCGAGCCGCACCTGCGCCGCGGCCACGCAGGCCTGCTTCTCGGGCTCGGTCATTTGCGTCCAGCGCGTGATGTCGGCCAGCATGCGGCCGCAACCCACGCACACATCATCCACATTGAGCGTGCACAGGCGTCGGCAGGGACTGGGCGTGGTGCCCGGGGCTGCCCCTCCGGTCGACAGCGCAACAACACGAGGTGGGCGCGACGGCATGACCACCCCACCCGCTCAGCGGTTCACGTCCACCACCACCCGACCGCGCACCTGGCCGGCCAGCAATGCGGGCGCCACATCCAGCGCCTCGGCCAGGCCGATCTCACGCGTCATGCTGGCCAACAGGTGCACATCCAGGTCGCGCGCCAGGCGCTGCCAGGCCTGCAGGCGCTCGGCGTGCGGGCACATCACCGAGTCCACCCCCGTCAGCGTGACGCCGCGCAGGATGAAGGGCGCCACGGTGGCGGGCAGGTCCATGCCGCCGGCCAGGCCGCAAGCGGCCACCGCGCCCCGGTACCGGGTCTGCGCGCAGACATTGGCCAGCGTGTGGCTGCCCACGGTGTCGATGCCACCGGCCCAGCGCTCTTTGCCCAATGGCTTGCCTGGCGCGGCCATCTCCGCGCGGTCGAGGATGGTTTGGGCGCCCAGCGTGCGCAGGTAGTCGGCCTCCTGCGGGCGCCCGGTCACGGCAGCCACCGTGTAGCCCAGACGGCTCAGCAGGGCCACCGCCACGCTGCCCACGCCCCCGGCCGCGCCGGTCACAACCACCTCGCCGCGTTCGGGCGTTACGCCATGGCGCTCGAGCGCCATCACGCACAGCATGGCGGTGTAGCCCGCCGTGCCGATGGCCATGGCTTGCGCCGGCGTGAACGCCTCCGGCAGCGGTACGAGCCAGTCTCCCTTGAGTCGCGCCCGCTGCGCCAGCCCACCCCAATGGCCCTCGCCCACGCCCCAGCCGTTGAGGACCACGGCTTGGCCCACCTGCCAGCCGGGATGGCTGCTGGCCTCCACCGTGCCGGCCAGATCGATGCCCGGCACCATGGGGAAGCGGCGCACCACTGGCGAACGCCCGGTGATGGCCAGGCCGTCCTTGTAATTCAGCGTCGAGTAGGCCACCCGCACCGTCACGTCGCCCTCAGGCAGGGCGGTGTCGTCCAGTTGGGTCAGCGCGGCCCGGTAGCCGGCCTCGTCCTTGTTGATCACGATGGCATTGAACATGTTGCGCGTTCCTTGTGAGCAATCCGGCTTGTGCGCCAACCCTCAGGCGCGTACGAACCATCCCGCCCGAAATATCTGATTTTCTCGGAGCCGGCAGCCGGTTAGCCTAGTGTGCCTTGCAACTCTCACCGATGCACTGCCCATGCGCACCTACCCCCGCAACAGCCCCCAGGCCGCCGCCCGCATTCTTGCGCTGAGCCTGCTGGCCGATGGCCACGTCAGCCAGGCGGAGATGGCCCGGTTGACACAGCTGGACGTGGGCGGCCGGCTGGGCATGGATGCCCAGGGGTTCGAGGCCGTCATCGCCGACCTCTGCATGGACCTGATGGCCACCGGCACGCTGAGCGGTCTGGCCGTCCAGCAACTCGACGAGGCCGCCCTGGACAGCCTGCTGGCCGAGGTGACCGACCCTGGGCTGCAACTGATTGTGCTCCAACTGTGCGGCGCGGCCATCGACGCTGACGCCCATGTCGCAGAAGACGAGCGCGCCGTGCTCAAGCGCTTGGCCGATCACTGGCACCTGCCCGTGCCGGTGCTGCGGGCCCCCAACGCCTACCGGGCCACGGTGGCCGCCTGATGGATCGACTGGAGCAGCGCCTGCGTCAGGCCCAGGCGGGGTTACGGGCCGAGCGCGTCACGCTGCAGGATCTGGCGGCCTTGCACGGGCCCGCCGCCCAGGGGGCGTGGCTGGTGCTGCTGGCCCTGCCGTGCGCCCTTCCGGTGCCCGGCACCGGCACCGTGCTGGGTCTCGGACTGATGATCCTCGCTTGGCGCATGCTGCTGGGCCACGATCTGGCGCAACTCCCCGATCGCGTCGGGCGCTTCGAACTGTCGCGCGACCACGCCCACAAGGTGCTGTCGGCACTGTCACGCTTCCATGCGCTCGCTGGTCGCTGGTGCCGCAGCCGGCTCACCGGGCTGGTCGATGCCCTGGAGCGCACCGCACCGCTGGCATGGATGCCGCTCAAGGTGGCACTGATGGCGGTACTCATCGTGCTGCCGATTCCATTCGGCAATGTGCTGCCAGCGCTGGCCGTGGCCCTGCTGGGCCTGGGTCTCGTCCACCGCGACGGGCTGATGGTGGCGCTGTCGTCCGTCGTGGCATTGCTGGCCACCACGTACGCGGTGGGTCTGGGCCTGTCGGTGTGGCTGCTGGGCGGCCAGTGGTTGAGCAGCTTCAACTGGGTGTAACGCCCTGCATTCGGGGGGCGGGCGCGTGGGCAAAGCCCCGATACCATGTCGGACATTCAATCGACTTGCCCAGGGAACCATGTCGTCCGTCCGTCCGTTTGCTGCTGGCGTTTTGCTGGCGATCGCCGCTTCCGCCCACGCTGAGATCGTCACGTTGACCTTCGACGTGCTTCCGACGAGCGCCGCGCGCGTCGTCGAGTTTCAAGGGGAACAGGCCAGCGAGCCCGTGCCCGGTTTCGCCGTCGTGCCGTTTTCGCTCACGGTGCGCTTTGACTCGGCCCAGCCCTATCTGAGTGTCCCTGTGGTCTACCAGACGCCCAGCTACTTCTTCACCGACGCGGTCTACGCACGCGGCGAGGGCGGCAGCACCACATTCACGCCCTATACCCCTTTCCTGGCTGCCACGCTGCCGCCGGCCGACACGGCCGTCGATCCGCTCTTCACCCAGGTGGCGCAGAACCGCAGCCTTTACCTGGATAACGGTCAGCCGGTGGGCATGGAAGAATCCATGGGCATCAACACGGGCCTGCGCTGGGACCTCAGCACCGACACCGAGAACGTCACGGCCACCTACCAGCTGGGCCTGAACTGGCGGATCCGCTCGGCCCCGGTCGCAAAAAGCGACTTCGGCCCCCTGCTGGATGGCGCGCTGATCGACTGGCTCAACACCCAGGTGGGCGTGGTCCACGTCGGGGCTTACAGCGAAGCCAGCCAGTACACCTTTGTCGACCTGCTGCCCGACGGGGTGGGCGCGTTCCGCGGCTACGAGCGTCTGGCCGTCACGGGTGACATCCGGCTGACCAGCGTCACGGCCGTGCCGGAGCCCACCCAGATCGCGCTGTATGCGCTGGGCCTGCCCCTGATGTGGGGCGCGGTGCAGCGCCGTCGGCGTGCCAAGCAGCGCCATTGATCAGGATACCGTCATGGACCGCCCCGACCGCCGCAGCGCGACTCGCCACCTGGGTCTCGGCCTGGGCCTGCTCGTGTTCGCCGCCCACCGCCAGGCCTGGTCCTTGACGCTGTCTGACCTGACGGACAAGGACACCACCGCCGCCCTGCGCGCTGCGCTGGAGCAAGGCGCCCGCGCAGCGGTCGCCCTGCTGGGGCGCGAGGGTGGTTTCCTGAACCACGCCCAGGTGCGCATCCCGCTACCCGGCCAACTGGAAGAGGCCGGGGCGCTGATGCGCACGCTGGGCCAGGGCCACCGGGTCGACGAGTTGGTCACGGCCATGAACCGCGCCGCCGAGCAGGCCGTGCCCATGGGGCAGGATTTGCTGGTCAACGCGATCCAAACCATGAGCGTGGGCGACGCCCGGCAGATCCTGCGCGGCGGCGAGCAGTCGGTCACCGACTTCTTTGCCGGCAAGACGCGCGAACCGCTGAGCGCGCGGTTCCTGCCTGTGGTGACCCAGACCACGCGCAAGGTCGACCTTGCCCGCAAGTACAACAAGGTCGCCGACCGGGCCGCACGGCTCGGTCTGATCCAGGGTCAGGATGCCCGCCTCGAAGCGTATGTGACGGGCAAGACGCTCGACGGCCTGTACACCGTCATCGGCGAGGAGGAACGCAAGATCCGCCGCAACCCGGCCGAAGCCGGCAGCGCCATCCTCAAGAAGGTGTTCGGCGCGCTGTGACCGCAGGGCGGTCACTGTCCGGCAGGGGATACGGATCGGCCACGTAAGCCGGACCCTTCATCAGCATGACGATGGCGCATGCGATGGCCACCGTGAGCACCAGCGTCCAGTGCAGCACGATGACGCCCGCCATGATGAACACGAACTGAAGAATGGCCGGGTCAGCCGCATCGGCCTCGCCGAGGGGCGTGGCCCACCAGGCCAGCCCGGCCAGCACCAGCGGCAGCACCGTGCCGCCCAGCAGGATGGCGGGCAGGCGCTGCCACATGGCCCACTCGAGACCAGCCGGAGCGCGCCTGAAGCCGGGGAGTCGGTTCAGCCAAGACATGCGACCCACTGTAACGGCGCCACCGGGGCATCACCAAATCAGGGTGGCGTCACCCTGAGTGCAACACCGGCATTCCTGGCCGCTGGACTGCCGGTACTTACAGCAGATCGTGCTTGTCGCTGCGGCCGCGCGCCTTGTCCGCCGGGTAGCGCTGCGCATTGAGCGCCATCTTGCGCTGCGCCGCATCGATCAGATCCACATCCAGCGCGGTGGCGAGCTGCGCCAGGTAGAGCAGCACGTCGGCCATCTCCTGCGCGACGGCCTCCTTCTGCCCCGCATCGAGCTGCCGGCTCTGCGCCTCGGTCAGCCACTGAAACGGCTCAAGCAGCTCACCGGCCTCGACGACCAGGGCCGACGCCAGGTTCTTGGGCGAATGGAAGGGCTGCCATTCGCGCTCAGCTGCAAACGCCGCCAGGTCTTGCTGCAACTGGGCGAGGGAATCGGGCACGTGTCACTCCGCATGTCGGCCCGCACACCGGGCCTGCCGGCGCAGTGTGCACCAAACGCTCACTGCGGCAACCGGAAGACCTGCACCGTCCCGACCAGCTCTTCCGCCTGGCGCTGCAGACTGGTGGCCGCCGCCGCCATTTCTTCGACCAGCGCGGCGTTCTGCTGGGTGGCGGTGTCCATCGCGGACACGGCCGCCCCGACCTCGGCCACGCCGCTGCTCTGGGCCTGGCTGGCCTGGTTGATGGTCTGCACCAGATCGGCCACCTGCTGAATGGCGGCGACCACCTCGTGCATGGTGGTGCCGGCGCGGTCGACCAATTCGGTGCCGGCTGCGACCCGGTCGACGCTGCGCCCGATCAGCGACTTGATCTCGCGCGCGGCCTCAGCCGAGCGCTGCGCCAGCGAGCGGACCTCGCCGGCCACCACGGCAAACCCACGCCCTTGTTCGCCAGCGCGTGCGGCCTCCACGGCGGCGTTCAGCGCCAGGATGTTGGTCTGAAAGGCGATGCCGTCGATGACGCCAATGATGTCGGCGATCTGGCGCGAGCTGTCCTGGATGTCGCGCATGGTCTGCACCACTTCGCCCACCACCTGCCCGCCTTCGCCCGCCACGCGCGAGGCGTTGTGCGCCAGTTCGTTCGCATCGGCGGCGCTGTGGGTGTTGCGTCGCGCGGTCTCGCCCAGCGATTCGGCCGAAGCCGCCGTCTGCTGCAGCGATGATGCCTGGCTTTCGGTGCGCGCCGACAGGTCATGGTTGCCCTGCGCAATCTGGGCGCTGGCCGTGGCCACGCCATGGGCCCCGCCACGCACCTGAGTCACGAGTTGAACAAGACTGTCCTGCATGTGGTGGAGCCTGGCCATCAGGCTGTCGGTGTCGCCGGGCCGAACCACGATGGGATGCGTGAGGTCGCCGTCGGCCACACGGGCCACCATGGCTGCCGCGTCGGCCGGGTCGCCACCCAAGGGGCGCAGCACCATGCGGGTCAGCGCCAGATTCAGCACCGCCGACACGAGCACCACACTGATCAGCGCGATCACCACACCAGCAGCCAGCTGCCGGTAGACCGGCGCCATCGCATGGCTGACGGGCACGGCCGCGGAGAACACCCACGGCGTGCCGGTCTCACCCACGGCCACCGGCACATGGACCTCAAGCAACGCGCCATCAACTGGATCGGTGCGCTCGTCATACACGGGGCGGCCCGCCTTCAACGCCCGCTGCGCCGCAGCCCAGAACGCCTGCTCGGGATGGGCCTTGCCCACCCGCTCGCCATCGACGGCGCCCACAACCAGGCCGCCGTGAGACAACAGCGTGGCCCGACCCACATCGGCCACCCGGATGGCCGACACCATCTCCTGCAGGGACGCCAGCGCAATGTCCACCCCGGCCACGCCCACGAACTGGCCATCCACCACGATGGGCACAGTCACGGTCGTGATCAGCGTGTCCTTGCCCGCCACCGGATAGACATAAGGCTCGATGACCACCTCCTTGCCGCGCTGCTTGGCCAGCAGGTAGTAATCGCCAGCGCCGGGCTTGTCATAGTCAACCAGAGGCTCCAGCTGCGGCTGACCCGAGCCGCGATGCCAGTAAGGCACATAACGCCCCGTGGCGTCGTGACCCGGCTTGCCTGCAAACTCGGGGTCTTTGCCGTCAAACGCGTTAGGCTCCCAGCCTGTCCAGACGGCAAGAAAGCGGGGGTTGCCCGCCAGCATGCCGTGCAGCAGTGCGTCGACCGCTGCACGGTCGGTGCGGCCCTGCCGCTTGAGTTCGCTCAGGCCGCTGGCCAGCGCGCGCGAGGCGACCATGGCCTCGTCCAGCACCAGGTCGACCGCGGCGGCATGCCGCTCCGCCGCCGCCTGAGTGTGTGCCAGCCCCTGCGCCTGAAGAGCGTGGGACGACTGCCAACTGAGGGCGCCGACCGTCACGGCCAGGCCCACCAGCACAATGGCCACGACACTGCCCAGCAACCGGGCCTGAAGACTCCATCCGCGCGCGCGCTGCATAGTCGGTACGTCCTTCTTCCGATAAGCACAACATGGCCCACCCGGAAGGCCATGACTGAAGCCATGTTTACGTAGAAACACCGACAAGCTTGAGGCGAACAAGGCCCGGTTTTCCCGCTTGTTGTGACTTGCATCACGGTCACGCGGGCCCGGGGCGCCGCGCGGCACAATGTCGGCATGCGCGTACTGGTGGTGGAAGACGATCCAGGCATCGCAGACGGCCTGACGGCCATGCTGCGGGCCCACGGCTATGCCGCCGACGCCTGTCTGTCGCTGGCACAGGCCGACGCCGCGTTGCACGCCGAAGTGCCCGATCTGGTGCTGCTCGATCTCGGGCTACCCGATGGCGACGGCCGCGCGTGGCTGCGGCAGCTGCGGCAGCGCGGCCAGACCATGCCCGTGATCATCATGACGGCGCGCGACGCCGTGCACGAACGGGTGGGCGGCCTGGATGATGGCGCCGACGACTACCTGGTCAAGCCCTGCTCACCCGACGAGCTGCTGGCGCGCATGCGCGTCGCCTTGCGACGCAGCGAGGGGCGAGCGTCGCCCTGGCTGCGACACGGCCGCATCACCGTGGATCCCGCTGCGCACACCGTGCGGCTGGGCGACGAGCCGGTGGCCTTACGGGCCAAGGAGTACGCCTTGCTGCTCGTGCTGCTGCGTCACGCCGGGCAGGTGCTGACCCGGCCACGCCTGGAAGCCGCCCTGTATGGCTTTGACGATGCGCTGGAAAGCAACTCGCTCGAGGTGCATGTGCACCATCTGCGCAAGAAGCTGGGCGATGACCTGGTGAAGACGGTACGCGGCGTGGGCTACTTCGTGCCACGCCCCGATGAGCCTTCGGACTGAGGCGGGCCGCCACATGCGCCGACACCCTGCCGATTCGAGCCCTCGCAGCCTGCGGCTGCACCTGTGGGCCTGGGCCATGCTGAGCGTCGGGCTGGTGTGGGTGAGCCTCGGTCTGGCCGCCTACGTCACCGGCATGGACGAGGCCGACGAGATCCTCGACGGCCAGCTCCACGCGGCCGCCGTGCTGCTGCTGCAGGATCCCATCTCGCCCGCAGCCGACGTCCCGCATCGCCCCGGCGGACTGACCGCGACCATGAAGGCGCCGCTGCCCACCCGCTACGCTCCCCCGCTGCGGGCGGTGCGATGGGAGGACGGCCGCGTGGTGTCCGACCCGCATGTGCTGGCCGACCGCCTGGGCCGCCAGGCCCCGGGCTACCACACCGTCTCGCTGGGTGACGCAGACGGCGGCCGATGGCGCGCCCTGGTCGTTGAGCGCCACGACACGGCGGGGCATGTCCACCGCGTGGCGGTGCTGGTCGATCGCAGCCACCGCGCCGAACTGGCAATCGACATCGCGGTCGACGTCGCTGCGCCAGCGATCCTCCTGCTGCCCCTGGTGGCAATCGGTCTGCGATGGGCGATCCGCAGGGGCTTACGCCCGCTGCACGACCTGTCAGAACGCATTGCCGCACTGGACCTGGAGACCGGCGACACGCTGCCCGCGCCCCAGCCGTTTCGAGAACTCGCTCATACCGCCAGCGCCATCAATGCGCTGACCCACCGCCTGCAGACTCAGCTCGACCGGGAACGCCGTTTCACCAGCGATGTGGCGCATGAGCTGCGTACCCCACTGGCTGCGCTGGTCTGGCAGAGCCGGCGTGCCCACCACGCCACCGACCCCGCGGACCGGGAGGCGGCACTGAGACAGCTGGAGCACGAGGCGCTGCGCGCCGGGCACACGCTGCAGCAGCTGCTCGATCTGGCCCGGGCACAACAGGGCAGCCCCACGGGCCGCGAGCCGGTGGATCTGGTCGCGCTGGCGCGTGAGGTGGTGACCGACCATGTGCCGGCCGCGCACGCCAGCGGCCATGAGCTGTCTCTGCTGGCCGAACCTGCCGCCGTGACGGTCACAGGAGACGCCACCCTGTTGCGCCTCGCGCTGCGTAACCTGGTCGACAACGCGCTGCGCCACACACCCTGCGGAGCCCAGGTCGAAGTCGCGGTCCGGGTGGACACGCAGGGCCGCGCCGCGCTGTGTGTCTGCGACACCGGCGCCACCATGCCGCATCCGCCGCAGGCAGCCGCCGCCGACACGGCTGGCATGGGCATCGGCTTGACGCTTGTGCAGCGCATTGCCGAGCACCATGGGGCACGGCTGGCGCATGGCGACGCGCCGCCTCCGTTTGCCACGCGGTGGGCCATCGAGTGGCAAACGGAGGCGCTTGAAGGCGATTTAAGGCTGCGTTAAGGCTGCTTGCCCACAATCGAGCGGCCGTGTTGCTGCAGCCTCTTTCCATGCGCTTTCGACCTCATCCCGCGGGGTGGCACCCCACCGTGCTGGTGCTCGTGCTGGCAGCCTGGCTCGCCACCGTGGGCAATCTCCCCCTGTGGCATGCACTGTGGACGCTGCATCAGGATCACGCCATTGGCCTCTTTCCGGCCGTGACCAGTTTCGCCGCGGTGCTGACAGGCTTGCTTGCCGGGACGCTGTGCTTGCTGGTGTGGCCGCCATGGCGGCGCCCGCTGGGTGTGCTGCTGATGCTGATCAGCGCGCTGGCCAGCTACTTCATGCTGGCCTACGGGGTCGTGATCGACCCCAGCATGATGGCCAACGTCGCGCACACCGACCCCCGCGAAGTGCGCGACCTCTTGTCGGCCTCGATGGGCATGGTCGTGCTGGCAGGGGTGGTGCTGCCGGGCATCTGGTGGTGGCGCCAGCCAGTTCGACGGCTACCCGCGCGACGGCTGGCCCGGCAACAGACCGGCGTGGGTGCTCTGGCCTTGCTGATCGGTGTCACGGCATTGTGGAGCGGGTTTCAGGAAACCGCTGCGCTGATGCGTGAACACAAGGCCCTGCGCTACACCGTCACCCCTTTCAACGTGCTGTATGGGGGACTGCGGCTGGGTGTCGGCGCCAGCGCGCACGCCCATGTGCCGCGCCAGATCGTGGGCGCAGACGCCCACGTGGGCACTCGGGTGGCAGATGCCGCGCCGCTGGTGGTGCTCGTGATCGGCGAGACCGCCCGTGCGGAGAACTTCGGGTTGTCGGGGTACCGCCGAGACACCACGCCAGGCCTGTCGCAGTTGGCTGCCGCAGGCCGCCTGAGCTACTTCCCTCACGTCCAGTCCTGCGGCACCAACACCCATACCTCGCTGCCCTGCCTGTTCTCCCACCTGGGTCACGCTGGCGTCGGCCGAGAGGCCGAATACGACAACCTGCTCGACGTGCTTCAGCGCGCTGGCCTGACCGTCATCTGGCTCGACAACCAGTCAGGCTGCAAGGGCGTGTGCGCGCGCGTCACCTCCATCTCGACACGCGTGGGTGACGATCCGGTCCTGTGCCCCGATGGCGAATGCCATGACGAGATCATGCTGGCTGAATTGCCGCAGGCGCTGGCTCGCCTTGACCCCGCCCGCGCCGCGCGGGGCACCGTGGTCGTGCTGCACCAGATGGGCAGCCATGGTCCGGCCTATCACCGCCGCAGCCCGCCCGACGCCAAAGCCTTTCTGCCTGAGTGCACCGAAAGCACGCTGCAGGACTGCCCTGCGGACACCATCGTCAACGCCTACGACAACAGCATCCGCTACACCGACCGGCTGCTGCGCCGCACGATCGACTGGCTGGCTGCGCAGTCGCGGCCCACCGCGATGCTGTACGTCTCCGACCACGGCGAATCCCTGGGCGAAGGCGGGCTGTACCTGCACGGCATGCCGCGCGCCCTGGCCCCCACGCAGCAGACCCACGTCCCCATGCTGGCCTGGGCGTCGGACACCTACCTGCAGCAGCGGGGCTGGTCCACCGCCTGCATGAATGCCCGCGCCAGCGACGCCTTCACCCATGACAGCGTCTTTCACGCCATGCTGAACCTGGCCGGTGTGCACACGCGGCTGTATCAACCGGCGCTCGACCCACTGCAACGCTGCGGCTGAGCAGCCGGCGCACCACATCGGTTCATCGCGCGGCGATCTGCCCCAAATCAGGGCATGTCGAGGCGGCTCGGCGGGCCTGACGAGGCCGATCGGAAGGCCGCTGCCCACGAATCGACGGGCACGAACCTTGCGTTCCTCCACGGCACGCAGCCCGGGTAGTGCCGCCCCGGCTGCATGCCCCCTCCGCTAACGACGGCGGAATTCTGGTGGGCACTGGTTTCCGCACCAGTCTGCCCAGTCATGAACCGTGATCCTCTCAGCCAGCCAGCCGGCAGGCCCGCGGGGACCGCACGCGTCAAGCAGAGTTCGCTATGAAGATCGTCGTCGTAGGCCATGGCATGGTTGGCCACAAGTTTCTCGAAACCCTCGCCGAGATCGGGCTGACGGACACGCAAGTGGCCGTGTTGTGCGAGGAGCCGCGTCCGGCCTACGACCGCGTCCACCTGTCCGAGTACTTCTCGGGCAAGACTGCCGAAGACCTCTCTCTGGTCGAGCCTGGCTTCTTCGACCGCACCGGCATCGATCTGCGCCTGGCCGCGCGCGCCGCCAGCATCGACCGTCGCGCCAAGACGGTGACCACGGCTGAAGGCGAGACCCTGGCCTATGACAAGCTGGTGCTGGCCACAGGCTCCACGCCCTTCGTGCCTCCGGTGCCGGGCCGCGAGCGCCCTGGCTGCTTCGTCTACCGCACCATAGAAGACCTCGACCGCATGAAGGCGGCAGGCGCCAAGTCACGCACCGGCGTGGTGGTGGGCGGCGGGCTGCTGGGTCTGGAGTGCGCCAAGGCCTTGCGCGACATGGGCCTGGACACCCATGTCGTTGAGTTTGCGCCGCGGCTGATGGCCGTGCAGGTCGATGACGGCGGCGGCCGTGTGCTGCGCAGCAAGATCGAGGCGCTCGGCGTGCAGGTGCACACCGGCCGCAACACGGTCGAGATCACCGACGGCCGCGAAGCCCGCCACCGCATGGTGTTTGCCGATGGCTCCTACCTCGAGACCGACATGATCGTGTTCTCGGCCGGCATCCGCCCGCGCGATGAACTGGCCCGCCAGTGCGTGCTGGCGGTGGGCCCGCGGGGCGGTGTGGTCATCGATGACCATTGCCGCACCAGCGACCACGACATCTACGCGATTGGCGAGTGCGCCGCCTGGAACGAACAGACGTTCGGCCTGGTGGCCCCGGGCTACGACATGGCCCGCGTGGCTGCGCGCCACATCGCCGGCGAGGCCACGGCAGCCTTCACAGGTGCCGACATGAGCACCAAGCTCAAGCTCATGGGCGTGGATGTCGCCAGCATCGGCGATGCACACGGCAAGACGGCGGGTAGCCGCAGCTTCCAGTATGTCGACGAGCTCAAGCAGGTCTACAAGAAGATCGTGGTGAGCGAAGACGGCAAGACCCTGCTGGGCGCCGTGCTGGTGGGCAATGCCGATGAGTACGGCACCCTGCTGCAGATGGCGCTCAACGGCATCGCCTTGCCGGCCAGTCCCGAGTTCCTGATCCTGCCCAGCAGCGACGGCCAGGCCAAGCCCGGCCTCGGTCCCGACGCCTTGCCCGACAGCGCCCAGATCTGCTCGTGCAACAGCGTCAGCAAGGGCCAGATCTGCGCCGCCGTGGGCGAGGGCGCCACGACCATTGCGGCCATGAAGTCCTGCACCAAGGCGGGGGCCACCTGCGGCGGCTGCGTGCCCCTGGTCACGCAGATCATGAAGGCCGAGATGAGCAAGCGCGGCCTGGCGGTCAACAACCACCTGTGCGAACACTTCAAGTATTCGCGCCAGGAGCTCTACCACCTGATCCGTGTGGGCGAGATCCAGACCTTTGACGAACTGCTGGCCAAGCACGGCAACGGCCTGGGCTGCGACATCTGCAAGCCCACCGCCGCAAGCATCTTTGCCTCGGTGTGGAACGACTTCGTGCTCAAGCCGCAGTTGGCCAGCCTGCAAGACAGCAACGACTACTACCTGGGCAACATCCAGAAGGACGGCACCTACAGCGTGGTGCCGCGCATGCCGGGCGGCGAGGTCACGCCTGAGGGCCTGATCGCCGTGGGCATGGTGGCCAAGAAGTACGGCCTGTACACCAAGATCACCGGTGGCCAGCGGGTGGACCTGTTCGGCGCCCGCGTCGAACAGCTGCCCCTGATCTGGGAAGAGCTGATCGCCGCCGGCTTCGAGTCGGGCCACGCATACGGCAAGTCGCTGCGCACCGTGAAGAGCTGCGTGGGCAGCACCTGGTGCCGCTATGGCGTGGACGACAGCGTCGGCCTGGCCATTGAACTGGAGAACCGCTACAAGGGCCTGCGCGCACCACACAAGATCAAGTTCGGCGTGTCGGGCTGCACCCGCGAGTGCGCAGAGGCGCAAGGCAAGGACGTGGGTGTGATCGCGACCGACAAGGGCTGGAACCTCTATGTGTGCGGCAACGGCGGCATGAAGCCGCGCCATGCCGAGCTGATCGCCTCCGATCTCACCAAGGCCAAGTTGATTCAGCTGATCGACCGCTTCCTGATGTTCTACGTACGCACGGCCGACCGGCTGCAGCGCACCAGCACCTGGCGCGACAACCTGGAAGGCGGGCTGGATTACCTCAAGAGCGTGCTGATCGATGATTCGCTGGGCCTGGCCGCCGAGCTGGAAGCGCAGATGCAGCACGTGGTCGACACCTACCAGTGCGAATGGAAGACCGCCGTGACCACGCCCGAAGTGCGTCAGCGCTTCCGCAGCTTCGTCAACAGCGATGCCGTGGACGCCACCGTGACCTTTGTTCGCGAACGTGGCCAGATCCGCCCGGCCCGCCCCGATGAAAAAGAGCTGGCATCGGTGGACCCGCTGCATGCGCCTGACGCGTTGGAAGCCTCCCACACCGCCTGATCGTCCAGCCTGAGATCAGTCAGACACCGAACGGAGCCATCATCATGAGCGCTGTGCTGAACCCTTCCCCCTGGACCCTGGTCTGCCCCGTCAACGACATCGTGCCCAACACCGGCGTGTGCGCCCTGGTGGACGGGCATCCCGTGGCCGTGTTCCGGGTGATCACTGCCGACGGCCGCGATGCCTTTTATGCCATCGACAACATCGACCCCAAGAACGGTGCCAACGTGCTGTCGCGCGGGCTGGTGGGCAACCTGGGCGAGCACCTGGTGGTGGCCTCACCGCTTTACAAGCACCACCTGGTGCTGGCCACCGGCGAATGCCTGGAGAACCCCGCGTGGTCGGTGCGCGCTCACCACGCCGAGGTGCGTGACGGTCAGGTGTGGGTGTCGTTGGGATGACCATGTCCACTGCGGCACCGGTAGCGGGCGCCACCGTCACCCGCTCCACCTGCCCCTACTGCGGCACCGGCTGCGGCGTGAAGATCACGTCGGTGCAGGGCCAGATCGTCGATGTGCAGGGCGACCCCGATCACCCCGCCAACTTCGGCCGTCTGTGCACCAAGGGCTCGACCCTGCACCTCACCGCCGCCGCCAGCGTCACGCAACAGACGCGGCTGCTGCACCCCCAGCAGCGCCTGCAGCGCGGCGCCGCGCCCACGCCCCTGGGCTGGGATGCTGCCCTCAACTTGGCTGCCGACCGCCTGGCCGCCATCATCCGCGAGCACGGGCCGCAGGCCGTGGCCTTCTATGGCTCGGGCCAGCTGCTGACGGAAGACTATTACGTGCTCAACAAGCTGGTGAAGGGCTTCATCGGCACCAACTTGCTCGACACCAATTCGCGCCTGTGCATGAGCAGCGCCGTGGCCGGCTACAAGGCCACGCTGGGCGCCGATGCGCCACCCGCCTGCTACGCTGACTTCGACCACGCCGAGACGATGTTCATCGTCGGCGCAAACACGGCCTGGGCCCACCCCATCCTGTTTAGGCGCATCGAAGCAGCCCGCGCCGCCCGGCCCAGCCAGAAGCTGATCGTGGCCGACCCGCGCCGCACCGAGACGGCCGAGATGGCCGACCTCTACCTGCCCATCCGCCCCGGCAGCGACGTGGCCCTGTTCCACGGCCTCCTGCACGTGATGGTGCGCGAGGGTCTGATCGACCGCGGCTACATCGCCCGCCACACCACCGGCTTCGAGACGCTGGAGGCGGCCGTCATGGACCAGCCCGCCCAGGTCTATGCCGATATCTGCGGCATCCCGCTGGCCGACCTGGAACAGGCCGCGCGCTGGATGGGCGGCCACACGCCCACGCTGTCGCTGTACTGCCAGGGCCTGAACCAAAGCACGGCCGGCACCGACAAGAACGCCACCCTGATCGCGCTGCACCTGGCCACGGGCCAGATCGGCATCCCCGGTGCCGGGCCGTTCTCACTGACGGGCCAGCCCAATGCCATGGGCGGCCGCGAGGTGGGCGGCATGGCCAACCTGCTGAGCGCCCACCGCGACCTGGCCAATGCTGCACACCGCGAAGAAGTGGCCGCGCTGTGGGGCGTGCCCGAGGTGCCCGCCCAGCCCGGCAAAACGGCGGTGGAGATGTTCGAAGCCGCGGCGCGCGGCGAGATCAAGGCCTTGTGGATCGCCTGCACCAACCCGGCGCAATCGCTGCCCGACCAGGCCACCGTGCGCCGCGCACTGGAGCGCGCCGAGTTCGTGGTGGTGCAAGAGGCCTTTGCCAGCACCGCCACCTGCGCCTACGCCGACCTGCTGCTGCCGGCCACCACCTGGGGCGAAAAGGACGGCACGGTGACCAACAGCGAGCGCCGCATCAGCCGCGTGCGCCCTGCGGTGCCGCCCACTGGCGAGGCCCGCCACGACTGGGCCATCTTCACCGCCCTGGGCCAGCGCCTGGAAGCGCGTCTGCCCGAGCGCGTGGCCGCCTACCGCCCCGGCACCACCACGCTGTTTGACTACCCCACGCCCGAAAGCGTGTGGAATGAACACCGCGCATCCACCCGTGGGCGCGACCTCGACATCACGGGCCTGAGCTACGCCCTGCTGGAGCAACAGGGCCCGCAGCAGTGGCCCTACCCCGAAGGGGCCACCCGTGGCCGCGCCCGCCTGTACGCCGACGGCCGCTTTGCCACGCCCGATGGCAAGGCCCGCTTCGTGACGGCCGCTTGGCGCGCACCGCGTGAACAAGCCGATGCCGACTACCCCTTCGTGCTCAACACCGGCCGCCTGCGCGACCAGTGGCACGGCATGAGCCGCACCGGCACGCTGGGCCGGCTGTTTGGGCATGTGAGCGAGCCCGCCATCGAGCTGCACCCCGATGACCTGCAACAGCAGGGCCTGCGCGACGGGCAACTGCTGCGCGTGCGCTCGCGCCGGGGCGAGGTGCTGATCCCGGCGCGCGCCAGCACGGGCCAGCGCCGGGGCGAGGCCTACATCGCCATGCACTGGGGCGAAGAGTTCATCAGCGGCCGTGGGCGCGGTGGGCAGCGCCTGCAGGGCGTCAATGCGCTGACGCAGCCCGCTTTCTGCCCCAGCTCCAAACAGCCCGAACTCAAGAACGCCAGCATCGCCATCGAGGCGGCCGACCTGGCGTGGCACGCTGTCTTCCTGGCCTGGCTGCCTGCCAACGAGGCCCTCGCCCTGCGCGAACGCCTCAAGCCCTTGGCCGACACATTCGCCTTCACCAGCTGTGTGCCCTTCGGGCGCGAGCCCGATGCCCAGGCCCGCGTGGGCGTGTTGCTGCGCGTGGCCGATGAACAGGCGCCTGCCGCCGAGCGGCTGCGCGAGGTGGCCGCTGCCTTCGGCCTGGAGGGCCATGAGCTTCTACGCTATGACGACACCGCACGTGGTCACCACCGCTGGCTGCAAGTGCAGGCCGATCGCGAAGGGGCCCAGCACCTGCGCGCCCTCATGCTGGCCGGTGACACCCGCCCTGCCGCGTGGCTGCCCGCCTTGCTGCAAGCCGACCACGACGTGACCGAGCTGGGCAGCCTGTTGCTGCACCCCGGTGCCAGCGCACCCGTCAAGGTGGCCGATGCAGGCAAACAAATCTGCACCTGCTACAACGTGACCGAGCCCCAGATCGTGGCCCACTTGCAGCATTGCGAGGGCAGCGCCGACGCACGCCTGGCCAGCCTGCAAGGCGCCTTGAAGTGCGGCACCAACTGCGGCTCGTGCGTGCCCACGCTGCGCACCCTGGTGCGCAACACCCCGTTCACCGAATCACCCGCCCAGGCACCCACCGTGGTGCCCATTGTTGAAGACCGATCAGACCGCCGCGCGGCCTGAGCCCGCTTTCGCTCTTTGGATCCCACCCCAACACGTCGCTTGCGAACCCCGACAAGACGGCACCCCCGCTGAAACCACCATGTCCAACTTCAAGACCTTCTTGCGCGCAGGGCACCCACCCACCCTGTTTGCCTCCTTCCTGTACTTCGACCTCACCTTCGCCATCTGGGTGCTCAATGGCGCGATGGCCCCGTTCATCAAGGAGAGCTTCAACCTCACCGCGGCCGAAGTCGGCTTCATGGTGTCGGTGCCCATTCTGGCCGGCGCCCTGATGCGCTTCCCCTTGGGTCTGCTCGCCCAGTACATCGGCCGCAAGAGCGCCGCCATGGTGGAGATGGGGCTGATCGTGCTGGCCTTGATCTACGGCTTCTTCTTCGTGGACTCACACAGCGAGGTGCTGGCCATGGGCGTGCTGCTGGGCATTGCCGGCGGCAGCTTCGGCATTGCGCTGTCGCTGGGCTCGGGCTGGTTCCCGCCCAAGTACAAAGGCCTGGCCATGGGCATTGCCGGCGCGGGCAACAGCGGCACGGTGCTGGCTGTGTTGTTCGCCCCACCGCTGGCCACCGCCTATGGCTGGCAGGCTGTCTATGGCCTGGCTGCCCTCACCATGCTGCTGCCCATGGTGGTGATGGCCGTGATGGCCAAAGAGCCGCCCGACATCGAACACCAGACCCTGCGCGAACACACCGCCTGCCTGTTCGAGAAGGATGGCTGGGCCTTCAGTCTGATCTACATCGTCACCTTCGGCGGCTTCATCGGCTTGGCCAACTTCCTGCCCACCTACTTCTACGACCAGTTCAAGGTCACCAAAATCGAAGCCGGGCAGCTCACCATGCTGGCCACGCTCATGGGCTCGGCCACGCGGGTTCTGGGCGGCTGGTTGTCTGACCGCTGGGGCGGCGTCAACACACTGTCGGCGGTGCTGGTGTTCGTGATCGCCACGTTGCTGGTGTGCGGCATGATGGGCACCAGCCTCACGCTGACCACCCTGCTGTTCATGCTGTGCTTCGCCGCCCTGGGCGCAGGCAATGGCGCACTGTTCCAGCTGGTGCCGCTGCGCTGGCCGCTGACCACGGCAGTGGCGGGCTCGATGATTGGCGAGCTGGGGGCACTGGGTGGTGGCCTGATCCCCAACGCCATGGGCCAGTCCAAGCAGCACTTCGACACCTACTTCTATGGCTTTCTGGGCTTTGCCATCTTTGCAGCCGTGATCCTGGTGATGCTGCGCGTGATGCAGATCCGCTGGACGCGCACCTGGGCCGAGAAGGGCGGCCGCGCGCGCAGCAGCAGCGGCACGGCGGCCGCCTTCACCCAGCCAGCCGCCGGGCGCTGAGCGTCAAACACGGAACGCGATCGTCGAACCAACCGGAGGGTGTGCCCATGTCGCAAGCAACGTCGCGCAAGAAGCTGGTGGTCATCGGCAACGGCATGGCCGGCATGCGCACGCTCGAAGAGCTGCTGAAGCTGTCGCCCGATCTGTACGACATCACCGTGTTCGGGGCTGAGCCTCATCCGAACTACAACCGCATCATGCTGTCGCCCGTCCTGGCGGGCGAGCAGACAATCGACGACATCATCCTCAACCCGCTGAGCTGGTATGAGCGCCACGGCATCACGCTGCACCTGGGGCAGACCGTTACCGAGGTCGATCGCCGGCGTCGCGTGGTCCACACCGCCGACGGCATCGAGGCCCACTACGACCGCCTGCTGCTGGCGACCGGCTCGCAGCCCTTCATCCTGCCCGTGCCGGGCCACACGCTGACGGGCGTGATCGCCTACCGCGACATCGCCGACACGCAGACCATGATCGAGACGGCGCGCACCCACCGCCACGCCGTGGTCATCGGAGGCGGGCTGTTGGGCCTGGAGGCCGCCAACGGCCTGCGCTTGCGCGGCATGGCGGTCACGGTGGTGCACATCAGCGAATGGCTGCTGGAGCGCCAGCTCGACCGCGAAGCCGCCGGCCTGCTGCAGGCCGAACTGGCCGCACGCGGCATCGGGTTTGAGCTGCAGGCGCATACGGCCGCCTGCCTGGACGACGGGCACGGGCGCGTGCGGGCGCTGGCGCTGAAGGACGGGCGCGAGCTGCCTGCCGATCTGGTGGTGATGGCCGCAGGCATCCGGCCCCAGGTGGCCCTGGCCGAGTCCATGGGGCTGCAGTGCAACCGCGGTGTGGTGGTGACCGACACCTTGCAGAGCATCACCGATCCCCGCATCTACGCCGTGGGCGAGTGCGCCAACCACCGCGGCACGGCCTACGGGCTGGTCGCCCCGCTGTATGAGCAGGCCAAGGTCTGCGCCACGCATCTGGCGCATTGGGGCATTGGCCGATACCAGGGCAGCCAGGTCAGCACCAAGCTCAAGGTCACGGGCATCGACCTGTTTTCAGCCGGTGACTTCATGGGCGCAGAGGGCACCGAATCGGTCTTCCTGCGCGACCCCCTGCGCGGCGTCTACAAAAAGCTGGTATTCAAGGGCCAGCAGCTGGTGGGGGCCTGCCTGTATGGCGACATCCGCGATGGCGCGTGGTACTTCGACCTGATCCGCAGCGGCGAGCCGGTGGCCAGCCAGCGCGACACCCTGGTCTTCGGCCCACCCCAGGCGGCCGCAGGGTGACACGGGGTGACACCGTCTGCCCGCTGACCGCCCTCACTGCCTGGGCAAGAAGACCAGCCAGTACACCAGCAACAGGTTGAACAACAAGGACACGCCAAAAGCGATCTGCCAGACCGCCGCCGGGTTCCGCTCCAGAAGGGCGGAAGCCCGGGGTGGTGTCAGTGGCCGCGAGGCCCCGCGCTCCAGCGCCAGCCTGAACTCTTCGGCCGTCTCGAAGCGTTGCTTGGGGTCGCGGGCCACGGCCTTGAGCACGACGTGGTCCAGCCAGATGGGCACATCCGGCCGCAGGCGCGAGGGCGCGACCGGGTCGCGCCGATAGGGCCCCAGCTGGTAGGGCTCGATCTCGCCATAGGGCAGGCGGCCCGTCAGCCACAGGTACAGCGAGACTCCCAGCGCAAACAGGTCCGACTGCGGCGTGGCCCGCGCCAGGGCCGCATCATCCGACCACTGCTCCGGATTCATGAAGCTGGGGGTGCCCGCATGCAGCACCCGCACCGCTTCCGGCTCGCGGCCCGACAGCGCCACCCCCAGGTCCAGGATGCGCCACTGCCCGTCACGGCCCAGGTGGAGGTTATCGGGCTTGATGTCGCGGTGGATCACGCCATGCTGATGCAACCGCCCCAGCGTGCGGGTGAGGCTGATGGCGGCCTGCACGATGTCCGGCACGGCAAAGGGTGTCTTGCTGTCCAGCAAGTGGGCCAGCGACTGCCCGTCGAGCCAGTCCGACAGGGTGTAGAACGCCGTGGGGTTGACGGGCTCGGTGATGTGCAGCAGCCCCTCGGCCTGCCGCTCCGACACGCGCGCCCCCAGCCACGCTTCGTGCGCCAGCATGTCTCGCTCTTGCGCGTCGTTGGCGCGCGACTCGTGCAGGGTCTTGAGCGCATGCAGGCTGCCGCGCGCCTCATCGCGCACGCGGTACACCCGGTGCACACCATTGTTGAACACCAGCGCCTCAACCACCATGCCATCCAGCCGCTCACCGGGCTGCAGGCGGGCCGGCACGGGCAACTGCCGCCCACGGCGGTTCGCATCGGCCAGGCTGCGGGTGTCCAGACCCCGCACCCGCAACACCAGCGCGGTGGCGTTGTCCCGGCCGCCGGCGGCCAGGGCCTTGTGCACCAGCGCGTGCGCCGCGTCCTGGGCGGTGCCCTGCATGGCCCACTCGCGCAGTTGCCTGGGCTTGAGCGGCGCATGCACGCCATCGGTGGTCAGCACAAAGGTGTCGCCCACCTGCATGTCGCCGTCGAGGTAATCCACGCGCAGCGCCTCATCGAGCCCCACGGCGCGGGTCAGGCCATTGTTGAACTCCGTGTGGCCCATGACGTGGTCTTGCGTGAGCTGCAGGCACTCGCCGTCGCGGATCAGCCAGGCCCGGCTGTCGCCCACGTGGGCCAGCGTGAACCCGTGCGCCCGCAGGACCAGGGCCGTCAACGTGCACAGGCCCGTCTCGGCAGGGGGCTCGCCGGGGCGCCGCGTGTGCTGGCGGCGCCGGTTGTGGTCGGCCAGCCAGGCGTTGTAGGCCACGATGAGGCGATCCAGCGCCACGGTCGGGTCCCAGGTGGCCGGGGTGGCATACCAGTCGTGCAGCAGCGTCTGCACGGCGGTCCGCGCGGCCTCGCGGCCCAGGCCGCCGGCCGACACCCCGTCGGCCACCGCAGCCACCACGCCCCACGGGCCTTCGGCCGGACCAGGCAGGCGCACGCCGCCCCAGTCTTCCAGTGTGGTGCGCGGGCCCCGCTCCGAGGCAAAGCCGATGTCCAGATCAAAGCTCATGCAGTCTCGAGCTTAGCGATTTATCCCTGCGTTCACGGGCCTCGCGTCCCATTGGCGCATCAAAACATCCACAATGCAGCTTTGGCACCCCGTGTCCTCCAAACACACTGCCCCCGTTCATGCCCTTGCCTTCCCTGTCCGTGTCTAGCCTCGTGCTGCGTGCCCGCCAGCTCGAGACCGAGGCCATTCAGTGCCTTGCGCGCCGTGTCGAACTGGTCGACGCCATCGGCCAGTGCATCGACGCCTTGCAGCGCGAACGCGGTGCCAGCAGCATCTACCTCGCCTCGGGTGGGCAGCGCTTCGGGGACGAACGGCTGGCGGCGGTGAGCGAGTCGCTTCCTTCCGAGAACCGCGTGCGCGTGCTGTTCGAGCAGCATGTGCAGGCCGGCTCCGGCGCGAGCCCCCGGCTGCTGTCGCTGATGGCCTGGGTGTTGCTGGATCTGGACGCCCTGCCCGAACTTCGCCAGCGGATCGCCCAGCGCCGTCTGAGTGCGCAGGACAGCATATTGGCTTACAGCCGCTTGATTGGCAGCCAGGTTGAGCTGGTCTTCCACCTCGCAGATGCCGCATTGCACCCGGCGGTGTCACGCCAGCTGGTGGCGCTGGTCCACCTGCTGCAAGGCAAGGAGCTGGCCGGCCAGGAGCGCGCGCTCGGAGGGCAGTTGTTTGCCTCGGGCCAGCGCGACGAAGAGCAACAACAACGCATCGCGCACCTGATCGAGGCTCAGGAACGCAGCCTGGCGGTGTTTGAGGAGTTCGCCGACCCGGCCCAGGCCGAGGCCTGGCAGCAAGGCCAGCTCACCCCTCACATCGCGCAGATCGAGCGGCTGCGCCGCACCCTGTGCAGCACGGGCAGCCGTGTGGCGCTCGATCCGGCCCAGGCCGAGTCTTGGTTTCAGGTCACCAGCCAACGCATCAGCCAGATGTGGCAGCTGGAGGTGTCGCTGGTTCAGGCGCTGCAGCACGACTGCCAGCAGCAGATCGAGGCCTCGCAGGCCCAATTGCAGGATGCGCAGGAGCTCCTCGACCAACTCAGGCAGAACCCGCCAGCGCACACCCACGCGGTGGAGCGGTTCTTCAGCGCCCATGGCGCCGATCTGCCGCCCCCAGTCCTGGCCCCGCTGAGCAATGTCGCCGAGCCAACGCGTCAGACCGCTCAGGCGGCAGGCGACTCGCCGTTGGTTGAACTGCTGCAGGCCCAGTCGGCTCGCCTGGCCAGCATGGAGGCCGAACTGGAATCTGCCAAACGCGCCCTGAACGACCGCAAGGTGATCGAGCGGGCCAAAGGCGCGCTGATGTCCCGGCTCGGCCTGAGCGAAGAGGCCGCCTACCGCGCGCTGCAAAAAGCGGCCATGGACCACAACAAGCGGCTCGTGGACATGGCCGAGGCGGCCCTGGCGCTGCCGGACCTGGCCTTCTCCTCCGGCCGAGAGCGCCCGCCAGCACGCTGAACCGCGCCCGTCAGCGGGCCCTCGCCATCCTGATCGCGTCGAACGGGCAGACCACCGCACACCGGGCACACCCCGTGCAGCCCGGCACATCGTGCAGCACCGCCTGCTTCGGCCCCCAGCCGCGGGGATGCGCAGACGCCAGCCACAGCACCCGTGGGGGACACGCCGCCACGCAGCGGCCGCAGCCCGTGCAACGGGCGGGGTCGACCTGGGGCAGGGCGGCAGCGGCCATGATCCGCGGGCTTGTCACCCGCCAGCGGCCAGCTTGTCCTGGGTTTTCGTCTCGAAGTCGGTGGCGTCGTGCCGTTCGTGCAACTGCGTGGCCGGGTCGCCCCAGACCCGGTTCACCATGCGGCCACGCCGCGCGGCCGGGCGCTGGGCGATCTCATCGGCCCAGCGCAGCACATTCGTGTAGGTGTGCACCTGCAGGAACTCACCGGCCTCATACAACTGGCCCTTGGCCAGTGCGCCATACCAGGGCCACACAGCCATGTCTGCGATCGTGTAGTCGTCGCCAGTCAGGTAGCGGCGCTCGGCCAACAGCCGATCAAGCACATCCATCTGGCGCTTGACCTCCATCGCATAGCGGTCGATGGCGTACTCGATCTTCTCGGGCGCATAGGCATAGAAGTGGCCAAAGCCCCCACCCAGAAAGGGCGCACTGCCCATCTGCCAGAACAGCCACGACAGACACTCGGCCCGCTGCGCCGGCTCGGTGGGCAGGAAGGCGCCGAACTTCTCGGCCAGGTACATCAGGATGGCGCCCGACTCGAACACGCGGATGGGCTGACCGCCCTGGGCCTCAGGGCTGCGATCAAGCAACGCGGGGATCTTGGAGTTCGGGTTGACGGCCACGAAGCCACTGCCGAACTGCGCGCCTTCGTTGATGCGGATGAGCCACGCATCGTACTCGGCACCCGCGTGCCCCAGGGCCAGCAACTCTTCGAGCATCACCGTCACTTTGGCGCCATTGGGCGTGCCCAGCGAATACAACTGCAGCGGGTGCCGGCCGACGGGCAGCTCGGCCTCGTGCGTCGCACCGGCGATCGGTCGGTTGATGTTGGCGAACTGGCCGCCGTGGCCCTGCTTCCAGGTCCAGACCTTGGGCGGGGTGTAGGGGGTCGGGGCAGACTCGGCCATCTCAGCGCTCCTGTTGCACGGTGGCCCGCAGGTTAGCAAAGTCTGCCGCGCTGTTCGGCCTTGGCCAGCCAGGCCTCACGCTGCGCAGGGGTAGACGTCTTGACCGAACCAAAGCTGTGGATGCGCACCGGCTTGATGCCCGAGAACTCGAGGATGGTGCGGCGCATCTGGTGGTGGCCTGGCATGCGGTTGACCAGCCAGTAGTACCAGGGCGGCGAGTCCATCGTCACCAGCAACTCGGCACTGCGCCCGCTGAGCAGGCGGTCCCAGAAAGGGCTGCCCTCGCGGTACTTGAAGGCAAAACCGGGCAGAAACACCCGGTCGATGAAGCCCTTGAGCAGCGCCGGCATCGCGCCCCACCAGATCGGGTAGGCGAAGACGAGGTGGTCGGCCCAGGTGATGGCCTCACGCGCCGCCTGCAGATCGGGCTCCAGCGGCTGACTGCCCTGGTAGCCGCCATGCAGGATGGGATCGAAGCGCAGGTCGGCCAGCCGCATCATCCGGACGGTGTGGCCCGCCGCGGCGGCGCCGTCGGCATAACGCTGCGTGAGCGCACCACACAGGCTGTCGGAACGGGGATGGCCCAACACGATGAGGATCTTTCGGGACATGGCGCCCTCCTTCTCTAGACAGTGTCAAGTGCATCCTAGAGTCAGCCACTAGACACTGTCAAGCGGATTCGGCATCATCATGTCGCCATGGCACATTCCTCTCCGTCTGCCGCGCCCCCTGCGGCACGCGATCTGCGCACGGACATCCTCGAGACAGCCCGCGCGCTGCTGGACGAATCTGGCGCGGCCGCGCTCAGCATGCGCGAGGTGGCCCGCCGCGCCGGCGTCACCCACCAGGCCCCGTACCACCACTTCGGCGACCGCGCCACCATCCTGGCCGAGCTGGTGGCCCAGGGATTCGAAGCGCTGGCCGAGGCGTTGCGCACCGCCCATGCCGCCGCCCGCGACGACCTGCGCGCGGCCGTGCTCGCGTCGGGCCGGGCCTACATCGACTTCGCCTTGCAACACCCTGGCGTGTTCCGGATCATGTTCCGCCCCGAGACCTGCGACCCGGCACGCTTCCCCGCCGTCCAGGCAGCCGGACAGGCGGCCCAGGCGGCCCTGACCGCGCTGGTGGAACAGGTGCACGGCCCGCGGTGCACGCCTGCGCTGTGCATGGTGTACTGGGCCCACGTCCATGGCATGGCCAGCCTGCTGCTCGACGGCTCGCTGGGCCAGGAATGCCCGGCAGGGCCGATGCGCGAGGCCTTGCTCGATCAGGTCGGGCAGACCTTTGCCGACCTGGTCATGGCTCAGCAACCCGTGTAGTCGATGTAGCCCTTGTTGATGCTGCCCACCTTGCGCTTGAGCCGGTAGACGCCGCCGCCCTCGCGCGTCAGCGAGGCGTCGGTGTTGCCCTCGATGGTGTGCAGGTAGCCGCCTTCGACACGCTCGACAAAGCCGGTGTGGCCCATGCCGCCACCGAAATCCATGATGAACACCATGCCCGGCCGGATCAGGCTGGGGTTGGCCACGGCGTCGCGTGCGGCCAGGCGCTGCGCGCCCTGTCGCTGGGCGTTGTTCCAGTGGGCCAGACAGCCCGCCGTCCTGAACATGGGGTTGCCACGCCCGGCCTCGTGCGCGGCCTCGTCAAAACACCAGTAGGTGAAGGCGCAGCACCAGGCCAGCCCCGGCGACACGCCGGCGCGCCTCAGATAGGCCTCGACCTCGGGGCCCCGGTTGCTGTTGCGCGGCACCTCCAGCACGCCGATCTGCGACGCGGCCTTGTCGAGCACCGCCGCCAGAAAGGGCGCTGCCGCGTTGTCGACCTGCGGCACCCGCTCGGTGCCGAACAGGGCGGCCCAGGTCAGCGCGCCCACCTCGCCATCGGTGCGCAAGGGCTGGCCCTGGTCATCGAGGTGGCGCGCCTGAAACAGCATCACCGCCTGCTTCATGCGCGGGCCGAAGGTCGGGTTGTCGGCATCCAGCACAATCGCGTCGCCGCCACGCAGCGCCAGTGCCTTGTTGAGCGCGTTCTTCAGCGCCTTGACGATGCGGGCGTCGGCTTCGCCCATCTTGATCAACCGGCCGGGGTACTTCATGCGCGATCCCTTCGCGTGTGTATCAACCCCCAGTCTCGCGCGTTGCATCGCGCCCGCCCATCACTAAGCTTAGGGATGACAGCCCATGCATGACCCCATCGCCTCGCTGCGCGACGCCATTGCCGCCTGGCCCACCCTGCCCGCCGACGCGCAGCGCTGCTTCCACGGCCGCGGCGGTCTGTACCCCGGTTGCGAAGCCTGGACGCTGGACTGGTTCGCGCCCGTCTGGCTGTTGACCTGCTTCGCGCCCTTGAGTGACGCCACGCTGGCCATCGCCGATGCGGTGCACCAGGCGCTGGCCGCCCGCTGGGCCGCGCTCGCGCCCGGCCAGCCGCTCAACCTGGTGCTGCAACACCGCGACGAGATCCGGGCCGACACGCGGGTGCTCGCCGGTGCCGTGCCCGAGCCGCACGTGGTCAGCGAACAGGGCGCGCGCTTTCGGGTGCACCTGCTGCGCGGCTACAACCACGGCCTGTTTCTGGACATGGCCGCTGGCCGACAGTGGGTGCGCGAGCAGGTGGCCAGCCGCGTGGCGCAGGGCCAGGGCTGCAAGGTGCTCAACCTGTTTGCCTACACCTGCGCCTTCTCGGTCGTGGCCATGCAGGCCGGGGCCGATCAGGTGGTCAACATCGACATGGCAGCGGGCGCACTCAACATCGGCAAGGCCAATCACGCGCTCAACGGCCTGGGCGCGGGCGCGAGCTTTCTGCCGCACGACATCTTCAGCTCGTGGGGCAAGCTCAACCGCTGCGGCCCCTATGACCTGGTCATCGCCGACCCACCGTCGTACCAGAAGGGCAGCTTCGTGGCCGAGAAAGACTACGCCCGGCTCATCCGCCGCCTGCCCGCGTTGCTGGCGCCCGGTGGCCAGGCCCTGCTGTGCCTGAACTCGCCCAAGCGCAACACCGCCTTTCTGCAGGACCTGGTGGCCGCCGAGGCGCCCAGCCTGGTGTTCGAGCAGCGTCTGCCCAACCCGCCGGCCTTTGCCGATGCGCAGCCCGAGCGCGCGCTCAAGGTGCTGGTGTTTCGGCTGGATGCGCAGGACGGGTCAGGCGGGCCGGGCGAGCCGATGGTGCCCTGAGGCAAACTTTGCCGCAGCAATCAGGGCGCGCCGCCCTGGTTTGCCGAGGCAGGGTTCGCCAGCGTCACGCGCCAGAGCGTGTTCGACAGATCGTCGGCGACCAGGAGCGCACCGCGCGGGTCCACCGTCACGCCGACCGGCCGGCCGCGGGTCTTGCCGTCGTCACCCAGAAAGCCCGTCACCACCTCCACCGGCTCACCCGCCGGACGGCCATCCCGGAAGGGCACGAAGATCACCCGGTAGCCGCTCGGCGGCTTGCGGTTCCAGCTGCCGTGCTCGCCAACGAACAGGCCCTCCGCAAACCGCGGCCCCATCGCCGGCGTCGAGAATGCAATGCCCAGCGTGGCCACATGCGAGCCCAGCGCGTAATCGGGCTGAATCGCGGCGGCCACCTTGGCCGGATCCTGTGGCCGCACGCGTGTGTCCACGTTCTGGCCCCAATAGCTGTAGGGCCAGCCATAGAAGCCGTTTTCTCGGACCGAGGTGACGTAATCCGGCGCGAGATTCGGCCCCAGCTCGTCACGCTCGTTCACCGCCGCCCACAGCTGCCCGGACCCGGGCTGGATGGTCAGTGCCGTGGGGTTGCGCAGGCCGGTCGCGTAGGGGCGGTGGGCGCCGGTTTCAGCATCGATCTCCCAGATCATGGCGCGGTCCACCTCAGCCGCCATGCCGCGCTCGGCGATGTTGCTGTTCGAGCCGATGCCCACATAGAGGAATCGGCCATCGGCGCTGGCGGTCAACGATTTGGTCCAGTGGTGGTTGATCGCAGAGGGCAGATCGGCGACCTTCACCGGCGGGCCGGCGGCCGTGAACTGCCCGGGCTGGTAGTCAAACCGGACGAGGGCGTCCTGATTGGCCACATACAGCCGGTTGCCGACGAGCGCGAGCCCGTAGGGCGCATTGAGGTCTTTCGCAAAGACCGTTCGCGATTCGTAGACCCCATCGCCGTCGGCGTCGCGCAGCAGCGTCAGACGGTTTCCGCCTTTGACCGGACTGATGCCGCGCGCCTTGATGAGGCCCGCAATCACATCCTTGGGCGTCAGCGCGGGCGCGCCCCCGCCACGCCCTTCGGCGACGAGGATGTCACCATTGGGCAGCACCAGCGTCTGCCGGGGAACCTGCAGGTCGGTCGCGATCGCCGTGATGCGGTAGCCCTCGGGCACCTGAGGGCGACGGTCGCCCCAACCCGCTGGCTCGGCGACCTGCATCTCGGGCAGCAGCCCACGCTGCGGCGCGGGAAGGGCAGGGTCGACACCATAGATGGGTGCGTCGGTGTTGCCTTTGCAGGCAACCAGCAACACCAGGGGAGCGATCACAAAAACCGTACGGGCGGTCGTCTTCATGGCCGTGCCTCCCAACGCCCCGCATCGAGATCCAGCCAGCTCGCCGCCGTGATGAGCACGAAGGCCAGCACGGCCAGAACCAGCCCCTCCGGCAGCGTCGCGCCAGCGTCTTTGGCGTGCACCAGTGAGTTGACAAAGCCGATCACCCACGCGGCCAGCAGCAGCGCGCCGGAGACCATCGCACGCCGGGATCGGCCGCTGGCGCTGATCAGCGCGATGGCCGACCAGAGCAACGCCAACCCGCTCAACACAACGGCCGCCGCGTTGAGCCACGATGCAAAGTTCTTCCACTGCACCTGGTCGCTGCTGGCGTAAGCGACATCGTTCAGCACGACGCCGAGAAACAGCGGCACGCTGCCGGCCAGTAGCAGCGCGCGAAGCGGGTGCAGGGGGCGCTGGGCTGCCCGCGGCGGGTCAAAGGTGGTGGCGGTCATGCCCGCCGTCGGCAATCGACGTGCCTGTCGTCGGTGTAGAACAGGTCTATGGCGCCACTTTGCGCTTGATCGCGCGGGCCACCGGCGCGGGCAGACTCGCAAGCGACCCCAGCACATGCGGCAGCAGGCGCAGCTTCAGACCGGTGAACGCGCTGGGTACCACCGCCTCGATCAGATGCGGCCCGGGGTTGCGCAGCGCCTCTGCGAGCGCGGCCGTAAAGCCTTCGGCGGTGGTGGCGCGCACCGCGTGCACACCCATGCTCGCGCCCAGCTGCACGAAATCCAGCCCCGGATTGCCCAAATCGAACTGCGCGCGCGCTTTCTCGCCAGAGCCCTGCGCGCCCACCCGCTGGAGTTCCACATTGAGGATGGCGTAGGCGTGGTTGTTGAACACGATGGTCGTCACGTTAAGGCGCTCACGCGCCATGGTCCACAGCGCCTGGATGGTGTACATGGCCGACCCATCGCCCACCAGCGCCAGCACCGGCCGGTCGGGGCAGGCGATGGCAGCCCCGACCGCATTGGGCAGTCCCTGACCGATGGCCCCACCGGTCAGCGTGATCACGTCATGGCGCGGAGCGCCCCGTGTAAAGTGCGGCAGCATCACACCCGAGGTCTGCGCCTCGTCGACGATGATGGCGCGTTCGGGCAGCAGGTGGCCCACCGCCTTGCAGACCTTCTCGGCTGTCAACCGGCCCCGAGGCGCAGGCGGCGGGTTGGCCGGCTCGAGCAGAGGCAACACAGTATCGGCATCCAGCTTGCTCGCCAAGCGGATCAGGCCGCCCAAGGCGTCCTGACCGAGTGACGCCAGCACATGCACGCGACAGCCCTTGGGCACCAGGTCGCTGGCCTTGCCAGGGTAAGCAAAGAAGGACACAGGCGACTTCGCGTCCACAAGGATGAGGTGCTTCAACCCCTGCAGCTGCACGCCAGCAAGTTCGGCGAGATAGGCAATCCGCTCGACATGGGGCAACCCGGCCCCGCGCTCGATGCGCGTCGGAAACACCTCGGCAAACAGCTTGACGCCCGACTTCTGCGCCACGCGCGAGGCCGCCAACAGCGCCGGCTCGCGCAGCGCCCGCGCGCCCAGCAGCATGGCCGCCGGCTCGCCTGATCGGATGGCCTGCGCCATGGCGTCCACCACCGCGTCGTCTGCAACGGGTGGTGGCACCACCTCGGGCACGGTGGCGGGCACACCGCCTTCGCCCCACGACACATCGGCCGGCAGGATGAGGGTCGCGACCTGGGCCGGCGTGCCCATCGCAACGCCAATGGCCTCGGCTGCATCGGCGCCCAAATCGGCCGTTGATGCCGATGTGCGCACCCAGGTCGACACATTGCGTGCCACGGTCTCGATGTCGGATTGCAGCTGCGCGTCGTACTTGACGTGATAGGTCGCGTGGTCGCCCACGATGTTGATCACCGGCACCCGGCCCTTGCGCGCGTTGTGCAGGTTGGCCAGGCCATTGCCCAGGCCGCAGCCCAGATGCAACAGCGTGGCGGCAGGCTTGCCGGCCATGCGGGCATAGCCATCGGCTGCTCCCGTGGCCACGCCTTCAAACAGGGTCAGCACCGCGCGCATGCGCGGCTCGGCATCCAGCGCGGCCACGAAGTGCATCTCGGACGTGCCCGGGTTGCAGAAGCACACGGTCACGCCCGCGTCGGCCAGCGTCTTCATCAGGGCTTGTGCACCAATCATCGGGGCTCCTCGTCACGCGTCGACAGGCAGCATACCGCTGTGCCGGGGCTGGCCTACACTGCCCGGCCATGAAGCTCTCGCAACGCGCACAAGCCATCCCGCCCTTTCTGGCCATGGAGTTCGGCAAGCACGCCGCGGCGCTCGAGGCCGCCGGCCACCGGGTGATCCGCCTCAACCTGGGCGAGCCCGATTTCGGGGCGCCGCCCGCCGTACGCGAGGCGCTGGCGCGCGTGGCCCGCGAGGCCGCGCTGCCTTACACGGGCGCGCTGGGACTGCCCGCGCTGCGCGAGGCGATCACCGGTTTCTACGCGCAACAGCATGGCGTCCAGCTGGCGCCCGAGCGCATCGTCGTGACCGCCGGTGCCTCGGCTGCGCTGTTGCTGCTCACGGCGGCGCTGGTCGACCCGGGCGACGAGGTGCTGGTCGGCGATCCGTCCTACCCCTGTAACAGGCGCTTCCTGAGCGGCTTTGGCGCAGAGGTGCGCCTGGTGCCCACCGATGCAGCCAGCCGCTTCCAGCTGGATCTGGCAGCCGTTCAGCGCCACTGGTCGGCGCGCACGCGCGGGCTCATGATCGCCACGCCCTCCAACCCGACGGGCACCTCGGTGCCACCCGCCGAACTGGCGGCCATCTGCGACTGGGCGCGTGCGCATGGCGCCTGGCGCATCATCGACGAGATCTACCTCAACCTGGCGGATGCCGATGCGCAGGGGCGCACAGCGCCCACCGTGCTCGCACACGACGACGAAGCCTGCGTCATCAACAGCTTCTCGAAGTACTTCGGCATGACGGGCTGGCGGCTTGGATGGGCCGTAGTGCCCGAGGCCATGGTGCCCGCCATGGAGCGGCTGGCGCAGAACTACTACATCTGCGCGCCCACGCCCGCGCAGCTGGCCGCACTGGTCTGCTTCACGCCCGAGTCGCTGTCCGTGTGCGAGGCGCGGCGCGCCGAGTTCGCCACGCGGCGGGCGCTCGTGCTCGCCGGCCTGCGCGACGTGGGTTTGCCGGTGCCCGTCCTACCCGACGGTGCCTTCTACGCCTACATCGATGTGAGCCGCACCGGACTGGATGCCATGGCCTTCTGCCAGCGTGCGCTGCAAGAAGCCCATGTGGCGCTCACGCCCGGCCATGACTTCGGCGTGCACGGCGCCGGGCGTCACGTGCGGCTGTCGTACGCCGCGTCGCGCGAGGACCTCAGCGAGGGCCTGACGCGGCTCGGTCGCTGGCTCGACTCGCTCGCGCCAGCCTGAGCCTCCGTCCCAGCCCAGGCCCAGGCCGCCTGCCTACAATCCGGGCACCTGCGACCACACCTGAGAGCAACGCCCCATGGCGGCCCACCGCCCCTCCGTCACACGCCAGATCCGTCGCACCGTGGTGCACAGCGCGCTCTCGTTGCGCGACATGCTTGCCTCGGTCGGCCCCGTGCTGTTGCTGGCCATCGGCCTGCTGGTCGCCGCCTACTGGTGGCTCGATCCCCAGCCGCCGCGCAGCGTCACCCTCGCCACCGGGCCGGCCGGCAGCGCCTACGCGGCGTTTGGCCAACGCTATGCCGAGGCGCTGGCGCAAGATGGCATCCAGGTGCGCCTGCTGCCCACCGATGGCACAGAGGGCAACCTCCAGGCCCTGCGTGAGGGCCGTGCCGACCTCGCCTTTGTGCGCGGCGGCAGCGATGGTGCGTCGGACGATGCGGCGCAGGGCATCACCTCGCTGGGCGCCTTGTTCTACGAGCCACTGTGGCTGTTCTACCGGCCCGCCGCCGTGGCCACGTCGCGGGCCCCGGCCGCAGGCGGCCACGCCCCCCTTGCCGCGATCAATGCGCTGACGCAGTTGCGCGGCCTGCGCGTCAGCATCGACCAGCCGGGCAGCGGCGTGCCCGACCTCGTGCGCCGCCTGTTGTGGGCCAATGGCCTGACAACCGATGAGCTCCGCCTGAGCGAGTTCCCGCCCGAGGCGGCGGCCGAGGCACTGCTGGCTGGCCAGATCGATGCCCTCGTGGTGGTGTCGGCGCCCGAGTCGGCCGTCGTGCTGCGCCTGCTTCAGGCCCCGGGCATCGCGCTGGCCGACCTGCCCCAGGCCGATGCGCTGTCGCGCCGCTTCCCGTTCCTGCAGACAGTCTCGCTGCCGCGCGGCATGGTCGATCTGGCCACCGATCTGCCGCCGCAGGATGTCGGCCTGCTGGCCGCCACCACCGCGCTGCTCACGCGCGAAGACACCCACCCCGCGCTGCGCCAGCGCTTCGCCCAGGTGGCCCAGCAGATTCACGGCGGCGCCGGCTGGTTCAACGGCGCGCGTGACTTCCCCAACACCCGCACCAGCGAGCTGCCCGTGAGCCCCGAGGGCGATCGGGCCATCAACGGCAATCCGCCTTTCTGGCAGCGCTACCTGCCCTTCTGGGCCAGCAACCTGCTCGAGCGCATGTGGCTGGTCATTGGCGGCCTCATCGTGTTGCTGCTGCCGCTGTCGCGCATCGTGCCGCCGCTGTACACCTACCGTGTGCGGCAACGCGTGTTCCGCTGGTATGCGCGGTTGCGCGAGGTCGAAGAGCGCATGGAAGACGGCGAAGGCACGCCCTCCGAGCTGCTCGACGAGCTCGACGAACTCGACCGCGTGGCCAGCCAGACCACGGTGCCGCTGGCCCACGCCGACGAGCTCTACGCGCTGCGGGCCAACATCGAACGCACCCGCAGGCGCTTGCTGGGTAGCCCCCTCAGGGCTTGACCACGTCGGTGACCCGCGTGGGCAAGTCCCAGGCGCCACCCGGGGTGACGAGCTTGCACTGCCCCGAGCTGCTGTCGCTGGTCGAATCCGTGACCGGCTCAAACTGGCCCGGCTTGCGCTCGTTGACCACCCTCGCGCACGAACCCGCGTTGTAGACCCCGCGCCAGCGGAGCTTGCTGACCAGCCAGTGGCCGCCCTCCAGGGGCTGGAAGCTCAGTTGCCCCTCTTCGCTGTCGATTCGGAACTCCTCGTCCGCATCCTCCTTCTTTTTCAGCTCGGCGCGCACGGCGGCCTGGAGCCTGGCGCTGGGCGCAGCCGCGGGCGGCACCTTGGCGGCCCTGACCACCGGGGAGGGCAAGGGCGGCAAGGTGGCTTTCGGGCTGGGTGCCGGGGCGGGCCAGGGCCGTGGGGGTGCCCAGCCGACCGTAATCACCCAGCGTGAGGCGCGCCTGCACCGGCGTGCCCGGCCCCGCCGCCCGCGTGAGCAAGAGCGACACCGCCAGCCCGGCTTCCTCGGGCTGGTAGCCGGCGGCCCGGCAGGTGCGCGTGTTGTCGCAGGCCAGCTCCCAGTCTAGGTGGCCGAACGAGACCCCGGCAGCGTGTGGGGGCAGGGCCCGCTGGCGCAAAGGGTGGCGAACACGGCGGCAAGAATGCTGCCTAACGTACGAGGAGAAAAGCACACAGGGCTGTGGCTGCCGACAGGCGATGGACGCCGAGCGTATCGCGCCGCGGCGCCAAGCTGACGAGCGCACCCCCGCACTCAAGTGTCTGCCCATGGTTCAGGCCACACGGACTCCAGATAATCGGAAGAGTCGGCTCACCATGCCGAGGGCCTGCGCATGAACCTCGTCCACACCAAACTCCACCCCCCTGACACGGTGACCGCAACGTGCCTGCGTGCCCGCTTGATCCCAGCGAGGCAGATAGCCCTGACCGTGATCCACGCACCGACTGGATTCGGCAAGACGACACTCGCACTGCAAATCATCCGGGACGCCGCGCTCGGCGGCTGGTTGTCCATTGACCCGTTCGACAACCACCCCCAGCGCTTCTGGCTGGCCGTGGTTGCCGCGCTGCGGGTGGCCCACCCCTCGCTTGGCAAGCGCAGCGAGGTCCTCCTGCGTGAGTCCGACACCGGCGTCTGGGACGCCCTGGCTTGTTTGCTCAACGACCTCAACGAGCTGGACCCCGAGCGCCCCAGCCCGCTGCAGCTGACCTGGGACGACTTCCATCACGTGTCTTCGCACGAGCTGTTGAAGTCGATCAACTTCTTCATCGACCACCTCCCAGCCCACTGGCGGCTCATCGTGACCAGTCGCCACTTGCCTGCGCTGAAGTTGGCTCAGCGCAAGAGCAAGGGATTCGCCACCGAGATCACTGCCCACGACCTGCGCTTCACCGAAGCTGAGAGCATCGAGTTCCTCGCGCGTGCCGAGCCGGCTTCTCTGGCCCGGGACTTTGCCGCCATCCATGCCCGCTGCGAAGGCTGGGCCGCTGCCCTGCGCCTCTACAGCCTTTCGGGACTGACCTGCTCGAACGACACGCCGAGCAGCGCAGCAGAGCAGGACATTCACGAAGTCCTCTTCACCGAAGTGATGGCCGAACTGCCCGAGGGACTGAGGCACTTCCTCGGCCACACGGCGTTCCTGCCAAGGTTCTGCCCTGCGCTGGTGAACCATCTCCTAGGGGAAGGGCAGGCCGAACAGTGGATTCCGGAGCTGATCTCGCGCAACCTGTTCGTCGTCGCGCCCGACGGTCAGCAGCAGTGGCTTCGATACCACGACCTGTTCAAGGAACTCATCCTGCAGGTTCAGGCCCCACCGCCCGACACCCTGTTGGGTCTGCGCGCCCATGCCGCCGCCTGGTTCGAGTTCACCCACCACATGGCCGAGGCCCTGGAGCAGCATGTACTCGCCAGGCAATGGGCTCAGGCCTGTCGGCTGCTGGCCACCGTTGGCTCACGCTGGATCCGGCAAGGGCATGGCGAGAGCGTGAGGCGCCTGCTGGGGGAGGTGCCCCATCACGAATGGCAGAAAGACCCCGCGCTGCTGTGTCTGCGGTTTTGGGTGGCGTCAGACACCGAGAAGTTCACCCACGGCGAGACCTGGCTTGATCGCGCAAGCGACCTGATCGAACAAGGCGAAACGGGCAGCACGCCGACCGAATCCCTCACATGCGAGGTGATGACGCTCAAGGCGATCGTCGCCCGGCTCAAGGGGCAGTGGCTGAAAACGCTGGCCTTTTCCCAGGCAGCGCTGGAAGCGGCCGAAAGCTCCGACTCCCCGCTGCGGTGGCGCTCGTTCCTGACCCTGGGCGCCTACGCCTACCTCCAGGGCGAGCTGGCCCGCGCAGCCTCTTTGCTGGAACAAGCGGTCCACTGGGCCCTGGTCGATGAGAACCTCTATGGTGCGGCGCAATCATGCGGCTACCTGAGCGAGGTGCTCTACCAGCAAGGTGAATTGCAGAAAGCCTGGCAAGTTGCACGCCGAGTCGAAAGTGAACTCGCATCACGCGGATGGGACGCCGGCAGTCGGCTCGGCTCCTGGCGCTGGATCGGGCTGGTCGACCTTTTTCGCGAACAAGGCGACTTCGCCCAGGCCGAGGGCGCCTTGGCCGAACTCCGCAGGTTTCGTCAACTGGAGAAGTGCGAGGCCCTGCAGCACCTGATCATCCTGATCCGGGGCTACACGCTGTCGATCAGCCAAGGCCAGGCCGAGCAGGCGCTGGGGCTGATTCAACAGATCGAAGATGTGCAACAACGGATGCACTTCAAAAGCGTGTTTGCCTCCGGCTCCATGGCGGCCTTGCGCGCAGAGGCCGCGTGGCTGCGGCGCGATGCCCCAGCGTGCAGACAATGGCTGGTGAAACACGCCCGCTCCAGCGAAGAGCCTCTGAGCTTCATCGACGAACGCGACGAGCTGATTGCCATCCGCATCCTCGTGCTGCTTCAGCGGCCCGAGGAGGCTGCGATCCGTGCCGCCCGCCTCGTCGAACACGCGGCCACCCATGGCCACACCGTGACCCACGCGCTGGCGCTCACCTGGTCTGCCATCGCCCTGCATGGGCTGAATGATCTGGCCTGCGCCAGATCGCAATTGATCTGCGCCTTCGAGCTGGTCTCGGGCGAAGGCTACCGGCGCTTGCTACTGGATCAAGGACGGGACCTGGCCCCAGTGCTCGACATCGCCAAAGATCACCCGCTCTATGGCGCGTTCTGCCAAGAGTTGCTCGCAGCCATGGTCGAACAATCGCCGCGCGACGTCGGCGCCGCTGCACCGATCGCCACGCCCCAGCCCTCAATTGAAACCAGCATTGACATTGGCAACAATTTGAGTCGGCGGGAGGTGGGCATCCTCTGGTACGTGCGCGATGGTTACTCCGACAAGGAAATCGCCCGGCTGGCCAACATCTCCCCCGGCACAGTCAAGACGCACTTGCGCAACATTTACCGCAAGCTCGAAGTCAACGGCCGGGTGCAGGCCCTCTCGAAAATGAACCTGCTGAGCCTCAACGGCAACCCCATGCCCACCCACTGAAATACCTCCTCCGATAGATAACCATCGGAGGACGCCTCTCCTAGCATCGGCTGTCTCCATCCAACGACGCAATGCCGAGAGGTGCACATCCCATGAAAACTCGCTTGACCGCCGTGGCCTGGGCCATGGCCGCCACACTCACCAGCCCCCTCATCGCCCACGCGCAGACCGTCAACACGGTCTCGGTGGTCGTGGCCTACACAGACGACGCCAAAGCCTGGGCGGAACAACAGAAGGTCAGCTGCCCCCAACTACTCGCCGACCCCGCCACGGCCGCCCGGCTGAGCACCATCCGCACACTCACCTACATGCAGCACGTGTGCGAGCTCGACCCGACCCTGGGCCGCTCCACGAACCACATCGACAACCTGATCAATATCGCCATCGCCGAGACCAACAAGGTCTACAAAGACAGCGGCATCAACAACATCAACCTGGTGTTGGCAGACCAGGTGCTGATCACGGGCTACAAGGAGGGCGTGGCCGCCACCACCGTCAGCCACCCCGAGACCATGGTCTCCACCCTCATCAACGACCAGGGCCTGCGCATCGCCCCCGAACTGGCGGGCCTGCGCAACCGCCAGGATGCCGGCACGAATGCGGAACTGCTCAACGTGGTCCACACCCGCCGTGCGGCCGTGCAAGGCGACATCGTCGTCCTGCTCACGAACGGCACCTATAACAACGCCATGTTCGACGGAAAGAGCCTGCGGGCCTCGGCAGGTCTGGCTGCGGGCATTGGCGTTGACAACCCTGACGAAGGCTTTGCCACGCTGATGGCCGACGTTGCCACCGCCCCGAGCTTCACCTTCGCCCACGAAGTCAGCCACCTGTTCGGCGCCAACCATGACAAGGTCCGCGTCGTCGGATCAGGCCTCATCAACGCTAGCCAGGACGTGGTCGCCGGCACACCGCATCAGGTCCGCGTCACCGTCAATGGTGCCGGCGTGAACAAGATCAGCGGCTGGGGCTACGCCAACCCCAGATACCCGATCGGCAACCGCGCCAGTGCCGACTACTTCGATGGCTACAACGATCTGATGGGCTATGTCGCCTGCTCGGAGACCGTCGTCACCGACCCCATCACGCTAAAGGACCGATTCGCCAAGTGCCTGAGCCTGCCCATCCTGTCGACGCTGTCGCCTGCGAGCGGCATCAACCGAGCCATCGCCTACGGTGATGCAGGCACCAGCTCCACCTCGGCCAAGCTGCGCGACAACGCCAGCGCCGTGGCCGCCGGCGCCGCCAAGCTGGCCGGTTTTGGAGAACGCCTGAGCACCTCGGCAGAGCCCGCCCTGGCAGCCAACGCCACCAAGATCGGCATCGACTTCGGCGAAGACCCCAGCTACGGCTGGAACTACAAGGTGTCGCCCACCAACTCGACCACCATCACCACGGCCGCCTACACCAAGAGCTACAACCTGAAGACTCCCGCCGATCGGAACTGGAACAACATCACCAACCGCGAAGCAGGCGCCGCAGTCGACCTGATCGACCAGGCCGGCGTGAAGTCCCGCTTCCAGCTGGCCATCACCCAGCCCTTCGCGGCGCGCACTGCCACCGGCCTGTTTGCGCACGACGGCAAGGCACCCTACACCGCCCAGGTGCTCCACGCCTACGGCGGCGGCCTCGACGAAATGCCCCTGATGGCGATGGCCGATGGCTTCCTCTCCAAGCAGGCCCAGCAAGGCAAGATCGAGATCCGCGGGCTCAACCCGGCCGCACGCTACTTCTTCAAAATCTTTGGTTCGATGGAGTCGGGCGAGAACCTGCGCATTGCCCAGTACGACCTCAAGGGAGCGGGCGGCGTCGTCAAGTCGGCCAAGTTGGCCACCCACGGCAACATCTTCAGGTTCGCCAAGTTCAGCGACGTCCAGCCTCAAGCCAACGGGGTAATCGAGATCACGGTCAAGCCGGACGCCAGCGTGCCCAGCTCGGTGTCGGTGCCCATCAACGCCATCGAGTTCTATCAGCAGCAATGACGCCGACCTGATAGATCGAAGCAGGCGGCGCCCCCCGGAGGCGCCCCCGCGCGCTCGGACACGGCCGCGGATTCGGGCATGAAAGGGAGAGAACTTGGGGCCACCGGCGGCGCGACCGATGTGCAGCAGATTCTGAGCGTCAGTGTCGTGACGGCCGTGCCCGAGCCCTCTGCAACCTTGATGGGTGCGCTGGCGGTATTCGGGCTGAGGCGGCCACGCAAGGCCCGCCTCAGTCTTCGCCGTCCTCACTCAATGGCTGGCCTTGCATCGCACGACTGACCGCCTCTTCGATCGCATCCAACACATGGTCTTGCACCCGCTCGGCATATCGCTTTCGCCGATTGTTGGACAAGGTGCCGCCATTCTGAAAGATCGTCACGATCAGGTTCGCCAAGTCGCTGCCGCGCAGGTCCATGCAGCGGAACCAGGTGTCTGCTTCCGGCGCCCACTCGTAGGTGTAATGCTCATCGCCCCCCCAGGTCACCTGGCATAGCTGGCGGGCGGGCTTGCTGAAGGTGGTGAGCGCGCGCAGGTAGTCGGCCTCGTGCTTCTTCATCGCCACCGAAATGGGCAGCAAGAACTGCGGGGGCAAACGGCCCGACTGCCCCAGGCAGTGGTGGATCAGGTAACGAGACAGGCGCCCATTGCCGTCCATGAACGGGTGGATGAACACGAAGGCGAACGACACCACCGCCGCGTGCACCAGCGGGCCCAACTCGGCCACGCGTTGGTTGGTCAAGCGCATCAGCCCATTCATCAGCGCCACGGCCAGCCCGGGCTGGGGGGCACGTAGGTGACGCCTGCGGCGCCGGGCACATCCCTTTGCAGACGGTTCTGCTCGGTGCGGAATTGAACTGCCTTGTCAAAGGGGTTGGAGATGGCGGCGTTCTGCAACTCCACCAGCCACTCCTCGGTGAGCGGGCGCTGCTCGTGGGCTCGGCGCAGCAGGGCCGCGAACCGCTCGGCCTTGTCTGCGGTGGGGCCTCGCCTTCAATGGCAAAAGAGCCTTCGGTTTCGCTCAGGTAGGCCCAATTCAGGGCCCGCTCCAGCATGGCCTCGCCAACCGATTCGGCAAAGGCTTGGGCCTGACCCAGGATGTCCTTTTCGATGAGCGCCATCAGCGCCGGGGTCTTGCACACCACGGGGCAGAAATGCAGGTCACCGAGGCCGTTGAACTCGATGCGCCAGCGGGCATCTCGCTGCGCGGGCCCCACAAAGTACTGCTCAGGGTCAAACAGGAGGGCTTAGGGCGCTCACCAGCAAATCCAACCTCACGCCCTCGTGCTTGAGGGCAAACAAGGCTTGCTGCAGCAGCGTGGGCTCGGGGGCCAGCTTGTGCGGCACCAGCATCGCGCCATCGTCCAGGCGCTCGATGCGATTGACAGATCTCGGCGCTGCGTTCGCGACACGACATGGTCTTTCCAGCGATGTGATCGACATTCAGCACTACCGCCACCACGCCCAGGCCTACGCCACTGCCACCCGCGATGTGGACATGGCCCCGCTGTACGCGCGCTTCTTGCCGCTGCTGCCAGCGGGCGGGCGCGTGCTGGACGTCGGCTGTGGCTCGGGCCGCGATGCACTGGCCTTTGCGCAACGCGGCTACCAAGTTACGGCCTTTGATGCCAGCCCCGAGCTGGCCCAACTGGCGGCGCAGCACACCGGCCTGCCCGTGGCCACGGCCAACGTGCTACACCTGAAGGGGCCCAGCAGCCTGGGCCTGCCGCCCGACACCCGGTTTGATGGCATCTGGGCCTGCGCCAGCCTGCTGCACCTGCCCGAAGCTGACCAAGCCCTTGCATGGCAAGCGCTATGGGCCTTGCTGGCGCCGGACGGCGTGGCCTATGCCAGCTATAAGCTGGGCGACGATGCTCAGCGCAGCGAACGCGTGGACACCCTGGGCCGCCCCTTCACCGACGCCACCGAGGCCCGCGTGACGCACTGGCTGAGCGGGCTGCCCGATGTGGCGCAGATCAGCACCTGGGTGACGACCGACCAGCGGCCGGAAGAAGGGCAGGCGTGGTTGAATATGCTGGTGCAACGCCGCCCACCCTGACCATGCCGCTTTCCAGCCAGGACGTCCTCAAGGCCTTTGACCGCATCCGCGTCTTCCAGCGTGGCGAACAACGCGCCGTGCACAAGCCCTTGCTGATCCTGATGGCGCTGGCCCGCATCGCGCAGGGTGCCCCGCGCATGGTGCGCTTTGACGAGATCGACGCGCCCTTCAAGCAACTGCTCGCCGAGTTTGGCCCCAGCAGTGCGCCCAGCTCGCGCCACTACCCCTTCTGGCACCTGGCCACCGATGGCCTGTGGCAACTGGACGGCCCGGCCAGCCTGCTCAACCGCCCAGCGGGCGCCACACCCAACCTAGGCGAGTTGCGACAAGGGCAGGTAGCGGGCGGATTCTCGCCCGAGGTGGATGCCGCCTTGCGTCATGACCCCGCCCTGCGGGCTCAACTGGCGCATCAACTGCTGGACGCGCACTTTCCGGAAACGCTGCACGGCGACATCCTGGGCGCTCTGGGGCTGGACCTCAGCACCCCCACCGACGACGACAACCCTGCCGCCGGCACCACCACCCGCACCCAAGCCCGACGCGACCCACGCTTTCGTGAGCGCGTGCTGCGCGCTTACGAATACCGCTGCTGCGTGTGCGGCTTCGACCTGCGCATTGGCAACGTCACCGCTGGCCTGGAGGCCGCGCACATCAAGTGGTTCCAGGCCAAGGGACCCGACATCGAGGCCAATGGACTGGCCCTGTGTGCCCTGCATCACAAGGTGTTCGACCTGGGCGCCTTCACCATCCTGCCCGACACCTACAGTCTGGTCTTCAGCCAGCATGCCGTGGCAGGCGAGGCCTCACGCCACATGCTGATGGGCTTTCATGGGGCGGGGATCATCTTGCCGCAAAGCAAGGACTACTACCCCAAGGCAGAGTTCTTGAAGTGGCATGAGGGGCAGGTCTTCAAGAAGCCTGGTCGCTCACTAGCCTAGGCGCGACGCCGGGCCAGTCAAAGTGGCAGTGTTCCTTTGCATCCCGGAAATCGGGAACAGCCCAAAAACTTGTTACCGGACGAGGGGCCTTTTCGAGCCTCCCGAACAATCATGTTTGATCCACATTTTGGGCACACGGGCACCGCCAGTGGCTTGGCATCGACCTTGTTGTTGCTTGCAGAAGTCGCTTTGGAATCCTGAACTTGATCGAGAAGTTGCCTAAGTACTGGGCCATCAATCAATTTGATGCTTCGCCCTTTGGCAAACTCCTTGGCATCTTCAGTGAAAGCACCACTGGTGACCACGAAACCGCCAGTAGCACCTTCCGCAGACATGACGCCAAACAGTTCCCTGACTACGGTGACGCCTACCTTCAGCGCACGCCATTGTTTGCACTGAACCAGGAAACGCTCATTGCCCTTCAGCAGAACAAGATCGATACCACCATCAGGCCCCTGACCGCCTTGATCACGGACTGTGAAGCCCTTGCGTCGGAACGCCTCAGCGATCAACAGCTCAAACTCACGCCAGCTCATTCCAGAGATTCGCTGCGCCGCAGAAGCCCCCGTGGCGGCACCCATCAAGCTAGCCCCTTTTCGCTGCCGCACATATGAAATGATTGCCCCGAGCAGCAGCAGGAATGGCACCACATACTGCGCCACAGTGGCAACCGTACGGATAACAGAGCCAAAAATTGGCGCTGCTGATCTGCTGTGGCGTTCCTGAGGTTGGAGCACTCGGCTGACCAGCTATTGCCGCAAACACCAAGTACGCAACCAGGGCTCCGATAACACCGCCCCACCAAGGAAAAAGCGACGAGAGTTCGACCAACCCCTCTGCTGCGGACTTTCTACTCCTACGCGCCATGCACTCCTCCTATGTTTCTTAATGACAGCACGTCGCCACTAAAAAGTCGCTTTGAACGTTGCTGGGTCCAGGTGGCAATGCTGCTCAATCGCCCCCTTCAGCTCAAAGAACTTGGGGTCCGTTCGGAAGTGATACAGCCGGTACAGGTGAAACTGATGAGCCTGCTCCCGCGCGAAATCAACTTCGTTTGAGCTGACAAAGAACGGCGTCAACGCATCATGTGCCGTGGTCTTCACCTCAATGTAGCGAGGCCTGCCATCGGTTTCGAAAGACAGAACGTCATAGCCCAGACCATCCCCTTGGGTGTCAGCCACATGCTCGACCTGATTGGCGAGTTGGCCAAAGCCAATCCGCTCTAGGCGCCACTGTTCGTACTGCACGATGAACAACTCACCCGCTTTGCCTAACGATCGATTACGGCTCTCGCGTTCAAAGTAATCACGCTTGACAGTACGTCTTGCATAAGCCGGTCTCGCCTCCTCTGCCCTGTGCTGCCTCAACGGAGCCTGAGCAGCCAGCTTCGCGAAATCGATGGATTCGGGGATGTCTGCAGGTCGATCCACGGCCAGCGCTGCAGCCTTATCCAGGACAGCCATGTGAGCAACTTGCTCTGACACCACTTCTACCAAGCCATCTCTTTGGAAATTGGATCGGGGCTTGTAGCCATGCAGCGATGGAAAGCCCAACTCAATCAAGACCGCGCTGATGTTGGATCGCTTGAATTCAATCGAGCCCTTGCTGCGATTATTGAGCAAGGGGATCAAGCTCCTCGCGCGCTCCGCTTTGTTGTACTTCTGGCCGGCGAGTTCTTTGAGCAGCATCTCCAGATAGTCAGCAACGATCAATTCGTTCTCATGTCGGGTCCAAGCGCGCTCTTTGTTCGAAGTCGTGTCGACCTCCGCATCGATCAGGTCGAACCCGAGCGCTTTCAGTGCCCTGACGACCGTCGCTTGACCACCAGAAAAATCTTGGGGACGAAGAGCACCCTTTTCAGGAAACTGCAGTCCGTACGCAGCACCAAGGACTGCTTTGGAATCACATGCCTCACCAGTACCTGGATGCTGCACAAAGTAGTCGCGGGCCTGACCGAAGTGGTATTTGCGGAGAAAAGCATCACGCCCAATACGCACGAACTCGTCGAGAGCCGCCTCAACAGCCCAACGACTCAAGGTGTTCAAGTTCACTGCCATCGTCACTCCACCACCATCAACCACTCAGCAATCACCGCCAACCCCTCGGCGTCCTGCGGATTCACCGTCATCACCTCAAATCCCGCCCCATCACTCTCCGGCACCAACTCAATCCGCTCGTGCCGCCAGCCACCGTCCTCATCCATCACCTTCTCGCTGCGATACCGCTTGATGGTGTAGCTGCCGCCCGTCTCTGGGTCGCTGATGCTGCGGTGCTGCACCACCACGATCTTGCCGTGGCGCGTGCCTTGGGGGTTGGCCCTGAACAGGCACCACGCCCCGTTGGGAATGCGCTTGTTCATGGATTCGCCCACCACCTGGGCCACAAACAGGCCGGGCTGGGGCTTCACCCACTCGGGCAGTTCTACCCATTCGTTGGCGCCGTCTTCCAGGGCTTGCGGCTCGCTGAAGGTGCCGGCTGCAAACTTCAGGCTCACCACCGGCACGGCGGGCACGCCTTGGGCCCGCTCGGCCTGGCTCACGCGGCGCAGCGGCAGCACTTTGGCGCTGGGCGGCGGGGCTGCGGGCGCTTCAGCGGCCACAGCCACCGGGTCAGCCCGCTGGCCCAGTCGCGCACGCAGGTACTCCGCCAAGGCCGGGTCGCAGCAGTACACGTAGCAGCCCTTCATGCCGCGCGTCATCAGGGTGCGGTAGGTGTTCTTGATGATGCGGTCGGCCAGGGCCTGGGCCTCGCTGGGGTTGCGCTTCATCAGGGCGCCCAGGCCCTTGATGCTCTTATCTGACTTGGCGCGGGCCTTCGGGTCGGTCTGGATGCGGCCGTCGCGGTAGACCAGGTCGGGGCCGATGATCACGCCCACGTGGTCCACCTCCAGGCCCTGGCAGGTGTGGATGCAACCCACCTGAGCCACCGACTCGTCTGCCATGATCCACAGGCTGCCGTCTTGCGTGAGGTTCCACTGGCGGCGGTAGCCGTGCTCGGGCATCACGATGTCAAAGGCATTCGGGTCTTTTTTGCTGGGCCAGCCCCAGCAGTAGCCGGCCACCACGCGGGCCTTGTTGCTGGCGCGGTTCTTCTCTTCGATCAGGGCGTGCAGCTCGGTGGGGCTGTTCAGCACCTTGAAGTCGTAGTCGCGTGCGTCCAGTTCGGTGTTGGCGGTGGGGCGAATGCCCAGCAGGTCGTCCAACCAGGCCAGGTAGCCATCGCTGCCATTGCACCTGAACTGCGAGGCCAGCGTCAGCTCGGTCACCTCGGCGCCCAGTTGGCGCGCCCAGTGGCGCAGCTCGTCGCTGTGGCCCACGTCGGCCAGGGTCACGCGCTGGTCGTCGTCCACAAAAAACACGGTGCAGCGGGCGGCGTTGATCACCTCTTTCACCTGGTGTTCGCCCAGGTTGCCGTACAGGCCCGACTTTTCGTTCAGGCGGTGGGCTTCATCCACCAGCAGGGTGTCGAAGGTGTCGGCCTCGCAGCCCACAAACCCGCCCGAGCCACTGAACAGGTTGTGGATGTGCGTCTTCTTGAAAGTGCCCGTGAGCTTGGCCGCGTACACGCTGCGCGGCGCGGCGTTTTTGGACACGTAGCGCGCGTTGCGCTGGCGTTGCAGCAGCGCGGCCAGCAGGTTCACGGCCACCACGGTTTTGCCGGTGCCCGGGCCGCCTTGCACGATCACCACTTGCTTGCGGGTTTGCTTTTGCGCCTTGGCATCGGCCAGTAGCGCGGTCTCGAACACCAGCTTCTGGTCGTCCACCAGCACGAACTCCTGCTTGCCCTGCAGCAGGCCGGCCACACTGTCGGCCAGCATCTTCGAGGGCCTGATCTTGCCGTGCTCGATCAGGTACAGCAGTTGGCGCTTGTCGCCATGGGGCACGTGCTGCCGGATGAAGGCCTTGAGCTGGTCGGCCTCTTTCTTCAAAAAGAGCGGCGCGCGCTGCAGGTGGGTGGCGTAGGCCGGGTGGTCGATGACGCCGTCGCGCCGGGGGTAGTTGTGCAAGTAGGCGCAGGGCTGCAGGGCCACGCCACCTTCGTAGACGGCGGTGTTGAAGTCGTTCAGCAACGCGGCATACGACCAGGCCTGGTAGCTGGGGTGGGGGCCTTCGGTCTCGCCAGCCTTGCCGCCGCGGCGGGCCCAGATGATGCCGTCCTTCTCGCTGAAGCGGGCCTCAGACCACTGCTTGAGCTCGATGATGACCAGCTTGGGCGTGCCGGCCTCGTCTTCCCCCGTCAGCAGCACGTCGATGCGCTTGGAGGTTTGCGGCACGGTGTATTCCAGCGCCACGCCCATGTCGTCAGGGATGGCGTCGTCTTTCAGCACCTCGCCCACTTCGAACAGCGAGTTCTGCCAGGCCTTGAACTCGGCGGGCGCAGGCTGCCGGCCCGTGGTGCGCAGGTATTGCTGCGACAGCACGAACTCGATGTCGTCGTGAAACGTGTCGTGGATGAACTGGCGCTTGCTGGCCTGGTAGACGATCAACGCAACTGCTCCCTTGCATCAGGCCACGTCCTTCTGACGAGGCTGAGCCTGATGCATCAAAGCGTAACGGAAATCCGCACGCGGAGCGTTAAGCCCGGGCTTTTGTTGCGCGAAAGCCTGCGAATGGGGCCGCGATGAATGGGATTAGCGGACGATCACGGCCGAACAGTCCGAGTCACCAGAGTGGGTAGGTCCCACGTGCCCCCCGCAGCCACCACTTTGCACATGCCTGTCGACGATATGCGGGTCTGAACGAAGGCGCGACCATCCCACGTCCAGTCCTCATGGCTCCAGCAGTCACCGACGCCCCGGCCCTTGTGGCTGGCCGTGATGACGCCGTCTTGGTAATCCAATGCCATGTCGGTCACGAGCACAGGGCGATGCGGCGGCCGCGCGCGGATCACCCACATGCATTCGCCCCGGTTATAGGCCGCTGTCCAGCACACCGTTGTGGCCAACCAGGCGCCCCCACCCAGCGGGTAGTAGCGGAACGCGGGCTCGTGTTCCGGCTCGTCCAATTCGGGGCGAGCCTCGGCCGCGCTCCCAGTTAGCTGTCGCTCAAGCAACGCCTGGGCTTCGCTGCTCAGGCCGGGCAGTCGTTCTTGATCAGCGCCCGCGGTCTGCATGGGCACCCTGGCCGCATACACCACGGGCGGGGGCAAGGGTGGCAAGACATCGCGCTCGGGTCGTGCACCGCGGCGCACAAGGGCCCCTGGCGTGCCCACGCGACCCTGCGCTTCATCCATCTTGAGCGGCACAGCATGGGCGCCACGGTCTGACAGGGAAAAGACCTGATCGCCATAGAGCACCTCGATCTGCGCCCGCGCCTTGGGCAGGGCCTCAAGCACTGCCTGCAGCTGGGCCGGGCTCAGGCCATGGACCTTGTGCGCGGCGAGCCAGGGCAAAGCACCCAGCCGCCTGCCATTCACCCGCAGGTGCACCGGGGCGGGGCGGCTTGATACGGGTGTGACCTCGCCATCGGCCATCTCGGTGTCGCCCAACATGAGCTGAGCCTGAACAGGTGCGCCCGGGCCCGCCTCGCGCACCAGCAGCAGCGACACCGGCAGCTCAGCCTCGTCAGACTGGTAGCCCGCAGCGCGGCAGGTACGCGTGTTGTCACAGGCCACCTCCCAGTCGTGGTGTACGAAGTGAAAGCCCTGATGTGTAGCCACACCCTTCACCGACTGGGACACGGCCTCAGTGGCAAAGAGGCAGATCAGCAGGCTGGCCGCTAACGCTCGAAGAGGAGAATGAAACAGCTGCATGGCTTTGGACGGCATGGCCTCATCCTCCGCTTGCGGGAATCGCTTGCAGCAGCCGGGGCGCCGCTTGGCGCGCCGCCGCCTCGACTCGCTCCAGGACCCAAGGGTTCGGGTCATGGCTGAGGCCGACACGACGCGGGTCGTCCCATATCCGGTTACTGGCGTATGCCGTGAACGAGGCCAGTCGGCCTGATTCGTCATACAGGATCACCACATCTTCCAATCCATCACGTGCCGCACAGTTGACGGCCTTGCCTTTGAAGCCGACCAGGCGCTGATTGACGAACAGGTAGTGGCCAGAGATGTAGTCCTCGCATGCCACTGACTCTGGCTCGCTCGATTCAGCATCGCCCGCCCTGTGACTCGCTGACAGCGAAACGCTCTGCAGCCAGTCGCCATGCCGCTTGGCGGTAGTGAGGTCTCCGTTCACTTGCCTGACTACGAGGTCGCCAATCCGAAACGCCTCCCAACGCGGGTTGACGGGATAAGGTCTGACCTCGGCCGCACCCTCCACCAGCCGGCCAGCAGCAGCCACTGCCGCCCTGATGCGGAGGACCTCTTCCTCAGGATACATGCCGTCATCACACGGACAGCCTTCTGGCTGTTCCAGCCGACGCGCAAGCCTGCTCTGGTAATCCGACATGGCATCCACCGCGAGCCCAATGCGGTCTGGGTCGTGCTGTGAAATGTCGAAGTACCCCGGCTCTGCCATGCTCAACAACGTCCATGCGTAACGATGAGGCACGCGGGGGGAACGATAGGGTGCCCCGTCGGCCTGGGTCAGGGCAGGTTCGCGGACCCAGACAGGAACGGCATAGGTTCCTCGCGCATTCAGTACACCGTGCGCCACAAAGGTGGCATGACGCATGACAAACGGCTTTGTCACCTCGTTGCCCAGGCGCTGGTCGTCATGGATCGTCCAGGGCCGAACGTGGATTTCAAGCTGGCCCTGCTGCGCGGGTAGGCCCAGCCCTGCCGATGGCAGCTCGGCGCCCAGCGTCACCGCCTTGAGATGCAGAAGCCGTCCCACGATTTCTCGAACCCGTACGGTCAAACGCAAACCATCCACCGTCAGATGCTCGCGATCAGCACGCAGCCAGAACGTCGTGGGCTCGATACTCAACGTGGGAATGGGAAGGTAGCTGCCCCAGTGCACCTTGAACTCGGCAGTGAACGGCCATACCACCAAGCTGGATTGATAACCCAACCGGATATCGCCAGAAGCAGCAGTTAGCCAACGCGACAGGGCGTGGGGATCGACATCCCCTTCGATCCGATCAAAATCGACGGTAAGGGTGGCCTCATACGGCACCTCCTCCGGAACCTGGATATCAAGGTTCCGTGGCGCCTGCCACCAGACCAAGAGCCCAAGGCCCAGAACCGCAGCCGCAATCAGTATCAGCACACGCATGTGGGCAGGCCTCAGATGATCAAGGGTGCCGGCAGGCCGCTTGGTGCGCCGGCAACGTCAAGACCCCTCACGGCCGAGGCAATCGTGGTGTGACTGTTCATCGCGTCCCTGCTGAATGAATACTGGCCCACACGCTTGCAGCGATGGACATGGCCGGCACTCTAGCCAAGGAAGCAAGGCGTTTGACGCCTCAGCGCACCCTCTCTTGGGGGAGCGCACCCAACACCCCCCTCAACCACCCCAACGCCGCCGACCGATCCTGCTGCGCATGCCAGATCAGGCTGACCTGCACGTCAGGCATGGGCAGCGGCATGGGGGCCACGGCCAGGCGATGCACGCGGGCAGCCGCATCAGCCAGCGGGGTGGGCACGACGCCGAGCAGATCCGTCTGCGCCACGATGGCCGGGATGCCCAGGTAATGCGACACCCACACGCCCACCTGCCGGCGCACGCGGGCTGAGCCCAGCACAATCTCGAGCGGCGAGCCGCGCCCGGCCCGGGGCTGGACCGACACATGGCGGGCCGCTTCATAGCGCGCCAGCGTGAGACCGCCCCGAAAGGCTGGGTGGCCGGCTCGGCCGATCACGCGCAGTGATTGCTCGATCCAGGGCTGGTAGCGCAGGTCGTCGTGGTCGAAGTAAAGGTAGTCGATGGCCAGATCGACCTCGCCCGCGGCCAGCGCGCGGGGCAGGGCTTCGGCAGGCACATCCGTCACCGACAGGCTCACCTCGGGCGCAATATGGGCGAGGTGAGCCATGAGTGGGGGCAGCAGGTGGCCCTGGGCATAGTCGTTCATGGCCAGGCGGAAGGTGTGGGGCCGGCTCGGGTCGAAAGCGGCCTGCGGGCCCAGCGCCAGTTGAAGCAGGTGCATGGCCTGGCGGATGGGCTCGTGCAGCGCCACGGCCTGCGGCGTGGGCACCAGGCCGCGCGCGGTGCGGGTGAACAGCGGCTGGCCCAGCTGCTCGCGCAGGCGCGCCAGCGCGTTGCTCACGGCCGGCTGGCTCATGTGCAGCTGCTCGGCCGCGCGCGAGAGTTGCTGCTCGCGCATGAGCGCATCGAACACCACGAGCAGGTTCAGGTTCAGCTGGCGCAAGTTCTGAATCATGAATATTGCCCATCACCAAAATCAGATTGGCAAATATTACTGGCCTGCCTAGACTCGGGCCCATGCTTCACGACACCCAAGGTTTTCGGGCGCGTTACCGCGCCGGCATCCCGCGCTGGTACAACCCCTGGGCGCATGGCGGCTTCATGCTGGCCTGGGGCATGGGCGCGCTGTGGTGGTTCGGCCAGCAACTGCAGGCGGTACGCCCGCTGGAGTGGCTGACCATCCCGCTCGCACTCGTCTTTTTCAACTGGGGCGAGTACATGGTGCATCGCCACGCCGGCCATGTGAAGCGGCGCCTGGCGCAGCTCTTCTACAAGCGCCACACGGGCGATCACCACAGCTTCTTTGTCGAAGGGCAGATGGTGTACGAGACGCGGCAGGATTGGCGCGTGATCCTCTTCCCGCCATGGCTGGTGGTGGTGTTCAGCGCCGGCGCCTTCGGGCTGTGGTGGGCGCTCAAGGGTTGGCAGCCCAATGTGGCCGCGCTGTTTGCCCAGACGCTGCTGGCCGGCTACATGGGCTACGAGCTGATGCACGTGTGCGAACACCTGCCACGCGAACACTGGATCGCCCGGCTACCTGGCATCCGCCTGATGCACCGGCTGCATGCGCTGCACCACCGGCGCGACCTCATGCAGACGCGCAACTTCAACATCACCTTCCCGCTGTGGGATGTGTTGCTGGGCACGCTTGAGCGCGAGCCAAGCAAGAGGCCTTAGGGTAACTGCAGGACGGGGTCAGCCCGCAGGCGCTCGACGGCCAGGTCGAGAAAGCCGCGAACCTTCTGAGATGCGTGTCGCCCTTCGCTGTAGACGACATGCACGGGCAAGGGCGGCGGCTCGACATCGCGCAGCACCATCACGGCCCGGCCTTGTTGAACATGCTCGGCCACCTGATACGACAGCATGCGCGCAATGCCGAAGCCGTTCAACATGGCGCGCACAGCCGCATCGTTACTCGTGGTGGTGAGGCGAGGCTGAATGGGCTGGCGCATGCCCACGCCGTCCTTGACGAAGCGCCACTCCGAACCGACCGACATGGCCGCGGCAATCACGGTGTGGTGAGCCAGATCCTGCGGGGTGGTGGGCGTGCCGGCATGTCGCAGGTAATCCGGCGATGCACACAGCACCTGTCGCACCTGGCCGACCCTCACGGCATGCAGCCCTGAATCAGGCAAGTCGCCCACGCGTACGGCCACATCGACGCCTTCTTCGATCAGATTGACCACCCGGTCCACAAACCAGCACCGTGCATCCACGCCAGGGTACAGGCGCAGGTACTCGAGCACGATGGGGTTGACGTGGACGGCGCCCAGCAGCATGGGTGCCGTGACCGTGAGCGTGCCCTGGATCACCGCTTGCACGCCCGATGCGGCCTCTTCGGCGTCGCGGATCTCGGCCAGCAGGCGCCGGCAGTCTGCCGCGTAGCGCGCGCCCGCTTCGGTGACGCGCACAACACGCGTGGTGCGGTGAAGCAGGCGCACGCCGAGTCGCGCCTCCAGCTCGGCCACCGCACGCGTCACAGCGGGCGCGGGTTGCTTCATGCGCCTGGCTGCGCTGGCAAAGCCACCGTCCTCCACAACGGCAAGAAACAGCTCCATGGCTTGTAGTCGGTCCATTGTTTCTGGTTTTGTAGTGATGTGTTCGATCCGGCGCCCATTCTCAACGGCCGCTCACCCCGACATAGTGACAGCACACGAGGCCGACGCCCGTGACCTTCAACCCGATGTCCAAGGAGAGAACCCATGAACCGCCTCGCACTGATCGACACATCCAACGCCAACGATGAACAGGCCGCCTTGCTGCAAGCCATTGAGTCGCAGCTGGGCCGCGTGCCCAACTTTCTGCGCGTGTTCGCCAACTCGCCCGTGGCGCTTCGTGCCTTTCTGGGGCTACACCAGGTGGCTGCCGATGGTCTGCTGGACGCCCACACCCGCGAGCGCATTGCGTTGGCGCTGGCCCAGCAAAGCGGCTGCGAATACTGCGTGGCGGCTCATACCGAGATCGGGCGCAGCACGGGCTTGAGCACCGCTGAGATCGAGGCCGCACGCGCCGGCACCAGCCATGACCCGAAGGCCGCCGCGGCGGTCAAGCTGGCGCGCAGCCTGGCCGACAAGAAGGGCGAGGTCACGCTGGCCGAGCTGCTGGAGGCACGCCACGCGGGCTTCTCGGACGCCGAGTTGGTCGAGATCATCACGCACGTGGGACTCAACCTGCTGACCAACATCCTGGGCAAGGCCTCGCGCGTGGAAGTCGACTTCCCCCAGGTCAGCCTGCAACTGGCCGCCTGAGGAGCCGCCCATGTCGCGCGCCTACTCGGACATCCTGTTCACACCCCAGGTTCGCCTGATCCAGACGGACAGGGGCAGCCGAGCCCACTATGAAGCGCTGGACCACACCGCCGATCGGCGCGACCAGCTCTCGGCCCAGGAGGCGGCCTTCATCGAGGCGCGCGACGGCTTCTACCAGGCCACCGTGAGCCAGACCGGCTGGCCCTATGTGCAGTATCGCGGCGGCCCCCCGGGCTTCATCAAGGCGCTCGATGCCACCACCCTGGGCTACGCCGACTTCCGCGGCAACGTGCAGTACATCAGCGTGGGCAACCTGTCGCTGGACGACCGGGTGTCGCTCATCTTCATGGACTATGCCAACCAGCGGCGCCTGAAGCTGGTAGGGCGCGCGCGCCTGGTCGATGTGGCTGACGATCCGGCGCTGGTCGCCCGCTTGCGGATGCCGGGCTACCGGGCGGCGGTGGAACGGGCGGTCATCATCCATGTGGAGGGCTACGACTGGAACTGCCCTCAGCACATCACGCCCCGCTTCACTGAGCAGGAGATGGCCGCCATGCAGGCCCCGCTGCTGCGGCGGTTGCATGACCTGCAAGCGCAATTGGCAGACAGCCGTCCGCACGCGCCCGCCGCGGCCCCTACAGCAGAACTGGGTAACGGCCCGCTGGCGCTCGAGGTCACCGGCCTGCGGCGACGGGGGACCCAGGTGCTCGCCATCACCTTGTCGGCGCCGGGCGGTGGGGCGCTGCCGACGGTTGAAGCCGGGGCGCACCTGGAGGTGCCGGTGCGGCTGGACAGCGGCGAGGTCGTCATGCGTTCGTACTCGATCTGCTCGGACCCGTCGCGCTGCGACCACTACGAGATCGCGGTGTTGCGCCAGCCTGCGGGCCGAGGTGGCTCGGCCGCCATTCACGACCGCTATCGGCTGGGCATGCGGTTGCGCTGTGCGTTGCCAGTCAACCGCTTCCAGCTCGACGCGGGCAAACCAGCCGTGCTGATTGCAGGCGGCATCGGTATCACGCCGCTGCGGTCCATGGCGTTTGCGTTGGCGGCGCACGGTGTGCCCTTCCATCTGCATTACGCCGCGCGCAGGCGCCGCGAAGCGGCCTACCTGGATGAACTGATCGCCCGCTATCCAGGCCGTGTGTCGGTTTATGCCGGCGACGAGGGGCGGCGGTTTTCGCCCGATGCCGCGCTGGCCGGGGCCACACCGGATGCGCGGTTCTATGTCTGCGGGCCCATGTCGTTGGTCCGTGCGGTGAAGGCGTGGGCCAGATCGCACGGCATCGATGCCGATCGCATCCGCACAGAGCCCTTCAGCGTGACGCCAGGGCACGAAGACCGACCCGCGCGCGTGAGCCTGGCGCGCTCAGGCCGTGTGGTGGCCCTGTCCGCAGACCAAACCTTGCTGGAGGCCTTGTCGGCAGCCGGCGTCCATGTGCCTTCGAGCTGCGGCGTGGGCCAATGCGGCACCTGTGCCGTCAAGGCGCTGGCAGGCCGCGTCGACCACCGTGACACGGCACTGAGCGCGCAGGAACGCGAGCAGGCCTCGCTGGTTTGCGTTTGTGTGTCTCGCCCGATGGACGACGAACTGGTGCTCGACCTGTGAGCCGGCGGTTCAGCCCCAGCTCGACACCGACAGCAAGACCTGGCCCCTGATGCCTGGCGCCATCGTGGCACTGGCAAAAGGCGCGCGCACCTCAAAGCGGCTCTGGGCCATGGTCTGCTGCGTGAGCGCGTCGTTGCCGGGGGCCACGCCCGCGCCTTGCGAGTGCCAGCCATGGGCCACCTGCCAGGCGCCATCGGGCGTGGCGGGCGGCACGAGCTTGACCACCAGCTGGTCGCGAAACAGGTAGGCGCCTTCGAAGTGCCCATTGGGCCAGAAGCGGTTGTCGACCTCGTAGTCGGGCACGCGCACGCCGACGTCCATGTGATACGCCAGCGACGGGTCTTGCGGATTCACGCGGGCGCTGCACGCGAGGAACACGGTCGACAGGTAGATCAACCGCGCGCCTTTCTGCGCGGGGCGGGTGAGCTCGGCATGGGTGCGGCAGGCCGGTGAGTCTTCTTCGGCCACGCGCCGGGTGAGCTGCCAGCGTTTGCCACGCGGCGCGGCCTTGAGTTCGAACTGGTAAAGCGCCTCGACCTTTTGGCCCTTGAGCGCCGGGGGCAGGCCCACCTCGTCGACCTGCAGCCAGATGTCCACGCGCACATCACCAAACAGAAAGCGCACGAGGTTCTGATACGCCTCTTCGCTGTTGACCAGGCCGAAGTAGCCCGAGTGGGCGCGGTAGGCGTAACCGGTGGCGGCCGACTGCGTGACCTGCCCGGCCGCATCCAGCCCCCACAGCGAGGCGTTGGCGATCTTCACCAGGCCGTCGCTGCCATGGCCCACAAAGGCACGCGACAAGCCGGCGGCGGCTTCGTAATCGTTGCGGTTGGTGCCCACCATGCAGAACACGTTCTCGATCGGCAGCGCCGAGGCGGGCAGGTAATCCACCCGGCCATGCCGCTTGAGCACCTCCTTCATGTTGAGGAACTCGGCGATGCGCTCGCGGTTGAAGGTGTTCATCTCGCTGGCGCTCAGCCAGCTCGGAATGTTGATGCCGCCGACCTCAATGCCGTTGTGCGGCGTGCCATAGGTGAAGAGCTTGGCCACGGCCTTGCGCGCCTCGGCGCTGCCGAGCTTGGGGTTTTGCAGCAGGCCGCGGCACACCAGGCCGCCCATGGAGTGGGCCACGAGGTAACACTTGAAATCGGCCGGTGCGATGCCTTCGCGCGCCACCACCAGATCACGCACCCGCAGGATCAGGGCGTTGAGCGCCTTGACATAGGCCTCGATGGGCTGGGCCTTGCCGTCGCCCAGCAGGCGCGAGCCGCCGTCGTAGTAGCGATGGATGACGACCGAGCGCGCCGGAATGCCGGGCTGATCGCCCTTGGGCGACCAGTTGGGATCCATGATGTCGTAGCCGTCTTCGTAGATCTCCTGATAGCCGAACTCGCTCATCAGGCGCAATAACGGTGACTCGAAGATGAACTTGTTGGGTGGCCGCTGGCGATCGACGGCTGCGCGGTACACGGTCGAGCCCAGGTTGAAACCGCAGAAGGGATCGGCCGTGGTGTCATCGCGCTCGGCCACCGTCATGGCATAGCCGCGCACGTAGATGATGGGGTAGTGGGGCGCTTGCATGCGTGATGCCTCCGTGACCTGTGAGCGTGTGTATGTCAATCAGATTTTGCTGTGGGTGAAACGTTTCAGCCACTCACATCTGCATCAGTTGTTGACCAAGGTCGAGGGTTGGATACACCTGCTGTCATCGCCCCCCGCTAGACTGCCTCCCGGCGCCAGTGTTTGAGTGTTCCTGGTCCATCCCGTTACAACCTCGTAGGAACCGACACATGACCAGCAACTGGCGTGGCCTCGTCACGGCCGCCGCATGGGCAATCGCCGCCCTTTCCACCACCCCCTTCACTTCGGCTCAGGCTTCAGGCTATGCCGTGCGCGACCTCGGCACGCTCGGGACCGGCGGCTTGACGCTGCCTTACGCGATCAATGACCAGGGCTGGGTCACCGGTGTCTCATACGTGGGCGACCAGCGTCAGGCGTTTCTGTGGCGGCCCGGCGCCGGCATGCAGTCGCTGGGCACTTTGGGCTTCGGTCATCCCGAAAGCGCCGGGCTCGACATCAACAACCGCGGTCAGGTCGTGGGCTGGAGCCGGCCGGCCGAGTCCTGGTTCGACACCAACGGCGTGGTGTGGTCACCCGGCCAACCCGCGCGAGACATGGGCTCGGTCAGCGTGGTGGCCATCAACGACCGCGGCGAGATGGTGGGCAGCCACCGCGTCTCGGCCGACGGCACGGTCAGCGCGTTGCCCGAGGGCTTTCGCGCCGGGGCCATCAACAACCATGGCCATGTGGCCGGCACGATGATCACCGAGCAGGGTCAGCATGTGTTCACGCTGGAGGGCGGCACGCTGCGCGAGTTGCCTGCCCTGAGCGACCCCTTCGAGTGGGCTCTGGCCGAAGCGATGAACGACCACGGGTTGGTGGTGGGCGCGAGCGCACAGGGCGGCGACACGCACGCCGTGTTGTGGCGTCAGGGCGCGCTGGTCGACCTGGGTGACTTTGGCGGCGGGGCGTTCATGAGCCGTGCCTACGGCGTCAACAACGGTGGTTACATCGTGGGCTTTGGCACGGCCGACGGGGTCGGCCTGGGCGAGCAGCGCGCCGCGCTGTGGACGCCGGATCTGGAGATGCGCGACATCAACGACATGCTGCAGCCCGGATCGGGTTGGACGCTGACCAGCGCCATGGGCATCAATGCCCACCGCCAGGTCATTGCGCTGGGCTACAACAGCGTGGGCGAGTACCGCGCCGTGTTGCTCACGCCGATGCCGGAGCCGTCGACGATCGGCTTCCTGGCTGCCGGCATGATGCTGGGCCTGTGGCTCAAGGGCCGGCGCTACGGCCCGCCCGTGCGTGGGGCGGCCATCGCGGCCTGAGCCAGCCCGCTGTGTCAGCCGCAGTCGTGGCCGGCACAGCATTCCAGAATATAGGCGAAGTTGGCGACTTCAGGGCGCCGTTGCAAACAAACGCCGAAGCCGGTGGGGCGTGCCAATTTCTTCCACCACGGCGGGCGCGCTTTCTGCATGATGGGGGTGATTGCCTTGCAACCACTTCACCGGAGGAAGACGCCATGAACTGGTTCGACAACGTCTCGTCAGACAGCGATCAGCCCATCGCTGCGGCCTGCCTTGTGCAGGGCCACTGGCGGCACGCGCTGCATCCCTACGCGGAGCCGGTGCTGTGCCGGGTCGTCCTGGACCTGGCCGAGCCCCGTGTGGTGGCCGCCCAGGCGATCGACCACGGCACCGTGACCGACCTGGGCAGCAGCGAGTTGGAAGACCTCACCCAGGCGCTGATGGCCCAGGAGGTACACCACCAGCCCAAGGCCTGGGGCTTTGCACCTTGCACCATGCTGCCGGTCTGGGCCCGTCCCAGCTTCTCGGAAAGCCAGCTGGAAGAGCTGGAGCGCATCGACGGCTACCTGATCGAGGCCTCGGAAGAAACCATCGAGGATGTGCTGCGCCTGCGCGAGCAGTTCCTGCGCGGCATCGGCATGACCGACCAGCACATCCTGACGGCCACCCGCTCACCCGAGCAAGGCCCGGTTTGCCGTAAAGGAGGGCGGCTGGTGAACTGATTGCCGCAGTAGGCCAGTCGGGCAGCGTTGCCGGCCGCAGGCACGGCGGCCTACACTCGGTTACATCAGACGCCCCACCCGGGCGCGACGAGGAGACCCGATGCTGGCGGCGTACATCACGCATCCGGACTGCGCCCGCCACGACATGGGCGCGCAACATCCCGAGTGCCCCCAACGGCTGGGGGCCATCCATGATCAGCTGCTGGCGCGTGGCTTTCTGGATTACATGGTGCCGTACGACGCGCCGCTGGCCACGCCCGAGCAACTTGGACGGGCCCACAGCGCGCTGTATGTGCAGGAGCTGATGGCGCTGGCGCCGCAGGAGGGCATCCTGCAGGTCGACCCCGACACCAGCATGTGCCCCCACACGCTGCAGGCCGCCTTGCGCGCCGCCGGTGCCGCCATTGAGGCGACCGATCTGGTGCTGGCAGGCCAGGTGGGCACGGCCTTCTGTTCGGTCCGGCCCCCCGGTCATCACGCCGAGCACGCGGCAGCAATGGGTTTCTGCTTCTTCAACAACGTGGCCGTGGGCATCCGTCACGCACTGGATGTGCACGGCCTGGGTCGCGTGGCGCTGATCGATTTCGACGTCCACCATGGCAACGGCAGCGCCGACATCTTCCAGGGCGACGAGCGGGTGCTGATGTGCTCGATCTTCGAGCGCGGGCTTTACCCCTTTAATGGCGACGAGGCCACGGGACCGAACATGGTCAATGTGGGCCTGCCGACCCGCTCGGGCAGCGATGCCTTTCGCGAGGCCGTGACGCAACACTGGCTGCCGGCGCTGGAGGCCTTTCGCCCGGAGTTGATCTACATCTCGGCCGGCTTCGACGCACACCGCGACGATGACATGGGCAATCTTGGCCTGGTCGACGCCGACTACGAATGGGTGACCGAGCAGCTGGTGGCCGTGGCGCAGCGCCATGGCCAGGGCCGCGTGATCTCGTGTCTGGAAGGTGGCTACGTGCTCGATGCGCTGGGCCGTGCGGCAGCCGCCCATGTGAAGGCGCTGATCGGCGCCTGAGAAAGCACTCCATCATGGATCAGCACTACCTCGCGCCCCTCTTTGCGCCCCGCAGCATCGTGGTGTTTGCAGGCTCATCTCAACCAGAGGAAGCCGCCACCCCGCAAGCCGCCGCCTTGCTGCAGGCCCTGAAGGCCCAGCGCTACAAGGGCCAGCTGCAGTTCGTCAGCACGCGCACCAGCGGCACGCTGGCCGACCTGATGCAGATCAAGGCTGATCTGGCGCTGATCGCCCTGCCGCCAGCCGAGGTGGCCGCCGCCATCGAGCTGGCCGCGCGCATGGCCTGCCAGGCGGTGATGGTCTTGTCGGCCGGCATTGACGCCGACCAGGCCACGGCCTGGCACAAGCAGGCGCGCCGCGAAGGCCTCCACCTGCTGGGGCCCAACTGTCTGGGATTTCAACGGCCGGCGCTGAGCCTGAACGCCGGCACGATGGGCCCGCTGGCCGAGCCCGGCCCGCTGGCGCTGGTGTCGCAATCGGGCTCGCTGACGGCGGCCATGCTGGACTGGGCTGTGCGCAATGGCGTGACGTTCTCGTCGGTCGTCTCGCTCGGCCCGCACCCGGGTATTGGCCTGGCCGAGACACTTGATTTCCTCGCCAACGACCCGCACACGCAAAGCATCCTGATCTACATGGAAGGCATCCGCGATGCGCGGCGTTTCATGAGCACGCTGCGCTCGGCCGCCAACGCCAAGCCGGTGATCGTGCTCAAAGCTGGCCGGCGTGCGGCCGGTCGTGCCGCAGCCCGCACGCACAGCGCCGCCATGGTCGGCGACGACGAGGTGTTTGACGCCGCCCTGCGCCGAGCCGGCGCCGTGCGGGTGAAGTCGTACGACGAGATGTTCTCGGCGGCGAAGTGCCTGGCTTCGCGCTTTCGGCCTGCGGGCAAGCGCCTGGCCGTGCTCACCAATGGCGGGGGGCCGGGTGTGCTGGCGGCCGATTGGGCCAATGACATTGATCTGGCGCTGGGCCAGTTGTCGCCCGAGACCGCTGAGGCGCTGCGCGCCGCCTTGCCACCCACGGCCTCGCTCGTCGACCTGGTCGATCTGTCGGAAGATGCCGAGCCCGCCCACTTCGCCACCGCGCTGCAGGCCGCCAACCGCGACCCGGGTGTGGATGGCTTGCTGATGATTTACTCGCCCAAGCCCGGTGCCGATGCGACGGCCTACGCGCGCGCGGTCGCCGGCTGCAAGCCGGGGCTGTCCAAGCCGCTGCTGACTTGCTGGATGGGCGATGAATCGGTGGTCGAAGCGCGCCAGGTGCTCAACGACGCCCACATCCCCACCTACCGCACGCCCGAATCGGCCGTGGGCGCCTTCGGCAACCTCAGCTCGTTCTACCAGAACCAGACCCTGCTGCAGCAGACGCCGCCCCCGTTGTCGACGCTGGCCAAGCCCGACATCGAAGGCGCGCGGCTGGTGATCGAAGGCGTGCTGGCCGAACGCCGCAAGGTGCTCACCGAGATGGAATCGAAGACGCTGCTGTCGGCCTTCCACATCCCGGTGACCGAGACCATCCTCGCGCGCACGGCGCACGAGGCCATGATGATCGCCACGCAGCTGGGCTTTCCGGTGGCGCTCAAGATCGACTCGCCCGACATCTCGCACAAGTCCGACGTGCAGGGTGTGGCGCTGAACATCACCAACGGCGCGGGCGTGCGCGACACCTTCCACGACATGATGGAGCGGGTCAAGCGCTTGCGACCGGACGCCCGCATCAACGGCGTGACCGTGCAGCAGATGGCGCGCACCCGTTCGGGCCGCGAGATCTGCATCGGCGTGGTGACCGACGATGCCTTCGGTCCGGTGATCGCTTTTGGCGCGGGCGGCACGATGATCGAGCTGATCGATGACCGCGCCATGGAGCTGCCCCCACTCAACCAGTATCTGGCCCACCGGCTGATCGAGCGCGCCCGCGTGGCCGACACGCTGGGCGAGTGGCGCGGCCTGCGCCCGGTGGACCTGGATGCCGTCGAGCGCATCCTGCTGCGCGTCTCGGAAATGGTGTGCGAGCTGCCGCAGCTGCGCGAGATGGACATCAACCCCATCATCGTGGACGAAGACGGCGCCATCTCGGTCGATGCGCGCATCGTGATCGACAGCGGCCCGCACGCGCTCGGTGGCCGCGCCGGCCACTACAGCCACCTGCCCATCCTGCCGTATCCGGCGCGGCTGGAGCAGGTGTGGCCGCTGCGGGGTGGCGGAGAGTACACCGTGCGCCCCATCCATACCGACGACGCGCAGATGCTGCAAGAGCTGGTGCAAAGCCTCTCGCCCGAAAGCCGCTACTTCCGCTTCGTCTCGAGCATGACCGAGTTGCCGCCACCCATGCTGGCCAAGCTCACCCTGATCGACTACGACCGCGAGATGGCGCTGGTGGCCGTCTACCGCGAGCGGCGCGCGCAAGAAAACGGCGAGATCGTCGAGCGCGAACGCATCATCGGCGTGTCGCGCTACATCACCAACCCCGACCAGACCAGCTGCGAGTTTTCGCTGGTGGTGGCCGATGACTTCAGCGGCAAGGGCCTGGGCTCACGCCTGATGGAAAGCATCATGGACGTGGCCCGCGACCGGGGACTGTCCGAGATCATCGGCCTGGTGCTGACCAACAACGGCGGCATGCTGCGCCTGATGCGCAGCCTGGGCTTCACGGTCAAGCCCTACCCGGATGACCCGGACTTCCGGCTGGTGACGCACCCGCTGTGAACCCCGCCACCCCAACGCGCTCGCCCCGCGCCATGGTCATGCTCATGACCTGCGTGGCCATGGTCGCCTTCGCGGCCAACTCGCTGCTGACCCGCGCGGCGTTTCAGACCACGACCATCGATGCGGCCTCGTTCACCGCCATCCGCATGGCCTCGGGCGCGCTGGTGCTGGCGTGGATCCTGAGGCAGCAGGGCGGCCAGATGGTGGGCCACCGCAGCAGCTGGATGTCCGCCGCGCTGCTGTTCGGCTATGCCGCGGCCTTCTCCATGGCCTACCGCGACATCAGCACCGGCGCGGGCGCCCTGGTGTTGTTTGCCACAGCCCAGTTGACGATGATCACGTATGGCCTGTACCAGGGCGAGCGCGCCAGCGTCTGGGGCGTGCTGCTCGCGCTGGGCGGCCTGGCGGCCTTTCTCGCGCCGTCGGCCTCGGCGCCCCCGATGGGCGCGGCCGCGTGGATGGTGCTGGCGGGCCTGGCCTGGGGCGGCTTCTCGCTGATGGGCCGCTCAGGCGGCACGCCCGTGGCCCACACCGCCAGCAGTTTTGTGTACGCGGTGCCCATGGCCGCCGTCTTGCTGCTGATTCAGGCGCCACGGCTTGAGCTCGACCCGCCCGGCGTGGTGTACGCGCTGCTGTCCGGCAGCGTGGCCTCGGGCCTGGGCTATGTCGTGTGGTACTGGGTGCGCGTGCGGCTGACCGCCATCAGCGCCGGCGCCGTGCAGCTGTCGGTGCCGGTGATCACGGCCGCCCTGGGCGTGGTGCTGCTGGGCGAGACTGTCTCGCTTCAAGCCGCGGCGTGCGCCCTGGTCACCCTGGGCGGGATCGCGTGGGTGACGTTGACGGCGCGGCGGTAGGCTGCTTGACGATCACCTTGTGCGTGGCGATCAGTGCCCTGAATGGCTCACTGGTCACCCCCCGCGAGCCAAAGGCCCAGACCTCGCGGTCAGGCAGGTGCTGCATGAGGATGGTCCGCAGGATCGTTCGGTGCCTGGGCTGAAGCGAGACCCGGCGGCACCGGGTTCTCGTCAAGCATGGCGCGATGCAAAGCGTGGCAGTTGGTCCTCGGTGTGCGCGGTGATGTGGCGCATCTTCCGGTAACCAAACCATGCTTCGACATCGTCGATCAGACCCCTTCCTGCAGCCATGCGCATCCGTCAAGCGTCGATGTTCGTCGCCCGCAGCGCATTGCTCTCGATGAAATCGCGTCGCGGCTCGACCTCATCGCCCATGAGCATGGTGAACACGCGGTCGGCCTCGATGGCGTCTTCGATCTGCACGCGCAGCAGGCGGCGCACGTTCGGGTCCATCGTGGTTTCCCACAGCTGCTCGGGGTTCATCTCGCCCAGGCCCTTGTAGCGCTGGCGTCCCACCGAGCTTTCGGCCTGCTGCATCAACCAAGCCATGGCCGCACGGAAGTCGGTGACCTTGGCTTCCTTGGTTTTCTCGCCTTCGCCACGCTTGACCACGGCATCCTCGCCCAGCAGGCCCTTGAAGGTGACGCCGGCCTTGGCCAGCGCTTCGTAGTCGGCGCCATGCACAAAGTCAGCGTTGATGATGCTCGACTTGGTGTTGCCGTGGAAGATGCGGCTGATGCGGAGAATGTGCTTGTCCAATCGTGCGTCGTACTCGGCCGTGACCTCGGCGTTGTGCAGCGCAGCCTTGAGCGCTGCAGCGCTCGCTTCGGCATCGGCCTGGGTATCGAGGTTGAGTGTCAGGCCGTTGGCCATGGCGCGCAGCGCCTCGATGTCCATCCAGTTGCCCAGGCGCTCGATCACGCTGTTGGCCGTCACGTAAGCGCGGGCCAGCTCCTGCAATTGCTCACCGGCAATGGCCGGGCGGCCGCCACCGGGCTCGACCACGGCGCTGTCCAACGCCACCTTGGTCAGGTACTCGTCGAGCGCGTGGGCGTCCTTGAGGTATTGCTCCTGCTTGCCGTGCTTGACCTTGTAGAGCGGCGGCTGCGCGATGTAGATGTGGCCGCGCTCGACCAGCTCGGGCATCTGGCGGAAGAAGAAGGTCAGCAGCAGGGTGCGGATGTGGGCGCCGTCCACGTCCGCGTCGGTCATGATGATGATGCGGTGGTAGCGCAGCTTATCGGGGTTGAAATCGTCGCTGCCCGCGCCGCGACCAATGCCGGTGCCGAGTGCGGTGATCAACGTGAGAATTTCGTTGCTGGTCAGCAGCTTTTCGTAGCGGGCCTTCTCGACGTTCAGGATCTTGCCGCGCAAGGGCAGGATGGCCTGGAACTTCCGGTCGCGGCCTTGCTTGGCCGAGCCACCGGCGGAGTCACCCTCCACGATGTAGATCTCGCACAGCGCCGGGTCTTTTTCCTGGCAGTCGGCCAGTTTGCCGGGCAGGCCCAGGCCATCGAGCACACCCTTGCGGCGTGTCATTTCCCGAGCCTTGCGCGCCGCTTCGCGCGCGCGGGCAGCCTCGACGATCTTGCCGCAGATGATCTTGGCGTCGTTGGGGTTCTCAAGCAGCCAGTCGGTCAGCTTGCTCGCCACGATTTCTTCGACCGGGCCGCGGACCTCCGAGCTCACCAGCTTGTCCTTGGTCTGGCTGGAGAACTTGGGCTCGGGCACCTTGACGCTGACCACGCAGGCCAGGCCTTCACGCATGTCATCACCCGAGACATCGACCTTGGCCTTCTTGGCCAGCTCGTTGTCTTCGATGTACTTGTTGATGACGCGGGTCATCGCGGCGCGCAGGCCGGTGAGGTGGGTGCCGCCATCGCGCTGCGGGATGTTGTTGGTGAAGCAGAGAACGGATTCGTTGAAGCTCTCGTTCCACTGCATCGAGACTTCGACGCCGATGTTGGTGCCCTGATCCGACAGCTTGTCGCCGACTGCGTGGAAGATGTTCGGATGCAGGACGTTCTTGCCCTTGTTGATGAACTCCACGAACCCGCGCACGCCGCCCGCATAGGCGAAGTTGTCTTCCTTGTTGTTGCGCTCGTCGACCAGGCGGATCTTCACGCCATTGTTCAGGAACGAGAGCTCACGCAGACGCTTGGCCAGGATGTCGTAGTGGTACTCGTTGTTCTCCTTGAAGATCTCGGTGTCGGGCAGGAAGTGGACTTCCGTGCCGCGCTTGTCGGTGTCACCGATGATCTTCATGGGGCTGATTTCAACGCCGTCACGCACTTCGATCTGGCGATCTTGCGGCACGCCCTGTTTGAACTCGATGTAGTGAACCTTGCCTTCGCGGCGCACCGTCAGGCGCAGCCACTTGCTCAGGCCGTTCACGCAGCTCACGCCCACACCGTGCAGGCCACCCGACACCTTGTAGCTGTTCTGGTTGAACTTGCCACCCGCGTGCAGCTCGGTCAGCGCGATCTCGGCCGCCGAGCGCTTGGGCTCGTGCTTGTCGTCCATCTTCACGCCGGTGGGAATACCGCGGCCGTTGTCGATGACCGAGATCGAGTTGTCGGTGTGAATGGTGACGACGATGTCGTCGCAGTGGCCGGCCAGGGCTTCGTCGATGGAGTTATCGACGACCTCAAAGACCAGGTGGTGCAGGCCAGTGCCATCCGACGTGTCGCCGATGTACATGCCCGGGCGCTTGCGCACCGCCTCCAGCCCCTCCAGGATCTGGATGCTGCCTTCGCCATAGCCCGTGTCCGCGCCGGGCGCGGGCTGGTTCTGAGGCTGCTGGTCAGGAGAAGGCGTCACGTCGCTCATGGAATGGCCCTGGGAATGAAAAAGAGCCCTGACGCACTCGACAGGGCTCTGACATTTTAGCCGGCTTAAGGGATGCTTCAGCTGGCTTGCTGACGACGGCGTTGCCGGGCTGCGACCGCGATGCCACCGAGGCCGAGCAGCATGAGGCCATAGGTGGAGGGCTCAGGGACAGGTGTGATGTTCAAGACAATCGAACTCGTCTGAATCAGGGGAAACTGGAAGGCCTGCTCGTAATCGCTGTTATTCTGAAACGAGAACAAACTTGTGAAGGTCGTATTGGCCAGGTCAAAGGCGTAGCGCGGAGTTTCGCTCTGAACTGTCCCGCTTGCGGAAAACACATGAGAGGTCATATAAAGATACGGCCCTCCCAAGTTAGAAATCAGATCAACAGTGATCCCCGCCGTTCCACCGGCAAGCGTTTTGATCAATGATTGATCCAGTGAAAGCTCCTGGCTGATGTTCAGCGAAAACGTGACAGACGTGTACGGCGAGAGCGTAAACGAAGCCAGACCGCCTTCGTATTCGTAGACAGCGGCTCTGCTGATCCGCGCCCTTCCATATTCGACACCCCCCGGCCCCGCTGAATTGACGGACTGGATGGCCGCCGAAAGCTGTGCGTCAGAGAATGACACTGACGTCTCAGTAAACCCCCCGCGTCTGACAAGCCTGGCCGCATCCGCCTCATCCGATATTGCGGTGGTGCCGCTTGTCGGAATATGACTGACCATGTAGCTTTCCCAGGGGTTCCCTGTGTACTGGGCGCCTGCGGCATCGCCAACCGCAAGGCGGGCGCGTTGATTTGGGAAACTCAACTTGGGCGCGATGGAATCACGCAGATTCAGGTCTTGTAACGTATACGACACGTCCACAGTCGTCTTCAACGCCACTGCTGAAGAAGCAAATACACCGCTCGACGCTGTCAGTATGAACAATGCCGGTAAAAAGTGAACTGAGAACTTCATTCATTGCCGCTCACGTCTTTTATCATTTTTGACAGCTTGACGTTGCCGTGCTGCAGCCACGACGCCACCCAGGCCAAGTAGCATCAGGGCATAGGTAGACGGTTCCGGGATGGCCGGGGTGACAGGCGGGAAGCCCGGGTCAACCGGCGGATCAATGGGGGGCCACTCAGGATCGACAGGATCCGTCCAGTGCTCATAAGCGTACACATCCGCGTAAGCACTCAAGACGAAGTCGAAGTTAATGTCCACTGCGTCGGATGACCCGTTGTAGTAGCCAATGGCGGCAGCGAACGACATTGCACGCTCGACAGCTTCAGGCTGCTCCGTTCCGCCCATCATGAACGATGCTGCGACAGCGTCGGAGACGATGTCAGGATACAGCGCAGCAAAGTCTTCGGGCACCTCTGGCGGGACTTCGCTGACCAGCCACATATGAAAAGACGCGGAGCCTGAGACGGAAGCGGCCAACTGATTGTTGGAGAGTTGCTGGGCGAAGGTGCCATCCGCCAGAGCACCTGGCAGCGCACTGGCACTGAGGTTGACGCTGGCTTCGACGATCAGCGCAGTACGGGCCGAAAGCGTGAGGGCAAATTCGCCATCAAGAGCCAATGGCAGGCCGGCCGTTTCATCGATACCCGAACCATAAAAGTTGGCTATACCACCCGTGCGACCCAACAAGGTGCCCGTCATGGCCGGCAGTGCGCCAACCTCTGCCGCAGTAAGGCGGGACTGGACATTGAGCATTCCAGGGCTGTAGTCGAGCGAAAGCAGCCCGTCCGGTGTCGACTTGGAAAAGGCCGGTGCCGAAAACAACGTACCGGCAAGTGGGGTGAAGTCAATGGACTCCGTACCTTGCCATTGAGCCATCACAAGGCCCACTGTGCTCAGTCCGCTGAACTGGATCCATGGATCGACGCCGTCATCTGGATCCAGATCAACCAGCCTGAAAGTCAGACCCGATGCTGTGGCACGGACGTCAATGGCATTGGCATCTGCACTTTGTGCGAAGCCCCCCAGCATGCCTGCGATCAACGCAGCAGCGGCCCACTGATTCAAACGCATGGCCCTCTCCCCTCCTGTTAAATGTAGGTTAGAGGCTAGCGCGAACTTGCCGCCTTCACCACCCACCGAAGGAGGGGCAGGCCCGAATCAGTCGGGCGTTCATCCCCGAAACGCAGGTGTGTGGCAATGCGTCACCCCAGCGCAACCACTTAGATGCGCATCGGCATCACCACGTACTTGAAGCCTTCGTACTCGGGGTTGGTGATCAGCGCCGAGCTGTTGGCGTCCTGCAGGGACACGGTGACCATGTCCTGGCTCATATTGGCCAGCACGTCCATCAGGTAGCTCACGTTGAAACCGATTTCGAAGCTGTCGCCGCCGTAGTCGATTTCGAGCTCTTCCTTGGCCTCCTCCTGCTCGGCGTTGCTCGAGGCGATGCTCAGCAGCCCCGGGGCGAAGTTCATGCGCACACCCTTGAACTTTTCCGACGTCAGGATGGCCGCCCGTTGCAGTGAGGCCAGCAAGGCCGTGCGACCCACGGTGATGTGGTTCTTGTGGTTTTTGGGGATGACGCGGTTGTAGTCGGGGAACTTGCCCTCGACCAGCTTGGTGACGAACTCCAGGCCGCCAAAGTTGAACTTGGCCTGGTTGCCGGCAAAGCGCATCTCGATGACGGGCTCGGCCTCGCCTTCCTTGACCTTGCTGTCGTCCTTCAGAAGCCGCTGGAGCTCGAGCACGGTCTTGCGGGGCAGGATGACCTCCTGGCGGGGCATTTCGACGTCCAGCGTGGCCTGAGACAGCGCCAGACGGTGACCATCGGTGGCGACCAGGGTGAGGGTCTTGCCTTCTGCGACGAACAGGATCCCGTTGAGGTAGTAGCGAATGTCGTGCACCGCCATGGCGAAGTGCACCTGGCTGATCAGCATCTTCAGCGTCTTTTGCGGCACGCTGAAGGCCGGGCCGAAGTCGGCAGCCTCCTGGACCAGTGGGAAGTCTTCAGCGGGCAGCGTCTGCAGCGTGAAGCGGCTCTTGCCGCCTTGCAGTGTCAGCCGGTTCTGTGCCGCGGTCAGCGAGACGATCTGGTCAGCAGGCAGGCTCTTGAGGATGTCTGCCAGCTTCTTGGCGCCCACGGTAGTGGCGTAGCTGCCGTCGTCGCCATCGAGTTGGGCGGTGGTGCGGATCTGGATTTCGAGGTCGCTGGTGATCAGTTCAACGTCGGGGCCCTGCTTGCGGATCAGGACGTTGGCCAAGATGGGCAGAGTGTGGCGCCGCTCCACGATGCCGCCCACTGCTTGCAGGGCGGCCAGGATTTTTTCTTGGGCTGCTTTCAACACAATCATCTTAGTCTTTCAAACTGGTCGTTGTAGTAGAGGATGACTTTCGCTGTGAACAACGCTATTTTGTCCTGATCCATCAAGGATTTACGCCCCGGGCAAGTCTGTGGATCGTACCCGGCTTCGTGATGGGGACAACAGACAACAACTTTGGAAAACGCGACAGCCCTGTGGACAACAGGGTGCTTGTTCCAGTCTTGTCCACAGCGTTATGACTTGACAGCGGGCGAAAAAAAAGAGGCCAGTGCGGCCTCTGGTCCACGAACTGACGTCCGATCATCCCTTGAGCGTCTGTTCCAGCACGTGCAGTTGCTGGTTGAGCTCGGTGTCCTTGGCGCGGTCGCCGGCGATCTTGCGACAGGCGTGCAGCACGGTGGTGTGATCGCGGCCGCCGAACAGCTCGCCGATCTCGGGCAGGCTTTTCTGGGTCAACTCCTTGGCCAGGTACATGGCAATCTGGCGGGGCCGGGCGATCGAGGCCGGGCGCTTCTTGGAGTACATGTCGGCGACCTTGATCTTGTAGAAATCGGCCACCGTCTTCTGGATGTTTTCCACCGAGATCTGCCGGTTCTGGATGGACAGCAGGTCCTTCAGGGCTTCGCGGGCCAGGTGGATGGTGATTTCCTTGTGACTGAACTTGGCGAAGGCCAGCACCTTGCGCAGCGCGCCTTCGAGCTCGCGCACATTGGCGCGCACGTTCTTGGCGACGAAGAAGGCAACATCCTCTGGCATCTCGATGCCTTCCTGAGCGGCCTTCTTGATCAGGATGGCCACGCGCATTTCGAGCTCGGGTGGCTCGATGGCCACCGTCAGGCCCGAGTCGAAGCGCGAGGTCAGCCGCTCATCGATGTTGGCCAGACCCTTGGGATAGGTGTCCGACGTCATGATGATGTGCGCCTTCTTGGCCAGCAGGGCCTCGAACGCGTTGAAGAATTCTTCCTGCGTACGGTCTTTGCCAGCGAAGAACTGCACGTCATCGATCAGCAGCAGGTCGAGCTGGTGGTACTTGGCCTTGAGCTCGTCAAAGGTCTTGCGCTGATAGTTCTTGACCACGTCACTGATGAACTGCTCGGCGTGCAGGTACAGGATGCGCGCATCGGGGTTGTCGGCCAGCAAGGCATTGCCGACGGCGTTCATCAGGTGGGTCTTGCCCAGACCCACGCCGCCGTAGATGAACAGCGGGTTGTACATGTGGCCGGGGCTGCCGGCCACATGCAGCGCGGCGGTGCGCGCCATCTGGTTGGCACGGCCCGGCACGAGGTTGTCGAACGTGAGGGCCGGATTCAGCCCCATGGCCTGGTGGCTCGGCCGCCGCGCGGGTTCGGGCGCCATGGCAGGCTGAGATGCGGCCGGCTCGGCGCGGGCCACCTGGGCGTTGGGCGGCAGCGCGCGGGCAGGCATGGCGGACCCTGGGCGTGCCATTCCGCCCATGGGAGCAGGTGCCATGCGGGGGGCCAGGGTGATGTCGAGACGGACAGGACCATCGATCAGCCCGGCGAGAATGCTTTCCAGACGCGCGCTGTATTGCGTGCGGATCCAGTCGAGCATGAAGCGATTGGGCACGCGCACAGCCAGCACGGTGGCGCCGTCCTGCCGGCTCGCCTCGGCTTCGGGCAGCGGGCGGATCCAGGTATTGAACTGCTGTTCGGGCAATTCGGTGGCCAGGCGCTCACAGCAGCGCGCCCACAGTTGGGCCAGGTCGGTCAGACCCGTTGCAGGCAATTCGGCGGCACTCATGTTGTGGACAAGTCCTTCCTTGGGAGGCGAATTCTAAGCATGTTCGGCCCGGTGTCACCTGGGTTATCCACAGTTTTTTTGTCCCCCGTCAGGGGGCATGGCGAGAGTCTGTTGGCCACGGCCTGCAGGCAAATGGTTGACCGCTTGTGGAAAAGCTGATGTAATCGCGGGTTTCGCCGACCCGGTCCGTTGGCTGAAGGATCATCATGAAACGTACCTACCAACCCTCCAAGACCCGTCGCGCCCGTACCCATGGCTTTCTGGTTCGCATGAAGACCAAGGGCGGCCGCAAGGTGCTGAACGCCCGTCGCGCCAAGGGCCGCAAGCGTCTGGCTGTCTGAGCTGTCTGAACGTTGCTGTTCCCCGGTCGGGCCTTCTCGAAGGCCGATGGGGTCGGGCAGACAACGTGATGCAACAGCCAAAACAGCAGCGCGTGGCAGCAGTGTCTCTGTTGCTGCCTGCATGTGAGCAAGGCCGGGCCTGTGCCCGGCTTTGTCACGCTCGGGGCGGCCATCTTCAGTGGACAACGCAGCCGTGAAGCCAACCAGTCTGACGCCGTCGGATTTCCAGAGGGCTCTGGGCACACGTCCCGTGTGCCGCACGGCCCACTTCTCGTTGCATGTGTTGTGGCGTGAGGTTCCGGCGGTGGCATCGCAGGCCGCGGGGGAGTTGTCAACACCCCCACGGGTCAAGCCGTGTGGTGCTGTGGATGACTCGGGCGGCCGGTTGGGCTTGGTGTTGCCCAAGAAGCAGGCTCGCCGCGCCGTGACGCGCTCGCTGATTCGCCACCAGGCGCGGGAGTCGGTGCTGCGCCACGCGGCGCAGACCTGTTCCCGCTGGCAGGCTGGCCGGGCGGCTTCGCGATCCATCGACGCCTGGGTGCTGCGCCTGACCCGCGGTTTTGACCGCACCGAGTTCCCCAGTGCGGCGTCGGACGCGCTGCGTGTCGCCGTGCGTGCGGAATTGGACGAACTGTGGGCGCGTGCGGCGCGGGTTCAGGCATGATGCGCGTGCTGTGTCGTCTGGCGGCAGGGCTGGGGCGGATGGTCAATCGCCTGCTGATTGGCCTGGTGACGGCTTATCGTCTGCTGCTCAGCCCGTGGCTGGGATCGGCCTGCCGTTTTACGCCCACCTGCTCGCAGTACGCCCTGGATGCGTTGCACCGTCATGGCCCGGCCGCCGGTTCCTACCTGGCGGCACGGCGGCTGTTGCGCTGCCATCCGGGCTGCGCCGGCGGGCACGACCCGGTACCGGACCGTGCGCCGGGCCTGTTCACCCGTTTCTGTCAACCTTCGTCGGATTCACCTCGACCATGATCAACAACGATATGCGCCGCGTCCTGCTGTGGTCGGTGTTTGCCTTCTCACTGCTGATGTTGTGGGACGGCTGGTTGCGCCACACCGGGCAGCCCTCGCTGTTTGCGCCGACGCCAGCGGCGCCCGCCCAGGCCGCCAGCGGACCGGCGCCCGACGCCACCGTGCCGCAAGCTGGTAGCACCCTGGCCGGCAATGCACCCGCAGGGGCGACACCGGCCGGCACTGGCGGCGCGACGCCAGCGCGGGGCGAGCTCATCACGCTCACCACCGACGTGCTCAAGGTCACGGTTGATACGCTGGGCGGCAGCCTGGTTCGTGCCGAGTTGCTGCAGCACCGTGCTTCGGGTGGGCAAGAGGGCAACATGGTGCTGTTTGACCGTTCAGGCGCCAAGACCTATGTGGCCCAGTCGGGCCTGATTCACAGCACACCCGGCGGTGTGCCCACGCATTTGACGCCGTTTACGGTGCAATCGACCGAACGGGCGCTGGCCGATGGCGCCGATGCGCTCGTGCTGAAGCTGGCTTCGGAGCCGGTGGGCGGCGTTCAGCTGGTGCGCACCTATACCTTCCAGCGTGGCAGCTATGTGGTGGGTGTCCAGCAGGAGGTGGTCAACCAGTCCGAGCAGGCGATCAGCCCGCAGCTGTACGTCCAGCTGGTGCGTGATGGCTCGCTGATCCACGAAGGCCCCGACGTGTGGGGTGCGCCGCAGTCGTACACCGGGCCGGCTTTCTATACGGAAGAGTCGAAGTTCCGCAAGGTGGAGTTCACCTCCATCGACAAGAACGAGGCGGACTTCCAGAAGACCGCCGACAACGGCTGGGTGGCCATGGTGCAGCACTACTTCACTGCGGCCTGGCTGAACACCGACAAGATGCCGCGCGAGTTCTTTGCGCGTCGCGTCGAGGGCAGCAATCTGTACGCAGTCGGCATGCTGTTCCCCGTAGGCGAGGTGGCAGCCGGTGGCAGCAAGACGCTGGCGGCGCAGCTGTACGTGGGCCCGCAGGAAGAGAACAAGCTCAGCGCGCTGGCGCCGGGGCTCGAGCTGGTCAAGGACTATGGCTGGACGCACCTGCTGGCCAAGCCGCTGTTCTGGTTGCTCGACAAGATTCATGGTGTCGTAGGCAACTGGGGCTGGGCCATCGTGCTGCTGGTGGTGCTGCTCAAGGCGGCTTTCTATGGCCTGAATGCGAGCGCCTACCGCTCGATGGCCAAGATGAAGGCACTGAACCCGCGCATCCAGGCGCTGCGCGAGTCGCTCAAGGACAACCCGCAGCAGATGCAGCAGGAGATGCTGAAGATCTACCGCGAGGAGAAGGTCAACCCGATCGGTGGCTGTCTGCCCATCCTGATCCAGATCCCGGTGTTCATCGCCTTGTATTGGGTGCTGTTGTCGTCGGTTGAGATGCGTGCCGCGCCGTGGGTGGGCTGGATCACCGACCTGTCGGTCAAGGATCCGTACTACGTGCTGCCGCTGCTGATGACCGCCTCGACGCTGCTGCAGACCTGGCTGAACCCGACGCCGCCGGATCCCCTGCAGGCCAAGCTGATGTGGATCATGCCGCTGATGTTCTCGGTGCTGTTCTTCTTCTTCCCGGCTGGCCTGGTGTTGTACTGGCTGACCAACAACCTGCTGTCGATTGCCCAACAGTGGTACATCAACCGCAGCCTCGGGGTGCAGAACTGAGCAGTTGCCGCCAGGTGATGCACCAAAATGAAAAGCCGCCAGGGTCCGCCCGGCGGCTTTTTTCGTGGGGCCCCGGCGCGCAGCAGGGCAAGGCGGCGAGGCGCTCAGTCGCGCGCGCGGCGCAGCACGCTCAGCGAAATGGCCACTGCGGCCAGAGCCACAGGCCACCAGCCTTGGGCGTCGGCCGGGACGGGGGACTGAAAGTGCAGCGCTTGGGCAAGCAGGTCGAGCATCGGGAACCTCCGGTTGACTTGAATGGTCGGTTGTTGCGGTGCAACATTGGTGCCAACATGCTGGCCCGGCGATGTGACACCCCCGTGACGCAGGGGGTGGGCCATCCAGGAACGACAATGCGAGGCTCATGGTGAGCAGCGGGCGAGGCAGCAAGGGATGATCTGGGCACAACGCAATGAACCCATCGTGGCAGTGGCCACGGCACCGGGCCGGGGCGCGGTGGGCATCGTGCGCGTATCAGGCAAGGGGCTGGCGCCGCTGGCGCTGGCGCTGTGCGGCCGGGCGCTGCAGCCGCGGGTGGCGCATTACGGGCCTTTTCTGGATGCGGGTGGTGAGGCGCTGGACCATGGCCTGTCACTGTTCTTTCCGGCGCCGCACAGCTACACCGGCGAGGATGTGCTTGAACTGCAGGGTCATGGCGGCCCGGTGGTGATGCAGTTGCTGCTGGCGCGCTGCCTGGCGGCGGCGGCCGAGGCCGATCCGGCCACAGGCCGGCCCCGCTTGCCGGGCCTGCGTCTGGCCGAACCGGGCGAGTTCACCCAACGGGCCTTTCTGAACGACAAGATCGATCTGGCGCAGGCCGAGGCCATTGCGGATCTGATCGATGCCAGCACCGAGGCGGCCGCCCGGTCGGCCACGCGCTCGCTGGGCGGGGCGTTCTCCCGGCAGATCGAGGCCCTGTGCGACCAGCTCATCAACCTGCGCATGCTGGTGGAAGCGACGCTGGACTTCCCGGAAGAAGAGATCGACTTTCTGGAGAAGGCCGACGCGCGGGGCCGACTGGACCGACTGGCCGCGGCGCTGGACGGCGTGCTGACCCAGGCCCGCCAGGGTGCGCTGCTGCGCGAGGGCCTGCAGGTGGTGCTGGCCGGGCAGCCCAACGCAGGCAAGAGCTCGCTGCTCAATGCGCTGGCCGGCGCCGAACTCGCCATCGTCACGCCGATCGCGGGCACGACGCGCGACAGGGTCAGCGAAACCATCCAGATCGAAGGTGTCCCGCTGCACGTGATCGACACGGCCGGCCTGCGCGCTGAAGAGGAAGCCAGCGACGAGGTCGAGCGCATCGGCATGGCGCGCAGCTGGGAGGCCATCGGTCAGGCCGATGCCGTGCTGTTCCTGCACGACCTGACCCGGCTGGGGGAGCCTGCTTACGCCGCGGCCGACGCGGCGATCGCGGCGCGTCTGCCGCAGGGCGTGTCGGTGGTCCATGTGTTCAACAAGGCCGATGCGGCGTGCCTGTCGGCGGCGGCGGCCGAAGCTGTTCAGCCGGCCGGCCCCGTGATCGCTCTGTCGGCGCGCACGGGCGAGGGGCTGCAGTCCTTGCGCCAGACCTTGCTGGACATGGCCGGCTGGCAGGCCGTGCCCGAGGGCGTGTTCATCGCGCGTCAACGCCACGTCCAGGCGCTGCGCGCGGCGCGTGAGCACCTGATGGTGGCGCAGGCCCATGCCGCACTGAACGACGGTGCCCTCGACCTTTTGGCCGAGGAGTTGCGGTTGGCGCACAACGCCTTGGGTACGATCACGGGCGCGTTCTCGGCAGACGACCTGCTGGGTGAAATATTCACGCGTTTCTGCATCGGCAAATGACGCTTGGCGCCATCCTTCCTGAAAAGTTGTGAATTCCTACCCAAACGGGTAGCTTGATGGATTAAAGTCGGTCGATTGCGCTGTACGGCGTCGGATGCGAGCAGGCGAGGCAACGATGGATTCGACAGAACTGATTCAGGCGATACAGACGCTCAACACCGAGGATGCTTTCAGGCCCCGGTTTGACGGGCAGCAGTGGCGCACGTTCTGCCAGTACCTGACCCGTCATGAGCTGCGCTCGGGCGACCTGTTGATCAAGCAGGGCGACCATGATCGGACGGTCTACTTTCTCGGCCAGGGTTCGCTGCAGGTGTTCGTCACGGGCGCGGCACCGGGTGCGTCGCGCATTGCCATCCTGCGGCCGGGTGCCATCTGTGGTGAACCGGGACTGTTCTCTGACATGGCACGGCTGGCCAACGTGGAGGCCATGACGCCTTGTGTGGTGTATGCCTTGCGTCTGCCACGCTTCGAGGAGCTCTCGGCGCGGGTGCCGGCGGTGGCCGTCGAGGTGGTGCGTGCCGCCGGGGCCGTGATGGCCACACGCATGCGCGCCAACCTGACGCGGCAGGTGCCGGTGGCCTGAAGGCTGCCCGTAGACCGAGACAGGCCACGCCGGACCGGCTGACACACAAGGAGAGGGTGATGTCCGTGACGCAAGGGGTGCGTCGATCGACCATTCTGGTGGCCGACGATTCGCCACAGAACATCGAGCTGCTCACGCGCGTGCTCGGGGAAGACTACCGCATCAAGGTGGCCACCTCGGGCGAGAAGGCCCTGCAGCTGGCCTACTCGGACGAGCCGCCAGACCTGATCCTGCTCGACATCATGATGCCCGACCTCAGCGGGCACGAGGTGTGCCGCCGCATCAAGGCCAACCCCGACCGGCGACGCATACCGATCATCTTCGTGACGGCGATGAGCACGGTCGATGATGAACGCCTGGGCCTGAGTCTGGGTGCCGTCGACTACATCACCAAGCCGATCAGTCCACCCCTGGTGCAGGCCCGCGTGCGCACCCATCTGGCGCTGTACGACCAATCGCGCGAGCTCGAACGCATGGTGGCCCAGCGCACCAGCGAACTCGTGGCGACGCGCCAGCAGATCATCCGTCGCCTGGGGCGCGCGGCGGGCTTCAAGGACCAGCAGGGCGGCAACCATGTCGTGCGCATCAGCCACATCTCGCGTCTGGTGGGCATGCAGATTGGCCTGGGACCCGAGGCGCTGCAGCTGCTGTTCCAGACCTCCGCCCTGCACGACGTGGGCAAGATCGGCATCCCGGATCACATTCTTGGCAAGCCCGGCCCGCTGAACGATGAGGAGCGCGCCATCGTGCGCCAGCACCCGCAGATCGGCGCCGACATCATCGGCAAGCACGAGCACGAACTGCTGGCCACCGCGCGCACGATCGCGCTCACGCATCACGAGCGCTGGGACGGCACCGGCTACCCGCAGGGCCTGCAGGGCGAGCAGATCCCGCTGTTCGGCCGCATCGTCGGCATGGCCGATGTGTTCGATGCGCTGATGAACCGCCGGCCCTACCGGGCGGCGATGACGGCCGCCCAAGCCTTGACCATCATGGCCGACGAGCGCGGCCGGGGTTTCGACCCGGCGCTGGTCGACGCCTTCATGCAGCAGCAGTACGAGATCCTGCGCATCATGGAGCTTTACGCCGACGACCGCGGCGCTGGATTCAGCGATTCGCAGATGTGAGCTTGGTCAGTGCGGCTTCGGCCGCGTCGAAGTCGTACTGTTCCAGGGCCTGACGCAGGACCTGCACGTGCGGCTCGTCCAGCAGGGCGGGCCAGCGGTCGAGCAACTCCTGCAACAGGTCGCGTGCGTGGGCGTCGTGGTCGCTCAACAGGGTGCGCAGCGTGGCCCAGTGCGGCGTCAGCTCGGCGTTGCCCAGGGTGGCCTGCAGGGCCTGCTGGCGCGTCGCATCGGGTTGCTGCATGCGGTCGATCTCGTGCAGCACGGAGTCCAGCGCGGCCACGGCGGCACGGCGTTCGGCCTGGCAGGCCTCGCGCCAGTCAGAGGCGTCGGTGGCCTGGGCCAGGGCGATCAGTTTTTGCTCAAGGGTGTGGCAGTGCGCATGCAGCTGCCGCGCGCCGATGTTGCCGGCCAGGCCCTTGAGCGTGTGGGTGAGCAGTTGCGCCTGTTCACGGCTGCCGCAGGCGTCGAACAGCGCACCGAAATCGCGCTGCGTGCGCGCAAACCCCCGCAGCAGCCGGCTGTAGAGGTCGAGGTTGCCCATGCAGCGGGCCATGCCGTCGGCGGTGTCGAGCGTGTCGGTGCCGGGGGCCTCGGGTGCGGCGGCTTCGGGCAGCGCCAGCGCGTCGCCGGGACGGCTGGGCCGGATCCACCGCGCCATGATGGAGAACATGCGGCCCAGATCCAGCGGCTTGGTGATGTGGTCGTTCATGCCGCTGCGCAGCACGCGGTCGCGGTCGGTGGCCATGGCGCTGGCCGTCATGGCGATCACCGGCAGGCCCTGCCACTCGGGCCGCTCGCGGATGCGCTCGGTGGCGCTGTAGCCATCGAGCACGGGCATTTGGCAGTCCATCAGCACGCCGTCGAAGGGGCCGTTGTCGTCCAGCTGGCGCAAGGCCTCTTCGCCGTTGTTGGCGGTGACCACGGTCATGCCGACGCGCTCCAGCAGGTCGCGCGCGAGTTCCTGGTTCATGGGCTGGTCTTCGACGAGCAGCACGCGCGCGCCGGCGAGTTGCTCGCGGGCTTGCTCCAGGATGCGTGTGCTTTCCGGGGCGGCCGAGGGTGGCGCCTCATCCTTGCCGAGCACGCGGCTGAGGGTGTCGAACAGGGTGGACGGGGTCACGGGTTTGTTGATCACGCCGGCCAGGCCCACGCCTTGCGCGGCCTGCATGGCCTCTTCGCGGCCGAAGGCTGTGACCAGCAGCACGCACGGGCGCTGCTCGGGGGGCAGGGCCAGGGCGGCGCGCGCAAAGGCGATGCCGTCCATCCCGGGCATGCGCCAGTCGGTCAGGATGATGTCGTGCGGCCGACCTTCACTGGACGCCTGGCGCATCTTGGTGAGTGCGGTTTCGCCGCCGTCGCAGGTTTCAACGCTCAGTCCCAGGCGGTGGGCCATGTCGCCGAGCACCTCGCGGGCCGTGGCGTTGTCATCCACCAGCAGCACGCGCTTGCCCTGCAGTTCACTGGCCATGAGCGCCCGCCGGGCCTGCGGCTGAGACTGCAGGCCAAAGCGTGCGGTGAAGTGGAAGGTGGAACCCTTGCCGGGCTGGCTGTTGGCCCAGATGCGCCCCCGCATGAGCTCGACCAACTGGCGTGAGATGGTCAGACCCAGCCCGGTGCCGCCGTACTCGCGCGTGGTGGAGCTGTCGGCCTGGGTGAAGGGCTCGAACAGCTGCTCGATCTGATCGTGGCGCATGCCGATGCCGCTGTCGCGGACCCAGAAGTGCAGCAGCACTTCGTGGGCGTCCACGCGCTGCACCTCGCAGCCGATCAGGATCTCGCCCTTTTGCGTGAACTTGATGGCGTTGGTGCCCAGGTTGATCAGGATCTGGCCGAGCCGGGTGGGGTCGCCGATCAGGGCGGTGGGGATGTCGGGAGGCGCGGTGAACAGCAGCTCCAGGCCTTTTTCTTCGGCGCGCACGCCCAGTACCTCGGCCATGTGGCGCACGACGTCTTCGAGCTGAAAGGGCGTGGTTTCGAGTTCGAGCTTGCCGGATTCGATCTTGGAGACGTCCAGTACGTCGTTGAGGATCTGCAGCAGGGCGGTGGCGGCGCGGTGGGCCTTGTCGATGTAGCCGCGAGCCTTCGATGGCAGCTCGTCCATCAGGGCCAGGTGTGTCATGCCCATGATCGCGTTCATGGGCGTGCGGATCTCGTGCGACATGTTGGCCAGGAAGTGGGTCTTGGCGCGGGTCGCGGCTTCGGCAGCTTGCTGGGCGGACTGCTGGGCAGCTTCGGCGCGCTTGCGGGCGCTGATGTCCTGGATGATGGCGCACAGCTGCATGCGCTGCTCGAACTCGAAAGGCACGAGCACGACCTCGGCGTCGAAGGGCTCGCCGTCCAGGCGGGTGTGGCGCCATTCGAAGGTCAGCGCCTCGCGGGCGGTCACGGCCGCCTCGACACGGGCTTGAAGGACCGGGTCATGGGCATGTGCGGGCGACAGCGGTGGACGGGTCAGATCCAATCCGAGCAAGGCTTGCTCGCTGTCGCCGGCAAACAGGCGCACCGCGCTGGGATTGCAACGCGTGATGCCCTGCTCGGCATTGAAGAACAGGAAGGCTATGGGCGCATTGGTGAAGACGGCCTGCGAGCGGGCTTCAACTTGCTTGCGCGCGGTGATGTCCATCCAGTAGCCGTTGTAGACGCGGCCACCGTCGGTGCTGACGGTGCACTGGCTGTCGCAGCGCAGCCAACGGCGTCCCCGCGGGGTGTCAACGGCAAAATCGGTGGCCTTCTGAGGCGGAAGAGGCTGCTCGTGGGGCTCGCCGCCCATGCGCTCCCACACGCGTTCGGGGTTCGCCAGAATGTCGCCCTGATCCATGCCCAACAGGGCGGCTGCGCCGTCGCCCAGAAAGCTGAATCGTCCGGCACCTTGAGCCGGCTGACGATAGCAGAAGACGGTCAGCGGCAACGCGTGGGCCATGTGTTCCAACTCGCGCTGGGCGCGCGTGATGACGGCCTGGCGGCGGATGCGCTGGCCGATCAGCGCCAGCACCCCGTGACCGGCAAACAGCACCAGGGCGGTCAGCGCGAGCATGCCAGCGATCAACTGGGCCTCGCCAGCCAGGGGCACAAGAATCCAGGCCGTCAGGTTCATGCCATCCAGCGGGCGCGACAGCGCGAGGTAGCGCTGACCTGCGTCGTGTACCAGCAGCACCTGCTGGTTGCCGACGTTGATGCGCTCAAGCCGCCAGTCCAGGGTTTCAGGGAGGCGGCTGTACAGGCGCTGTGCCTGTTCTTCGGGCAGCTTGCCCGTGCTGGCCAGCGGAGTGCGTTGCAGCGGCACCTGGATGTTCGGCGCCATGACGATCACGCCATGCTCGTCGGTGACGAACAGGCGACGTTGTGGATCCTCGAACATGGGGCTGAAGTGCCGGCTGTACTGCATGACCACCACGACACCGAGTGGCGCATCCGGGCTGCCGACTCGGGAGGAGAAAAAGAGCGCCGGACCACTGGCGACCTGGGAGACGGCAAACTGGTGCCCCAAGCCGCTGGTGTTGTCCAGCGCATCAATGTAGTAGCGTCGGCCGCGGAAGCTGCGGCCGATGGCGTTGTCAGCCAGCTCGTGGTTGCTGTCGGCCAGGGCCGTGCCGTAGGAGTCGGTCAGGAAAAGGGCGCTGAGACCGAAGTCGTCGGCCGTGTCCTTGAGCAGGCGACTGAGTTGCAACACGCCCGGGGCGTCCTGCGCCATGGACTGGACCTGCTGGCGCTGCTCGACGCTGAGGCGGTCGCTGCGGGCCAGGCGCGTGTCCTGAAGGAACTGCAGGATGCCATTCTGGCGACTCAGGGCGCGCGGCAGCACGGTCAGCTGCTGCAGGCTGGCCGTGAGTGTGCGGTGCGCGCTGTCGAGCCGATGGGCTGCAGCGTCGACCTGTTCGGCCCGCCGATGGGCCACGGCGGTGTGGGTCAGCCAGGCGCCGGCAACCAGAACCAGCGCCGTCCACACCACGGCGGCCACGGTCACGCGCCGGGACAGGGCTCGCCAAGGCCGAGGGGCGACGCGCGTGGGGGCTGCTTGGGCGGGCGGGGCCAGGGCCATGGGGTCCTCCGTGGTGTGGGCACCCCGTCGGGCCTGAGCCCTCAGAGCGCATGCCGACGAGTGTGCCTTGCTGCCGCTTTTCGGCCTAGTGGGACAGGCCCCATTTATGTCTACGGAACAACAACAGAGTGCACACAACCTAGAATCAGGTTTGCTTCCAACTGACCGCTTTCCCATGTCTCTCCCCCATTTGACGACCCAGGCCGTGGTGGCTCAGGCTCAGCGTGCGCTGGCCATTGAGGCGCAGGCGCTCAGCGACCTGCGTGAGCGCCTGTCCGGTGCAGCGGGTGAGGCCTTTGCGCGTGCGGTGCAGACCGTGTTGGCCTGCCAGGGCCGGCTGGTGGTCATGGGCATGGGCAAGAGCGGTCATGTGGGCCGCAAAATCGCCGCCACGCTGGCCTCGACCGGCACGCCGGCCATGTTCGTCCACCCCGCCGAGGCCCATCACGGCGACCTGGGCATGGTGCGCCCTGGCGACGTGGTGCTGGCCATTTCCAACTCGGGCGAAAGCGAAGAGCTCACCGCCTTGCTGCCCGTCATCAAGCGGCAGGGCATTGCATTGCTGGCCATGACGGGCAAACCTGGTTCGGCACTGGCCCGTCATGCCGACGTGGTGCTTGACAGCGCCGTCGACCAGGAGGCCTGCCCCTTGAACCTGGCGCCCACAGCCAGCACCACCGCCCAGATGGCCCTGGGCGACGCCCTGGCCGTCGCGCTGCTCGACGCGCGCGGCTTCAAGGCCGAGGACTTCGCCCGGTCGCATCCGGGCGGCTCGCTGGGCCGGCGCCTGCTGACCCATCTGCGCGATGTCATGCGCCAGGGCGATGCCGTGCCCCGCGTGCGGCCAGACGCGGGCTTCAGCGAACTGATGCGCGAAATGAGCGCCAAGGGCCTGGGCGCAGCGGCTGTGGTCGGCGAGGCCGGCGAGGTGCTGGGCGTGTTCACCGACGGCGACCTGCGCCGCCGCATCGAAGCGGGAGCCGACCTGCGCGCGCAGCGTGCGGTGGACCTGATGACGCCGGCGCCGCGCACCGTGCGCGACGACGTGCTGGCGGCCGAGGCGGTGGCTTTGATGGAGACGCACCGCATCAACACCCTGCTGGTGGTTGACGCCGACGGGCGCCTGGTGGGCGCCGTCAACACCAACGACCTGATGCGCGCGAAGGTGATCTGATGCCGTCCGCCCCTTCCGTGACCCCCGCCGTGACCTTGCCTGAACCGGCCTTGACTTTTCCCGAACCGCTGCTGAGCCGCTGCGCCGGTGTACGCGCTGCGATTTTCGATGTGGACGGTGTGCTGACCGATGGCACGCTCTACATCAGCGAGGCGGGCGAGACGCTCAAGGCCTTTCACGCGCTCGATGGCCACGGGCTCAAGCTGCTGGCCATGGCCGGCATCACGCCGGTTGTGATCACGGGCCGCGACTCGCCCGCCGTGCGCCGCCGCCTCAAGGACCTCGGCGTGAACCACGCGGTGTTTGGGGCACACGACAAGCTGGCGGTGGCGCAGCCGTTGCTCACGCAACTGGGTGTCGCGTGGACGGAGGTTGCCGTGATGGGTGATGACTGGCCCGACCTGCCGCTGTTGCTGCGGGCCGGGGTGGCCGTGGCGCCGGCCAACGCGCATGCCGAAGTACGTGCCGTGGCCCACCACGTGAGCACCCTGCGGGGCGGCCAGGGCGCGGCGCGCGAATGTTGCGATCTGCTGCTGCGCGCCACTGGCCATTACCGCCGGCTGTTCCACAGCCACGCTGAAACGCTGGACACGACTGCGGAGGGGCCCCGCGCGTGAAGGCCGCCAGTTGGACCTGGATCGAGCGCGCGCAGGCCGCGCTGCCTCTGCTGGGCCTGGCCGCCGTGGCCGGCTTCACCTGGTGGCTGGTTCAGTCCTCCGGCGAGCGGGTGACGCGGGCGTCGGCTCCCCTGACACCGGACACGGCCGATGTCGAGCTGGAAGAGGCCCGTGTGCTGAGGGTTGGGCCCGATGGGCGCCTCCAGGCCGTGCTGACGGGCGAGCGCATTCGTCATCTGCCGGTGCAGGAGCGCCTGCTGGTCGAGCGCCTGAGCCTCAGTGCCCTGGACGAAGCGGGCCGGCGCGTGCAGGCCGAGGCCTTGCGCGGGCAGGCTGACGAGCGCGCCGAACAAGTGACGCTGTCTGGCGTGGCGCGCGTGGTGTTGACCCCCGCATCCGACGCGGGCAGCGTGTCTGCGCCGCCCACGCGGGTGGAAGGCGAGGAGTTGGTGGTGACCCTGCCCACGCGGACCGTGCGATCGGATCAGCCCGTGGTCGTGATGCAGGGCGACAATGAACTGCACGCGCGCGCTTTCGTCCACGACGGTCGCCAAGGTGTGACCGAGCTGAGTGGTCGCGTGACGGGCCGCCTCATGCCGCAGCCCTGACCGGGCCGGTCGCCCCGCTGAGGGCCATGAAAAAAGGCGACCCGCTGGGTCGCCTTGTCGTGTGGGGTGTCGTGCGGCAGGTCAGCCGCGGCGATCAGTAACCGCCGCCGTAGCCACCACCGTTGCCGCCACGGCCACCGCCGTAGCCGCCTTCGCGACGACCACCGCCGCCGCCGCCGCCACCGAAGCCACCTTCACGGCGGCCACCGCCGTTGCCGCCGCCACCGTAGGGGCTGCGGAAGCCAGCCGGACGCTCTTCGCGCGGACGGGCCACGTTCACCACGACGGCACGACCGGCCACGGGTTGGCCGTTGAGGCCGTTGATGGCAGCCTGTGCCTCTTCGTCAGAAGCCATCTCGACAAAGCCGAAGCCCTTCGAACGACCGGTTTCGCGGTCCATCATGACTTTGGCCGAGTTGACCGAACCGAATTGCGAGAACGCGTCATTCAAATCCTGATCGCGGACGCTGTAGGCCAGATTGCCCACGTACAGCTTGTTGCCCATCAGAGAGCTCCTTTCCAATTAACCATGCGGAGCTTCAACCCATCAGGACCCATTCCATCAGACGGTGTCGCATCCAGACACAGACCTGACCATTATGGGTGAGCTACATCGCTTTCACCACACTTTCCACCTGAAAATTTAAGGCGATGTCAACCCATTGTGTGGGTTGTTGTGCTGGCCCCTCAGGATCCGATTCGGGCTAGCCCTATGATCAAGCGCCTGAATTCGACGCCTTCATCGCGGCCCGTTCAAGGGGCACAGGGCGCCACGCGGGCGCACAGCGTGGACCATCAGGGACCTTGCATGAGTGACGAGATCGATACCTTGGGAGGCGCTTCGCGGCGTCGCAATGGCGCCGGATTTGACTGGGGTCAGGCCATGGGCCGGGTGTTCAGCAGCCTGGAGGGCCTGCGCGAGGGCCGGGCGCTTTACATCCTGCTGGCCACCTTTTGCGGCGCCGGGCTGGCCGGGGCGTCTGCACAGGCCTCATTTGGCCGCGACGAACTGGCCTGGGCCGTCGGCCAGGGCGCGGCCGGGCTGTTCGCGGCCTTCTATGGCGTCAATGCCGCCGGGCTCGTGATGATGGATCGGGCGATGGGTCGCCCGCCGCGCGAGGTGATGCAGGCTGTCGAAGACGCCCTGGGCATGGCCCATCGCGTGCTGGTGGTCCTGGCGTGCATGCTGGCGGCTGGCGCCCTGGTGGCTGCAGCGCTGGGTGGCCTGTACTGGCTCAGCGGTTTGCGGGGCGTGGGCCCGTGGTTGTTTGCGGTGGTGGCGCCGGTCACGGTGGTGGTGATTGGCCTGACGGTGGTCGCCGGTGCGGCCGTGCTGGCACCGCTGACGGCCCCCACGGTCTGGAGTGGCCTGGGCTCGATCGGCGCGTTGCGGCGCGTGGCCTGGTTGATGCGGCGGCGCCTGCTGCCAGCGACGGTGCTGACGGCGGCGCTCAGCGTGGCGACCGGCCTGGTCGGTGCCGCCACCAGTGGCCTGGTGCTGCTGGGCGGGCGGGTGATGGCGGAGGCTTCGGTGTGGATCATCGGCGTCGACGTGCCGCCCGAGGCGCTCATGGCCGGGCTCATCGGACGCGGCGTCTGGGTGAACAACCCGTCTGCCGTGCCGGCCGAGTCTTTGCAGTACATCTGGTCGGCCACGATTGGCGGCGGGGTCATTTTTGCGGTGGCGCTGGTGCTCCCCACCCTCGTGTACCTGCGCGGGGTGTGCGAGATCCATTTGGCGCTGGCGCCTGCGCCAGGCCAGACGGACTCGACCGAAGGCGCGGCATGAGCCGCATGGTCCCGATGGCGGTGGCATGCCCCTGTGGGCAACCGCAAGCGTATGAGGCCTGCTGCGGGCGTTTTCACGCGGCCTGGGCGCGCGGCGACCACGCCGCGATGGCGCCCGGTCCCGAGGCCTTGATGCGCTCACGGTATACCGCGTTTGTCTACGACTTGCGGCCGTACCTGCTGGCGACCTGGCATCCGGATACCCGCCCGGCCGAGATCGAGCCGCCCGAGCCGGGCCTGAGATGGCTGGGGTTGACGGTGCAGCGGGTGGGTTCGACCGGTGGTGGGGACGAGGGCACGGTCGCGTTCGTTGCGCGCTACAAGATCGGGGGCCGGGCCCACCGCCTGGTGGAGCACAGCCGGTTCGTACGCGAGTCGGGCATCTGGCTGTACGTGGCCGCGCTCGACGGTGCGGTGCCCGTCAGCTGAACAGGCGGGCCCGACGGAGGCGGTCTCAGCCTGCAGGCTGGGTGGCGCGCTCGAGTGCGCCCAACCAGCGCATGGCATGTTCGCGCGTGTCGCCACACATGTCGGGGCTCGGCTGGAGCGAGCCGCAGACCGCAGGCCGCTGTGGCTGACCGAAGAGGCGGCACCGCAGGAACTCATCGAGATGAGGGCAGGGCACGCCGGCTGGCTTGCCCTCCGGCAGGCCGGGCAGCGGGGAGCTGATGGAAGGGGCGATGCAGCAGGCAGCGCAGCCCGAACGGCATTTCACGAGTGCGGCGAACAGCAGACAGGCCCGCCGTGTCGCGGCGGCGTGCCGCAGGAAAGGGGACCCTGCTTGAATGCTCAGTGACGACAGCGAGACATTCACTATACGGACAAGTCTGGCGCTTGCCAAGCGCCAGCTGAGCCGCGCAGGCGCAGGGCCGGGCGCGTCGCAGACGCCGAGAAGGCCGCGCGCGGGGGCATCGCCACAGGCAGCCCCCGTCTCGGTACAATGGAAGGTTGCTCAAAAATGTGGCAACGGCCTGTCGGGCCGGGCCAGCGAGGTGCGCATGCTGTATCCACAAGAATTTGATGTCATTGTCGTTGGCGGGGGCCATGCGGGTACCGAGGCCGCGCTGGCCGCCGCCCGCATGGGCTGTGCCACGCTGCTGCTGACCCACAACATCGAGACGCTGGGGCAGATGAGCTGCAATCCCTCGATTGGCGGCATCGGCAAGGGCCACCTCGTCAAGGAGGTGGATGCGCTGGGCGGGGCCATGGGCCTGGCCACCGACGAAGGCGGCATCCAGTTCCGTATCCTCAATTCGAGCAAGGGCCCGGCCGTGCGCGCCACCCGTGCCCAGGCCGACCGCATCCTGTACAAGGCCGCCATCCGCAAGCGGCTCGAGAACCAGCCGAACTTGTGGCTTTTCCAGCAGGCGGTGGATGACCTGATGGTCGAAGGCGATGGCGACGGGGCCCGGGTGGTGGGTGCCGTCACGCAGGTGGGCATCCGTTTCCGGGCGCGGGCGGTGGTGCTCACGGCCGGCACCTTTCTGGACGGCAAGATCCACGTCGGGCTGAACAACTACAGTGCGGGCCGCGCGGGCGACCCGCCGGCCGTGTCGCTGTCCGGGCGGCTCAGGGAGCTCAAGCTGCCGCAGGGTCGCCTGAAGACCGGCACGCCGCCGCGCATCGATGGCCGCAGCATCGATTTCTCGAAGCTGACCGAGCAGCCAGGCGATGGGGTGGAGCGGGTGGGTGGCTGGGGTGAGCCCGGTGCGCCCCTGTCGGCGCCCACAGGGCCCGGTGTGCCGGTGTTCAGTTTCTTCGGCTCGCCCGAGATGCATCCGCGCCAGCTGCCGTGCTGGATCACCCACACCAACCAGCAGACGCACGACATCATCCGCTCGGGCTTTGACCGCAGCCCGATGTTCACCGGCGTGATCGAAGGGGTGGGGCCGCGCTACTGTCCGTCCATTGAGGACAAGATCAACCGCTTCGCCGACAAGGACTCGCATCAGATCTTTCTGGAGCCCGAGGGCCTGACCACGAACGAGTTCTATCCGAACGGCATCAGCACCTCGCTTCCGTTCGACATTCAGCTCAATGCATTGCGCACCATGCCCGGACTGGAGCAGGCCTACATCCTGCGCCCGGGCTATGCGATCGAATATGACTACTTCGATCCGCGCGAACTCAAATCGACCTTCGAAACCAAAGCCATTGCCGGGCTGTTCTTTGCCGGCCAGATCAACGGCACGACGGGCTACGAAGAGGCGGCCGCGCAGGGGCTGTACGCGGGGGTCAATGCTGCGCTGCAGGCGCAGGGCAAAGAGGCGTTCACGCTGCGGCGCGACCAAGCCTACCTGGGGGTGCTCGTCGACGACCTGATCACCAAGGGCGTGACCGAGCCCTACCGCATGTTCACCAGCCGGGCCGAGTTCCGGCTGCAGCTGCGTGAGGACAACGCGGACATGCGTCTGACCGAACTGGGACGGGGTGTGGGCCTGGTGGACGACGCTCGCTGGGACGCCTTCAACCGCAAGCGCGACGCGGTTTCACGTGAAACAGAGCGGTTACGCAGCACGTGGGCCCGCCCGGCAACCCTGCCGGCGGCAGACGCCGAGCGACTGGTGGGCAAGCCGCTTGAACGGGAATACAACCTCGCTGATCTGCTTCGGCGCCCAGGAGTCGGGTACGACCAAGTCGCTGAAGTCGGCCAGATCGCAGCTGCGGAGCAAGCCCGCCTGCGCGCAGGGTCTGGCCGGGATGAGTCGGCCGCCTCGTGTGTTTCACGTGAAACGCTGGCTGCTGAGCTTGGCGCCGCGCTGGCTGGCGCGGTGATCGAGCAGGTGGAGATCAGCATCAAGTATGCGGGCTACATCGACAAGCAGAACGAAGAGGTCGAGCGCGCAGCCCACTATGAAAACCTGCGTCTTCCAGACGAGCTCGATTACATGGCAGTCAGCGCCCTGAGCCATGAGGTCCGCCAGAAGCTCAACAAGCATCGCCCGGAAACACTGGGCCAGGCTTCACGAATGTCCGGCATCACGCCTGCCGCGATCTCGCTGCTGTTGATCCACCTGAAGAAGGGGCGGTTCAAGGGCTTTGCTGCCAATGATGGGCGGCACGAACAGCAAGATGTTCAGCGACGCGACCCGCCTCACACGGGCGGCGAGGCGGCTTGATCCACGAACGACTGCGCTCGTTTTTCTCTCGACCTTTTCTGTTCGACTCTGTTTGTCCACGCCCATGCCCCCACCTTTCAGACGCTCTGCTGGTCGCTCCAGTCGCCCGGCTTCCCATCCCACGTCGGATGGCGCGGCCCCGGCCTTGCGTGCCAACAAGGCGGCAGCGCCCGGGCCAGCTTGGACGGCCACGCAGTGGCAGGAGGGCGTGGCCGGTGTCGCGGCAGACATGCAGTTGAGCCTTGACGCGAGCCAGATTGAACGCCTGGCCGCCTACCTGGCCTTGCTGGCGCACTGGAACGTGACGTTCAACCTGACGGCGGTGCGTGACCCGCGCGAGATGCTGAGTCACCATCTGGCGGACTGCCTGGCCGTGTGCGCACCCTTGAGCCGACAGCTGGGCTTGCCCTGGGGGGCGGCGGCAGGCGGTGGATCGCCTGCTGGTCAGCCCTTGAAACGGCTGGTCGACGTGGGCAGCGGCGGGGGCTTGCCGGGAGTGGTGCTGGCCATCGTGTTTCCTGACCTGTTGGTGACCTGTGTCGACACCGTGGGCAAGAAAGCAGCCTTCATCCGTCAGGTGGCAGCCGAGTTGCGGCTCAGTAACCTCCGCGCGGAGCATGCGCGGGTCGAGCAGCTTGCGCTCCAGGCCGATGTCGTGAGTTGCCGGGCATTTGCCGCGCTCGCTGATTTCACCGCCTGGACACGCCAGTTGTTGGGAACGGACGGTGTCTGGATGGCCATGAAGGGGCACGATCCAGTAGAAGAGCGGGCGACGCTCCCGCCCGATGTGGATGTGTTTCACGTGGAACCCATCGTCGTGCCGGGGCTGGAGGCGGCACGTTGCATCGTGTGGATGCGGCCGGCCGCCTGAGCGGGTCGATCCAGCGCGCCTCGGCGGCCAACTACACCTCTCAACAACTGCGGGCGCGACGGCGGGCAGCAAGGCCCACGACCAGGAGCCCGGCCGCCATCAAGGCGTAGACCTCTGGCTCCGGCACCGGGGCCGTCGCCGTGGCCAGGTAGAACACGGCCGTGGTGTTTGTGACCTCATTGGACAAGGCCAGGTAGTAATCGTCCCCCATGCGGAAGCCCTTCAGGCCTTCGGGGGATCGGCTGCCATCGGCCACCAGCATGCGCACGAAGCTCACCTGATACGGATCAGTGATGTCGAACACAGCCACGGCCGCTTGCGTGGTGCGCTCCAGGCCGATGAAGGCGAACGTCCGGCCGCCGATGTCCATCAGCTCGACACCTTCGGGCTCCACGCCTTTGTCGCGGCTGCGCCCATCGTCGTAGATGCCCAGGGCAATGGCCTCGCGGTCCAGGATCTCGCCGCTGTCGAAGACCAGGTTGCCGTCTCCGTCGCGAATGGAGAACGAGCGCGCACCCGCCACGTACAGGTTGCCGGGAGACGAGTCGGTGTTCGACACGCGCAGGTTGGACAGCAGGGTGCCCGTCAGGCTCGGGTCCACATTGGCGGCCGGGCTGCGGTCGGCGTCGTCTTCGCGGAAGTCGCCCTCGTTGGCCATCACCAGATACGTCTTGCCCGCGCGCTGGTAGGTGGCGATGCCGTCGGGCATGTACAGGCCCTTGGCGTTGACCGAAACCAGTTCGATCTGGTTGTTCGTCTGGGTGCTGTCGTTCTTGGGATCGATGCGGTTGCCCGGGGCACTGAAGTCCTTGGCGCCCAGGCCGACGACCTTCTCGAACTGGCCGCTGGCGATGTCGAGCACGCCAATGCCGTTGGCCTCCTGCAGTGTCACATAAGCCTTGGTGCCGGCGGCGTTGACGGCGATGTACTCCGGTTCGAAGTTCATGCCGGTGTTGGTGCGCAGGTGGCTGCCCGTGCGCAGCGCGGTCTCCAGGTTGGTGCTGGTGGTCACGGCGCCCGACGCCAGGTCGATGATGCTGACGCTGCCGGCCGGGTCGAGCGGGTTGCTGCCATAGCTGCGCGGAAAACTGCCCGCCGGGCTGGTCAGGCTGCCGTAGTGCACACCGGCCCCGGTGGCCCCGGTGGTGCTGTTGTTGGGCGTGCCCTCGTTGGCCACCAGCAGCTTGCGGCCATCGGGCGTGAAGGTCAGCATGTCGGGCAGGGCGCCCACGGTGTAGCTGGCGCTCAGCGTGCGGCTGGCGGTCTGCCAGGTCTGTACCACGCCCGGCAGCTCGCGGTTGGTCTTGTTCTCGATGGCCAGGGCGGCGACGCCGTTGTGGATGGTGACGCTGTTGACGAAGCCGTAGGCGCTCACATCAATGCGCTCGATGAAAGCGCCGGTGCGGGCGTGGAGGATGTCGATGCCGGTCACGCCTGACACCCACAGCTCGTTGCGGGTGGCGTCGAAGCTGACGATCTCGGAGAGAAAGCCGCCGTTGGCGCTGTGCTGGTAGGTCCACGACAGGCTGGCGTTGTCCAGCAGGCCGGCGTGAGCCGAGGGCAGGGCGCCAGCGAGGGCGAAGGTGGCGGCCAATGAGACCGCGCAGGCGCGGTGCGCCACAAGAGTCAGGGTCTTTTTCATAAGGTGGTCATGCAGGGGGTACAACAATCCATGGGGCGCATCTGGGCGCCGGCCGCCCGTAATGTCGGCGTCGCACATGAAACCCCCGTGACAGCGCGGGCGTGCATGACGCCGCAAGACCCCCAAGATCCCCCGTGGATACGGGGATAATCCGACTCATGCCGCACATCTTCTGCATTGCCAACCAAAAGGGTGGGGTGGGCAAGACCACCACGACCGTGAACCTGGCCGCCGGCCTGGCCCTGATCGGGCAACGGGTGCTGATCGTGGACCTGGACCCGCAGGGCAATGCCACGATGGGCTCGGGTGTGGACAAGCGCACGCTGGCCCACACGGTCTACGACGTGCTGCTGGAAGACGCCAGCATTGCGGAGGCGCGGGTGCGCAGTGACAAGGGCGGCTACGACGTGCTGGGCGCCAACCGCGAACTGGCCGGCGCCGAAGTGGAGCTGGTCAACCTTGAGCGGCGTGACCGGCGCCTGAAAGCGGCCATCGAGGCGGCCGCAGCCGATTACGACTTCGTGCTGATCGACTGCCCGCCCTCGCTCAGCCTGCTGACGCTCAACGGCTTGACCTGCGCGCATGGCGTCATCGTGCCCATGCAGTGCGAGTACTTTGCGCTCGAAGGGCTCACCGATCTGGTCAACACGGTCAAACAGGTGCACGCCAACCTCAACCGCGAGCTCAAGCTGATCGGCCTGCTTCGGGTGATGTTCGACCCGCGCATCACCTTGCAGCAGCAGGTGAGTGACCAGCTCAAGGGCCACTTCGGCGACAAGGTGTTCAACACCGTCATTCCGCGCAATGTGCGCCTGGCCGAGGCGCCGAGTTACGGGGTGCCGGGTGTGGTGTTCGATCCGGCCAGCAAGGGGGCGCAGGCCTTTGTGGGTTTCGCGCGCGAACTGGTCGAGCGCGTGGCGCACGAGCCGGCGCCCGTGGCCTGACGGCCCTCAGCCCCGCTGCCCGAGGAGTTCATCCAGGCAGCGCAGCAGCGCCAGGACGTCCAGCGGCTTGGTCAGGTAGGCCTTGAAGCCGCGCGCCTTGGCCGTGTGGATGCGGTCGGGCATGGCGTCGGCCGACAGGGCCACGCGCGGCACGTCGGCCAGTCCGGGCACACGCGTGAGCGCATCGGCCAGATCCAGCCCACTCATGTCGCCCAGGTGCATGTCGATGAGCAGCAGGTCGGGTGGCGTGCGCCGTGCCAAGGTCAGGGCGCGCTCGCCGTTGGTGGCCACCAGCAGGCGCCAGTGCGGGCGCAGTTTCAGCACCTCGTGCACCAGCATCACGTTGACTTCGTTGTCTTCGGCGTACAGGATGGTGGCCGCCTGCTGGGCTGCCGGGGTGGCGTCGTGCAGCGGCACGTGGTCAGAGGGCTGGGGCGCGTCGGCCGCCTGGGGCAGATTCAGCGTGAAGGTGCTGCCCACCCCGGGCTGGCTCTGCACGGCCACCTCGCTGTGCATCAGCGTCAGCAGGCGCTGTACGATCACCAGGCCGATGCCGGTGCCTTCAATGGCCGTGCGTTCGGCGCCCAGCCGGTTGAAGGGCTCGAAGAGTTGTGCCAGTTGCTCGGGCCGCATGCCAATGCCGGTGTCGGCCACGCTCAGCCGTATGCGTGCGCCCTGGTCGGTCTGTGTGCTGCTGCCGGTCAGGCGCACCGCGCCGCCAGGCTGGTTGTACTTGATGGCGTTGCTCAGCAGGTTGACCAGCACCTGCCGCAGCCGCACCCGATCGGCCTGGGCGTACAGGTGGTCGGCCAGCGCGCTGGCATCGAGCTGCACATGGGCCTGGCGTGCCTGCGGCTCGACGAGGGCCAAGGCTTCGTCGACCACGCTGCGCACGTCGACCGGCTCGATGGACAAGGGCAGGTCGCCGGCTTCGATGCGCGACAGGTCGAGCACATCGCCCAGCATCGACAGCAGATGCTTGCCGGCTTTCTCAATCAACTGCACACGGCCACGCTGTTCGGCGCCAAACAGGCCGCTGCGGTCCATCAGCAGCAACTGCGCGAAGCCGATGACGGCGTTCAGCGGCGTGCGCAACTCATGGCTCATGCGCGAGAGGAACTCGCTCTTGGCCTGGTTGGCGCGTTGGGCGGCCTCGGCCGAGATGACGGCGTCCGCGTAGAGCTTTTGCTCGGTCACATCCTGAACGTAGCCGTACCAGGCGGTGTATCCCTCGGTGCCTTCTCGCTGGCCGATGGACTGGCCCGCCATCCAGCGCACGCCCTTGCCAGGCAGGCAGACCCGGTACTCGTAGCGCTGCAGCTCACCGGGCTGCTCGCAGACCAGCCGGCTCAGCCGCTGGATCTCGGGCAAATCGTCCGGGTGGATGCGTTCGTGGTGCGAGGCCCAGGTCCATTGGTCTGCGGCGATGTCGTCAAGTGCGTACAGCTCGCGCGCGCGCTCGCTCACGTAGGCCAGCTCGGCGCGGCCGTCGGGCGCCACCATGACCTTGAACAGCACACCAGGCAGGTTGCGGCTGAGGCTCTTGAGCATGGCATCGCGGGCTTCCAGGCGCCGTGCCAGGCGCTTGCGCTCGGTGATGTCCTGGATCACGCCGTACCAGATGCGGTGGCCGTTCTCGGTGCGCTGCAGGCCGAGCTGCAGCCACACCCAGGAGTGGTGGCCATCGCGGCGCTGAATGCGGAACTCGCCGGTCAACTGCCCCGATCCGGCATTGGCGTCGGCTTCAAGCGCGGCAATCTTGGGCAGGTCTTCCGGGTGCAGGCGCTGGACGATGGCTTGGAACAGCGCCTCTGGTTGCAACAGCAGGGCGGGGTCGAGATCAAACAGCGTGGCCAACCCGTCGCTGGCAAATGGGATCACGCGGGTGCCGTCGGGCGCCCGGTCGAGGATCAGCAGCGCACCCGGCACGTGGTGGCTGAAGCCCGTGAGCACGCTGTCGCGCTCGGCAAGCGCCGCCCGCAGGCGGGTGATCTCGGCCTCGCCGGCCACCACCGCCGCGCGCAGCCGAGCCAGCTCGGACGCCGCGTCGTCGTCAGGCTGGGCAGGATGCGGTCCGGAAGGTACAGCAGTGGGCTCCATCAACTTCAGATTATCGAGCCGGGCTGGTCCGGAAGGAATGGTTGCGGCGACAATGCGGCCCATGGCGACGAAAAAATCCAAAGGTTTGGGCATGGGCCTGGAGGCCCTTTTGGGCCCCAAGGTCAGTGATACCCCGCGGTCGGCGGCCGAGGGCGCGCCGTCGGTGCTGCGCTTGGATGTGTTGCAGCCCGGCAAGTACCAGCCGCGCACGCGCATGGACGAGGGCTCGCTCTACGAGCTGGCCGAGAGCATCAAGTCGCAGGGCATCATGCAGCCCATCCTCGTGCGCCCCGTCGGCGGTGGCAAGTACGAGATCATTGCCGGCGAGCGCCGCTCGCGTGCGGCCCGGCTGGCGGGCCTCAGCGAGGTGCCGGTGCTGGTGAAAGACGTGCCTGATGAGGCCGCTGCCGCCATGGCGCTCATCGAGAACATCCAGCGCGAGGACCTCAACCCGCTCGAAGAGGCCCAGGGCCTGCAGCGCCTGACCACCGAATTCGGTCTGACGCACGAGCAGGCCGCCCAGGCGGTGGGGCGCTCGCGCAGCGCGGCCACCAACCTGCTGCGCCTGCTGAACCTGGCCGAGCCCGTGCAGGGCATGCTGATGGCCGGCGACCTCGACATGGGCCATGCGCGGGCGCTGCTGCCGCTGGACAAGGCCTTGCAGATCACCACGGCCAACGAGGTGGCGGCGCGCAAGCTCAATGTGCGCGAGACCGAAAAGCTCGTGGCGCGCACGCAGGGCATGGGCCGCCAGACGCCGCTGTTGCGCGTCAAACAAGAAAAGTCTCGCGACCTGCAGCGCATCGAAGAGGCGCTGTCTGACCTGTTGACCGCGCCGGTGCAGATCCATGTGCGCAAGCGCACCAAGCGCGGCGAACAAGGCGAGGTCACCATTGCCTTCGGCAGCCTGGACGAGCTCAACGGTCTGATCGACAAGCTGCGGGGCGGCCGCGGCGAGGCGTAAGCCCGGTGCGGCTGTGGCCCTTGCCCTGGCCGCTCCCGGCGGCCCTGACCTGGCTGCTGGCCTGGGCGTTGGCCTGGGTGCTGCATCAGGCGGGTGCCCCGGGCTGGGCGGTGTGGGCGCTGCCGGCCGCGGGCGCGGCGCTGCTGGCGCTGATGCCGGCGGTGGCGGCCACCCGGTGGCGCCAGGTGTTCGTGGCGGCTGGCTTTCCGGTCAGCGCGCTGGCGCTGGGGCAGGCCGCGGCGCTGCCGGCCTGGTTGTGGCTGGTGCCCCTGGCCGTGTTGCTGCTGGCCTATCCACGGCAGGCCTGGCGCGATGCGCCGGTCTTTCCCACGCCGGCGGGCGCATTGCGCGCGCTGCCGGCGCATGTGGCCCTGCCGCCGGGCGCGGCCATCCACGATGCTGGCTGCGGCCTGGGCGATGGCCTGAAGGCGCTGCGCGAGGCCTACCCGACTGCGCAACTCAGTGGCATCGAGTGGAGCTGGCTGTGGTGGGCGGTGGCCCGGCTGCGCTGCCCCTGGGCCCGCGTGCAGCGCGGCGACATGTGGGCGGTGGACTGGTCGGCCTTCGAGATGGTCTATCTGTTTCAGCGCCCCGAGAGCATGCCGCGGGCGCTCGAAAAAGCCCGGCGCGAGATGCGGCCGGGCACCTGGCTGGTCAGCCTGGAGTTCGAAGGGCGCGATGCCCAGGGCCATGCCCACGCGCCGCATGTGGTGCTGACGCTGCCTGGCGGGCGGCCGGTGTGGGTCTACCGTCTACACTGAGCGCTTGCTCTCTGGATTGCCATGCCTGATCTGCCCGCCGCCCCCTCGTCCGCGCCCCCGTTTTCTGCCGAGGACTTCCGCGCCGCGCTGGGCCAGTTCACCACCGGTGTCACCATCGTCACGGCGCGCACCCCCGATGGACGGCTGGTCGGGTTGACAGCCAACTCATTCAACTCGGTGTCGCTGGCGCCGCCGCTGGTGCTGTGGAGCCTGGCGCGTCAGTCCACCTCGATGCCGGGCTTTCTCTCGGCCACCCACTACGCCATCAATGTGCTGGCCGGTGACCAGCGCCTGCTGGCGGAGCGCTTCGCCCGCAAGGGCATCGACCGCTTTGAAGGCACGCCGTGGCGGCCAGGCCTGACCGGCGCGCCCGTGATCGATGGCGCCGTGGCTGTCTTCGAGTGCAGCCACCGTAGCCAGCATGACGAGGGCGACCACGTCATCTTCGTGGGGCAGGTGGCCCATTGCCGCCGACGCATTGGTGCCACGCCGCTGGTGTTCCACGGCGGGCGCTTCTTTCCCGATCTGCCGATCTGAGCGCCTGCAGGGCCGGCTCGTCAGCCGGGCGCCACGAGCTCGCCCCGGGCGCAGCGATCCAGCAGCCGCAGCAGCCGGCTGACGTCCAGCGGCTTGCTCAGGTAGGCGACGAAGCCGCGCTGCTGGGCGGCGTGGATCTGATCGGGCATCACGTCGGCCGACAGCGCCACGCGGGGGATGTCGCTGGTGGCCGGATGGGCCGACAGCGAATCGGAGACATCCAGCCCGGTCATGTCGCCCAGGTGCATGTCAAGCAGCAGCAGGTCGGGCGGCTGCGTCATGGCCCGTGTGATGGCCTCCTCACCCGAGGTGGCGACGTCCAGCGCCCATTGGGGCCGCATGCGCAAGACCTGACGCACCAGCTCGACATTGACCGGGTTGTCTTCGGCGTACAGCACGTGCAGCGTGCGGCTGCCGAGGTCGTCGAGCGCGCCGAAGCCTGAGCGCGTGGTGCGGCCGCCCTCGGGCTCTTCCTCGGCCTCTGACCGCGCCAGCGGCAGCCACACGCGAAAGGTGGAACCCACCTCCGGTGTGCTGCTGACCTCGACCCGCCCGTTCATCAACTCGACCAGGCGGCGCACGATGACCAGCCCGATGCCGGTGCCTTCGATGGTCGTGCGCTCGGCGCCCAGGCGGTTGAAGGGCTCGAACAGGTGGGCCTGCTGCGTGGGCGTGAGGCCGCGGCCTGTGTCGGTCACGGCGAACACGACGGCCTCATCCACCTGCTGCGCCTCGATCAGCACCCGGCCGCCGGGGCGGTTGTACTTGATGGCGTTGCTCAGCAGGTTGAGCAGCACCTGGCGCAGGCGGACCTGGTCGGCCACCACCAGCCAGTCAGGCTGGGCCGGCGTGGCGCGCAGCGACAGGTGCGCCTCCGCTGCCTGGTTCGAGACCAGGGCCACGGCCTCGTCGAGCGCCTGGGCCACGGCCACGGGCTTGAGCGTCATCGGCAGGCTGCCGGCTTCGATGCGCGACAGATCCAGCACATCGGTGAGCATGGCCAGCAGGTGGGCGCCAGCGCGCTCAATGTGGTCCACCTTCTGGCGCTGCACGTCGGTCAGCGGGTAGCGCGGGTCGACGCGCAGCAGTTGGGCAAAGCCCAGCATGGCGTTGAGGGGCGTGCGCAGCTCGTGGCTCATGCGCGAGAGGAACTCGGTCTTGGCCTTGCTCGCCCGCTCGGCCGCCTGGGCCGCGGCCATGGCTTCCTGGGTCTGGCGGCGATGGCCGATGTCTTCGGCCACGGCCACGAACTGCCTGGGCTGGCCGGCCTCGTCGCGCCAGACACTGAGATTGAGTGCCACCCAGACGACATGGCCATCGGGCCGCACGCAGCGCAGTTCGACGCTGCCGGGGCAGGGCGATCCGGTGGCCCGCGCCATGTCCATCTGGGCCTGGGTCAGCGGCCAGTCATCGGGGTGGACGAGGTCCTGTGCCAGCAGGCCGACCAGGTCGACCGCATGGCGGCCGGCGATGGCCGCAAAACGCGGGTTGACTTCGAGAAAGCGTCCCTCAAGCGACAGACGAGCCAGGCCAGACCCGGCCTGTTCGAAGATCTGGCGATAGGGCGCGTCGTGGGACGGGCTGTGCATGATCAAATGGGCTGCGGTGCGCCACACCTCTCATTCCGGCTGGCACCTGTGTGCGGCGCTTTCACCAGACGACTCCCTGTGCATCCGGAGGTGGCGCGCCCCGGGCTGTCGTGAAACTGTCTCACACTTGGCCGGTTTCGGCCAGTTCCCCCTGCATGGTCGGCCGGGTGGCCGAGGGGGCGGGCAACACCACCGTGCGGTTGCGCCCGGCGGCCTTGGCCTCGTAGAGGCCCCGATCGGCCCGCTCCAGGGTTTCATGCAAGGGCTCGCCGAGCGGGTGAGCCGTCACACCGGCCGAGAAGGTCACATGGATGCCTGCAGGCCAGTGGGCGGCCGCGGCTGCTCGGCGTAGCCGGTCCAGCGCGGCCTCGACGCCCGGGGTGCCGGGATCGGGTGCGGTGAACATCAGCAGAAACTCTTCGCCACCCCAGCGCGCCAGCGTGTCGGTCTGCCGCATGACCTCGCCGGCCACGCGCGCGAAAGTGCCCAGCACCTGGTCACCCGCCTGATGGCCCAGCCGGTCGTTGATCTGCTTGAAGTGGTCCAGGTCGATGATGGCCAGGCAGAAACCCTCGCCGCTGCGTTGCTGACGCAACGCTTGCTGCTCCACCAGCGCCTGCATGTGGCGCCTGTTGTACAGGCCAGTGAGCTCGTCGCGCATGGCCACCTGCTCCAGCCGGGCCAGGGCCTCGCGCAGCGCCTGCTTGCGCTGCACCAGCCGTTCGCGCACTTGCGCCACGTAGAAGGCCACGGCCGACAGCGCCGGCAAGGTGCAGGCGGTCAGCACGAACTTGATGAACTCCAGCCGGGCGTCGAACAGGTCGGGGTGCTGCCAGACCATGGCGGTCATCACCACGCCCAGCCCGAGCACGGTGAACACGCCCATGATCACCACCTGGCGCGCGCTCAGCGTGAACATGCCGAAGACCAGCACCAGCGACACCAGCATCAGCACCGAACTGCGAACCGGCCCGGTGATCACATAGGCAAACAGGATGGCCACGATGGCGTAGAGGCACTGGGGCAGGTCCATGCCGGGGTTGCCCAGCCTGGAAGACAGGTCGGTGCGCACCAACAGGTAGAAGGTGGGCATGCCGACCCAGATGTAGGCCATCAGCACCCAGCCCCAACCCTGTTCGACCAGCCCGATGTCCATGCCGTAGGCCAGCAGCATCGAGCTGATCACATAGCCGTACACCGCGATCATGCTCAGCTTGACGCGGCCACGGAGCTTGGGCTCGGTGCCCAGCACGAGATCGAGCAGGCGGCGCCAGGGCCGCTTCCAGGTCATGTTCACGAGGGCAGGGCCGCCTCGGCGTTGGAATGGGCGGCGGGGTTGTCGGCACTGGATCGTGTGGCATCGATCACCGTGCGGTTGCGGCCGTCGCGCTTGGCCCGGTAAAGCGCCTTGTCGGCGCGGTCAATGCATTGGTCCAGCGATTCGTGGTCGTCATAGGCCGTCAGGCCGGCCGAGAAGGTGACCTTGAGTTGCGGCATGGCAGGCACCAGCACAGCCTCGGCCAGCGCGGCTCGGGCGCGTTCCAGACCGATGTTGGCCAGTTCGGGCGCCGTGTCGTTGAGCAGCAGCAGAAACTCTTCACCGCCCCAGCGCGCCACCACATCGGTTTCGCGCAGCGCGCGCTGCAGCACCTGGGCAAAGTGGCGCAGCACCTCGTCGCCCACGTTGTGGCCATGGGTGTCGTTGATGCGCTTGAAGTGGTCGATGTCCACCACGGCCAGGCAGAAACGGTGGTGGCCCGAGCGGATCAGGCGCTTCTGGTGCTGGCCCAGCACCTCCATCATGTGGCGGCGGTTGATCAGGCCGGTGAGTTCGTCGCGCGTGGCCAGGATCTGAATGCGGGTCAGCGCCTGGGCCAGCTCGTCTTTCTGCTTCTGCAGGCGCGACCTCAGGCTGCTGAGCTGGGCGGCCAGCGACGAGATCGTGGGCACGATGGCGGCCGTCAGCACGAAGTGGGCGATTTCAAGCTTCCAGGGGTAGTGAACCGGATCGGTCTGGGTCTTGTACAGGATGATCAGGCCCATCAGCACCACGGTGTAGGCGCCGGCGATGCGGGCGCCCTTGGGCTTCATGTTGAAGATGCCGAAGACCAGTACCAGCGCCAGCAGCATCAGCGTGGAACCATGGACCGGGCCGGTGACCGCATAGGCGCCACCGATGATGGTCAGCGCTGACAGGATCTGCGGCAGGGTCATCGCCGGGTCGGCGTAGCGCTGGTTGGCGCCCGAGCGCAAAAACCCGTACCAGAACAGGCAGTTGACGACGATGATCCCGCTCAGGCGCCAGACATCGTCAAAATCCATGAAGCCGATCCACGCCGCATACAGCTGCAACAGACAGCAGGCCACGAACACATTGGCCGCCAACAGCGAGCGCGTGATGCGCAGGCGTTGCTTGGGGTCGCGGCTCAGCAGCGCGTCCAGCAGGCGGGGGAGGAGGCGGGTCGACATGACAGCTTGGTGACAACTTGTCCCACTATCGGACGTTCTGCTTCATCCTTGAGCCCGTTTGCGCACGATCGCCCCTGAGGCTTTGCGCCTGCGCTCAAATTCTTTGAACGATGGCGTGAAGGCAGCGCAACGTGTTTCACAGGATGAACGGTACGCTGACATCATCGGCACATCGCCTCCAGGAGGAACGGTCATGAAACACGGTGAAAGCCCGGCAGACCCACGTTACAGCACCCCTGCAATCGTCTTGCACTGGGTGCTGGCGCTGGGCATCGTGGGCGCCTTCGCCATGGGCTGGTACCTCAGCGAGCAGCCGTTTTCGCTGTCCAAGCTCAAGCTGATCAACTGGCACAAGTGGGCGGGCATCACCATTCTGGCTCTGTCGGTGCTGCGCCTGTTGTGGCGCCTCACGCACCGGCCGCCGGCCTTGCCAGCCCGGGTGGTGGGTGCCATGCCCCGCTGGCAGCAGGCCGCACACCACGGGGTGCACCACCTGCTGTATGGGCTGTTCTTTGCCGTGCCGTTGCTGGGCTGGGCCGCCAGTTCAGCCAAGGGCTTTCCCATCGTGTGGTTTGGCGTGCTGCCGCTGCCCGACTGGGTGGGCGTCGATCAGGAACTCGGCAAGACCTTGCAGGGTCTGCATGCATGGGCCGCATGGGGGCTGATCGCGCTGGCGGGCCTGCACGTCGCCGCGGCGCTCAAGCACCAACTGGTCGACCGTGACGGGCTGATGGCCCGCATGCTGCCCCGGCGCTGAGCGGCCGCCGCCACCCGTACATCACGCGAAAGACTGTCCATGCACGCAACGCACTTTCCCCCCCGCTTCCGACTCGCCCTGACCATGGCCGTATCGGCCAGCCTGATGACTTGGGCGCCCGGGGCCCCTGCACAGACAACCGCGCCCACCGCGACCCCCGCCTCCGCCGCGCCCGCGTTGAACCTCGTGGCGGCCCAGAGCGAGGTGGGCTTCGTGGTCCGCCAACTCGGCGTGCCGCTCAACGGCCGCTTCCAGCGTTTTGCCGCGCAGGGCCGGTTCGATCCGCGCGCTCCCCAGGCCGGCCAGATCGCCTTTGACGTCGAGCTCGGCAGCGTCAGCCTCAATCCCGATGCCGATGTCGAGCTGCCCAAGCCCGAGTGGTTTCACACGGCGCGCTTCCCGAAGGCCAGCTTCCAGTCCACGCGCATCACCGCGACCGGGCCGGGCCGCTTCGACGTCGCCGGCCGGCTCACCATCAAGGGGCTGAGCCGCGACCTGGTCGTGCCCGTGCAGCTGGCCCAGGCCCAGGGGCTGAGCACCGTCACCGGTACCGCCACGCTGCGTCGACTCGATTTCAAGATCGGCGACGGCGAATGGACCGACACCAGCATCGTCGCCAACGACGTGCAGGTGCGCATCAAGCTCGTCTTCCGCGGCATGCCGCCGCTGTGAGTTTCTTTCCCGCGCCAGCCGGCGCTTGTCTGTTGCAACCAGGAGCCCTGACCATGATGTCTCGCATTGCCCTTGCCGCCATCGCTGCCGCTGCCGTCACCGGTGTGGCCCACGCCGCTCCAGCCACCTATGTGCTGGATCCAACTCACACCTTCGTGACCTTCGAGGCCAAGCACTTTGGCACGTCGACCAACCGCGGCCGCTTCGACAAGAAGACCGGCAGCGTCACCATCGACACCGCGGCCAAGACCGGCAAGATCGAGGTGAGCATCGACATGGGCTCGATCAACACCGGCACGCCCTCGTTCGACGGTCACCTCAAGAGCAAGGACTTCTTCAACGTGGAGGCCCACCCCACGGCCACCTTCGTGGGCGACAAGCTGGTGTTCGATGGCGACAAGCTCAAGGCCGTCGAAGGCCAGCTGACCCTGCTGGGCAAGACCCTGCCGGTGACGCTGACCGCCTCGAACTACGGCTGCTTCCAGCACCCGCGCCTGCAGCGTGAGGTGTGCGGTGGCGACTTCGACACCACCATCCAGCGCAGCGCCTTCGGCATGACCTATGGCCTGCCCATGATCCCTGACAACATCCGGCTCGTGATCCAGGTGGAAGGCGTGCGCCAGTAAGCTGGCGCGCGGCCGGGGGGCTTGCCCCAGCTTTACCCGCCGATGGGTTCGGCGGGCCTCGGATACTGTGGCAGAAAGCGCTGCAGCACATCGGCCAGCTCCTCCTGCCGGAAGGGCTTGGCCAGATGGCCGTCCATGCCGGCGGCCAGGCAGCGGTCGCGGTCGGCCGCCAGGGCATTGGCGGTCAGCGCCACCACCGGCGTCATCGGCACGCCCTGCTCGCGCTCCCAGCGACGCAGCCGACGGGTGGCCTCCAGGCCGTCCAGCCCGGGCATCTGGCAGTCCATCAACACCAGCTCGAACGGCGGGGGCACCTGCTGCAAGGCTTTCAGGGCCTGACGGCCATCCTCCACCCGCGTGACCATCAGCCCCAGATTGGCCAGCGTGGCCTCGGCCACGAGGGCATTGACGGGATTGTCCTCGGCCAGCAGCACACGTGCCGCTGCCTGCGCGGGCCCGGCATCCCCGACATCGTCGGCCGGCTCGGACATTGGTGAGCCGGCAGGGTGGGGGGCGCCTTGAGGCAGCGTTGCCGCGTCGACGACACCGGCTCGCAGCGGCATGGGCGCTTCGAACACGAAGGTGGCGCCTTCGCCCAACACCGAGCGGCAGCGGATGTCCCCACCCATGGCGCGGGCCATCTCGCGCGAGATGGTCAGGCCCAGGCCTGTGCCCTTGTGTTTGCGCCCGAAGCTGCCATCCACCTGGTGGAAGGCCTCGAAGATCTGGCCGAGTTGGTCGGCTGGGATGCCTTCGCCAGTGTCTTCCACTGTGAGCGTGAAGCTCCCGGTGTCGGCGCCGTCGCGGCTGGCCAGCTGTGCGGTCACGCGCACCTCCCCGCGTTCGGTGAACTTGATGGCGTTGCCCACGAGGTTGGTCAGGATCTGACGCACCCGGGCGCCGTCCACCCACACCCAACAGGTGGGCGGCAGGCGCACGTCGGTCAGCAGCCGCAGGCCCTTGTCCTGCGCGGTGACCTGCAGCACGTCCAGCGCCTCGACGATCAGCGGCCGCAGGTTGATCAGCGCCGCATCCATTTGCAGCTTGCCGGCTTCGATGCGCGAGTAATCGAGCACGTCGCTGATGATCTCCAGCAGGTGCTCGCCCGTGTGCTCGATGAGTTCGAGCTGGTGGTGACTTTCCTGCAGCACGCCCGGGCGGTTGGGCAGGCGCTCGCGCACCAGCCGCGACAGGCCGAGGATGCCGTGCAGCGGCGTGCGCATCTCATGGCTCATCGTGGCCAGAAACTGGTCCTTGACGGCGCTGTTGCGGCGAGCCAGTTGCAGCGCCTCGGCACGTTCCTTCGAGATGCGGTCGGTCAGGAAGCGCAGCCACAGCAGCTCGGTGATGCGGCGCTCCGCCCGTCGGCTCTCAAACAGCATCACGCCCAGCAGAGTCAGCGTGCCCATGCCGCCGAACACGCCCAGCACATCCTGGCGTGTCAACAGCATCAACGCGACCGGCGTCAACATGGGCAGGTTGGTGGCCAGGTTGGGCCGCAGGTGAGCCTGCAGCGTGAAGGTCGACACCGCCGAGGCGCCCACCAGCGTGGCCACGATGGCGGCGTTGGTGACGAGGTCTTCGACGGGCACCAGCAGGCCGGCCAAGCCCCAAGCCGCGCCATGCACGGCGCAGACGATCGACAGGCTGTGCAACCAGCGCGGCGAGGCGCGGTCGCTGGCCCGCAGATAGGCGCGCCAGTGACCGATGCGCAGCAGCGAACCCAGCACGCACAACACCACCCAGCCCGCCACCCAGGGCAGGTTGCGCCAGTCGTTGCCTGCGGCCACGACCAGGCCGAGCGCAGCGGCGCACAGTGCGCTGACCACGGCCACCTGCAGCGTGGGCGCGAACAGCATGCGCAGGCGCTCGGCGCGGATCAGCCGATCCAGCTCGGGATCGTCCACGGCCGCACGGGCCGGGTCGGGAGCAAACAGCATGAAGGCGGGAAGGCGAAGCCGCATCCCTTCGCTATCGTCTGCCCGCTCCTCCCGCTTGAGGCTGGGACAAACGCTCGACGCGGTGGATGCACGGTTGACGGGATTGGTCAACCATGCTGCGGGGTGGGGGGGTGGATGTCAATCCGTGAAAAGCGGGGGGTGGCGCCCATGCGCCCCCTCAGGGCCAATAGACCGACCAACCCAACCAGCATCAGCGCGGCGCTCGCGGGCTCTGGAATGGCCACTGGTGGCTGGATGTCGGGAATGGTCGGGATGCGCAGTCCAGAGAAGTTGGCCATGACGCTGGCTTTGGCAAGCAGCGTCAGTGCCACCGCCGCTTCCTCGTCGCCCAAGTTGCCGAAGCCGATCTCGAAGGTGCCGGTGTTGCTGAACCCGAAGTTGCTTTCGGTGCCCGTGCCTTCGCCTGAGGCGATGCCATGCAGACCGGTCAGCCCCGGGCGGAAACCAATGGGCGAGAACCCGGCGTACACCTCGGTCATGAGCGTCGGGTCGCGTGTGTCCTCGTCCAGCGAGGCGACCGGCGTCAGCAGCGCGTCCAGGTCGGTGCTGCCCCACATCGACCACGTGCCGCGCAGGACGATGCCCGTGCCGCTGCCCAGCAGCACCGAGGCCACGGGCTCGGGCGTCACTTCTGTCCGGTAGGTTTGCGTCTCGCCAGCCAAGCCGAAGTAGCCCATCGGTGGGCTGGCCTGCCAGTCCTGTACCAGGCTGGCCGCCGTGGTCGCGTTCAGCTCGGCCTTGGCCGACAGGCCGCTGGCGGCCCGCTCTGGGTCTGACAACAGGTCAACCTCGGGCCAGACCAGGGTCGTCTGGCGCATCGCAAACGGATTCGACCCGTAATGCGTGCTGAGCGCGTACCGCTGCGCCAGAAAGGTCGCGCTGGGCGCCACGCCATCGTCCGGGGTCAGGTCGATCAGGGTGACCTGGAGATTCGTCAGACTCGCATGCGCGAACATCACGGTGTCGTGAGGCGCCAGTTGCGCGTGGCTCAGGCCGGCGCTGGCGAGCAGGGCGGCGGCGCCCATCGTGCGGGCGAAGGTGGCCGCTGCACGACGTGCGCGGAAAGGGGTGGTGGTCATGGGGCTCCCTGGGACACGTCGTTATGCTTGTGTCTCGGGATGATCCGGTGCACCAACGGGATCGTCAACCACCTGCCTGGATGCTGTGGCGCGGGTTTGTCACCCCTCGTTGTGCGTGAGGTTCAGTCGCTCGCACACGCGCATCGTCGCCAGCTGAAAGGCCTGGAAGTGCAGGCCGACCTGGTGAGCAAGGGGCTCGAGCGACTGCCACACGGCGTGCGGGTCGCTGGCCTGGGCCGCGTTGAGCAGCAGGGCGTCCACGGCGGCGCCGATGGTCAGCAGCTTACGCACGGTCTCGCGCTCCTGCACCCACTGGCTCGGCGCGTTCGGACGGGCGCGCACGCTGTCGGCCACGTCGCGCGACAGGCCCCAGCTTTGGCAAAGGGCGGCGCCCAGTGCCGAGTGGCTGACGCCAAAGGCTTCGATCTCGGCGGCACACACGAGCGCTTCATCGTCATGGGTCGATTCCAGCTCGGCGTAGCGCTGGCGGTCGTGGGCGTACAGCACGGCTCGGCCGCTTTCGGCGAACAGGCCGGTGGTGTGGGCCAGCCAGGGATCGACGTCAAGCTGGCGGGCGATGCGGCCCATGGCGAGGCCGCGCACCCCGGCGCGGTCCCAGATGCTTTGCAGCAGCGGGCTGGGCGGGAAGGCGCCGCGCAGGCCAATCTCGTAGGTCAGGCCGGCCACCTGGGCCATGCCGAGGTAGCGGATGCCTTCATGGACGGTCTCGACCCGCTTGAGCAGGCCGAACAGCGCCGAGTTGACCGTGCGCACCACGGCCGACGACAGCGCCATGTCGGTCTCGATCAGCGCCGCGAGCTGGTCGACCGAACACTCTTCGTCGGCCATCAGCAGCGACAGCTTGACCAGCGTGCTGGGGCAGGCCGGCAGGTCGATGTTCAGGTTGCGGAGTTGGGGGGCAATGCTCATGACGGATCCGCTCGAATAGATCGGATCAGTCTAGGGCGCCGCCCGCATCACGAAAAGCGGAACAGCAGGCGCGCGAAGGGCCATACGCCCCGTTTGGCGTGAAGGATCACCGCTTGCCGCAGGCCACTGTGCCGAGGCAGGGCCGCCGGGCCGTCGGGCCGCTGCGACGGGTGGCGCTCAGCGCGGGATGAAACGGCGACGCGGCGCCTGACCGGGCAGGCCGCGCAGTCGGCGGAACTCGCTGGGCGGCACGCCGCGCCAGCGGCGGAAGGCCTCGATGAAGGTGGTCACATCGGCGTAGCCCAGGCGCTCGGCAATCTCGCCGTGGGTCAGGCTGGCCGAGGCCATCAGCTCTTCTGCGAGCGTGGAGCGCACCTCTTCCAGCAGGCCTCGGAAGGACGCGCCCTCGGCGGTCAGGTGGCGGCGCAGCGTGCGCGAGGTCATGCCCATCTCGGCGGCCACTTCCTCCATGTCGGGGATGTGGCCCGGCGTGCGCAGCAGGCGGTCGCGCACGGCGCCGGCCACGCCCGTGCGGCTGCTGCGCCGCTCCACCAGGCGCTTGCACATCTGCTCGCACAACTGCGCCGTGTGCGCGTCGGCCTGGGGCAGCGGTTGCTGCATCAGCGCGGCGGCGAACACGCTGCGGTCGTGCGCTTGACCAAACAATGGCCGCACGCCAAACAGACTGGTGTAGGCTTCGACCATCTCCTGGGCTGGTTCGGGGCGCCGCAGGTAGATGGCCTGGTAGGGCAGGGGGTGGCCCAGGATCTCGCGCTGCAGTGTCATCACCGAAGCGCGGTCGCGGTCGACAATGAACTGGCGCACATCCAGCGGCAAGTGGTCACTGTGGTAGGTCACCATGACCTGATCGCCCACCTGCTCGACCTCGTTGGTCGTCAGCGAAAAGGTCTGATTGAGCATGCGCGAGGCCATGCTGACGGCCGCGCCCAGGGTGGGACTGGCCAGAACGGCGTAGCCCCACAGGCCGTAGGTGGTGACGTGGTAGCGGGTGCCCGCCTGCAGCCCCAGCGTCGGCACATGTGGACGCTCGGCCTGCAGGTTTCGGATCAGCTGGATTTCCTGATGCGCCTCGATCTCGCCTTTCGGGTCGTCGAGGATGGCCCGGGTGATGCCGGTGTGACGCAGCATGGCGTCCACGCTGACGCCATGGTCAAAGCCGAGCTGGGTCAAGACGCGGGCCGTGGCGACGCCACGGCGGAAGTCCCAGGAGGACCGGGGGGATGCCTTCGGGTTCATGCCACCAAAACACTTTCCTGCCAATCTGAAAAGGAATTATGTCGAAGTGCCAAGGCGCTGTGTCCGGCTTTCCCGGCTTGCCCGGTAAAGTTTCAGGAAGTTTTAAGCTTTTCGGACAATGGCGAGGCCCTTGAGGTACTCCCCTTCAGGGAAGGTCAGGGTGGTCGGGTGGTCCGCTGTGGCTTCGAGGCGCTGCAGCAGGTAGCCGTCGATGGCGGCGTCCATGGCGGCGCCCGCGACGATCTTGTGGAACAGCTCTGCCCCGATGCCGCCCGAGCACGAGAAGGTCAGCAGCAAGCCGCCCGGATTCAGCAGCTTGAAGGCCAGGCGGTTGATGTCCTTGTAAGCGCGGCTGGCACGGTCGGCGTGGGCAGCGCTGGGCGCAAACTTGGGCGGATCGAGCACGATGGCGTCGAAGCGCTTGCCTTCTTGAATGAAGCGGCGCAGCGTGCCGTTGACATCCGCGTCAAGCGCGACGTGAGCACTCGCTTCGTAGCCGTTGAGCGTCACATGGGCGTTGGCGCGCGCCAGGGCAGGCGCAGACGAATCCACGCTGATCACCTCGCTGGCGCCGCCAGCCAGGGCGGCCACGCTGAAGCCGCCGGTGTAGCTATAGCAATTGAGCACGCTGCGGCAGTCCAGCTGGCGCACCAGGCGCGCGAACAGCCCGCGGTTGTCGCGTTGGTCGAGGTAGTAGCCCGTCTTGTGGCCCTCGGCCACGTCCAACGTGAGCTTCCAGCCGTTTTCGTGGATGGTGACGGCGGTGGCGCGGTGCGGGCCGTCAGGGTGGCGTAGCCAGCCCGTCACCGGGGGCAGGCCTTCGAGACCGCGCACGCCCGAGTCCGAGCGCTCGTACAAGTAGGGGCAGCCGGTCTCCGCCACCAGCGCATCGGCGATCGCGTCCTTCCAGCGCTCGGTGCCGGCACTCAGAAACTGCGCCGAGAGCACATCGTCGTACTGGTCGACGATGAGCCCGGGGAGGCCATCGGCCTCGCCATGGATCAGCCGCACGCCGTTGGAGTCGATGCCCAGACGACGGCGCAAGGCCACGGCCGCGCGCACGCGCCCGGCGAAGAAGGCCGCGTCGATGCGCTCGGCCTCGTCAAAGCTCCAGGCGCGGACGCGAATCTGCGAGCTGGGGCTGAAGGCGGCCCAGGCCAGGAACTTGCCATCGTGCGACTGCACCCGCACCGTCTCGCCCGGGTCACCACCGCCCTTGGCTACGCTGCCCTGGAACACCCAGGGGTGGCGCCGCAACAATGAGCGCTCTTTGCCTTCGCGCAAGGTGATGACTTTCATGGTCAGGAATCCGGTCTCCGTCAAAACCCGCATTGTCCGCTGTGTCCGGACCGAATGTCCCCACATCTGCTGGGGAGGGTTTGTCCGCAAAACCGGACGCCGGCATAAGAAAACCGGTCGGTTACGTGTATCTTGTTGTTTCAACAGCAAACGTGGAGCAGTATGGCGTCGACCCCGACATCGGCCTGGCAGGCCGAGCGTGCGGCCCTGTTGGAAGAAGTCGAGGCGTTGCGTGCGCGCCTGGCGCAGCAGTCGGCCGAGCAGGCACGGCTGCAGACCATCCTCGACCGCATGCCCGGCGCTGTCGCCTACTGGGACGCGGGCTTGCGTTTGCGCTTCATGAATCCGTATCTGGCCCGCCACTGGGCTCATAAGCCGGGGCCGCTGATGGGGCGGCACATCACCGAGGTGTTGTCGCCGCAGGGTTGGGCGCGCTCACGGCCCTATGTCATCGCCGCGCTCGAAGGCCGGGCCAGTGCGTGTGAGCACGTCGAGCATGTCGAGCACGACGAGTTGACGGCCCACGTCACCTACACACCCGACGTGGTCGGTGGCGAGGTGCGCGGTTTCATCGTGATGGCGTTGGACGTCACCGAACTCAAGCAGGCCAAGGCCGCAGCCGAGGCGGCCAGCCGGGCCAAGAGCGAGTTCCTGGCCAGCATGAGCCACGAAATTCGCACGCCGCTCAATGCCGTGATCGGCTTTGCCCAGATCGGCCGGCTGCAGCATCCCGGGGCACCGGCGGCCGAATCGTTCGAGCGCATTTTGCATGCGGGTCAGCACTTGCTGGCGCTGCTCAATGAGGTGCTGGACTACTCCAAGATCGAGGCAGGCAAGCTCACCCTCCATCCGGCAGAACTCAACCTGCCCGAGCTGCTCGACCGCACGCTGGCGCTGGTGAGGACGCAGGCCGAGACGAAAGGCCTGCGCCTGGTGCTGGACGCGCCCCCCGAGCTGCCGCAGCGCTGGTGGGCCGATGGCCTGCGCCTGGGCCAGATCCTGCTGAACCTGCTCAGCAACGCGGTGAAGTTCACCGAGGTGGGCGAGGTGAGGCTGCGGCTGCAGCCCGTGCCACATGGGCTGCGCTTCGCGGTGCAGGACACCGGCCCGGGGCTGGACGCCGACATGCGCGCCAGGCTGTTCCAGCCCTTCGAGCAAAGCGCCGCCAGCCGCCGCCGCGCGGGTGGCACAGGCCTGGGCCTGTCGATCTGCAAGCGCCTGGTTGATTTGATGGACGGCGAGATCGCGCTGGACGACACCGTCGCCCCGGGCGCGTGCTTTGTCGTGACGCTGCCGCTGCAGGCCCTGGGTGCGCCGGGTCTGGCGCCGTCCCTGTCGGTGGCGGCGCCACCGCTGCCAGAGCGGCCGGCGGACGGCATGCTGGCCGGCCTGCGCGTGCTCGTGGCCGAAGACCACCGGGTCAACCAGATGGTGCTGGGCCAGTTCCTGACCGGGATGGGTGCCGAGGTGGACTGCCGCGATGACGGCGAGGCGGCCGTCGATGCGGTGCGTGAGGCGGGGCCCGGCCACTACCACCTGATGCTCTGCGATGTGGACATGCCGGTGCTCGACGGCTGCGAGGCGGCGCGCCTGATCGGCCAGCTGGATCCGGACCTGCCCATCGTCGGGCTCACCGCCCATGCGCTGGAAGACGCGCAGGCGCGCACGCGCGCGGCGGGTATGGTCGACCATGTGACCAAGCCTTTTCTGTTCGAAGACCTGCGCGACCGGGTGCTGCGGCACGCCCGTCGCGTGACGCCGGCCTGAGCGGCCCCGGCCACGGCGGGTTCACTTGCGCTTGGCGCGGGGATGGGCTGCGTCGTACACCTTGGACAGATGTTGGTGGTCCAGTCGGGTGTAGACCTGGGTGGTGCCGATGTGGGCGTGGCCCAGCAGCTCCTGCACGGCGCGCAGATCGCCGCTGGATTGCAGCAGGTGGCTGGCAAAGCTGTGGCGCAGCATGTGGGGATGGACCTTCTGTGCCAGCCCGGCGTCGGTGGCCAGCTGCTGCAGGCGGTTGCGCCATTGGGCCGCGGTGATGCGTCGGCCCAGGCGGCTGAGGAACAGCGCGTCGTCCTGCGGCGCTGTCAGGCTGCCGCGCACAGCCAGCCATTGCTTCAATGCCTGTTGTGCGGCGGTGCCCACGGGCACGATGCGCCGTTTGCTGCCCTTGCCCAGCACATGGGCCTCGCCGGACTGCAGGTCGACCCAGCCCAGCGCCTGGGGGCCGGGCTGCACGTCGAGCCCGAGCAGCTCGGCGCTGCGCAGGCCGCTGCCATACATGAGCTCGACCATGGCGTGGTCGCGCGCCTGCAGCCACGGCGCCTCGGTCTCCATGCGGGTCAGGGCCGCCGGTGAGGCGGCTCGGGGGGCGGGGTCGGGCCGGGCTTCGGCCAGGGCCACGGCCTGGTCCACCGTCAGCGCCTTGGGCAGGGGCTTGGGCGCCTTGGGCGCGCGGATGCCGTCGACCGGGTTCACGCGCACGTGCTGCTGTTGTGCCAGCCAGCGGTACAGGCCGCGCCAGGCCGACAGCACGATGGCGATGCTGCGCGGGCCCAGCCCCTGGCCGTGCAGCCGGGCCGCCCAGCCGCGCACATGGTGTGCCTGCACCTGGGTGACCGTGAGCTGTTGCGTGGTGCAGGCCTGCCGCAGACGCGCGAACGCCTCGGCATACATGGTCAGCGTGCGCTCGGCCAGCCGGCGCTGCACGCGCAGGTGTTCGAGGTGCTGGTCAATCAGGTCGGGCTCGGGCGACATGTGACGCATTGTGGCCCGGGATGGCGGCAGCCGGTGTGGTGCACGCCCCGTTGCGCCCAGGGCGGCAACCGAGCGGCGCCTGGGGTGGCGGCACCGCTCAGCGGCGCGCCGAGGCGGGTGCGCGGCGGCGAAGGACCACCGTGGCCAAGCCGGCCAGCAGCAGGGCCCAGGTCGTGGGCTCGGGTACGGCGATGACGTGCGGGTCGAAGCTGCCGGGCAGCCCGCCGATGGTGCCTGGTCCGAGGCCGATGCCGATGTTGCCGCCTGCGGGCGGCGCGGGGGGCACGCCCGTGCCGCCGGTCAGCAGTTGCGCGTTCTGAAAGTCAAGGGTGCCGGCATCCAGGTTGATCACCGGGGCCGCGAGTGTGAGGTTCAGCAGCTGCAGCATGCCGCCTGCCCGCAGGGTGATCGAGACCGGAGAGGTTACCCGCACATCGGCCTGCGTGCCGGTCAGCGCCAGGTCGCCGGCGCAGTCCAGCACGATGGCGTCGGACCAACTCTGGCTGAAGGCGCCGTTGCAGGTGGTGGTGAGGCCATCGGGGATGGCCGCGTGGGCTTGGCTGGCGGCGGCCAGCGCCAAGATGGCGAGCAGGTGTCGCATGGAAAGCTCCCTTGGATCTGTTGTGTTGTCCGTGGGAGCTTACACCGGCGGGAGCCGCTGTCCCGCCGCCTGGTCTGGGGGGCGCTGTCGAGGTGTGCTTACTCGCCGGGTGTCCCTTCCCCCTCGGCCGCCACCGGCACCAGGCAGCGCGACAGCGCCGCGCTGGCGATGTCGGCCACTTGCACGAGGAAGTCGACCCCCATGTCGGCGGTGTAGCGGGTCGGGTCGGGCGAGGCCAGCACGAGCAGGCCGAAGCAGGTCTCGCCGTGGTGCAGCGGCAGCAAGGCCACCGAGGCCATGCTGGTGCCGTCTTCCAGCCAGCGGCTGGCTTCGAAGCCGGCGTTGACACCACAGTAAGGCAGTGTCAGGCTGCTGGCGAAGCTGCGGGCGTCGGCGCTGACGGCCTGCGCGCAGGGCAGGTCGGCCAGCTCGGCGCGCAGCGCGTGGGATTCGGTGCCCCACAGGCGCACGCCGGCCTGCGGGATCAGGAACTGGTCTTTCAGCCCGGCCACGAGCACGTCGGCCAGGGCTCGGTCGTCGTGGGTGAGCATCACGCTGCGCACCCACAGGTGCAGGCGCAGCGCGATGGCTTCGTTTTCCTGGCTGTGGCGGATCATTTCCATGATCCGGCGCTCCAGGCCCTTGATCTTGTCGCGCAGCATCTCCATCTGCCGCTCCTGCAGCGAGACGGCGCGCCCGCCGTGCGGGCTGACAAGCTGCACCGCGGCCAGCAGCGGCGCCTGGCGCTCGAAGAAGCCGGGCGTGTGGATGAGGTAGTTGGCGATCTCTTCTTCGGTGATGCCTTGCAGGGTCATGTTGGGGATGCTCACAGTTCGGGAATGTCGATCTCGCCGTCAAACACCTTGACGGCCGGACCGGTCATCATCACGGGTTGGCCGGGGCCGGCCCATGAAATCGTCAGCCGGCCACCGGGCATGTCGACGTCGACGGTGGGGTCCAGCCAGCCCAGCCGGATGCCGGCGACCACGGCCGCGCAGGCGCCCGAGCCGCAGGCCAGCGTCTCGCCCGAGCCGCGCTCGAAGACGCGCAGCCGGATGTGGCCGCGCGACACCACTTCCATGAAGCCGGCGTTGACGCGCCGCGGAAAGCGCGCATGGCCCTCGATCTGCGGGCCGAGCTCGTCGACGGGTGCGTGTTCGGTGCTGTCGACGCGCATCACGGCGTGCGGGTTGCCCATCGACACCACGGCCACTTCGACCGGGTGGTTGGCCAGCTCGATGGGCCACAGCTCGCAGCCGTTGATCAGCTGGGGCGTCAGGCCGCGGGTGTCGAATGGCACCTCGGCGGGCACCAGAAAGGGCGCGCCCATGTCGACGGTGACGCGGCCATCTGTCTGCAGGCGCGGCTCGATGACGGCCTTTTGCGTCTGCACGCGGATCACATCCTTGGCCGTGAGCCCGGTGTCGTGCACGAAGCGGGCGAAGCACCGCGCGCCATTGCCGCATTGCTCGACCTCGCCGCCATCGGCGTTGAAGATGCGGTAGGTGAAGTCGGTGCCATCAGCCGGGTTGCCCGGCTCGACGACCAGGATCTGGTCGGCCCCGATGCCGAAGCGCCGATCGGCCAGAAAGCGGTATTGGGCCGTGCTGAGGCTCAGCGGGCCCTGGGTGGCGTCGAGCACAACGAAGTCGTTGCCCGCGCCGTGCATCTTGGTGAAACGCAGCTTCATGGGGCCGATTATCGGCCCCAACGGCGCCCGCACCAAGGCGCCCGCGCGATGGCCCCGGCCGGTTCAGGCCAGCTCAGCTGAGGCGGAAGCGCTGCACGGCCTGGGCCAGGTCGCGCGCCTGCTGGCGCAGGCTGTCGGCAGCGGCGGCCGATTGCTCCACCAGCGCGGCATTCTGCTGAGTCATGTGGTCCAGTTCGGTCACCGAATGCGTGACCTGCCCGATGCCGGCCGATTGCTGGCGCGTGGCCTCGGCGATTTCGCCCATGGCCTGCGTGACACGCTGGATGGACGAGACGATCTCGGTCATCACAGAGCCGGCCTCACGCACCTTCTGCGAGCCGACCTCGACGCGTTCGACCGACTTGCCGATCAGCGCCTTGATCTCGCGTGCGGCTTCGGCCGAGCGCTGGGCCAGCGAGCGCACCTCGCCGGCCACCACGGCAAAGCCGCGACCCTGCTCGCCCGCCCGTGCGGCCTCCACCGCCGCGTTCAGCGCGAGGATGTTGGTCTGGAAAGCAATGCCGTCGATCACGCCGATGATGTCGGAGATCTGGCGCGAGGCCTGGCTGATCTGCTCCATCTGCGAGACGACGCTTTCGACCACGTCGCCACCGTTGGCCGCCTGGCTGCTGGCCGTATCGGCCAGGCGATTGGCTTCGGTGGCGGCATCGGCCGAGTGCTCCACCGTCTTGCTGATCTGGTCCATCGACGAGGCCGCAGCCTGCAGGTTCGAGGCCGTCTGCTCGGTGCGGTTCGACAGGTCCTGGTTGCCGGCGGCGATTTCGGTGCTGGCCGTCAGCATGCTTTCCGACGATTCGCGCACCGAGGCCACCATTTCCCGCAACCCGTCCTGCATGGTCTTCATCGACGACATCAGGCGGGCGATTTCGTCGCGGCCGCGGGGGGCGATGTCGCGGGTCAGGTCGCCGTGCGCAATGGCCTGGGTGATGTCTTCAGCGCGGCGCAGCGGCCCGGTGATGGACAGGATGGTCAGGCCCATGAGCGGCAGGAAAATGATGCCGGGCGACAGCAGCAGCGCCCACAGCGACACGATGGCCTGCGTCACGGCGCTCTTGGCCTTGTCACGGCGGGCTTCGGCCAGCTCGGTGACGCGGTCGTTGAGTTTGTCGGTGGCCGCCTCGGCCGCGACGGCGTGCTCGCGGGCCGGGCCACTGGATTGATACGCCTCGGCCGCGGACGCCAGCGCCAGCGAGGCCACCAGCTCCAGCGTCGGGCGCATGCTGTCGCCGTAGGACTTGAGCGTGTCCTTCAGCGCCTGGGCGCCCTGGCGCACGTCGTCAGAAGGGGCGGCCTTGGCCAGTTCGTCGGCGCGCTGCATGCTGGTGGTCAGCGCAGCCTGCCACGCCTTGAACTCTTCTTCGGCCGAGACCGAGTCGCCCGCGTTGATGATGGCCGCGCGCTCGTGGCCACGCAGGTCGCTCATGCTCTGAGCCAGGCGGGCCATGCGTTGCGTAGCCGTGAATTCCTGCTCGGCGAAAGCGTCGAATTCGTGTTGCAGGTTCAGCAACTGCCAGCTCATGCCCGCGCCCACAATGGTGCCGATCACCACGACGAGGCCCATGCAGATCAGCAGCCGCGATCGGATGGAAAAATTCCTCAGCCAGACGATCCAGTTCATGCGTATGTACTCCGATAGCTCGCCAAACGGCACCCCGGGGGCATCCGTTGGCATCACATCGGTGGTATCGGCGCGGGGCGCACCAACTTGAATCAGTACAGACGCGGGCTGCCAGGCGGTCGGGTCTTGAAACGCTTGTGCACCCACAGGTACTGGGCGGGCTGCAGGCGGATCTGCGCCTCGATGAAGCGGTTCATCGCGGCGGTGTCGGCCTCGGCATGTTCGGTCGGGAACCCGTCCAGCGGCGGCATGAAGCGCACTCGCCAGCCCTGGCCGCGGGGCAGGATCTCGGCGATCACCGGTTGCACGGCCATGTCGAGCATGCGCGCCATGCGCGAGGGCGCCAGCAAGGTGGCCGCGGGCACACCGAAGAAGGGCACGAAGGCCGCGTCACGCAGGCCGAAATCCATGTCAGGCAGGTTGAAAAAGCCCCGCCCGGACTTGATCGCGCGCAAGAGTGGCTTGACCGAATCCTGGCGCGGGAAGATTTCGGCGTTGCCGAAGCGCAGCCGGCCGCGCTTCATCAGCCTGTCCATCAGCGGGTGGCTCTGGCGTTGGTAGATCGAGGCGCCAGGCCTGGGCTGCTTGAGCAGGATGGCAGCGCCGGCCACGTCGAGCGCGACGAAATGCGGGCACAGCCACATCGTCGGGCGCTGCTCGGTCTGCCACAGTCGTTCGGCCAGGCCGATGTCACCTTCCACGTGGATCAGGCGGCGCAGGCGCCAGGCCGGTGCCCACCACAGCACGGCGCGGTCCAGCAGGCTTTGCGTGAGCCAGCGGAAGTGGGCGCGTGCGAGCGCCTCCCTTTCGGCGACCGGCTGCTCGGGAAAACACAGCTCGAGGTTGCGCAGCGCAATGCGCCGGCGCGAGGCGGCCACGCGGTACAGCAGTCGGCTCACGCCGGCCGCCAGCATGGCCAGCATGGGCAGCGGCAGCCAGTGCAGCAGCCACAGCAGCCCCAGGCCCAAGCGGATGCCGGCTTCGCGCAAGGTGTGCTTCATCCAGCCCCTCCGGGCGGGGGGCCGCCCACGTCGGCCGAAGTCAGCGCTTCGGGGCGCGGGCCTTTATAGCGGTTGTAGCCCCACAGGTACTGCTCGGGTGCTTGCATGATCACGTGTTCCATCAGGCGGTTGATGGTGGCCGCCGATTGTGCCGCATCACCGGCGGCCAGCACGGCCTCATCCTGCGGCGCCACGCGCTCGGCATGCACCACGTAATCGCACCCGCGCCGCCAGCGTGCCAGCGTGCTCAGCCGCTCGCCGCGCATCAGCACCACGGCGCAGCCCGTCTGCGCCACGAGCTTACCGGCCATGGTCATCGTGTAGGCCGGCCGCCCGAAGAAGGGCGCCCAGGTGCCCATGCCTTCGGGCGGCACCTGGTCGGGCAGGATGCCCACGGTCTCGCCGCGCTTGAGTGCGCGCAGCATGTGGCGTACACCCGTCAGCGTGGCGGGGCTGGTCTGGATGCCGGGGCGGTTGCGCGCGTGCAGCATCAACTCGGCCAGCCAGCGCTGGCGCGCCGGGCGGTACAGCGCCGTCAACGGCACCTCGGCGCCGAAGCGTTCGGCATAAGCCTGTGCGACCACCTCGAAGCAACCGGTATGCGGCGTCAGCAGCAGCAGGCCGCGTTCTTCGGCCAGCGCCTGTGCCACCGCCTCGGCACCCTGCCATTGCACGCGGGCGCCCAGCGCTTCGTCACGCGGTCGGGCCCACAGCCGCGGCAGCTCGGCCACCATGCGCCCGACCTGGCCCACAGCCTGCCAGCGTTGCCAGCGCGACAGCCCGGCCTGGCCGGCATGGGCGCGCAGCCGCCGACGGTAGCTGGGCGACAGTGCGTAGGTCAGCCAGCCCATGATCCAGCCCAGGGCGTGCAGCACCCCCAGGGGCCAGCGGGACAGCGCGAAGAACAGTTTCGTCATCAAGGCAGGGCCGCCGCAGCGGCACGGCGGGGGCAGCAACCCGCCACAAAGTGGGACAAAGCCCGCATCTTCGCAGAAGCGGCGGCCCGATTTCGCTACACTGTGGAGATCGCCGAGTTAACAGGACAACTTGCGGGGCGATTCACAAATGCCGCTAAAGCGTTCGCCGCTGCCCAGAGTGATGACTCTCCAGCCCCGGCGACGCCGAGGTTCATGTCAACTCTGGAGTTACACAGCGTGTCCAACGATTTCCTCTTCACCTCTGAATCGGTTTCCGAAGGCCATCCCGACAAGGTGGCCGACCAGATCTCGGACGCCATCCTCGACGCCATCCTCACACAGGACCCGCGCAGCCGCGTGGCCGCCGAGACGCTGACCAACACCGGCCTTGTCGTGCTGGCCGGCGAGATCACCACGCAAGCCAACGTCGACTACATCCAGGTCGCGCGCGACACCATCAAGCGCATCGGTTACGACAACACCGAGTACGGCATCGACCACAAGGGCTGTGCCGTGCTGGTGGCGTATGACAAGCAATCGAACGACATTGCCCAGGGCGTGGACCACGCCTCGGACGACTACCTCAACATCGGCGCGGGCGACCAGGGCCTGATGTTTGGCTACGCCTGCGACGAGACGCCCGAGCTCATGCCTGCGCCGATCTACTACGCGCACCGCCTGGTTGAGCGCCAGGCCCAGCTGCGCAAGGATGGCCGCCTGCCCTTCCTGCGCCCGGACGCCAAGAGCCAGGTCACGATGCGCTACGTGGACGGCAAGCCGCACAGCATCGACACCGTGGTGCTGTCGACCCAGCACAGCCCTGACCAGAGCGAGACGCCGACCAAGATGAAGGACAGCTTCATCGAGGCCGTGATCGAAGAGATCATCAAGCCCGTGCTGCCCAAGGACTGGCTCAAGGAAACGAAGTACCTGATCAACCCGACCGGGCGTTTCGTGATCGGTGGCCCGCAAGGTGACTGCGGCCTGACGGGTCGCAAGATCATCGTCGACACCTATGGCGGGGCCTGCCCGCACGGCGGCGGCGCCTTCTCGGGCAAGGACCCCACCAAGGTGGACCGTTCGGCTGCTTACGCCGCCCGCTACGTGGCCAAGAACGTCGTGGCCGCTGGCCTGGCGCGTCAGTGCCAGGTGCAGGTGGCCTACGCCATCGGCGTGGCCCACCCGATGAACGTGACGGTCTACACCGAGGGCACGGGCGTCATCCCCGACGCGCAGATCGCCGAACTGGTCAAGGCCCACTTCGACCTGCGCCCCAAGGGCATCATCCAGATGCTGGACCTGCTGCGCCCGATCTACTCGAAGACAGCGGCCTACGGCCACTTCGGCCGCGAAGAGCCCGAGTTCACCTGGGAGCGCACGGACAAAGCAGCTGCGCTGCGTGCAGCGGCTGGCCTGTAAGAACAGCATCCGCGAAGCGGATCAGCCCTTCTGCCACACCAGGCAGAAGTTGTGGGCCGGCATGGCGTGCTGGCCCACCCGGGTGAGGCCCAGTGGTGCGGCGGCCGCATCGAGCGCGCCCATGTCGCGGATGCCGAAGCGCGGGTCGAGCGCGCGCAGCCACGTGTCAAAGGCGGCGTTGCTCTCGCTGGTGTAGCGGCCTTCGACATTGAAGGGCCCGTAGGCAACCAGCAGGCCGCCGGGCGCGAGCGCCCGTGCGGCCCGGGCCAGCAACCGTTGCGACGAGGCGGCCGGCATGTAGTGCAGGGTGTTGGCGGTGAACACCGCGTCGGCCGCCGCCACAGGCCACCCCTTGTCGTGGTCCACGTCCAGCGCAAGCGGCGCGGGTGTGTTGGGCAACGCGGCCTCGTCCAGCCAGGCCTGGATGCCGCTCAGATGCTCGACCCGGTCGGAACACTGCCAGCGCAGATGCGGTAGGTGCGCGGCAAAGTAGACGGCGTGCTGGCCTGTGCCGCTGCCGATTTCAAGCACGGTGCGGCAACCGGTCAACAGCGGGCGCAGGACGGCCAGGATGGGATCGCGGTTGCGCTCGCAGGCGGGCGCAAAGGGTTTGGGCGTGGCAGCAGACATGGGCGATACCTTCGCACAGTCTGGCCGCCCCTGCGGCTCACAGGGTACGGAACGCGTTCACTGCATGGCTGAGTCGCTCGGCCTGTTCGCGCATGCTGGCGGCTGCCGCCGCCGATTGCTCGACCAGCGCGGCGTTCTGCTGCGTCATCTGATCGAGGTGGGTGACGGCCTGGTTGACCTGGCGGATGCCGTCGCTCTGCTCCGAGGCCGAGGCGCTGATGTCGCGCATCATGTCGGTGACGCGGTCGATCGCCCGCTCGATGTCGTTCATGGCCTCACCGGCCTGGGACACCAGGGTGGCGCCCGCGTCGACCTTGTCGCTGGAATCCACGATCAGGCTTTTGATCTCGCGGGCGGCATTGGCCGAGCGCTGTGCCAGCGAGCGCACCTCGGAGGCCACCACCGCGAAACCGCGGCCCTGTTCGCCCGCGCGTGCCGCCTCCACCGCGGCGTTGAGCGCGAGGATGTTCGTCTGGAAGGCGATGCCGTCGATCACGCCGATGATGTCGGAGATCTTGCGCGACGAGGCCGCGATGTCCTGCATGGTGTTGACCACCTGGCCCACCACTTCGCCGCCACGGCGTGCCGCCTGGCTGGCACCACCGGCCAGCTCGTTGGCCTGCTGGGCGGCCTGCGACGACTGCATTACCGTGCCGGTGAGCTGCTCCATGGACGAGGCCGTTTCTTGCAGGCTGGAGGCGGCCTGTTCGGTGCGGTTCGACAGATCCTGGTTGCCCGAGGCGATCTCGCCGGAGGCCGTGGCGATGCCTTCGGTGCTTTGTCTGACATCCTGTACCAGACGCGACAAGGACTGCGCCATGCCCTGCATGGCGGTCATCAGTTGGCCGAGTTCGTCCTGGCGGTGGGCGGTGATGTTCACCCGCAGGTCACCACTGGCGATCCGCGATGCGGCCTCAATGGCCTCTGCCAGCGGCTGCTTGATCGACCGGATCAGGAAGTGCGCGCCCACCGCCACGGCCACCATCACGCACAGCACCATCAGCGCGGCCGTGCCGGTGATCGCCTTGCGGCTGGCGGCAATCTGATCGCGGATGCGTGCGGCCTCCTCGTCCTGAATCCGAGCAAAACCATGGATCGCCTCACCATAAGCCCTGGCCTTCGGGACGAGCGACTGCAGGGCCAGCGACGATGCTTCGGCAGCACGGCCTTGGGCCTTCAAACTCTGAATCTGCTGATTCAGGTTTAGCACCTCCTTGCGTGCCGCAGCGATCTGGTCCAGCTGCGCCTGATCGGCGGCCGACATCGGATGCTGCGCCAGATCCGCGAGGATCTGCTCCACGCGCTGGGTGGCTCCTTTGACCTCCGGCAGCAGGTGCTCCGCGACGGCCGGCTCCTGACTCAGCCCGACCGCCACCAGCTTCGCCGTGGCGGTATTGGCCACCAACACCCATTCGTTGGCTGCGCGAAGCTTGGCGTCGCTGCGCGCCATGGCCTCGCCTGCGGCGGCCTGCTGAGTGACTGAGCGCCAGGCAGCGAATGCCACGATGCCCAGCATCGCCACGATCAAGGCCATCACGGCCGCCCATAAACGACCGGCAATACCGATTTCACGGAACATGGTGCAATCCATCCTGTGACAAACAGGCCCTGTCGCGCAGAAGCCGCGACACGGCGTCCCGCGCCGCCCGATGTGTCCCCGGATGGCGCCTCCCAAGTGGCATATCGGCGTCAGTGATGCGAATCTGTAGCCCGGGCAAGCGTGACAACAATGTCGCATCCCGGGCCCATTTCCGGCACCCGAGGCGCGCGTGGCGCACTACCATCCGCACTGTGTCCCGTTGCGCGTGGCCGCAGGGGCGCCCATTCACCATGCTCAGAAAGATCTCCACTCAGCAACTGCGTGTCGGCATGTACGTGCACGAGGTGTGCGGCTCCTGGCTCGCGCACCCGTTCTGGCGGTCGTCGTTCCGGGTGGAACATGCCAAACAGGTCGAGCAGCTGCTGGCTGTCAGCCATGTGGTGATCGACACGGCGCGCGGGCTGGACGTGCCGGCGTCGCCCGACGATGCGGCGCTGATGGATGACATCGAGGTCCCCGCCGAAGAAGGGCCCGAGGCGCCGCTCGACAATCTGGCCGAAGCCTCACCCCTTGAGACCAGTTGCAGCTTCCAGCAGGAAGTCGTCCGCGCCACGCGGCTGATCGCGCAATCGCGCACGGCGATGAAGTCGTTGTTCCAGGACGCCCGTCTGGGCAAGGCAGTGGATGCTGAGACCTGCCTGCCGCTGGTTGACGACATCACCCGCTCGGTGGACCGCAACCCGGGCGCCATCGTCAGCCTCGCGCGGCTGAAGACGAGCGACGATTACACCTACATGCACTCGGTGGCCGTGTGCGCCCTTATGGTGGCCCTGGCCAAGCAGCTCAGGCTCAGCGAGGCCGACACCCGGGAAGCGGGTCTGGCGGGGCTGGTGCATGACCTGGGTAAGGCGCAGATGCCGCTGGAGGTGCTCAACAAGCCCGGCGCGCTGACCACTGAAGAGTTCGCCATCATGAAGCGCCACCCCCAGGCCGGCTACGAGATGCTGGTGGAAGGACGCGGGGTGGGGCCTATTCCCCTGGACGTGTGCCTGCACCATCACGAGAAGGTCAACGGCAAGGGCTACCCCAAAGGCCTCAAGGGTGACGAGATCAGCCTGTTTGCCAAGATGGGCGCGGTGTGCGACGTGTACGACGCGATCACCTCCAACCGCCCGTACAAGGCCGGTTGGGATCCCGCCGAGTCGGTTCAGAAGATGGCGCAATGGACCAAGGACGGCCATTTCGACGAGGCCATCTTCCAGGCTTTTGTCAAGAGCATTGGCATCTATCCCACCGGCTCGCTGGTCAAGCTCAAATCCGGCCGGCTGGCCGTGGTGGTCGAGCAGGGCAGCGGTTCGTTGCTGCAGCCGCTGGTGCGCGTGTTCTATTCCACCAAGGCCAATGAGCCCATCACGCCCGAGTTGATCGACATGGGGCAGTCGGCTGACCAGATCGTCTCGCGCGAGTCATCGACGGCCTGGGGCTTCGAGAACCTGGATCGGTTCTGGCGGCCCCAGCCCTGATCACTGCGTCGACAAGCTCAGCCCCGCATGCTCGCGCAGCGGGTGGAAGTGCACCTGCGGGTGGCGCTCGGCCGTCAGACGCAGGTCATACGCCGAGGTGATCATGTAGGCCAGCGTGTCGGCCGCGTCGAGTGCCAGCTTGCTGGCGTTCTCGTCGGTGAACTTCTTCATGGCCTCGGGTGTGTCGGCCGTGATCCAGCGCGCGCCGGTGAAGCGGCAGGGCATCAGCCGGATCTCGACACCGTACTCGGCCTTGAGCCGGTGCTGCACCACTTCGAACTGCAGCTGGCCGACGGCGCCCAGCAACATGGCGCCGCCCACCTCGGGGCGGAAGACCTGGATGGCGCCCTCCTCACCCAGCTGCATCAGGCCGGCCTGCAACTGCTTGCTCTTCATCGGGTTGGCCAGCTCCACCGTCTGGAACAGCTCGGGCGCGAAGAAAGGCAGCCCGGTGTATTGCAGGTTGATCCCGTCGGTGATGGTGTCGCCCAGTTGCACGCCGCCGTGCGTGGTGAAGCCGATGATGTCGCCGGCAAAGGCCTCGTCCACCGCCTCGCGTCGCTGCGACAGAAAGGTCACGACCGAGGTGGGGCGCAACTCCTTGCCACTGCGTTGCACCTTGAGCTTCATGCCCGGGGTGTACTTGCCCGAGCACACGCGCACGAAGGCGATGCGGTCGCGGTGAGACGGGTCCATGTTGGCCTGCACCTTGAAGACCACGCCCGAGAAGTTCTCCATCTCGGGGGCGATCTCTTTCTTGCTGCCATCCTTCTCGGTGCTGAAGCGGGGCCGGGGCGAGGGGGCCAGGTCGACCAGGGCGTCCAGCACCTCCTGCACACCGAAGTTGTTCACGGCCGAGCCGAAGAACACCGGCGTCTGCTTGGCCGCCAGGAACTGTTCGATGTCGAAGGCGGGAGCGGCTTCGGCCATCAGCTCCATGTTGGCTTCGGCCAGCTCCCAGTCGTGGCCAAAGCGCGCGTGCAGCTTGTCGCGCTCGTCCAGCGAGACCTCTTCGTACTCGTCGCTGCGCTTGTCGCCGCCCGCATCGAACAGGCGCATGGCGCGCGTGCGCAGGTTGACGATGCCGCCAAAGGCCTTGCCCTGGCCGACTGGCCAGGTCATGGGCACGCAGGGCATGCCCAGTTCCTGTTCGACCTCGTCGAGCAGCTCCAGCGGGTCGCGCCCCTCGCGGTCCATCTTGTTCACAAACGTGATGATGGGCGTGTCGCGCTGGCGGCAGACCTCGATCAGGCGCTTGGTCTGGGCTTCCACGCCGTTGGCCGCGTCGATCACCATCAGGGCCGAGTCCACCGCGGTCAGCACGCGGTAGGTGTCTTCCGAGAAGTCCTTGTGGCCCGGCGTGTCCAGCAGGTTGACCACGTGCTCGCGGTAGAGCATCTGCATGACCGATGACGCCACCGAGATGCCGCGCTGCTTCTCGATCTCCATCCAGTCCGACGTGGCGTGGCGCGATGCCTTGCGGCCCTTCACGGCGCCCGCGATGTGGATGGCGCCAGAGAACAGCAGCAGCTTTTCCGTCAACGTCGTTTTACCGGCGTCGGGGTGGGAAATGATCGCAAAGGTGCGGCGGCGGCGGGTTTCGGCGGCGTGGCTCACGGGGCGGGCTCTCGGGAACGGTGAAGAAATGCGCGCGGCAAACCCGTGATTCTCGCAGGTCGGGCGGCGGTGGTGCGGATGGCAGGGGGGCGGCGTCATCGCCGGTTCACCACCGCGGCGCACCATCGCTCACCAGCGGCCCGTCAGCAGGCCGCGATTTTGTTCCGACCGTCCCGAGAGGTACCCATGTCCGCATTCGCATCCGTTCGCACCGCCGCCCTGATGGCCGGCATCGTCCTGACCGGCGCCGCCCAGGCCGACGTCATCACCCAGTGGAACTTCAACTCGCAGCCTGCCGACGGCAGCACCAGCACCGGCGTGACCGTGCCGAGCGCCGGCGTGGGCACCGCCAGCCTGCTGGGCGTCACCGGCTCGTTTGCCAGCGGCACGGCCAACGGCGGCTCGTCCGACCCCGCCGCGACCGACAACTCCGGTTGGCAGACCACCGGCTACGCCGCCCAAGGCATGGGCGACAAAACCCGCGGCGTGCAGTTTGCCGTCAGCACGCTGGGCTATGACACCATCTCGGTAAGCTACGACCTGCGCCACAGCAACACCAGCGCCCGTCACGAGTTGTTCCAGTACAGCCTCGACGGCGTGCAGTTCATCGACTTCGCCACCTTCACCGGGGCGGCCGGCGACACCTGGTTCAATGGCCGCACGGTCGACCTGTCCGGCGTGGCTGGTGTGGCCAACAACGCCAGCTTCGCGTTTCGCATCGTGAGCACGTTCGCCCCCGGCACGTCGCAATACCAGGCTTCGGCCGCCGGCGGCAACTATGCTGGCACGGGCACCTGGCGCTTCGACATGGTCACCGTCTCGGGCAGCCCCGTGACGCCGGTGCCCGAGCCCGAGAGCCTGGCCCTGCTGCTGGCCGGCCTGGCCACGGTGGCCGGCGTCGCACGCCGCCGTCTCGTCTGAACCGTTCAGCCGCCACGGAAGGCCGGCGACCGAGAGGCCGCCGGCCTCAAGTTCTTGCGCTGACAGACGAAGTACCGGTCTGTTGCAGTGTGAAGGATGGATGTTTCCGTGGACACCCGTGATGGGCTGGTTGCCATGCCATGGCGGCCAGACGTGTTTCAGAGGATGATGCTGGCGATTGCCGCAATCGCCGGTCTGGCACACCTTGTCTTCATCGGCTTGATGCTCTGGGCGGGCGTCACCTTGCTGGCCTGGGTCAACGTCGGCAGCGTGGCGCTGTACGCGTGGACGTTCTGGCTGGTCAAGCGCCACCGCCCCGATCCGGCGCTGTTCTTCATGGGCGTCGAGATCCTGGGCCATGCCCTGCTGGCGGCTTTTGTCATCGGCTGGGACACCGGCTTCCATTACTACATGGTCCTCACGATTCCCGTGCTCATGCTCAGCACGATGTGGACGCTGCGGGTCAAGACGCTGCTGGCCGTGATGATCGGCGCGTTGCTGATTGCGGCGGACGTGTATTTGCGCGGGCGAGCGCCGGTGGTGGCTGTGCCTCAGGCGCTTGAGGCCTTTCTCTACTATTTCAACCTGGTCGCCACGCTGGCCATCCTCGGCTTTCTGGCCTTCTTCTACCAGCGTCTGGTGCTCATGGCCGAACACCAGTTGCGCCTGCAGGCCTGCACTGATCCACTGACCCAGTTGCGCAACCGCCGCTTCGCGATGGAGGTGGCGCAACACGAGGCGGCGGTGTTCGAGCGCGGCGGCCGGCCGCTGGCCCTGCTGCTGTGCGACATCGACCACTTCAAGCGCATCAACGACCAGCATGGCCACGATGCAGGCGACGCTGTGCTGCGCGCGGTCGCGCAGGCGCTGCGCGAAGGCGTACGCGAGATCGACCATGTGGCCCGCTGGGGTGGCGAAGAGTTTCTGGTGCTCTTGCCTGGCACCGAGGTGGCCGAGGCCGAGCAGGTGGCCGATCGGCTGCGTGAGGCCGTTCAGCGACTGGAAGCGGGCCCGCGGGCCGGCGCGCTGGCCGTCACCATGACCTTTGGCGTCAGTGTGCTGCGCCCGGGCGAAGGCGTGGAGCAGGCGCTGGCACGGGCCGATCAGGCGCTGTACCGCGGCAAGGAAGCCGGCCGCAACCGTGTGATCCTTGCTTCCGCTGCCTGAGCGGTCGCCCTATAATCCTCTCCAGCTTTCGAGGAGCGTTGCAAGGCCCCCGCGCAAACCATTGCGCCCGGCGTGGCCCCAGGCTCGAAGGTGTTCTCCCTCTTGCAACGGCGCTCACCCGCATGTGTCCCGCTGGGTGAGCTGTATCCATTTCTCGTGTTCCCGGGCGCGCACCGCGGCTTCTGAAACTGCTTTAGGAGCTCTGTCATGAACGCTGTTCTCAAGCCACTGGCCTCAGACCAGTACGTTGTCGCCGATTTGTCGCTGGCCGACTGGGGCCGCAAGGAAATCAAGATCGCCGAGAGCGAGATGCCCGCGCTGATGGCCATCCGCAAGGAATACGCCGCCAGCCAGCCGCTCAAAGGCGCGCGCATCACCGGCTCGCTGCACATGACCATCCAGACGGCCGTGCTGGTCGAAACCCTGCAGGCGCTGGGCGCCGAGGTGCGCTGGGCCTCGTGCAACATTTACTCCACCCAAGACCATGCCGCGGCGGCGCTGGTGGCCACCGGCACCCCGGTGTTTGCCTACAAGGGCGAATCGCTGGAAGAGTACTGGGACTACACCCACCGCATTTTCGAGTTTGGCGCCAAGGGCACCCCGGGCGAAGGCCCCAACATGATCCTGGACGATGGCGGCGACGCCACCATGCTGATGCACCTGGGCAAGGCCGCCGAGCGCGACATCGGCGTGCTGGACAAGCCCGGCAGCGAAGAAGAGCGCATCGTGTTTGCCGCCATCAGGGCCAAGCTGGCGCAAGACCCCACGTGGTACAGCCGCAAGAGCGCCGAGATCATCGGCGTGACCGAAGAGACCACCACCGGTGTGCACCGCCTCAATGAAATGAGCGCCAAGGGCACCCTGATGTTCCGCGCCATCAACGTGAACGACTCGGTCACCAAGAGCAAGTTCGACAACCTATACGGTTGCCGCGAATCGCTGGTGGACGGCATCAAGCGCGCCACCGACGTGATGGTGGCCGGCAAGGTGGCCGTGGTGTGCGGCTACGGCGACGTGGGCAAGGGGTCGGCTCAGGCCCTGCGCGCCCTGAGCGCCCAGGTGTGGGTGACCGAGATCGACCCCATCAACGCCCTGCAGGCCGCGATGGAGGGCTTCCGCGTGGTGACCATGGACTGGGCTGCCGACAAGGCCGACATCTTCGTGACCGCCACCGGCAACAAGAGCGTGATCACCTACAAGCACATGCAGGCCATGAAGGACCAGGCCATCGTGTGCAACATCGGTCACTTCGACAACGAGATCGACGTGGCCGAGCTGGAAAGCCAGTGCCAGTGGGAAGAGATCAAGCCGCAGGTCGACCATGTCATCTTCCCGGATGGCAAGCGCATCATCCTGCTGGCCAAGGGCCGCCTGGTGAACCTGGGTTGCGCCACCGGCCACCCCAGCTACGTGATGTCGTCGAGCTTCGCCAACCAGACCATCGCCCAGATCGAGCTGTACGCCCACCAAGATGCCTACGACATCGGCAAGGTGTACGTGCTGCCCAAGCACCTGGATGAGAAGGTGGCCCGCCTGCAGCTGACCACGCTGAACGCCCAGCTGACCGAGCTGACGGACGAGCAGGCGGCCTACATCGGTGTGCCCAAGCAAGGCCCCTATAAGCCTGACACTTACAGGTATTGATCTCGCCCCTGCGGCCCATTGTTAGGAATTGCATGCCACGCGCTGACCAGCTTCTCGTTCAACATGGGCATGCGCCCACCCGCTCTGCCGCCCACCGCCTGGTGGACGCAGGCGCCGCACAGTGGCTGGGCCCCAAGGGCTGGACCACGCTGCGCAAGGCGGGTGAAGACCTGCCGGAGGACGCGCAGCTGCGCGTCACCAACGACGATGAGCTGCGCTGGGTGTCGCGTGCGGGGCTCAAGCTGGAGGGCGCCCTGGCGCACATCGGCCTGAGCCCGGCGGGCATGACCTGCCTGGACGTGGGCCAAAGCACGGGTGGCTTCACCGATGTGCTGCTCGCTCAGGGCGCGGCCCGCGTGGTGGGCGTGGACGTGGGCCATGGCCAGTTGCACGACAAACTCAAGGCCGATGCGCGCGTGGTGTGCCTGGAGAACCTCAACGCCCGTGAGCTGGACGGCAGCGCACTGCGTGAGCAGGCGCCGGCCGAGGGTTTCGATCTGATCGTGGCCGACCTGTCCTTCATCGCGCTGTCCAAGATCGTGCCCGGCCTGGGCCCCTGGCTGAAGCCGGGCGGCCAGGTGGTCATGCTGATCAAGCCGCAGTTCGAGGTGGGCAAAGAGCATGTAGGCAAGGGCGGCGTCGTCAAAGACCCGGCCCAGCACGCACGTGCCCGCGACATGGTGCGCCGCGCGTGTACCGATCTGGGCTGGAAGGTGCACAAGGGCTTTGCCAGCCCGATTGCCGGTGGCGACGGCAACCTGGAATTCTTCATCTGGGCGCAGTCGCCGCTGGCGCCCGAGCAAGCGTGATCTCATGACCACCGTTGACCCCACGCAGCAGCGCCTGCCCATCAGCTTCGAGTTCTTCCCGCCCAAGACGCCCGAGGGCGTGGACAAGCTCGCGGCGGTGCGCCAGCAGCTCTACCCGCTCAAGCCCGAGTACTGCTCGGTCACCTACGGAGCTGGCGGCTCCACGCAAGACGGCACCATCCAGACCGTGCGCGCCATCCTGGCCGAAGGCTGCGATGCGGCCCCCCACTTTTCGTGCATTGGCGCGAGCAAGGCCAGCGTGCGCGAGCAGCTGGCCCAGTTCAAGGCCGAAGGCATCACGCGCATCGTGGCACTGCGTGGCGACCTGCCCAGTGGCTACGGTGGCTTTGGCGAGTTCAAGTACGCCAGCGAGCTGGTGGCCTTCATCCGCGAAGAAACGGGCAGCCACTTCCACATCGAGGTGGGCGCCTACCCCGAGATGCACCCCCAGGCCCGCAACCCGCAGGCAGATTTGCAGGCCTACGTCACCAAGGTGAAGGCCGGGGCCGACGTGGCCATCACCCAGTACTTCTACAACACCGACGCCTACTTCCGCTTTGTGGACGACGCCGAGAAGGCCGGTGCCACCATCCCCGTGGTCCCGGGCATCATGCCCATCACCAATGCCAGCCAGTTGCTGCGCTTCTCGGATGCCTGCGGTGCCGAGATCCCGCGATGGATCCGCACCCGCCTGGAAGGCTTTGGCGATGACAAGGCCTCCATCCAGGCCTTTGGGCTCGATGTGGTGGTCGACCTGTGCGACCAATTGCGCTGCGCCGGCGTGCCCGGCCTGCACTTCTATTCGATGAACCAGGCCACGGCCGTCAAGGCCATCTGCGAGCGCCTGGGCTGGTGAACGCCCGCCGCGCAGCCACCGTGTTGCGTGGCCGCATCGTTTCACCTTGTTGCATCTGATCTGGCGCAAAGACGGGGCGGCTGTGAGACCCCGGCAGCGTTTTCAGGCGGTTGCGACTTGATGCAGCACAAGTCGGGCAGGGGTGGTGATTGTTGAAATGAATCCATCGCGGCCCCGGGCGGGGTCGCAGGTTTCTGGTTCATCAAGAAGGACACCATCATGACCCACACCGCTGTTCGCATCGCCGCTGCGCTGGCCCTGGCCGCCACCACCCTGACGCCCGCCGTCGCCCAGACCGCTGACGGTCAGTGGCTGGTGCGTGCCCGTGCCGTCCATCTGGATGCTGCCAACAAGGACACCGTCGACATCACCGACGTGAGCATCAACAACAAGTGGCTGCCGGAAGTGGACATCAGCTACTTCTTCACCCCCAACATTGCGGCCGAGCTGATCCTGACCTACCCGCAAAAGCAAGACGTGCGTTCGTCGGCCCACGGTGGCAAGATCGGCACCCTCAAGCACCTGCCCCCCGTGCTGAGCCTGCAGTACCACTTTGATCAGGTCAACGGCTTCAAGCCCTATGTCGGCGCCGGCCTGAACTACACCCGCTTCTCGAATGTGGACCTGCCCGACGGCTTCACGATCAAGAAGAACAGCGTCGGTCTGGCTCTGCAAGCCGGTGTGGACTACGAAATCAGCAAGGGCATGTACCTGAACCTGGATGTCAAGAAGGTGCAGATCCGCACCGACCTGAAGCTCGAAGGCGAGAAGCTGGGCAAGGTCAAGGTCGATCCGCTGCTGATCGGCCTGGGCATCGGCTGGCGCTTCTGATTGGCTGATCTGATCGGCTGAGCGCTCGCGCATCACCGCACCAAGAGCCTCCTTCGGGAGGCTTTTGGTTTTTTGGGGTCTCTGCTGCTTTGTGTGGGTCGCGGGCATCAGGCCGCCGGGGGCGGCGGGCGGGCTTCACGATGCGGGCCCTGCTGGCGCAGGGCTTCCCTGCGGTGCTCGCCATGGGCTGGGGCCGTGGAACTCGCTGCGCTGTCGCTCCGCTCGAACATCCCCGGCCAGTCAGATCACGAGACCGATCTTCGCCCGCGAAGCTCGGCCCAGCCCATGCCTGCGCGCCTCGGCCGCATCGAGGCGCCCGCCCGCCGCCCCCGGCGGCCTGATGCCGAGTCGTGGCGTGCGACGGATCATCGCGCCGGTGGCCATCGTTGCGCGACACAATCTTGGGCAATGGGCGCCTGCATGGCCTGCCTCAACGCAACCACCAGAGACCTGACGTCGGACACATGAGCAAGAAGCCCAAAATAGTGATGGCCCTTTACACCCACCGGGACACCTCCGCGTGGTCGGTGGGCCGACAGTTGCTGGATGCTCAGGTGGCGGCCCACCCGCTTCTGACACCGCATTACGTGTCGAACAACCCGGACGACTGTCGCGAGCCGCTGACGGATGAGGCCATGGCTGAGCGCCTCTGGAATGCGCAGCACCCGGTGGCCGGACATGGCAATGATGTCGTTCTGTTGCAGAACGATTTCGCCTGGAAGCGTCGCAAGCGCATCGCCTGCCTGGCGTACCTCTGCCACGGCTTCGTCAATCTGAGGGGAGAGGTGATTCCTGGGCGCTTGAACCTCAGGGCCGCCCCCCATCCTGAGGTGGATTGGCTGGCCTTGTTCAAGCAGTGGTGTGAAATCTGTCCGCCCCAGTTGGCCATGCTGCACCATTTCACCCCCACGGAACTGGCCGACCGACAGCTCGAGGCCGTTTATTTCCACGCGGGCTCCCTCGGGAGTTACGACAACCCTCAGTTTCTCAATGCCGCCTGGGCCATGTATTTCGGTGAGGGCATGGCTCAGCATGTGGACGTCCCGGTTCTGCAGGCTGCGGGCTTCCTGGTCGAGTCCATGCCGAACGGTTACCTGGTGCGCATCACCCCCGATCTGGCCGATGTGGCGCGCGACTATGCCGCCTTTGCCGAGCGCCGTGCCGAGCTCAAGCAGCATTTCCCGTCGGGCTTTTTTCCGATGAGCGATGTGCCCGAGCTGGGAGGGTGATCGGCCCCGCGCTTTGGCTTGAACCCAGCACAGCGTGGCGCCTAACGCGGGTTTCGGTCAGAATGAAGTCATGCGCTTGCACGCCGACCTGATTCAAGTCATCAAGGACGTGGCCCAGCAGCAGCTTGGGCCCGACGTGGAGGTGCGCCTATTTGGCTCGCGCCTGGATGATCAGGCACGGGGCGGCGACATCGACCTCTACATCGAAACGCCCCATGTGCTGAACAACCGCGCCCTGACCGCCGCCCGAGTGGCCGCACGGCTGGAGCGCCGCCTGGGCGACCGCAAGGTGGATGTCGTGCTGGTGGACCCGTCCACCACCCATCAGCCGGTGCACACCGTGGCCCGCCAGGAAGGTGTGGTGCTGTGAGCGACGAGCGCCTGGCCTTCCTGCGTGACATCGTGGCCTTGGAGGTGGAGCACCTGCAGCAAACCGATCAGCGCCTGTTTCAAGAGCCCATGGATGCGGACCGGGTGCGACGGCTCCGCTACGACATTGACTTGGCCGAGCGCGTGGATGCGTTTGTGGCGCGGTTCGGGCGGCTGCAAGACACCGTGGCCGACAAACTGCTGCCCGCCTTGCTGCAGGCCAAAGCCGAATCCGTGGGCCCGGCGCTCGACAACCTCAACAAGGCTGAGCGCTTTGGCTGGCTGGCCTCGGTGGATGAATGGCTGGTGGTGCGCAAGCTGCGCAACCGCATGATCCACGAGTATGTGAAAGACCCGGCCGAACTGGCCCAGGCGCTGCAAGCGGCTCACGACTTCGTGCCTCTGCTGGTCCACACCGCCCAGCGGATGCGCCAGGCCGCCTGAGAGCCAGCGCCGATGGACGACGTGCCGGAGTTGCTGCCCCTGAGGCGTCGCCACGTATGGGCTGGCGCGTTCAGGCCACAAAAAAGCCCGCACAAGGCGGGCTTTTGAGCCGACGCGGCAGGCCGAAGCCTGCGGCGATCAGGCTTGGCGGCGGCGCTTGGCCAGGGCCAGGCCGATCAGGCCGATGCCCATCAGCGCGTAGGTCGAGGGCTCGGGGATGGCCGGCGTCACCGACACGGTGCCGATCTTGATCGAGCCGATCAGGTCAGCGATGTAGGTGTAGTCGTCGGGGTTCAGTTCGGCGGCCGTCAGGTAGTCGCGGAAACCTTGCGACAGCACGAAGCCCGAGGCGTCCAGGCCCAGGGTGCGGGTGGTGCCCGAGCTGGTCACGTTGGTGCCGGCCACGCCGCCGAAGCTGCTGGACACATTGGTGGCGGTCAGCAGCGACTGGTCGTTCAGGTTCAGCAGGGGCAGCAGGGTCGAGCCCACCAGCAGATCACCGTACAGGGTGTTGGTGCCCACGTCGAAGGTGAAGTCGCTCAGCGTGACGGTCGGGTTCAGCGTCTTGGTCAGGCGGATGCCGGCGGTCTGGGCGAAGTTGATGTCGATCGGGCCGGGGCTGGCGTCCAGGCTGACCGACTCGACGGCGATGGTCAGGTTGTTGCCGCTCAACGTCGAGCCGCCCGTCGCGGCGACCGAGTAGCCGGTCGACGAGATGGCGGACGGGTTCAGCGTCACGGTGGCGTTGGTGGCCGTGAAGGGCTGGTTGGCCGCAGAGGCCACACCGGCCGCTGCGAACAGCGCAACGGCGCTGGCGAGCTTGGTGAATGTCATCGGTTCTTCCTTGAAGGCTGAAATGGCTGGTGATTCGATCAAATACACGGCACTGAGGCCTTGTCTACGCCATGTTCTACTTCCTCCACCCGATGGGCGATAGGGTTCACCTTAATTCCCCCCGAAACACGGGGTGCGTTAACTGCTCCAAGTGTTGCGTTCGGTGATCACCGCCATCAGCGGCACGTCATGCGCTTGGGCGACCAGCTGGTCCGCCGGCAGCAGCCCGATTTCCCAGCTCAGACCGATCGCGACGGCCTCGGGATGGGCGGCGAGGTAGCGATCGAAGTAGCCGCCGCCATAACCCAGGCGGATGGCCCCCGCGGTGTGGCCCACGCATGGCACCAACAGCACGTCGGGCCGAACTTCGCGCCCGTCGGCGCAGGCGATGCCGTGGTCGTCGGTGGCCCGCGGCGGCTGCCCGTCCCACAGGCGGTAATGCATGGCCGGTGGGTTTTTCTGCGACGTGGGCAGGGCAAGCGTGCAGCCCAACGTCCGTTGGGCCTTCAGGGCCAGGGAGTTCGGGTTAAATTCCCCTGGAAGTGCCCAGTACACCCCCAGGCACGTCGGCTCGAGTTGCACCAGCGCGTCCCACAGCCGCTGCGCGAGCGCGTCATGCGCCGCGGCGGCGGCCTCGCTGGCCCACCAGGTCTTGCGTGCAGCCAGCAGCGCGCGACGCAGGCTGGTGCGATCGGAATCGGGAGCAGGCGAAGGGGGCATGGCACACACCAACAGCAAACGGACACAAGATGACTCTGGGATCAGTGTATGCGCCCCGCCTGGCGGGCCGGGTGCGCCGCGCCATCGCGGGTGCGGGGTTGACTTGCGCCGCCATGGCCTTCGGTTTGCCCGCTGCGGCGCAGGCGATGCCCGAGGCCGACGCAGCGATCAGCGTGGCCCGCGAGGCCTTCCGCACCGGCGACCGCGTGCGTCTGCTTGCCGCGCGTGAGCAACTGCTGCAGGCGGGCCACCCGCTGGCGCCGTGGGCCGACTACTGGGCCGTGGTGCAACGCCTGTCTCAGGCCACGCCCGACGAGGTGGACGCGTTCCTCGCCCGCTGGCCCGACAGCTACGTGGCTGACCGGGCGCGCAATGACTGGCTGCTGGAGCTGGGGCGGCGGCAGGACTGGCAGACCTTTTTGCGCATCCAGCCGGCCTTTCGGATGAACGACGACCGCGAGGTCACGTGCCTGGGGTGGCTGGCGCGCTATGAGACGCGTGCGGTGTCGGATACACAAGGCGACTGGCGCGGCCAGGCCCGCGATGCCTGGCTGGCGCAGCGCGACGCAGACGCAGGGTGCGACGCATTGGCGCGGCGGATGGTGGCAGCCGGCGTGTTCACGCAGGACGATGTCTGGCGCAAGCTGCGTTTGATGGTGGAGACCAACCGCCCAAGGGGCATCGAGCAGACGGCGCGGTTGCTGGGTGGCTCAGCGCCCACCGTGGTGGCGCGGTTGATGGATGCGCCGCAGGCCTTTTTGATGGCGGGCGGCGGCACCGCAGCGGCAGGCGGCGCTGGCGGGGGCGCTCGCACGCCCGGCGCCGCTGTCGGCCCTGCGCCCGAGCGGGGCACGCCGCGCCAGCAGGCCAAGCGCCGCGCGGCGCCGCCCCCTGTGCCCGAGGTGCAGCCCGCATGGCGCGGGCCCATGAGCCTGCTGGCCTTCATCCGCTGGGCCACCAGCGACCCGGCCGCCGCCGCGCAGGCCATGCAGGATCCGGCTGCCCGGCAGCGCTGGCAGTGGCGCAGCGAAGAGGCGGCCTGGGCCTGGGCTCACCTGGGCCGGCATTCGGCCTGGCGCTTCCTGCCCGAGGCGCCGGCCCATTTCGAGCGCGCGCTGACCGACCTGGCGCTGGCCGTATCGACGGGCGAGTGGCGCCCACAGGGCGGTCATGCGGCGGCGGCGTGGTCGACCGATACGCTGCAATGGATGGCCCGCGCCGGCCTGCGTTCGGCCGTGACAGGTGAGCCGGCTCGCTGGGCGCTCGTCGAGCAGGCCATTGATGCCATGCCCGAGAGCCTGCAACGCGACGGCGCCTGGATGTACTGGAAGGCGCGCGCCATGCTCGCCCGTGCACCGGCCGGTCCAGGTGGCGAGGCGCAACGCGCACAGGCCCGCGCCCTGTTGGCGCGCACGGTGGATCCGTTCAGCTTCTACGGCCAACTCGCACACGAAACCCTGCACCGTCGCCCGCACCCGCCGGTGGCGGCGGCTGCGCCGCTGACCGAACTGGAGCGCAGTTGGGCTGCCTCCCACCCCGGGGTCGACCGCGCCTTGCGCTTGTTTGCACTGGGCTGGCGGATCGAAGCCGTGCGGGAGTGGAACTTCACCATCGGCCACGCGCGCCCGGGTGGCTTCAACGACCGGGAGCTGTTGGCCGTGGCCGATGCCGCCTGCACGCGCGCCATCTGGGACCGCTGCATCAACACCAGCGACCGCACGCGCGCCGAGTTCGACCTCAATCAGCGTTACCCCACACCTTTCCGTGCCGATGTGTTGCGCGCGGCCCGTGACGTGGGGCTGGATCCGGCCTACATGTTCGGTTTGATCCGCCAGGAGTCACGCTTCATGCCCACCGCACGCTCGCAGGTGGGGGCCTCGGGCCTGATGCAGGTCATGCCCGCGACGGCGACGTGGACGGCGCGCAAGCTGGGCATTCCCTACACGCCGGACCGCATCACCGATCCGGACACCAACTTGCGTCTGGGTGCGGGTTACCTGAAGCTGGTGCTGGACGACTTCCAGGGCGCGCAGGCCCTGGCCGCGGCGGCTTACAACGCGGGGCCGGGGCGCCCGCGCCGCTGGCGTGAGGGCCCCACGATGGAGGCGGCGGCCTGGGTTGAGAACGTGCCCTTTACCGAAACGCGGGACTACGTGAAGAAGGTGCTGGCCAACGCCGTGGTCTACGGCCAGCTCTTGCACGGCCACAGCCTGTCGATTACAAACAGGCTGGGGCCCACCATCGGGCCGCGCGCCACCACGGCGCCGGCCGAGTCCCGCGATCTGCCCTGAGTTCCGGTTGAGCAGTCAAGGAGCGAGCTGTCATGAAACGCATCGTCGTGCTGGGTGGAACCGGCTTCGTGGGCCGGTCCGTGTGTGAGCAGCTGCAGGCCGACGGCCGCCTGGGGGGCGCGCGCATCGTCGTGCCGTCTCGCCGACGCGAGCGGGGCAAGCACCTGTTTCCCCTGCCGCAGGTCGACGTGGTGCAGGCCGATGTGCACCAGGACGCCGATCTGGCGGCCGTGCTGCGTGGGGCCGATGTGGTCGTCAACCTCATTGCCATCCTGCATGGCAGCCCGCAGGCCTTCGAGCAGGCGCATGTGACGCTGCCGCAGCGGCTTGCCGCGGCCTGCCGGCAGGCCGGCGTGGCCCGCATCGTCCACGTCAGTGCGCTGGGCGTGCCCGAGCAAGCCGCGCAAGCCCCGTCCAACTATTTGCGCACCAAGGCCCAGGGCGAGGCGGTGTTGCGCGCCTCGGGTGTGCCTTGCGTGATCCTGCGGCCCAGCGTGATCTTTGGCGAGCACGACCGCTTCCTCAACCTGTTTGCCGGGCTGCAGCGCCTGGCGCCCGTGATGCCGCTGGCCGGGGCCGACGCGCGCTTCCAGCCGGTGTGGGTAGAAGACGTGGCCCGTGCCGTCGTGCGGGGCGTAATGGACCCGACGCTGGCCGGTTCGACCTACGAGTTGGGCGGGCCGGTGGTGATGACGCTGGCCGACCTCGTACGCCTGGCCGGGCGGTTGGCGGGCTGCGCACGTCCGGTGGTGCCGGTGCCCATGGCGGTCGGGCGCATCCAGGCGGCGGTGATGGCCTGCCTGCCAGGCGAGCCGCTGATGTCGGCTGACAACCTCGACTCAATGAAGGTAGCCAATGTGCTGGGCGGCACGCTCCCCGGGCTGCGCGAACTGGGGATCGACCCGGCCTCGCCCGAGGCAGTGGCGCCGGGCTACCTCAGCCGACAGACGCCGAGCCTGGCCCGGCAACTCGACGCCTGGCGCGCCTGGGCGCGCCGCTGAAAAGCGAAACCGCCCGCATGGGCGGGCGGTTTCGGCGGCGAGCGAGGGCGGCCGGGTCGGGCCGGGCCGCAGGACTCAGGCCGCGGCCAGCAGGGCGCCGGTGTCGAACACGCTGCTCATCGGCGGCAGGTTCATCACGATGGGCTGCACGGCGTTCTTCGACACCTTCACCGGCTTGACGGTGGCGTCGTTCTGGGCCACGTCGGCCTTGTCCCAGTTGCCTGCCGATTCCTTGCCCGACAGGGCCATGGAATAGAACACGCGGAAGGGCACTTTGCGCTCGGACCAGAAATCGGCCGCGTCGCGGAAGGCGTCAAGCAACTGCTCGCGCGACTCGCGGTCGAACTCGGTGCCGCCCGGGATCAGCTCCAGCACGACGACGAAGCCAGGCTGTGGGCCCGACTTGTGCACCAGGTCGGTCATGCAGTCGTACAGGGCATCGAGGTTCTTGCCGAAGTGATCCGGGAAGAGGAAGTCGCGTGCGATGACGTCCAGCACATCCTGCTTGGTCCTGGCGCCCTTGAGGTTGGTGTACAGGAAGTGCTGCCCGGCCGCGTTGGCCGCCTGTTGCAAATCTTCCGGGCGGTAGGCGCGGATGGCTTGGACGATGTTGGGTCGAACGGATTGCAACAACATGATCGCTGTGGGCCTCGGGTGCTGCCGATCTGGGGTCGGGTCCCGCCGGGCCAGGTTGAAGGTCTGAAACAAAAGAACAATGCGGTCAGCCGGAAGGGCTGTCAATGCCGCGGATCAATCTCGCGAAAGTTCTGGTAGTGATCTTCGGTGTAGAAACAAGTTTCCGGCTGGTGAATGATTTGGCCCCCGCAGACGATGCGTCGCGCGCCGCGATGGCGCACCCCCGGCGTGGGCACGGTGTATTCACGGTAGAAGCCGCGTGGCTGGCGGGGCAGCAGACGCTCCCGGTTGCCGAACACCGTGCCATCCTTCTCGTAGCGGAACGGGCCGCCGCGGTGGATCTGCTGGTGTACCTGGCGGGCCTGCGCCGGCAAGGCGCTCAAGGCCACAACCGGCAAACCGGTGGTCGGGGCAGCGGGCGCGGGCGGTCGGGCGTCAACTGGTGCGATCAGGCACAAGGACAAGGCCAAGGCGCCCAGCCAGCCGGCGCGGCGGCGTGACGAGCCACAGGCGCTCGATGCAGGTTCCCTGTTGCGCGTGCGGGGCACCATGGTGGGCGTGTCCTGCCGGATCTCCGTCAGCAATGCAGCTCTTCGTGAAAGCAGTGATGCTATAGAAATCGGCTAAAAAGCTCAAGGCCCCTTCCCAGGGAAAACCGTGGAGAAGGGGCCTTTTCATGGGGGATTGACGGCCCATGCTATAAGCCGCACCCCCGTGCAGCGCGGCCGGCTCAGCGAATCGCGTTCGCGTCGGCCACCGTCATGGCTGTCATGTTGACGATGCGGCGCACCGTGGCCGAGGGGGTCAGGATGCACACCGGCTTGGCCGCGCCCAGCAGCACGGGGCCCAGCGCAATATTGTTACCAGCTGCAACCTTGAGCAGGTTGTACGAGATGTTGGCCGCGTCGATGTTGGGGCACACCAGCAGGTTGGCTTCGCCACTCAGCGTGCTGTGCGGCATCAGCTGCTGGCGGTAGGGGGCGTCGAGCGCGGTGTCACCATGCATCTCGCCGTCGATTTCCAGCCAGGGGGCCTGCTGCTGGATCAGGGCGAGCGCCTCGCGCATCTTCACCGCCGAGGGGTGGTTGCTCGAACCGAAGTTCGAGTGCGACAGCAAGGCGGCCTTGGGCCGCTGGCCGAATCGCATCATCTCTTCGGCCGCCATCACCGTGATCTCGGCCAGTTGCTCGGCGGTCGGGTCGTAGTTGATGTGCGTGTCGACGATGTTGACCGTGCGGCCCGGCAGGATCAGACCGGTCATGGCCGCATAGGTCTTGACGCCAGCCCGGCGGCCGATGACCTGGTCGATGTAGTGCAGGTGCAGGGCGGTGTTGCCCCAGGTGCCGCAGATCAGGCCATCGGCGTCGCCCTTGTGCACCAGCATGGCAGCGATCAGCGTCAGGCGGCGACGCATCTCGATCTTGGCCATCTGCTCGGTCACGCCCTTGCGCTCGGTCAGCCGGTGGTAGGTCTGCCAGTAGTCGCGGTAGCGCGGGTCGTTTTCGGTGCTGACGACGTCGACGTCCACGCCGGGGCGCAGGCGCAGGCCAAAGCGCTCGATGCGTTGCTCGATCACAGCGGGGCGGCCGATCAGGATGGGACGGGCGATGTTTTCGTCCACCACGATCTGGGCAGCGCGCATCACGCCTTCGTTTTCGCCTTCTGCGTAGGCAATGCGCTTGTGCTTGGCGCGCTTGGCCACGCTGAAAATCGGCTTCATCGTCTGGCCCGAGGCGTAGACGAAGCTCTGCAGCTTTTCCGTGTAGGCGATGTAGTCGGTGACGGGCCGGGTGGCCACGCCTGATTCCTCGGCCGCCTTGGCCACGGCCGGGGCGATCTTGATCATCAGCCGCGGATCGAAGGGCTTGGGAATCAGGTACTCCGGCCCGAAGCTCAGCGTGGCGCCCACGTAGGCGGCCGCCACCACGTCGCTCTGCTCGGCCTGGGCCAGCTCGGCAATCGCGTGCACGGCCGCGATCTCCATTTCGTCGGTGATGGTGGTCGCGCCCGAATCCAGTGCCCCGCGGAAGATGTAGGGGAAGCACAGGACGTTGTTGACCTGGTTGGGGTAGTCGGTGCGGCCGGTCGCCATGATGACGTCGTCACGCACGGCCTTGACCTCTTCAGGCAGGATCTCGGGCGTGGGGTTGGCCAGGGCAAAGATGATCGGGTTGGGGGCCATCTTCGCGACCATGTCGGCCTTGAGCACGCCACCAGCCGACAGGCCCAGGAACACGTCGGCACCCGCAATGACCTCGGCCAGCTTGCGCTGGTCGGTCTTCTGGGCGAAGAAGGCCTTGTCCGGGTCCATCAGTTCGGTGCGGCCCTCGTAGACCACGCCAGCCAAGTCGGTGACCCAGATGTTCTCGCGCGGCAGGCCGAGCTTGACCAGCAGTTGCAGGCAGGCCAGGGCGGCCGCGCCCGCACCAGACGTGACCAGCTTCACCTTCTGGATGTCCTTGCCCACGACCTTCAGGCCGTTGAGCAGGGCGGCGCCCACGACGATGGCGGTGCCATGCTGGTCGTCGTGGAACACGGGGATGTTCATGCGCTCGCGCAGCTTGCGCTCGACGTAGAAGCAGTCAGGTGCCTTGATGTCTTCGAGGTTGATGCCGCCGAAGGTGGGCTCCAGGCTGGCGATGATGTCGACCAGCTTGTCCGGGTCCTTCTCGTTGATCTCGATGTCGAACACATCGATGTCGGAGAACTTCTTGAACAGGACGGCCTTGCCCTCCATCACCGGCTTGGCGGCCAGCGGGCCGATGTCGCCCAGGCCGAGCACGGCCGTGCCGTTGGTGATCACCGCCACCAGGTTGCCCCGGCTGGTGTATTTGAAGGCGTTGGCCGGGTTTTCGACGATTTCTTCACACGGGGCAGCCACCCCGGGCGAGTAGGCCAGCGCCAGATCGCGCTGGTTGGTGAGCTGCTTGGTGGCGCTGATGGCCAGTTTGCCGGGCGTCGGGCGTTCGTGGTATTCGAGAGCGGCCTTTTTGAGTTCCGCGCGTTTTTCTTCAGGGGTGGTCATGCTGCGCCTTGTGAGCCGACGGACGACACCGTCGCGACCCCCGATTCTAGGAACTTCGGCGCCACCCGGGTGCGTGGATGTCCACATCTCGCGGCACCTGCCGCGGTTTTGCACGACCCGCCCGGTGCGGCAAGCGACAATGTCGGCATGAGCCTGGGCGAATTCGACCTGATCGACACCTTCTTCCGGCGCCCCGCCGGCCAGGGCCCCCGTCGAGCGGCGGTGGGCAACGGAGATGACTGCGCCGTGCTGGCCCCGGCGGCGGGCATGCAGCTGGCCATCTCCACCGACACGCTGGTCGAGGGGCGGCATTTTCTGTCCACCGTCGACCCGGGCCGGCTGGGCCACAAGGCGCTGGCCGTCAACCTGTCGGATCTGGCCGCCTGCGGCGCCCAGCCATTGGGCTTCACCCTCAGCCTGACCTTGCCGCGGGTGGACGCGGCCTGGCTCAAGGCGTTTGCGCGGGGGCTGTTCGACCTCGCCGATGAACACGACTGCGAGCTCGTCGGCGGTGACACCACGGCCGGGCCGCTGGCCATCGGCATCACGGTGTTCGGTGAGGTGCCGGCCGGGCAGGCCTTGCTGCGCTCGGGCGCGCGGCCGGATGACGACATCTGGGTCAGCGGCATGCTGGGCGAGGCCCGTCTGGCGCTCGAAGCGTTCCGCGGCACGCTGCATCCCAGCCTGCCGGGCGAGGCCTTCGACGCCGTGCGCCTGGCCATGGAGAGCCCCGACCCGCGCGTGGCCCTCGGTGTGGGCCTGCGGGGGCTGGCGAGCGCCGCCATCGACGTCTCTGACGGCCTGCTGGGCGACCTGGGACACATCCTGCGCCGCAGTGGGGTCGGGGCGGCGCTGGTGGTGGATGCCCTGCCGGTCAGCCCTTGGCTCGCGGCGCGCCCGGAAGCCGAGCAGCTCAATTGCATCCTCGCAGGTGGCGACGACTACGAGCTGGCGTTCACCGCGCCGACAGGCGCCCGCGCGCGCATCCATGCGCTGGGCGACGCGCTGGGCCTGATGCTCACCCGTGTCGGCCGGATCGAGGCCGAGCCGGGCCTGCGGCTATGGCGCGGCGAGCTGGATCTGTGGGAGGGGGACCCGGCGCGGCAGCCGGTGGCCAACCGCTGGCAGTCGTTCGACCACTTCAAGGGGGGCGCATGAACGCCGGTTCAGACGGGTCGGCCGGGCCGATGGCCGTGGCGGCGCCACGTCGCGCCAGCGTGCGCCTGCTGCTGTCCCGCCCCGCGCACTTCATCTCGCTGGGCGCGGGCAGCGGGCTCAGCCCGATCGCGCCCGGCACGGTGGGCACGCTGTGGGGCTGGCTGACGTTTGTGGCGCTGCAAGACGCATGGGGCCGTGCGCCGGCGTCAGACGGCTACTGGCTGGTGCTCTTGGCCGCAGGCTGGATCGTGGGCTGGTGGGCGTGCACGCGCACGGCGCAGACCATGGGGGTGGCCGACCCCGGCAGCATCGTATGGGACGAGATCTGGGCGATCTGGCTGATCTTGTGGCTGACCTCGCCGGTTGACTGGAAGGGCCAGTTGCTTGCGGTGGTCACCTTCCGCGCCTTCGATGCCATCAAACCCGGGCCGGTGGCCTGGGCAGATGGGTTGTTCAAGGCCCGGCCGGGCGAGCCGATTGGCTGGCGCCAGGGGCTGGGCATCATGTTCGACGACCTGGTGGCGGCCGGCTGTACCTTGATGGTGCTGGCCCTGGCCGTGGCCTGGCGCCACGGCGGCCCCCCTGTGGGGCTGCTGGGCTGACGGGAGGCACACGATGGACACGCAAACCCTCTTGCCCGAGGTCGAGGCCCTCGCCACGCTGCTGCTGGCGCGGGGCGAGCGGCTCGCCACGGCTGAATCCTGCACCGGCGGCCTCATCGCGGCGGCCTGCACCGAGCTGGCGGGCTCCAGCACCTGGTTCGAACGCGGCTTTGTGACCTACAGCAATGCCGCCAAGACCGAGTTGCTCAGCGTCGATGCGGCGTTGATTGCCGAGCACGGCGCGGTCAGCGAGCCCGTGGCACTGGCCATGGCGCGCGGGGCGCTGGCGCACTCGGCGGCCGACATCGCGGTGGCGGTCACCGGGGTCGCTGGGCCGGCTGGTGGATCGGCCCACAAGCCGGTGGGCACGGTGTGGATCGCGTGGGCGCAGCGGGGTGGGGCCGCGCATGCGACGCATCACCTGTTCAATGGCGACCGTGCGGCCGTGCGGGCCGCGACGGTCATACATGCCCTGGCAGGGTTACGGCAACGCCTGACGCCGCTGTGAGCCCCTGCTGACGGGGCCCGTTCAGCCGATCTGCGGCGGCCGTGGGCCGAACAGGCGCTGGATCGCGACGTCGATGACCAGGCTCATGATGCTGTAGAGCACCGAGCCGAGCAGCGCGTTCCAGAAGCCCGCGACCTGAAAGCCTTCGAGCAGCCCCGATGCCATCTGGAAGGTCAGGGCATTGATCACGAACAGGAACATGCCGAGCGTCAGCACCGTGACCGGCAGGGTCAGCAGGATGAGCAGCGGGCGCACGAAGGCGTTGAGCAGCCCGATCACAAAAGCGGCCCACAGGGCCGATCCGAATGAACGGACGTCGATGCCGATGTTCAGCTGGGTCAGCAGCAGCAAGGCGCAGCCCAGCAGCAGCCAGCGCAGGATCAGAGTCATGCCCTCAAGCATAGCGCAGCCCCCAGATTTCGTGAGCTATGCACGACCGCGCTGCTTGGGCGCAGCGGGGGCGTGGCCGATAACCCTTCATGGTCCCCTATGCCAGCCCCTTCTGCGCCTGCTGGGAGCACGCCCTTGCGTGAGCTGTTCGAGCGTCTCCTGGTCAGCGCCACCCCCGCTTCGCGCGTGCTGCTGGCGGTGTGGGCCAGCACGCCGTTCTTCGTCATCGTGCTGCTCGCGCATGGCTGGGCGCTGTCGAGCGACGAGGTGCGTGCCGGTCTCAATGCGGGGCCGATGTGGGCGTTGCAGGCGCTGCTGCTGGCCTGCGTGGCGCTCAACCTGACGCTGGCCTGGCGTCTGTGGCCGCGTCGCGGGCGGCGTGAGCGCGTGCCCCGATCGGCGATGTTGGTGTGTCTGTCCATTGGCGTCGGATACACGGCCCTGACCATCCTGTCAGGCACCTTCACCACCTGCGCCAGCGTGATCCTCGTGGGCGTGCTGGCCATCGGGCTGCTGATCTTTCCCATGTCGACCATGTTCGTGGCCTATCTGGTCTGCACGGGGTTGATCGTGGGGCACGACGTCGGCGTGCTGCTGGGTCTGTGGGCCTATGCCCCCGCGCTGGGGCCTCAGGCTTTCGTGTCGGACCAGCCGACCTGGTGGCTCGCCGCGTGGCGCGAGTACGTGTTCTACGCCGGCTATGTTGTGCTGCTGTACCTGCTGCTGCTGCTGTTCAGCCGCCTCGATGACATGCATGCATCGCTGATCCAGTTGTCGCACACCGACGAGCTGACCGGCTTGGCCAACCGCCGACGTTTCATGCAGGCCGTTCAGGCCGAACTGGTGCGTCAGGGGCGCAGCGGTCAGCCGATGTGCGTGGCCTTGCTGGACGCCGATCACTTCAAGCGTGTCAATGACCGCTTCGGCCACCACGCGGGCGACGAGGTGCTGCGCACGCTGGGTGCCGTGATGCTGGGCTCGGTGCGCACCCCAACCGACGTGGCGGCACGCCTGGGCGGCGAGGAGTTTGCGCTGTTGCTGCCCGACACGCGCCTGGAGGACGCTCGCCGTGTGTGTGAGCGCCTGCGCAGCACGCTGGCCGCCCAGCGTTTCCGCGCGGAAGGTCAGAACTACCGGGTCACCGTCAGCATCGGTCTGGTGGAAAGCCGCGGCCAGGACGCCGACGCCATCCTGGCCGCAGCCGACCGCCAGCTCTACCAGGCCAAGACGGAAGGCCGCAACCGCGTGTGCTGCATGGTGTCGATGTGGGGTGGGGCATGAGGGCGCCCGGCTGGCTGTTGAGGCTGGAGCAGCGCTTCGCCCAGCGTGAGGATCGCGCGGGCGTCCTGCTGTTCGTGGCCTTGGTGTGGCCCATGCTGGGCGTGCTGTGGGCATTGCAGTGGGCGCCGCTCGGGCGGCCCGAGGTGGCCGCGGCCTATGCACAGCCGCAATGGGTGTGGATGCAGGCCGTGCACGGCGCGGTGCTGGTGTGGCTTCTGCCCGTTGCCGCACACGCCTGGTGGTGGCGGCATCGCGGGGAGCCGGCGGCGTGGCTGGTGCAGCTCACCCTGGTGCCGGCCATGGCGGGGCTGGCGATTCTGTCGCTGGGCCATGGCATCAAGGACACCCCGATGGGCATGCTGATGCTGGTGACCTTCGTGATCGGCCGCGCCCTCTTTCGCTATGAGCAGATCCGGTTCGCCCTGTGGCTCACCCTGGGGCTCATCATGGCGTGCGAGGTGGCCCAGTGGGCCGGCAACCTGCCTTACGCTTTCCTGCTGACCCGACCCGTGTTCGACGGTCACCCCCTGTCACCGTGGTGGAGCCTGTGGGTGCGGGTGGTGTTCCTGCTGGCCACGGTGCCCCTGTCGGGTGTGCTGTTCCTGTTGGCCTGGGTGCTGATGCGCCGCCGCCTGGCCTTGCGGGCGCTGGTGCTCAGCGATGCCTTGACTGGCCTGGCCAACCGGCGCGCCTTCATGACGCAACTGGCGCGCGAGGCCCACCGGCATCAGCGTCATGGCCGCCCCTTGAGCATCCTGATTCTGGACATTGATCATTTCAAGCGCATCAATGATGAGTGGGGCCACGCCACAGGCGACGAGGTGCTCGTGCAGGTCGGTCGGCTGTTGCGGCAGCACACCCGCGAGCGCGTGGATCTGGCCGCACGCTATGGTGGCGAGGAGTTTGTCGTGCTGCTGCCCGAAACCGATCTGCAGGGCGCCCAGCTCGTGGCCGAGAAGCTGGCCATGCGCCTGCGCGAGCATCCGTTCGCGACCAAGGGCCGCGCGCTGAAGGTCACGGCCAGCATGGGCGTGACCCAGTACACCGGTGGTGACCCGGATCAGGCCCTGAGGACGGCCGACCGCAATCTGTACCAGGCCAAGGAGGCCGGACGCGACCGCATTGTTGCGAGTCTGAGCTGAGTTGAGCGCAAGCGTGCCGGGGAGGCAGGCGGCGTGGTACACCTTGTTGCAAGTTCCCTGAGCCGTCCCCCTACCCCTAGGGATGGGCGCCCCCTGTCGCGCTCGGCACACTGCGCCGACTTGAACGGGATGCCTCCTGCCGCAGCGGTCGCGCGGCATCCCCTCCGTGGGGACACTTGTGGGTGGTTACGCCAGCATCGCCGCCGTCGGCAAAAGCATCGAGCGCCTGATGGCGCAAGCCTTTCTGGCGCGCCAGCCCGTGCCGGGCCGTACCACCAAGGTCGTGCTCATCCGCACCGAAGACCTCAGCGACAGCCTGCTGGCCAGCCGCATCGGCACGTATGCGTTGTCCATCCTGTTGTACCGGGTGGACTTCAACCGCACGATGCGCAGCACCTGGTCGGCCGTGGGCCACGGTGACGGCCGGGGCCACCTGGCGCTCGACCTGCACTACCTCATCACGCCCTGGGCCGAGAACGCCGAGTATCAGCACATGATCCTGGGCCGCGCCATGCAGGTGCTCGAAGGCAGCCCCACGCTGACCGGCCCGCTGCTGTACCAGCCGGCGCTGCCGCCCGACTATGCCGATGAGCCCGCCCTGCAGCCCACCGATTCGGTGCAGCTGCTGCTCGAAGAGGTCTCGACCGAGGCGCTGATGCGCACCTTCGATTCATTGCCGGGCGAGTACCACCTCTCTGTGCCCTATGTGGCGCGGGTGGTGCGCATTGACACGCGTCTGGCTCTGCCCACGCCGCCGGTGATCGACGCCGACATCCAGCTTGAGGGCACGCAGGCATGAGCGTCGTGCTGCCCCGGCCGCTGACGCCCCACGACACGGTGCCGATGGGCCGTGTGCGGCATCGCCTGCTGCTGGGTGTGCAATGGCGCGATGCGGTCACGCAATACCCCATGACCTTGCCGGGCGGGCTGAGCCTGCACACCTGGCTGGAATCGGTGGGCCAGCGCCCCTGCTCGCAGGCCTTCGGCGCGCATGGCGAAGGGCGCGTGGCCTTGCGCCATGAAGGCCGGGTGGCCAGGCTGCTGGCGCGCGCGCTGGCGCAGGCCGAGCCGGTGGACGATGGCAACCCGGCCAACGATGCAGACGGACGTCGCCTGCACCTGCGCGTGCTGGGCCGCCGTGCCGGGGCCGGGCCAGACGACGGCGTGGCTGCCGACCCGCGCTGGTTCGTGCCGCGCCGGCTGGCGCTGCCGCCCGTGCTGGCCGATGGCAGCCCGCCTGTGACGCTGGACAACCTGCGCGAAGCCTGGCTCTGGCCGGGTGCCGCCTACCCCCTGCCCAGCCATGCCACCGCCATCCGCGGCACCGTGCGCCGCACCGTGGCTCCGGGGCGCAGCGAGCCTGTGCCCTGGGCACGCGTGCTGGTGACGCGGCCGGGCAACGGTGCGCCCAACGTGGCCACCGAAGCCCGCCTGGCCCACGCCCATGGCGATGACCGGGGGGAGTTCCTGGCGGTGCTGGGGCCCTCGGCCGTGAGCGGGGCCGCGCTGCCGGCGCAGTTGTCCGTGCACCTGTGGGTCTACCTGCCGCCCGCTGCACCTGGCTTCGACACGCAGCGTCCCGAAGACAGCCTGCCGCTGGAGCGCGCCTCCGCGGCGCGCCTCGATGACGTGCTGCGCGGCACGCAGGTGCCACCGGGCTACGCGCTTCAGGCGGTGCGCGCCCTTCAACTCACGCTGGGCCGTGTGCACGTCGTGCCCGAGGCCAGCCTGATCTTTTCCTGACCACCCCAACCGTTGAACCGAGGGAATCACCATGCCCGAGTACCTTGCACCAGGCGTCTATGTGGAAGAAGTCAGCTTCCGCTCCAAGTCCATCGAGGGGGTGCCGACCAGCACCACCGGCTTTGCCGGCGTGGCCCGCTTCGGCCCGGTGCAGTTCACCGGCGGGCCTGCCGCCACCGAACCCCGCCTGATCACCTCGTACACCGAGTTCGAGCGTGTCTATGGCGGCCTGGATGCCATGGAGATGACGGGGGTCTCCGACCCGCGGCCGGTGTACCTGGCACATGCGGCGCGGGCCTTCTTCAACAATGGTGGCACGCGGCTGTACATCTCGCGTGTGTTCCGCCCGGACGCCGGCAAGACGGTGCGTGACCATGTCGCGCGGCTGGACGCCTCGCCGGCGCTGGGCGCGGCCATGTGGTGGGCGCGCTGGCCCGGCCGCGATGGCAATGTGCTGCTGCACACCGAGGTCGTGCGCAGCAAGAACCTGGCCTTCAAGCACCCGGCGGTGGTGGGTGATCTGCTGGCGCGCCACACCTGGGGCATCCAGGTGAAGACGGCCCGTCATGGCACGGTCGTCGAGGTGACGCAGGCGGCCGATCCCGTGCTCAAGGGCAATGACGCAGTGGTGCCGGCCCGCCTGCTGGTGGTGCAGGTCGATGCCGATGGGCGCCAGACCTTTGTCGGCTCGGGCGGCGTGGTGGACAACGCCCTGATCGACCTGCCGGGGGTGCAGTTGGCCATCGTCGAGATGCGCGTGACGGTGTATGGCCCGCGCGGGCGGGTCGATAGCCACGAGCAACTGGCTGCCCATCCGGGGCAGCGCCGTTTCATCGGCACGGTGCTGGGCCTCAACAACCCGGAAGACGAAACGGCCCTGGTTGCGCTGGAATGGGACGACGCCGGTGAGGCCTGGTGGCCCGCCGCCCTGGTGGCCGCGCTGCAGGGGGCCGACAAGCGCCTGGCGCAGGGCAGTGACGGCGTCGTGCCGGAGCCGGATGATTTCCGGGGCAGCGAGGCCGATGTCGACAACGCGTCGGTCAAGGCCACGGGTCTGGAGGCGCTGGCCGAGCTGACGGACATCGCCATCGTGGCACTGCCCGACGCCGGCTCGCTCGATGGCGACGACCGGGTGCAGGCAGCCGCCGGCCACCTGATCGCGCATGCCGAGAAGTGCCGCTACCGCATTGCCGTGGTCGATGGGCCGCCCAACGCATCGCTGACTGCGATACGCGAGTTCCGGGGCAAGTTCGACAGCAAGTACGCCGCGCTCTATCACCCGTGGATCGAGGTGCTCGATCCCACCGTGCCCAACGCCCCCGGCGTGCCGCCGCGCAAGCTGCTGTTGCCGCCCTCGGGCTTCGTCACCGGCATCTACGCGCGCAACGACATCGAGCGCGGCGTGCACAAGGCGCCGGCCAACGAGGTGGTGCGTGGCCTCACGCAGTTCGAGATCAACATCAACAAGGCCCGTCAGGACGTGCTCAACCCCGAGGGCGTCAACTGCCTGCGCTTCTTCGAGGGCCGTGGGCACCGCGTCTGGGGTGCGCGCACGATGAGTTCCGACCCCGAGTGGAAGTACGTCAACGTGCGGCGTCTGTTCATCTACCTGGAACACTCGATCGACAAGGCCACGCAGTGGGCCGTGTTCGAGCCCAACAACGAGCGCCTGTGGAAGAACATCCGCTCGGCGGTGGAGGACTTTCTCTACGTGCTGTGGCGCGACGGCGCGCTGCTGGGCAGCAAGCCCGAAGAGGCGTACTTCGTGCGCTGCGACCGCAGCACGATGACCCAGAACGACCTGGACAACGGCCGCATGATCTGTCTGGTGGGTGTGGCCCCCAGCCGTCCAGCCGAGTTCGTGATCTTCCGCGTGGGCCAGTGGACGGCCAACGCGCAGTCCTGATGAAGGAGGCACAGCATGGCCACCCTGCGCAACAATCCCTACGGTGCATTCAACTTCCTGGTCTCGCTGGGTAACGGCGATGAGACCAGTGTGATCGCGGGCTTCTCCGACGTGAGCGGCCTGGGCACCGAAATCAACTACTCCGAGTACCGCAGCGGCAACGACCCGGTCAATACCGTGCGCAAGGTGCCCAACACCTTCAAGCAGGAGGACGTGACGCTCAAGCGGGGCCTGATCGGCTCGACCGATCTGTTCCAGTGGGTCAAGGAAGTGCGCGAGGGCGCCGACCGTCGGCGCTCGGTCACCATCACGCTGCTGGACGAGGCCCGCAACCCGGTCAGTTCGTTCAAGCTGCTCAATGCCCAGCCCAAGAAGTGGGTTGGGCCCACGCTGGCGGCCAAGGGCGGCGGAGAGGTGGCGATGGAAGAGCTGCACCTCACGCACGAAGGCATCGTCTACGAGTAAGCGCGGCGCGCCTGACTGAGCATGATGCGTTCGGCCCGATCACCGCTGGGAGCGCCTGGCGTCTTTGCCCTGCCCGATGTGCGTCCGCTGACGCTGCATCCGCAGCGCATGGACGTGTGCGCCTTCGTCGGGGTGGCCGCGCGCGGGCCCGCCTGGCAGCCGGTGGTCGACGACCAATGGCCAGCGGGTTGGCAGATGCTGACCGAGCCGGCACGCCCGCTGCGCCGCAGCGTGGCCGTGCCGGTGCGCAGCGTGGACGACTATGCGCGCATCTTCGGCGGGCTGGATGGGCCAGGCCTGCTGCCCCAGGCGGTGGCCAGCTTCTTTGCGCAGGGCGGCCAACTGGCCTGGGTGGTGCGCGTGGTGCATGCGCGCGATGCGCAGCTGGGCGATGCACATTGGGCTCGCTTGACGCTGCCTGCGCCGTTCACGCAGCCGCTGGCCTTCCTCGCGCGCAACCCAGGCCGCTGGGGCGCGGGCCTGCGCCTGCAGTGCAGCCTCAGCGCGCAGCCGGTGGCCTGCGAGCCGGTGCCTGCCTGGCCGCCGCATGTGGCCGCGCTGACGGTGGCGCCCGACGCCGCGCTGGCCGCAGGCGATGCGGTGCGGCTGTGGGCGGCCAGCGGCGCGAACGTGCTGGCGTGGTGCGAGGGCGTGCAGCCGGTGGCCGACCCGGTGCTGCCGCAGGCGCATGCCGCACTGCCGCGACTGGCCCGCGCGCCGCGCACGCGCTTGCAGCCCGTGTTCGACCTGGGCAGCGAGGCCGACATCGCCGCGCTGCTGGGCGGGCCAGTGGTGCGCCTGGAGGTGCTGCGCGCCGCGCTGCAGATCGACGACGGGCAGGGTCAGGTCGAGCGCTTCGACGACCTGGCGCTGTCGCCTGCGCACCCACGCAGTCTGGCGTCGGTGCTGGTGGCCGAATCCGCGCTGGTGTGGCCGCATCCGGACTGGGTGGCCCAGCGGCTGGTTCCAGCCTCCCTGGCGAGCACCGGCTGGCATGGCCGCAGCACGCTGATGCACGGCGGCCAGGACGACTTCGCCGACATCACGCCAGCCGACTTTTTCGACCCGCTGTGGTCGCCGGCCGATGACGCACCAGGGGGCGGCTTGATGGCGCTGGCCGTGCCCGAGGCCCAGACCGTGGCGGGTGAGGGGCTGGCCGCCGTCACGCAGGTCGTGGTGCCGGATCTGTACATGCCAGCGGCCTTGCTGCCCGACGAGGAGGCAGCCAGCCCGGATCTGGGGGCCGGCGCGAGCTTCGGTGCTTGCGTGACGGTGACCGTGCCGACGGCGCCCCCTGCGGCCAGCATGGCGCCATCGGCGCTCACGGGCCTGATCCTCGATCCGCGCAAGCCCGCCGAGCTGGCAGCCATCACGGGCTGGCAGCAGGCGGTGGTGGCCTTTTGCGAGGCCACGCGTCGCATCGCGCTGATCGATGTGCCGCCCGGCCTGTCGCACGGGGCGGTCGAGCGTTGGCGTGCGGCATTCGATTCCAGTTGGGTGGCGGCTTACCACCCCTGGTTGCGCGACCGCCGCGGCCTGGTGCCGCCCAGCGCGGTGGCCGCCGGCATCGTGGCTCGGCGTGAGCGCGAGTGGGGCCTGCAAGTGGGCCCGGCCAATGAGGTGGCCCGCGAGGTGGTCGACCTGGCCGAGCGGGTGACCGAAGGCTGCGTCGATGCGCTGCACCCGCTGGGCCTCAACGCGTTTGTGCGGGGCCCGCGCGGCGTCGAGCTGCTCGCGGCCCGCACGCTGTCACGCGAGCGCGCATGGCGTCAGCTGTCGGTGCGCCGCATCGTGCTGATGCTGTGCCGCACGCTGCATGTCGAGACGCAGTGGGCCGTGTTCGAGCCCAACGGGCCCACCTTGTGGCGGGATCTGCAGTCGGCCATTGAGACGCTGTTGCGCCGTCTGTACCAGCGCGGCGTCTTTGCCGGCCGCACCGAGGCCGAGTCCTTTTTCGTGCGCATCCACACCGAGGCGCGCCGGCTCGACCGCGGTGAGTTGTGTGTGGACATTGGCGTGGCACCGGCCGAGCCGATGGAGTTCATCCTCGTGCGCCTGCGTCGCGATGCCGACGGCGCCTTCGAGCTGGAGGCCTGAGTGTCCGAGTTGTTGCTGACCACCTTCCGCTTCGATGTGCGCCTGATCGCATCGCCCCAGGTCATTGCCGGGCGCCAGCGGCTGCCGGGCGCAGCGGGCGGCTACAGCGCGCCTCAGGGCAGCCAGGTGCTGGGCTCGGGCGCGTTCCAGGAGGTGTCTGGGCTGGACATCGAGCTGGACATCCAGGAGTACGTCGAAGGCGGGCGCAACAACGGTGTGGTCCGCCGGGTGGGGCGCGCCAAGTACGCGCCGCTCTTGCTCAAGCGGGGCATGTTCCATGGCGAGCCGGCCGATGCGCGCGTCAACGCCGAGCTGTGGCACTGGTTGCAGCGCATCGCCAACGGGGTGCGTCCGGTGCGGCGTTACGACGGTGTCATCCATGTCATGGGCGCCGATGGCACGGTGCGCGCCAGCTGGGTCTTCGACCGCGGCCTGCCGCAGAAGATCAAGGGCCCCGAGCTCAACGCCCGCACTGGCGAGATCGCCATCGAGGAGTTGACCATCGCGCATGAAGGCCTGCGCCTCTTGCCTGTGGAGCCTCCGCAATGAGCGAGCTGCGCAAGGCCCGTCTGGGCGAAATCGGCTCGGGTGACGGCCCGCAAGAGGGCCGCAACTGGGTGGACGTGCAGTTCAACCCCAGTTCGCTGCGCGTGCAGATCAGCAACCGCACGGCCGGGGGCCAGCAGGCTGGCGCGCAGGCCCGGCAGCGTCCGGGCACGGGCGAGATGCAGGTCACCTTCGACCTCGTGTTCGACACCGCAGACGAAGGCGACACGGATGCGCCCGTGGATGTGCTCAAGCGCACGGCGGCGGTCGAACGCTTCGTGCGTCCCCGCGGCACGCAACCCGGTCAGGAGGCGCCGCCCCGCGTGGCGTTTGAATGGGGCAGCTTTCAGGTGCAGGGCGTGATGGAAAGCGCCAACATCGACCTGGATTTCTTCGATGCCTCGGGCGTGCCGTTGCGGGCCAAGGTGTCGGTCACGATCAAGGGGCAGGATCCGAAGTGGGCCTACGAGCCCGATCCCCGCCTGGCGGGTGGCAATGCGGCGCCCGCTGCGTCAGCAGGCGGGCGGCCCGGCGGGGCCGCGGGCTTGCAGGCGCCGCCGGGGGGGGCAGGGGGCTTGCCGGCGGGTGCGCCGGGCACCCAGGGCGCCAAAGGGCCTGCCCAGCAACTGCTGGCGGCCTTGCCGGGCGAAAGCCTGGCGCAGTTGTCCGCCCGCGCCGGCGTGGCGCCAGGGGCCTGGCGGGCGCTGGCCCAGGGCGGGCTGGCGGCCACTGGCAGCCAGGGTCTGGCGCTGGGTCAGGAGGTGGCCGTGCCGGCCGGTCTGGCGTCCGGTTCGGGCGGGGGGCTGGCCACCGGCCGCCAGAGCGCGGGCCGCGACCCGGCCAGGGCGGCGGCCGGCTTGCCCCTGACTGCCACCTCGCCTTCCCAGCGCGGCTCACAGCCCGGCATGAGCCCGGCTGCAGCTGTCGGCGGGGAGCAGGCGGTCATGCAGGGCCAGGCCATGACGGCACTGGGCGGCGTGGGCGAAGCCATCGCCCAGCGCCACGACGCGCGTCATCAGCGCGGCGCGGCCGACAGCCTGCGCGCGTTCGGGCAGGCACCGGGCGCCACCGAGGGCGCGGCCGACCGCCCTTGGGGTGCCGGGGTGCCGCTGCGTCCGCGCCTGGGGCAGGCCGATCTGGATGCCATGGGCCGGCGCACGGCGCGCGGCGCACGGCCCCAGTCGGGTGCCATGAACGCTGGGACTGCCTCAGCCCCCTCCGCCTCGTCCGCCTCCGCCTTGTCGGGGCGCATGTCCACCGCGCCTCGCCCTCTGGCGGGCAAGGCCGCCCGCAGCCCCGCGCCCGGCTGTGGCTGTCGGGGCCGCGCCCGCGGCGGCTCACGGAGCCGCTGAATCCGCATCGCCGACCACGTCATGTCATCCCTCACACATTCGGAGACCGCACCATGCCCATCGCCATCGGACAGATCGACAGCACCGTCATGGTGGACGGCGACCGTGGCGCGGGCGATGGCGAGCCCGATGCACGCACCGCCGAGCCGCCCGCGCGCCCTGAAGCGTGGCGATGGGCCCAGCTTGCGCGCGTCGAGGCCGAGCGCGAGGCGCGCACGGCGGCCTGGGGCTTTGATGACTGAGCATGGGATGTCGGCATGACCCTGCAACGTCTGCCCCTCCAGGCCGAAACCCGCCCCGCGTTGTCGGTGGCCGGCCAGCTGCGCCCGCACCTGACGCGCGACCTCGTGCGGCTGGAGGCCCGCCACGACCTGGATGGCCTGGCCCGCCTGGAGATGACGCTGACGGCCGTGGGCCCGGCTGAAGGCCAGGCGCATGAGCCCTTGCTGTGGCTGGACGGTGAGGTGCTGGATTTCGGGCGGGAGCTGGAGGTGACCATGGGCGCCGAGGCCGGCCGGGCCACGGTGTTCGCGGGCCGCATCAGCGCCATCGAGCTGGACATGAGCCAGGGCCGGGCGCCCGAGGTCACCGTGCGCGCCGAAGACCGCCTGATGGACCTGCGCATGACACACCGTTGCCAGACCTGGCTGCAGCTCACCGATGCCGAGCTGGTGCAGCAGATCGCCGCACGCCACGGCCTGCAGGCCCAGGCCGAGATCGACGGCCCGCGCCATGCCTGCCTGCAGCAGTGGAACCAGAGCGACCTGGCCTTTCTGCGCGAGCGCGCCCGCCGGCTGGGCGCCGAGCTGTGGCTGGACGGCCGCACATTGCACATGGCCGCACGTGAGCAGCGTCAACAGCCGCTGGTCACCTTGATCCAGGGCCACAACCTCGTGCATGTGCAGCTGCGGGCCGATCTGGCCCACCAGCGCAGCAGCGTGCATGTTGCGGGCTGGGATGACGCCCAGGCGGAGGCGCTGGACGAGGCGGCCAACGACAGCGCGGTGCGCGCCGAGGCGCAGGGGGGCACCCATGGGCCGGCTGTGCTGCAGCAGGCGTTCGGCGAGCGCCACAGCCTGCGCACGCGGGAGGTGCCGCTCAAGGGCGACGAGGCGCGGGCCTGGGCCCGGGCCCAGCTGCTGACGCGCGCGCGGCGTTTCGTGCGTGCCAGTGGTGTGGCCGAGGGCGATGCCGGCTTGCAGGTGGGCAGCCGGCTGTGCCTGCAGCGCGTTTCGCCGCTGTTCGAAGGCGATGGCTACGTGGCCACGCAGGTGGCGCACCGCTTCGACCTGGTCCACGGTTACCGCACGCATTTCGAGGCCGAGCGGGCCTGGGTGGGGCAGGGCGCATGAGCATGACCGCACAGGGGCTCGACCCGCGACTGCCGCCGGACGGCCATGGCCCGCACTGGTACGGGCTGTACCCCGCCGTGGTGACCGACATTGTCGACCCGGACCGCAAGGGGCGGGTGCAGCTGCGCTTTCCCTTTCTGGGGCAGGCGGGCGAGGCCGTGCGAGCCTGGGCCACACTGCTGTCGCCCTATGCCGACGACGACCAGGGCTTGCACATCCTGCCCGAGGTCGATTCGCAGGTGGTGGTGGGCTTCGAGGCCGGCGACCCCTCGCGCCCTTACATCGTGGGCGCCTGCTGGAACGGCCGCACAACCCAGCCCGAATCGCCCGAGGCCGCCAACAACCTGCGCACGCTCAAGACCCGCTCGGGCAGTGTGCTGCAGTTCGATGACACGCGGGGCGCAGCCAAGGTCACGGTGTCCATGGCCAGTGGCCACCGGCTGGTGATGGACGACGCCGCACAGGAGGTCTCGCTCACGCACAGCAATGGTTGCACCATCGTGATCAACATTGCCGGCCAGGTCAGCATCACGGCCAACAGCACCGTCGAGGTCAACGCCTCCGCGGTGAACCTGCACGCGCCGGTGGTCGTGGCCGATGGTGTGGTGCAGTGCCAGACGCTGATCGCGCAGGCGGGTGTGATTTCGCCAAGCTACACACCCGGGGCGGGCAACATATGGTGAGGCGCACATGCTGAGCGATGGCTTGAGCAACGGCTTGAGCGACGGCTGGCTGCTCACCGGGCCGTGGTACCGCTGGTCGGCACCGGGCTTGCCGCGCGCCGGGCGGTTGAGTGCGCCCGCGCTGCAGAAGTTCGCGGGCGACGACTTCATCCAGTCCTTTCTGGCGCGACCCCAGGCATCCTTGCAGTTCGACCCGGTGCACGACGTGGTGCATCAGCATGATCTGGTGCCGATGAACCGCTTCAGCCCGCTGGGCCGCTGGCTGCTGCTCAACCGGCAGGGGCAACCCGCGAGCGCGGCTGAGCAAGCCAGTGGCCAGGCCTTCAAGGCCAGGCTGGCCCCCACGGGCCTGCGCAAGCTGTATCAGCCCACACACGATCGGCACTACGTGGTGAGCTGCGAGCTGCACTGCGATGCGCCAGGCCTGCCGTCCGTCACGCGGCAGCAGGTCTGCCAGGCCGGCTTTGTGGTGCGCCGACGCACGAGCGTCCAGCCAGCCGGCGCCGATGTGGCCGCCATCGACCAGGCGCTGCAGGCCGTGCGTGCCGCCGAGGCCGACTGGCACGCGCTGCAGCAACTGGCCCGCGCGGGCGAGGACGCCGCAGCCGGCTCTGACCTTGCGCGCAACGTGCAGCGGCGTCAGGCCGCGCTGGCCCAGGCCGCCGGCGTGACCAACTGGGCCGCGTTGGTGACCCAGGCCACCGAGCGGGTGGATGCCGCCCGTGCGACGCTGCAGGCGGTGCAGCAGCGTGAAGGCGTGCGGGTGCAGATCGAGGGCTGGTTCCCGCAACGGGTCAACGGCCGCCCGAGCCCCACTTTCGGCCAGTGGCGCGTGCTGGACGACACGGCGGGCGGGGCCGGCGACGCAGCAGCCACCGATGGCGGCGACCTCGGCGGCGATGGCGATCCCTGGGCACCAGCCCGCGTGGCGGCGCTGGCTGCGCAGGGGCTGGCCAGCGAGCAGGTCTACCCGATGTTTGCGCTGGTGGCCGACCCGCGCGAGCCCGCGCACGATGCGGCCGGGCGCACGATGTACTACGGTGTGGTGCCCACCGCCAGCCTGCAGCACGACCTGCAGGGGCAGGCGCGTTTTCATGATCAGGCCACGTACGAGGTGCGTTGCTTCGTGCGCCGCCACAGCCCGTGCGCGGCGCGCGTGGGCAAGCAGCCTGACTGCCACGGACCGGTCACCTGGAGCCGACCCACCGAGGCCTATCGCGTGGCCGCGCCGTTCGACGTGCTGGGCTCGGCCAACCGCCCCATCACCATCAAGCTGCCCGATCTGCGCGAGCTGGCGGCCCAGGCGGCCATGCGGCCCAAGGGCCGGCTGTCGCCGGTGCGCATGGTGCAGCCGCAGCATCTGTCGCCCAACACCGACGGCAGCGGACTGGCCGGCGGCACATTGGGCGGCGAGGCCATCTGCAGCTTCTCCATCCCGCTGATCACGCTGGTGGCGCTGTTCGTGCTCAACCTGTTCCTGCCCATCGTGGTGTTCGTGTTCCAGCTGTGGTTCCTGCTGGTCTTCCGCTTCTGCATCCCGCCGTCGGTGCAGGCCAACCTCACGCTGGATGCGGCCCTGGCGGCCACGCCACCGGGGGTGGACCTCGACGCGGATTTCACGGTGGCGGTCAACGGGGTCGACACCCTGGTGCGCGCGACCGACCTGGCCGCCCACCTGACCGGCAACGGCGGGATCGGCCAGATGGAGGTGCGCATCCGCCAGTCGGCCGGCCTGAACACCACGCCGTCACTGGAAGGGCGTGACAACCAGACCCTGGGCAGCATCGATCAATCCTTCCAGGACCACGCCGCGTTGCCGGCCGTGCCGCAGCCGGTCTCTTCGCCGGCGGGCGCTGCCGCCTTGCCGCCGGTGGGTGAACGGCTGGTCGTGGAGCCGGCTGTCACGCCGGTATGGCCCGTGGCGTCTGGGGTTTCCGCGCCGTCTGGAGCGTCCGCATGAGCAGTCCTTTTGTCACCCCGTCCGGCCCGCTGGCCTCCGCCGCGCTGTCCGAACGCGATCGCCGTCTTGGCCAGGGCTGGGGCCAGCCGCTGGCGCCCGATGCGCAGGGGCGGCTGGCCCGTGTGGCCGGGCCCGAGAAGGTTCGCCAGGCCATCTTCACCATCCTCGACACCGAGCCGGGTGAACGGGTCATGCGAGCCGATTTCGGCTGCGGCTTGCGCCGCTTCCTGATGCAGCCCAACAACCCGGGCACACGCGCCGGCATCGAGCGCGTCGTGACGCAGGCGCTGACCCGCTGGGAGCCGCGCATCCGCGTCCTGGAGGTGCAGGTGCTGTCGACCGACGACCCGGCGCTGGTGCACATCGACCTGCATTACGCCCATGTGCTGGATGGCCGCCAGGACGTGCTGGTCTACCCCTTCTACCTGGAGCAGCGCTGATGCCCCTGATCACCCCGGTGCTCGACGACCGCGATTTCGAATCGCTCTTTGCCGAGCTGCGTGCCCGCATCCCGGTCTACAACCCGCAGTGGACGGATCACCTCGACAGCGATCCGGCCATCACGTTGCTGCAGCTGTTTGCCTACATGGGCGAGGGCCTGCAGTTCCGCCTCAACCAGGTGCCCGAGGCGACGCAGCTGGCGTTCTTGCGTCTGCTGGATCTGCCCTTGCGGCCGGCGCGCCCCGCCACCGCGCTGGTGCGCGCCGTCAGCGAAGCCGAGGTCGGCGTGAGCGTGTATGCGGGCGATCAGATTCAGGCAGGCGCCACGGTGTTCACCGTCACCCAGGATGCCACGGTGTGGCCGCTGGACTGCGTGGCCGTGGCCCGGGTGCGCCAGATCGCACAGCCCACGGCGCAGGCCCTGCAAGGCTTCATGAAAGCGCTCGACCCCGAGGTGCACGACACCCTGCAGGCCAGCATCGACGCGCTGTCGCGCCAGCAGCCGGGCCTCGCCGCCGTGGCGCCCTACACCTTGCATCGGCTGGAGGCCGATGGCCGCTCCGAGCCGGTCGACCTGGGGCAGACGGTGGACAACTGTCTGTGGATCGCCTTGCTCAAGCCGGAGGCGCCGCCGGGCTTCGACCCGGCCACGGCCTTGAACGCCGGGGCGGGACGCCCGGTGTCGCTCAGCCTCGGGGTGATGCCCGAAGCCATCCGGCCGCTGCTCGACGAGGTCGCGGCCTGCGCAACAGGGGGGGCGCCCACGCTGTGGTGGCAGGCGTCGCTGCGCACACTGGGCGCAGACGGACAGCCGCGCTTCGCAGCCGTGCGCGTGTCGGGTGACGACACCCAGGGCCTGAGCCGCGCCGGCACGGTGCGCCTGGAGCTGCCGGCGGGCGCCGCGCTCGCTGACTGGGGCGTGCCGGTGGCGCCGCCCGGCCTGGCGGGCACCGGGCATTTTCCGCCAGCGCTCGATGACGAGCGCGCCGACCGCATCTGGTGCTGGCTGCGGGTGTGGCCTGGCGATGGCCGTCGGCTGGGGCCGCTTCGCTGGGTGGGCTTGAACGTGCTGCCCTGCGAGCAGGTGGTCCATGCGGCGCCGGAGTTGCTGGGCACGGGAGACGGCCAGCCCGACGCGGTGTTCCAGCTGGCGCACCGGCCTGTGCTGCACGACCCCGTTCAGCCGCTGCCGCTGCAGGTGGAGTCGCAAGGCGTGTGGCAGGACTGGATCCAGGTCGAGGATCTGGATGCCAGCGGGCCCGACGACGCGCACTTCGTGCTCGACCGCGAGGCTGGCACGGTGCGCTTCGGCCTGAATGCGCCGCAGATCGGCGAGCGCGTGCGTGTGGGGCGCTATCGTTGGGGCGGCGGTGCGGCGGGCAATGTGCCCGCCGAGGCGCTCCAACGCTGGGGCGAGTTGCTCAGCTCGCCGGTGCCGCCACTGCCGCTGCGTCGACCGGCCGGCCTGCCTGTCAAACTGGCCAATCCGTTTCCGGCTGCAGGCGGCGTGGATGCCGAGTCCATCGAGGCCGCGTTGCGGCGCATTCCCAGCGAGCTGCGTCGCAACCGCCGCGCCGTCACGGCCGATGACTTCGCCAGCCTGGCGCTGGAGACACCCACCGTCAGCCTGGCCCGCGCCGAATGCCTGCCGCTGTTCCATGCCCCGTCGCAGCAACGTCAGCCTGGCTGCGTCAGCGTGGTGGTCTGGCCCGTGCGCGACCCGGATCACCCCGAGGCGCCGCGGCCCGACAGCCGTGAGCTGTCCGAAGTCTGTCAGTGGCTGGACGACTGGCGTCTGGTCACGACCGAGCTCTATGTGATCCCGCCGACCTACCAGCGCCTCGCCGTGTCGTTGTCGGTGGCGGTGCAGCCCGGTTACGGGCTCGATGCGGTGCGCGACTGGGTCAGCCAGCTGCTGCGGCAGTACCTGTCGCCCTTGCCCCCATTTGGCCCGGACGGCCGAGGCTGGCCACTGGGCCGCCCCGTGATCGCCCGCGAGCTCGAGGCCGTGGCCATGCAGGCCGAAGGTGTCGCCTATGTCGAGGCGCTGCAGCTGGCGCGCGAGGAGCGCCTTGAGCCGCACCCCGAGCTGCACACTGACGGCGGTGCAGCGGCTGCCGCCCCCCGCTGGACCGTGGTGGCGCGCGCCACGCTGGCCGACTGGGTGGTGCCCGAGCTGGCCGCCATCACCGTGGTCGATGCGGCCACGCCGCTGCCCGCGCCGGGACTCGGCGTGGCCCCGCCCCTGCAGGAGGCGCCGGTGCCTGTGCCGGTGCTGCCCACGGTGTGCTGAGCGAGGCCCGACCATGCGCCTGACCCCCGATGCCGCCACCCTCTGGATGCGAGGCCTGCCGCATTGGCGGCGCTGCGCCTTCGACGGCGTGGCGTTGCTGGGTGACGACCTGGTCCTCGCGCCCGATCCCCACGCGCCTGCGCCCGACTGGCCGGTCGAGTCGGCGCGTCGCTTCACCGGCATGGCCTTCGATGCGCGCTGCCGGCTGTTCCGCGCCATGCCGCTGGATACGCCGGCGGACCCCGCCTCCGAGGGGACGTCGGCGCTGGCCTATGTGATCTGGGGCCAGACCACCGCGCTGGGCGTGCATGACGCCACGGTGCACCCGCTGAACGTGACGGCGGCGCGCACCGAGGGGGCGCCTGTGCCGGATGGTGGGGCTGGGTCGGATGACACGCTGCCCCGGCATGCGGTGGCCGTGGGCGTGGACAGCCGCGACCTGCTTTACGCGACCGACCCGGTCGAGCGGGTGGTCTGGGTGATCGACACCTGGCAGCGCGAGGTCGCGCGCCGCATCCCTTTCACCGCGGTGCCGCTGGATGTGGCGGTGTGTGGCGACGCCGTGTTCGTGCTGACCGACGACGGGCAGGTCTGGCGCGTGTCGCCCTGCGATGCACCCGAGCCCATGCCGTGGCCCCGGCGAGCCGGTGCCGCACGCCTGACGGTGAGCCGTGCCGTGCAGGCGCGTGATGCGGGCGCCGTGGCCGGCGGCAGCGCGGGAGGCTGGCTGGCCTGGGTGCTCATCGAACCGGGCGCGGCGCTGTCGCGTGTGCAGGCCTTGCACAACGGCTCGGCCATCACGGTGGCCGATGCACTCGATCTGGTCAGCGGTGAGGACGACGCCCGGCTGGGCACGCCGCTGACCCTGGCCATGCAGCCGGGGCAGGACTTCGTGCAACTGCGCTGGCTGGGCGCGCAGCCCACGGTGCAGGGCGCCGGCCTGTCGGCACCGGGCTATGACGGCACGGGCATCACCTTGGCCCCCGATGGCCGCATCGCTTACTGGACATCGGCCGGGCTGCGCCACACCTCGCCGGCGCGCAGCCGCTACCGCACGCAAGGCCGCGTGTTCGGCTTCGCGCTCGACAGCGGCCATGACCAGCGCAGCTGGGGGGCCGTGCGCGTGATGGCCTGCGTGCCGCCCGGGACCGAGCTGCGCGTGTGGACGGTCACGCGCGACGAGCTCGACGACCTTGATTCGCTGCCTCATACCCCACCGGTGGGCGCCCTGGCCGACTTCACCGCCGTACCGGAGCCCGAACGCACGCCGCTGATCTCGGCGCAGGACTGGGCACGACAGCCCGAGGGCGGCCACCGGGTGTTCCGCGACGCGCATGCCCCGGCGATGTCCGGGCCGGACGCACCCGAAGCCGGCCTGCAGTGGTTTGAGGTGCCGGTGATGGCGCCGCCGGGGCGCTACCTGTGGGTGGTGCTGGCGCTGCACGGCACGCGCCACAAGAGTCCGCGTGTGCGGGCGGTGCAGGTGGCCCATCCAGGCCATCGCTGGCTGCAGCAGTTGCCGCGCACGCTGTGGCACGAGCCGGCCGCCCGCGATTTCCTGCATCGCTACCTGATGCCGCTGGCGCGAGTGCTCGACGACTGGGATCGCAGCGGTGCCGAGCGTCACCGCCTGCTGAACCCGCGTGCCACACCGGGCGAGGCCTTGCCCTGGCTGGGCCGATTCGTCGGACTGGCCATGGACCCGTGCTGGTCCGAGACCGTGCAGCGGCGCATGGTGGGCGAGGCTGCTCGGCTGTTTCGCACGCGTGGCACCGTGGCCAGCCTGCGTCGCATGGTCAGCATCCTCACCGAAGGCGCCGAGGTCGTGTTGATCGAGCACCATCGCCTGCGCGGCGGCGGGGTGGTGGGCCATGAACAGGCCCGTGCCTCGCAGGCCGTGCTCGGTGCGGGCTTTCGGGTCGGCGGCCTGATTGGCGAGCCCAACGAGCGGCCGCTGGCCGACACCACGCCGGTGCGCTTCGACGATTTCGCGCACCGCTTCACCGTCATGGTCGTGGCCCGTCTGACCGAGGCGCAGCGGGCCTGTGTCGAGCGGCTCATCGAACTGCACAAGCCCGCCCACACCGCCTTCACGTTGTGCACGGCCGAAGGCGGCTTGCGGCTGGGTGTGGGCAGCCATGTGGGTGTGTCGGCCGTGGTCGGCCATGCGGCGCGGATGCAGCCGGCGATCACCGGTGAGGCGGCACTCGGCCAGGGCTTCATCCTCGGGCGGCCGGAGCTGCCCAGGGAGCCCATCGCATGAGCGCCGCACCCGTGCAGATCGCGCAGCTGCGTCAGCGCTTTGTCTGCGCCGATCCGGCCGATGCGCCAGCGGTCGCCGCGCGCACGCGCGACTGGGCGGAGGAGCTGGCCATGCTGGGTGAGGCGGCCTGGGCTGGCCCCGTGCCCGATGACGACGAGTGGATTCTGATCCCGCAACTGCAGGTTCACAACCGGGTGCGGGCCGATGCGACCACGCTGCAATGGGGACGCGATTGGCTGCAGGCCGTGGGCCAGGCGGTCCACACCTGTCTTCAGGCGCCCGTGGCCCATGCGGTCGTGCGTTACCGCCGGCGTACCGATGCGCTGGCCGACCTGCTGTATCGCAGCGCGGCAGGCGACACCACGCGCCAGTGGGCGTGGCACCGGATGGGCCTGTTGCGCAGCCCGGCCCTGTCGTCGGCCGAAGCGCTGCAACAGGGCTGGCAGGCCTTGGTGGCCGAGCCCGAGGTCGTCACGCCCGCGCTTCAGGCGTTGCTGCAGGCCGAGGCGCAGACTGGCGCCTGGAGCGCCCTGGTGCGGCGGCTGCCATCGGCTTCGTGGGCGGCCCTGATTTTGGCGCTGCCAGCGGCTTGGGCCGGGGTGAGCAAGGCAAGGGGTGCGCCTGGCAGCGATCTGCAGTCAGTCCACGCGAAACCGACACCACTGGTCTGGCCCGAGGGCGGGCTTCACGCAGCATGGCGCCACTGGGTTGCGCGACAGCCTGTGCTCGCGGCCCGCTTGCAGCGCCATGGCGGCGAGGCGGTGGCAGCCTGGCTGGCAAGCGCGCGATGGCCATTTGCCGATGCGGCACAAGCCGCCGTGCTGTGGCCGTCCTGGCATGCGCTGGCCTGCGGGGGCGCGCCCACGTCCCGCCTCTCGGCGTGGTCGCCAGCGAGCGGCACGGCGCCCCGGGCCGTTGAGGCCAGCGCGTCTGCACAGGTGCGGGCGTCAGTGGATCCGACCGACCCGTCGCACGCCCCGTGTGACGCCGATGCCGCGCCGGGTGCGGCGGTGCAAGCCCCGACCGACGTCGCGTCGCGGGAGGACGTCCCGGCCTTGCCCGAATTGCCTGCGCGCGACGAACGCACCAGTTGGCCCACTTCATGGGCCGGCGCCTGCTTCTGGCTGGCCCGCCTGCCAGCCGTGTGGCCCGCCCTGCGCGCCACCGTGCCAGCGTACTGGCCCGATGCTGCCGTTGGCCGCGCGCTGGCCGAGGTGCTCGGCATCCCGCCCACTGACCCGGTCTGGGCGCTGTGGACAGGCGGCTTCTCGTCCGGCGATGGTGAGCGCGGTGGCGATGGCGAGTGGGGCATCCCGACAGCCTTGCGCCACGCCGCGCAGCAGCAGGTGCAGGTCTGGGCCGACTGGTTGTGGTCCAGCTTGAGCGCAGACCGCGATGGCGCCCAATGGGCTGAAGCGCAAGCCGCGCTGAACTGGCTCAACCAGCGGCCGGCGCGGCTGCGCGTCGAGCCCGGATGGGTTGAGGTGGGCTTCGATGCAGATCAGACCGACACCCGCATCCGCCGCCTGGCATTGGATCTGGATCCGGGCTGGGTGCCGTTGGCTCAGGCGGTGGTGAGGTTCCGCTATGGCTGATACCTGGTTGCACACCCTGACCACCCACACGCAGCATGCCGTGGCGCACGCTGCCGGGCGGCTGGTCCGGCACCTGCGCGACACGCTGGGCGAGCCGGATGATGACGCGCGGGTTGGCGACGCCGCAGCGCATGCGCAGCGCCTGGCGCGCCTGCAGGCTGTGCAGCGCTGGGCCGAAGCGCAGCGTGCAGCCCATGCCCCCCACGTGGCCCACGCTGTGCCGTCACCCGACGCCGATGAGCCTGGCGCCGCATGGCCTGCCGATCACCCCCTGAGCCGCCTGGTCGCGCTGGCCACGCCGATGTCCGCTGATGCCGACTCCGCACGTGCCGCCACCACCTGGGCAAGCGATGTGCTGCTGCTGGCCGTGCTGCCGCATGCCCATGAGTGCTGCGCCGCGCTGATGCGCCTGTGGCACCCCGAGGGCCACCCCTGGCCCACCGTGACCATGGCCCTGTCGTGGCTGGAGGCCACGCTGGAGACGGCCCCGGACGCGGGTGATGCGGCCCGGGCTGACCACGCTCGGCAGGCGGTGCAATGGGCCCGGCGCGACATGCTGCGGCAGACGGTGCGCCACGTCGTGGAAGACGGCCCGCTTGCCCGACTGGGCCTGTGGCAAGCAGAGACCACCTCACTGCGTGGCAGTGAACTGCCCTGGCACAGCCGTGACCTCCGCGTGGACGACACGGTGTGGGCCGCGCTGTGTGGCCGCGCGCCCGGCGCGCACCAGCTGCCGCTGGATGCGGGGGTGCCCGACGTGCCGGGTTTGGCTGGGTGGCTGGCCCAACCCGACACTGCGGCGGCCTTGCACGCCTTGCGGCGGGGCCAGCCCTGTCAGATCGTCGTGCTCGGCGGCACGGCGGCCATGCGCCGCACCCGGGTGCAGGCCTTGCTGGGTGCGGCCGGCGTGGCGGCCGTGCGTGCCACGGCATCGGGCCCCTGGTCGACCGACCAACTGGCCCGTGCCCTCGGCCAGGCCTGGCTGTACCAGGCGGCCTGCTGGCTGGAAGACACCCACGACGAATGGCCGGCTGGTGGCGCCGCCGAGGTGCCGCCCGAGGCGTGGGCCCTGCGCGCCCCGGTGGCGCTGCCGCAACTCTGCAGCGCCGCCCATGCCGGCGCCGTGCCCCCGCTGGATCTGCCGCGCTTGCGCCTGGTCGTGCAGCCGCTGACACCGGTGGCGCGGCGGGAGCTGTGGCGCACCTTGCTGCCGCAATTGGGCGAGCAGGCGGCGGTGCTGGCTGCTCGCTACCCCATTGAGCCCGATGAGGCGCGCGAGGTGTTGCGCGACCTGGTGCTGCGCCAGGCCCTGTTGCAGCGCGCGATGGTGCTGGACGACGTGGCCGACGGCGTGCGGCAGCGCGCGGCCGCCGGGCAGCGTGCCGGCGTGACGCGCGTGCAGCCGCATGCCGACTGGTCGGCCCTGCTGCTGCCGCAGCCGGCGGTGCACAGCCTGCAGGCCGCGGTGCGCCGCGTGAGCCAGCAACTCACCGTGCTCGACGACTGGGGCTTTGCGCAGGGTCGGGGCGACCGCCGTGGCGTGCGCATGCTGTTTCATGGCACCCCGGGCACCGGCAAGACGCTGGCCGCCGAGGTCATGGCGCGCGCACTCGGTGTGGACCTGCTGGTGGTCGACCTGGCCAGTCTGGTCAGCAAATGGATAGGCGAGACCGAGAAGAACCTGGCCGCCGTGTTCGATCTGGCCGAACGTTCGCGCGCCCTGCTGCTGTTCGACGAGGCCGACGCGCTGTTCGGCAAGCGCACCGACACCCAGGACGCGCAGGACCGCTATGCCAACCTGGAAACCGCTTACCTGCTGCAACGGCTGGAGCGCTACGAAGGCGTGGCCGTGCTGACCACCAACCTGCGCTCGCAGCTGGACGCCGCCTTCTCGCGCCGCTTCGAGTTCATCGTCGAGTTTCCCGAGCCAGAGGGTTCGGTGCGCCACGCCTTGTGGCGCCTGCACCTGCCGGCCGAAGCGCCGCTGGCGGCCGATGTCGACCTGGCCGAACTGGCCGACTGGTATCCGCTGTCGGGCGCGCAGATCAAGAACGCGGCCCTCGCCGCGGCCTTTCTGGCAGCGGCCGAAGGCCAGCCCATGGCCCAGCGCCATTTCCTCGCGGCCGTCGAGCGCGAATACGACAAGGCGGGCCGGGCCCACCCCGGCTTTCCTGCCCATCACACCCTGAACCCGTCCGCCACGGACGACTGGAGGATCCCATGAGCACGCTCACTGGCTATTGGCAAAGCGAAGCCGACCGCATCCAGCAGACGCTGACCGAAGCCCGCGCCCGACTGGCCACCTTACGCCAGGACGGTCAAGTGGCGAGGCAGGCCCTGCGCGCGGTGCAGGACCAGGCGCTGACGGCCGCCAATGCGCAAGACACGCTGCGGGCTGCGCTGGCGCGCATCGCGATGCCGGCCGATGCCAAACCGTTGCTGAACGCGCTCAACGCCGCCCGCGTGTCGCAGGCGCAGGCCCAGAGCGAGCAGCTTCGTCTGGAAGGTCTGTTGGCCGAGTGGGCCGTTGAAACCGATGGCCTGAGCCAGCGCATGCAGGCGCTGGAGGCCGAAGCCGAGGTGGTGGCGCGCGCGTGGCGTCAGGCCCAGGCCGAAGCGGCCGCGCGCGCTGGCTTTGTCGCCGAGTTGCAGGCCGGTCGCTGGCAAGACGCCGTGGCCGATGCCACCGCGGCGCTGGCGGCCCACGAAGCCACAGCCCGCGAGCGGGTGGAGGGTGCCTTCCCGGCCAGCGATGCCACCAAGCCCTTGCTGCTGCAGCGCCTGCGTGACCGCGCCGAGGCCGCACGCGATGCCCATGCGCAGGCCGAGTTGGTCGAGCAGGCCACCTACGCCCCGGCACACCCGGCGCTGGCGCAAGCGCAGCGCGCCCATGCGCGTGCGTGGGCGGCCGTGCAGGCCTATGCCGATGCGGCGGCCCACGTGGCCGATGACACCGCCGCGCTGGCCGCGCTCGCCGCCTTGCCAACCCCATTGGGGCCGTTGACGGCCGCCCAGGCCGATCGGCTGCGCTTCGAAGGCAATGCGCCGCGGCTGGCCCGGGCCGAGGCCATGCTCGCCTTGCTCAAGGACGTCGACGACGCCGAAGACACCCTGCGCGCCAAGCAGGCGGCTTACGAACAGGCGTGGGCCGCCGCCCGCGCCGCCAAGCCGGATGCCACCCTGGCGGCCTTGCATGCCGCCGATCTCACGGCGCCGCTGAAGGCCCGCGACGACGCGCTCAAGGCCCGCAAGGACGCCCACAAGGCCCTCACCGAGCACGCCGACCACGGGCTGCTGCAGGCCTGGCTGGCCGATGTGCCCGACACGCTGTGGGACGCGCTGGACCGCCTGGATGGCGCACGAGCCAGGCTGAACCGCCTCAAGAGCGGCACCGCCTTGAGCCAGCTGCTGTCGGCCCTCACGCTGGCCGAAAGCCAGCACGCCGATGCGCTGCAGGCCGCCCGCCTGGCCCAGCGGCAGCAGGCGGCCGCGCAGCAGGCCTGGGCCATCCTGGCCGCCCGCGCCGAGGCCGAACAGGCGCGACTGCTGCGTCGTGCGCGCCTGGCCTGGCGGGGCACCGCCCCTGTGGTCTGAGCGACGCCCCCCTGATTCCTGGAGCCCGAGATGACCTCTGCCGCCCTCCGCCGTCAGCCCGACTGTGACCCGCGCGCCGACGCCGACCGCTGCGCCGCCGTGCTACCCGAGAACCCCGACTGCACGCTCAATGTCCACTTCGGCCAGTTGCTGGGTGTGGATGACCTCCGCGCCCTTCAGGGCTTTCATCTGGGCCAGGCGCGTCGCCACCAGCGCGCCCTGCACGGTCACGGTGTGGTCACCGGTTTTGCCGTCTCAGTCGAGTCCACGCCCGATGAGGTCGACCGGGCCGAGCTGCGCGTGAGCCCTGGCCACGCGCTGGATGACGGTGGGCGCGACCTGCTGCTGAGCGAGCCTCAGTGCCTGAGCCTGAGCCGCTGGTGGGCCGCACGGCTGCTGGAAAAAGACCCCGACTACGCCGAGTTCTGGGGCCGCACCCATGCCCGCCTCACGCTGGAGGTGGTGGTGTCCTACGCCACCTGCCTGAGCGAGCCGGTGCCGGCCATCGCCGATCCCTGTCAGCGCCAGGCCAGCGACATCGCCTATGCCCGTGTGTGTGAAACCGCCCGGCTGAGCCTGCGCCGTGTGGCGCCGGCGGGCGAGGCGGAAGCGGAACTGCCGCCAACCGGGCCGCTTCCCAGCCCCTTGCCGGACGACCGCGCCGGCTGGGTGGCCTGGCTGGCCGGCTTGCCGCCTGACGCGCCGCCTGGCGCCAATCCCAATGCCGAGGCGGCGGAGGCGACGCCCCCGGTGGTGCTGGCCCGCTTGCACGGTGTGGCCTTCACCCAGGTCGATGGGCAATGGCAGGCCAGCGTGGACGCCGTGGACATGGCTGTGCGGCCGCTGTTGCTGTCCACCGCCACGCTGCAGCGTGTGCTGCTGCCTGGTCTGGCCACCCCGCCTGCGGTGGGCGGCCCGCTGCCCCTTGCGGAGGGCAGCAGCGCCAGTGGCGCCAGCGTCACGTTGGTGTTCAGCCAGCCTTTGGCGCCCGCCAGCGTGGCGTTGACCGCATTTGCCGTCACGCAGTTTGATGCCGCGGCTGCGGCCGGTGCGGGTTGGCACAGCCATGCTGTCACGGCGGTGGCCTACGCCGAGCCTGACGGCGTGCCCACCGCCACGCTGACGCTGGCCGCTGCCGTGCAGGCCGGTCAGCCCGTGCGCATCACGCTGCAGGGCAGCGGCCCCACCCCCTTGATGGGCGCCAACGGCTTGCCGCTCGGCGCCCCCGAAGCGCAGGCCGATGGCCGCTCCCTGTCGATCACCCTTACCTGAGGTCCATCATGGGCAAGCAAGACGAACTCCACACCGAATGCCTGGACGCGGGCGTCACCGATGGCCGCGCCTTCATCGAAACCGCCTCGCCGCTGACCCGCCTGCATTACTTCGACGGGCGCTTCCTGCGCGCCGACGACCTCGCGCAGGAGCAGGCCTATCACCGCCTGCGCGTGCATCTGGCCAACCAGGCCGGCGGCTGGGGCGTGGTCCACGGTCTGGATGTCGAGGTCGAAGGCGACCAGCTCACCGTGCTGCCCGGTCTGGGCGTCACGCCGGCGGGCGAATTCGTGATGGCCGTGGGCGAGGTGTCGGCCCGTCTGAGCGAGTTGCTGGCCGTGGCCAAGCCGGCGCCTTCCACGGGCTCTGGCGCGGCCGGCTTTGCACCCTGCACCGAGCCGACCACCGGCCCGGTCACCACCTCCGTGGGCGACGGGCTGGTCGTGTATGAGCTGACGGCGGGCCCCATTGATGCGCTGTGCGGCAACGAGCCGGTGCACGGCAAGCTGTGCGAATCGGCCTGCGTCTCGGATGCCCGGCACAGCCAGGTGCGCGACGGTCTGGTGCTGCGCCTGCGTCCGATCGCGCTGCCGCTGCCGCAAAGCCCGCTGTACGGCACCGCGCACCTGCGCAACCGCGTGGCCTCGGCGTACTTCGCGCGCGAGCGTGCCGCCGTGCCGCACCTGCTCAACCCGCAAGGCCTGCGCGGGCCCGTATGGTGCGGGCCAGCCAGCATCGGCGCAGCCAATGAACTGGTGCTCGGTGTGCTGGTGCGCGAGGGGCAGACGCTGAAATCGCTCGACATCTGGACGGGCCGGCGCGAGCGCATGGAGACCCAGGCCCGTGCCTATTGGCAGGGCCGGATGGCCATGCGCCCGTGGAACGCCTATCTCGCGCAGATCCTGCAGTTCCAGTGTCAGCTCAGCGCCGGGCTGGGTGCCGACGTCGACCTGGGCACCCCCGCTGACCCCTGCGACGCCTTGCGCGACGCGCTGGACCGCACGCGTCGAGAGATCCGCACGCTGCACAAGCAGTATGCCGACAGCGCCAAGCAGATGGTCGAACGCCTGGGCGGCCGTGTGACCAAGACGGATGCCACCTGGATGGTCAATGAGACGCAATCGTCCGTGGCGCACCTGCAGGCCCTGGATGCCGCGCTGGCCAAGCTCGATGTGGGCGTGGGCAAGCAGCATCCGTCGCGCTGGCTGCTGGCCAAGGGCTTTGGCGAGCTGCCGCCGGCCGGCTACCTGCCGGTCGCCGCGAGCCAGCCGGTGGCCGAGCAGCTTGCCCGCTGGTTCGGCGAAGGTGTGCGACTGCACTTGCGCGCTGCGCCATTCGACGCTTTGCCCCACCTGCTGGAAGAAGCCCAGCACATGAACCGCATCTCGCTGACCAAGGGCATCGACAACCCGCAGGCGCTGGAAGACGTGGAGGTGTTCGTGCCCGATGGCGCCGTGGGCGCCACGGTTGCACCACCGCCGGGCACATGGTGGCAGACGCGGATGCACACGCCCGTGGCAGGCAGCCTGGCGGTGATGTCCGTGCTCTCGGCGGGCCAGGAGACGATGGAGATGAAGATGGCCGATGCCGAGGCGACGGCCCCCGCGGCCGGCCAGGACATGCAGGCCATGCGCACCCACATGCATGCCGCGCCCGAGGCAGGCAAGGCCGTGAATGTGGCGGGTCGGCTCCCCGATGCGGTCGACGGTCTGACCCGCACCGACCGGGATGCCACAGCCGGACACCGTGTGACCATGGTGCTGGGCGCGCGACCCGCGCTGCACGATGAAGACGAGGAGCCAGACGACACGGCCGCCTCGGCCGTAAGCTACGCCGCCGCCGACTTGCGCGACGACCCGTTCGCACTGGCCGTGGGCGGGCAGTCTCCGATGCAGCTGGAGCTGGCGCTGCAGGTCGCGCGCCAGGGCCAGCCAGTGGGGTGGCACCTTCAGGGCATGGGCACGATGACCGTGCTGCATCGCAGCAGCCAGGGGCAGCGTACCGTGCTGCGCATCCAGATCGATCTGGACCAGCATCTGGTGGCGCGATGGGCGGGTCAGTCCACCAGCCAGCGCAAGCAAGTGCGGCGCAGCTACGTGATCACGCGCCAGGGCGATGCGCGCGACGGCCTCTTGCGCATCGACGATGGCCAGCAGGCGCCCGACTCGCCGCCCATCGACGTGAGCTGGGACGACATGCCGCGACAGGCGGTGGTCGGGCTGGACTGGCGCAACATGCTCAAGCAGGCTGCCGACGAGGCGACGCGCGCGGCCATCCAGGCCGCCATCGATGCGCTGGATGCCACCCCCGGGGATGGGCGGCTGGAACTGATGACCTTGCAAGCCCTGCCCGCCATGCCATCGGCCAGCTCGCCGCTGGCCGCGCGTGCGCTCAATGGTCTGACCCAGCTGGCCGACACGCTGGCGGATCCAGCGCTGTTCCACCGTGCCCGTCAGCGGTTGCTGCCGGTGCCGAAGGCGGGATCGGCGCAGGCGGTGCGCGCCGTGCACGACTGGGTGATGTTCCGGCGCGCGCGCCCGCATTTCTGTGATCCGGTCTGCAGCCAGCCGCTGCCCGCGTCGGTCACCGAGGCCTTCCAGGTCTGGCATCTGAAGGTGGGCTCCTCCAAAGAGCTCGAGATGCTCAAGCAGGCCTTGCAGCGCAACGACGATGCGGTGCTGGCCAAGCTGCAGCCGCGGCGTGTCGGTGTGCTGCGCTACCTTGACGACAACACGGCGCCCGAGGAGACGACCGCCGATGTGCGGGCCATGTGGCAGGCCGCTCAGCCGGCCAGCCGCGTGGCGCTGGCCTGTGTGTGGGAGCGTCGGCCCCAGGCGGGACAGGGCTGGCAGAACCACTTCCGTGTGCGCGAGATGCTGCGCATGCTCGACGGCATCGTGCAGCCCCCGGCCACCGGCAGCGGCGTGGTGGGCACGCTGACACGCACACCCGCGGTGCTGGATGACGCCGGGCTCGATGGCGGGATGCTGGTGGTCACGCTGGAGGAAGCGGCGGCGCAGACGGTCAGCCACCGCGTCGTGATGCTGCCTTATGAGGTCTACCAGCGCACGCTGGGGCAGATGCGCAAGCAGCCTGACCAGGGCTGGGCCGAGCTGGCGGACTACCTGGCGAAGATGAAGGAGGCCGCCGGGGCGGTGACGCACGTGGTCGAGCGGGTGCCGGATCGCATCGTGCAGTTCACCGGCGGCAGCCTGCATGCCACCGACATGACGCTGCTCCAGCAGGATGCGGCCTACATGACACGGCAGCCCCACGAACTGGGCTACCTGTTCCTGGCTTTCCGCGTGGACGCGCGTGCGCCGCTGGCCGCCGGGGTCCAGCCGGCTGTGCAGCACGATGCCCTGAAGAAGTTGCTGAACGTGCCTGGGGGGACGCCGCCCAGCGGGGGGGACGATGGCCACATCGCCTCGACGGTGACCGACTTTGGTGGCGCCCAGGTGCTCACGGTGGTCGGTGTGTTGCGCATGGAACTGAACTGACCGCGACGGGTTGATCGCACGGACCCATCATGGCCCAGTCTGCCCCGCCCCGCGCCGACACCAAGAAGCCGGCCACACCCGCTGCGCCTGCGAAGGACGCGGCGGGTCAGGGCGCTGCGGCCCCCCAGTCAGCGCGTCGGGATGATGGCAAGGCGGTCAATCAGGGCGCCAGCAAGGGTGCCGATAAGAGCGCCAATAAGGCCGCAGACAAGGCAGCCGACAAGGACGCCAACAAGGACGCCTTCGCCAGACTCGCCGCGCGCCCCAAGCTGGCCGTGACCGAGCCTGGCGATGCGATCGAGCGCGAGGCCGATGCCATGGCCGATCGGGTGATGCGTCAGCCTGCTGGCGCGCCTGCTGCCGCTGGGGCCAAGCCGGCGCCCACGGCGCGTGATGACAAGCGCCAGGCTGGCCCCGCAGGCCTCGCGGGCGCTGCGGACAAGCCTGTCCAGCGGGCCGCGTCGTCTCAGGCACAGGATCCGTCCGGCTCGAAACAGCCTGACAGTCCGGAGGCCCTGAAAGCGAGCCTGGGCCCGGGTGAGCCGCTGGATGCAGACGCCCGCGCGTTCTTCGAGCCGCGCTTTGGGCGCGACCTGTCGCACGTGCGGGTGCACCACGACGCTGCGGCCGCCGACGCGGCGCGCGCGCTGCACGCGCGGGCCTTCACCTTCGGTCACCATGTGGTCTTCGCCGCAGGCGAGTATCAGCCGGGCGGTGAATCGAGTCGCCACCTCATGGCGCACGAGCTGGCCCACGTCATGCAGAACGACGACATGGGGTTGGCCGCGGTCGTGGCGCGCGCGCCGGCGGCTGCGCCGGCCACCAACCCGGCCTATGCCGATCCCAACGACGTCCGCCAGGCTGCCATTGATCCGGTCAAGGACAAGAAGGCGCGCAAGGGCTTGGAAACCTTGCGGCTGCCGGAGATCAAGGCGCGGCATGCACCGGTGTACAAGAAGCGAGCGGGGAAGTCACTGAAACGGCCTGCCGGGTACGACCGTGACAAACCGGCCTTTGCCACAGACCAGGTCAACAAGTGGAAGAAGGCGGTCGACCTGGCCCCGCATTACGACAGCATCGGCTTCGATCCCGCGGGCGGACGGCAGAGCCTGACCTGGTTCGGCGCCACGCGCCAGACCATCAGTGGCACCGTCGGCGAGGTGGTCGAACGGCTGAAGGTGCCCACCTGGGCGCCGGATGGCAGCTGGTTCAACAGCCCCATGCAGGTGGACCACATCGTCGAAGTGCAGGTCGGCGGTGAAGATGCGTTCGAGAACTACGAGCTCTTGACGGGCAAGCACAACACCAACGTGGGCTCCTTGCTGCGCTCGGCCATCTATGCCAACGTCAAGACCTATCTGGCGGCGGTGGACAAGAACACCGGCGACAACCTGGTCAAGTCCTACCTGAAGGACAACGACATCAAGTTCGAGGAAGTGGAGGGTGGCGGGGCCGGCAAGAACCCGGAGTCCACCTCCCAGTTCTGGAGCCGCGAACAGATCGCCAAGGGCGAGCACCTGGTCTGGCTCAAGAACGACCCGCGCGCGGCCAAGGACGACGGCACGCACAAGGACCGCTTCGCGCTGTACTCTGACACGGGCGCCGGCTTCATCGATGCCTTCCCGCTGAAGAAGAACAAGGTCAATGTGCACAACAGCGGGCGGCTCGCGGGCTTGCGCATCGACTCGATCACGTTGACGGCCGATCTGGACCAGCCGGGGACAGGACCGGTCGGGACGCTGGAAGGGACGTGGGACCTGCCGCGAACCGTCAAGGTCAACGCCGGCAAGCGTTTCACCGCGACGCTCAACCGCATCACCAGCAAGCCCTACGCTGGGGCCCTGGCCAGCTTGAATCCGCCGGGGCTCGACGTGCCCGGCGCCAGCCCCGTTGCCTTCGAGCAGGTCAGCGTGGTGCGGGGGCAGGTGGTCGCCGATGGCATGCTCACCGCCAGCCACGAACTGTTCCAGGGCCTGCAGATCCCGGTTCGCTGGCGGGGCGATGAGCTGGCTTTCGAACACACGCTCTCAGCGGGCGACCTCAGCGACAAGCTCAAGCTGCCGGGCATCACCGTCGATGACGCGAGCCTCACGCTCTTGTATGGCACCAAAGGCCTGGGCGCCGAGGGCCACCTGGGCTTCACCATCAAAGGATTTGGTTCAGGTCATCTCACGGTGGGCATGCGCTCGGGCAAGGAGGCACCCATCCTGTATGCCAAGGGCGCCCTCACGGCCGACCGCAAGCTCTTCGATCTGGCCAAGGTCGAACTGGGCTACACCACGGGCGAGGGCTTCAGCGGCAAGGGCACGCTGGGCATCACCAACCCGGACAAGATCAAAGGCATCAAGTCGGCCAGCCTCTCGGTGTCCTATGCCAACTCGGTCTTCACGGCCACCGGTGATGTCATGCCCGACATCCCGGGTCTGAAGGCCGCGTCGCTGTCGGTCACGTATGCACAGGAACAGCTCCAGGTCACCGGCAAGCTGTCGCTTGATGAGAAGGTGCCCATGGTTGAGGCGGCCGACATCACCGTGTCGGTCAAGCAGGCGGGCGAGCAGTGGAAGGTGTCGGCCAACGGCGAGGTCACGCCCAAGATTCCCGGCCTCAGCGGGGCCAAGCTCGCCTTCGACTACAGCGACGGCACGGTGTTGCTGGAGGGCAGTTTCGACTTCAAGAAGGGCCCGCTGAGCGGCACGGTGAAAGCGGGCGTCACCAACGCGGCAGTCGATGAACACGGCAAGCGTGCCGACAAAGGCGAGGGCGGCACGTTCAAGGCGTTTGGCGCCGCCGACATCGACGCCAAGCTGATTCCCGACGTGCTCACCGGCACGCTCAAGCTGCGGCTGGCGCCAGATGGCACGGTGCGCGTGGGCGGCGGCCTCAAGGTCGACGAGGTGCAACTGTTCCCTCGGGTGCCCAAGGGCAAGGCCGAGTTCATCGACGAGGCGTATGAGTCGCCATCGGTGCCCGTGCCGGGTCTGGGCTTTTCAGTGGGCTCGGTGTCGGTGGGCGTCACCGTCTCGGCCACGGCCACGCTCAAGGCCCATGCCTACATCGGGCCCGGCAAGCTCAAGGGCGTGTTCATCGAGGTCGAGGAGTTCGACCCGGCCGCCGTGGACATCGACCAGCTCAAGTTCAAGGGCGGCGGGCGCTTCGAGGTGCCGGGCGACGCGGGCGTCAAGGTCGGGGCGCAGCTCAACCTGGAGTTCAGCGCGGCCGTGGCCAGCCTGGTGGGCAGCGTGGGGCTGGAAGCCGGCGTCAACATCCCCGACGACAAGCAGCCGATTCTGGGGGCCAAGACCGACTTCACCTACAGCGTGGCCAATGGGCTCGATCTGTCCAGCACGCTCAGCCTGAACATCAACCCGGCGCTGACCTTCCGGGTGTTTGGCGAGGTGGCGGCCAAGCTCAACCTGCTGGTCAAGAAGGTGACGGTGTGGAGCAAGAACTTCACGCTGGCGCAGGCCAGTTACCAGTTGCCCGTGGGCATCAGCGCCACCGGCACCGTGGGCTACAACTCCAAGACCGGCAAGATCACGCCGGAGAAGATCTCGGATGCGTTCAGCATCAAGCAGCCCACACTGGATGCCAGCACCCTGCGCGATGTGGCCACCAACAAGGCCGGCCCCCCCGTGGTCAAGACCACCGACGACCAGGGCAAGGCGGCCGGTGCGTCCGAGCTCACGCACACCGAGCCGGTGTGCAGCGCCGAGCCCCTGGCGTCGACCGAGCCCAACCAGTCGGTCATGCCCAAGCGCGCCGATGGCACCGCCGAGGCTGGCGCGCGGGCGCCCACCGAGGTCGACGAAGGCGTGGTTCAGCGCCTGGGCGCCGGCGAGCCACTGGACGCCGCCACCCGTGGCCACATGGAACAGCAGCTCGGTGCGGATTTCTCGCAGGTGCGTGTGCACACCACGCCGATGGCCGAGCGCGAAGCCGAACGCCTGCAGGCTCGCGCCTTCACCGTGGGCCACGACATCGCCTTCGCCCCGGGCGCCTACCAGCCCGACAGCGCCGAGGGGCAGCGCCTGCTGGCGCATGAACTGGCTCACGTCCTGCAGCAGCAGCGCGGCGTGGCCCGCCAGGTCATGCGCACGGACGACACGCCGGCCGCCTCGGCAGCAGCCCCCGCACCTGCGGCCGCCAGCGCCGCGCCACCGGCCGCGGGCCCTGCGCCGGCCGCGGGTGGCGCGGCTCCCCGCGAGGCCGGCGAGCCCGCGCTGGGCGACATCACCCTGCCGCAGCTCAAGCTGCCATCGCTGAAGTACACCGAAAGCGACGACAACCGCCACCGCCACGCGGCCTACCAGCGCGCACTCACGGCGGGCGTGCGCCGGCCGGCCGGCTACCGCCGTGCCGACCTCGACTCGCGTCAGCAAAGCCTGTGGCGACAGGCCACGCCGCCCGGCACACTGCGCACCGCCATGCAGACCGTGGTCAGCGGCCTGGAGGCCGACAAGGTGTATGTGGCCGTGCCGCGCCAGCGCACCCTGGCCAATGCCGGCAGCCATGTGATGGTGGGGCGCATGAACGACCTCGCGCTGGCGTTGCGCCAGCCCCGCTGGACCCGCGATGGCGATCCGCAGGAGCACCCGTTCGAGGTCGATCACATCGTCGAGCTGCAGATCGGTGGCATCGGCTACGACCGCATCGAAAACCTGGAGCTGCTTGAGCGCAGCGCCAATGGTGCCTCCGGCCGGGCCATCGACCGCTTCATGGACGAGGCCTTTGCCGCCTATGCGCGCTCTGACGCGGCGCGCAGCCTGCCGGTCGAGCAGCGTCAGGCCGAGGTGCTCAAGCGGCGCTTCCATGTTCGCTTCGGCAGCTTTCTGGCCGAGGGCGACCCTGCGGTCGGGCATCGCTACACCCTGGACAACGTGCTGGCCGCACAACCGGCCCAGGGCCTGCGCATCTACGACCCGTCCAACCTGACGGGCGCTCCCTCTGACGGGCATGCCGTGCAGCCCTGGCCCGCCGGGGTGGATGCCGCGCGCTACACCGGCTCGCCCAACCTGCTGGTGCTGTATCCGACCAAGCGCGGTGGCCAGCCCAAGTCGGTGCCCCTGCGTGACGGGCAGCCGGCCGACGCCGACCGCGTGCTGCGCGACTGGCTGCCCGGGCTGAACACGAGTGGCCTGACGCTGACCCTCAGTGGCTCGGCCACCGGCCCGATGGGGCAGGTTCGCGGCCGGCTCGTGCACGCCCAGCTGGCTGAGGGCGCGCGCGCCGATGTGGCCATCGACATCGTGCGCCTGCCGCGCCTGACCAACGCCGGCGTGCTCGACACCGACAGCCTGCTGGAGCGCTTCCGCGGCATCTTGCGCGAAGGGGGCGTCACGGCCCTGAGCCCCGTGGTCATCAGCGACATGGACATCGTGCCGGGCCTCGGCCTGACGGTGCACGGTCATGTCGAGCCCAGCATCGCGCTGCTGCGCGGCTCGCGCCTGGACTTCCGCCTGCTTGGCAACGACCTGCAGGTCTACAAGGCGTTCTCAGGCGGCGAGCTGGCCCTGGGCGGGCCCTTCCGCATCGATGGCTGCGACCTCACTGTGGCCTTGGGCACGCGCAGCGGGCTCACCCTCGACGGCGGTGTGGCCTACAGCATTGCCCGCCTGGGCCAGGGCAACCTGCGCGGTGCGGCCAGCCGGGAGGGCTTCCGGCTCACCGGTGATTTCCAGTTTGATCGCAACCTGTTCGATGGCGAAGCCAGCGTGCGCCTGACCTATGCGCGCACGCCCGACGCGCCCGAGGGCAAGCTGTCCGGCGGCGGGCGCCTGGCCATCGGCCCGGGCAAGGTGCGTGGCATCCAGCGCGCATCGGTCGATGCCAGCTTTGATGGCGAGCAGCGCAGCATCCAGGGTACGGCCGAACTGGCGATTCCGGGCGTCGAGTCGGCGACGCTGGGGGTGACGTTCGACCCGGAACGCGGCACCATGATCGGCGGCACGGCCCGCTTTCGCGATCGACCGGGTTTGCGCAACGGGCGCATCGAGGCCGCGCTTGCCCAGGCGGCTGGCAACAGCGACTGGTCGCTGAGCGCTTCTGGCACGGCCGAGGCGACCTTTGCCGGCATCACGGCCACGCTGGAGGCCAGCTACCGCGACGGCCTGTTCATGTTCGCGGCCGATGCCCCGTTCGCGGTGGGCGAGCGGGTGCGCGGGCGCGTGCGCGTGGGCCTGACCAACGGCGCCGTGGACGATGACGGCCGGCTGTTGGGCAGTCCGCCGGCCGAGGGGGCGGCCGGTGGCGCAGGCGGCGAGCTGCACCCCTTTGGCAACGGCACCGTCACCGTGCGCCTGACCGACTGGCTCGAAGGCGGCGTGGGCCTCAAGGTGCGGCCCAGCGGCGATCTGCTCATCAGCGGGCGCATCGGCCTCCCCGAGCCCGTCACCGTGTTCAACCAGTACCCGGCGCCCGAGCGGGCCCGTCGTGAGCTGTTCCGCATGCCCACCGTGTCCGTGCCGCTGGTGGGCCTGTCGGTCGGGGGCTCGGTCGTGGGGCTGGCGCTGACCATCAACGGCCGCGTCACGGGCCACGCCCATGTGGGCCCCGGTCGGCTGACCCGGACCGAGGTCGCGGTGCACGACTTCAACCCCGCCCAGCCTGACAGCCTGCATGTCACCGGTGGGGCGACCTTCGAGCTGCCGGCCGAAGCTGGCGTGGCCGCCTCGCTGGATGCCGGCGTGTCGCTGGGCGCGGCGGTGATCCGCGCCACGGCAGGCCTGAACGTCAGCGCCGAGGCGGCGCTCACCGCGCGTGCGACACCCGCGGTGGACATCGACTGGCGGCCCACCACCGGGCTGCATCTGCATGCTGGTCTGAACGCCTCGCTCACGCCCCGGCTGGCCTTCAGCCTCAACGGCTACGCCGAGGTGGTGGCCGATGCCTTTGTCACCAGCTTCACCCTGTGGCGCAAGGACTGGAACCTGGCCCGCCGCGAACTCGGCGGCAACCTTGCCATGCGTCTGGCTGTGCCGGTGGATTACTACAGCGACGGCCGGGGGGTGGTTTTCGATCCGGAGGCCGTGCGCTTTGAGGTGCCCAGCCTGAATGCCGATACGCTGGACCAGTTGCTCAACGCCCCGGATGCGGGGAGCGAGCGGGCAGAGCGAGGCGATCGACGCTAACATGTGGCACACGGAGTGTGCAGATGGCGTCGTCGTCTTTCGGGTTCGAGCAAGCGTTGGCCGTGCTGGTGGCAGCGGTCTGTGTGGCCTTGCTGGTGCGTCTGGTCCTGGGCCCGCAACGGCGTGCCCGGCTGGACCGGGCTTTCGAGCGTCTGTGGGTGCGCACCGTGCAGCGCCTGCGGGCGATGCGCTACTGGCGGTCGTCGCGCAACCAGGCCCAGCAGGTGCTGCATGACGCCATGCAGCGCGCACGTCAGCAGCCGTCCGATGCCGGACGCCCCCGTGTGCAACGCGAGGGCAACGTCTACACGCCCGACCGCTTCAAGGGCCCCGTCAAGGGGCAGGAAGAGGACTGAGCCGGGCGGTGGTGCGGCGCCCCACCCAGTTGGCCGAGGCCACCGCCAGCAGCAGCGCCCCGGCGGCGCCCGCGAACACCCACCCTGGGCGGCCATGGTCCATCCAGTGGCCCAGCACCGGCGCGGCCACCGCGAAGCCGAGATCCAGCCCCGAATACACCAGGCCGTAGACGCGGCCGGTGGCCCCGGCCGGCGCCGCGCGCTTGATCAGCATGTCGCGCGAAGGGCCGGCCAGCCCCGTGCCGAACCCGGCCAGCGCCACGCTGGCCGCCGCCGCCCAGGGGGCCACAGCGCCCGAGGCTGCCATCAGGAACAGCCCGGCCGATGCGGCCATGGCCACACCGATGGTGCGCTCCAGCCGCTGTACCCGCGCCACCAGAAACCCGCCGACGACCATGCCGGCGGCCCCCGCCAGCATGAAGGCGGTGACGACAAACGCGGTCAGCGATTCGCGCAGGCCGTAGAGCTGCTGCAGTGCCGGGCTGGCAAAGCCCTGCACCGCGCTCAGCGCCGCGGTGGACCAGAAGAAAAACCCGAAGCACAGCCACACCGTGGGCATGGCCAGCAGTTGCGCCAGCCCGAGCGAGCCAGCGCCCTGGAGCGCACCCGGCCGGGCGCCTGCGGGCTTGTTGGTGTGCTCTGCCGCGAGCGGGGTGCCGCGATCGTCCAGCGCGGCGCGCTGCCACCACAGCACGGCCGTCAACGTCAGCGTCATCAGTGCGGCCGCCGCGCAGGCGATCCGCCAGCTGCCCGTGAGCCCTTGCATGCCGATCAGAAAGACCGGCGCCAGCGCCCAGCCCAGGTTGCCACTGATGCCATGGATGGAAAACGCATGGCCCAGCCGCGGCAGCGCAACGCGGTGGTTGAGGATGGTGAAATCCACCGGGTGGAAGGGGGCGTTGCCCAGGCCGGCCAGCACGGCGGCGGCCATGAGCCCCACATAGGGCCCGGTGAAGGTACCGGCCAGCGCGGTCATCAGCCCGGCGCCCGCAAAGCACAGCAGCGCGGCAAACAGCACCGGCCGCGCGCCGACGCGGTCCACGAGAAAGCCCGAGGCGGTCTGCCCGATGCCCGAGACGGCAAAAAACACCGTCATCAGCAGGCCCAGTTCGGCAAAGCTCAACCCGAACTCGCGCGCGAAGACGGGAAACAGCGTGGGCAGCAGCAGGTGGTGAAAGTGGGAGATCCCATGCGCCAGGCCCACCAGGCCGATGGTGAGGGCGTCCTCCCGGGCGCCGGACTGCGGGGGAGGGGGGCTGGCTGACTGCATCCCCCGATGTTACAATGTCGGGTTCGTTTGCGAACCCATCGCGCTGCAGCATCCCACTGGCACCGTCAGGATGCCGTCAACAAGCGCGTCCAGGCAGACCCGAAACAAGCGCAATCAGACATGGCCAAGGAAGAACTGATCGAAATGCAAGGCGTGGTGGACGAAGTCCTGCCGGACTCCCGCTTCCGCGTCACACTCGACAACGGACACCAGCTGGTGGCGTACACCTCCGGCAAGATGAAAAAGCACCACATCCGCATCCTGGCGGGTGACAAGGTGTCGCTCGAGCTGTCGCCTTACGACCTGAGCAAGGGCCGCATCACCTTCCGCCACATCGAGCGCACCGGCTACACCCCGCCGCCGCGCCGCTCGAACTGAGACGTGCCATCCACCATGGCGGTGCCCACCAGTGAGCGGGGCACCCGCTCCATCAGGTAGCACAGGCAATCCTGTCGCACCACGCGCAGATCGCGCGTGATCATGGCCGGCATGGCCGGGCGCGCCAGCTGTAGCGCATCGCCCACCCGCTCGAACAGGGCCTCGGCCACATCCTGCCCTTGCTCGTCCCAGGCCTGCAGCGGCCGCGGATGCGTGCTGTGAGCGAACACGGCACCAGCCGGCAACTCGACGAAGTTGCGGTGGTCCATCTCGGCGTCGAAGCGCAGCGCCGCGTCCGGGTCGCCAAAGCCGAAGCTCAGCTCGGGCGCCACCTTGACCACGGCCAGCGCGTGGTACAGATCCAGCTCCGATGCCGGTAAGGGATGGTCCGGAAAGTCGCTGAGGTGCAGCGCCGCCTCGATGAAGCGCGCGGCCGCCATCTCGTTCGTGGCCTGGCCGGGTTGCCCACATTCCACCGCCACCGATGGACACCAACTGCTGAACGCCCCGGTCTGTGTACCCGGCGTGCCCCGAAACCACACGACCGTGCGCGAAAACAGCCGCGCCAGGTGCAAGGTCTGCGGGGTCAGGTCGGTCACCACGCTGTAGTGCGGGTTCAGGCCGGTGTTGTTGTGGATGTCCAGCGAGGCAAACACCCCGCGCGCGCGCATGATGTCGTGTACCCGGGTCATCAAACCGTGCTCCGGCGTGCCCACGTGGGCCACCGTGCCGGGCCAGGCACGGTTGTAGTCCGGCTGCCCGTCAAGCCGACGCAGGCCTTCGGCAGCGGCTTCGATGTTGCCGATGAACAGGCTCAAGGCCCGAGGCAGGGGCTGACGGGCGTGCTTGCGCAAGACCATCTGCAGCGCGGCCAGGCCCACGTCTTCGTTGCCGTGCAGCAGCGCGCAGACGAACAGCGCGGGTTCGCGTCGCCCTGGCAGATGGATCAAGGTCGGCCCGGGCAGCACGGTGTGCAGCAGCCGGGCTGGCGTGGTCAGAAGGCTGGGCGGCAGGGCGTGCAGCTCGGTCAGGTGGAGGGCGGGCTCAGGCATGTCTTGTCAACACAATCAGGCGGATACACATCGGGGGCATGCCCATCGGCTGGGGCGGGCTCACACCGGCCATTCATGCACCGGCAGGCCCTGGTGCTGCAAGGCAAGGTAATCGGCCGTGAGCTGGAACAGGTCGCCATGGCGGCCGTGGTGGGCCAGCTGCCAGACGGCGCCGTTCTGCCCGGTGCGCAGGCGCAGGGCGACCACATCCAGATAGCGCCGCGCGTCGGCGGGCGACACGCCGAGGCGGTGCAACCCTTCTTCGGCCAGCGGCAGCAACTGGGTGAGCAGCGCCTGCGCCGTGTGGGTCTTGCCGTCCAGCCACCGTTGGGGGGCGGCGAGCCCGTCGCGGGCGGCGCGGTAGAAGTTGGCGCGCGCGTCCTCGAAGGGCAGGGCGGCCTCTGGGGGCTGTGGCCGCGCGGCCAGCATGTGCACGGCGCCGTAATAGAACGCCGCGTTGGCCACCATGTCGACCAGTGTGGGGCCGGCCGGCATCACGCGCTGTTCGAGCCGCAGGTGGGGCTGGCGTGCGGCATCCCAGCCGATCAGCAGGCGGTTCCAGCGCCACACCGTGCCGTTGTGCAGACGCAGGTGGCTGAACTGCTCGGGCGGGTCGGCGCTGCACAGCGGCAGCAACACGTCGTAGTGCGCCGCGTTGTCGGCAAAGACGGTCGTCGGGTCGGCGCCCACGTAGCCGCTGCCGAAGGTCACGCGCTGGCCGCTCGGGCCGTCGCCACAGTTCACGGCCTGTTCGAACAGGGGGATGCGCGTCTCATGCCACAGCGGCTGGCCAAACAGAAAGGGCGCGTTGGCGGACAGGGCGACGATCGGGCCGCTGAGCACGGTCGAGGCGTTCAGGTAGCGGCTGATCGCGCAGGCCGGCACCTGCAGGTGCAGCTGGAACGACGTGGTGGCCGCCTCCAGCATGACGTTCTCGTGGGCCGTGTGCAGCGACCCGATGCCGTCGATGTCCAGGGTGATGGGCGCACCGCCGCGGGCGCGCAGCACCTGCTCGTTGAGCGCGCGGTAGCGGGAGGAGGGCGTCATGGCCGACAGGCTCAGATCGGCCTCCTTCAGCGTCGGCAGCGTGCCGATGGCCACCACGTTGCCGCCGTCATCGCGTGCGGCATCGTCACAGCGCGCCCAGATGGCGCGCAGCTCGGCCTCCATGTCGGACAGGGCGGTGCCGGCCAGCGCGCGGGGGCTGGCATTGAGCTCGATGTTGAAGCGCGACAACTCGGGCACGACCATGGGGTCGTCCAGGGCCGCCAGGATGCGCTGGTTGCTGGCCTTGGGAAAGCGGTTGCGGTCCAGCAGCCAACCTTCCAGCTCACAGCCCACGGTCAGGCTGTCTTCGGCGAAGCGCCCGGCTTCGAACCATTGCCGGGCCAGCGCGGTCTCGGCTTGCAGGGCCAGCGCGAAGCGCTGACGGTCGTCGTCAGTGAAGGTGGTGCGGCTGATTTCCTGTCCCATGGCGGCGCGACGGGTGGCAGACATCCCATGATCGCCGGCCGCACGGGGCAAGGGAAGTGCCCGCGCCCTGAAAACAACTGCGCTTGATGCGGGTCAATGCCCCGATGGGGTGTTGCGCCAGGCGTGCGTGAGCGCCTCGGCGAAGGCCGCGGGACCGGTCAGCGTGAGCCCGACGGTGTGCCAGGCCGGGGCGCCCTCGTGGTCGCCGCCGCCGTCCACCGTCCAGTCGCAGGCCATGTCCCAATCGTGCCCTTCTTCGAGCGGTCCGGGCCCGTTCGGAAAGCGGGTGCGACACCAGGTCAGCACCGCCTCGACCTCGGCGGCAAGCGCCGGCCGATGCGCGGCCTGCACCGAGGCCAGCGCCTCCAGCGTGTGCACCCCATCGGTGGTCTCACCGAGGTCAAATTCGAGATAAGCGAGGGTGAGCGCGTCATCTGGTGCGGGCATGAGACGATTGTCACGCCATTCGCATTGACAAGCCATGCCGCTTTGGCACACTGGTTGCAGGACGACAGCGCCATGAGTGCCCATCTGAACAGACCGCCCATCGTCCTGGTGCCCGCCTGCCAGCGGGTGTTGGGGCGTCATCCCTTCCACGTGGCTGGACGCAAGTACGTCGAGGCCGTGCGACTGGCAGGGTGCGTGCCGCTCGTCGTGCCGGCCGCGCACGTGGACGAGCTCGGCACGCTGCTGGACATCGCCAACGGCGTGTTGCTGACCGGCTCGCCGTCGAATGTGCATCCCAGCCATTTCGGCGAAGACGTGCACGACCCCTCCCTGCCGCTCGACCCTGACCGCGACGCCTGGACACTGCCTTTGATCCGGGAGGCGTTGCAACGTGGCATCCCCTTGCTGGGCATTTGCCGAGGCTTCCAGGAGGTGAACGTGGCCCTGGGCGGCTCGCTGCACCAGGCGGTGCACGAACAGCCCGGTCTGATGGACCACCGTGGCGACGGCAACCTGCCCGTCGAGCAGGAGTATGGCTTTGCCCATCCGGTGGCGCTGACCCCGGGCGGCACGCTGGATGCTGTGTTGGCGGACTTGCCGCCCGATGTGCGCGACGGTGCGCAGGTGATGGTCAACAGCCTGCACGGCCAGGGGGTCAAGCGCCTGGCGCCCGGTCTGCGGGTGGAGGCCGTGGCGCCCGATGGCGTGGTCGAGGCCTTCACCTGGGAGCCGGGCCAGGCCTTCAACCTGTGCCTGCAGTGGCACCCCGAATGGCAGGCGGCGGCCAACCCGGTGTCGCGGCGCCTGTTCGACGCCTTCGGCCAGGCCTGCCGCGCCCACCGCGCGCGCCGCGAGCAGCACGCCGACGCGATCGAGGAAGTCCCCCATCCCCAGCGCCGTTGACACGCGGCGACACACAAACACCAGGTGAACACCATGCAACGCCGGCTACCCAGCAGTTTCAGCGACCTTGAACACTGGCTCAACGAGCGCCGGGTCACCGAGATCGAATGCCTGGTGCCGGATCTGACCGGCGTGGCCCGCGGCAAGATCCTGCCGCGCGAGAAGTTCACCGAAGACCGCGGCATGCGCCTGCCCGAGGGCATCGTGGCCATCGGGGTCACCGGCGAGTTTCCGCAGTCGGGCGCCTACTACGACGTCATCACCCCGACCGACCGCGACATGCACCTGCGGCCGGACCCGACCACGGTGCGCATCGTGCCCTGGGCCACCGACCCGACCGCCCAGGTCATCCATGATTGCTACACACGCGACGGCGAACTCATTCCGTATGCGCCGCGCTCGGTGCTCAAGCGCGTGTGTGCGCTGTACGAGGCCCAGGGCTGGCTGCCGGTTGTGGCGCCCGAACTCGAGTTCTACCTGATCGAGCGCAGCACCGACCCCAACCAACCGCTGCGCCCGCCTCGGGGCCGCAGCGGCCGCGCCGAAACCTCGCGACAGGCCTACTCCATCGATGCAGTCAACGAGTTCGATCCGCTGTTCGAGGACATCTACGCCTACTGCGAGCAGATGGAGCTCAACGTCGACACGCTGATCCACGAGGTGGGTGCCGGGCAGATGGAGATCAACTTCTTCCATGCCCATCCGCTGGGCCTGGCCGACGAGGTGTTCTTCTTCAAGCGCACCATCCGTGAGGCGGCGCTGCGCCATGAGATGTATGCCACCTTCATGGCCAAGCCCATGGCCAACGAGCCAGGCAGTGCGATGCACATCCACCAGAGCGTCGTGGACAAGGCCACGGGGCGCAACCTGTTCAGCAACGACGATGGCAGCCCGTCAAAGGCCTTTTACTGGTTCATTGGCGGCCTGCAGCGCTACGTGCCCGCGGCCATGGCGCTGTTCGCCCCGTATGTGAACAGCTACCGGCGGCTGGTGCGCTCCACCGCGGCGCCCATCAACACGCACTGGGGCGCCGACAACCGCACGGTGGGTTTTCGCTCGCCGGTGGCCGAGCCGCAGGCGCGCCGCATCGAAAACCGCGTGATCGGTGCCGACGCCAATCCGTATGTGGCGCTGGCCGCCACGCTGGCCTGCGGCTACCTGGGCATCATCAAGCAGATCGAGCCCTCACCCGAGTGCCGCGGCGACGCCTACCTGAGCGACTACCTGCTGCCCCGCAGCCTGGGCGAGGCCTTGGGCCTGCTGCGCGACGAGACCGATCTGGCCGAGGTGCTGGGCCAGGACTTCCTGACCGTCTACACCGAGATCAAGGAGGTCGAGCACGCCGAGTTCATGAAGGTGATCTCGCCCTGGGAGCGCGAGCACCTGCTGCTTCACGTCTGACTGTCACGCCTGAAAGCCGTCACCATGCCGCAGTTCGAACACACCACCGCGCAATGGCAGGCGCTGGATGCCGCCCACCACCTGCACCCCTTCACCGACTTCAAGGCGCTGGCCGCCAAGGGCAGCCGCATCATCACCCGCGGCGACAACATCTATCTTTGGGACAGCGAAGGCCAGCGGCTTTTCGATGCGATGAGCGGCCTGTGGTGTGTGAACGTGGGCTACGGCCAGCAGGCGCTGATCGACGCGGCCACCGAGCAGCTGCGCACGCTGCCCTTCTACAACTCCTTCTTCCAGACAACCACACCGCCCGCGGTGGCCCTGGCCGCGCGGTTGGCCCAGATCAGCCCACCACAGTTCAGCCATGTGTTCTTCAGCGGCTCGGGCTCGGAAGGCAACGACACCGTGATCCGCATGGTGCGGCGCTACTGGGATCTGATGGGCCAGCCGCGTCGCCACACCGTCATCAGCCGCTACAACGCCTACCACGGCTCCACCATGGCGGCGGCCTCGCTGGGCGGCATGAAAGACATGCACGCCCAGGGCGGCCTGCCCATCCCCGGCATCGTACACATCGACCAGCCCTACCAGGTGCAGCATGGCCTGCCGGGCGAGTCGGCCGAGGCGTTTGGCCGGCGTGCCGCATCCTGGCTCGAAGACAAGATCCGCGAGGTGGGGCCTGAGCATGTGGCGGCCTTCATCGGCGAGCCGGTGCAGGGCGCGGGCGGGGTCATCATCCCGCCCGAAAGCTACTGGCCCGAGATCCAGCGCATCTGCGACCAGTACGGCATCCTGCTGGTGTCCGATGAGGTGATCTGCGGCTTCGGGCGCACCGGCCACTGGTTCGGCTGCGAGCGCTTCGGGACGCGACCCGACCTGATCACGTTTGCAAAAGGTGTGACCTCGGGTTACATCCCGCTGGGCGGCGTGCTGGTGGGCGACCGGGTGGCGCGGGTGCTGATCGAGCAGGGCGGCGAGTTCGCCCATGGCTACACCTACAGCGGCCACCCGGTGGCGTGTGCGGTGGCGCTGGCCAACCTGGATCTGATCGAGCGCGAGGGCCTCATCACCCGCGTGCGCGAGGTGACCGGGCCGCGCCTGGCTGCCGGCTTTGCGGCGCTGGCCGAGCACCCTCTGGTGGGCGAGGCCGAGACCTGTGGGCTGATGGGCGCCCTGCGCCTGGTGCGGCGCAAGGCGCAGGGGGCCGGGCCGAGCGCCGTGGCCGCCGAGGCCTTCGACCCGGCGCTGGGTGTGGGCATGCTGTGCCGCGGCCATTGCTTCGGCAACGGCCTGATCATGCGCGCAGTGGGCGACCGCATGATCGTGGCGCCGCCGCTGGTCATGACCGAAGCCCAGGTCGACGAACTGCTCGGCCTGATCCGTCACTGCCTGGACCTGACGTGGACGGATTTGCAACACCGGGGCTGGCTCCCTGCATCCTAGGGGCGGGGCTGGCGCTGCCCTGGCGTAAAGTTTGCGTGCCGAACATTCAGAGAGGAAGCCCGCATGCCTTCGACGCCCCGTCCAGCTCTGGCGCGCCTGCGCCACGCCCTGACCGCCAGCCTAGCCTTGCTGGCCGTGGGTGCCACCCACGCGCAGGAAGAGAAGGTCCTCAACATCTACAACTGGTCGAACTACATCGCACCGGACACGATTGCCAATTTCGAGAAGGAAACCGGCATCAAGGTCCGCTACGACAACTTCGACAGCAACGAGATCGTTCACGCCAAGCTGGTGGCCGGCAAGACGGGCTACGACATCGTCGTGCCCTCGTCGTACTGGGCCAAGATGCAAGCCGATGGCGGCCTGCTGCAAAAGCTCGACAAGTCCAAGCTGCCCAATCTGAAGAACCTCGATCCGGGCATCCAGGCGCAGTTGGCCCAGCTCGACCCGGGCAACCAGTACATGGTCAACTGGCTGTGGGGCTTCACCACCATCGGCATCAACGTCGACAAGGTCAAGGCCGCGCTGGGCGACCTGCCCATGCCCGACAACGCCTGGGATCTGCTGTTCAAGCCCGAGTATGTGAGCCGCCTCAAGCGCTGCGGCGTGTCGGTGCTCGATTCGGCCACCGAGGTGGTGCCGGCGGCGCTGCATTACCTGGGCAAGCCCGCCTTCAGCCGCAACATTGCCGACTACCAGGCCGTGCCGGCGCTGCTCAAGGCCATCCGCCCGCACATCACGGTGTTCAGCTCGTCGGGCTACATCAACGACTTGGCCAACGGCTCGCTGTGCATGGCCTTCGGCTACTCGGGTGACTTCAACATCGCCCGCTTCCGGGCGCAGGAAGGCAAGACCGGCCAGCGCATCCAGACGCTGATTCCCAAGACGGGCGGCGTGGTGTTCATGGACGTGATGGTGATCCCGGCCGATGCGCCCCACCCCGAGAACGCCCACAAGTGGATCAACTACATCCTGCGCCCCGAGGTGCATGCCAGCCTGACCAACAAGGTGTTCTTCGCCAACCCCAATGCGGCCGCCCGCCCGCTGGTCAAGCCTGAGGTGGCCAACGATCCGTCGGTCTACCCTCCCGAGGCTGAGATGCGCAAGATGGCCATGCCCGGCGCGGTCAACAACGACATCCGCCGACAGATGACGCGCATCTACACCTCGTTCAAGACCGGCATGTGAGGCGGTCTTGAGCGCTGAGCCGTACCTGTCGATTGACCGTCTGGTCAAGGACTTCCCCAGCCCGGATGGCGGCAGCTTCCGGGCGGTGGACAACGTGTCACTGAACCTGAACCGCGGCGAGATCTTCGCGCTGCTGGGGCCATCGGGGTGCGGCAAGTCGTCGCTGCTGCGCATGCTGGGCGGATTTGACGAGCCGAGCTCGGGCCGCATTCTGCTGGGCGGCCAGGACCTGGTCGGGCTGGCGCCCTACCAGCGGCCGGTCAACATGATGTTCCAGTCGTACGCGCTGTTTCCACACCTCACGGTGTGGGACAACATCGCCTTCGGCCTGCGGCGCGAAGGCCTGCCACGCACCGAGGTGGCGCAGCGCGTCGACGCCATGCTCAAACTGGTGCAGCTGGCGCCGCTGGCCCAGCGCAAACCGCATCAGTTGTCGGGGGGGCAGCAGCAGCGCGTGGCGCTGGCGCGCAGCCTGGCCAAGCAGCCACGCCTGCTGCTGCTGGATGAGCCGCTGGGCGCACTCGACAAGAAGCTGCGCGAGGCCACGCAGATCGAGCTGGTCAACATCATCGAGTCGGTCGGCGTGACCTGCCTGATGGTCACCCACGACCAGGAAGAGGCGATGGCCATGGCCAGCCGCATTGGCGTGATGAGCGAGGGCCGCATCCTGCAGATCGGCAGCCCGCGCGAGATCTACGAGACCCCGTCGAGCCGCTTCGTGGCCGACTTCATCGGTAACGTCAACCTCATGGACGGCACGCTGGCGGTGGACGAGGCGGACCATGTCGAGATCGCCTGCGCCGATGTGCGCCATTTCGTGGGCCACGGCATCACCGGCCATGTGGGCATGCCGGTGACGGTCGCCCTGCGGCCCGAAAAGATCCGCCTGTCGCGGCGCCCGCCCGAGCCGGAGCCCGGCGATGCGCCCGCGCCGCTCAACCAGGTGCGCGGCAAGGTGCGCGATCTGGTCTATTTCGGCAGCGACACGCTCTACCACCTGGAGCTGGCCAGCGGTGCCATCCTCAAGGTGAGCCAGGGCAACACCGAGCGCCACCCGGACGACATGCTGAGCTGGGGCGACGAGGCCTGGGCCTGTTGGTCGCCCTCGGCCCATGTCGTGCTGACGCAGTAAGGCGGCGGTGTCCATGGTGTCCTCGCGCCTGAACTGGATGCAGCGCACGCTGGTCGGCGTGCCCTTCCTCTGGCTGCTGGCCTTCTTCCTGTTGCCCTTTCTGATCGTGCTGAAGATCAGCGTGTCCGAGATGGACATTGCCACCTTCAGCGACCTGGTCACCTGGCAGGATGGCGTGCTGCAGGTGCAACTCAAGTTCAGCAACTACCTGTTCATCACGCAGGATGACCTGTACTTCCGCACCTACCTCAACAGCCTGAAGTTCGCGGCCATCACCACGGCCGTGTGCCTGCTGATCGGTTACCCGTTTGCGTGGTTCATGGCGCGCGCCAACCCGGCCATCCAGCCGGCGCTGGTGATGGGCGTGATGCTGCCGTTCTGGACCTCGTTCCTGCTGCGTGTGTACGCGTGGAAGGGTCTGCTCAGCGAGGGCGGCTGGCTGGCCCAGGCCTTCGATGCCACCGGGCTGGGCCTGTTGTTCGCGTGGCTGGGCTGGACGCCGGCGGCCGGCCAGTACATGCACACGCCGTTCTCGCTGGTGCTGGGCATGGTCTACACCTACCTGCCGTTCATGATCCTGCCGCTGTATGCCACCTTGTCGAAGCTGGACATGCGCCTGCTGGAGGCCGCTTCCGACCTGGGTGCCACGCCCTGGCAGGCCTTCTGGCGCATCACGGTGCCGCTGTCGCGGCCGGGCATCGTCGCGGGTGCGATGCTGGTGTTCATCCCCTGCGTGGGCGAATTCGTGATTCCCGAGCTGCTGGGCGGGCCCGAGACCCTGATGATCGGCCGCGTGCTGTGGGATGAGTTCTTCTCGAACAATGACTGGCCCATGGCTGCCAGCGTGGCCGTGTTGATGGTGTTGCTGATCCTGGTGCCGCTGGCGTGGTTCAACCGCGCGCAGGCCGAGGCGCAAGCGCGTCAGGGAGGCCGCGCATGAGCCGCGGTCTGTCGCGTGTGAGCGGGCGGTCGGCGCGGTGGCTGCCGCGGGTCTGGCTTGCGCTGGGCTTTGCCTTTCTGTACGTGCCGATCGTGGCGCTGGTGGTGGCGGCCTTCAACGCCTCGCCCCTGGCGTCGGTCTGGGGCGGCTTCAGCCTGCGATGGTTTGTGGCGCTGACGCAGGACAAGGAGGTGCTGCACGGGCTGAAGCTGTCGCTGGGCATCGCGCTGTGCACGGCCACGGCCGCCGTGGTGCTCGGCACCCTGGCGGCGCTGGCGCTGGTGCGCCACCCGCGCTTTGGCGGGCGCACGCTGATGGCCGGCATGGTCAACGCGCCGCTGGTCATGCCCGAGGTCATCATCGGGCTGTCGCTGCTGCTGATGCTGGTGTCTGTGCAGCGCCTGCTGGGCGTGCCGGAACGCGGCTGGCTGACGATCTGGCTGGGCCATTTGCTGGTGGGCATGGCTTACGCCACCGTGGTGATCCAGGCTCGGCTACAGACGCTCGACCGCGCGCTCGAAGAGGCCGCGCAGGATCTGGGTGCCCGCCCGCTGCAGGTCTTCTTTCTGGTCACGCTGCCCATGATCGCGCCATCGCTGGCCTCGGCCTGGCTGCTGACCTTCACGCTGTCGATGGACGACGTCGTCATCGCCGCCTTCCTGTCGGGCCCAGGCGCCACCACCTTGCCGCTGGTGGTGTTCTCGCGCGCGCGCCTGGGGCTGGACCCGAGCGTCAACGCGCTGGCCACGGTGGTGATCGGCGTGGTAGCGCTGGCCGTGATCGGCGGCAGCTATGCGCTGGCCCGGCTGGAGCGACGGCGCCAGCTTGACGTGGCGCGCGCGCACCGCAGCCCGTGATCTCCGCCCGTCGCCATACCTGACCGCCGCGCCACGCCTCTGCCACCTCCACACCGCTTTCCCCAAACCGCTTTCGCATCACACCGACACGTCAGACAAGGAGCCCACCATGAAGCCGCATCTTTCGACTGCCCCCCGTTCAGGCCGCTGGCTGGTGGTGGGCGCCCTGGGGGCCTTGCTGCCCACGCTGGCCCTGTCGCAGACCGCCTCGGCCCAGCAAGAGCTGCTGCAGGAGCTGCGCGCGCTCAAGGCCCGCGTGACCGAACTGGAACAGCGCCTGGAAGCCCAGGCCGCGCAAGAAACCGAACGCCAGCAGGATTTCAACCGCATCGCGGTCAAGACCGAGGCGCTGGAAGACAGCCGCGAGATGCTGGGTTTCAAGGGCCTGAAGATCAGTGGCTGGGCCGACCCGACCTACATCGCCAACCAGCGCCGCCACAACGCCGGCTTCCTGTTCCTGGACCCGGTTTCGGCCAGCGGCTACACCTACGACGATTCCTATCTGGGCATGGCGGCCATCGACTTCCAGAAGGAGACCGATGGCGGCACGCGCTGGCGCCTGACCCTGGCGCCGCAGCGCAGCACCATGGCCGTGGCCGAAGGCAGCAACTCGCCCATCCACGAGGCCACGGTGTCGCTGCCGTTGACCGATCTGCAGACCCGCTTCCTCGCCGGTCACGTGCCCGACTGGTCGGGCTACGAGTACCTGCAGCCGCAGCTCAACAAGCTCATCACCCACAACCTGCTGTTCGACCTGACGCTGCCCACTTACTACACGGGCGCGGGCGTGGACATCACGCGGGGCAAGTGGTGGACGCGCGCCATGCTGGCCAACATGAACACCAGCCGCCGCGGCAACGGCGAGCAGGCCCCGGTGTTCACCTACCGCGTGGACTACGCCAAGGGCGAGTTCCAGGGCTTTGGTTTTGCGGGGGTGCATGGCAAGGCCTCCAACTTCCGCGACGAGGGATTGCCTGACAGTCGCGTCGACCTGTTTGAAGTGGACGCTTACTTCATCCGCGGAGACTGGACCGTGCAAGGGCAGTTGAGCTTCGGTCGCCAGAAGGAAGCGGCGATTGGTGGCGGCATCGACGGTGCGCCGCTGCGTGACGCCCACTGGCAGGGGCTGTCGGCCCTGGTGGCGCACAAGTTCACCCCGCGCCTGGAAGGCGTCGCGCGCATGGACTACATCTGGAACAGCAAGAACGGCGGCGGGCTGCTGGGCTATGCGGAGCGCGACCCGTTCAACGGGATTGGTACGCCGTTGCGCGCCTACACCGACGCAGAGGGCGGATTCGACGAGGCCGACGTGCTGTCACGCAGGGGTGTGAACCGCGGTGCCCTGTCGCTGGGCCTGAACTACGCCTACGACCTGAACACCATCCTGAAGTTCGAGTACCGCTACGACTGGGCCACCGATCCCATCTTCCTGGACACGAGCAACCTCAAGGCTTACAAGAGCAACCAGGTCATCGGCGCGGCGGTGGTTGTGAGCTTCTAAGACACCTGTTCGAGGCGCTTCTCCAGGCAGACCCGGCGTCCGGAAGGCCCAACTTGGCCTAACATGAGGCAACGCGGCGTCACGGTGGACGCCGCAGCCCCGTAGGTCCGCGCCCGGCATGCCCCAGGAGTTATCTCGTTCCGACGTCGAAAGCCTGACCCGGCACCACCGCTGGCTGGAGCCGGTGCCGGCCGCCCTGCAGCTTCGTCATGCCGCCCTGCGCCAGCGCGAGTTCACGCGGCTGGTGGCGGTGTGGTGGCCGCTGCTGCTGGCCGCTTTCGTGGCCTTCATCGGCTTCACGGTGTGGCTGTATGCGGGCGAGCTCCACGGGCGCGATCGGGTGGTGTTCGCGGCCTCTGAGCTGGTGTCGGTCACGGCCGGCATGATCGGCCTGGCGCTGGCTTTCCGGCCGGGCTGGCAGGCCTCGCACGAACGCTGGCTGCCCTGGACGTTCGGCACCATCGTCGCAGCCAAGCTGGCCGCCGCCACGCTGATGACCAGCCGCTCGCTGGCGGTCAACGAGGTCCACATGGCCGTGCTGGTCACCATCGTGGGTGCACTCGGCCTGCATCTGGGCGTGCGCGCCGTGGCCCGCGGTTGCGCCATCGGCGCGCTGGGCCTGCTGGCCGCCTGGTGGTCGCCCACGCCCGAAGCTGCCTGGTTGGCCGGCGGACACTACGGACTCACAGCAGCGGTCTGCCTGTTCGTCGCAGCGGTGCGGCAAGACAAAGACCGCATGGCGTTCTACCAGTCCGTCTTGCTCGACATGGAGCGCCAGGAGGTGCAGCGCCTGAACCAGGAACTGGGCGAGCTGGCCCGGCGCGACGGGCTGACCGGACTGGCCAACCGCCGCGCCTTTGATGAGGCGCTGGCGCTCGAATGGGACCGCGCCCGCCGCACGGGCCGACCGCTGGCACTGCTCATGGTCGACGTCGACCACTTCAAGGCCTACAACGACCACTTCGGCCACCCTGCGGGCGACACCTGCCTGGTGCGGCTGGCCGAGGCGCTGTCGGCGGTGGTGCGGCGCCCGGGCGACCAGGCGGCGCGCTACGGTGGCGAGGAGTTCACCGTGCTGCTGCCGGATACCGACGAAGCAGGCGCCGAAGCCACGGCGCGCCGGCTGACCGAGGAGGTCGATCGCCTGGCGTTGCCGCATCCCAAGTCGTCAGCGGGTCGACATGTGTCGGTGAGCATTGGCGTGGCCGTCGCGCGGCCCGACGGACAGATGGCGCGAGACAACCTGGTGGACCGCGCCGATGCGGCGCTGTACGCCGCCAAACATGGTGGCCGCCACCGTCACGTGTTGTGGAGCGAGGCGGACGCCCCGCCGGTGCGCTAATGCGTGGCGCGGGCCGGCAGGCGCCGCGCCAGGCTCTGGATGGCGGCAGACAACTCATCTGGAGACGCTGGTTTGGCCAGGTAGATGTCCACCCCGTCGGCGTAAGCCGCTGCCTTCTGATCGCTGTGGATGCGGCCGGACAGTGCGATGATGCCCAGCTCCGGCAAGGCAGCCCGCAGTCGCCGGGCCACCGACAGGCCGTCCTCGTGCGGCAGGTTCAAGTCCAGCACCACCAGTTCAATCGGCTCCGTCATCATCAGCCTGTCGATGTCCAGTGGGGCGGCCAGACCCGTCACCGTGTGACCGACTTCGCGCAGGTGGGCCACCAGTTCCTCGAGCAGCGGCGGGTGGTCTTCCACCACCAGCACGTGAAGCTGGCGGGCTACAGGGGCTTCTGCAAGGGCAGGCACAGGCTGAACTCCACGTGGTCACCAATCGTCCGCACGCTGAGCGTGCCGCCCAGTCGCTGAGCCAGATTGTGCCCGAGCCACAGACCCAGGCCAGCCCCCGCGAAGCCTTTGGCTTCCTCGGCGCGGTGATACTTGTCAAACACGCGATGTGCGTCGGGGGCGCCCGCGGGGCCGAGCGCGTTGCGCACGCAGACATGCCAGTGGCCCGGTAGCTCGCCCAGCGTCAACCACACCGGCGAGCCGGGCGGCGAGTACTTGCAGGCGTTGTCCAGCAAGTTGGCCAGGATGACGCGCAGCAGATCCGCATCGGTCAAGATGATGGCTCCTGTGACACCCTCGTAGTGCAGTCGCTCCGGCGCGACCAAGGTGGCGCGCAGGCCAGCGAGCAGGGCATCGAACTGCACCGGCGAGGTGCTCACCGGCAGGCTGCTGTCGCCGAGGCGGTTGGCCTCCAGCACGCGCTCAAGCACCTGGTTCATCGCGGTGGCAGCGGCATCGATGTGCATCAGGCGCCGCTGGGCCTGGGCGTCGACGAGCGGGGGCTGGCGCTGCAACGCTCCCGCGGCCAGCCGAATGGTCATCAGCGGCGTCTTGAGCTCGTGGCCCAGCATGTCCAGAAACTGCTGCTGATCAGCGCGCTGCTGCTGAGCAAGCTCCAGGCGCTGCGACACCAGGTCCAGCTGCAAGCGATCGCGGCGTGAAATCTGGCGCAGCCGGCGAGAACGCATCATGAGCACCCCCAGCATCAGCAGCGCACTGCTGAGCCCGAAGACCAGTGACGCCTGCAGGTTGAACTCTTCCGCGCCACGCCATCCCAGCAACGGCACCATTGCCACCACCACCAGCACGGCCTGCGTGCTCACGACGCCCCACCAGACGCGTCGGCTCAGCACACCATCCTGGCGCGAGGACGCAACCATCCAGAACACCAGGGGCGTGGCCACCAGGGTCGCCACCATGGCGTTGCTTTCGACAGCCGCACGGGGGTGCCCTGTGGCGATCAGCAGCAGCTGCACGGGAAACATCAGCATGACCACCGCAATGGCCGTGCGAGAGGTGCCCGATGGCGCCGTGTCGGCCAGCATGGCCCGGTAAAAGCCCAGAAGCAGCATGGTGGAGAGGCACACCGAGACGCTCGTCACCACGTCGCCAGCCGTAGACCACGCAGCAGGAAGCAGCGCGGCCATGTAGCCAAGCGCCGAAACGGCAAACACCACGGCGGTGGCCTGCGTGGCCAGAAACCAGAGGCTGACACGGCTGGGCTGCAGGGTGTGATCCATCAGCGCCCACAGGCCCATTCCCACCATCACACTGAGGTAGGCAATGAGAAACAGGTCCAGACGGTGGTCGTGCCGCTGGGCATCGTGCGTGCTCAGGGCTCGCACGCTCACCATCAGTGTGCTCGTGGTGCGCACGCGCAAGTACAGGGTGTGTTCGCCGGCCCGGTGGGGGTGCCACACCAGCGCCAGGGCCGCCGATGCGCGGTCACGCAGCGCAAAAGGCACCCTGTCGCCCGTGTCCCGATGGCGCCACTGTCCGGGTGCGGCCGGGTCTGGATGGTAGAGGCGCACCTCATCGAGGTAGCTGGGCCGCACACGCAGCACCACCGCCTCGTCTGCGCGCGGCACGTTGACGGTCACACGCAGCCAGACCGTGTCGGCGGTGTAGCCGCGAGACAGCACGCGGGGGGCGGCTTGCCAGGGGCCAGCCTGCACGTCTGCCAGGCTGAGCTGTCCCGAAGGATCGGCCAGCCAGGCCCGGCTGGTGATCAGGTCGTCTTCCGCGCCCAGGGCGCTGCCTGGCCAGCACACCGCGGCCACCGCGAGCACACCGCACCACCACAGCCGCAGCCAGGCCGAAGGGCCGCCGGGCTGCGCCCGACGCAGGCCACCCGCTTCAGGCATCCAGCCAGCGGGTGACCGGCGCCCACTGCGCGAGGTCCTTCTCGACCTTGGCGGCAGGCACATCCCACAGGCCCAGGCCGTGGGCCGCCAGGTGGGCGTAGTTCTGCGTGTCGCGCAGCTGCGCCAGCAGGGGCACATCCAGCGTCTGCAAAAAGGTCAGCAGGTGCTCGGTGGCCCGGGTGTGGTCCTTCACGCGGTTGGCCACCACGGCCAGCTCCACCTTGCTCGCGTGCTTGCGGCTGGCCAGGTCTTCCAGAAAGGCCTGCACCGCGTAGATGTCGAACACGCTGGCCTGCACGGGCACCAGAATCTTGTCGGCCAGCCGCACGGCAGCCTCCAGCGCCTTGCCGTGCAGCCCGGCGGGTGTGTCGAGCACCATGTGGGTCGTGCCCTTGGGTGGGCGGGCCATCTGGTCCTTGCTGATGTCCCAGGTCTGGATGGCCGGCAGCGTCGGCGGCCGCAGGCGCAGCCACAGCCGGGACGACTGCTGACGGTCGATGTCGCCCAGCATGACCGCGTGGCCCTGGCTGGCGAAATAGGCTGCAATGTTGCTCGACAGCGTGGACTTTCCCACGCCGCCCTTCGGGTTGGCGACCACGATCACCGGCATGCTGTGCTCCCTCGGTGTGTCAGGCTGATGCATTGTGGCGCAAGCCGCGCCTGCAGTGTGACCGCCGCGCCGGTTTTGGCTAGCATGGGCACATGACCGACACACCGCACCGACAGACCCGCCTGTGGCATGACCGCGCCGACGCCTGGCTGGCCGAAGGCCGCATCGATGGCCGCGCCTGGATTGGCGGCGCGCGCGTGGCGGCTGCAGACGGCCAGACCTTTGCCTGCCACTCGCCCATCGACGGGCGCCTGCTCACCCAGGTGGCCCGCGGGCAGCGCGAAGACATCGACCGCGCCGTGGCGGCCGCCCGCCGCAGCTTCGACGATGGCCGCTGGGCCCGCAAGGCGCCGGCCGTGCGCAAGCGCATCCTGCAGCGCTGGGCCGAGCTCATCACCCAGCACAAGGACGAACTCGCCTTGCTCGAAACGCTGGACATGGGCAAGCCCATCCAGTACAGCCTCAGCGTCGACGTGCCGGCCGCGGCGCGCTGCATCGCCTGGTATGCAGAAGCCATCGACAAGGTCTACGACGAGATTGCGCCCACGCCGGCCAACGCGCTGGCGCTGATCCAGCGCGAGCCCGTGGGCGTGGTGGGCGCCATCGTGCCCTGGAACTACCCCATGATCATGGCCGCCTGGAAGCTCGGGCCCGCGCTGGCCATGGGCAACAGCGTGGTGCTCAAGCCTTCCGAGAAATCGCCGCTGACGGCCATGCGCCTGGCCGAGCTCGCGGCCAAGGCGGGCCTGCCCGAAGGCGTGCTCAATGTCGTGCCGGGTTATGGCCACGAGGCTGGCGAAGCGCTGGCCCTGCACCCCGATGTCGATGCGCTGGGCTTCACGGGATCGACCCGCGTGGGCCGCAAGATGCTCGAATACGCCGGCCGCAGCAACCTCAAGCGGGTGTTCAACGAGCTCGGCGGCAAATCGGCCTTTGTGGTGTTTGACGATGTGGACGACCCCGTGCGGGCCGGGCGCACCGTGGCCCAGGCGCTGTTCTTCAACCAGGGCGAATCCTGCAACGCGCCCTCGCGCCTGCTGGTGCACGAGGCGGTGGCCGACGCCGTCATCGACGCCGCACTGGCCGAGGTGCCCAAACACCAGCCGGCCGACCCGCTCAGCCCCGCCACCGTGATGGGCGCGCTGGTCGACGAAGGCCAGCTGCGCTCGGTGATGGGCCACATCGACAGCGGCATCCAGCAAGGCGCCCGCCTGCTGGCCGGCGGCCGCCAGGCCCGCGCCGACAGCGGCGGCCACTACGTCGAGCCCACGGTGTTCGACCACGTGCAGCCCGACATGCGCATCGCGCAGGAAGAGATTTTCGGCCCCGTGCTCAGCATCCTGCGCTTCAAGGACGAAGCCGAGGCCATCGCGCTGGCCAATGGCACCGACTACGGCCTGCAAGCCAGCGTCTGGAGTCGCCACCTCGACCGCGCCCACCGCGTGGCCCGCGCCCTCAAAGCCGGCACCGTGCACGTGAACCAGTACGACGAAGACGACATCACCGTGCCCTTCGGCGGTGTGAAGCAGTCAGGCAACGGGCGCGACAAGTCGCTGCACGCGCTGGACAAGTACACGGAGTTGAAGACGACTTGGATCAGGGTGGGGTGAGGGGGCTGCGCCTTAGTGTTCGGTTATGCGAAGCAGGATTCCTGCCAGAATCCGCCCATGTCCACCGCCGTCCTCGACATCGTTTGCCTGTGTGCCGCCTGGTGCGGCACCTGTCGCGAGTACACCGCCACCTTTGCCGATCTGCAGGCGGCGGCACCTGGCCATCGCTATCGCTGGATCGACATCGAGGACGAAGCCGACCAGGTGGGCGACATCGATGTGGAGACCTTCCCGACGCTGATGTTGGCCTGTGAGGGCCACGTGCTGTTTGCCGGGCCGGTATTGCCGCGGCTCAACGACGCGCAGCGCCTGGTGGCGGTGCACCAGGCGCAGGCGCAGGCCGTGCTGTCAGGAGAGGGCAAGTGGCCGGCGCCCGCGGCGCTGGGCTTGCCGGATGACCAGGCCGAGGCATTTGCCGCGTTGGCGCAGGCGCTCGCCGCTTAAATCATGGCCGCGAAGGCGGTGCCCAGGTCTTCCTGCTCGGTGTCGGGGGCGCGCCAGTTGGCCAGCCAGGACATGAAGTCGTCGGCGGGCATGGGCTTGGCGATGAAATAGCCCTGGGCCTCGTCGCAGCCCAGGCCGGCCAGCAGCTTCCAGTGCTTGGCGCCTTCCACGCCTTCGGCCACCACGCTCAGGCCCAGGTTGTGGGCGAGGTCGATGGTGGAGTAGACGATCTTGGCGTCCTGCAGGTCGCTTTCCATGTTCATCACGAACGAGCGATCGATCTTGAGCTCGTCAACCGGCAGGCGCTTGAGGTAGGCCAGCGAAGAGTAGCCGGTACCGAAGTCGTCGATCGAGAGCTTCAGGCCCAGTGCGTGCAGGCGGTTGAGTGTCTGCAGCGCGCGTTGCGGGTCGTCCATGATCGCGCTTTCGGTGATTTCGAGCACGATGAGGGTCGGATCCACGCCGTGTTCCTGCAGCACGGCTTCGACCTTGGCGGGCAGGTCCTGATCCATCAGGTCGCGGGTCGACAGGTTGACGGCCAGTTTCATGCGCAGGCCATGGTGGGCGAGCTGGTGGGCGGATCGGGCCACCTCGCCGAGGATCCACATGGTCATTACGCGGATGAAGCCGGTCTGCTCGGCAAACGGGATGAACTTCATCGGCGGCACCATGCCGCGTGTCGGATGTTGCCAGCGCACCAGCGCCTCCGCCCCGATGATCTGGCCGCTGCGCAGATCGACCTTGGGCTGAAGGAACAGGCGCAGCTGATCTTGCTCGACGGCCGTGCGCAACTCGCTGAGCAGGCTGAGGGATTCCTGACTGCCTGTGTCCAGCCCTGCCTGGTAGACCACCGTGCCGGCCTGTCGCTGCTTGGCGGCATACATGGCCAGCTCGGCGCGGCTGAGCAGCAGGTCGGCGTCGTCGCCATCGGTGGGGCACGCGGCCACGCCGATGCCGGCACTGAGGTCGACCGTGTGGTCGTCCAATGTGAAGGGGCGCTCCAGCACCGCGTGGATGCGCTGTGCAATCGGCAAGGCGCCCGAGACGGCCGTCTCGGGCAGCAGCACAGCAAACTCGTCGCCACTCAGGCGTGCGAGCACAGCAGGGTGCTCGGCCAGGGCTTCCTGTCGGATGCGCTCGGCCACTGCGCGCAGCAGCCGGTCACCGAAGCGGTGGCCCAGCACGTCGTTGACGTGCTTGAAGCGGTCCATGTCCATCAGCAGCACGGTGCAGGGCGCGCCGCTGTCCTGGCTGCGGAAGATCGCCTGCCGCAGGTCATGGCGGAACTGCTCGCGGTTGGGCAAATCGGTCAGTGCATCCTGGAAAGCCAGTCGCCGGATCTCGCCTTCGCGGGCCTGGACGGCCTGGCGCATGGCTTCCAGCGAGGCGGCCAGTTCCCCGATCTCGCCACGGCCGCGCACGGCGACTGCCTGTGCGTAGTCGCCCTTGCCCAGCCGGCGGGCCACGCGCGAGAGGGCGCGCAGCGGCGTGGCAATGCGGCGCGCCGTCACCACGCTGCCCACACCAAACGCCAGCACGCCAAGCGCGGCGAGGGTCAGCAGCGTCACCTGCAGGTCCCGGTAGCTGGACAGCGCCTGGTCGACCGAGCGCATCAGGACCACGGTGGCCGTGCCGGTCTCGGAAGCGCCGGGCAAGGTCACCGCCAGGGTGGCGTACTCTCCGCGCAGGGTCTTGCTCCCGTTGGCGGGGGTGGACTGCGCCGCCGGCCATGCGTCCGCTGGCAGGGTGGCCATGCGCACTTCGGGGCGGCCATGCTTGCCCGGAAGCATGAGGGCCACGTCCAGGCCGGACAGGTTCTGCATGTCGCGCAACAGGTTGGCATCAAGCCGGAAGGCCATGCCCACCCAGCCGATCACGGCAGGTGCACGCACCGGAACCGCCACGATCTGATATGGCTGCCCATCAATCAGTTCGACCTGATGGCGTTGGGTGCCGTCGTGGTCGGCGCTCAGCGCATAGCGCCGGACGGCCTCCAGAAAGCGCGCGGGCTGCTCGCCCGTGGCCGCCTGCAGTCGAAACTCGGGGTCGGCAAACAGCGCCAGACTGGCGTCGATGCGCTCCCCATGGTTCTCGAGGGCCGACAGCATGGTTTCGGCATCGTTGCTGGCAATGGCTGCGCGAAAGCCGTAATCGCTGGCGAGCACGCGGGTGGCCTGGGCCAGCCGCTCGTTGTTCTGTTCGAGCAGGCGCAGAAAGACCTTCTCGCCGGTTTGCAGTTCGGCCTGGATCGCGCGTCGGGCGTTGGCATCGACACTGCGTTGCACGAACCAGTAGCTGACCGCCTGAATGATCAGCAGCAGCCCCAGGAACATCGCGACGATGCGGGTCTGGAGCCGGTGCGGGTTCAGAAACGGCAGCATGCAGGCATCATGGCACGGCGCCGCTCAGCGGTCACCCGCCTGTTGAGTGGGGGGCAGATCGTGACTGGCGGGTGCGAGCCAGGCGGCCATGGCCGCGCTCAGCCAGTCGGCGTGGCCGGCTGGCGTCGTGGAGTTAGCTGGCGCTTCTGGAGCGGGCGTGGCCACCTCCTCCGGCTGCCGTGAGGCCGATCGTGGAACAGCAAACGAGGGGCGGGCAGGAGGGGCGGGCAGGGTGACCATGGAACACACCATCTGGGGCGTCAAGAACAGCCGACGCCTTGCTTTCGGCCATGATGGCGGTTCCATGAAGGGGCGAGGCCGCGAGAACGGGCGCAATCCCGCCCTTTTTGTGCTGCCTGTCACGCCGCAGCACGCAGCGTCTCGAGTGCTTGCAGCTGGCGATCCACTCGCGCACTGAACTGGTGCACCGCCTCGGCGGGGATCTCGTCCTGTGGGTGGCTGAGCACCATGAACTGCCGTCCAGCCAGGCTGCCGGTGGCCACCAGCAGGCCGGTGCTGTTTGTCGCGGGCCACATGTGGGCAAGCCGCACGCCAGCCCCCTCGGGATGAATGGCGTCGGTGTCACCCAGGTTGGTGAAGTGGCAGCTGACATCGTCGAGTTTGCCGCGCCGCTTGAAGGCGATCAGCATGCGGCTGTACAAGGTCTTGCCCATCAGGGGCAGCCATTCATAGAACAGCAAGGGCAGCGCATGCTGCCGCTGTTCGAAGCTGGCCAGGCCGGCTTTGGCCTGGGCATCGATGTCGGCCACCTGATGTGCGAGATCGGGCTGGCGGCGGGCTCTCACCACCATCGTGGCCACATGGTTGCCGAAGCGCGGTGCGCGGCCTTGAGGGAAGTAGCGACGCAGGTCCACGGAGATGCGGATGGCCGCGACCGCGTTCGGGTCGTCATGGGCCAGTGAGAGAAAGGCTTCGGCCAGCATCGCCGTCAGCAAGGTGTTGCTGGTGGTGCCCATGGCCTTGGCGATCCGTCGCAGGGTTTGGGGTGGCGTCTGCAGGTCACAGTGATGAACCTGCGTGGGCGCAAACTCGTTGGAGCGGTGGGTGGCCAGGCTGACGACTCGGCGCGTCTGCATGAACTGTTTGACGGCCTGGGTGTTGCGCCACCAGGCCGCGATGCTGGCAGGCCAGTCCTGCCAACGCTGAGGCAGGACGGCCGGCAGCATGGAGGGTGCGTCCAGCGGGCATGCGGCCGGTGTATGGCCATTGAGCGCCGCCATCAGGCCGCACAACGCATCGATCATCGAGCGGCCGTCCCCCGCGATGTGATGCACCGAGAACATCAGCGCCGGCGTCGCGTCATGCGGGAAAAAGCGGGCCCGCCACGGCAGGCCACGCTCCAGTGGCATGGGCTCGTTGAGAAAGGGTCCGTGAAACGCTTCGAGCGCCTTCAGGTTGGACGGGTCGACGCCGGGTTGCACGCGGTAGGCGTCGGCAAACAGCAGGTCGACATGGGGGTTGTCCGGCAGGATGCGCAGGTGGTGGCGCACCCAGCCGGGTTGGATCACGCCGCGCAGGCGGGGGTAGGCGCTGACGAGGGCACGCAGGCTGCGGCGCACATCTGCCTCGGCCACCGGCCCCGCGAACCGCAGCATGAATGCCATGTTGACCGGGCCGTAGAGCCCTTCACCGGCCCAGTACAGGTGTTCGGAACGGTTCAGCGGGAGGTGGTCAGGGTGGGACACAACGCGGTACTTCTGTTGTCGGCACGTTCACCGTCGAACGTGTGCCATCTGCTTTCGGACTATAGAGACGTCGCGCGGCGCGTGGCCCGCGGGCTTTCCTGCACCGAAGGGCGCAGAAGGGCGTTTTCGACCCCGGGTTTGCGGGGGCGAGAGGGCGAGGGAAGGAGCGGCGTGCGGCGTTCAGGCCACCGCGCGGCTGAGCTGCACGGCCAGGCGCCGGATGGCTTCCCAGGGGTCGGCCGGCCACTGCGGGTGGCGCAGGCCCTTGATGACGCCGTCGACCGCGGCGGCCGAGGCCAGCAGGCGGCTGACCGCGGCTGGCTTGATGCGGGGCAGGATGCGCTCGAAATGGCGCTCGCGGGGGCCCCACACGCGCAACTCACGCAGCACCATGGGCAGCGGCTTGCCGCCATCCAGCCCGCGGCGGGCGCGTTGCAGCGTGAGGATGTCTTCGCTCAGTGTCCAGTGCACCAGCACGGCAGCCTCGCCTTCGGCCTCCAGGCCTTCGAGCATGCGCAAGGTGCGGTCGATGTGGCCCGACAGCACGGTTTCGCTGAGCTTGAAGACATTGAAGCGCGCCACGTCCACGACGGCGGCCTCGATCTGCTCGGCTGTCAGCGTGCCCGGTCCGTGCAGCAGGCCCAGCTTGATGATTTCCTGATGCGCGGCCAGCAGGTTGCCTTCGACCCGGTCTGCAAAAAAGGCCAGCGTGCGCTGACCGGCTTCACCGCCCTCGACCTGCTGGCCCTGGGCCGCAAGGCGTTGTGCGATCCACATCGGCAGGGCCTGACGCTCGATCGGGTCGCAGCGCACGCTCAGGCCTGCACCATCGAGCGCGGTGAACCACGCGCTGCTTTGCTGCTGCTTGTCCAGCCGAGGCAGGCTGACCATGGTCAGCAGCCCGTCGTTGCCGGCAGCGGCTTCGCAGTAGCGTTGCAGGGCCTCGGAGCCATCCTTGCCGGGCTTGCCCGACGGGATGCGGATCTCGATGAGCTGACGGTCGCCGAACAGCGACATCTCGCTGGCCGCGCCGATCAGGCCTGACCAGTCGAAATGGGCACCCGCCACGGTGTGGACCTGGCGCTCGGTGAAGCCAGCGGCGCGCGCGGCGGCGCGGATGGCGTCACCCGCTTCCTGTTGCAGCAGCGGCTCGTCGCCATGCAGCGTGTAGACCGCCTTCAACGGGCCTTTGGCCAGGTGGGCGCTCAGCTGATCGTGGCGAAGCTGCATGCGGGCTCAGCGCTGGGAGGCCGCAGACGCTGGGGCGGCGGTGGGCGCGCCCTGGGGCGCCGGTTCGGGCCAAGGCAGCTGCTCGGCCCGGATCGCCGCCAGGCGACGCAGCACCTGCTGCACGATGTCGGTCTGCATGGCGCGGTTGAGCGCTTCGGACTCGTTTTGCTTGGCCAGCGCGTCCTGCTCGTTGTAGCTCAGGTCGCGGTCCAGCGCGATGTCGGCCGGGGCCAGCAGCACGCTGCCGTCGGCACGCTTGACCTGAAAGCGCAGGCGGTTGCGCGCGGTGATGCTGCGCACCTGGCCATAGGCCGTCTTGGTGGCCACGGTCAGGTCCTGCGTGTCGCGCATGGCCTCGAACACGAGGTGGCCGACGGGCACTTGCCCGCCACCTGTGCGCTGTGCGGCCTGGGCCACGCTGTCGACCACGCTGACGCCGCTGGCCTCGAGTTCGCGCGCCAGCTCGGTGGCCAGGGGCGATGCCGCCTGAAAGCCGGTGAGCTGAATGGACTGGAAGGCCATGGCGCGGGGCCGCCGCAGCTGGAACCCACACCCCGCGAGGGTGGCCAGCGGCAACAGCGACGAGGCGCCGAGCAGAGACAGGAGGTGGCGGCGTTGCATGGGGTTGGACCTTAGACCGACGGCGGTGCTCAGACGACCAGATTGACCAGGCGGCCTGGCACGATGATGACCTTTTTGGGCGCCTTGCCTTCGCTGAACTTGGCGAAATCCTCACTGGCCAGGGCGGCCGCTTCGATGGCGGCCTTGTCGGCCTGCGGGCTGACCTTGATGGCGCCACGCAGCTTGCCATTGACCTGCAGCATCAGCTCGATCTCGTCTTGCACCAGGGCCGACGCGTCAACTTGCGGCCAGGGCGCGTCCAGCAGGTCACCCAGCGGGCCAGCGTAACCCAGTTCGCTCCACAGCGCGTGGGCCAGGTGCGGTGTGGCCGGGTACAGCACACGCACCAGGATGCCGAAGCCCTCGATCAGGGCGACCTGGCCATCGGCCGTGTCGGTGGCTTTGAAGCCTTCCAGCGCATTGAGCATCTTCATCGCGCCGGAGACCACGGTGTTGTACTGCATGCGCTGGTAGTCGTAGTCCACCTGCTTGAGCACGGTGTGGATCTCCAGCCGCAGGGCCTTGGCCTCTTTGCCGAAGGCGACATCGCCCAGCGAGGTGGCGCCGCGCGTGGCCACCACCGTGCCGGCATCCGGCAGGGCGCGCAGCTTCATGCCGAAGTTCCAGACGCGGCGCAGGAAGCGGTAGCTGCCTTCCACGGCGGCGTCGTTCCACTCGAGCGTGAGTTCGGGCGGCGCGGTGAACATGGTGTACAGACGCGCCGTGTCGGCGCCGTACTTCTCGATCAGCTCTTGGGGGTCGATGCCGTTGTTCTTCGACTTCGACATGGTGCCCACGCCTTCATAGTCGATGGCGGTGCCTGCGGGCAGCTTGCCGTCGGCGCTGTCGACTTCGTTGATGAGCTTGGCGCCAATGACCTTGCCGGCGTCGTCCATCACGTGTTCGACGTCGTGTGGCCAGAAGTACTCCTTGCCACCCTTGGCCGTGCGACGGCTGTAGATGTGGTTGAGCACCATGCCCTGGGTGAGCAGCTTCTTGAAGGGCTCGTCCACCTTCACCAGCCCCAGATCGCGCATGACCTTGGTCCAGAAGCGCGCATACAGCAGGTGCAGGATGGCGTGTTCGATGCCACCGATGTACTGGTCCATGCCCCCGTTGGCCATCCAGTAGTTGGTGCGCTCATCGACCATGGCGCCGTGGTTGTCGGCGCAGGTGTAGCGCAGGAAGTACCAGCTCGAGTCCACGAAGGTGTCCATCGTGTCGGTTTCGCGCTGGGCGGGCTTGCCGCACTTGGGGCAGGCCACGTTCAGGAAGTCGGGGCGTTGCTTGAGGGGGTTGCCGCTGCCATCGGGCACCACGTCTTCCGGCAGGCGCACGGGCAGGTCTTTCTCGGGCACCGGCACCGGGCCGCAGTCGGCGCAGTGGATGATGGGGATGGGTGTACCCCAGTAGCGCTGGCGGCTGATGCCCCAGTCGCGCAGGCGCCAGGTGGTTTTCTTCTCGCCCACGCCCTTGGCGATGAGCAGTTCGGCGACCTTGTTGACGGCGTCCTTGTAGCCCAGGCCATCGAGTACGCCGCTGTTGACGCACTGGCCTTTTTGCTTGTCGCCATACCACTCTTGCCAGGCGTCAGTCGAGAAGCTTTCGCCGTCCACGGCGATGACCTGCTGGATCGCGATGCCGTACTTCTTGGCAAACGCGAAGTCGCGCTCATCGTGGGCCGGCACGCCCATCACGGCGCCGTCGCCATAGGACATCAGCACATAGTTGCCCACCCACACCTCGACCTGCTGGCCGGTGAGGGGGTGCGTGACGAACAGGCCCGTGGGCACGCCCTTCTTCTCTTGGGTGGCCAGCTCGGCTTCGGTGGTGCCGCCGGTCTTGCACTCGTCGATGAAGGCCTGCACTTCGGGCTTGGTGGCAGCGGCGTGCAGCGCCAGCGGGTGCTCGGCCGCCACGGCGCAGAAGGTCACGCCCATGATGGTGTCGGCGCGGGTGGTGAAGACCCACAGCTGGCCGTTGTTGATCAATGCACCCGAGGCGTCCTTGATGTCGTGCGCAAACGCAAAGCGCACACCCTCGGACTTGCCGATCCAGTTCTCCTGCATCAGGCGCACGCGCTCGGGCCAGCCGGCGAGGTAGTTCTTGTCCTCGGGGTTGGCCACGGCGCTCAACAGCTCGTCGGCGTACTTGGTGATGTTCAGGTAGTAGCCGGGGATCTCGCGCTTTTCGACCGGCGCGCCCGAGCGCCAGCCCTTGCCGTCGATCACCTGCTCATTGGCCAGCACGGTCTGGTCGACCGGGTCCCAGTTCACCGTCTGGGTGCGGCGTTCGCAGATGCCGGCTTCCAGCATCTTGATGAACAGCCACTGGTTCCACTTGTAGTACTCGGGCTGGCAGGTGGCGATCTCGCGCGACCAGTCGATCGCCAGCCCCATCGCCTTCATCTGCTTCTTCATGTAGGCGATGTTGTCGTAGGTCCAGGCGGCGGGCGGCACCTTGTTCTTGAGCGCGGCGTTTTCAGCCGGCAGACCGAACGCGTCCCAGCCCATGGGCATCAGCACGTTGTGACCGTTCATGCGCAGGTAGCGCGTGAGCATGTCGTTGATCGTGTAGTTGCGCACGTGACCCATGTGCAGCTTGCCCGAGGGGTAGGGCAGCATCGAGCAGGCGTAGAACGCCTTCTTGGACGTGTCCTCGGTGACCCGGTAGGCGTCCGCGTCCGCCCAGTGTTGCTGGGCGCGCGCTTCGACGGCGCGCGGGTCGTAGGTCTGGGATTCGTTTTGTGCGCTCATGGGACGTGTCGTGCGACAGGCGACGCCGGGTCGCCAAGACAGAATCAGGCCGGCGCCTTCATCTTCATGGAAGGCCCCGACCTGAGACAGGGAATCCGGCGATTATAGGAAGCCGCCAGCGGCCCCGGCGGTGCGCGGCGTGTCGCACACCGCCCGGAACAGGTCGGCCAGGGTCTTGCCCGGCTCGTCGGTGAAACACCGTTCGTCCACGACCAGGGTCTGGATCCGGTCGAGACGGAAGTGACGAAAGCCGTCGCGCAGTTCGCACCAGCCCGACAGTGTCCAAACGGTGTCCCAGCAAAAGCACGCCAGCGGGCGGACGCAACGCTGGCTGGCCTGGCCCGAGGCATCGGCATACCCCAGATGCACCAGGCGACGGCCGTCGATCGCCCGGCGCAGGTGTCCGAGGCGCTCCAGCGTCAGGGCCGTGTGCGGGCGCGCGGGCGCATGCAGCGGCAGGCGGTCTGCGGCGGTACGGCTGCGGCTGGGCAGCACGCTGAGCAGCGTGCCCAGGGCCTCCTCGGCCTGCTGCGCCAGCTCCGGATCGAGGCGACCGGCGGCGATGCGCACCGAGGCTGCCAGGGCCTGGGCTTGCTCCGGCGTGAACATGAGGGGCGGCAGGCTGTAGCCGGCGCCGATGCGGTAGCCCACGCCGGCTTCGCCGTCGATGGGCACGCCTTGCGACTGCAAGGCGGCCACGTCGCGGTATACGGTGCGCACCGACACCTCCAGCCGCTGGGCGAGCCAGCCTGCCGTGGACAGCCGGCGTCCGCGGATGAGCTGCAGCAACTGAAAGAGGCGGTCGGCGCGTCGCATGCGCTCAGTGTCGCAGCTGTTCAGTGGCCCGCAGCCATCGCCCCCTGGCTCGGCGTCAGTCCAGCGCGTACAGGCCGATGCGCTGGCCGTCTGGGTCGGTGATGTGGGCGAAGCAGCCGCCGCCATCGGGCAGCACGGTGCGCGGCGTGAGCACTTCGCTGCCTTGCTGGACGGCGCGTGCCAGCACCGGCGCCAGCGTGTTGCCCGCGTTGAGGTAGAGCGTCACGCCGGTTCGCTGCGGCGCGACCTGGTCTGCCGCCAGCAAGGCGCCGCGCACGCCATGGCGCTCGTCGCCGGGAAAGACAGCCAGCGTCTCGCCGCTGCACGTCATCGGGGTCAGCTTGACGCCCAGCAGCGTTTCGTAGAACGCCTGGCTTCGGGCCAGGTTGCTGACGGGGATCTCGAACCAGCTGGCCGCGTGGTGGATGGTGGTGTCAGTCATGTCGTGCACTCCTTTGCATGTGTGGTGAATGGCGTGCCCATCGTGCGCCGAGGCTGCTGACAGCGTGTTGTCAGCAGGCTGGTCTGACACGTCGCCCTCACTCGGGCGTGATCTGCGCGTCGGCGGGTGGGAAGTCGCCCAGCGGCCCCATGGGCTCACGGTCGCGCTCGAACAAGGGCGGGCTGAGCATGTAGGCGGCCAGCAGCCGGCCGAGCGCCAGCAGCGAGTCTTCATGCGTGCGCTCGTAACCGTGGGAGGCGTCGCAGGCGAAGCACAGCAAGGCGGTGCGGATGTCGTTGCCGGCTTCGACGGCGGATGCGGCGTCGCTGCGGTAGTAGCGAAACACATCGCGCGCGTGGTCGATGGCATGCAGTCGGCACAGGTTCAGCAGGTGGCGTGTGAGGTGCCAGTCGAACGGCCCGCTGCTGTCCATCATCGAGATGGTGACCCCGTATTCCGACGTGTTCTGGCCCTCGGCCACCGTGCCGTTGTCGACCGAGATCAGTTCGGATACATCGCCGCCGTGCAGCACGTGCGAGGCGCCCACGCCCACCTCTTCCGAGATGGTGAACAGCAGCAGCACATCGAGCGGCAGCGCGGCGCCTTCGCGCACGATGGCCTCGGCCGCCGCCAGCATGCTCGCCACCCCCGCCTTGTCGTCCAGGTAGCGCGAGTTGATGAAGCCGTTGGGACAGAACTCGGTGCCGGTGTCCAGGGCAATCGTGTCGCCGACCCGCACGCCCAGGTGCATCAGGTCAGCCACACTGGCCACGCGCTCGTCGAGCCGGACTTCCACTTGCTGCCAGTCCACCGGCTGGGTGTCGATCTCCTTGTTGAAGGTGTGGCCCGAGGCCTTGAGCGGCAACACCGTGCCGCGCAGATTGTGGTGGTCGCAGTAGACGGTCACGCGGGCGCCCTCGGCAAAGCGCGACGACCAAAAGCCAATGGGCGAGATGGCCAGGCGGCCATTGGGCTTGAGTGCCTTGACCATGGCCCCGAGCGTGTCGAGGTGGCTCGCAATGGCGCGTTTGGGCCGGCTGCGCTTGCCGGGCAGCACCGCCCGAATCGCGCCCCGGCGGGTGAGCTGGTAGCTGATGCCCAGCTCGTCGAGCAGCTCGCACACCAGCCGCACGACGGCATCGGTCATGCCCGATGGGCTCGGGGTCTCGAGCAGCCGGCGCAGCACCGACTGCAGGTAGGCGGGGTTGATGGCGAGGGCGCTCATGTGGGCGACAGGCCAGGCGGGCTGGCCCGGGTCTGGGGGAACAGCAAGTCGACAAAGGCCTGCACCGTGGGCTGGGGCTCGTGGTTGGCCAGCCCGGGTCGTTCGTTGGCCTCGATGACCCAGTAGGTGTCGCCTGCCACGTCGGGCACCATGAAGTCGAAGCCCACGACCGGGATGTCAAGCAGGCGCGAGGCCTTCTCGGCCACGTCGCGCAGGTGCGGGTGCAGCTGAGCCGTCACATCGTGGATGGTGCCGCCCGTGTGCAGGTTGGCCGTCTTGCGTACGGCCAGCACCTGGCCGGCAGGCAGCACGCTGTCGAGTGTGAAGCCGGCGGCCACGACACAGCGTGTGGTCTCCTCGTCCATCGGGATGCGGCTTTCGCCATGGGTGGCGGCTTCACGCCGGCGGCTGTGGCGCTCGATCAGCGTGCGGATGTCATGGGCGCCATCGCCCACGACGCAGGCCGGCTGGCGGGTGGCTGCTGCGACCACATGGTGGTCGATCACCACGATGCGCAGATCCTGTCCGGCCACCATCTCCTCGACGATCACGTCATCGCAGTAGCGGCGCGCGCCCTCGACGGCCCGTGATACGGCAGCCACGCCACAAAGGTCCACGGAGATGCCCTTGCCTTGCTCTCCGCGTGCAGGTTTGACCACGACGCGAGGGTGTCGAACCAGAAAGGCCTCCAGCGCGTCGGGACAGCCCACCACAAGCTGCTCGGGCGTGCGCACGCCACCGCGTGCCAGCACGCGCCGCGTGACGCGCTTGTCGTCGCAGCGGCTCATGGCCACGGCGGTGGTCAGCTCCGACAGCGACTCCCGGCAGGTGATGCTGCGCCCGCCCAGGCTGAGTCGGAAGTAGCCGTGTTCGGCATCGAGCACCTCGGCGTGGATGCCGCGTCGGCGTGCCTCCTTGACGATGATCTTGGCGTAGATGTTCAGTCCTTCATCGCTGTCAGGGCCGACATAGAGCGTCTCGTTGATCGGGTTGCGGTTCTTGACGCAGAAGATGGGCACGCGCTCGAAGCCGAGCTTCTCATACAGCGCGATGGCCTGCTGGTTGTCGTGCATGACCGACAGGTCCATGTGCTGCAACCCGCGTGCGTGGAAGCGGCTGGCCAGCTCGCTCACGAGCGCCAGGCCGATGCCGTTGCGCACGCATTGCGGATCGACGGCCAGCGACCACAGGCTGCAGCCGCGCTCGCTGTCTCCGCAAGCCGCCACATGGTCGACGCCGGTGACCACCCCCACAACCCGTTTCGCCTCGGTTTCCTCGGCGACGAGGATGCACAAGGCGGGGTCGTCAACGGCCTGGTTCAGGAAGCCGGGCCACACCGGCACCATGTGCCGGGCGCACAGGATGCGGTTCACATCGCTTTCGTCCGCTGCGCTCGCCGGCCGCACACGCCAGCCAGGGCCGCTGCGGGGGTGGTTCCAGCCCTGCGCCGCTGCGACCGGCAGGCGATAGGTATGTGACGGGTCCAGAAAGAGTTGCTGGGGTGCCAGTGCCACCAGCACGTGGGGGTCAGGGGCGTACAGCGCCACGTCACGCTGCTGCGGCGCCTCGGCCACGAGGGCCTCCACCAGATCTCGCTGAGAAGCGAAGGTCTGGCCCATGAGCAGGCGGCCCCAGCCGCAGTCGATGATGGTTGGGGTCATGGTCGGAGAGGTCATGGATGTGTCAGATGGCATGGGCTTGCAGCCACATCTCCAGCAGCCCGACCTGCCACAGGCGCGAGCCACGCAGCGGCGTGAGCTGCTGGTCGGGGCGGGCCAGCATGGCTTCGATGGCGTGCGGCTGGAACAGGCCACGTTCGCGCGCAGCCCTGCTGTGCAGCGCGTCGCGCACCAACTCCAGCACCGGCCCGTCGATGTGCTTGAGGATGGGCACGGGGAAGTAGCCCTTCGGGCGGTCCACCACCTCGCGGGGAAGATGACGGCGTGCAATGGCCTTGAGCACCCCCTTGCCCCCGTCATGGAGCTTGTCGGCCACGGGCAGCCGTCCGGCCAGTTCGACCAGCTCATGGTCCAGGAAGGGCACCCGCGCTTCCAGGCCCCAGGCCATCGTCATGTTGTCCACGCGCTTGACCGGGTCGTCAACCAGCATCACGGTGGTGTCCAGATGCAGGGCCTTCTCCACGCTGCTGCCTCCGATGCTGCGGAAGTGCTGCGCGACATAGGCCTGGCTGGCGTCCGGGTACAAGACCTCGGGCCTCAGCAGTGCCTGCAACGCCGCCGGCGAGAGGTCGAAGAAGACTTGCTCGTACGCCGCCGCCGCCCGCTCGACCGGCACCTCGGCCAGCTGGGGATACCAGTGGTAGCCGGCAAACACCTCGTCGGCACCCTGGCCGCTTTGCACGACCTTGGTGTGACGGGACACCGCCTGCGACAAGAGGTAGAAGGCCACGTTGTCGTAACTCGCCATGGGCTCCGACATGGCGGCGATGGTCGCCGGCAGAGCGTCCATCAGCTCGGAAGACGGGATGTGGATGCGGTGATGTTCGGTGTCGAAGCGCTGGGCCACGAGATCGGAGTAGTGGAACTCGTCACCTGCTTCCCCGCCAGCAGCATCAAAGCCGATGGAGAAGGTCTGCAGCCCCATCTGACCGGCCTCGGCCAGCAAAGCGACGATCAGACTGGAGTCCACCCCGCCGGACAGCAGCACGCCGACCGGTACGTCGGCCACCGTGCGGCGTCGCACCGCCGTCCGCAGCGCCTGTTCAACCAACGATTCACGTTCCTCGGCAGGCAAGCGCGCCAGGGCCGGATCGGCCTCGACCTTCAGCTGCCACCAGGTGTGGAGATCGCCCTGGCCTTCAGCGTCGATCACCAGGCTGCTGCCTGGCGGCAACTTGCGGACGCCCTTCAGCAGCGTCAGCGGTGGCGGCACGACCGCATGCCAGCACAGGTAGTGATTCAGCGCCATGGTGTCGATGGTGCGGTCCACCTCCGGGTCGCACAGCAGCGCGGGCAGGGACGAGCCAAAGCGCACCCCGCCCGGCGTTTGCGCGATGTACAGCGGCTTGATGCCGAATCGGTCTCGCGCGAGCGTGATGCGCCCGCTGTCTCGCTCGTGCACCACGACGGCAAACATGCCGTGCAGGCGCGCCCAGGCGCCCTGGCCCCATGCGTGGAAGGCCTTGAGGACGACCTCCGTGTCGCCGCTGGACGTGAAGGTGTAACCCCGCGCCTGCAAGGCTTCGCGCAGCTCGCGGTAGTTGTAAATGCAGCCGTTGAACACCAGCGTGAGCCCCAGCGCCATGTCGACCATGGGCTGCTGCGCGGTCTCGCTCAGGTCGATGACCTTGAGCCGGCGATGCGCGACCCCGAAGGGGCCCTGGATGATCAATCCATGCGCATCGGGTCCCCGGGGCGCGATCACCTGGGACATGCGCTGCAGCAACGCTGCATCGGGGGCGCGTCCGTCAAAGCGTCTCACGCCGACAAAACCGCACATGGGGTCTCCTTCCTGAACAAGGGGCAGTGGATCGGCTGGCAAGCGGCGTTCCGCCCTCGGCAAAATACTATTGTACAAATGTATATGCGGGAAAGAATCGGGTTGCCGGATCACCCTGGCCTGTGCGCGGGATCGCGATAATGCGGGGCGGCAGTGTTGCCGTGTCGTTGTATCGGCCTGTTCATGCCCATGAAGCGCTCTTTCCGCGAGCTGACCCGCACCTTCGTGACGGGCCTGCTGGCGGCTTTGCCCTTGTTCGTCACCGCCGCGGTGTTCATCTGGTTGGGGCGGCTGTTGTATGACTGGCTGGGTCCCAACAGCCTGGTGGGTCAGGTCTTTGTGCAACTGGGCATCGGACTGTCAGACTCCACGCTGCTCGGTTACGCGCTGGGCGCACTCATCATCGTGCTGGGGGTGTTCGCCCTGGGTCTGCTGGTCGAAGCCGAACTGCAGCGCGGCCTGGCGAGGTTGGTCAACGGGGTGGTGCGGCGCATCCCGCTGGTTCGCAACGTGTATGACCTGATCAGCCGCTTTGTCGACATGCTCAGCCAGCGTGACGAGGACGGCCTGAAGTCGATGAGCCCGGTCTGGTGCAGCTTCGGCGGGCCGGGAGGGGTCAAGGTGCTGGGCCTGCTGTCCACGCCCGATCCCGTCCAGCTCGATGGCCAGAACTACCTGGCCGTGCTGGTGCCCACGGCGCCCGTGCCCGTGGGTGGTGGCTTGCTCTATGTGCCTGAAGCGTGGGTGGCGCCGGCAGAGGTGGGCATGGATGGCCTCACCAGCATTTACGTGTCCATGGGTGTCACCTCGGCCCAGGTGCTGGGCCGCCAGATCCCTTCCGTGATCAAGCCCGACAGCGCCTGATCGCGCCTCAGGCAGCAATGAACTCGCGTACCGCCCGCGCAAACAGCTCGGGGTGCTTCAATGTGATCCAGTGACCGGCATCCAGTTCGCGCCGGCGCAGCGCCGGGGCCCAGCGGCCCAGGTCCTCGCTCAGCGCGGGGCTGACGAAGTGGTCGCCCGTGGGTACCAGCACCTGCACCGGCGCATGGGCCACGCGAAGCCCGGGCCGCAGCAGCCGGGGCAGGAAGTTGGCCCGGTACAGGTTCACGCCGAACAGGCCGTCTTCGGTCTGACCGTCGCGAGGCGGCACGGGGGTGCGCTCGAGCCAGCGCATGAACAGGTGCCACTGGCGGCCGAACACCCCGCGCCACAGCAACTCGGGCAGCCACGGCAGATGGAACAGGTAGACATACCAGCTCTTGACCAATTGCACGGCCACCTGTGCCAGGCCGCGCGGGCTGGGCCGGCGCAAGCGGTCGCGCATCCAGTGGCCGACGTGGTCCAGGCAGGGGCCCGAGCACGAGGTGTACGACGCAATGCGCCCTTTCAGGCTCGGGTCTGTCACGAACTCCCAGCATTGCACCGAGCCCCAATCGTGTCCGACCAGATGGACGGGTGCATGCGGGCTGACCACGTCGATCACCGCCCGAAAATCTTCGGTGAGCCGGGGCAGCGCGTAGGCATCCGTGCGACCGGGCTTGAACGATTGGCCAGCGCCACGCACGTCGTACGCCACGACGTGGAAGTCGCGCGCGAGCAAGTCGGCCACGGCCTCCCACTTGCTGCTGTTGTCGGGGTAGCCATGCACGCACAACACCACCGGGCGGCCGGGCTGGCCCCACTGCCGGACGGCAAGGTGCCCATCCGGTCCTTGGATCTCGAACGATGGCGTCAACGGTGCGGGCATGGGAGGATGAGCGAGCGGTACGGCAAAGTACCGATGCTAGCGGCCGGCGCCGGCAGGCGCGGCAGTCTGCGCGACAGCCCGGGCGGTTTGGGCGACAGCCCCCCTCCGTGAAAACGCCTGGTTCAGGGCGAAGGGGCGGCGCTGGCCGGCAGGCCAAACACGTGGTCGAACACCCAGTTGAAGCAGAAGGTGTAGAACAAAAAGAACACGACCAGGCCGATGTCGGCCACGAGCGCGGCCCACCAGCTCATGTCCAGCCACCAGGCGATCAAGGGCACCGTCAGCAGCACCAGGCCGCCTTCGAAACCGATGGCATGCGCCACGCGGCGACGGACCGTGCGCGTCCGGTCGGCCTGGCGTCGCTCCCACGCTTCGAACAGCGCATTGAAGACCATGTTCCAGCTCACGGCCGCCACCGAGGTGGCCAGGGCCAGGCTGCCCGCGTGGGCCAGCCCCTTGTCGGTGAACAGCATGACCGCCACGGTGACCACCGCCACGGCAATGGCTTCATAGAGCGTGGCGTGCACCACCTTGCGGCGCACCCCTTGCAGGGTGCCGATCCGGGCAGACATCGATGGCCTCGCTCAGTGGGTGCAGGCCTGCCGCACCGCGCGCTCCCATTCGGCCATGCGCTCGGCCGCGCGCTCGCGCGACAGCGTGGGGTAGAAGGTGCGGTCGGCCTGCCACAGACGGGCAATGGCCGTGGTGTCGGGGTAGACGCCGGTCGCCAGCCCGGCCAGATAGGCCGCGCCCAGCGCCGTGGTCTCGACCACCTTGGGCCGCACGACAGGAATGCCCAGCAGGTCGGCCTGGAACTGCATCAGCAGGTTGTTGACGCAGGCGCCGCCATCCACGCGCAACTCGCTGACCGCACGGCCGCCCGCGGCTTCGGCGTCACGGCTCATGGCCTGCAGCAGTGCCGCGCTCTGGAAGGCGACGGATTCCAGTGCTGCGCGGGCGATGTGGGCCACCGTGCTGCCCCGGGTCAGGCCCAGGATGGCGCCGCGCGCCTCGCTGTGCCAGTAGGGCGCACCCAGGCCGGTGAAGGCCGGCACGAACACCACGCCGCCCGAATCGGGCACGCTTTCGGCCAGCGTCTGCACCTCGCTGGCTGCGCGGATGGCCTGCAACCCGTCGCGCAGCCACTGCACCACGGCGCCGCCGATGAACACGCTGCCTTCCATGGCGTAGGCGGGTTGCGCGCCCACCTGCGCGGCTGCCGTGGCCAGCAGGCCGTTGGCCGACTCGCGCGCCTGTTGGCCGGTGTGCATCAACATGAAGCAGCCCGTGCCATAGGTGTTCTTTGCCAGGCCCGCTTCGAAGCCGGCCTGCCCGAACAGTGCGGCCTGCTGGTCACCCGCGATGCCGCCCACCGGCAGCACGGGCACGCCGTCCGGGCTGTCGCCCCACACCGCGGGCGGCACCTCGCCGAACACATGGCTGGAAGGCCGCACCTCAGGCAGGACACTGCGTGGCACGTTGAGCAGCGCGAGCAACTCGTCGTCCCACTGTTGGGTGTGGATGTTGAACAGCAGCGTGCGCGACGCATTGCTGACATCGGTGGCGTGCACGCGCCCGCCCGTCAGCTGCCACAGCAGCCAGCTGTCGACCGTGCCGAAGGCGAGTTCGCCCTGCTCGGCCGCGGCGCGGGCGCCGTCAACATGGTCGAGCAACCAGGCCAGCTTGGTGCCTGAAAAGTAAGGGTCGATCACCAGCCCGGTCTTGCGGCGGACCTGCTCGCCCAGGCCGGCCTCACGCATCTGCGCGCAGCGTGTTTCGGTGCGGCGGTCCTGCCAGACGATGGCCCGCGCCACGGGCTGGCCCGTGTCCCGCCGCCACAGCACGACCGTCTCACGCTGGTTGGTGATGCCAATGCCGCGCAGCTGGGCCAGGTCATGGCCCTGGGCGCGCAACTGCGCCAGCGCCTGCGCTGCGGTGTCGCGCTGGGTGGCCCACAGCTCCAGCGGGTCGTGCTCGACCCAGCCGGGTTGGGGGTAGTGCTGGCGGATCTCCAGCTGCGCGCTGGCCAGGATGCGGCCTTGCGCGTCGAACACGATGCTGCGGGAACTGGAGGTGCCCTGGTCGAGGGCGAGCAGGTAGCTCATGGTGATGCACAGGCGTCAGGACGCGATGGTCAGGCCCACACCCCATTCCTGCATCATCTGCGGGAACGGGGCCGGGGGCAGGGCTTCGGTGAACACGCGGCGCATGTCGCGCAGATGGGCGACCTTGGCCAGCGCGGCTTCGCCGAACTTGCTGACATCGGCCACCAGCCAGCATTCGCGCGCCTGCTTCATCAGGGTCTGCACGACTGGCAGCTCGCGCAGATCGCGGTCGCGCATCGTGCCGTCGGGGTCCACACCCAGCGTGCTGATGATGGCGTAGTCCACCCGGAACTGGGACAGGAAGGACACGGTGCTCTCGCCCTCGAGCGCGCTGTCGCGCCCGCGGAGCACGCCGCCGGCAATGTGCACCTTGCATTCGCGGTGTTCGCTTAGCAGGTTGGCGACGTGCAGGTTGTGGGTGACCACCGTCAGGCCAGGCTTGTCGAGCAGGGCGCGTGCCACGGCTTCGACCGTGGTGCCGATGCCCAGCATCAGGCTGCTGCCCGCGGGAATGGCGGCTGCCACGGACTGGGCAATGCGCGCCTTCGCGTCGGCGCGCAGGGCCTGACGTTCTTTCCAGGCGCCACCCAGCGGCATCTCGCGCGGCAGGCTCACGCCGCCGTGGAAGCGCTGCAGCAGCCCCGCGTCGGCCAGGCGCTGGACATCCCGCCGCACCGTCTGCATCGTCACGTTCAGGCGCTGGGCCAGCCGCTCCACGGACACGGCGCCCCGGGTCTTGACCTCGTCAAGCAGGGCCTGTTGGCGTGGGTTGGGGCTCCAGCTGGAAGCGGCGGGCATGGGCGATGTCTCCTGTGGTGGCCCTCGTGAGGCCTTGGTTCGCGGACAAGTTCGCAGGTTATACGAAAAAACAAAGACAAAAACGAAAAGAAACGATCAAATACGATACGCTTCGCGCTGTCATTTGCGCGTTTCTGTCACTTTTCGGGAGTTTGCCTTGTCTCCGACCCCATCCTCCACCGTCTCTGCCCCTGCGGACCACACCGTCGACGTGCTGGTGGTGGGTGGTGGCATCAACGGCGTCGGCATCGCACGCGACCTCGCCGGCCGAGGCTGGCGCGTGCTGTTGTGCGAGCAGGACGACCTCGCCAGCCACACCTCGTCGGCATCGACGAAGCTCATCCACGGGGGGCTGCGTTACCTGGAGTATGGCGAGTTCGGTCTGGTTCGCAAGGCCCTGATGGAGCGCGAGGTGCTGCTGCGCTCGGCGCCGCACATCATGTGGCCCTTGCGCTTCGTGTTGCCTCACGACGCCAGCATGCGCCCGGCCTGGATGATCCGCGCGGGCCTGTGGCTGTACGACCATCTCGCGCGGCGCGAGTTTCTGCCAGGCAGCCACGCCGTGGCGCTGGACCGCAGCCCGCTGGGGGGGCCGCTGCAGCCGGGCTGGCGCAAGGGCTTCGTTTACTCGGATGGCTGGGTGGACGACGCCCGCCTGGTCGTGCTCTGCGCGCGCGACGCGGTGCAGCGGGGCGCCAAGGTGCTGACGCGCACCCGCTGTGCACACATCACGGCCGAAGGCCATGGCTGGCGCGCCGAACTGCTCAGCCGCGACGCGCACACGGGTGACACGGTGCGGCGCGTGAGCGTACGCGCGCGCAGCGTGGTCAATGCGGCGGGCCCCTGGGCGGAACACCTGCTGCGCCAGGTGATGCGGGTGCAGACGCCGGGCAATCACGGACAGGGTGGCCAGGGCGGCGTGGGCAACCCGGGACGCCTGCGCCTGGTCAAGGGCAGCCACATCGTCGTGCCCCGGCTGTTCGACCATGACCACGCCTACATCTTCCAGGGGCAGGACCGCCGCATCATTTTCGCCATCCCCTACGAGACGCACTACACGCTGGTGGGCACCACCGATGTCGAATGGCGCGACGACCCGGCTCGGGTGGCCATCGATGGCGACGAAGTGGCCTATCTGTGTCGCGAACTGGGGCGCTACCTGGCGCGGCCGATCCAGCCCGCTGACGTGGTGTGGTCGTACGCGGGCGTGCGCCCGCTGCTGGACGATGCCAGCGGCAACGCAGCCGCGGTGACGCGTGACTACCTGCTGCAGGCCCGCGCCGAACCCGCGCCGTGGCTCACTGTGTGGGGCGGCAAGCTCACCACCTTCCGTGTGCTGGCCGAGCAGGCCGCCCATCAGGTCGGGGCGCTGTTGGGCGAGCCCCGCCGCGCGTGGACGGCCGATGCGACCTTGCCCGGTGGTGACCTCGCGGGTGTGATGTGCGAGCCCCTGCAGCCCGGCCAGGCGCTGAGCCAGTACCTGGGCTGGTTGCTGACCCGTTACCCGTGGATGGAAGTCGAGCTGCTGCAGCGCTGGGCGCGCACCTATGGCAGCGAGGTTCCGCGGCTGCTGGAGGGCGCGAGCACGTGCGCTGAGCTGGGCGCCGAGGTGGCCCCCGGGGTGTTCGAGCGGGAACTCCTTCACCTGGTCGAGCACGAGTGGGCACAGACTGGCGACGACGTGCTGTGGCGCCGCACCAAGCTCGGCCTGCACCTGGACGCGGCAGGGCGGGAGCAGGTGCGCCAGTGGCTGCGTCAGCGCGCGGTGCAGTCGTTCGTCCGGATGCGGGGTGTTGGCGCGTGATGTCAAAATGCTGGCTGCTGCGGTCAAGACGACGCGGTGGCCCCTGACCACACTCAGCCGCTTTTGGAGTTGACCCATGCACCCTGCTCAAGCGCCCGCCCTTTTCGTGACCGGTGCTGCCGCCGGCATCGGCCGCGCGGTGGCCGAGCGGTTTGCAGCCCAGGGCTGGTTCGTGGGCCTGTGGGACATCGACGAAGCGGGGGTGCTGGCCGTGCAGCGCGGCCTCGGCGGCGCCGCAACGGTGGCGGGCCGGTTGGATGTGACGCAGCCCGAGGACTGGGATGCGGCCCTGCGCCGCTTCACCGATGCGGCGGGCGGGCGGTTGGATGTGCTGCTCAACAACGCGGGCATCGCCGTGACCAGCCCATTCGAGGCGGCCGATCTGGCACGCCACCACCGCCTTATCGACATCAACCTCAAGGGCGTGGTCAATGGGTGTCATGCCGCGGCGCTGTACCTGCGCCGCACGCCAGGCAGTCGCGTGATCAACATGTGCTCGGCCTCGGCCTTGTACGGCCAGCCCGAACTGGCCAGCTACTCGGCCACCAAGGCCGCCGTACGCAGCCTGACCGAGGCGCTGGACATCGAGTGGCAGCGCCATGGTGTGCGTGTGGTCGACGTGCTGCCGCTGTTCGTCAACACCGCCATGGTGGCCGACGAGGTCAGCCGCATGAAAACGGTGCAGACCCTGGGTGTGAGACTGGGCCCCGAAGACGTGGCCGAGGCGGTCTGGCGGCTGGCCAACATGGCGGCCGCGCGCATGCCCGTGCACACCCATGTCGGCTGGCAGACCAAGCTGTTTGCACTGCTCTCCAAGCTGTCGCCCAGCTTCATGAACCGCGTGGTGACGGCCCGCATGGCGGGCTACTGAGCCCGCCCCTCGCTTGGCGAGGCCCTTCAGGCGTCGTCGCGCGGCATCAGGAAGTGACCACGGGCCTGCACCACCGGCTTGCACGGGTCGTCCTGCCACAGCGACACCATCACCAGCGCCACGCGGTTGCCCTGGCGCACCGTGGTGCATTGTGCAAAGGTGTCCACCGGCTTGGCCGAGCGCATGTAGGCGATCGCGAAGTCCACGCCGCGCGGCACGCCCGTGATGCCCGGGTTGGTCTGCACCAGGTGCAGGATCATGGCCGTTTCGCCGAAGCCGGCCAAGATGCCGCCGTGCAGCGCTGGCAGCACCGGGTTGCCGATCAGCTCGGGCTTGAAGGGCATGCGGAACACCGGGCCCGCGTCCACCTGCGTCTGCTGGTGGATGTTCAGAAAGTCCACATAAGGCGAGCGGCCCGGTGGCAGCGCCAGGGTTTCGGGGGTGGCGTCGGGGGTCGACACGAACACCTTGCTCGACTCCACACTGGCCGGTGCGATGAGTGCCGAGGCGGCTTCTGAGGGTGTGGGCTGGCGCGACGCGGTGCCCGCATCCTTGCGGCGCGTGTTGGCCGTGGCGCGCATGAAAGTGGCGTGCACAGTGGCCACAGGCTCGCTCTGACCGGGCTGGTGCAGTTCGCCGCGCACAAAGGCGACGCTGCGCGACAGCCGATGGCATTCGGCCGTGCAGATCAGGTCGGTTTCGGCCACCGGCGGGCGCAGGTAATCCATGCGCAGGTCAAGCGTGGCGTAAGGCTCGAGTTCTTCCATCGCGCAGCCGACGGCCACACCGCAGGCCGTATCGGCCAGCACGCTCAGGCAGCCGGGGTGGATCAGCTTGCGTTCGCTGTCACCGGTCCACGTGGCGCGCGCGGGCAGAAGCAGGCTGCAGCGGCCTTCGCTGACGTCTTCCAGCCGCATGCCCGACGCCGACGCGTAAGGGATGCCCGAGATGAAGGCCTGCGCCGAGGCCTTGCGGTTGTCGCCAGTGAAGATGCTCATGCCGATGCTCGATCGAGGAGAACGCGGAGAAACCGCATTGTCCACAAGTTTCGATCAGCGTGGGCGCAGGTCGACCGCGAGGCCCTGGGCCGTGACACGCAGGTCGTGCACCACATAGCCCATGCGGTCGGCCCGGCGCAGGTCTTCCGGCTTGAAGCGGTGCACGATCTGGTTGTCCAGCCGCTCTTCGGCCAGCCAAGCCGCGGCGCGGGTGAGGCCCCGCTCCAGCGTGGCCGGCAGCCCGGCGATGCGGGCCGATTCCACCTTCGGCTGCTTGAGCCGGATGGTCATGTCCTGAGGCTCAAAGCGCAGCCCGAAGCTCAGCGCCACCTCGCCCTTGTGCTCCTGGCTGCGCAACAGGTCCTTGGCCACCAGCGGGATGGCCGCCGTCACGCGGTTGGTGTCGGGGTGCAGCGTGAGCCGGGGCGCCAGCGCCTGAACATCCAGCACGTTCATCAGGCGCTGTGTGGCGGGAAACTGCTTCGAGAGCTTGTCCAGCAACTCGGCCTGGCTGATCTCGACCGTACGCGGGCCAAGCACGCTGGCGCAGGCGGTCAGCAAGGCGATGCCGCTGCCGGCGAGCCACCAGGGCGCCATCCGCAGCCAGGCGCGTCGCCCGTTCATGGGGTCAGGGGTGTGTGCAGCCATGGGCCGATCATGCCGCATCCCGCAGGGGCGTGCCGGCCCAGGTGGCCAGCGGCAGCACCTGCACCCCATGCAGGCGCTGCGCGCGCCGGCCGAGCTTGAGCAGCGCCGCATCCTTGCTGAACAGCCAGCGTGCGCCCACGTGGATGGCCAGGTCGATGAAGACTTGGTCATCAGGATCCTTGCAGCGCAAGCCGCAACGTGGCGGCTCGTCCACGAAGGTCGCGTGCTGGAACACCGTCAGCGTCAACATCGGGTCGGGCTGCCAGTCGCGGAAGTAACTGCGCGGCCAGACCTGGTGCCACTCCTGCTCCATCGAGGGGCAGGCGAGCCAACGCAGCGCGCCGCTGAGGATGCCGTCGACAATGGGCTGGGCGGCGGGGTCTTTGAAGACGCGCCAGTCGAGCAGGGCGTTCGTGTCGAGGATGACGATGGGGGCGCTGTCGTCCGCTGGGTGATCCATGCGCAGTGTGCCCGTTTGCATCACGCCGCCGACGCGATCACGCCCCCGCCCAGGCACACCTCGCCCTGGTACAGCACGGCCGATTGCCCGGGCGTAACCGCCCATTGCGCCTGCGGAAAGCGCAGCTGCAAGGTCCTGGCATCCACCGCCGTCACCTCGCAGGGCGCATCGGCCTGGCGATAGCGCGTCTTGGCGCCGACGCCTGCCTGTGCCAGCGTCGGCCCGCGCCCATCCACCCAGCTCAAATCGTCGGCCATTAGCGTGTGCTGCTGCAGCCAGGGGTGGTCGTGCCCCTGCACCACATACAGCGTGTTGGTGGTCATGTCCTTGCGCGCGACAAACCAGGGTTCGTGCTCGCCGCCGCCACGGGAAGCGCCCTTGTCCTTCACGCCACCGATGCCGATGCCCTTGCGCTGGCCCAGCGTGTAGAAGCTCAGGCCGACGTGCTCGCCCAGCTTGCGGCCACGGTCGTCCTTGATGGGGCCGGGGGTGTTGCTCAGGTAGCGGTTGAGAAACTCGCGGAACGGCCGCTCGCCAATGAAGCAGATGCCGGTCGAATCCTTCTTCTTCGCGTTGGGTAGCCGGATCTCGTCGGCAATGCGGCGTACCTCGGTCTTGGGCAACTCGCCCACCGGGAACATCGTCTTGCTCAGCTGCGCCTGGTTCAGGCGATGCAGGAAGTAACTCTGATCCTTCAGCGGGTCGAGCCCCTTGAGCAGCTCGAAGCGCTCTCCGCCTTCGAACGAGGCATCGGCCACCCCGCGCACCCGCGCATAGTGCCCGGTGGCGATCTTCTCTGCGCCCAGGCGCATCGCGTGGTCCAGAAAGGCCTTGAACTTGATCTCGGCGTTGCACAGCACATCGGGGTTGGGCGTGCGGCCGGCCTGGTACTCGCGCAGAAACTCGGCGAAGACGCGGTCCTTGTAGTCGGCTGCGAAATTCACGTGCTCGATCTCGATGCCGATCACGTCGGCGACCGACGCGGCATCCAGGAAATCCTGACGCGACGAGCAATACTCGCTGTCGTCGTCATCTTCCCAGTTCTTCATGAAGATGCCGATGACCTCGTGGCCCTGCTGTTTCAGCAGCCAGGCCGAGACGGCCGAATCCACGCCGCCGCTCAGGCCTACAACGACGCGGTGGAGGGGCTGAGACATGGTGGGATGCACGGCAAGGGCTGACCGGCGAGCCGGTCGGGGCCGACTCAGGCGGCGCGGTTGAAGTTGGGCGCGGAGAACACGCTGTCGTGCACCGTGAGCAGCGACAGCGGGTAGCGCTCGCCAGCCAGATAGCGCTCGACACACTCCAGCACCAGCGGGCTGCGGTGGCGCTCAGGGCAGGCACGGATCTCGTCCGGCGTCATCCACACGGTGCGCACGATCCCCTCGTCGAGCTGCAGGCTGGCGTCGGCCTCCGACACGGTGCCGTAAAAAGCCAGCCGCAGGTAGGTGACGTCTTCGCCGGTACGCGTGCGGCGGAAGCGCGACATGAACATGCCCACAAAACCGTGCGGCTGGAACGTGCGCGCGGTTTCCTCGAGTGTCTCGCGGATCACGCCCTGAATGGGCGATTCACCCAGGTCCAGGTGGCCTGCCGGGTTGTTCAGCAGCAGGCCATCCGAGGTGTCTTCCTCGACCAGCAGGAAGCGGCCGTCATGCTCGATCAGCGCCGCCACGGTGACGTTGGGCTTCCAGCGCACCTTGGCAGGTGACTGGGGCGCGTCCGCGGCAGAGAGGGCTTCCAGCAAATCGACGGGGTTCATGAGCCGAGCATTATCCGCCAAGATCATGTCCAACGGGTGACGATGTGATCCCCCCGGTCTCAGTGTGTGCACCAGTGATCGAGGCAGCGCCCCATTTCGTCCGTGACCAATTGGCGCAAGCGCCGTGTTTCCACAGCGTCGTAGTCGTAGATGCCCACCGTGCAATACAAGAAGCCGAACACGCGGTACATCGACAAGGTGCGCAGTTGTTCCACCCGTTGCGTCATATCGGGGCGCCCATGGAACAGCGGCGCCAGCAGGGCGTCATATTGCGAAAAATGCTGCTTCACGCCGGGCATCGCAAACAACTGCTTTCGCAGGCTCGTGTAGTCGACGGTATGCGAATCGCTCAGGAAAATGAAACGGAAGCGGTCGCGCCGCGCCAGCCAGTAATCGAGAAATGTCGCGAAATATGCAAGCACCTTCGCGGACGCGGGTCCGGCGGCATCGGCGGCGCGCGCGCAAGTTTCAGCGGAATCCTTGATGAACTCGTCCCAGATGACGGTCAGCAAGGCGTCCTTGCTTTCAAAGTACCAGTAAAACGCCATGGGCGTGACGCCCGCCTCTGCTGCCACGCGGCGGATGGTCACCGCGCCGTAACCCTCGGCCAGGAAAATACGGCGCGCAATGTCAATCAGCTGGGCCCTGAACTGATCACGTTCTTCCGGCGTAACGCGGCGCTTGTTGTGGGTGCGGGGCATGGTGGACAAGTGCCGAGGGCCGGGGCGCCAGGGCACGCATATTCAGCAGGGGTTGGCGCTCTCTGGGGTGCGAAGCAATTGCAATGACCATGCTGAAGGGAAATGCTCGCCTCAGGAAATCGCCGTCGTCGTAGGAGTCAGCAAGACCAAGTTTGCGCCCAAACCCCGAGACGGGGTGGCAAGCCCCCGTTTTTTTTCGGTTATACGCGTTTTGTACAAGTACAATACGTGTACAAATAACGAAACCGGCGCGAGGCTGTTGGTTTCTGGTCGGCGAGATGCGTCCTGACAAAGCGCACAAGGGGGGAGAGGTGGAGCTTCCGATCGACGACACGGCAGCGGCCTGCGGTGCCGGCTGCCACGCAGCGAAGTACCGGCTGGTGGTGGAGCACACCCATAACATGGTGGTCATCACCGATCGGTATCGGCGCATCGAGTATGTCAACCCCGCCTACACCGTGGTCACAGGCTGGGCGCTTTCAGAAGTAGTGGGGCGCCAACCCGGCGAGTTTCTGCATGGCCCGCTCACCTGCAGAACGACCTTGAATCTCATCCGGGACAAGGTCCGCGCGGGCGAGCCCGTTGAGCAGGCGGAGTTGGTTAATTATCGGAAAGACGGCAGCCCTTACTGGGTTCAGTTAAATATCCAGCCGGTTCGTGGCGCCGACGGCGAGGTTTGTCATTTCGTTGCCGTGCAGGCAGATGTCACGGCCCAGCGTCGCGCCCGCGAAGCGCTGGAGGCGGGCGAGCGCCGCATGCGCGAGGCCCTGAGTCTCGCCCGCATGGCGGGCTTCGAGTATGCGCTGTCCGAGCATGTCATGCACTGGACGCCGGGGGCCGAGGCCATACTGGGCGGAGGCGCCGACGAGCTGCCCCGCCATCTGGACGCGCACATTGCGCGGGTCGAGCCGCAAGACCGTGGCACCTTGCAGGCGGCGTATCGTGAGGTCGAGCGCGGCCCTTACGAAATCGAGTACCGCGTGCGCGAAGCGAGCGGCCGGACGAAGTGGCTGCGAGAACGCGGCTACCTGGACCGCCGTGACGCCACGCTCAGATTGAGCGCGCTCGTCTGCGACGTCACCGACGGTCGGCTTGCCCAGGATCGCATTGACTATCTGTCGTGGCATGACACCTTGACTGGGCTGGCGAATCGGGAGCAGCTGCAGTCCGTGCTGCGTCAGCGCCTGAGCCGCCGGTCGGACGGCAGCCCAGGCATGGCATTGCTGTTCATAGACCTTGACCGGTTCAAGACCATCAATGACTCGTTGGGCCATTCGGCTGGCGATGAGGTGCTCAAGCTGATTGCGCAGCGCCTGAAGGCGGCTGTGCGAAGCGACGACCTTGTAGCGAGGCTGGGCGGAGACGAGTTCGTGGTGTTGCTTGTCGAGCTGCATGACGAGACCGTTGTGGCGCCCCTGGCGGCCAAGATGCTCGCTGCGCTGGCCGAGCCCATGCGCGTGCACGACCACGACCTCCATGTCGCCGCATCGATTGGACTGTCCCTGTACCCGGACCACGGCGGGAGCGCAGCCGAGCTGATGCGCCACGCCGACGCCGCCCTCCACGCCGCCAAGGCCGTCGGTCAGGGGGCCGTGGTGACCTTCCGGCCCGAGCTGCATGCGCTGAGCGCGCAGCGTTTTGCACTGGAAAGCAAGCTCAGGCAGGCGTTGCCGCAGCAGGAGTTCAGCTTGCGGTTTCAACCGCAGTTCGCTGCATGCGGAGGTGTATTGCTCGGATTCGAGGCCCTCATTCGGTGGACAACCAGCGCAGGCGAGGCCGTGCCGCCCGACCAGTTCATCCCGTTGGCGGAGCAGACAGGCTTGATCCGTCACATCGGGGACTGGGTGGCCCGTGAGGCTTGCCGACACTGGCGTACCTGGGCGGATGCGGGGGGCAAGCACCTGCGCATTGCCATCAACCTCTCCGCAGACGAGTTGCACGATGTGGCCCTGCCGGAGCGCCTGAGCGCGCACCTCCAGACCTACGGCCTTCCGCCCGGTACGCTGGAGCTTGAGCTGACCGAGTCGGTCGCCATGCGCGATCCGGCACGTTGCATCGAGCAGATGAACCGACTGCGCGAGGCGGGGGTGAGCTGGGCTGTGGACGATTTCGGTACCGGCTACTCCTCTTTGGCCTATCTCAAGACCCTGCCCATTCAGCGCATCAAGCTCGACCGCGCCTTCGTCAAGGACCTCGAGCGCAGCGCGAATGACCGCGCGATCTGCAGCGCCGCCATCGAAATGGCCCATGCCCTGGGGCTCGAGCTGGTGGCCGAGGGCATTGAGACCGAGGCGCAACGACAGTTCCTGGCTTGCCAGGGCTGCGACGTGATGCAGGGCTACTACCTCGGACGACCGGAGACGGCAGATGACGCGCTGGCCCGAGTCCGGTCTCACGCCGGCGGCTGATCCATCCCAAGGCCTACTGGAGCAAGCATGTCGCACCCAGCACTCGTTTCTTCGATGCCCGCCCGCCAGGCTCGCGCACTGCCTCGACTGTCGTGTGCGTTGATCGCCATGCTGGTAGGGCTGCCGGTGGCGCTTGTGTTCGCCGCCTGGCACGCACAGGGCTGGGTCCAGTCCACCCTGGTCGGGGTGGCGCTGGGCGCGGCGCTGGGGTGCGGTTTTGCCAGACGGCAACTGGCTTACCTGCGTCCGACGCCATCGGCGCCTGCCTTCGCGCGTGACAGCGATGCGCATCCCGCACACGGGTGTATCACCCACGCTGCACCTGATGCGGCCCCGGCGACCACGCCTGCTGCCTTCGCGGTCGACAACTGGCGTGCCCTCGACGTCCTGACAGCACGCGCCCAGGCCGGTGTCGACGTCACGCGCCGGCAAGCGGAAACGGTACGCGGCTCCGTGTGCGAACAGGCCGATGCTGCGCGCCTGGCGGCGGACCTGTCGCGCTCCGCCAGCGACATTGCCACCCAGGGCGGTGTGGCGGTTGAGGCGGTGGTGTCGGCAATGCAGAGCCTGGCTGAACGCTCTCGGGAGATCTCCGAGATTGTTGCGGTGATCGATCAGATCGCCTTTCAGACCAACATCCTCGCATTGAACGCAGCCGTCGAAGCGGCACGTGCGGGGCCGCAGGGCCGCGGCTTTGCGGTGGTGGCGGCGGAGGTGCGCGCCCTTGCGCAGCACAGTGCCGGCTCCGCGCGCCAGATCCGGGGCCTGGTAGAGCACAGCGTGAGCCGGATGAGCTCAGGCGCCACGCATGCCCGGGAAGCCGGCGCAACCATGGCAGAACTGGTGGCGCAGGTTCAGCAGGTACACGTGCTACTGGAAGAAATCGCCAGTGACACGCAGGCACAGACGGAGCGGATCGGCTGCATCGCCGATGCGCTGGTCAGCCTGGATGACACGGTCAGACAGCAGACAGCGTTGTGCCGCACGGCCCTGTCCGCGGTCGGCGCGGGCTGATCTGACCACACACAAAGTCAATTCTGCGACAATCCGGCGATCTGCATGGCGCTGGAGTACGGGGGCAGTGACCGAAACGGTCAGTGACCTCGGCGAACTTTGTGTATGCTGGCGAGTTCCGTGCCGTTTACCGGCCAGAAACATTTGTCCGCACCCGAACACCACAGTAGGAGACTCGTATGCTGATCGGCATACCCCAGGAAACCTTTGCCGGCGAAACCCGCGTGGCAGTGACTCCTGAAACCGTCAAGAAACTGAAAGCCCAGGGCCACACGCTGCGTGTGCAGTCCGGCGCGGGTGTGGCAGCCAGCGTGACCGACGAAGCCTATCTGGCCGCTGGCGCCGAGATCACCGACGCCGCCGGCGCGCTGGGTTGCGACATGGTGCTCAAAGTTCGCTCGCCTCAGGCGGACGAGCGTGCGCTGATGAAGCCCGGCGCCGTGCTGGTGGGCATGCTCAACCCGTTTGACAAGGACGGCTTGCAGGCGCTGACCGATGCGAAGCTGACGGCCTTTGCCCTCGAAGCCGCGCCGCGCACCACACGCGCACAGAGCATGGACGTGCTGTCCTCGCAGGCCAACCTGGCGGGCTACAAGGCCGTCATGATTGCCGCCGACAGGTACCAGCGCATTTTCCCGATGCTCATGACTGCCGCCGGCACCGTCAAGGCGGCCCGTGTGGTGATTCTGGGCGTGGGTGTGGCTGGCTTGCAGGCCATTGCCACGGCCAAGCGCCTGGGTGCCGTCATCGAGGCCTCCGATGTGCGGCCTTCGGTAAAGGAGCAGGTCGAGTCGCTGGGCGCCAAGTTCATCGACGTGCCGTATGAAACGGCCGAAGAAAAAGAAGCCGCCGAAGGCGTGGGCGGTTACGCCCGCCCCATGCCGCAGAGCTGGCTGGACCGTCAGAAGGCCGAGGTCGCCAAGCGCGTGGCCCAGGCCGATGTGGTCATCACCACCGCCCTCATCCCCGGTCGCGCCGCCCCCGTGCTGGTGACCGAGGAGATGGTCAAGTCCATGAAGCCAGGTTCGGTCATCGTCGATCTGGCTGCCGCCCAGGGGGGCAATTGCCCGCTGACGGAAGCCGGCAAGACCGTGGTCAAGCATGGCGTCACCCTCGTGGGTGAAACCAACCTGCCCGCCCTGGTCGCTGCCGACGCGTCTGCGCTGTACGCGCGCAACGTGCTCGACTTCCTCAAGCTCGTCATCAACAAGGACGGCCAGTTCCATGTCGATCTGGAAGACGACATCGTCAAGGCCTGTCTGATGTGCCGCGACGGTCAGCTGCTGCGTACCTGACCTCGCGCCCCCTTTCCTGGAGTACCACCTCATGCAACGCGTCATGCTGCGGGCCAAGCTGCACCGCGCCACGGTCACCGAGGCCGACCTGAATTACGAAGGCTCTTGCGGGATCGATGAAGACCTGCTGGATGCCGCCGACATGAAGGAGTTCGAGTACATCGAGCTCTACAACATCAACAACGGCGAACGCTTCTCCACCTACGTCATCAAGGCGCCGCGCGGTTCGGGTGTCATTTCGCTCAATGGCGCGGCGGCCCGCAAGGCCCACGTCGGCGACCTGCTGATCATCTGCACCTACGCGCCGATGTCGGAGACCGAGGTGTCCAGCTACAAGCCCAAGGTGGTGCTGCTCGACGAGCGCAATGCCATCAAGGAAATCCGCAAGTTCGACTGATCCTCATCTGAATAGAACCAGGAGACAACGATGGAAGCGATCTCGCACGTCGTCATCAACCTGACCATCTTCGTGCTGGCCATCTACGTCGGCTACCACGTGGTCTGGAACGTGACGCCCGCCCTCCACACCCCGCTGATGGCCGTGACCAACGCCGTGTCGGCCATCGTCATCGTGGGCGCCATGCTGGCGGCCGCGCTGACCGAAACCCCCACGGGCAAGATCATGGGCGTGCTGGCCGTGGCGCTGGCGGCGGTCAACGTGTTCGGTGGCTTCCTCGTCACCCGCCGCATGCTCGAGATGTTCAAGAAGAAGGACAAGAAGGCAGGAGCCAGCAAATGAGCATGAACCTCATCGCACTGCTGTACCTGGTCGCTTCGGTGTGCTTCATCCAGGCGCTCAAGGGCCTGAGCCACCCGACCACGTCCATCCGCGGCAACCTGTTCGGCATGACGGGCATGGCCATCGCGGTGCTCACCACCGTGGGCCTGATCCACGGTCAGGTGCAGGCGCTGCAACTCGATTTCGTTGAAGGTTTGGGCTATGTGCTGGCCGGCCTGGTCGTCGGCGGCGGCGCCGGTGCCGTGATGGCCAAGCGCGTCGAGATGACCAAGATGCCGGAGCTGGTCGCCTTCATGCACAGCATGATCGGTCTGGCGGCGGTGTTCATCGCCGTGGCCGTGGTGGCCGAACCCTGGGCCTTCCAGATCGTGGCCAAGCCGGTCGCAGGCGAGATCGCGCAGATCCCGGTGGGCAACCTGCTGGAGCTGGCACTGGGTGCCGCCATCGGTGCCATCACCTTCTCGGGCTCGGTCATTGCCTTCGGCAAGCTCAGTGGCAAGTACAAGTTCCGTCTGTTCCAGGGTGCGCCGGTCATCTTCAAGGGTCAGCACATGCTGAACCTGGCCCTCGGCCTGCTGGCCCTGGGCCTGATCGGCGCCTTCATGGCCACGCAGCGCATGGACCTGTTCGTCGCGCTGATCGCCCTGAGCTTCATCCTCGGTGTGCTGATCATCATCCCCATTGGCGGCGCCGACATGCCGGTGGTGGTGTCGATGCTCAACAGCTACTCGGGCTGGGCCGCTGCGGGCATCGGCTTCTCGCTGAACAACCCCATGCTGATCATCGCCGGTTCGCTGGTGGGGTCGTCGGGCGCCATCCTCTCGTACATCATGTGCAAGGCGATGAACCGCTCGTTCTTCAACGTGATCCTGGGCGGCTTCGGTGGTGATGCGGGCGCAGCCGGTGCCGGTGGCGCGCAGCAGCAGCGTAGCGTCAAGAGCGGCTCGGCCGACGACGCCGCCTTCATTCTGGGCAACGCCGAGTCGGTGGTCATCGTGCCGGGCTACGGTCTGGCCGTGGCCCGCGCTCAGCACGCGGTGAAGGAGCTGGCTCAGAAGCTCACCGAGAAGGGCATCACCGTCAAGTACGCCATCCACCCGGTGGCCGGTCGCATGCCCGGTCACATGAACGTGCTGCTGGCCGAGGCCGAAGTGCCTTACGACCAGGTGCACGAAATGGAAGACATCAACGCCGAGTTTGGGCAGGCTGACGTGGCCATCATCCTGGGCGCCAACGACGTGGTGAACCCGGCCGCGCACGTCAAGGGCTCGCCCATCTACGGCATGCCGATCCTGGAGGCCTACAAGGCCAAGACTGTGATCGTGAACAAGCGCTCGATGGCCAGTGGTTACGCCGGCCTGGACAACGAGCTGTTCTACATGGACAAGACCATGATGGTGTTCGGCGACGCCAAGAAGGTGGTCGAGGACATGGTCAAGGCGGTGGAGTGAGTCTGACCTGGGTGGCAAGCCGCGCTTGCTGCCTGCTCTAGCGAAAGGCCGGCAGACGCCGGCCTTTTTGCTTGTCGTCCAGCCGGTGTCAGCCGAGCTTCGTCAATCCAAACTTCTTGCTCAACACCCGGTCCAGCAGCCGGGTGGGCAGCCACTGCTTGAGCGCCGGCAGCAGCGTGCTCTTTTCGCCCAGGCGCACGATGGGTGGGCAATCTGCGCGCATCAGTTGCTCGACCAGCTGGCGGGCGAAAGTGTCGGCCGGTGTGGCCTGGTTCTGGCTCTCGTTGGCGCGTGCCAGCACGCTGGCCTTGATGGCTTGATAAGGCGAGTCAGGCGCCAGGCTGACCGCGTTGCTGGCATTGCTGCCGAAGGCCGACTGGATGCCGCCTGGCTGCACGGTGACCACGCGCACGCCCAGCGGGGCGAGTTCCATGCGCAGCGCATCCGATGCAGCATTGAACGCCGCCTTGCTGGCGCAATAGGGGCCGGCAAACGGCGTGGTCAGCACGCCCGAGACGCTGCTGATGTTCACGATCGTTCCGCGGCGCCGGGCGATCATGCCGGGCAGCACGGCGCGGGCCACCGCCATGGGAGCAAACAGGTTGACGTCGAACTGGCGGTGCCACTCGGCTGTGGTCACGTCGAGCATGGGGCCCATGGCACCGTAACCCGCGTTGTTGATCAACATGCCCACGGTGTGCCCGGCCTGCTGCAACTCGGCCAGCAGTGGCCCGATGGCGGCTTCGTCGGTCACGTCGAGCTGACGTGTCAGCATCCCTTCGGCGGCCAGTGGGGCGAGGGTGTCCAGGCGTCGCGCCGTGGCGCAGACGGTCAGACCGCGCTGGTGGCAGGCGCGGGCGAGTGCCTGCCCGATGCCAGAGCCGCAGCCGGTGATCAAGACGGTGTCACGTGGCGATGTCACGGCAACCTCCTCAGGGTTCGTCTCGGGCCAGCACGCGGTCGACCAGCGACGGTTTGCCCTTGGCCTCGGCCGGCTCCGTGCGAGCCAGGGGCGCTGCGGGTGGCTGGCAGCCCAGTTGCATGCCCACACCCTTGAGGTAAGCGCGGCGGATGCCGCCAGTCACGATGGCCGTGCGCACACGGCGCGAGTGGCGTTCAGCGCCGCTGAGCTTGCGCACCCAACTGCGGAAGGGCACGACGCCCTCGACGGTGCGTTGCACCGCCGAGATGCCTGCGTCTTCGGCCATGTCGGTGCCGCGGTCCAGCAGGCTGCCCACATCGCCGCCCTTGGGCGCATCCAGATCCGAACCCAATGCTGCATTCAGCAGCACGATCTGTTCACCGATGTGCACGCAACTGCGCTCGGCTGGTGGGTGGTAGGCGCCCAGCTTCACGGCCTCCTGAAGAATCTCGGGGATCTCGCTGCGTACGACGTTGAGGTCCCCCAGCGGGGTGATCACGGCCTGCCCCACGCGTTCCGTGACGGCCGGCTCCTGGTTGGTCACGCGGCCTTCGGCATCGGTGGTGGCCACGGGTTTGGAGGCGCAGGCCCCGAGCAGCAGCGCCAGGGCGAGGGGCGTTGCGCGCCACAGCGTCGTGTGAATGCGGATCATGTTCTCTCTGGGTGTGGTGGGATGGCGGGGTAATCAGACCAGCGCCGCCTCGGCGATCACCACGCGGTTGCGACCTTGATGCTTGCCCTGGTAGAGCGCTGCGTCGGCGCGCTGGATGGCCTGCTCGACGTCCTCTTCGGTACCGACTTCGGCCACCCCCAGTGTCGCACCGAGTTGCAATGGCAGTCGGCCGGGGTGCTCGATGGTGCGGATGGTTTCGCGCAGCCGCTCGGCCACCGGGTTGGCCTGTGTGCCGTCCGCAAACGGCAGCACGATCAGAAACTCTTCCCCACCCCAGCGGGCCACGAAGTCCATCTCGCGCACGCCTTTCTTGAGCACGCCGGCCACGGCCTGCAAGGCCCAGTCGCCTACGGCATGGCCGTAGGTGTCGTTGAGCTGCTTGAAGTGGTCAATGTCGACCAGAATCACTGTCATGGGGTGCGGCTTGCGCAGGCGGCGCGCCTGTTCGCGCTCCAGCGCGTCGACCAGGCTGCGGCGGTTCATCAGGCCGGTCAGGTGGTCGGTGGTGGCCATCCGGTGCAGGCGCTTCTCGGCATCGCGGATGAGCTGCACATACACCACCGTGAGACCGCCCAGCACGGTGATGGTCGAGACGAGGTTGAACTGGTGGAGGTGCCTCAGGGTGTCTGCATCCAGCGGGTGCAGCGGCATGGCGCGGCGCCAGTACCAGTCCATCGCGACGTAGATGCTGGCGATCAGCGTGGCCGAACCGATCTTGGCGGGCCAGCGCATGATGCCGCTGGCCAGCAGCACGGGGATGGTGATCAGCAGGTAGAAATGAAAGCCGCTGTCCCAGCCCACCATGCGCACGGCCAGCACGGCGTGAGCGACGATCTCGATGGCCATGGTGGCCAGCGCCCACCCCACATGACCCGCCGCGAGCATGCGGCCTGCAACCACGTAGACCAGCACGCTGCCCACGTTCACCCAGGCCATGGTGATGGCACCGCCTTGATAGAACAGCAACGCAAAGGCAATGTGAACCACGCCGCCCAGCAATGCCCCACTGAGCAACAAGCGCGCAAACGCACCAGATGCGACGGACTGCTCTGACATGCAACCTCCTTGTCTGCCGACGCCGTTGGTGTCGGTGTGTCGATGCGAGCATACCGCGCAGGTGACGTGGCGTTTGCGGTCAAAGACCCGGGTAATCCCTTGGCGTTGCCGTGAAGAACAGCACGGCCATTGCCTGCTGTTTCGGAGCGTCAAACGGCGCGCGTTTCCCTAGCATGAGAGCATGGTCAACCGATGACCGGCTGCGCCTTTGTCGGGCGAGGTCGATGCCGATCCATGCTCCAGCAAGAGGTTTCTCCATCCACGCTGCCGCCCGCCGAGGAGGCTGACTTGGCCCGCCTGTCCTGGCGGAGCCTGCAGGCCGTGCTGCGCGAGTCGGACACGCCAGCGGCGTTGGCTGCATTGGCCACCGAGGTCGCGCAGACGCTGGCTTGCCGTCGCGTGGCCGTTGGCTGGGGCCGCGGCGCGAGCCTGCGAGTGCAGGGCCTGTCGCACGGCGCCCAGTTGGGTCGCGGCGCCGTGCTGGGCGGCGTCGAGGAGGCGATGCAGGAGGCCGTGGTGCAGGCCCAGACAATCTGCGTGCCTCGGGTGGCTGACGGCGCCGTGAGGATCACGCTTGCCCATCGCGCGCTGATGCGCCGCGAGGGAGTGATCGGCGTCATCACCGTGCCCGTTGCGCGGCAGGGTGAGGTGTTGGGCGCCATCACCTGCGAGCGGGAGCTCGGTCGGTTCACCGCGGCCGAGATCATCGCTCTGGAGGCGATGGCCGAGGCGGTGGCGCCGGTGCTCAAGCTGCGGCATGAGGCCAGCCTGGGCGGTTGGGCGCGCGTGCGCCGTGATCTGCGCATGCGCTGGGTGCGCGAGGGCAGTGTCGGGCGCCGCATGTGGCAGTTTGGTGCGGCCGGGGCCGTGGTGGCGATTGCGCTGGCGGCGGTGGTGCCGCTGCCGCATCGGCTGGATGTGGCGGCTCGGGTAGAGGGCGCGCAGCAGCGCGCACTGACCGCACCGGTCGACGGCTTTTTGCAGCAGGTGATGGTTCGCCCAGGCGACAGCGTCCGTGGGGGACAGGTGCTCGCGCAACTGGCCGATGATGACCTGCGCCTGCAGGTGCGAGGGTATCAGGCGGAACTGACGCAGCATGAGAATGCGTTCATTGATGCCTTCACCCGCGGCGAACGGGCGCAAGCCGCCATGGCCCAGTCTCGGGCGGCCGAGGCGCGTGCGCAGCTGGAGCGCGCCCAGCAGCAGCTGGCGCGCACCAAAGTGATCGCCCCGTTCGATGGGGTGGTGATCGCAGGCGATCTGGCGCAGAAGGTGGGCTCGCCTGTGCAGCGCAGTGAGTTGTTGCTGACCGTGGCCCCGCTCAGCGGTTGGCGTCTGGTGCTGGATGTGGATGAGCGACGCATCGCCCTCGTGCAGCCAGGACAGCCTGCACGTGTGTTGCTGACAGCGTTGCCAACGGCACCGATCGATTTGCGTGTGATGCGGATCACGCCGCTGGCCAAATCGGTAGATGGACAGCAACGTTTCGAGGTGCTGGCCGAACCTGTTGGCGCGCCGCCCGCGGGTTGGCGCCCCGGCATGCAGGGCGTGGCTCAGATCGAGCTTGCGCAGCAGCCTTTGCTGGTGCGGTGGCTGAGCGAGGCGGGGCGTGGCTTGCGCTGGCTGACGTGGTCCTGGTGGTGAGCCGCAGGGACAAGCATGGAAGCCAGCCTCCTGTCTCCTCAGTGGTTTCGCGTGGCAGGCCTGCGGCCCCGGCTGCGGCCGCAGGTGACGGTGCATCGACAGCCTTCGCGCGGGCAGCAGTGGTACGTTCTGCACAACGTCGCGACCGGGCGCTTCCACCGCGTGCATGCGCGGGCGTTCGAGGTCGTGGGGCGACTCGATGGCGAACTGAGCGTGGATGCCATCTGGCGCAGCCTGCTGGATCAGCAAGGCGATGAAGCGCCGACGCAGGACGAGGTCCTCGGGATCCTCGGGCAGCTGGCCGACGGCGATCTGCTGCAGGCAGACCAGCAACCCGATCTCCATCGTTTGGCCGCGCGTGGCAGTCAACGTGAGCAGGCCGAGCAGCGTGCGCGGGTGCATCCCCTGGCTTTCCGTGTGAAGCTATTTGATCCCTCGGGCTGGCTGCCGCGGGGGGATCCGCTGGCGCGTGTGCTGTTTCACGCTGCCACGGGCGCGGTGTGGCTGATGCTGGTGGTGTCGGCCCTTGTGGCGGCGTGGTGGCATCTGCCGGATCTCCTGTCACATGCGCGTCAGACGCTTACCCAACCGCATGCCCTTCTGTGGATGTGGCTGATGTACCCCGTGCTCAAGGCCTTGCACGAGGCCGGCCACGCGCTGGCCCTGCGGCGGTACGGGTGCACCACCCGCGAAGTCGGCTTGAGTTTTCTGTTGCTGTTGCCGTTGCCCCATGTGGATGCCACCGATTCGTTGCGTCTGACGAATCGTTGGCAACGCGCGGTCATCGTCGCGGCGGGCATGGCCGTCGAACTTGCCTGTGCAGCCGCCGCGGTGTGGGTATGGGTGTGGGTTTCGCCGGGTCTCGCGCGCGATCTGGCGTTGGTGCTCATGGTGCTGGGCGGCGTTTCGACTGTGCTGTTCAACGGCAACCCGCTGATGCGGTATGACGGGTATCACTTGGTGTGCGACGTGCTCGATCTGCCCAACCTGGGCACGCGCAGCGCGCGTCACTGGCGGCTGCAGTTGCAGCACCTCGTGGCGCGTCTGCTGCGCCGCCCTGATCTGACCCGTCCCGACCTCGCTGGTGACCGGTTCGAGCAGCTCGCCTTGTGGCTGTATGCGCCCGCGTCTTGGTGGTGGCGCGTGCTGGTGGGATGGTTTGTGGTGCAGTGGGTAGGCAACTGGTCGCCATGGTTGGCCTGGGCGGCGGGGGTCTGGATGGTGTGGAGTCTGCTTCTGACGCCCGTGTGGCGCTGGGTGGCGGAGCTTGCCGAGGCGCCCGCGTTGGGCGAGGCGCGCGAGCAGGTGCGCTGGATGCTGGTGGGTACTGTCGCCGCGGCCATCGGCGCCGTGCTCCTGTGGCCCTGGACGCCGACGCTCAACACGCAAGGCGTGGCCTGGCTGCCGGATGCAGCCGTGCTGCGTGCCCCCCATGCCAGCCGGGTGGACAGGGTGTTGGCCAGCGATGGTGCACGAGTACAGGCTGGCACCCCGCTGCTTCAGCTGGTGTCGGAAGAGTTGCTGTCCGAGCGCGCCGTGGTGGCCGCGCGGATGAGCGCCACCGAGGCTGAGCGCAGCGCCATGTGGGGCACGGATCCTGTACGCGTGGAGCAGGCCGAGCAGGCGCTGCGTCGGGATCAGGCCACGCTGGACGACCTCGACAGGCGCTTGGCGGGGTTGACGGTGCGCGCGGCCACCGCCGGCGTCTTTGTGCTGCCGGCCGCGGAGGATGGACTGCACAGGGACGTACCGCAGGGGGAGGTGCTGGCCCATGTGTTGCCGGAGGGAGGCAGCCGGGTGCTTGCTGTGATTCCGGAAGACGATGCCGGTCTGTGGCGCGAGGCGCTGGCCGCCGGCTCGACCGTGTCCATGAGCGTGCTGTTCGCGGACGACGGACGGGTGCATCGCGCCGAGCTGGTCCGGCAGGTCCCTGCCGCGCTGGACCGTCTGCCCACCCGGTCGCTCGGGGCAAGCGCAGGCGGTCATGTGCCGACGGATCCGCAGGATGCGGATGGCTTGCGCCCGCTGCGCCCGGTTTTCGCTTTGGAGCTACAGGTACCCGACCGCGCCGCCACCCGGGTCGGGGGACGGGTGCAGGTGAGGCTCGACTTGCCGCCGCAGACACTGGTGTCGCAACTCACCTTCCGCCTGCGGCAGTTGCTGCTGCGGCAGTTCGTGCAGGCGGGCTGAGGAGAGCACATGCCGGCATCGCTGTTCGCATCCGCTTTTGATCAGGTGCCATCGGCCGGCCCAGATGCGGCGGGCCTGGTTTGGCGCAGGCCGGGATGGGCGCCGCGCCCCGGGCCGGTCTGGGGGGGCTATCCCATGCTGTCGCTGCCGGCCGAGCAGCCCAATCCGCTGCGCGCCTGGTGGCAGCAGTGCCGCCATCATGTCCGGCCGCCGGGACGGCAAGCTCGCGACGCCGTGGTGCAGCGCATCCGTGGGCTGCAAGCAGGCTGGGCGGATCTGAATGAAGAGGCCTTCGCGCTTCAGGTCCAGCGGGTCCGTGTGCAGCTTCTTGCACAGGGGCTGCAGGGGGGGGGCGTGGCCGCGGCCCTGGCAGCGACGAGCGAGGCAATCCGGCGGAGCGCTGGCCTGGCTGTGCGAGACACGCAGCTTCACGCCGCGCAGGCCATGCTGGCCAACGCCGTGATTGAGCTGGCCACGGGCGAGGGCAAGACGGTGGTGGCCGTGCTCACGGCAGCGGTGGCCGCGCTGGCGGGTGTACCCGTGCATGTGCTGTCATCGAATGACTACCTGGCCGCGCGCGATGCCGCAGCCTGGGCATCCGTGTACCGGATGCTGGGCCTGAGCGTGGCTGCCATTGAGCCGCAGGATGACGCGGCGCGGCGCCGACGGGTCTACCAATGTGATGTGGCGTACGCGAGTGCCCGCGAATTGGCTTTCGATCATCTGCGTGATCGCCTGGCCATGCAGAGCACGGCCCAGCGCAGCGGTTGCACGTCTGAGGTGACCGCGCCGGTGCTGCGGGGCTTGTGCATGGCGGTGCTGGACGAGGCCGACAGCGTGCTCGTCGATGAGGCCACGATGCCGATGATCTTGTCGGCTCCGGTGCTCGATGACCAGGTGCAGCGTCACCGCGTGGCCTTGTTTCTGGCGCGTCAGCTGATCCGCGGCGAGCAGGCGATCGAGCGGGCTCCCGGACAGTGGCACCTGAGCGATGCCGCGCGTGACTGGCTGGCAGCACGGGCCACCCATCTGGGGCCCGACTGGCGGCTTCGCCGCCTGCGCGAGGAGATGGTCACCACGGCGCTGGCCGCGTTGTACAGCTTCGAGCGCGATGTGCACTACGTCGTGCATGACGACGAGATCCAGATCGTCGACAGCCACACGGGTCGGCGTGCTCAGGGGCGGAGCTGGTCGCGGGGCATCCACCAACTGCTGGCGATCAAGGAAGGGCTCAAGCCGACGCCTCCTACTCAGACGCTGCAGCAGTTGAGTTACCAGCAGCTGTTTCCGCGCTACCTGCGGCTATGCGGCCAGAGCGGCACGGTCTGGGAGGCGCGGCGCGAGCTGATGGCCGTGTATGGCCTGCCGGTTGTGCGCGTGGCCTCACACCTGCCCAGCCAGCGTGTGGACCGCGGCACGCGTGTGTGCCGCTCGGATGCGGCGCTGATGGCCGCCGTGGCGGCGCGGGTGCGGGCGCTGCAGGCCAGCGGGCTGCCCGTACTGGTGGGGACGCGCTCGGTCGCCGAATCCCACACTGTGTCGCAGGCCTTGACGGCCTGCGGCGTACGCCACGTGGTGCTCAACGCGAGCCAGGATGCCGACGAGGCGGCCATCGTGTCGGCAGCGGGTGGGCCGGGTGTGGTCACGGTGGCCACGCAGATGGCCGGCCGTGGAACGGACATCCCTGTCGACGATGCACTGGCCCGCCAAGGCGGTCTGCAGGTCGTGTCCATCGGGCTGCATGCAGCGCGGCGAACCGAGCGGCAGCTCGCGGGCCGCGCAGGCCGCAAGGGCCAGCAAGGCGCCCATGAACGGTGGTTGTCGCTCGCCGATCCGGTGGTGGGTGTGGCGCCTGGCTGGCGCGGTCCGCTGCTCGGGCTGGCCCGTGTGATGCCCGCGCTGCTCAACGGGTGGCTAACCTGGCGTCAGCGTCGGGCGTCTCGCCGAGGCCAGGCGCTGCGCTGGCGCATGTTGTTGGCCGAGCGCCGCCAGGCCGCGCAGCTGGCGTGGGCCACTTATCACCCTTGGGACCGCTGAACCATGCGCCGTGTACCTCACCCCGCCGGGCCGCTGGTCGAAGAACTTGAGAGCCGGCTGCTGTTCTCGGCCGATCTGGACGGGCTGGTTCCATTGGCCACGGCAGGCCAGCACGCTGTGCCCGGCCTGCCGCCCGTTGCGGCGGCCAGCGGCTGGGAGCAATCCGCGCAGACCAGCCAGCAGCAAGGGATGGTCAGCCAGCAGACCACGACGCGGGAACTGGTTATCCTGGATTGGCGGGTGGACAACGCCGACCAGTGGCGCACGGCCATTGAGGCCGAAGCCGCGCGCAGCGGGCGGGCCATCGAGGTGGTGGTGCTCACAGCCGATCGCAGTGGTCTGGCACAGATCACCGACCTGCTCGCCAGCCGTGAAGGGCTGACCGCGGTGCACATCATCAGCCATGGCGATGCGCAGGGCCTGGCGCTGGGCTCGGACCGGCTGGACAGCACCACCTTGCTGGCCCACGCGGGCGATGTGGCGGGCTGGGCAAGGGCCCTGCATGCAGAGGCCGATCTGCTGCTTTATGGCTGTGATCTGGCCGCTGACGCCACGGGCCGCGCGCTGCTGGGTGACCTGGCCATGCTGACGGGCGCAGACGTGGCCGCATCGGTGGACCGTACGGGTGCAGCCTCGCTGGGAGGGGACTGGGATCTGGAACACCGCATCGGCAACGTGGACACGGCACTGGCGGTGGGGCTGGACTTCCAGGTCAGTTGGCAGCAGGTGCTGCCGACGGTGACGTTTCGAGACGGCGAGAACGGCTACACCGGAACAGAGGATACCGGCCTTGAGCAATTGGGCCCGAACAACAACAACAGCGCGGACACCGTCATCTATGCCGGACGATCGGGCACCTACGACGCCTTTCAGATCCTGTTCAAGTTCAACGACATCGTCGGTGGAAGCGCGTCACAGATTCCGCTCGGGGCCACTATCACGGACGTCAAGCTGGTGCTGACGATCACCAACCAATCGACGTTTACCAACCCCACTTTCAGCATCTACCGCATGTTGACCAGTTGGTCGGACACTTCCACCTGGAACTCCATGGGCAGCGGTGTGGACGGCATCGAGGCCAGGCTGATCGCAGACGTGACGCTGGCGGAAAGCGGAAACAAGACCTATACGGTGGGCAGCACCGCCGCGCTGGTCGCCACCGTACAAGGTTGGGTGAACGACCCATCCACCAACCACGGCTGGTACATCTTCAACGATGATTACTCGTCGCGTGTCGGCTTTGCCTCGTCAGAGGCGGCTACCATCGCGCAACGCCCCCGTCTCGAAGTCACTTTCACAGCACCTGCCCCGCCATCGCTCGATCTGGACGCCAACAACAGCTCGGGGGCAGTTGGCTCCAACTACAACGGCGCCTACGTCGAGGGATTTCCAGAGCCCATTGCGGATGTCAACGATGCCACCATCTCCGCGGGCTCAGGCACCTTGACAGGCATGACGGTGGCACTGACCAACCGACCAGACGGCGTGTTGGAATCCCTGAGTTTTGAGGCCGGCACCACTCCCATCACGGGCGCTTACAACAGCGCAACCGGCGTGCTGAGTCTCTCGGGGAGCGCGACCGCTGCGCAGTACCAGGAAGTGCTTCGCTCGATTCGGTATGACAACGCCTCTGACAACCCTGCGACCACCACCCGTTCCATCAGCGTGACGGTCACTGACGCATACGGCCAGACCGCGTCTGCGACATCCAGCCTCACCGTCACACGGGTCAACGATGCGCCCGTCATCACCAGCAATGGTGGCGGGGCTACTGCGGCCGTGTCGGTTCAGGAGACCCGCACGCTGGTCACAACGGTCACCGCGAGCGACCCTGAGGGCACCGCGATCACCTACAGCATCAGCGGGGGCGCCGATGCGGCACGCTTCTCCATCACCGCAGGTGGCGTACTCAATTTCACCACGGCCCCGGATTTCGAGAACCCGACCGACAGCAATGCGGACAACGTGTATGAAGTGACGGTGCGTGCCAGCGATGGCAGCCTGTTTGCCTTCCAGACCCTCTACGTGACCGTCACCGATGTCTCCAACGTGCTGGTCGTGGACACCACGGCCGACACCAACGACAGTGGGCTGGGCAGCAGCTTCACCATCGAGCAGCTGAATGCGAGCAAGGGAACAGATGGCAAAGTGTCGCTGCGGGAGGCCATCATCGCGGCCAACAACACGCCTGGCCTGGACGTGATCACGTTCAACCTCACCGGCGCAACCGGCGTGTATGGCGAGTACACGATTCTGCCAACCAGCACGCTGCCCAGCATCACCGATGCGGTCTATATCAATGCCGCCTCTCAGCCGGGCTACACGGGCCAGCCGCGCATCGTGCTGGACGGCGAGGGCGGGGCGGGCAATGGCTTCACGCTGACCGGCACCGCAGATGGCAGCACCATCCGGGGCTTCGTGATCCGCGACTTCGGTGGCGATGGCATCCACATCCAGTCCGGATCAGACAACCACACCATTGTGGGCAACTACATCGGCAGCTTTCACGCCGATGGCAGCAATGCCGGTCTGGGCGAGCGCAACATCGGGTCGGGCATCCAGTCCTACGGCGCCAATGTGACGATCGGCGGCACTGCGGCAGACGACCGCAACGTGATCTCGGGCAACGTCTCGGCCTACAACATCTACTTGCTGAGCGGCGCCAACGGCACCACCATCCTGGGCAACTACATCGGCACCGATGCGGCCGGCTCGACGGCGTTCACCAGCACGAACGGCAGCTACGGCATCATGATCGAAACCTCGTCGAGCCAGATCACGATCGGTGGCACGGCGGCCGGGGCTGGCAATGTGATATCCGGCTTTTCCAGCCATGGTGTGTGGGCCACCACGACTGGCAATGTGACCATCCAGGGTAACCGCGTCGGCACTGATGCGACCGGCTCGCTCGATCTGGGCAACGCCGGCTACGGTATCTATGTCGATGATGGCGGTACGGTGCTGATTGGCGGCACAGTAGCCGGCGCCGGCAACTTGGTGTCGGGCAACAATGGTGGCGGCATCTACGTGGGCGGCTCGGCCGCTGTCACGCTGCAGGGCAACATCGTCGGCCTCAACGCAGCGGGTACCTCGGCGCTGGGCAACACAGGCGTGGGCATCTACCTCACCAGCAGCGTGGTAACGACAGTCGGGGGCAGCACAGCGGGCGCGCGCAACCTCATCTCGGGCAACAGCTCGCACGGCGTGGCCATCCACAGCAGCCCGGCCGCCGGGCATGTGGTGCGTGGCAACTACATCGGTGTCGCGGCAGACGGCACCACACCGGCTGGTAATGGTGGCGCCGGTGTCTACATCGCGGCCAGCAACAGCGTGATCGGTGGCAAGAGCGATGGCGAAGGCAACGTGATCGCCAACAACGGGGGCGCAGGCATCGTCGTCAACTCAGGCCACAGCAACCTGTTCTACCGCAACAGCATCCACAGCAACGCGGGACTGGGCATCGACCTGGACAACAACGGCGTCACGTTCAACGACTTCGGGGATGGCGATGGCGGGGCCAACTACCGAAACAACTTCCCGGTGATCACCTCGGTGGTGACCAGCGGTGGCGTGACCCGCATCCTCGGCTCTGTCGAGTATTACCACGGCGCGACGCTGTACCTCGAGTTCTTTGCCAGCCCCACACCGGATGGTTCTGGCCATGGTGAAGGCCGGACTTATCTGGGCGCGGTGCAACTCACCACCGATGCCAGCACCGGCGACGCCAGCTTTTCGATCGACGTGGCCGGCGTCAACGTGGGCGACTGGATCACGGCGGTCAGCAACGTCGAGACGGGCTTCGTGGGCGCCTCGGAGTTTGCGCTGGCCGTTCAGGCGGTGGCACCGGCGCAGGCGCCGCGTGGCAAGCTCATCTGGAACAACAACGACCAGTTCTTCCAGTTTTATGCCGACTGGATGGGCAGCGCCTTTGGCGGCACCGGGGTCAACGGGCTCAGTTTTGGCGACGACATCTCCATGATTGTGGCCGCTGAGGCGCCTACGCGACGCGAGATCCTGTTCATTGGTGCGGCCGACGTGTCGGGCAAGATCTTGGCGGGCATCTGGAACGGCAGCAGCTGGTCTTCGGTGCTGACCATCCCGCTGGCCGACCCCAGCGATGTGGCCTCGCAGTATGAGAGCTTTGCAGTGGCGTATGACAACGCCACGGGCAACGCGGTGCTGGTCTGGAGCAACGGCACCAGCGGAACGGCGGGTCTGTCGTATGCCGTCTGGAATGGCAGCACCTGGTCAGCCATTCAGACCATCACGGCGCCCGTGAGTGGCGAGCCGGTCCACATGAAGCTGGCGGCCCATCCCACTCGCTCGGAGATGGTGCTGGCGGTGGAGACTTCGGCTGCATCGAACAACCAGTACGCGCTGGTGTGGAACGGCAGCAGTTGGGGACAGGCCCAGACGCTGGGAACCAACAGCAGCAAGCAGTACTTCGAGCTCGGCGTGGTGTACGAGCAGCGCAGTGGTCATGCCATGGTGGTGTATGACGCTTCGGCCGCGAACGCGTCGGAGTTTCAGTACAGGCTGTGGGACGGCAGCAGCTGGAGCGCTCAGGCCACGGTGGCAGCGCCAGCCGGAATCACAGCCACATCTGAGTTGCACACGGTGGTGCTGGTCTGCGATCCGGGCAGTGACCGGCTGGCACTGGCGGCCAAGAACGCCGCCAACCAGCTCTGGCTGCATGTGTGGGACGGCAGCGTGTGGGACGCGGGGCTGGTGGCGACCACATCGGGCGTCACGCTGACAGACCACCACCCCACCATGGCGCTGGCTTTCGAGAGCCAGTCAGGCGAGTTGCTGGCGGCCTATGGCAAGTCCGCAGGCCCGAATGTCTTCTTCCGCACCTGGTCTGCGGCAACAGGCTGGTCGGCCGAGCAGACCGGGCCCAGCATGGGCGGCACCGACATCCCGTACGTGGTCAAGCTGTACGCCGACCCCTACTCGAACGAGATCATGCTCGTCGTGCAGGACAACGGTGCTGATCTGCACACGTCGTTATGGGGAGGAGGCAGTTGGGGTGCCGTGAGCACCATGGATTCGTCCACCGGGTTCACGTACCGCGAGAACTTCACCTTTGTCTGGTACCGACAGGCGGCCGTGATCGCCAACCTGGACGGCGATGCCCGTGCCTTTGTCGAGGGTAGCGCGCCGATCAAGCTGGATGCAGGCGGCAATGCCACTGTTGCCACTGAATCGGCCGACTGGTATGACGGGGCCGCGCTCACGGTCGAGATCATCGCGGGGGGGCAGGCGGCAGAGGATGTGCTGGGCATCGAGAGCGTCGGCCAGGCTGCAGGCCAGATTGCTGTGGTCGGTAGCGAGGTGCGGTATGGCGGGGTGGCGATTGGTACGGTCTCGGGCGGTAGCGCCGGTGTGCCGCTGGTGGTGTTACTCAATGGTTCAGCCACCGACCTGGCTGTGACTGCGCTGGTGCGCAGCCTGACCTATGCCAACAGCAACCAGGCAGCCCCATCTACACAGGACCGGCAGGTGCGTGTGGGCCTGACCTCTGAGCAAGGGCAGGCAAGCGCGCCACAGACCGTCACCGTGGCGGTACAGGCCGTCAACGATCCTCCCGTCATCACCAGCAACGGTGGTGGGGCTGCGGCCGCCATCAGCATCAATGAGAACACCACTGCAGTGACCATGGTGACAGCCACTGACGTGGACACGGCTGCCCCCCTGGTCTATGCCATCGCCGGTGGCGCCGATGCGGCGCGCTTCACCATCGATGCGGTCACCGGTTCGCTGCACTTTGCCGTTGCGCCGGATTTCGAGACGCCAACTGATGCCAACGGTGACAACGTCTATGAAGTGATCGTCTCGGTCGGCGACGGTCAGGACACCGATACGCAGGCCGTGTCAGTGACGGTGCTCAATGTCAACGACAACGCACCGGTGATCACGAGCAACGGCGGTGGCACCAATGCGGCTGTGGCGATCAATGAGAACACCACGGCGGTGACCACGGTGACGGCCACGGATGCAGATGGACTGGGCGCACTGAGCTACAGCATCACGGGTGGCGCCGATGCGGCACGCTTCAGCATCGATGCGGCGACTGGCGTGCTGCGCTTCATCGTGGCGCCGGATCGCGAGGCGCCTACCGATGCGGGCAGCAACAACGTCTATGACGTCGAGGTGACGGTCAGCGATGGCAGCCTCACCGATGTGCAGGCCATTGCGGTGACGGTCAACAACGTCAACGACAACGCGCCGGTGATCACCAGCAACGGCGGCGGCGCAATCGGAGCCGTGTCGGTCAATGAAGGTGAGGTGGATGTCACGACTGTCATGGCAACCGATGCGGATGCGGGCAGCGTGCTGAGTTACAGCATCGCGGGCGGGGCAGATGCCGCGCTGTTCACGATCGACGCGGTGACGGGCCAGTTGAGATTTGCCGTGCCGCCTGACTTCGCTGTGCCGCTTGATGATGACTTGGACAACGTTTACCTGGTGACCGTCTCTGCCAGCGACGGGCTCTTGAGCGTGCAGCAGACGCTGGCGATCACGGTGCTGGATGTCAACGGCGACGCGCCAGTGATCACCAGCAATGGGGGTGGTGGCGCCGCCCAGGTCGATGTGGCCGAACACACGACGTATGTCACAACAGTGACGGCGGTGGATGTCGATCCGGCAGATACTTTGACCTACAGCATTGCAGGTGGTGTAGACGCGGCCCGTTTCACCATCGATGCGAATACCGGCGTCCTGAGTTTTGTGGTGGCGCCGGATCATGAAGCGCCCACAGATATCGGTGGCGACAATCTGTACGATGTCATCGTGCGCGTCAGCGATGGGCTCAACACCGACAGCCAGGCCATCACGGTACGCGTGCTCAACCTCAACGACAACGCGCCCGTGATCACGAGTAATGGCGGTGGCGCCAATGCGGCTGTGGCGATCAATGAGAACACCACGGCGGTGACCACGGTGACGGCCACGGATGCGGATGGCCTGGGCGCACTGAACTACAGCATCAGCGGCGGCGCGGACGCGGCGCTGTTCAGCATCCATGCGACGACAGGCGTGCTGCGCTTCATTGCTGCGCCTGACTTTGAGGTGCCGCAGGACGCGGGCGGCAACAATGTCTACGACGTCGAGGTGACGGTCAGCGATGGCAGCTTCACCGATGTGCAGGCCATTGCAGTGACGGTCAACAACGTCAACGACAACGCACCGGTGATCACGAGCAATGGCGGTGGTACCAATGCGGCCGTGGCGATCAATGAGAACACCACGGCGGTGACCACGGTGACGGCCACGGATCCAGATGGACTGGGCGCACTGAGCTACAGCGTCACGGGTGGCGCCGATGCGGCACGCTTCAGCATCAACGCCAGCACGGGCGCGCTTCGGTTCAACGCCGCGCCCGATCATGAGAGCCCGCAGGACGCCGGCGCAGACAATGTTTATGACGTGGTGGTGACAGTCAGCGATGGCGTGCTCAGCGCCAGCCAGGTCATTGCCGTCACAGTGGCCAACGTCAATGACAACACACCCGTCATCACCAGTCACGGCGGTGCGCTCGCCGTATCGATCGAGGTGGCAGAAGGCATGACAGACGTGACGGTGGTCACCGCCAGCGATGCCGACATCGGTGCCGTGCTGACGTACAGCATCATCGGTGGAGCTGATCAGGCGCGTTTCGTCGTGGATGCCGGCACCGGGGTGCTGCGCTTCGTGCTGGCGCCAGACCGGGAGCAGCCCACCGACGCGGATGGCGACAACGTCTATGAAGTTGAGGTTAGCGCCAGCGACGGCAGCTTCAGCGTGGTCCAGGCCTTTGCGGTCACCGTGACCGACATCAACGATACCGCGCCGGTGATCACCAGCAACGGCGGTGGGGCGAATGCGGCGGTGGCCATCAACGAGAACACGACGGCTGTGACCATCGTGACCGCAACCGACGCCGACGCCAGCGGCGGCCTGACCTACAGCATCACGGGCGGGGCCGATGCTGGCCGGTTCGCGATCGACGCCGCCACGGGTGAGCTGCGTTTTGTCGTGGCGCCGGATTACGAGGCGCCACTGGATGCTGGTGCCAACAACGTCTATGACGTCGAGGTGACGGTCAGTGACGGCATATTGTCCAGCACGCAGCGCATCGCGGTCACTGTGCTCAATGAGGATGAGCAGCCTGTCTGGACGGGGACGATCCCGACGCTCACCACCCGTGCCGGGCAGCCAGTGACGCTCCCGGCCAGCAGCGGGCCCTTGGCCCTGGTGCGCGACCCGGAGGGCGCGCCGCTGCAGGTTGAAATGGTCAACGGGCCGAGTCATGGCGCGGTGCTGCTGACGCCGGAGGGTACGGTCACGTACACGCCGGGTGCCGGTTTCGTGGGGATGGATCAGTTTGCCGTTCGGGTGTCCGATGGTGCGCTGGCCTCCGAGGTGCAATGGGTGTCCGTGCGGGTCGAGGCCGCAGCGGTGGCACCTGTGGTGTCGACACCTTCGCCCGAGCCGTTACCCGAGCGGCCAACGCTGGGCCCCGTGCAGGCGGTAGAGCCGGCTGCGATGCCTCCGACGGTGGGCAGTGCGGATGGCAATGACGAGGCGCCTTCTGCCGCGGCCGAGCGCCCGACAGGCGGCGGTGTACCGGGCTTGCTGAATGTCAGCCCCCCTCTGGAAGGGGACGTGGGGGGTGACGCGCGTGGTCTCACTCAGGCGCCGCCCTTGAGCGGCGTGACGGTGGGGGCGGTACGCTACAGCACCCAGATGTGGTCGTGGTTCACCCAGAGTCCCACGGTGGCAGCGGGTGCAGCATTGTCGCCGGTTGAGGTGCTGGTTCAGGTCATGGCGCAAGCGGCACAGGGCGTCGCATCGACTGCCGCGACCGACGCGGTGCCCGCGGCATTCGACCTTGGCGATCTCGGCCGTTGGCCACCCGAGTCGGGTGACGTCGATGTCGCGGTCGATGTGCAGGCCATGCGGGTGGGGGGCGTGGTTTTGTCGGCTGGTGCAGTCTGGTGGGCTGCGCGCACCAGCGGTCTGCTGGCCAGCATGGCAGTTTCGGCGCCAGCCTGGCGCGGCATCGACCCCTTGCCGGTGCTCGGCCGGAGCCGGCAGGCCGACGACATGCGCGTACCCGAGGCGGATGACGCGCTCGCGCAACGCGCGGAGGCGTTGTTCGACATTGCGCCCGTCGGCGACAGCGCGTTCGCCGACATCGATGGCCGGCGTTGAGCGTGGACAGCCGTGAACTTCTGACGAATGGTGCCGCTTATTCACCGATTGCGCGTTGTCAGAACGTTAGAACATGCAGGCAAGCTGGGCGCATGGTCGGTGCGCCGGGGGTGTTGCGCATGTTGAAATCTTGTTGGATGGTCTGGGGGGCGTTGTTGGCCAGTGTGCCGGCGCTGACGCAGGCAGCCGAACCGTTGAATTGCCTGATTGAGCCGGATCGCGTGGCCGATGTGGGCAGTGCGTCTGTGGGCGTCATCGAAGAGATGCGCGTGGAGCGCGGCGATTTTGTCAAGGCGGGCCAGGTGCTGGCCCGACTCAGCTCGGGTGTCGAGCGCGCCTCGGTGGCCGTGGCAGAGTCCAGAGCCCGCGCGGACGCCGAGGTCAAGGCAGCGGAGGCCGCGGCCTCGTTGGCCCGCAGCAAGCTGGACCGCGCCAAGGACTTGGTCAAGGCCAATTTCATCTCGCCGCAGGCCCTGGAGCAGGCTGAAGCTGAAGCGCGGGTAGCCGACCAGCGCGCCCAACAGGCGCGTGATGCCCGAGATGTCGCGCAGCGTGAGTTTGAGCTGTCGGCAGCTCAGCTGGGCCAGCGCCTCATCCGCGCGCCCTTTGAAGGCATCGTCGTCGAGCGCTACCGCACCCAGGGCGAGCGCATCGAGCGCGAACCCGTCGTCAAGATTGCCCGCATCCATCCGTTGCGCGTCGAGGCCATCGCGCCGGCCGCCATGTTTGGCACCATCCAGCCGGGACAGACCGGGCGCGTCACACCGCAGCTCAAGCAGTTCGGCACGCTGTCCGCCACGGTCACCCTGGTGGACCGCGTGGTGGATGCCGCATCCAACAGCTTTCGCGTGCGCCTGACACTACCGAACCCGCAACTGAGCATCCCGTCCGGGCTGCGTTGCAGCGTCGAGTTGACCGCCAGCGTGACCGATCGTCCCGCCTCCATCCGCTGAGCACCCCATGACAGATACCGGCTGGCAAGCACGATGGCGTCGATGGCGACGCCATCTGCCGCAGCCATCTGCCACCGTGCGGCTGGCCTGGGGCATGCTGTCGCTCACGCTCAGCCTCATCCTGTTGCTGGACTTGATGCTGGGCATCTTCCCCAGCGAGCAGCAGCGCCTGCGTGCCGTGCGTGAGCGCGAGGCCCTGTCTCTTGCGCTACAGGTACGCGTACTGCTGACCCAGCCTCAGGGTGAGCAACTGCTGGTGCGCCTGCTCGAGGATCTTGCACGCACCTCGGACGACATCGAATCGGTGGGTGTGCGGCGGACGGATGGCGAGCTGGTCGCCGCCTCGCAAGCCCATGCTGCGCTCTGGCATCGGCGGGGTGACTTGCGGTCAACGCTGGACGCGGTCAACGTGCCGCTGCGCTCGCCGGCCGGGCTGTGGGGCACTCTGGAGATCCGCTATCGCGAAGATGCTGTCACGGGCTGGCGTGGCTGGCTCGGGGGCCCGCTGATGTCCTTGCTGCTGGGCGTGGCGGGGCTGGGCGCTGTGGTGTACTACTTCTACTTGCGCCGCATGTTGCAGCACCTGGATCCGTCGCAAGCGATCCCCGATCGCGTGCGCGCGGCCTTTGATGCACTGACCGAAGGCCTCTTGGTGCTCGATGACCGGCACCGCATCATGCTGGTCAACGCGGCGTTCCAGCAGCTCTACCCCGCTTCTGACAGTTGGATGGGGCGGCCGATCGCGGAGCTTGGCTGGCTCCGTGATGCGCTGGCGGCCTCGGCCCGCCCCGCGCCCTGGTTAGAGGCCATGCGCACCGGCCAGCCCGTGCTAGGCGTGCGTCTGGACCTGCCCGCCGAGGGCGGTGCCCGCCATGTGTTGATGAACTGCGCCGCGATCACCGATGGCCACGGGACCGCCCGCGGCTGCCTCGTCACGCTCGATGACGTGACCGACCTGGATCGCGCCAACACGCGCCTGCGTCAGGCGCTGAGCGAACTCGAAACTTCCCACGTCCAGATCCAGCGCCAGAACGTGGAGCTGGAACAGCTCGCCAACCATGATCCGATGACAGGTTGTCTCAACCGCCGGGCCTTCTACGCGAGGGCGGAACGGCATTTCGGGCAGGCTCGGCGCTTCGCGACGCCGCTGGCCTGCATCATGACCGACATCGACAAGTTCAAGAGTTTCAACGACACCTACGGCCATGCCGTGGGCGACCAGGTTATCCAGCAGGTGGCGCGCGTGCTCAAGAGCGCGCTGCGCGCCGATGACCTGCTGTGCCGCTATGGCGGTGAAGAGTTCTGCATCTTGCTGCCGGCCACGACCCTGGAAGACGCCATGCTGGTGGCCCAGCGCATGCGCGCCCGCATCGAAGCAGAGGCGGGCACGGCGATCGAGAACATTCCCGGGCTGCGCATCACCTCCAGCTTCGGGGTGTGCACGCTCCCCGAGCGGCCGGTCGAGTCGCTCGACAAGCTCATCGAGCAGGCCGATGCCGGGCTGTATGCCGCCAAGGAGTCGGGGCGCAACCGGGTGTGTTACGCACCCCAGGCCGAACCCGAAGCCACCGCAGTGGGCTGAGAGCATGCCGGCATGATCCGCACAGCGGATGCCTTCAGATGCGCGGCATCTGGCGCCTGAAGCACGCTCTTGTCTGCCCAGGTCATGGCAAGGCGGTGTGCAATGAGCCTCCTGATTCGACTGGAGCCCGTTGCCATGAGCCACAGCACACGCCCCATGCAAGCGCGCGAGCAGCTGGATTTCCAGCTGGATGAGCGCATTCCCCGTTTCTGGAACGGCGGGGATCCTTACAAGACGCGCTTCTTTGACGCCATGTCGCTGACCTTCCCGATTGGTGAGCGCTATTTCATCAGCACCGTGCGCGCCTACCGGGACCAGATCACCGACCCCAAGCTGCGACAGGAGGTGAAGGAATTCACCCGGCAGGAGGCCCAGCACGGCATCGTGCACGCCCGCTTCAACGAGATGCTCGAAAAGCAGGGGCTGAACGTGGCGTGGACGCAGCGCTTCCTCGACCGCAAGTTCAAGTGGCAGCTGTCCAGCTGGTCGCGGGCTTTCAACCTGTCATACACGGCGGCGGCTGAACACCTGACGGCGATGATGTGCACCACCTTGATGGAGCGCCCCGACATCATCGCCGGCTTCGATCATCGCATTCGGGCCATGTACACCTGGCATTCGATCGAAGAGGTCGAGCACAAGGCCGTGTGCTTTGACGTGCTCACCAAAGTGGCCAAGGCGGGCTACCTCACCCGCATTGCAGGGCTGATCTACTTCAGCATCGAGTACCCCATCGGCAACTGGTACATGGTCAACCACATGCTGAAGGACGACGGCTTTGGCTTCTGGCAGCGCATGAAGATGCTGGCCAAGGGCGCCTGGTGGCTGTACAAGCCGGGTGGCGTTTTCCTGCCTGCGTTGGGTTACTACCTGAGTTACTTCAAGCCTGGGTTCCACCCCTGGCAGCATCAGGAGATGGGCCACTACCAGACCTGGCTGGATGCGTTCAATCGCACGGGCGATGCGGTGGCGGCCGGCGATGTGTATGCGCGTGAGGTGATGGGGGCGCGCTGAAGGCGCATGAAAGGCGGCGCTGAAGGGCGCTGAGGGGGCGCTGAGGGCACCGCGGGTCTGCGATCGGAGCCGGTCTGGCACCCCCGGTGCCACGTGCGAGGACAATGGCGAACCTCAGGCCGCCACAGCCTGCACCCCATGCGCCGATGCCGGCTTCAGGCCCAGCATCTCGCGGGCCTCTGCGGGCGAGGCCACCTCGCGACCCGCACGGCGCGCACACGCCGCCAGGGCCTCGATGAGCTGCCCGTTGCCCGTGGTCTTCTCGCCGCCGGGCAGGTAGAAGGTGTCTTCCACGCCGGTGCGCAGCATGCCGCCGAGCTCGGCCGTGGCCTGGTGTACGGCCCAGATCTCTTCGCGGCCGATCAGCGTGGTCTGCCAGATGGTGCCGGGTTCGCGGTACTTCACCAGCAGCTTGAGCAGATCCGCATCAGCGGGCATGCCCGAGGCCACGCCCATCACGAAGTTGTACTCCAGCACGTCGGCCATGCCCGCCTTGCGGTACATGCCCACCGAGCGCACGATGCCCACGTCGAAGCATTCGAACTCTGGGCGCGTGCCGGTTTCGTTCATCACGTCGATCATGGCCTTGACCTTGTCGACGGTGTTGTCGAAGAGCATGGGCGGCCAGGCCCACTGGCCGTTGTCCTTGATCTTCAGGTAGTTGAGGCTGCCGGCGTTGCAGGCCGCGATCTCGGGGCGCACCGCGCGAATGCAGGCCGAAGGGCCGCTGATGTCGGGGCCGACCACGCCGGTGGTCAGGTTGATGATGACACCCGGGCAGGCCTCGCGGATGGCGGTGTCGATCTCGCCGGCCACAGCGGGGTCCCAGCTCGGAAAGCGCCCCATGCCGGGCTCCTGGCGGCGCAGGTGCACGTGCATGATCGAGGCGCCGGCGTCGTAGGCCTCGCGCGCGGCGGCGGCCATTTCCTTGGCGGTGACGGGCACCGGGTGTTGCGCCGGGTCGGTGAGCACGCCGGTGAGCGCGCAGGTGAGGATGGCCTTGTCCATGTCAGTTGTCCTTGGTGAGTTCGATGTCGATCAGCAGGGCCTTGGCCTGCACCTGGGCGCCCTGGGCTGTGTGCACGGCCTTGATGACGCCCGGTGCCTGGGCGTTGAGCCACATTTCCATCTTCATGGCCTCGATGGCGAGCAGCGGCTGGCCTTCGGTGATGGCGTCACCGGCCTGCACCAGCACCTGGGTGACGGTCCCGGCCACGGGCGCCAGGGCGCGGCTCGGGTCGAGGGCGTTGCCCGCGTCCGGCCAAGCCGAGACCTCGGTGAAGGTGAAGACGGCGGCGTCGATGACGAGGTTCAAGGTGTCGCCCAGCCACACCGCGCGCACGCGGCGCTGCACGCCATCGAGCTCGATGCGGGCTTCACCGCGCTCGGCGTTGTCGCTCAGCAGGCGCACGGTAACGGGGGCGGCCTGCGGGCTCATCGCCATGCGGTAGACGCCATCAGAGGCTGCGCCCACGCGCAGGGTGCGCTTGATGCTGTCTTGTTGCAACGGCAGGTCCCATGCGCTGACGCTGTCGGCGCGAAGCAGGGATGTCGTGCCTTGCTGGCGCGCGCCGAACAGGGCGCCCGCAATCAACCAGGCCTCGTCAGATGCGACCGGCGCCTGCAGGATCGGGTCACCATCGGCCTGCCACTGGTCGATCAGCGTGGTGGTCATGCTGCCGGCGCGAAAGCGCGGGTGGTCGACCAGGTCGCGCAGGAACCGGGCGTTGTGCTTCAGACCCAGCAGTGGCGCGTCGTCCAGCGTGGCCATCAGGCGGCGGATGGCGTCGGCGCGGTCGCGGCCGTGCACGATGAGCTTGGCCACCATCGGGTCGTAGTGGGGCGTGACCTCCCCGCCTTCGCGGATGCCGTCGTCGATGCGCACGCCCTCGTACAGTGCTTGCGCAGGGCGCCACCATTGCACCGGGCCAGTCTGCGGCGCAAAACCGGCGTACGGGTCTTCGGCGTACAGGCGTGCTTCGATGGCGTGGCCGCTCAAGGTGATGTCTTCCTGCTTGACCGGCAGCGGCTGGCCATCGGCCACGCGGATCTGCCACTCGACCAGGTCGAAGCCCGAGACCATTTCGGTGACCGGGTGCTCCACCTGCAGGCGGGTGTTCATCTCCAGGAAGTAGTGGTTGAGGTCCTGATCGACGATGTACTCGATGGTGCCCGCACCGCGGTAGCCGATGGCCTGGGCAGCCAGCACGGCGTCGCGGCCCATGCGCTCACGCATCGCGGGGCTCACCACGGGCGAGGGCGATTCTTCGATCACCTTCTGGCGGCGGCGTTGCGCCGTGCAGTCGCGCTCGCCGATGTAGACAGCGTTGCCGTGGGCGTCTGCGAAGACCTGGATCTCGATGTGGCGGCCATCCAGGATCAGGCGCTCGAGCATCAGCGTGCCGTCGCCGAAGGCGTTCTGGGCCTCGCGGCGCGCACTGGTGATGGCTTGCGCCAATTCGGCCTTTTCATGCACCAGGCGCATGCCGCGCCCGCCGCCGCCACTCACCGCCTTGACCAGCAGCGGGTAGCCCAGGCGCTCTGCCTGCTCGATCAGCGTGGCGTCGTCCTGCTTGTCGCCCAGGTAGCCGGGCGCGCAGGGCACGCCCGCTTCGATCATGGCGCGCTTGGCACCAGCCTTGTCGCCCATCACGCGGATGGCCTCCGGGCCAGGGCCGATGAAGGTCACGCCCGCGTCGGCGCAGGCCTGCGCGAAGTCGGCGTTCTCAGACAGGAAGCCGTAGCCCGGGTGCAGCGCGTTGGCGGCGGTCTTGCGGCAGGCGGCGAGCAGCGCCTCCACGTTCAGATAGGACTGTGCCGCAGCGGCCGGGCCAATGCAGACGGCCTCGTCGGCCAGCGACACATGCGGCGCCTGCGCATCGGCCTCGCTGAAGACGGCCACCGTGCGGTAACCGAGCTTGCGGGCAGTGCGGATGACGCGGCAGGCGATCTCTCCACGGTTGGCGATCAGGATTTTCGTGATCATGATGTGATCAACCTTGTTGGGGAACCCACTTGGGCTTGCGCTTTTGCATGAAGGCGCCGGTGCCTTCCTGGCCCTCGTCGCTGAGCACGGCCTGCGCGAAGAGGCGAGCTGCGTCTTCGACAAGCTGTTCGGGCGGGGTCAGGCGGGCGCGGGCCAGCAGGCCCTTGGTGGTGGCGATCGCCTGCGGGCCGCAGGCCAGGATGCTGGCGAGCGTGCGCTGCAGCGCGCCTTCGAGTTCGTCGGCGTTGTTGTGCACCTCGTGCACCAGGCGCAGCGTCAGGGCTTCGGCTGCCTTGATCTTGGCGCCCGTCACCGACAGGCGTTTGGCCTCAGCGTAACCCAGCCGCTCGACCAGGAAGGGCGCGATCTGCGCCGGGATGATGCCCAGCGAGGTCTCGGGCAGGCGGAAGGCCACGGTGTCCCGCGCCAGGCTGACGTCGGACACACAAGCCAGGCCGAAACCACCGCCCATCACCGTGCCTTCGAGCACCGTGACGATGGGCAGGGGCGAGCGGGCGTAGGCCAGGCACAGGCGGCCGAAGGCGGCATTGGTCTCGGCCACCGGGTTCAGTCCTTCAACCGGATCCGGCGCGGCTTGCATCTGAGCCAGCTTCATGCGGGCCTGCGCCATGTCCGAGATGTCGCCCCCGGCGCAGAAATGCCCGCCGCTGCCTCGCACCACCACCGCGCGCACGTTGGGGTCCTGTTCGGCGGCCTTCAGCCCCGCGAGCAGCTCGCTGACCATGGCCAGCGACATCGCGTTGCGCACCTCGGGGCGGTTGAGCGTGAGGGTGCAGACGCCTTGCGTGGTCTGCGCCTGGATGGTGGTGTAGCTCATCGCTGCGGGCCTCTCAGCGTGCCTTCTTGGGCAACGTGCCTTCGAACTTGCAGATGATGCCCAGCATGATTTCGTCGGCGCCACCGCCGATCGAGACCAGGCGGCCGTCGCGGTAGGCCTGCGAGATGGGGTTGTCGTAAGTGAAGCCCATACCGCCCCAGTACTGCAGGCAGCTGTCGGCCACCTCGCGGATCAAGCGGCCGCACTTGAGCTTGGCCATTGAGGCCATCTTGGTGACATCCTTGCCTTGCACGTACTCTTCGACGGCGCGGTAGGTCAGCGAGCGCAGCAGCTCGACCTCGGTGCGCAGCTCGGCCAGGCGGAAGTGGATGACCTGGTTGTTGATCAGCGGCGTGCCGAAGGTGTGGCGCTCCTTGCAGTACTCGATGGTCAGGTCGATGAGCTTGTCCAGCATCTTCAGCGAGTTGGCCGCACCGTACAGGCGCTCTTCCTGGAACTGGATCATCTGCATCATGAAGCCCGCGCCTTCGGTGCCGATCAGGTTGCGGCGGGGCACGCGCACGTTGTCGAAGAAGATCTGCGCCGTGTCCGACGAGTTCATGCCGATCTTCTTGATCTTCTGCGTGGTGATGCCCTTGGCATCCATCGGCACGATGATCAGCGACTTGTTGCTGTGGACCGGGCCTTCGGAGGTGTTGGCCAGCAGGCAGCACCAGTCGGCCTGTGTGGCGTTGGTGATCCACATCTTGCTGCCGTTGATGACGTAGTCGTCGCCTTCGGTGCGGGCCGTCGTCTTCAGTGCCGCCACGTCGGATCCACCACCGGCCTCGCTCACGCCGATGCAGCCCACCATGTCACCGGCAATCGCCGGGGCCAGGTACTCCTTCTTCAGCTCGTGCGAGCCGAAGCGGTGCAGCGCGGGGGTGCACATGTCGGTCTGCACGCCAATGGCCATGGGCACACCGCCGCAGGGGATGGCGCCCAGCTCTTCGGCCACCACCATCGAGTACGAGAAGTCCAGGCCCATGCCGCCGTACTCGGTGTCGTACTTGACGCCCAGCAGGCCCAGCTTGCCCATTTTCTTGAACACCTCGTGGGCGGGGAAGATCTCGGCGGCTTCCCATTCCTTCACGTAGGGGTTGATCTCTTGTTCGCAGAAGCGCTTGACGGTCTCGGCCAGGGCGCGGTGCTCGGCGGTGAATTGCATGGTGTGTCTCCTCGGGTCGCGGTGTTGACGCGTTGTGTAGGTGATATGTGGGTGATGTGTGGGCGATGGCTCAGAAACGCGCCACGCCAAAGGTGTTGCCGCGCAGCTGGCGCTGGTCGGCGTCGCGCGCCAGATCCAGGCACAGCGAGAGCACGCGGCGCGTATCGCGCGGGTCGATCACGCCGTCGTCCCACATGCGGGCGGTGCCGAACAGCACGTTGCTCTCGGCGTCCAGGCGCTTCCTGATTTCGGCCGACATGCCTTCGAGCATGGCGTCGTTGACGGGCATGCCGGCGCGCTCCATCTTGCCGCGCGTGACGATCTCCATGACCTTGGCGGCTTGCGCGCCGCCCATCACGGCCACACGTGCCGAGGGCCAGCTGAAGATGAAGCGCGGATCGAACCCGCGGCCGCACATGCCGTAGTTGCCGGCACCGAACGAGCCATTGAGCACGATGGTGAACTTGGGCACCCGCGCGTTGGCCACCGCCTGAATCATCTTGGAGCCGTGCTTGATGGCGCCACCGTGTTCAGCTGCCGAGCCCACCATGTAGCCAGTCGTGTTCTGCAGGAAGACCAGCGGCGTGCCGGATTGGTCGCACAGCTGGATGAATTGCGCCGCCTTGGTCGAGCCCTGCGGCTGGATGGGGCCGTTGTTGCCCAGGATGCCGACCAGGTGGCCGTTGATGCGGGCGTGGCCGCACAGCGTCTCGCTGCCGTAGTTGGCCTTGAACTCCAGGAAGTCGGAGCCATCGACGATGCGGGCGATGACCTCGCGGGTGTCGAAGGGTTCGCGATCATCGGCGGGGATGCAGCCCAGCAACTCCTGTTCGTCGTACAGCGGCGCGGGCACGGCGGGCCCTTCACGCACGGCATCCCATTGCAGCTTGTCGACCAGGTCGCGCGTCAGCGCGATGGCGTGGGCGTCGTTGTCGGCCAGGTACTCGCCCAGGCCGGTTACGCTGGCGTGCATCTCGGCGCCGCCCAGGTCTTCGTCCGTCGCGTCTTCGCCGATGGCGGCCTTGACCAGCGGCGGGCCGGCCAGGTAGATGCTTGAGCGGCCCTTGACCAGCACCACGTAGTCCGACAGGCCGGGCAGGTAGGCGCCACCCGCGGTGGACGAGCCGTGCACCACGGCGATCTGCGGGATGCCCATGGCCGACAGGCGCGCCTGGTTGGCAAAGCTCTTGCCGCCGTCGACGAAGATGTCAGCCTGGTACATCAGGTTGGCGCCGCCGGATTCGACCAGGCCAATCAGGGGCAGTTTGTTCTCGCGGGCGATCTCTTGCGCGCGCAGGCCCTTCTTGAGGCCCATGGGCGAGATGGTGCCGCCCTTGAGCGCCGAGTCGGACGCGGTGATCAGGCAGCGCTTGCCGGCCACCACGCCGATGCCGATGATGGTGCCGCCACCCAGCACGCTCTTCTTGCCGTCGTCGTCGTGCATGCCCAGCCCGGCCAGGGTGGACAGCTCCAGGAATGGCGTGCCGCGGTCGATCAGGCGGGCGACGCGCTCGCGGGGCAGCAACTGACCGCGCTTGTCGAATTTGTCGCGTTTGGCGGCCGAGCCCTCGCGCACCAGGGCTTCGAGGGCGCGGACCTGGTCCAGCCGTTCGGTCATGCGGGCCACGTTGGCCTGGAAGGCGGGTGACTGGGGTGTGAGGGCAGTGCGCAGGGCGGGCATCGTCTGTGGCATCCTTGATCGTGCCCTTGCACTGTAGTCGCAGGTTGACGTTAACGTCAACTGATTGCGTATAGGGTGAACCACCGATGTCGCGCGTCATTCCTCGTCGATAATTCAACGTTGAGTCAACCGCATGGTTGGCACGTCAAGGGAGCAAGACACTGTGGGCCGCCAGCTGAAAGCCAAATCGACCAGGGATGCCGAGTGGGGCGACGAAGACATCGATGCTGACCTGCCCGCCGCGGGCATGGCCAGTTGGCCGCTGTCGGACGAACACGAAACCGACGCCCTGATGGGCATCGCCGAGGTCTGTGAGCGCTATGGCGTGTCGCCCCGCGCCCTGCGTTTCTACGAAACCAAGGGGCTGCTCGCGCCCCGCCGCATCAATGGCACCCGGGTCTACAACCGGGATGACCGCGCGCGGCTGCGCCGCATCCTGCGCGCCAAGTCACTGGGCATGCCGCTGTCCGAGATCAAGCACTACCTGGACATGTACGGCCGCCATGGCGAGGGCCGCATCCAGCAGCTGACCTACGTGATCGAGAAGACGGATGCGGCCATCGCCGATCTGGAGGCCAAGCGCGCCGAGATCGACGCGACGCTGGCCGAACTGCGGGCCATCAATGCGCACAGCCGCTCGGTGTTGTCGGCCAAGCGCAAATCGGGCGGCTGACGCAGCCCGGGTTCAGTGCGTTCAGCGGGCGCCCACGCGTGCGAGGTGGGTGTCGATGCAGCGGAGCAGGGCCTGCACGTCCAGCGGCTTGGTGAGGTAGCTGGCAAAGCCGGCCGCCTCGGCGCGGTGGATCTGGTCGGGCATGGCGTCGGCCGAGAACGCCACCTTCGGAATGGCCTGGAGCCCGGGGATCCGGTCGAGCGCTTCGGCCAGCTCGAAGCCGGTCATGTCACCGAGGTGCATATCGAGCAGCAGGAGGTCAGGCGGTGCCGCCTGGGCCTGCGCGAGTGCGGCAGCGCCATCGGGCGCGACCACGAGATGGCAGGCCGGGCGCAGGCTCAGCACATTGCGCACCAGTTCGGCATTGATCTCGTTGTCTTCGGCGTAGAGCACCGTCATCTTGGGCGGCTGGGGGGGCGGCGCGTGCGACGCGGACGACGTGACCAATGCGGTCTCGGCCGTCACGATGCGCTCGGGCTGAGCCTGGCCCACGGGCAGCCAGGCGGTGAAGCGCGATCCCACGCCCGGCGTGCTGTTCACGTCCAGTCTGCCCTGCATGGCCTCCAGCAGCTTGCGCACGATCACCAGACCGATGCCTGTGCCCTCGATGCCGCTGTGTTCGGCCCCCAAGCGGTCGAAGGGCTGGAACAGGCGCTGCAGCTGCTCGGCCGACAGGCCCTGGCCGGTGTCGGACACGCTGATGGCCACGTGATGATCTTGCTGCCAGATGCGCACCTGTACCTCGCCATGCGGACGGTTGTACTTGACCGCGTTGCTCAGCAGATTGACCAATACCTGGCGGAGTCGCATCGGATCGGCCCACACAGGCAGGTGTGGCTCGGCTTGGGGCGCCAGCAGCCGGATGGCCTTGTCGCTGGCCAGCCCTTCAACCAGGTACAGCGCTTCTTGCAGCACCGTCAGTGGCGTGGTGGGCTGGGGCGACAGCGGCAGGTTGCCGGCCTCGATGCGCGACAGGTCGAGCACGTCGCTGATGATGCCCAGCAGGTGCGAGCCGGCGTCCTCGATGAGCTGCACTTTCTTGAGCTGAGCTTCGCTCAGCCCGCCCTTCGGGTCCAGCCGCAGCAGCTGCGCAAAGCCGATCACGGCGTTCAGTGGCGTGCGCAGTTCGTGGCTCACGCGTGAGAGAAAGTCGCTCTTGGCCTGGTTGGCGTCCTGGGCGACACGGGCGGCGAGCTTGGCCTCGGCCAGGGCCTTCTTGTCGGTGACGTCGGCTGTGTGGCCGTACCAGACGATGCTGCCGTCGGCCTCGGTGACGGGAATGGCATGGCCGCCGTACACGCGCAGGCCGCGCGAGGGCAGGATCACGCGGTATTCGAAGTCCACCGGCTTGAGCGCGGCCCCGGGTGGTGGCGCGGTGGCCAGCCGCCGTGCGTAGGCCAGGTCGTCGGGGTGCACGCGGATGTGGTGGGCGTAGTAGTCGCGCGCCATCTGTTCGTGCGGCAGCTCGAACATCTCCATGGCGCGGTCACTGATGTACAGAAAGCGGGCCCGCCCGGCGGCGTCAAATCCGATCTTGTGGATCAGGCCGGGCACGAACTTGCCCATGCTGCTGAGCAGGGCTTCGCGTTCGCGCAGGCCCTGGTCGGCGGCCTTGCGTTCGGTGATGTCCTCGATCACGGTCGCGAAGTGCGAGGGCTGGCCTTGCTCATCGTGCACCAGACACGAGGTCACCAAAGCCCAGACGGTCTGCCCGTCCGGGCGCAGGTAGCGCTTCTCGCGCCGGAAATGACTCAGCGCGCCGCGGATCATGTCCTGGGCGGCTTGCGCGTCATGGCCTACATCGTCCGGGTGGGTGATGTCCTGGAAGCGGCGCTGCTGCAGCGCCTCGGCCGGGTAGCCGAGCATGGTGCACAGGCTGGGGTTGACCTCGATGAAGCGGCCATCCAGACTCACCAGCGCCTGGCCGGTGGCAGACAGCACAAAGGCCTGCTGGTAGCGCCGGGCCTGGGCGCGGGCTTCCTGCAGGGCTTGTGTCAACGCGTCATCGTCGTGCTTCACCGCACCCCCATGAAGACCTTCCAGCGGTGTTCATTGTGCCGCTTCGACTGTCGCAGGGCTTCCTCGGCGGTGTCCAGTAAGGCCTTTCCCGAGGGGACGCTGTCGTCATAGGCCGCCGCGCCGATCGAGACACCCACGCCAACCTCATCCCCGCCTGACAGCGCAATGGGCGCCGCGACAGCGCGGCGGATGCGCTGGCTGAGCACTTCCGCGGACTCGAGGGCGCCATGGCGCATCACGATGCCGAATGTGTCACTGTCGAAGCGGCAGACGGCGTCGCCGGTGCGCACCTGCAGCACCAGCCGGCGGGCCACCTCGCGCAGCACCTCGTCGCCTGCGGCATGGCCGAACCCGTCATTGACCTGCTTGAAGCCATCCAGATCGAGCAGCAGCACGCTGAAGGGTTCGCCCGTGCGCATGGCGTGGGCCAGTTCGCCCTCGAGGCTGCGGTCGAAATGCACGCGGTTGCCCAGGCCGGTCAGCGCGTCGGTCAGCGCCAGCTGGGACAGCTGGGTGGCCTGCTCGTGGCAGCGCAGCGCACACTGCAGCAGGGTGGCGAGATCTTGCAGGCGGACCTGCTCCTCTGGCTGAAAGGCGCGGGCCTGGGTGTCCATGACGGCCAGCACACCGCGTATCCCGCCGCTGTCGTCCAGTAGCGGGACGCTGAGGTGGCTGCGCAGCCCGGGGGGGCTGGTGACCAGCGGATGGGCTCGAACGGCCGGCCACTGCAGCAGATCGTGCGTGTGGCGGGGCTCCGGCGTCAGCGGCGCGAGGCGGTCGCACAGCGCGTCGTCTCGAGGCAGGCTGTCGACCGGCAGCCCCACGCTGGCGACGAAGCGCAAGTGCGCGGCGTCCAGCAGCCCGACAGCGGCCGCTGGCGCGCCCATGGCTGCGGCGGCAAGGCGGGCCACGGCGTCGAGCTCGGCTGCGGCGACTGCAGGCGGGATGTCGGTGAGGCGGGGTGGGGCTTGCATGGTGGATTCGGTCATCGCTTGACTGGATATCGGCTGCTGAGGCCCAAACCTCAGGGCTCGGCCGGGGTTTTCGGGGCTTCCCCGAGGTGCCCGGGCGCCGTCCCCCCTGATCAAGCGGCCGGGTTCACGCGATGTGGGCGGCGCAGCAAAGGGATTCCCCTTTCCATTCAACGCGCCCCATTGCGCACCATGGGCTTGCGTGGCTGTTCACGCGATCTCACGGCAAGGAGCACACCATGAACCCCACCCAATGCGACCAACCTGCTGCCCTGTTTGCCGCCTGCATGCACGCCGGCGGTTGGCCCAAGCTGGGCTTTCAGTGCCAGGACGACGCCGAAGAGGTGCTTTCCTGCTACGACGACATCATCCTGTTGTGACGCGATCCACTGTGGCGGGCGGCGCGCCCCTCAGGCGCTGTCGTCCTCGGACAGCGCCCGCCACAGGATGCGAAACAGTTCGTCGAACTGCTCGATGAGCGGCTGCTTCTCGCGCCGCACGATGTGCATCAGCGCGACGCGCCCTACCAGGCCCATGAAGACGTCCAGCAGCACCTTGGCCGACACGCGGCGGTTGAGCACCCCGCGGGCTTGCCCATCCTTGAACACCCCCAGGAAGGCGCCCATCAGTTCGGGGCTTTCGTAGATGCGGATGTTGCGGTGCCTTGAGACCGGCACGGCGGTGAACAGCAGCATCATCACTGCCGGGTGCTTGTCCATGTAGTCGAGCGTGACCCAGAAGGTCTTGCGCAAGCGCTCGCGGGCGTCGTCGATGCCCTGCAGGTGGTCGATCATGCGCTCGGCCAGTCGGCCAAGCATGACGTCCAGCATGGCGTAGACCAGCACCTCCTTGCTGCCGAAGTACTTGTAGATGGTCTGCAGCGACACGTTGGCCGCCTTGGCCACATCCAGCAGGCTCACCTCGTGAAAATCCCGTTCAGAAAACAGCGCCAGCACCGCCTTCTCCAGGCGGTGAAGCGTGTCGGCCCGCATGCTGTCGAGGGCCGCGCGGCGCTCGACAGCGGTTTCGGGTGGGGCGGTGCGGGCATCGGTTTGCATGGGGAAGGTGACGTACCGTTGGGGTAATCATTATTACCAGATGAACGGTCGTTCGCAAAAAAGTGGCGCCTCCCCTTGCCGATTGTTGACGTTAACGTCAATATCCTTCGCTGAGGCGTGCGCCAGGAACACTGGGCACGCTGCGCGTCAGGCCGGTGTCGTGGCTGAACACCTGGGGTAAACCAGAGGTTTGGTGTTGGGTAATCCAAATTACCTGATCGTTTGCCGGCCGGCGCGTTCGTGAGAGCAGATTGCGTGAACCGAGGAGACACCCCCATGCCCATTCAAAACTTCGCCCCCGCCTGGATGACCGACGAGCACAAGATGGTGTTCGAGTCGGCCAAGCGCTTCATGATCGAGCAATGGCAGCCCAAGGACGAAGGCTGGCGCGCCCAGGGCATGATGGACCGCCAGGCCTGGGAAGACGCCGGCGCCAACGGTTTTCTGTGCGCCTCGATGCCCGAAGCGTACGGCGGTGGCGGCGGTGACTTCGGCCACGAGGCCGCCCTGGTTCTGGCCCAGGGTGAAGCCGGTATCGGCGGCTTTGGCGGCTCGCTGCACTCTGGCATCGTGGCCCCCTACATCCTGCATTACGGTACCGAAGAGCAGAAGAAGCGCTGGCTGCCCAAGCTGGCCACCGGCGAGCTCATCGGTGCCATCGCCATGACCGAGCCGGGCACAGGCTCCGACCTGCAAGGTGTGCGCACGCTGGCGCAGAAATCCGAAGACGGCCAGACTTACAAGATCAACGGCAGCAAGACCTTCATCACCAACGGCCAGCTCGCCAACCTGATCATCGTCGTGTGCAAGACCGACAAGGACGCGGGCGCCCAGGGCATCTCGCTGTTCGTGGTCGAGACCGACGAGGCCCCCGGCTTCCGCCGTGGTCGCAACCTCGACAAGATCGGCATGGAAGCGCAGGACACCTCCGAGCTGTTCTTCGACGACGTGGTGGTGAGCAAGCACAACCTGATCGGCGAGCAAGAGGGCATGGGCTTCTTCCAGCTGATGCAGGAGCTGCCGCAAGAGCGCCTGCTGGTGGCCCTGGCGGGCATCGCCGCCATGGAATACGCGATGAAGGTCACGCTCGAATACACCAAAGAGCGCAAGGCCTTCGGCAAGCCCATCTTCAGCTTCCAGAACACGCGCTTCAAGCTGGCCGAGTGCCAGGCCCTGTTGCTGGCCTCGCGCGCCCTGGTCGATGCGGCCATGGTCTCGCACCTCAAGGGCGAGCTGGGCGTGGACCGCGCTGCACTGATCAAGTACTGGATCACCGATAACCAGTGCAAGCTGATCGACGAATGCCTGCAGCTCTTCGGTGGCTACGGCTACATGAAGGAGTACCCGATCGCCCGCCTGTGGGCCGACTCGCGCGTGCAACGCATCTACGGCGGCACCAACGAGATCATGAAAGAGCTCGCTTCGCGCTTCCTGTGATCTGCGGCTTCGTCTTCCACTCAACCTACATCTGAGGAGCTTCACATGATCGAAGCCTACATTTTTGATGCCGTCCGCACCCCGCGCGGCAAGGGCAAGAAAGACGGCAGCCTGCACCAGGCCACGCCCGTGTGGCTGCTGCGCACCCTGCTGCAGGGCCTGCAACAGCGCCACAACCTCGACACCTCGCTGGTCGACGACGTCATCCTGGGCTGCGTGACCCCGGTGGGCGAGCAGGGCGCCGACATCGCCCGTACCGCCGTGCTGGACGCCGGCTGGGCCGAGTCGGTTGCGGGTGTGACGCTGTCGCGCTTCTGCGCCTCGGGCCTGGAAGCCATCAACATGGCCGCCGCCAAGATCCGCGCCGGCCTGGGCGACATGGTCGTTGCCGGTGGCGTCGAGAGCATGAGCCGCTGGCCCATGGGCTCCGACGGTGGCGCCTGGGTCATGGACCCGCGCATCAACAGCGGCACCGCCTTCGTGCCCCAGGGCATCTCGGCTGACCTGATCGCCACGCTGGAAGGCTTCTCGCGCGCCGACCTGGACGCCTACGCCGCCGAGTCGCACCGCCGCGCCGCCGCCGCGCAGGCCGAGGGCCGCTTCGACAAGTCGGTCATCCCCGTCAAGGACATCAACGGCATGCTGATGCTGGCCAAGGACGAGACCATCCGCCCCGGCACCTCGGTCGAGTCGCTGTCCAAGCTGATGCCCTCGTTCGAGATGATGGGCACCATGGGCTTCGACGCCACCGCGCTCGACAAGTACACGACCATCGAGAAGGTCATCCACGCCCACCACGCCGGCAACTCCTCGGGCATCGTCGACGGCGCCGCGCTGGTGTTGCTGGGCAGCAAGGAAGCAGGCCAGAAGGCGGGCCTCAAGCCCCGCGCCCGTGTGCTGATGACGGCCGAGTGCGGCTCCGAGCCCACCATCATGCTGACCGGCCCGACGCCGGCCTGCAAGAAGGCGCTCAACAAGCTGGGCATGACCCCGGGCGACATCGACCTGTGGGAAATCAACGAGGCGTTCGCCACCGTGCCCATGAAGACCGCCAAGGACCTCGGCGTGTCGATGGACCGCGTCAACGTCAACGGCGGTGCCATCGCCATGGGCCACCCGCTGGGCGCCACCGGCGCCATCATCCTGGGCACCGCCCTCGATGAACTCGAGCGTTCGGGCAAGTCCACGGCGCTCGCCACCCTGTGCATCGGTGCCGGCATGGGCATCGCCACCATCATCGAACGCGTCTGATCCGGGAGGCCCACACCATGACTCAATCTCAAGCCTTCACTTTCGAGATCGATGCCGACGGCATCGGCCTGGTCACCATCGACATGCCGGGGCGCGCGATGAACGTGCTCAACCCGACCCTGGTCGAGCCGTTTGCCGCGCTGGTCAACCAGCTGGAAACCGACGCCAACCTCAAGGGCCTGGTCATCACCTCGGCCAAGTCGACCTTCATCGTTGGCGCCGACATCGACCAGCTCACGCAGATCACCTCGGCGGAAGAAGCCTACAAGCTGTGTGAAGACCTCAAGGGCATGCTGCGCCGCATGGAAAAGAGCGGCAAGCCCGTGGTGGCCGCCATCAACGGCACGGCCCTCGGCGGCGGCCTGGAGCTGGCCCTGGCCTGCCACGCCCGCATCGCCATCGACGACCCCAAGACCAAGCTCGGCCTGCCCGAGGTCAAGCTGGGCCTGCTGCCTGGCGGCGGCGGCACCCAACGCGTGCCCCGCATGATCGGCATCCAGAAGAGCTTCGAGCTCATCACCCAGGGCAAGGAACTGACTGCGGCCAAGGCCAAGGACATGGGCCTGGTGACCGAGCTGGCATCCAGCCGCGAAGACATGCTGGCCAAGGCCAAGGCCTGGTGCCTGGCCAATCCGAAGGCCTCGCAGCCTTGGGATAACAAGGGCTTCCGCATCCCCGGTGGCGACAGCAAGAGCCCGGCCGTGGTGCAGATGCTGGCGATCGCCCCGTCGATGGCCAATGCCAAGGCGCACGGCAACTACCCGGCCATCACGCACATCATGAGCTGCCTGTTCGAGGGCTGCCTGCTGGACTTTGATGCGGCCTCGCAGGTCGAGTCGCGCTACTTTGCGGCCTGTGTGGTCTCGCAGACCAGCAAGAACATGATCGGCACGCTGTGGCACCAGCTCAACGCCATCAAGAAGGGCCAGTCGCGTCCCAAGGGCTTTGCCGAAAGCAAGGTCAAGAAGGTCGGCATCCTGGGCGCCGGCATGATGGGTGCGGGCATCGCCTACGTGTCGGCCAAGGCCGGCATCGACGTCGTGCTGCTCGACACCACGATCGAGAACGCCGAGAAGGGCAAGGGCTACTCGCAAGGCCTGCTGGACAAGGCCATCAGCCGTGGCAAGTCCACCGCCGAGAAGCGCGACGCGCTGCTGGCCCGCATCAAGCCGACCACGTCGTATGATGACCTGCAGGGGTGCGACCTGGTGATCGAAGCGGTGTTCGAAGACCGCGAGATCAAGGCCGTGTGCACGAAGAAGTCGGAAGCCGTCATCGCCGCCGACGCCGTGTACGCCTCGAACACCTCGACGTTGCCCATCACCGGCCTGGCCACTGCCTCCAGCCGTCCGGCCAACTTCATCGGCCTGCACTTCTTCTCGCCGGTCGACAAGATGCCGCTGGTCGAGATCATCGTGGGCGAGAAGACCTCGGACGAGACCCTGGCGCGTGGCTTCGACTACGTGCTGCAGATCGGCAAGACCCCGATCGTGGTCAACGACGCGCGCGGCTTCTACACCTCGCGCGTGTTCGGCACCTACGTGATGGAAGGCCTGGCCATGCTGGGCGAGGGCGTGCACCCGCGTTCCATCGAGGTCGCGGGCCTGAAGGCCGGCATGCCCATGCCGCCGCTGGCCCTGCAAGACGAGGTCTCGCTGAGCCTGGCCCTGTACATCGCCGAGCAGACCAAGAAGGACCTGCTGGCCGAAGGCAAGGAGCTTCCCCACCACCCCGGTCAGGCCGTGCTGCAGAACATCGGCGCCACGCAAGGCCGCATCGGCAAGAAGGCCGGCAAGGGCTTCTACGACTACAACGGCAAGGAAAAGTCGCTGTGGCCTGAGTTGACCAAGCTGTACCCGCCGGTGGCCCAACAGCCCTTGCAGCAAGAACTGGTCGACCGCCTGCTGTACGTGCAGGCCAACGAGGCCGCCCGCTGCTATGAGGAGAAGGTGGTGCGCTCGGTGGCCGACACCAACATCGGCTCGATCTTCGGCTGGGGCTTTGCACCCAACCAGGGCGGCGCGCTGCAGTTCATCAATGCGGTGGGCCCGAAGCAGTTCGTCGCACGTGCCCGCGAGCTGGCCAAGGCCTACGGTCCGCGCTTCGAGCCGGCAGCCATCATCGTCAAGCTGGCCCAGGAAGGCGGCCGCTTCGAGGACGTGGTGTGAGCCCGAGCGCTGCCCACGCCACCATGGCTGGCCCGCTGAGCGGCTTGCTCGATGGTCTGCGGGTCATCGACCTGTCGCGCAACCTGCCGGGGCCGTTCAGCACGCGCATGCTGGCCGACCTGGGCGCCGAGGTGATCAAGGTGGAGCCGCCCGAGGGCGACCCGGCGCGGCCTCTGACGGCCTTGTTCGAGGCGCTCAACCACGGCAAGCCCTGCCGCACGGTCGATTTCCGCAACGAAGCCGATCTGGCCCAGTTGCGGGATTGGCTGGCGGCGGCCGATGTGATGGTCGACAGCTTCCGCCCCGGCGTGCTGCAAGGCATGGGGCTGGATGCGGAGCGCCTGCATGCGCTGAACCCGAAACTGGTGATGGTCTCCATCACCGGCTTCGGGCAGAGCGGGCCCTGGGCTGGCAAGGCGGGTCACGACCTGAACTTCCTGGCCATGTCGGGGGTGCTGGATCAGATGCGTGCGCCCACGGGCGAGCTGGCCTTATCCAATGTGCAGTGGGGCGATCTGGCCGCAGGCAGCGCGATGGCGACCATCGCCGTGTTGGCCGCCGTCATCGAGGCCCGCCGCACGGGGCGGGGTCGCCATGTGGATGTGAGCATGACGCATGGGCTGCACACCCACCTGGTGATGCCCAAGGCCACGGCGGCGCTGCTGGCGCCCATCCTGGGGCGGCGCCCCCAGGCCGGTGAAGACCTGCTCAATGGCGGTCTGCCTTGCTACAACCTGTACGCCACGGCCGATGGCCGCCACCTGGCGGTGGGGGCGCTCGAACACAAGTTCTGGAAGGTGGCCTGCGAGGTCTTCGAGCGCCCGGATTGGGTGAACCGCCACTGGCAGCGCGGCGCCTTCCCAGGCTCGCCTGATGCGGCGGCACTCAAGGCCGAGGTGGCCGCCCTGGTGGCCAGCCAGCCGCTGGCTTATTGGGCGCACAAGTTCGAAGCGGCCGATGCCTGTGTGACGCCGGTGCTCACGCTGGACGAGGCTCAAGCCCACCCGCTGTTCGCGGGTGGCCAGCCAGTTCAGCCCTGGACGCTGGTCTGACGGTTCGCCCTCGGCCGGTTTGAACGGTTTTGTCTGATCGGGGGGTCAGACGGATGCAGGCTTGGCATCGTTGGGTGCCAATGCCTGCATTTTTTCGTTCACGCGCTGCTCCAGCGCGCGGGTCAGCTCTTTGCGGTAGCGGTTGAGGTCTTGGACTGAGCCAAAGCTGCGTTCCATCAGCGAGCTCATGTTGGCCAGAATGCGCTCAACCACCTTGTTTTCCCACACGGCGTCAAACTGGATCTGCTTGTCCAGCCAGTGCTCCAGCCACTCGGGGTTGGGCAGACGTGACTGGATGGTGTCCCGCGGAAACAGCGCCTGGTTGACGTGCAGGTTGGTGGGGTGCAGCGCTTGGGCCGTACGGCGCGCGCTGGCCATCAGCACACCCACTTTGGCAAAGGCGGCACGGGCCTCGTCGCCGAAGCGGTTCATGGCTTTCTTCATGTAGCGCAGGTAGGCGCCGCCGTGGCGGGCTTCATCGCGCGCCAGGGTGTCGTAAATCGCCTTGATGACGGGCTCGGTGTGCCACTCGGACGCCCGGCGGTACCAGTGGTGCAGGCGGATCTCGCCGCAGAAGTGCAGCATCAGCGTCTCCAGCGCCGGCGCCGGGTCGAACTCGAAGCGCACTTCATGCAGCTCTTCTTCGGTGGGCACCAGGTCGGGCCGGAAGCGACGCAGATACTCCATCAACACCAGCGAGTGTTTTTGCTCTTCAAAGAACCACACCGACATGAAGGCCGAGAAGTCGCTGTCGTCGCGGTTGTCGCGCAGAAACATCTCGGTGGCCGGCAGGGCGGCCCACTCGGTGATGGCGTTCATCTTGATGGTCTGGGCCTGCTCTTCGCTCAGCTGGCTGGCGTCGAACTGGTCCCAGGGGATGTCCTTTTCCATATTCCAGCGAACGGATTCGAGTTGTCTGAACAGTTCGGGGTAGAGCATGCTGCACTCCAGGAAAAACGAGTCCCGCCAAGCGGGGACGGGTCCGGCCGTGAACGATGATAGCTGCCGCAGAATGGTCTAGCGATCATCGTCTGATCAGCCACCTCTTACGCCAGGGTATCCGGAGTGGATGACAGTTGCGCGTCTGTGTGGTGGTCGAGCCTGTCTCAATCGAGCTCTGACGCCATTTTGAGCACGTCTGGCCGACAGATGAGCAGAGCCCCCCTGCTTTGGACCGCGCCCTCTCGCTGGAGCGCTGCCATGGTCCGGCTGACGGTTTCGGTGGTCAGCGCCATCAGCGAAGCCATGTCGTGTCGGGACAGATCTGGCACATGGCTTGGACCGCTGAGATCACATAGGTGGGCAAGCAGCCTGGCCACCCGGGCGCGGGCGGGGCCGGTGGACAGTCCGGCGATCACGAAGTCAGCACGTGTGAGCGCGCGCAGCCAGAGCGCGTGCAGTTCTGCAGCCAGCCAAGGCGTGTGACGAGCAGTGGCAAGCAACAAGTCGATGCGCATGCAGCAGGTATGCGTTGTCGTGAGTGCGATGGCCTGTGACTGCGCTACCCGGCCTGTCAGCCCTTCCAGCCCAATGACGTCGCCCGGCTCGATCAAGCGCAGCGTGCGATCGCCGCCGTGCGGGCTGGTCTGTTGCAGGGCGCCCAGGCCAGCGCACACCGCATGGACTCGGCCAAGCGACTGCCCTTGCTGGTAGATGGCCGAATGGGCAGGCCAGCTGTGTGGCCGAACGTCGTGAACGAGGTCGGTGCCGGGGAGCGTTTCGCGGAGCCGGCATACAAGACACGAGCCTCCCAGGGGCGGGGTACCCATGCAATGCCGCGGCGACGCGGCAACCGTTGCCCCCGGGGGCTGCATGTTGCGGCCGGGCGTGGATGGATTCACGGTACTCCCTGGATGTGACGCTGTCATCTTGTAACGGACGGATTCTGGTGCGAGTGCCCACTGGTGACAAGGCGGTCGCCTGTCTGGTCACCAGTCTTGGGGGGTGACAGACTGGTCGTGCGAAAAGTCAATGACTCGGGTTTGTGCCCGGCCGGACCATGGTTGCGAATTCGTGAAATGGTTCACGAATCATTACCTGATGGGAGTCACACCATGACCTTGAAGTCCGTTTCCATGGCCGCCCTGCTGGCCCTGTCCGCCTTGTCCGCCTCCGCCCTGACGCTTCAGCCTTATGAGGTGGCAAAGGCATCCAAAACGTTTGCGACTCTGCCGGAAGACGTTCTGGGCGTACCAGGGTCGTTTGTCGACACCTACCTGGTCACCTTTGGCGGGAAGTTCGCCGATGCGCCCTACGCGGAGATCGGTTTCGCGTTCACCGAGGTGCGCCTCAAGGATCTGGTGAACATCGATTTTGGCAGCATCGCGTTCACTACGCTGGGCGGCGCGCCAATCATTCCAGCGCTGGTGCCTGTCCCTGGCACTGGCCCGGCCGACTCGGTCAGCACTGAGTTTGTGTATGAAACCAGTCCCTTCCTGATGACCGTGAGCGGCAAAGTTGTCGGTACGAGCGCGGGAACCAAGGGGTCTTACTCTTTCGAGATGGTGGCCGCGCCGGTGCCTGAGCCGCAGACTTACGCGCTGGCCCTCAGCGGACTGGCCATGGTCGGCTGGGCCGTGTACGCCGCGGCACGCGAACGTCTGGCGCCTGATGACGCCAAAGAAGAAAGGGAGGGGCCCCGGCCGCAGGGCCGGCGGCCTGGCAAATGACGTGCCGTTGAGTGCTTTTCGAGTCTCATCCTTTAAGGTCTTGCAAAGCGTTTCAACTCGTGTCGCATTTCACGGAAAACGCGCTTGTCAAGCCCCCCGCGAACAGGGGACGGCACGGTTTGCATTCGTTGACATGCGAGAGGTGCGGCTACACCCTTGCCCCCGCACCTGTCCAGGGTGTGAGTCGGGTCACTGGGACCTGGTTCAACGCAGTACAAACTCGGGAGTCTCTTATGCAACTCAAGTCCGTCGCCTTCGCAGCCGTCATGGCGTTCTCCGCCCTGTCGGCCTCCGCTCTGACCCTGCAACCCTATGAGGTCTCGAAAGGCTCGAAGACCTTCGCTGATGCAGGCGCTTTCACGGATGTTCACCTGATCGAGTTCGGCTCGGGCTTCGACGCCTTCCCGGCGGCCGAACTGGGCTTTGCGCTGACTGAGCTCAAGCTCAACAGCATCGTCGACATCAACTTCGACTCGGTCGCGTTCTATGCCTATGGCGATTACGATCCTCTGACCAAGCAGATCACGGGCGCGGCCTTCAAGTCGCTGACCCTGACCGCCGCCAACGGCCCCGCCGACAGCGTGAGCACCAACTTCTCGTACGCGACCACGCCGTTCTGGATGGTCATCAAGGGTGACGCTGTGGGCACCGGCCTGACCAAGGGCTCGTACTCGTTTGAAATGGTGGCGGCACCCGTGCCCGAGCCTCAGACCTACGCCCTGACCGCCAGCGGTCTGGCGCTGGTGGGCTGGCTGGCGGCACGCCGTCGCCGCGCCGCCTGAAACGCGCGTCAAGCAGGTGTCTCGCCGGTGGGGCGGGGCATCCACTGGAGGGCCGTCTCATGGACGGCCCTTTTTTCATCCGCGCTCAGGCGCTGCAGGTTGCGCACCATCAGTGCCGTACGCGGGCTGGCGGCCAGTTCGGCCTCGTGGCGCGCAAGAAAGTCCCAGTACAGCGCGGTGTAGGGGCAAGCGTCAGGCCCACTGCGTTGCTTGGGGTCGTAACGGCAGCCCCGACAGTGGTTGCTCATGCGCTGGATGTAGGCGCCGGAGGCCGCGTAGGGCTTGCTGGTGAAGCGGCCGCCGTTGGCGTACAGCGCCATGCCGGCGACGTTGGGCAACTCGACCCATTCCACCGCATCGACATAGATGGCCAGAAACCAGTCGGACACCGCCTGGGGCCGCACGCCGGCCAGCAGACCGTACAAGCCCAGCACCATCAGGCGCTGGATGTGGTGGGCGTAGCCGTGATCGAGTGTCTGGCGCAGGGCATCGCGCAGACAGGCCATGTCGGTGTCGCCCGTCCAGAAGAAAGCGGGCAGATCGCCTTCGGCGCGCAGGTGGTTCGCCTCGGCCAGATCCGGCATGTCCAGCCAATAGACGCCGCGTATGAACTCGCGCCAGCCCAGCACCTGGCGGATGAAGCCTTCGGTGCTGGCCAGCTCGGCCCGGCCTTGACGCCAGGCGGCCTCGGCGGCTGCGATGACCTCGCGCGGATGCAGCAGGTGCAGGTTCAGTGCGGCCGACAGCAGCGAATGCCAGCCGAAGGGGGTGGCCTCCCACATCGCGTCCTGATGGCGACCAAAGCCACTCAGGCGCGTCTGGATGAAGGTGTCCAGCGCCTGCAGGGCCTGGGCGCGGGTCACCGGCCAGCCGAAGTGCGCAAGCGAGCCGGGGTGATTCGGGAAGCGGGCCTCTACCAGCGCGATCACGTCCTGCGTGAGCGCGTCAGGCGCAAAATGGGCCGGCGGCGGGATGAGGCCGGGGCCCTGCTTGGGGTAGGGCGCGCGATTGTCTTCGTCGAAGTTCCACTGGCCACCCTCGGGTTCGCCGCTGGCATCAAGCAACACGTGGTGGCGCTGACGCATCCAGCGGTAAAACCATTCCATGCGCAGTTCGCGCTTGCGCGCGGCCCACTTGGCGAAGTCCGCCCGGCTGCACAGGAAGTGCGGGTCGTGCATCCACGTGAGCGGCACGCCCTCGGTCAGCGCGGTGGCTTCAATGTCGCGTGCGAGCCGCCAGGCGCCGGCTTCCATCACACGAAGGCGGGCGGGGCGCAGGGTGCGCAGCGTGGCCGCCAGGCGACCGGCCAGCGTGGGCGTGCTGGCGTGCGCCGGCTCGTCCAGCGCGATGTGGTGCACCTGCCAGCCTGCGGCGCGCAGCGCTTGCGCGTGGTGGCGCATGGCGGCCAGAAAGAGCGCAATACGGGCCTTGTGGCTCCAGACATGCGTGGCTTCGCCCGGGGCTTCGATCAACAGCACCTCATCCTGGGCCGGATCGGCCTCGGCCAGCGCGGGGTGATCGTGCGCGAGCTGGTCGCCCAGGATGAGGATCAGGTCGCGCACGGCTGACTGCCCCGCGCGGCGCGGCGGCAGCGCTCGCTGCAGTAGCGCACCTCGTCCCAGGTGCGGGCCCATTTGCGGCGCCAGGCCATGGGGCGCTGGCAATGGACGCAAGGCTTGACGGGCAGGTGGGCCTTGAAGCCCTTGAGCGGCGTAGACACCTCAGTCCGCCCGCATGGCTGTGTGCTGCTGACGCCAGTTCGCCACTTCCTGGGCGAGCTGTGCGGGCGAGCCAATCACCCTCAGATGGTCCGGCGGCCTGCGCTGCAGCAGCGGGTGCTGCCCCCCCGCCCACAGCGCGACGTGGGCGGGTAGCTTGGCCCTCAGCTCCGCGAGCATGTCGGTGACCAGCGGTGCTGGCGCCGCTGCAGTAAAGCCGATGGCCACCACATCCACACGGTAGCGGCCTGTGGCTTCAACCAGGTCCCACAGCGGGGTTTGCGGGCCCAGGTTGATGGGGTGCGCACCCAGGAGGTTCAGCCAGCACTCAGCCACCTGCAGCCCCAGGCCGTGGGCCTCGCCAGGAAAGGTGCTCAGCAGCACCCTGGGACGGTCGTGTTCGGCCGGCAGCGGCAACTGGCTCAGTGCAGCGTGCAGACTCTGTTGCACAGCCTGGCTGACCCAGTGCTCCTGCGGCACATTGAACCGGCCGCGCAGCCAGCCGTCGCCCATGGCGTACATCAGCGGGGTGGCCACATGGGTGAGGAAGCGGGCCAGACCTTCTTGCATCAAGGCCAGGCGCAGCAGACGTCTCAGCTGCTGAGGGGCGTGCGCATCAACCGCAGCCAGGGCCATGGCCATCCAGTCGGTGGTCGGCAGGGCCTCCTGTGGCGTCGCATAGGCACTCGGTTCCGGCGGGGCGTCGCCCTGATGCAGCGGGGTGTGTCGCAGCGGCATGGTGGCACGGCGGCGCACCTGCTCCGGCCGCAGACCCTGCGCATCTGCGCTGCGGCCCGCCAGCATCTGCAGATCGTCCAACGGCAACCTGACCACCCTGCCCGGACGGTGGCCTACATCCAGCAGTCGCTTGATCAGCCGCAGTCGCTCGATCTGATCGATCGGGTAGCTGCGCTCGCCCTGTCGATCACGCTCCGGGCGCGGAAAGCCATAACGCTTCTCCCAGACGCGCAAGGTGTCCTTGCTTAAGCCGGTGTCGCGCTCCACGGCGGCGATGGACAGCAGCAGCGGTTTGTTCATCTTGATTGTGCATCCGTCGGCAAGCGTGCCGCGTAAAAGCAGGCGGGTGAGCGAGGCGTGTGCAAAAACTGTGAGCGACGCCGTTTTGACCTGGACAACAGATTGTGAATGATTCAGGTTGAACCTAATATAGGCCAACAACCCTATTTTGACCAAGACAAACAAGGTGTCGCATGAAGACAAAGGCCGTTCACGTGGGCTGGGGGCTGCTCTGCTGGGTCTGGTCCGGCCTGGCGTTGGCGCAGACAGACACCGCCGCGCGGGCCGCTGTGCCCTGTCCGCCCTTGCTGGACCGGACGGTGCTGCGGCTGCAGGATGAACAGCCGCAGTCCCTGTGCCAGTACGCGGGCCAGGTCATTCTCGTGGTGAACACGGCCAGCCGCTGCGGTTACACCGGGCAGTACGCAGGGCTTGAGGCCCTCTTCACGCGCCATCGAGCCCGTGGCTTCGTGGTGCTGGGCTTTCCGTCGAACGACTTTGCCCAGGAACCCGGCAGCGCGCGCGAGATCGCTGATTTCTGCGCGAACACCTTTGGCGTGCGCTTCCCGATGTTCAGCAAGACGGTGGTGCGTGGGCCTCAGGCCAGCCCGCTGTACGCGGATCTGGCGCGCTTGTCAGGCGCTCCCCCCCGTTGGAACTTCCACAAGTACCTGATCGCGCGCGACGGCCGCACGGTCAAGGCGTATGCCAGTCAGGTGGCGCCACAAGATGCCACGCTGCTTCGCGACATCGAACAGGCACTGGCGAAATAAATACTGATCAGTTATTATATGAACTACGCGGTATGTATCCGCGATGGAGATGCACAATGAAGCGAGTCGCGGTGGTAGGTGGGGGCATAGCCGGCCTGGGTGCAGCGTGGACACTGGCCCAGCACGGCGCGCGATGCGAGGTCACGGTGTTCGAGGCCGGTGCACGCCTGGGTGGTCACGCGAACACGGTGGACATCACGCTGCCCGACGCGTCGGGGTGTGCGGTCACCCACGGGGTGGACACCGGCTTTCTGGTGTTCAACGAACGCACCTACCCGCGGCTGATCGAGTTGTTTGGTCGGCTGGGCGTGCCCACGGCGCCGTCCGACATGTCGTTCTCTGTGCAGGTGCCGCCCGACGCCCGGGGCCTGGCGGGTCTGCGCCCAGGGTTGGAGTGGTGCGGCTCTTCACTCGACACGGTGTTTGCGCAGCGCCGCAACCTGGTGTCGCCGGCGTTCTGGCGCATGCTGGCTGACATCGTTCGCTTCAACCGGCTGACCACCGCGCTGGCCGAATCCGGTGAAGAGGCCGCGTTGCGTGAGCCCATCGGTGATTGGCTGGTGCGCCACCGTTTCAGTGATGCCTTCCAGCAGGGCTACCTGCTGCCCATGGTGGCCTGCATCTGGTCGTGTCCTGTGCGACAGATGATGGCGTTCCCCATTGCCACGCTCATCCGCTTCTGCCACAACCATGGGCTGCTGCAAGTGGCCAACCGCCCGCAGTGGTACACCGTCCGCGGTGGCTCGCGTGAGTACGTGCGGCGTATCGCCCGTGACCTGCCGGATGTGCGGCTGGCCACACCCGTGCATGGCGTGGTGCCGCTGGGCCCTGTCGGCGAAGCGGGCGTGATGGTGCACAGCAGCGCGGGTGCCGAGCGCTTCGACGCGGTCGTGCTGGCTTGCCACAGTGATCAGGCGCTGGCCATGCTGGGCGCCGCAGCCACCGTGGAAGAGCGCGCCGTGCTGGGCGCCATCCGCTACCATCCCAATGAGGCCATTCTGCACACCGACACCGGCGTGTTGCCGCAGCGCGAGCAGGCCTGGGCCGCCTGGAACTACGAGCGCGCGGTCGCACCCGGTCAGGAAGACCAGCACGTCTGCCTGCACTATCTGATCAACCGGCTGCAGCCGCTGCCCTTTGCACAGCCGGTCATCGTCTCGCTCAACGCCTTGCGCCAGCCGCGCCCCGAAACCGTGCTGGCCCGCATCGACTATGCGCACCCGGTCTTCGACCAGGCGGCCATCGACGCACAGGCCCGTCTGAGCGGGTTGCAGGGTCGACGCGGAGTGTGGTTCGCCGGAGCCTGGGCGGGCTACGGCTTCCACGAGGATGGTCTGAAGGCGGGGCTCGCGGCCGCGCAGGGAGTGATGGCCTGGGCGGGACGCGCAGAGGCAGCCTCATTGCGAACCCACACGCTGGCGAGTGTGGCGGCAGCATGAGCATGGCACGTGCGCAGTTCGGCTTCGGTCAGGTGCAACACAAGCGCTTGAAGCCAGTCCTGCATGCTTTCCGCTACCGTAGCTTCTTCTGGTTGCTACCCATGCGCACGCTGGCGCATCAGCCGGAGCCTTTGCTGCGCCGCAATGGGCGCGGTTGGCTGAGCTTTCACGATGCGGATCATGGCGTAGGCGGGCCGGATGCCCTGGCGTGGCTGGACGGCGTGCTGCGTCAACACGGCTGCTGGGACGACGCCCTCACGCAAGGCGAGGTCTGGCTGCAGACCTATCCGCGTGTGCTGGGTTACGTCTTCAAGCCGGTGAGCTTTTGGTACGTCCATCGCGCCGATGGCGCGCTGCATGCGGTCGTGGCCGAGGTCAACAACACCTTTGGCGAGCGTCACATCTACCTGTTGAGCGGGCCTGCGCTGCGCTGGGGCCACGAGATGCGCGCCGACAAGGTGTTTCATGTCTCGCCCTTTTGCCGCGCCGAGGGCCATTACCGCTTTCGCTTCATGCGCGCCGATGAGCGCCTCGTCGCCCGTGTCGACCACCATGATGAGGCGGGCGTGGTCATCGAGACGGCCATCAGCGGCCGCCTGACCGCCGTCACCGCGGCCAGCGTCCGCCAGGCCATCGTGGGCTGGCCGCTGATGACGCTGGGCGTCATCGCACGCATCCACTGGCAGGCGCTGCAGCTGTGGCGCAAGCGGGTGCCCTTCTTCTCCAAGCCGGCGGCGCCGGCGCAGTTCGTCACGGGCCAACAAGGACCGAAGCCATGAAAACATCCTCCTCGACCCTGTCGTCTTCCGGGCCGGGTGCCCTGAGCATGCCATCTGATGCGCCGGCTGCGGCGCGCGCCGTTCTGCGGCTGCTGCAGCGGCTCAAGGTGGGCACGCTGGAGCTGCAACTGCCCGACGGCAGCACCATGCGCACTGGCCAGGCGCGCCATGTGGGCGACGCCGAACCCCGTGCCGGCTTGATCCTGCATGACTGGGCCGTGTGCGCGGCCGTGTTGAAGTCTGGCGACATCGGCTTCGCCGAGGGCTACATCGATGGCCACTGGAGCACGCCCGACCTGACGGCGCTGCTCAAGTTGTTCATCGCCAACCGCGATCACATCGAATCGGCCATCTACGGCCACTGGTGGGGGCGGCTGGCCTACCGCATTCGCCACCTGCTCAACCACAACTCGCGCGCCAACAGCCGCAAGAACATCCAGGCCCATTACGACCTGGGCAACGACTTCTACCGCTTGTGGCTGGATCCCACCATGAGCTACTCGAGCGCGTGGTTCGAGGGTCGGCGGGATGGTGATCTGGTTCAGGCTCAGCGGGCCAAGGTGCACCGCGCGCTGCGCGAGGCGGGCGTCACCGCTGAGCAGCCTGGACAGCGCGTGCTTGAGATCGGCTGTGGCTGGGGCGGGCTGGCCGAGATCGCTGCGGCCGAATGCGGCGCCCACGTCACTGGCGTCACGCTGTCGACCGAGCAACTCGCCTGGGCCCAGGACCGGATGGCCCGTGCCGGGTTGGCCGAGCAGGCCGACCTGCGTCTGCAGGACTACCGCGACATCGCCGATCCACCGTTCGACGCGCTCGTCTCCATCGAGATGTTCGAGGCCGTGGGCCAGTCCTACTGGCCGGGCTACTTCGAGACGGTGGCACGTTGTCTGAAGCCGGGTGGCAAGGCCTGCATCCAGACCATCACCATCCACGACGACCTGTTCGAGCGCTACAGCCGCTCGACCGATTTCATCCAGCAGTACATCTTCCCCGGCGGCATGCTGCCGTCCGACCAGGTGTTCCGCGCCCATGCACGGCGTGCCGGGCTCGAAGTGGTCGAGGCCATGGCCTTCGGGCCGGATTACGCCGAGACGCTGCGGCGCTGGCGCACGGGCTTCCACGCCCATCTGCAGACCAGTCAAGGGCTGGGCTTCGACCTGCGCTTCCAGCGCATCTGGGAGTTTTACCTCGCCTACTGCGAGGCAGCCTTCGACATGGGCAACACCAACGTTGTGCAGTACACGCTGCGCAAGCCAGGCTGAGCACGACCATGCTGCCTCACGCTGCCTGCGCGCGCTATGGCCTCATTGGCCTGCCGCTGGCGTTTGCTGCCATCCCGCTGTATGTGGTGCTGCCCGCGCACTACGGGCAGCAACTCGGCGTGCCCTTGGCGTGGCTGGGCGCGGTGCTGTTGCTCACACGCCTGGCAGATGCGCTGATCGACCCGCTGCTCGGGCGTTGGGTGGACAGGCTGTTGCAACGCCCGCGCGCCGGGGGGCGGTGGATGGCCTGGGCCTGCGTGCTGCTGGTGGCGGGCTTCGTGGCGGTGTTCTTTCCGCAGGTGGCGGGTGAGCAGGCGCTGCTGCTGTGGTGCGGGCTGACCGTCATGTTCACCTTCCTCGCCTACAGCCTGGCCACGGTGCTTCATCTTGCATGGGGCACACGCCTGGGCGGTGAGCCGCGACAGCGCACCCGGCTGGTGGCCTGGCGAGAGGGGTGCGGGCTGGTGGGCGTGGTGACGGCGAATGTGCTGGCCACACAGGCCGGGCCGGGGTGGACGGCCGTCACGTTGGCACTGACGCTGGGCTTGGGCGTGGCGCTGTTGATGCGCGCGCCGCAGCCGCTTGCGGCGCAGTCGGCGCCTGTTGCGGTTGCTGCGTCCTTGAGCCTGCCCTGGCAGGGCGCGGGCTTTCGTCGCCTGATGACGGTGTTTCTGCTCAACGGGATTGCCAGCGCCATACCGGCCACGCTGGTGCTGTTCTTCATCCAGGACCGGCTGGACGCCATGGCCTATGCGCCAGCCTTTCTCGGTGGCTACTTTCTGGTGGGCGCGCTGAGCGTGCCCTGGTGGGTGCGGTGCATCGCGCGGATCGGTCCCATGCGCGCGTGGGCCCTGGGCATGGGGCTGAGCGTGATGGGTTTCGTGGGCGTGCTGACGCTGGATGCGGGCGACGTGGCTGCCTTTGGCCTCGTGTGCCTGGCCACGGGGTGGGCGCTGGGGGCCGATTTGACGGCGCCCGGCACCTTGCTCACCGGTGTCGTGCATCGCGCGGGTCATCACGGCCAGGCTGAGGGCGCGTATGCCGGCTGGTGGCACTGGGCCACCAAGCTCAATCTGGCGCTGGCGGCGGGCGTGGCCCTGCCAGCGCTGCAGTGGCTGGGCTACGCGCCCGGCGCCCGCGACTCGGACGCGTTGTGGGCACTGACGCTGGCATACGGCGCATTGCCTTGTGGCCTCAAGCTGCTGGCGCTGGCGGCTTGCTGGCGATGGCGGGGCCACGCGGCGCTGGCTTCATGAAGGAGAAAACACCATGACCATGCAAATGTTGCGGACCATGCTGGCTGCGGGCGCGCTGGCGCTGCTGACTGTGCTGTCGGGCTGTGCCAGCCGACCCGTGCCGGCCGACTATGCGCAGGAGCAGCCCGCACTGGACCTGCGCAGCTACTTCAATGGCCCGCTGACTGCTCACGGCGTGTTCATCGACCGATCGGGCCGCGTCGTCAAGCGTTTCACCGTGAAGATGGTGGGCACCTGGCAGGGCGATACGGGTGTGCTTGAAGAAGATTTCGTGTTCAGCGATGGCAGCATCGATCGCCGGGTGTGGACGCTCAAGGATATGGGCAATGGCCGCTGGAGCGGCACGGCGGCCGATGTCGTGGGCCAGGCCAGCGGTGAAGCGGCTGGTAACGCGCTGAACTGGCGTTACACGCTCAAACTGCCCGTTGACGGGCGGGTCTACGAGGTGCAGTTCGACGACTGGATGTTCCTGGTCGATGAGCGCGTCATGCTCAACCGCGCGGTGATGAGCAAGTTCGGCATCCGGCTGGGCGAAGTGCTGTTGTCGTTCCGGCGGCCATGAGCACTCCCACGGCGCCAAGAGGTTCAAGATGTCGTTGAATCCCCAGATCACCCGGTGGACGGGGCGGACTGTCTGGCTGGTGGGGGCCTCCACCGGCATAGGACAGGCCACGGCCCGCCTGTTGCATGCCCGCGGCGCGCGGGTGGTGGTGTCTGCCCGCAATGCCGACGCCTTGAGCCGCTTCGCGGCCGCTCATCCCGGCAGCGTCGCGCTACCGGTGGACGTGACCGATGCCCGGGCGCTGCAGGATGCGCACGATGCGGCGTGCCAAGTGAGCCCCAACGGCGGACTGGATCTGGTGATGTACTGCGCCGGGTACTACCAGCCCATGCGAGCGGACAACTTCGATCTGCTTGAGGCGCTGCACCACCAGCGCATCAACTACGACGGCGCGCTCAACCTGCTGGCAGCCGTGCTGCCCACGCTGAGGCGCCAGCGCAGTGGCCACCTCAGCCTCGTCGCCAGCGTGGCGGGATTCCGCGGGCTGCCCAAGGCGCTGGCTTACGGCCCGACCAAGGCGGCCCTCAATAACCTGGCCGAGACGCTGTATCTGGATCTGCACCCGCTGGGCATTGGCGTTTCGGTGGTCAACCCGGGTTTCGTGCGCACGCCGATGACGGCCAACAACGACTTCAGCATGCCAGCCCTGCTGACGCCCGAACAGGCGGCACAGGCCATAGTCTCGGGCTGGGAATCGGGCCGGTTTGACATCCACTTCCCGCGCCGTTTCACATGGTGGTTGAAGCTGCTGCGGCACCTGCCCCACAGTCTGTACTTCCCCGCCGTGAGTCGCTTCACCGGCGAATGAAGGCTGGCGCTGTGGATTTCGCCACAGCCCGCCGCCACCATCGCCGAACAGCACTCAAGTCGGGGGGTGACGCGGTCGATGCTTCCGTCATGATGGCCTTGAGACGGGCGGCCATGCCCCCATCATGCAAGGCAGACAAAGCAATGAGCCTGGAGTCACAAGATGCACATGCTGTACAACTCGGATAGCTACGCGGTGGTCCAGATCGAGCTCCCCACCGGGGAGACCGTCTCCGCCGAGCCCGCGCTGACCCGCGGTGGCTACGAGATCGTCGACAAGTTCGCCCGCAAGGAGATTTTCATCCAGGGTGCGTTGGCCGAGACCTTCAAGCAAGGGGTCGAGGAGTTGATCGAGAACTCGCCTAGCGTCGAGGAGTTCGACGCCTACCTGGAGCGTTTTGCCGGCATGGCCCAGCAGCCTGTCGTGATGCATTGAACACTTGGGCTTGCCCGCAAGTTCAAGCTTGACCTTTCTTTGCCGATATCCGATCAGGGAGTGCTTTCCCTGATCGTTGGTCGGGCCCGGTGCCGCCTCGTCAGAGGTGGATGGGCTGAGGAAGGTCCATGTCACAAGTTTTCCTGCCTGCGTACTACCAGCCGTCTGCTCTGGCAGCGGCATGGTTGCTGGCGGTCTATGCCGTCTACCTGCAGGCCCTCATCGTTCGGCGCGTGCGCGCCAATGACCGGGACGCCGGCTTTGGCTGGTGGCTGGGCGGTGCCGTGTGCGTGGGCACGGGGGTGTGGGCCTCGACGTTGCTGAGTCTGGTGTCGCTCAAGCTGCCCATTCAGACCGGTTTTGTGCCCGACATCATTCTGGCGGCCTGGTTGCCGGCCGTGGTGATCTCGGGCATGACGATCTGGATGCTGACGCACACCCATCTGTCCAACCGTCTGCGGGCACTGGGCGGCGTGGCCATCGCCGTCGGTGTGCCCATGATCACCTTTGTGGACGTGTCGGCCATGATGCTGCGCCCCGAGGTTCACTGGCATGGCGGTTGGTCCCTGGGCGGCGTGGCCATGCTGGTGGCCGGGGCCGCGCTTGGTTCGGTACTGTTGCGGCGCAACCTGGCTGATGAACACGTCTTTCACAAGCTGCTGACCGTTGCGGTAGCCGCGGGCACCGTAATGGCGTTGGGCCAGTGGATGCTGGTTTTTGCAGTGCAGGTGCCTGCAGGAAGCTTCAGCCTGAGCACCGGGCAACTCAGTGGTGACTCCATCGAGTTCCTGCTGACGGCCACGGTGCTGATGCTGCTGGTCATGGGGCATCTCGGTACGGTTCAGGACGAAAAGTCCCATCATCGTCAGCAGCGGCTGGCGGCCTCGCTGCGGCAGGCGCAGAACGCGCTGGAGGAAGCGGCGCAGCAGGACAACCTGACGGGCCTGCCCAACCGAAATGGCTTTGAGCGAGCGCTCAAGCGCAAGATGGAAGGCGAGGGGGATGCGCCAGCCGACCTCAGCGTGATCGCCCTCACGATCGACGGCTTTCGCGCCTTTGTCGAAACCTATGGACACGCGCTCGGCGACGACCTGGTGCGTCATCTGGCCGGCCGGCTGCGCTCCGTGGCGCGCGAGGGCGATGTTCTCGCCCGGGCCGATTCTGACGAGTTCATGCTCATGTGTCCGGCCATGGGCGGTGAGCATCCCACGGCCCAACTGGCGCAGCGGCTGCTGGAGCTCGTTCGTGAGCCTTGCATGATCAACGGCCATGATCTGGCTGTGAGCGCGTCGATTGGCATCTCACACTACCCTGACAGCACGAATGTCGAGCAACTGCTGCGGCACGCCACCGACGCGATGCTGACGGCCCGTCGTGCGGGCGGCGGGGTGTACTGCTTCCATGAGCGTGGCATGGATCGCGGAAATGCTCAGCAGATCGAACTGCAGCGTGACCTGCGCCATGCCATCGAACGCAACGAGCTGTCGCTGTACTACCAGCCCAAGCTGCGAGCCGACAATGGCCGCCTGGCGGGGGTGGAGGCGTTGCTGCGCTGGCGCCACCCCACACGTGGCATGGTCAGCCCGGTCGAGTTCATTCCGGTGGCCGAGCGCTTCGGGCTGATTGGCGAACTCGGACAGTGGGTGCTCAATGAGGCCTGCCGGCAGGTGCGTGCCTGGCATGAAGAGGGCCTGGACATTCCGATCGCGGTCAATGTGTCACCTCATCAGTTGCGGCGTGCCGATCTGGAGCAGCGCGTGCGCGAAGCCGTGCGTCGCCATCGCGTGCCGGCTCGCATGCTGATCATGGAGATCACCGAGTCCGTGGCCATGGACGACATCGATGCGTCCATCCGCGTCTTCGACATGCTCGATGCCATCGGCGTGCGCCTGTCCATTGATGACTTTGGGACCGGCTACTCCAGCCTGAGCTACCTCCGCCGTCTGCCGGCACGGCAGCTCAAGATCGACCGCAGCTTTGTCAAGGATCTGGCCAACAGCCGGGATGCCCAGGCCATCGTCGAAGCCGTCGTGCGCCTGGCGCATGCGCTCGGGCTGAAGGTGGTGGCGGAGGGGGTCGAGACCCAGGACCAGGCCGACATCCTTGCGCAGCTGCAGTGCGACGAGTTGCAGGGCTTTCTTTTCGGGCGTCCCATGCCTGAGCACGAGCTCCTGGCCTGGCTGGTGCAGCGCGGCTGGCGGCCTGGTGTGGACACCCTGCGCGCAGCGCCCAGCGACACTGCGCCGCGCGGCGCCGCGCCGGCGGCCTTCGGGGAGGATGACATCGTCACCGCTTGGTCCGAGCTGGAGGAGTTGACGGGATGACCGGTTTGCCACCGGATGCGCTGAGCCAGTGGTGGGTACCGCTGGTTTTGCTCGCTCTTGCCTTGGTGGCGGGGGCGGCGCGCGGCTGGCTGGCTGGTCGGCGTGCCCGGGCCGTGCCACCGCCGCCACCGCTGCCGCCGGCCACACGGCAGCGCCCGGTCAGCGGGTCGTCCGGCGCCAAGACCGCTTTGTCCCTGGCGGCCGTGACGATGCCTTCTGCGGCCGTCGCGGCGGTTTCCTCCGCCGAACAATCGGACGCCATTTCTGCTCCCGTTTCTGCCCCCCTTCTGCACGATCCGCTGACCGGTCTGGCCAGCCGGCTGCTGCTGGAGGACCGCCTCGCCGCCGCCGTGATGCGCGCCGAGGCGCGCCAGCGGCGCTTCGCCTTGCTGTACATCGATCTGGACGGTTTCAAGCCCGTCAACGAATCCTTTGGCTATGGTGCGGGCGACCAACTGCTCAAGGAGGTTGGGCGGCGGCTCCAGGGACTGGGGCGCAGCACCGACGGGCTGGCCCGCATGGCCGGCGACGAGTTTCTGATGCTGCTTGATGGCGACCCTGACGCGAGCGCCGCGGCCCTGGTGGCTGATCGCGTGCGACAGGCGCTGCAACGCCCGTATCTTCTGCAGGGCAAGGAGGTACGGCTGTGCTGCTCGATCGGCATCGTGCTCTACCCGGATCACGGTCCCAAGGGGCGGCTGATCGCGCATGCGGACGCCGCCATGCTGGCAGCCAAGCGGGCGGGTGGCAATGTGCATTGCTTCTACGAGCCGCGCATGGAACAGGATGCGGAGGCCGCCATTGACATGCAGCGCGACCTGCGCGACGCCATCGAATCTGGCAAGGGCCTGTCGCTGCACTATCAGCCCAAGGTCGATGCGCGGCAGGGGCGGCTCACGGGTGTGGAGGCTTTGCTGCGCTGGCGGCACCTAGTGCGTGGCGCCGTCAGTCCTGTTGAGTTCATTCCGGTGGCCGAGCGCTTCGGTCTGATCGGTGCACTGGGGCAATGGGTGCTCGACGACGCTTGCCGGCAGCTGCATCAGTGGCGCGCCTCAGGGCGAGAGATGCGGGTCGCCATCAACCTGTCCATGCATCAGGTGCGACAGGCCGATCTGCCTGTGCGTGTGCAGGAGGCGCTGTCAAGACACGGTGTTCCCCCATCGTGCCTTACCTTCGAGGTGACGGAGTCGGCCGCAATGGAAGACCCGCAGGCCTCGTTGCGCCTGTTCGAGCGGCTGGCTGCCATTGGCGTGACGCTGTCCATCGATGACTTTGGCACCGGCTACTCCAGTCTCAGCTACCTGCGCAAACTGCCGGCCACGCAACTCAAGATCGACCGCAGCTTCGTTCAGGACCTCGAGCAGGAGGAAGACGCCCGCGCCATCGTCAAGGCTGTCGTCCGGCTTGCCCACGCGTTGGGGTTGACTGTGGTGGCGGAAGGTGTCGAGACCTCCGGCCAGCATGCTTTGCTCAGGCGCCTGGGCTGTGACGAGCTGCAAGGCTATCTCTTTGGTCGTCCGATGCCGGCCGACGAGTTGCTGCAGTGGACCAGCGGCCAGGGCCAGACGCCTTGATGCACGTGATCGCGCCCGGCGTGTCTCAGTCTCGGTGGTAGGCGGGCAGGGCGCTGCCGCAATGCCAGCAGTAGTCGGCATGGGCGCCGTGGCCCTCGGTCAGGCAGTGGTGGCAAGTGCGCGTCGTGGGCCGCGCGGCCATGCCTCGCTGCGCAGTCATCTCTGCCGTGACGATGCCCGTGGGCACCGCCAGGATGCCCCACCCCAGCAGCATCATCATGGCGGAGATCAGCCTGCCGAGGTCGGTGTGCGGCGTGATGTCGCCGAAACCCACGGTGGTCATGGTTGTGATGGCCCAGTACATGGCAGTCGGGATGCTGGTGAAGCCGTTGTCGGGCCCCTCGACCACGTACATGACCGTGGCCATGATCAGCACCACCATCAGCACGAACGACAGAAAGATCAGGATCTTGCGGCGGCTGGCCTTCAAGGCCTGACCGAGGGCCGTGTACTCTGAGACATACCCCGTGAGCTTGAACACACGGAACACGCGCAGCAGGCGCAGCACCCGCACGTCGATGAAGAAATGGGCTTCGGGCGCAATCAGCGCGAGGTAGCTGGGCAGAACGGCCAGCAGGTCGATCACGCCAAAAAAGCTGGTCGCATAGGCGACGGGCCGTCGCACACAGGCCAGACGCAGCAGGTACTCGATGGTGAAGCCGAGGGTGAAGCACCACTCCAGCACGTCGAACACCGAGCCATAGCGCTGGTTCATGGCCGGCACGCTGTCGAGCACGACCACCGTCACACTCACCAAAATGGCGGCGATCAAGGCCTGGTCGAACCAGCGGCCGGCCCGGGTATCGGCTTCGAAGATGATGGTGTAGGCGCGCAGGCGCCAGCCGCTCAGCGGCTTGTCGAGGTCGGTCACCATGACGACGTTATACCGCCGACGCGCCGCTTCTCTAAAATACTGGGATGAACCGAGCCACCGCCCTGCCGCCCGTCGAGCGACGACCCTACACCCGCGCAGCCCGCCTGCCGGACATCATGCGCGAGCGCATTGTGGTGCTCGACGGCGCCATGGGCACGATGATCCAGCGTTACAAGCTGGGCGAGGCCGACTACCGCGGCACCCGGTTCGCCGACCATCCCAAGGATCTCAAGGGCAACAACGAATTGCTGCAGCTGACCAAACCCGAGGTCATCCGCGAGATCCACGAGCAGTATCTGGCTGCCGGGGCCGACATCATTGAGACCAACACCTTTGGTGCCACCACGGTGGCTCAGGATGATTACGAGCTGCCCGAACTGGCGCGCGAGATGAACCTGGTCGCCGCCCGCATGGCACGCGAGGCCTGCGACAGGTACAGCACACCCGACAAGCCCCGATTTGCCGCTGGCGCCATCGGCCCGACGCCCAAAACCGCCAGCATCAGCCCCGATGTGAACGATCCCGGGGCGCGCAACATCGACTTCGATACCCTGCGTCAGGCCTATTACGAGCAGGCCCAGGCGCTGATGGAAGGCGGCTGCGATGTGTTTCTCGTCGAAACGATCTTTGACACGCTCAACGCCAAGGCGGCCATTTTCGCGATCGACCAGTTGTTCGAAGACACCGGCGAGCGCCTGCCCATCATCATCTCTGGTACGGTGACCGACGCCTCGGGTCGCATCCTGTCAGGGCAGACGGTCGGCGCCTTCTGGCACTCTGTGCGTCATGCTCACCCCTTGGCCGTCGGCCTGAACTGCGCGCTGGGTGCGGCCCTCATGCGCCCTTATGTGGAAGAGCTCGCCAAGATCGCTGGCGATACCTTCATCAGCTGCTACCCGAACGCCGGCCTGCCCAACCCGATGAGTGACACGGGCTTTGACGAGACCCCGGAGATCACCGGCGGCCTGGTCGAGGAGTTTGCCCGTGCCGGCTTCCTCAACATCGCGGGTGGCTGCTGCGGCACCACGCCCGATCACATCGCCGAGATTGCCCGGCGCGTGGGGCAATGGAAGCCCCGCTGTCTGCACGACGGGCAGGCAGCGGGCTTCCTCAGCGCCCTGCGGGCGTGAGGGCGTGAGGGCGCGCGCTCACCACGGGCCAGGCTGTGGCTCGTCGACCAATCGGCCTGCGTCATAGCTCTGCTCAGCCAGACGGGCGTCAATCTGGGCGCGATCCGCGGGATCCAGCCAGGGCGTGCGCGACAGGATCCACAGGAACTCACGGTTTGGCTCGCCCACCACGGCGTAGCGGTAGTCGTCCGCCAGCTGGATCACCCAGTACGGGGCCCACACTGCGTTGATCCACGCCAGGAATGTCGGGGCGAAACGCACTTCCAGCTTGGCCGTGTCGGTGCCTTGTGCCACCGGGATCCCCAGGAACTTGGGCGGCTTGACCCGTGCCGCCCCGATCACCTGACTCTTGCCGCGGTTGGCCGTGCTGCAGGTGTTGATGACCTCGATCTGGCCGGTCATCAGCAGCCGGTAATCCGCTGTGGTGTTTGCCACGCACTGACGTTGAAAGGTATTGGGGTAGTAAGCGATCTGATACCAGCGGCCCTGGAACTGCTTCAGGTCCACGGAGGGCACCGTCTGCAGAGGGGGCCGGCTTTGAGCGTAGGCAGGCAGCACCGTCGCACTGGTCAGGCAGACCGACAACAGCAGGGCAGGGAAGGACCTCATCCATCGGCTCCCAAGAGTGGATGATCGACGTTACACAAGTTCCTCACCTGATGGGGTATGCCCATGCCGCCGAGGCCGGCTTCAACGCGACGTCGCATGCCATGCCGGGGCGCATTTCACGCCTGATGGTGCGCTCCAGCGGGCTACCTCAGGTTTGGAACCGTGCCACCAGCGCCGACAGGTGGTCGGCCTGATGTCGCAGGCTCTCGGCCGCCGCGGCAGATTCCTCCACCAGCGCAGCATTTTGCTGGGTGACCTGATCGAGCTGGCCGACGGCGTCGCTGACCTGCCCGATGCCCGTGGTCTGTTCGATGCTCGCCGTGCTGATCTCGCCGATCAAGGCGGCGACATGCTGCACCTGGGAGACGATCACCGCCATGGCCTGCCCTGCTTCGCTGACCTGTGTGTTGCCTCGGTCGGTCTTGTCTACGCTGGTGCCGATCAGGGCTTTGATCTCGCGTGCGGCCTCGGCGCTGCGCTGGGCCAGCGTACGCACCTCGCCGGCCACGACCGCAAACCCGCGGCCCTGTTCACCGGCGCGTGCGGCCTCGACTGCTGCATTGAGCGCCAAAATGTTGGTCTGGAAGGCAATGCCGTCGATCACACCGATGATGTCGGTGATCTTGCGTGCGCTGGCGGCGATCTCCTGCATGGTGTCGACCGCCTCTTGCATCAGGGCGCCGCCACGGTCAGCCGCTTCCCGGGCATCCGCCGCCAGCGCGCTCGCCGAGCGCGCCGTCTCCGCGTTCTGGCGCACGGTGGCGCTGAGCTCTTCCATGGATGCCGCCGTCTGCTGCAGATTGGATGCCTGCTCCTCCGTGCGCTGAGACAGATCGGCATTGCCGGTGGCGATCTGGCCCGAGCCCGTGGCGATCGAGTCGGATGACTGGCGCACTTCGCCCACCAGCTGTGCCAGGCGGGCACGCATGTCTTCCAGCGACGCGCGGACGCTGCCATCGGCGGCCAACCCACGGACATCCGCCGGGCGCAGGTCGCCTTGGGCCACGCGCCGCGCCAAGGCGCCGAGGTCACGCGGCTCGGCGCCAAGGGCCCGGGTCAGCGCGCGCGTGATGGCCACGCTCAATCCCGTCGCCAGCAACAGCCCGACGGCGGTCAACGCCACGAGACCCTGGCGTGACAGCGCCTGCTGCTGCGCCTGCTCGCCGACCTCGGCTGACGCCAGTTGCTGTACATGCTGAAGATACCCTTGGGTGTCCGCGGTCAGCGCCGCCAGCAGCGGCATGCAATCGCGGTTCATGCGCTGGATGGCCGTCTCACGCTGGCCCTCGTCGATCAGGCGGAGGATGGCCATCGCCACGTTCGCGTAGCGGGTCTCGGTGGCCAACAACTGTGCCACGAGCTGGCGTTCGGGGTCGTCCGGCGGCGTATCGCGGTGGACCTGTGCTTCGAGCGCCTTCAGCCGCTCGCCGATCGCACTGTGCGCAGCGATCAGCGCGGCTCGGTGAACGGCGCGGTCGCCGTCATCGGCCAGGATGGCATTGCGGGCCGCGATCGCCCGTGCGTTGGTGCGGTCCTGTACTTGCTGGACCAGGGCCAAGCGCTCGGCCGTGTGGTGCACGTAATGTGCGTAAGCATCGTGGGATCGGGTCTGCAGCACGACGCCCGTGAGGGCGGTCGTCAGGAGCAGTGCGGCAAGAAGCGCAAACCCGACACCCAGTTGGGTGCGGACGCGCCAGGAGGTGAGTGTCATGGCTGGCCTTTCTGGGGGGACATCCGATTACCGATGCGACATGGCCCGAAAGGCGCGGGCAGGTCACGGTATGAATGCTGAGACCAAATCCCCTTCCCGATGAGGGGAATAAAACCCTATTCGTATCCCAGTTTTTACGCGTAGGGGTCCCCGAAGCCCAGTTCGGCCAGAATCTCGCGCTCCTGCGCCTCCATGGCGTCAGCCTGCTTTTTCTTCACGTGGTCCCAGCCTTGCGCGTGCAGCGTCCCGTGCACCAGCATGTGCGCGTAATGCGCCACCACGTCCTTGCCCTGCTCCTCGGCCTCCCGTTCGATCACCGGGGCGCAGAGGATCAGGTCGGCCGTCACCACCGGCTCGCGGGCGTAATCGAAGGTGAGCACATTGGTGGCGTAGTCCTTCTTGCGGAAATCACGGTTCAGCGCCTGGCCCTCTTCGGCGTCGACAATGCGCACGGTGAGTTCGGCATCCGACTTGAGCGCGGCGCGCACCCAGCGTGCGACCTTGTGGCGGGGCAACAGATCGCGGTGGCGTTTGTCGGCGAATTGCAGCGAGAGGGACAACGACGGTTTCATGCAGGTTCAGGTGGTACGGTCCGGGGCGGTGTCCGGGTCAGCCGGGCCGCGGTCGGCGCGGCGCCGGGCGTCCGGCTCGCGTGATTGTGCCGCCTGGGCTGCGTCATAGGCTTCGACGATGCGGGCCACCAGCGGATGGCGCACCACGTCGGCCGCCGTGAAGTGCGTGAAGGCCACGCCTTTGACCCGTTTGAGGATGCGCTCGGCCTCGATCAGGCCGCTGCGCGCGCCGCGGGGCAGGTCGATCTGGCTGATGTCGCCCGTCACGACGGCCTTGGTGCCAAAGCCGATGCGCGTGAGGAACATCTTCATCTGCTCGGGCGTGGTGTTCTGGGCTTCGTCCAGGATCACGAAGGCGTGGTTGAGCGTGCGCCCGCGCATGAAGGCCAGCGGTGCGATCTCGATGAGCCCCTTTTCGAAGGCCTTGGTCACGCGGTCGAAGCCCATCAGGTCATACAGCGCGTCGTACAGCGGGCGCAGGTAGGGGTCGACCTTCTGGGTCAGGTCGCCAGGCAGAAAGCCCAGTCGCTCGCCGGCCTCAACCGCGGGCCGGGTCAGCACGATGCGTTGCACCGCGCTGCGTTCCAGCGCATCGACGGCGCAGGCCACGGCCAGAAAGGTCTTGCCCGTGCCGGCCGGCCCGATGCCGAAGGTCAGGTCATGGTCGAGGATGTGGCGCAGGTAGGCCACCTGGTTGGGTGTGCGTCCCTGCAGGTCAGCTCGCCGGGTGTGCAGCAGCGGCCCGTCTGCGGTGTCGTCGTCGTCGTCAGGGGGGGCCGAGCCTGCGCCGCGACCACCACCTTTGGGCCGCAGACGGCTGGCCATGCTCAGCTGAACGGCCTCCAGGCTCAGCGGCCGCTCGGTGCGGGCGTACAACTCGTCGAGCAGGCTGGCCACCGCCGCCACCACATGCCGCTCCCCTTCGATGCGAAAGCGCTCGCCACGCCGGCTCAGCGTGACCTGAAAGCCGGCCTCGATGGCCCGCAGGTGCTCGTCGAGCGGGCCGCACAGGCGGGCAAGGCGGCCGTTGTCGGCGGGGGCGAGGCTGTGGCGAAGGAGCATGTGGGAAGAGTAGACGACGTTGTGTCAAAGATGGCGGGCAAATTGTCGCCTGCCGGGCGCTTCCCGGTGTGACATCTCTTGCGACAATGGTGCGCATCCCGTCGAGGGCCATGTTGGCCGCGCAGGGCGGACGGGACACACGATGCAAGACACGCAGCACAACATACCCGAGGGTCAGGATTCTTCCGTTTCGCCGCGGCTCGGCCGGATGGCGGTCTGGGCGCGCGCGCGCGCCGGGTGGATCGGGCTGGCCCTGGTCAGCCTGGTGCTGGCGGCCATCACCGGCTCGGCCGTCTGGTGGCTCAGCCAGTCTTCTGGCGCGCTGACCCAGCCGTCGGGGGCCAGCCGTGAAGCCGGCGTGCAGGAACTGACCCGGGCCTGGTCTGTTGTCGGTGAGCAAGCCGTGTACCCGCTGGGTGCCGTGGGTCGCCTGGTGATGCTGCCTGACGAATGGGCACGCAGCCACCCTGGCCATCAGGGCGCCGTCTGGTATCGCTTTCTGTTCGATGCGCCGCCTCCCGATGCACGGGCAGACCTGCTGGCCCTGCACATCGAGCGCGCTTGCTCGGCCGTCGAGGTTCACCTCAACGGCCAATTGCTCTACCGCAGCGGTCGTCTGCGTGAGCCTGTGGCGCGCCAGTGTCACCGGCCGCACCTCGTGCCGCTACCGTCTGCTCTGATGCAGGGGCGAGACAACCAGCTCGACCTGAAGGTCGTGGGCTATCCGCTGGAGCGGGTCACGGCGCGCGAGCGCGCCGGTGGGCTCGCCGGCGTGAAGATTGGCCCTTTGCCGGCGCTGCGCAGCCTGCACGAGGCGCAGGTGTTCTGGACGTCCACCGTCTCGCAGGTGTTGGGCGGGGTGCTGCTGGTGCTGGGCGCGTTCGCGCTGGGGCTGGCGTGGGTCCGACGTCTGCCCTACCTGGTCTACTTCGGGCTGCTGACCATCGGTTGGGCGCTGTCCAGCGGGCGCTTCTGGGCGGAGGACTGGCCGGTGCCCAACGCGGCGCTGGAGCTGCTGGTGGCCTTCATCTTCGCCCCCATGACCGGGCTGGCCGTGCAATTCCTGCTGGGCTATGCCGGCGATGCGCGTCTCGTGATCCGCGGCGTTGACTGGCGGCGTCGCATTGTCTGGGGGTTGTGGGCGCAATGCCTGCTGTTCCCGCTGACGGTGCTGGTCGCGGGCGAGTCGCTGCTGTTCTTGGTCACGCGGGTGTGGTTCACGCTGTTTGCGCTCGAGCTGTTTACGGCCATCACCTACTTCCTGTGGGTGGCGGGCCGGGGCGGGCGCGTCGAGTTCTGGCTGATGAGTGTGGCGCTGGGCGCGGTGGCCGCCGTGGTCGGCATCGAGCTGGCCTTCCAGTTTGGCTGGCTGCAGGTCTGGGGCGTGCACATCACGCACCTGGTCATGCCGCTGCTGTATGCGGCCGTCGCCGTGCGCCTGATCCAGGTGTATGCCCGCGCGCTCCAGACCGCCGAGGGGGCGCGCGTGCAGCTTGAGAAGCGCGTGCAGGAAATCAGCATCGAGATCGAGCGCAACTTCACGCAGATCGCCGAGTTGCGGGTCGAGCAGATCGCCGAGCGCGAACGCAAGCGCATCGCGGCCGACCTGCACGATGACCTGGGGGCCAAGCTGCTGACCATCGTGCACACCAGCGACAACGACCGCATCTCCACACTGGCGCGCGAGGCACTGGAAGAGATGCGTTTGTCGGTGCGCGGGCTGACGGGCCGCCCGATGGTGCTGTCCGATGCCTTGGCCGACTGGCGCAGCGAAGTGGTCTCGCGCCTGGGGCAGGCGGGCATTGAATGCGAATGGCGCAACCCCAACGACACCATCGAAGAGCCGCTGTCGTCGCGCACCTATGTGCAAACGACGCGCATCGTGCGCGAGGCGGTGAGCAACATCATCAAGCACAGTGCAGCCTCGCACGTCATCATTTCGGCCGATGTGAACCTCGAGCAGCACGATTTCGTGCTCGTCATCCAGGACAATGGCCGTGGCATTCCGCTGGAGCTCGATGGTCGACTCGACCGCGGCCACGGCATGACCACGATGAAGCACCGGGCCAAGCAGCTCAACGGGCAGTGTCTGGTGGAGTCCGGCCCCGGATTTGGCACCGTGATCCGCCTGACCTTGCCGCTGGAGATCGCCAGCGTGCAACAAGTCCGGGCGCACGCTGCCCCCGGTTCACCGCCTCCTGCTAGCATGGAGGCTCACACGCGATGAGGCGTCAAGCATGAAGCAAATCCTCTTGTTGGAAGACCTGCCCGAAATCCGGGCCTGGCTCAAGACGCTGGCGTTCCAGGTGTTTCCCGGCGCGCAGATCAGTGAGGCTTCCCGCATTCACGATGCGCTGGAGCTGGTCAATGCCATGCGTTTTGATGTGGCCATGGTCGACCTGGGCCTGCCTGATGGCTCCGGTGTCGAGGTGGTGCAGGCGCTGCGCGACAAGCAGCCCGACACCCAGTCGGTCGTCGTGACCATCCACGATGACGACGAACACCTCTTCCCTGCGCTGCAGGCCGGTGCCTTTGGCTACCTGCTCAAAGAGCAGTCGCGCGAACAACTCGCCGAGCAACTGCACCGCATCAGCCAGGGTGAGCCGCCGCTGTCGCCGTCGATCGCCCGCCGGGTGATCCAGTACTTCACGGCCCAGGCGCGCATGCAGCCCGCCCAGCAGCCCGACACCGTCACGCCGCATGTGCAGCTCACCGACCGCGAGAACGAGGTGTTGCTGCGCGTGGCCAAGGGTTTCACGCTGCCCGAAATCGGCCAGCAGCTCAACCTGTCGCGCCACACCATCGCCGACTACGTCAAGCAAATCTACCGCAAGCTCAACGTGTCGTCGCGCGCAGAAGCGGCGCTCGAGGCACAGCGCCTGGGCCTGTTCCGTCGCTAAACTGGCTGGATGATTGCCCGCTTGAGCGGGGTGCTGGCCGAGAAGGCCCCGCCCTTTGTGCTGGTCGACGTTCACGGTGTCGGCTATGAAGTCCAGGTGCCGATGAGCACCTTCTACAACCTGCCCGAGCTGGGCGGCAAGGTGACGCTGCTCACGCAGTTCATCGTGCGCGAAGATGCGCAGCTGCTGTTCGGTTTTCTCACCGCCGCTGAGCGCGAATCGTTTCGCGAGCTGATCAAGGTCAGCGGCGTGGGGCCGCGCATTGCGCTCGCCCTGCTGTCGGGCCTCAGCGCCAACGAGCTGGCGCAGGCCGTGTCGGCCCAGGACACCTCGCGGCTGGTCAAGGTGCCAGGCATCGGCAAGAAGACAGCAGAGCGCCTGCTGCTGGAACTCAAGGGCAAGCTGGCGCCGGCGCTCGTGCTGCCCGGGCAGGCCCCGGCGTCCGACGCCCAGGCCGACATCCTTCAGGCCTTGGTGGCGCTGGGCTACTCTGACAAGGAGGCTCAGGTCGCGCTCAAGGCGCTGCCACCGGACGTGTCTGTCAGCGAGGGCATCAAGCAGGCCCTCAAGGCACTGGCGCGCTGATGCAGCTATCATCGGCCGCCATGAATTCGGTATGGGCACGATCGGGCGGGTGGTCCGCGTGGCGCGCGCGATGCGCCAGCTGGGCTGGATGGGGGACATGCGCGCTGACGCTGAGTCTGGCGACCGTGGCGCCCTCGGCATCCGCGGCGCGCGAGGGGCAGCCGCCCGTGGATTCGGCTGCGGGTTTCTGTCAGCAGGTCGTGCGCAAGTTGCCCAACGTTTCTGCGGCACTGTGCGCGAGCGCCCAGCTCGGCCACAGTTCCGCACGCTCTGTCAAGGGGATGCCGCTGTTCCAGCGCGATGTGGTGTCGCCCAACGCGCAGTTGCGCGTGCTGGTGGTCGGCGGCATTCATGGCGATGAGCTGTCATCGACTGCGCTGGCCTTGCACTGGATTCGCGCCGCCAAGGAGACGCCGTCCAACATCCATTGGCGCTTCGTGCCCTTGATGAACCCGGACGGCATGCTGCGGGCCAAGCCCACGCGCATGAACGCCAACGGGGTGGATCTGAACCGCAACTTCCCCACACCCAACTGGGACAAGGAAGCCACGCACTACTGGCAGCAACGCACCCGCAAGGACCCACGCCGCTATCCTGGTCCGAGACCCCTGTCAGAGCCCGAGTCGCGCTGGCTGCACGACGAGATGGAGCGCTGGAAGCCGCATCTGATTGTCTCGATCCACGCGCCTTATGGCGTGCTGGATTTCGACGGTCCCACCGTGCCTCCCGAGCGTCTGGGGCGCCTGTACCTCGACCAGGTCGGCATCTTCCCCGGCAGCCTGGGCAACTACGGCGGTGTGCACAAAAAGGTGCCGGTGGTCACAATCGAGCTGCCCAGCGCCATCCGTACCCCGCAAGAGGCCGAGATCCGCCAGATGTGGCTCGACCTGCTGCGCTGGACCGCCGACCGCCTCGGCGCGGGCTGAGCGCTGCCGGGGCGTCCCTGCAGGCGCTCAGGCCCCTCAACGCGTTGGGGGTGACTGACCGTCTGGCAGGTGTGCCAGGATGTCCAGCAGGCGCTGGATCTGAAGCGGTTTGACCAGGTAGTGGTGGAAGCCGGTCTGCAGCGCCCGCGCGATGTGCTCGGGCAGCGCGTCGCCGCTCAGCGCAATCCACTGCACGCGTTTGTGGGCGGGCTGCTGGCTCAGGCGCCGACACAGATCGAGCCCCGAGCCGTCCGGCAGGCCGATGTCGATCAGCGCCACATCGGGCTGGACGGACTCGATCAAGGTGGCGCCCTCGGCGGCCGTTTCGGCAGCATGCAGGCGCACCTGCGGGTAGGGTGCGAACAGGGCTTCGACCAGGCTGCGGTTGAGCGCGTTGTCTTCGACATGGACCACACGCAGCGCCGGCAGTACCACGGTGGGCGAAGGCTTGCGCGTGGCGGCGCGCCCCGTCTGGGTTTCCGCCAGCGGCAGGTGCAGCGAGAACACGCTGCCGTGGCCCAGCGTGCTGCTGACCGCGATGCGGCCGTGCATCAGCTCGGCCAGGCGCTGCGAGATGGCCAGACCCAAGCCGTTGCCTGCGCCCCCTGCCTCGGGCGCGTTGGCCAGGCGGGTGAAGGGCTGGAAGAGGCGCGGCAGGTCGTCGGCCGAGATGCCGAAGCCCTGGTCGCGTACCTCCACGATGCCTTCCTGCGAGTCGGGCGAGACCTTGCCCACCAGCCACACCGTGCTGCCCGGTGCGCTGAACTGGATGGCGTTGCGCAGCAGGTTGAGCAGGATGGCCCGGGTGTGCTGCCCGTCGGCCCAGACGGCCGGCGACTGGCTGTCGAGCACCACGGTGATGCGGCGCTGGCGGGCTTCTTCGTCCACCGCAGCCGAGACGTCCTTGAGCAGGGCGCTGAGCTCGACGCGCTGCGTGCGGGGGCGCACCGGGGCGGCTTCAAGCTGGGTGTAGTCCAGCGCCTGGTCCAGCAGATGCAGCAACTGATGGCCGGCGGCGTGCAGATGCGACAGGTGACGTCGCGTGGTGTCGTCCATGTTGGCCGCGGCCGTCATCTCCAGCAGCTGGGTGAAGCCCAGGATGGCATTGAGCGGCGCCCGCATGCCGTGGCTCAGGCGCGACAGGAACTCGGTGCGCGTGGCCAGCGCAATCTCGGTTTCGAGTCGGCGATCGTGCTCGGCCTCCGCCCGGCGCCGATCACCCAGATCGGTCAGTACCTCGATGTAGCGGTGAATCTCGCCGTCGGCGCCCTGGATGGGGTGAACCGAGCGGGCCACCCAGAAGGCTTCGCCATCCTTGCGGTGATGGCATACGGTCAGCTTGTCGAGGCCCTGGCCGTGCGACAACGACTGGTTGATGCGCGCGATCGTGGCCGGATCGGTCTGGGGGCCGCTGAGCAACTCTTCGGGCAACTGACCATGGCATTCGGTCAGCGTGAAGCCGGTCATGCGTGTGAAGGCCGGGTTCACCCAGGTGATGCAGCGGCGTGCGTCGCACATGAGGATGGCGTCCGTCACGCGGTCGGCAATCAGGGCCAGTTCCTGGTTGGTGGCCTGGGCGCGCTGCAGGGCAGACTGCAGCTGCAGGATCTGTTGTGCCTGCGGGTCCGTGGCGGCCTCGCGGGCCTGTTCTGGCGTGTCGGCAGGACGTTGGGACATGTCTCGGCTCCGAACCGTTGGAGGGTCAGTGTACGGGTATCGGGCCCATGTCGCCACCAGGGAACGTCACCGGATGTGAACGGTCACCCACAGGCATTTCCGGGCTTGGCAAGGGTACATGGTGTGCGGCTACGCTTACGGGGTTTCTGTTTCCTGGCCTGGCCGTTCATGTCTGACATTTATCGTTTCGACGCGCAATCCATTTCTGGCGAAACCGTGCCGCTGTCGCAGTACCGCGGGCAGGTCATGCTCATCGTCAACACCGCCAGCAAGTGCGGCTTCACGCCGCAGTTCGAGGGGCTGGAGCAGCTGTGGCAGAGCCACGGCCCGCGCGGCCTGGCGATCCTGGGCTTTCCGTGCAACCAGTTCGGTGGGCAAGACCCGGGCAGCAACGACGAGATCGCCGGCTTCTGTCAGCGCAACTACGGTGTGAGCTTCCCGATGATGGCCAAGATCGATGTGAACGGCCCGGATGCCCATCCGCTGTACCGCTATCTGGTCGAACAGGCGCCCGGCATCCTGGGCACCAAGGCCATCAAATGGAACTTCACCAAGTTCCTGGTGGGGCGCGATGGCCGTGTGCTGGGCCGCTATGCGCCCACCGATTCGCCCAAGTCGCTGATCAAGGACATCGAGGCCGCGCTGGCGGCCAGCGCTTGACGCGAGCGTGTGGCAAAAAGCCCGAGCGCCTGCATCGGGTTTGCGCTTTGCTGCTTCAATGCGCGATCCAACACCCAATTTGCGAGGATCACGATGAAGCTGATGGATTACGGCGTCAAGCCGATCGATTTCCAGAACCCGGGCACCGCGTCGCGCGATGCGGCTGACGGGCTGACGCGCCGCAGCTTCGTGGTGACCTCGCTGGCCTCGGGCTTTGCCGTGGCCTCACAGCCGCTGCTGGCGCAGGCTATCACCACCGACACCAAGGGGCTGGTTGCTGGTGAGGTGCAGATCCCGGTGGCCGGCGGGCAGATCCCCGCTTACCGCGCCATGCCGGCCAAGGCGGGCAAGCACCCGGTGGTGCTGGTGGTGCAGGAGATCTTCGGTGTGCACGAGCACATCAAGGACATGTGCCGCCGCTACGCCAAGGCCGGTTACTACGCGATCGCGCCCGAGATGTTCGCGCGCCAGGGCGATGTCTCGAAGATGACGGACATCAACGCCATCCTGTCGCAGGTGGTCTCCAAGGTGCCCGATGCGCAGGTGTGCGCCGATCTGGACGCGGCCGTGGCCTTTGCCGGCGCCAGCGGCCGTGCAGACACGCGCCGCGTGGGCCTGGTGGGCTACTGCTGGGGCGGTCGCACGGCCTGGATCTACGCGCACCACAACCCGAAGCTGAAGGCCGCGGTGGCCTACTACGGCCTGCTCAGCGGCATGAAGTCCGACATCAAGCCGGCCGATCCGGTCGACCTGGCCGAGCAAATCAAGGTGCCGGTGCTGGGCCTGTATGCCGGCATCGACGCCTACATTCCGATGGAGGTGGTCGACCGCATGCGCGCCGGCCTGGCCAAGTCAGGCAGCGGCTCCGAGATCATCGTGTTCCCCAATGTGAACCACGGTTTCAACGCCGATTACCGCCCCACGTATGACAAGGGGGCGGCGCGCTATGCGCAGCAGCTGGCCTTCGACTGGCTCAAGGACCACGGCGCCTGATTCAGGCGCCCAGCGACCGGGCGTGGTGGGCGATGTGATCGGCCACCACGCTCTGGATGAAGTAATAGCCGTGGTCGTAGCCCGCATGGCGGCGCAGCGTCAGCGGTTGCGTCACCTTGGCACACGCGGCCTCGAAGGCCTCTGGGTGCAACTGTGTGGGCAGAAACTTGTCGGCCAGGCCCTGATCGATGAGGATGCCCTCCGGGTAAGGCACGGCCTGCTGCTGCGCCATCAGGCAGGCGGCGTCGTGCGCCGCCCAGCGGCTGCGGTCGGGCCCCAGGTAGCCGGAAAAGGCTTTCTCGCCCCACGGGCAGTTGACCGGGTTGGCAATGGGCGCAAAGGCCGAGACGCTGCGGTACTGCCCGGGGTGGCGCAGCGCGAGCGTCAGCGCCCCATGGCCGCCCATTGAGTGGCCGAAGATGCCCGCGCGCGCCGGGTCCGCCGGCAGGTGCTGGCCCACCAGGCCATGCAGCTCTTGCGTGAGGTAGGTTTCCATGCGCCAGTGCGCCGCCCAGGGCGCTTCGGTCGCATCCAGATAGAAGCCGGCACCCACGCCGAAGTCCCAGCTGTCGGCCTGGCCGGGGAGGTCGGTGCCGCGTGGGCTGGTGTCGGGCGTCACGATGGCCAAGCCGTGCTGCGCGGCGTGCTGCTGCGCACCGGCCTTGATGGCAAAAGTCTCTTCGGTGCAGGTTAGCCCGGCGAGGTAGAACAACACCGGTACCCGCGCCCCGGGTTGCAGCGCCTGCGGCGGCAGGTAGACGCCGAACTGCATCGGCAGGCCGATGACGTCGGATGCATGGCGGTAGAAGCGCTGCACGCCGCCAAAGCAGGCGTGCTCGCTGAGCAGCTCCAGCGCCATGTCAGAACACCACCACGGAGCGGATCGATTCGCCGCGCTTCATCAGGTCGAAGCCCTCGTTGATCTGTTCGAGCTTGAGCTTGTGGGTGATCAGGCTGTCGATGTTGATCTTGCCGTCCATGTACCAGTCGACGATCTTGGGCACGTCGGTGCGGCCGCGGGCGCCACCGAAGGCCGAGCCTTCCCATTTGCGGCCGGTCACCAGTTGGAAGGGGCGGGTGCTGATCTCTGCGCCCGCTTCGGCCACGCCGATGATGATGCTGCGGCCCCAGCCCTTGTGCGTGCACTCCAGTGCCTGGCGCATGACCTTGGTGTTGCCGATGCATTCGAAGCTGTAGTCGGCGCCGCCATCCGTCAACTGCACGATGGCGTCGACGATGTTGCCGCCTGCGGCCTCGATGTCCTTGGGATTGAGGAAGTGCGTCATGCCGAACTGGCGTGCCATGGCTTCGCGCTCGGGGTTGATGTCGATGCCGATGATCTTGTCGGCCCCGACCATCTTGGCGCCCTGGATCACGTTCAGGCCGATGCCACCCAGACCGAACACGGCCACGTTGGCGCCGGCTTCGACCTTGGCGGTGAACAGCACGGCGCCGATGCCAGTGGTCACGCCGCAGCCGATGTAGCAAATGGTCTCGAAGGGCGCGTCTTCACGCACCTTGGCCAGCGCGATCTCCGGCACGACGATGTGGTTGGCAAAGGTCGAGGTGCCCATGTAGTGCAGGATGGGCTCGCCATTGAGCGAGAAGCGGGAGCTGCCATCGGGCATCAGGCCCTTGCCCTGCGTGGCGCGGATCTTCTGGCAGAGGTTGGTCTTGCGGCTCAGGCAGAACTTGCACTGACGGCATTCGGGCGTGTAGAGCGGGATGACGTGGTCGCCCTTGCGCAAGCTGGTCACGCCGGGGCCCACATCGACCACCACACCGGCGCCTTCGTGGCCCAGGATGGCCGGAAACAGGCCTTCCGGGTCGGCGCCCGACAGTGTGTAGTAGTCGGTGTGGCAGATCCCGGTGGCCTTGACCTCGACCAGCACCTCGCCCTCGTGTGGGCCGGCCAGGTCGACGGTCTCGATGGTCAAGGGGGCGCCTGCTTTCCAGGCCACGGCTGCGCGGGTTTGCATGGTGGGGTCCTTCTTGTTCGACGTGTTCAACGGGTTGCCCACGATACCGAAAAAGCCGTGTGCCTGCTCAGCAGCAGCCGCCAGAAGCGCCAGCCGAACCGCCGCCCGAGGCCGTCGCACTGCCGGCGTCGAAGGGGATGCTGCTGCCGCAGCCTTCGAACAAACCGTAGTGTGCGCTGAAGTCCCCGATGAACGCGAAATGACGCGCAAAGCGCGTCTCGTGCAGCATGCGGAAGGTGTTGCCGCAGACGGGGAAGACGCGCCCCGTCTCGATGGCGTGGTGCTTGTCGAGCATGAAGCCGTGAGGCTGGTTGGGGATGCTGCCCTGGTAGATCACGGCCTGGCCATGGTCTTCGCAGGCGTCTTCCAGTGCGTCGAGCTTGAACAGGCGGTAGGTAGCCGAATAAAAGCGCAAGGGGCCGGTCTTGGCGGCCAGGGCCGGGTCGGTGACCGCCAGGGGGCGGTCGTCCACCAGGCGCGGGTCAATGAAGCCCGCGCCCCGGGCCAGGCGCAAGAAATCGTTCCAGTACAGCGCGCCGCCCAGGCACTCGCCGTAGAGCACCGGGTCGTTGCGCACCGCGTCGGGCACGCGACGGTCGGCGTAGACGTCCGAGAAATAGAACTCGCCACCGGGTTTGAGCAGGCGCTGCACGCCGGCCAGCACGGCGGCCTTGTCCGGCGACAGGTTCACCACGCAGTTCGACACTATCACATCGAAGCTGCTGGGCGCCAGATCCAGTTCATCCAACCGTTCGATGTAGCCGTGCAGAAAGCGCACGTTGTCGTAGCCAAAGGCCTCGGCATGGTAGGCCTGATGGGCGCGGGCCACGGCCAGTTGTTCGTCGGTCATGTCCACGCCCACGACCTCGCCCGTGGGGCCCACCAGTTGGGCCAGCGCGTATACATCGCGGCCCGAGCCACAACCCAGGTCCAGCACGCGGCAGCCTTCCAGCAAGGGCGGGCACACCAGGCCGCAGCCGTAGTAGCGCGAGAGCACCTCGGGGTGGATCTTGGCCAGCAGGGGTTTGAGCCACTCGGGCACCTGGCTGATGTCGCAGCAGGCGGTGGTCTTGAGATCGGCCGTGCTGCTGAGCTGCTTGCCGTAATAGTCTTGAACCAGGTCGTGCATGGTCAGGGCTCCTGTGTGGGGGATGTGTTCGATGAGGATGAGGCTGGCTGCAGCGTCGTGCCTGTCGGGAAGCGACACGGCTGATCGCGGGCCACGAAGTGCAGGTCGGCGAAGCCGGCCCGGGCGCGCTCGCCAGTGTTGTCGGTGTCCGAGGCGACGGCCAGCAAGGCGGCCTGGTGCTCGAAGGCGCCGAAGTGCCGGCGCGCATCGGCCAGCACATCGCGGCGCTCGGTCACCCAGCGGCCGGCTTCGGTCGCGCCGCTGCGCGTGACGATCATCTGCGTGCGGTCGGTGTAGGCGTTGGGTCGAGTGGTGCCCACCGGGTGGCGGTTGTCCCACACGTAGTTGAGTGCGGCGTCGGGCACCTGTTGGCCAAACAGGCTGCGGGCCAAAGCCAGCTGGGCGCGCACGCCAAAGCTCAGGGCCTCGGGCGGCAGCTTCAGTGCCACGTAAACACGGGCGGCATAGTCGTCGCCGGCCTTGCGCGTCAGGTCGGCGGTTTTCAGCACGTCATCGACGCGCCAGCGCCAGCACAGCACGGGGGTGTTGGTGAGCGTGATGGCCAGTGGGCGAGCCATCAAGGCCATGCTGGCGTCGGCCTGCGCCTCGATGCCGGTCACGCCATCCCAGGTGGTGACGCGGTAGCGAGTGGGGGTGAGCCGCTCGTTGAGGCGCACCAGCTGCCACGGCGCAGGCACCTGGGCCGACGGCTGGTGGAACTGGCCTACCATGACGATGGCCGCCGGCGGTGCGGCGGGTGGGGTGGGCGGTGTGGGTGGGGTGTCCAGGGGCAACATGGGGTAATGCGTGCCTGTGGGGTGAGTGGGGCGGAGTGTGCTCAGCCGGTGGTGGGCCAGCCATGGGGCAGGTGGGCCAGGTCGGCAGGCTCGTCAAGGTCGTGCTCAGCCGGCCATTCGCGGAGGCTCAGGCCTGCCGCGGCCAGGCGCTGGCGGGTCAAATGGGCCACCTCAGGCGTGCTCCAGGGCATGTCGGTGAACAGCGTGGGCTCGAAGCGCCTCAGGCCCAGGGCCACGTAGCCGCCGTCGGTGGCCGGCACCATCACGGCATCGTGGCGGTGCAGATCCAGCGCGATGCCATGCAGTGCCTCGCGGCCCAGCTTGGGGCAGTCGGTGCCGATCAGCACACACGACTGGCCTGCCATCAGCGGGCCGTGTACCGCGCGCGCCATGCGGGCGCCCAGATCGCCATCGCCCTGGTCTTGCAGGTGCAGGTGGGGCAGCCAGTCGGTCAGTTCGGGCAGGCCCCACAGGGACTCACCCTGGGCGGGCAACTCAGCGAGGGGTGTGCCGCACAAGGTCACGGCGGCATCGATCTGCGCGTTTCTCAAAGATTGAGCGGCGGCCAGGGCCTCGCCCAGGGTGTGGTGCAGCAGCCGCCGCGCCAAGGCGGCCGCCCCTTCGGCGCCCAGGGCAGGAATGAGGCGCGTCTTGGCCTGGCCGGCGCGGGGCGCCTTGGCCATCACGATGAAGCGCACACTCTGGGTGTTCATCGGTACGCCTTCGCGATCGATTCAGGTGAGGCGCCCAGCCAGTAGGCCAGTCGCAGCCGCCACATCAACACGATGGTGCGCCACACGCCGCGGCTCTCCCAGCGGCGACCTGACGTCAGGGCACGCGCACGCAGGCAGGCTGGGCGCGACAGGCGCTTGAGTCGGCGCGACAGCTCGATGTCTTCCATCAGTGGCTGCTCGGGAAAGCCGCCACACGACTCGAACGCGCCTCGCTGCACAAAGATGGCCTGATCGCCAGTGGCGATGCCGGTCAGCCGCGAGCGCAGGTTCATCATGCGCGCGACCACGCGCAACCAGGGCGACCGCCCGCTGATATGCACATCGAAGCGCCCCCACACCGGGGCGGGTCTGTGAGCTTCTTGGCTGCTGGCCGGCGCCAGTGCCTGGATCACCTGCTGCATGGCCCCTTCAGGCAGGCGCGTATCAGCGTGCAGAAACAGCACGATGTCGCCATGGGCGTGTTGTGCGCCAGCGTTCATCTGGCGTGCACGGCCCCGTTCGGCCTCCACCACGGTGAAGCCTGCCGCGCGAGCCAGCATGACGCTGTCATCGTGGCTGCCGCCGTCCACCAGCACGACCTCGGCCCCATCCGCTTGGAGCTGCCGCAGGTGGCTCAGCAGCGCCGGCAGCGCAGCGGCCTCGTTCAGCATGGGCACGACCACGCTGAGCCTCATGCGCGGGCTCCGCGTCGCCACGCGTGGTAGCGGGCCACCCAGTGCAGCAGGGCCTGCGGGGCGTGCGCGCGTTTCCATTCGCCTGCCACGTACTTGTTGGACTCGGCCAGCGTGGGGTAGGTGTGGATGGTGGACAGGATCTTGTTGAGCCCCAGTCCCCAGCGCATGGCCAGCACGAACTCGGCGAGCAGGTCGGCGGCATGCTCACCCACGATGGTCACGCCCAGGATGGTGTCCTTGCCGGGCACGGTCAGCACCTTGACGAAGCCGTGTGCCGCGCTGTCGGCGATGGCGCGGTCCAGATCGTCGATGCCGTAGCGGGTCACCTCGTAGGCGATGCCCTGTTCGCGTGCCTCCAGCTCGTTGAGGCCCACGCGGGCCACTTCGGGATCGAGGAAGGTGGCACGCGGGATGACGCGGTAGTCCACCTTGAACTTCTTGAAGGTGCCGAACAGGGCGTTGACGGCGGCATACCAGGCCTGGTGCGCCGCCACGTGCGTGAACTGGAAGGGCCCGGCCGCATCACCGGCCGCGTAGATGTTGGGATAGAGGGTTTCGAGGTACTCGTTGGTCTGCACCGTGCGGTCGGTGGGGATGCCCAGGGCCTCCAGGCCATAACCGCTCAGGCGGGCGCTGCGGCCCACCGCGCAAATCAAGACATCGAAGGGCAGGGTGCGGGTCTGGCCCTGGTGCTCGACGATGAGTTGCCTGTCGCCCTCGGCCGTGCGCTCGCAGCGCAGCGCCTTGTGGCGGGTGAGCACCTGCACGCCATCGGCCTGCAGGGCCTGTTGGGCCATGGCCGACACCTCGGCATCTTCGCGGGCCAGCAGGCGCTCGCCCATTTCCACCTGACTGACCTGCGCGCCCAGTCGGGCCAGGGCCTGCGACAGCTCCGAGCCGATGGGCCCGCCGCCCAGCACCACGATGCGGCGGGGAATCTCATCCAGCTCGGCAAAGGCCTCCCACAACGTGTCGCTGGTGAGGTAGCCCACCTCGTCCAGCCCGGGCAGTGGGGGCACGGTGGGGCGGGCACCGGCGGCGATCACGATGCTGCGGGCCGTCAGGCGCTGGCTGCTGCCGTCCGTACGGGCGATCTCGACCGTCCACGGGTCGACGATGCGGGCGTGGCCCTGCACCACGTCCACGCCCAGGCCGGTGTAGCGTTCGATGCTGTCGTGCGGCTCGATGGCGCGGATCACCTCGTGCACGCGCTGCATCACGTGCTTGAACGAAAAGCGCGGGGCGGCATCGGCAGAGGATGCGCCGGCGGCGATGAGCCCGTAGCGCTCAGCGTGGCGCATCTGATGCGCCAGCTTGGCGCTCTTGATCAGGGCCTTGCTGGGTACGCAGCCGTAGTTCAGGCAGTCGCCGCCCATCTTGTGCGATTCCACCAGTGTGACCTTGGCCTTGACAGCCGCGCCGATGTAGGCCGTGACCAGGCCGGCCGCGCCGCCACCGATGACGATGAGGTTGCGATCGAACGCCTTGGGTTGTGACCACGGCGCATACACCCGCCGGGCCTGAACCCAGCCCAGCACTTTCTTGGCCAGCAAGGGGAAGATGCCCAGCAGCGCTGCCGCCAGCACGAAGCCTGGCGACAGGATGCCAGCCAGGCTGTCCATGCGCGCCAGCTGGGTGCCGGCGTTCACGTAGACCACCGTGCCGGCCAGCATGCCGATCTGGCTGACCCAGTAAAAGCGCGCCGCCCGCATGGGCGTCAGCCCCATCAGCAGGTTGACCAGGAAGAACGGGAAGATGGGCACCAGGCGCAGGGTGAAGAGGTAGAAGGCGCCATCCCGCGCGATGCCCTCGTTGATGGCCTGCAGGCGCTGACCAAAGCGTTGCTGCACCACATCGCGCAGCAGGTAGCGCGAGACCAGAAAGGCCAGCAAGGCCCCGATGGTGGAGGCAAAGGACACGATGAGCGTGCCCCAGGCCAGGCCGAACAGTGCGCCGGCCGCCAGGGTCAGCACGGCGGCGCCGGGCAGCGACAGGGCCGTGGCAGCGATGTAGGCCGCCATGAAGGCCAGCGCCATCTGCAGCGGCGCCGCCTCGCGCCAGGCGCTCAACTCGCCCAGGCTGGCCTGAATGCCCTGCAGCGTCAGGCGCTCGTGCAGCCCGGTGATGAAGAACAGCGCGATGGCCGCCGCCACCAACGTCAACAGGGCCAGACGCTTCATGCAGCCGGCCCTTGCAGTGCGCCGCCGCAGCTGGAACCGCTGCCGGCTGTGCAGCCAAAGCAGTGGTCGGCCACGCGGATCGGGTGCTCATCCACGCCCTGAGCGAGCAGGTCACGCAGGTGCAGGCGGGTGCGATCGTCACGGCGGGGCGGCAGGGGCAGCCCCAACTGCTGGTTGAAATCGCAGTCGTACAGCCAGCCCTGCCAGTCGACGCTGACCAGGCTGCGGCACATCACGGCGGCCAGGTTCTCGTCGCGGTGCTGCGATTTGAGCAGGTCCATGTAGGTGTGGAACTGCCCCTTGGAAATCAGCGTGGAGCCAAAACGCTGGATGGGCATGTTGGCCAGCGCGTACAGCGTGTTGAACGTGATACCGAAGTGTTGCTGCAGCTCGCGCTTGTAGTCGGCCTCGAGCTTGGCCTGCGGGGGCGGCAGCGACGGACCTTGCGGGTTGTAGACGAGGTTGAGCACCCGGCCTGATCCCGGTTGGCCATAGCCCAGCGCGTTGAGGCGTTGCAGGCCAGCGATGCTTTTGTCGAAGACGCCCGTGCCGCGTTGCCGGTCCACGTTGTCGGCCGAGTAGCAGGGCAGCGAGGCCACCACCTCCACCGCATGCTCGGCCAGGAACTCGGCCAGATCATCTTGTCCGGGCTCGAACAGGATGGTCAGGTTGCAGCGGTCAATCACCTTCACACCCAGGGCCCGGGCGGCGGTGACCAGGGTGCGAAAGCCCTCATGCAACTCGGGCGCACCGCCTGTCAGGTCCAGCGTCTCGATGGCACGCGCTTTCAACACCTCGGGGATGAGCGCCAGCGTCGCGGCGTCCATCATCTCGGTGCGGTTGGGCCCGGCGTTGACGTGACAGTGCAGGCACGACTGGTTGCAGCGGTAGCCCAGGTTCACCTGCAGCGTGCGCAGCGGCTGGCGGCGGATGGCCGGGAAGCGGGTGTCGGCCAGGAGGGGAAGCGTGGCGTGCATGGGGTTGCTCGTTCGGGGCCAGAGTGGGGCCGGGATGGGCGATGTCGATCATGCAATGGAATCGCCGGGCGTGCAGGCGAAGCGCGCCATGAAACCCCGGTCGATGTGGTCCTTCAGTCGCCACACCCACCCGCCTTCGGCACTGAACGGCCCCCATGACGCGATGGCGCGCCCGTCGCCCGTGGCCAGCAGGTAGAGCGACCAGGGTCTGGGCCGATACGGCAAGAGCGCCTTGCCGGCGAGCGAGGCGAGCAGGTTGTGGGCCACGACCGGTCCGGCCCGCACCGCGTGCACCCCGGATCGCGGCAGGGCCGTGTCGACCCGGGCGCACACGTCGCCCGCGGCGAACACGTCGGGGTGGGACACGCTCTGGTGTGTGGGCCCCACCTGGACGAAACCGGCCGCATCCAATGCCAGCCCTGAGCCGGCCAGCCAGGCCGGCGCCCGTGCGCCCGTGGCGGCGATGACGTGATCGACGGGCAGCAGGCTGCCGTCGCCCAGTCTCAGCCCGTCTGGCGTGCCCTGTGCGTGCTGCGCGCAGACCTGCACCCCGGCGCGGGCCAGCGCCTGCCGCGCATGGCGCTGCACGGCGGCCGGATGACCCGGCAGCACACCCTGCCGGCCGGCGATCAGCCACAGGCGGACCCCGGGGCTGTTTCGCAGGGCCGCGGCGGCGGCCAGCGCGGCCTCGACCCCGGCCGCGCCGCCGCCGGCCACGGCCAGCCGAAGGCGTGTGTCTGGCTGCCGCGCGGCATCGGCCAGCAAGGCCTGCCACACGGTGGCAAACGCATCCAGCGGCTTGATGGGCAGCAGGCGTGGACCGAGCGGCTCGGCCCAGCCCGTGTCGATCTCGCTGCCCACATCCAGCGACAGCAGGTCGTAGCGCAGCGTCTGGCCATCCGACAGATGCAGCGTGCGGCGTGCGGCGTCCAGTGCCGTCACGCGGTCTTCCAGAAAGTGCGCGCCGGCCGCTTGGGCGAGTGGCGCCACGTCGATGCGGCAGTCAGCCAGCGTGTAGGCGCCTGTCATCCAGCCGGGCAGCATGCCCGAGTAGTGCTGCCAGCGCGAGGGGCTCACCAGCGTGACGCGCAGCCCCGACGGCGTGGCTGGCCGCTGGCGGGCGAGCGCCTGCAGCACATGCAGTTGGGCGTGGCCGGCGCCGGCCAGAACGAGATGGCGGGTCATCACGGGATAATGCACTGTTCGCCAGACCGGCGCCCGTTTCATCTGTGGACCAAGGCCCTCTCATGTTTCAGCACGTCGACGCCTACCCCGGCGATCCCATCCTCACCCTGAACGAAGACTTCCAGAAGGACCCGCGCGCGGGCAAGATCAACCTGTCGATCGGCATCTACTTCGATGACGCGGGCCGTCTGCCGGTCATGCGCGCCGTGCGCGAAGCCGAAGCCGCGCTGCTGTCGACCATCGGTCCCAAGCCTTACCTGCCCATGACCGGCCACGTGGGCTACCGCCAGGCCGTGCAGGAGCTGCTCTTCGGCGCCGACCACGAGGCCGTCCAGAGTGGGCGCATCGCGACCATCCAGACCCTGGGCGGCTCGGGCGGCCTGAAGGTGGGCGGCGACTTCCTCAAGCGCTACTTCCCGGATTCGCAGGTGTGGGTCAGTGATCCGACCTGGGACAACCACCGGGCCATGTTCGAAGGGGCGGGCTTCCAGGTCAACACCTATCCCTACTACGACCCTGTCACCAAGGGTCTGAAGTTCGACGCCATGCTCGCGGCCATCGATGCGTTGCCGGCCAGGAGCATCGTGCTGCTGCACGCCTGCTGCCACAACCCGACAGGTGTCGACCTGAACAATGCGCAGTGGACACAGCTGATCGCCGTGCTCAAGCAGCGCCAGCTGTTGCCTTACCTGGACATTGCCTACCAGGGCTTCGGTGACGGCATCGACGAAGACGCCTTTGCGCTGCGCGCGCTGGCCGATGCGGGCGTGAGCTTCTTTGTGGCCAACTCGTTTTCCAAGAGTTTCTCGCTGTATGGCGAGCGCGTGGGCGGCCTCAGCGTCGTCTGCCCGGACAAGGCCCAGGCCCAGCTCGTGCTGGGTCAGCTGATGTCGGCCGTGCGCCGCAACTACTCCAGCCCGCCCACGCATGGCGCGCAGATCGTGGCGCGGGTGCTGCAATCGGTCGAGCTACGTCAGATGTGGGCCGATGAACTCACCGAGATGCGTCAGCGCATCAAGCTGATGCGCCAGCGGTTGTATGACGGCGTGGTTGCCCAGTTGCCGGGCCGTGATGTGCGCTACTTCATCGACCAGCGCGGCATGTTCAGCTACACGGGCGTCTCGCCCGAGCAGGCCGATGCGCTGCGCGAGCAGCACGGCGTGTACGTGCTGCGCTCGGGGCGCATGTGCGCCGCAGGTCTCAACGCCAACAACGTCGATGCGGTGGCCCAGGCGTTTGCCGCCGTGCTGGCGGGCTGAACGTCTGTTGAAACCCATGACCACACCGGCGTGGCGGCCACGACCGGTGTGGGGGGCTGACTGACGATCGGTGGTGCGGGCTGACGCTCAGAAGGCGCCGGCCACGCGGAAGCGGCTGACCACCTGGGCCAGGCTGTCGGCCTGGTCCTTGAGGCTGGAGGCGGCTGCGGCCGACTGCTCGACCAGCGCGGCGTTCTGCTGTGTCACGTCATCGAGCTGGGTCATGGCCTGGTGGATCTGCACGATGCCCTGGTTTTGCTCGGTGGTGGCGCTGGCGATCTCGTGAATCAGCCCCGCCACGCGCTCGACGGCCTGGACGATGGACGACATGGTCTGCCCTGCGTCCTGCACCAGTGTGGCGCCGCTTTCCACTTGCTCGGTCGATGACTGAATCAGCGCCTTGATCTCGCGTGCGGCCTGCGCGCTGCGCTGCGCGAGCGTGCGCACCTCGCCTGCCACCACTGCGAAGCCGCGTCCCTGCTCGCCCGCTCGAGCGGCCTCCACGGCGGCATTGAGCGCGAGGATGTTGGTCTGGAAAGCGATGCCGTCGATCACGGTGATGATCTCGGAAACCTTGCGGGCACTGTGGTGGATGGCCTCCATCGTCTGCACGACCTGCGCCACGACCTCGCCGCCGCGGCGCGCTTCGGTGGCGGCGTCGGTGGCCATTTGCTGTGCCGTGGTCGACGACTGGGCGTTGTGTTGCACCGTGCCCGAGAGTTGCTCCATGGACGAAGCGGTGTGCTGCAGGTTGGCCGAGGTTTCCTCGGTGCGCTGGCTGAGGTCCTGGTTGCCTGCGGCAATCTGCTGGCTGGCCATGGCCACGCTGTCGACGCTCTGGCGCACCTCGCGCATGGCTGCGCTCAGCCGCTCGCTCATGTGGCGCATGGCCTGGAACAGGCGTGCGATTTCGTCACGGCCGTCGCTCAGGGGGTGGGGCGCCTCGCCAGCGGCGATGTGGCCTGCCGCAATGGCTTCAGCCCGATGCACGGCCTCGGCCATGCCGTCGGCCACGTCGCGTGCCGTCCGGATGCCCGCGCCCCACAGTGCGGCACTGGCCAGCGCCACGATGACCAGCATCACGAGCGCCTCGCGGCGGAAGTCGGCTTGCAGGTCGTCGATGTAGAGCCCCGAGCCCACAACCCAGCCCCAGGGCGCAAAGCCCTGCACGAACGACACCTTGTCCACCGGCTCGTCATGGCCCGGCTTGGGCCACTGGTAGGCCACGAAGCCCGCGCCTGCGCGCTGCACCGTCTCGACAAAATCGCGGAACAGGTAAACGCCGTTCGGGTCCTGCATGTCACGCACCGACTGGCCGTTGAGCTTGGGCTTGATCGGATGGTGCACCATCCGCAACTGCATGTCGTTGACCCAAAAGTACTCACCCTGACCGTAGCGCAGCTGATCGAGTTGGGCGATGGCCTGTGATTGAGCCTGCGCGCGAGAGAGCTTGCCTGATCGCTCTTGTGCGTGGGCCCATTGCAGCAGGCCATGCGCGAGCTCGACCGTCTGTTGAACGGCCATGCGCCTGTCGTTCACCTTGCGTTCATAGCTGTGCCACAAGAGGCATGCTGCGACGGTCAGCACAAGCAGGCTGGCGGTGGCCACCAGCACGCGCAAGCGCCAGGCGACACTGAATTGTCGAATCCACATCCACATGGTGGTGATACCTTTCTGCGAGGACGAGTACATGCTCCTCGGGGCCGAAGCCCGTCGGTCCGCCCGACGGAACTGCTGCGGGCAACGGCGGCATCACATGTCCGTTGCACGCACCCCAGGGCGGCGGTCAACCTCAGTCAGGTCGACGATGTGTATGGTCGCGTGCAGCCAGGTTGCGGAAGTTGGCAAACAGTGCCCCATGCCACAGCCACTTCAGGCGGTGGGGGCGAGAAGGCGACGCGGCCTTCAGCGTTCGGGCGTCAGCCTCAGCGGTGTCAGCTCGACGTTGGCCTGGCCGTCGCTGACCCACACCGTGCCGTCCTGCACGGTGAACTGCAGCTGCATGCTGCGCTGCGCGAGGGCAGCCAGGGCCTGGCTCTGTTCGCTCGGGATCTGCCACACCGTGAGGTTGGTGGCGCGCGAGACCTTGTTGACCAGGCCCTCCCACCAGATGGGCGTGCTGCTCTGGAAAGCGAAGACGCTCACTGCTCGGGCGCGCCCAGAGGCCTTCATCAGGCGCTTGTCATCGGGTTGCCCGACTTCGACCCAGTGCAGGATCTCGTCAGAGAAGTTCTTGTGCCACAGCGCGGGCTCATCTGGCTCCCAAATGTCCTTGGCCAGTTCCAGCGTGCCTTCGCTGGTGTCGGCGGGCCAGCCCAGGGCCAGCGCCAGTACCCGGATCATCATCCGCTCGTCGGTTTCGGACGGGTGGCGGGCGATCGTGATGGCCGGGTCGGCGTAGACGTGGCGGTCCATGTCGGCCAGTTGCAGCTGCGCTTTGTAGATGGTGGCCTTCAGTGCCATGGTGCGTCCTTCGGAAAACCCGCCATCATCCGCCAAAAACGCGACCCAGCCAGGCCCGCATCACGGCCAGCACCTCGTCCTGTTCGCGCTCGTTGAAGATCTCGTGCGACAGGCGTGGCCAGGGCTGGGCCTGCACGCGGTCGGCCGGGGCGAGGCTTGCAAAGGCGGCCGAACCTGCCGGGTCCACGCAGCGGTCTTCGCCGCCCCACATGATCAGCGTGGGGATGGGCCACTGCGCCGCGCGGGCGCGCACGGTCTCGCCTGCGGCTTTGAGCCACAGCGTCAGCCGGCCGCTGATGCGGTCGTGCACCAGCGGGTCGGCCACATAGGCCTGCACGGTGGCCGGGTTGTGGCAGACCCACTCGGGCTTGAGCCCATTGGGCACGGCCACATCCGGCGTCAGGCGAGCCACCGTGGCCAGCAGCAGCTTCTGGATCGGGTTGAGTGGCAGCGCCAGCGCGGGCGAAGACAGCACCAGCGCCTCGACAGGGCGACGCCAGGAGGCGTCTTCCTGTGGTGCGACCAGGGCAGACACGAAGCGCCCGGCGATGGCACCACCCAGGCTGTGACCCACCAGCAGCAGCGGTCGGCCGGGATAGGCCTGCCGCACGGCGTCGACCATGCTGGCCAGGTCGTGCAGCAGGTCGTCGTCCTGAGCCAGCTTGCCGCGCGGGCCGGGCGAGCGGCCATGGCCGCGGTGGTCGTAGCTGGCCGCGGCCCAGCCCAGGGCGTTGAGGCTGGTGGCCACATGGTCGTAGCGCGCGGCATGTTCGCCCAGGCCGTGCACGATCAGCGCCACGCCCCGAGGGGGCTCGCCATGGCGCAGCGGCCAGTGGCGGGTGACCAGTTCGAGGCCGTCGCGGGTGCGCAGACTGGTGGGCAGGGGGGTGGGGCTGGTGTACATGGTCGACAGCAACGGGGCAGCAGGAGGATCAACAGGGGATGTGCAGGCGCGCGCGAGGCAGCCAGGTCAGGCCGGCCGAGGTCGCGCCGCGGGGGCGGTACTCGCAGCCGATCCAGCCGGACCAATTCAGGCGTCGGAGCTCGTCAAAGAGCCAGGGGTAGTGCAGTTCGCCCTGATCGGGCTCGCCCCGGTCAGGCACCGCCGCGATCTGGATGTGGCCGACTTGACCGGTGGGCAGCCACTGGCGCAGACGCATGCTGACGTCGCCTTCCACGATCTGGCAGTGGTACAGGTCCATCTGCACGCGCAGCGCGGGTGAGTCGATGCGGGCCACGAGCGCATGCGCATCGGCCTGGTGTGTGAGCAGGTAGCCGGGCATGTCGCGCGGGTTGATGGGCTCGATCGTGAGTACCTTGCCTGCACCTTCGGCCTGGCGCGCGGCCCAGGCCAGGTTGGTCTCGTAACGGGCCCATGCGGCAGCCCGGTCGGCTTCGTCACACACGCCGGCCATCACATGGATGCGTGCGCAGCCCAGCGCGTCGGCTCGGGCGAGGGCGGCGTCGACGCTGCGGCGAAAGTCGTCTTCTCGACCAGGCAGGCTCGCCAGGCCGCGTTCGCCGGCCGCCCAGTCACCGGGCTCGGCGTTGAACAACACCAGCGCCAGTCCGTGATCGCGCAGGCGCGCGGTCACCTCGACCGTGGGGTGCTCATGGGGAAACAGGCACTCGACGCCGGCAAAGCCGTCGCGTGCGGCGGCGCCAAAGCGGTCGAGAAAGGGCAGGTCGGTGTAGAGCCAACTCAGGTTGGCGGCAAAACGCAGGGGCGGCGCAGACATGAAAAAAGCGGTTGCTGCCCGAAGGCAATCAACCGCTGAGGGTAGCCGATCTGCGCGCGCCTGTGACGCGCGCTGACCCGGAGGGTCAGAAGGTTTCCCAGTCGTCGTCGGGCGCCGAGGTGGCGGCCGCCTTGGCCGGCATGGGTTCGGGCTTGGCCATGCTGGGCGCGGGGGCGGCCAGCGCCGGCTCAACGGGCTTGCGCGGTGCGGGCGCGGAGGCAGGCACGGGGGCAGGCACCGTGGGGGCCTTGACGGCTGTGGCGGCCAGCGGCACGGGCTTGACCTCTTCGCGCAGCGTCGGAGCCGCTGCCTGCGCCTTGGCGATGACCTCGCTGGCCACCGTCGCGGCGGTGGGCACAGCAGCAGAGAAGCCGCCGCCCGTTCGACCGCTGTGGTGGCCCAGCTTGAAGGCCGCCACGGCCTGCGCCAAGCGGCTGGCCTGGTCTTTCAGGCTCTCAGCCGCTGCAGCAGACTCTTCCACCAGCGCGGCGTTCTGCTGCGTCATCTGGTCGAGCTGGTTGACCGACTGGTTGACCGTGCTGATGCCATCGCTCTGCTCGCTCGAGGCGGCGCTGATCTCGCCAATGATGTCTGACACGCGTTGCACGCTGTTGAGGATCTCCATCATCGAGGAGCCGGCGTCCTGCACCAGGCGCGAGCCCGATTCGACCTTCTCGCTCGACGCGTTGATCAGCGTCTTGATCTCCTTGGCCGCCTGGGCGCTGCGCTGCGCCAGCGTGCGCACCTCGCCGGCCACCACGGCAAAGCCGCGGCCCTGTTCGCCCGCGCGGGCGGCTTCCACCGCGGCATTGAGCGCCAGGATATTGGTCTGGAAGGCGATGCCGTCGATCACGGTGATGATGTCGGTGATCTTGCGGCTGGCGCCGTCGATCTCGGACATGTTGGCCACGACCTGCGAGACGATCTGCTCGCCACGCTGGGCCGCCGTGGCCGCGCCTGAGGCGAGCTGATTGGCCTGACGGGCGGCATCGGCGCTCTGGCGCACGGTGCCGGTGAGCTGCTCCATGGAGCTGGCCGTCTGCTGCAGGTTCGAGGCGGTGTGCTCTGTGCGCACCGACAGATCCTGGTTGCCTGTGGCGATCTCGGTCGACGCCGTCGAGATCGAATCGGTGGCCTGGCGGATCACGGCAATCGTGTCGCGCAGCTTGCGCGTCATCGCCACCACCGATGCCCGCAGCGAGTTGGTGTCGCCCGGATGATCGGCCAGGTCAATGTCAAGGTCGCCATCGGCGATGCGGCCCACGGTCGCACGCAGCACGTCCGGCTCTTCACCCAGGTCTTTCCAGACCGATGACACGATCGAGGCTGACGCGACGCCCAGCACACCCAGCACCACCACGCCGGTGATCACGGTCACCCACAGGTTGGTCGTGACGCCGTTGGTCGCATTGGCTTGCGCGGTGTCAATGGCCGCCTTGGCTTCTTTCTTGTGGCGCTCCAGCAGGCCCTGCAGTGTGCGCAGCGTGCTTTGCATCTGCGCCACCTGCTCACCCGGCGGCTGGCCAGTCAGCAAGGCACGCGTCGCGCCAATCGAGGCCGCCTGGTAGGCGTCGAAGGCGCTGCCGAGCTCCTTGGCGATGGCTTGCTTGTTTTCGAGCTGCGCCATGCCGGCCACCGCATCGCGGGCCGCCTTGACCATGGCGTCGGTCTCCTTGAGTTTCTCCGGATCGCCCTCGGCGGCGGCCGTCTGCAGCGTCAGGCGCAGTTGCTCGGCGCTGAGGTCGACGGTCTGCACGTGGGCCATGTGGGGGTTGTCCACGTCACGCAGGTGCTTGAGCACCTCCGAGGTGCGGTTGCCCACCATGAAGCTGACCGCGACGCCGACGATGAACACGGCGGCGGCGCTGGCGGGGAGCATCCAGATCTTGGTGCGGAATTTCATTGTGCCTCCTACAGGGAGCGGGCAGCCAGGGGAAGCCCAGGGTCCCGGATGTGTATCGGCATCATGCGCGGCCGACTGAAGCGGAAAGCTGGGAAAAGTCGGTTAATCGCTCGGCTTTCCGGACGCCGCGTGCAGCTTTCTACAATCCCCGGATGTCTTCCTCGCTGCCCGGCGCGCCTCAGCGGCCCGCCCCCCACCGTCGCCTCCTGTTCTGGGTGGCCTTGCTCTACTTCTCGGAGGGGCTGCCACTGGGGCTGTTCTACGACCTCTTTCCGGTGCACATGCGGCAGACCGGGGTCAGCCCGGCGGACATCGGCCTGTTGAGCCTGCTGGGGTTGGCCTGGACAGTCAAGTTCCTGTGGGCGCCGGTCGTCGAGGCCTGGCGTGGGCACAAGGTGTGGATGGCGGGCGCCAATGTGGGCATGGCGGTGGTGCTGGCCACGCTGGCCACCCGCCCCGAGGCGCTGGCGCTGGGGCACACGTGGCCCTGGGTGCTGCTGGCGGCCTTCACGGTGTTGTCGGCCACCAACGACATCGCCACCGATGGCTACACCATTGAGGCGCTTACCAAGGAGCAGTACGGGGTGGCCAACGGCATCCGCATCGGCTTCTACCGCGTCGGCATGCTGGCCGCGGGGGGCACCTTGATCGCGGCAAGTTGGCTGGGCAGCAGCGGGGCGCCGAACTGGACGGCAGCCTACCTGCTCGCGGCCGCCACCATGGTGTTCAACGCCAGCTGCATCCTGGCGGCGCCGGCCCTGCCATGGCGCCCGCCCGCGGCGGAGCACGGCGGCGTGGGACGTGAATGGGCGCTGCTGCGGGCGCGCCCGGTGTGGTTGCTGGCGCTGGGGCTGTTCATCAGCGGCCTGTTGTGGCCCGTGCTGGGTCCCGTGGCCAGGGCCGCTGACTGGTCGGCGCTGACTCAGGTCAGTGCCACCTGGTGGTTCAAGGGGGCCGTGCCGGTCGGGCTGATGATGGCCGGCGCCGGGCTGATGGTGGTGGCGGCGCGCCAGCCCGGCTCGCGCGTGATGGAAGACGGCCCGGTGTTCGGTGCGCTGGTCGAGCTGCTGGCTCGCCCAGGGATGCTGGCCGTGCTGGCCTTCATCCTGTTGTTCAAGCTCGGAGACGCGGCCATGGGCTTCATGGTCAAACCCTTCTGGGTGGACGCGGGCTTCTCGCCTGCGGCCATCGGGCTGGTGTCGGTCAATGTGGGTCTGGGCCTGTCGATCGCGGGCGGCCTGGCCGGCGGCTGGTATGTGGACCGCGTGGGCATCTTCAAGGGGCTGTGGGTGCTGGGCCTGGCGCAGGCGGCGTCGAACCTGGGATACGCAGCGGCCGCCTGGTACGTCCAGCCCACGCCCGCGGGAATGGAAGTGGCCGCTCACTTCCAGGCGGCGGTGTATGCAGCCAGTGCGCTTGAGAGCTTCACCGGCGGCCTGGGCACGGGGGCGTTTTTGGCCTTCCTGATGGGCATCACCAGCCGCGCCCGCGCCACCACCGAGTACGCCATCCTGTCGTCGATTTTTGCGTTCTCGCGCGCCGTGGCCGGCTGGGCTGGCGGCCTGGGCGTGCAGGAAATGGGCTACGCCACCTTCTTCTTCCTGACGTTCTGGCTGTCGTTCCCCGCGTATGCGTTGCTGCCGGCGGTACGCCGTATGCTTGATCGCACGCTCGCACGTTGAAAGAAAGGCGATGTGGCCCCACCTGATGGCGGCCGCGCAGGAGAACCGACCGATGTTGCACATGAACCATTTGGCCGGCGGGACATCCGCCGCCCTGCCTTGCCCCGACGCCCCCACCCGTTCAGCTGGTCCGGGGCGTTGGGCGGCCGTGGCACTGGCTGCTGCTCTCGCCGGGGCGGTTGTTGTGGCCCCGGGCGTGGCGCTGGCCAAAGAAGGCGTGGAGGTGGGCAGCCAGTCCGGCTTTGCCCGCCTGGTGCCGGCCGAGCAGGTGGAGGCCGCTGCCCAACAGCAATACGAACAGATCATTGCCCAGGCCCGGGCACAGAACGCCCTGCTGCCTGACAACCACCCTCAGGTGGTGCGCTTGCGCGCCATCGCCCAGCGCATCATCCCGCACAGCACACCGTGGAACCGTCGGGCCTCGCAGTGGCAGTGGCAGGTCATCGTGTTGCGCTCGAAAGAGCTCAACGCCTTCTGCATGCCGGGCGGCAAGATCGCCTTCTACACCGGCATCCTGGAAGAGCTCAAGCTGACGGATGACGAGGTTGCCATGATCATGGGCCATGAGGTGGCCCACGCCTTGCGGGAACACGCGCGCGAGCGAATCGGCAAACAATCGGCCACGCGCATCGGTGCCAACATCATCTCGGGTCTGTTCGGCCTGGGCAGCGTGGGTGATGCGTTGCTCAACATGGGCGGCCAACTGCTCACGCTGAAGTTCAGCCGCGAAGACGAATCGGAAGCCGATCTGGTCGGCATGGAACTGGCTGCGCGCGCCGGCTATGACCCGCGCGCCGGTGTCACGCTGTGGCAGAAAATGGGCGCGGCCGCCAAGGGCGCGCCGCCCCAGTGGCTCTCGACCCATCCTTCAGGCAACAACCGCATCCGCGACATCCAGGCCAATCTGCCCCGGGTGCAGCCCATCTTCGAGCGCGCGCCCAAGCCCGACCGCCGCTTCGACCAGCCTCTCCGCTTCGGCCAGAGCTATTACGACCGCTTCGAGCCGCTGGCCTACTGGGGCCGGGCCGTGGCGCCGGTCGCTGCGACGCCCAGCGCGGTGCGCTGGGGGCATGAGGGGCACGTGCACTGATTTTCGGCTTGGCCGGTGTGCCCGGCGGGCTGGTTCAGCGCAAGTAAGGGTTGTACCGGCGTTCTTCGCCCAGGGTGCTTTCCGGTCCGTGGCCGGGCGTGAAGGTCACGGCATCGCCCAGCGGCAGCAGCCGCGTCTTGATCGCATGGATCAGGTCGGCATGGTTGCCGCCGGGAAAGTCGGTGCGGCCGATGCTGCCGGCAAACAGCACATCGCCCACAAAGGCATGCTGCAGTTCGCGCGAATAGAAGACGACATGACCCGGCGTGTGGCCCGGGCAGTGCAGCACGTCCAGCGTGCTGTGCCCGATCTGCACCGTGTCGCCCTGATCCAGCCAACGCGTGGGCGCGAACGGCTCGGCGTGCGGAAAGCCGAACATCTGGCTTTGCTGCGGCAGCGCGTCAATCCAGAACTGGTCGCCGGGGTGTGGACCGATTACGGGCAGATCCAGCGTGCGCGCCAGCGTGCCGGTCCCGCCGGCGTGGTCGATGTGGGCGTGGGTCAGCCACACCGCCTTGAGTGTCAGCCCGCGCGCTTCGACGGCTTCCAGCAGCGTGCCGATGTCACCGCCCGGGTCGATCAGGGCGGCTTCGTGGGTCTGGTCGCACCACACGAGCGAGCAGTTCTGTTCGAAGGCAGTGACGGGGAGGGTGAGGCGGTGGAGCATGAGGTCTGCAATTTCTCTGGGCGTGGGCTCAAGAATACAGACATCCGTGAGCGGGGGCTGCGACCTTCTGCGTCACAATGACGGCCGTCCGCCCGGCGGTGTGCGCAGTGTGGTTGGATGGAAGTGTCTGCTCTGTTTTACGGTGGTCGAGAATGGAAAAACTGCTCTCCGGAGTCGGGTCCCTGCTTTACGGCATGCGGTTCACCATGCTGTTCTTCTATGTGGGCCTGGTGGCAATCATTTTCGGCATCCTGGGCAAGTTCCTGTTTGAAACATTCAAGCTGATGAGCACGTTGTTGTTTGGTCAGCTCGAAAAGATCGATCTGATCATCAAGGTGCTGGAACTGGTGGACATGACCATGGTGGCCCAGCTTGTCTGGGTGGTGGCGCTGGCGGGTGTCTCGCTTTTCGTGACCACCGGCCACTTCGACAAACTGGACATCAAGAAGCCCGATTGGCTCGACCACGTCAACACCTACAACCTCAAGCTCAAGCTCGCATTTGCCATCATCTCCATCTCAGGCGTTCACGCGCTGAAGACCTATCTGAGCGGCCAGTTGAACCTCGAGAACATCCAGGTCGTGGTGATGGTGGCGGTCATTCACTTCATGTTCGTCCTGTCGGCCATTGGCATCTCTTACGCAGAGCGGCTGACCCGCGAGAACGACTGACCCGCCCGCGTCGGGCCTGCATTCACCGGATTTGACCGATGATCTACGCGCTTCTCAAGACGGTCCACGTGCTGTCCATCATCGTGTGGATCGGCGGGATGGTGTTCGCGCACTTCTGCTTGCGGCCCGCGGTGGCCCAACTGGAGGCGCCCGTGCGCCTGAAGCTGATGCACGACGTGCTCGGGCGCTTCTTCAAGGCCGTGCTCACGGCCTCGCTGCTGACGCTCGGCACCGGAGTGTGGATGCTGGGGCGTGTGGCCAAGCAGGTGGTGCAGTCAGGCGGCAGCTTCGAGATGCCGCTGGCCTGGACCGTGATGGCGGTTGTTGGCACGCTCATGGTGGCGATCTTCATGCACATCCGCTTTGCGCTGTTCAAGCGCCTGGGCCGTGCCGTCGCCGCATCGGATTGGGCGGCGGGTGGTGCGGCCCTGGCCCAAATCCGCACATGGGTCTCTGTCAACCTCGCCCTGGGTGTGCTGGTGGTGGTCGTGGCGCTGACACGCTGGACGGCTTGAAGCCGTGCCGGCGCGCCACCGTCACTCAACCGCCGCGGCCTCGTCCTCTGTGTGCCGGTCTGGCTCCGTGGTGCGCAGGATTTCGTCGAGCACGGATGTGGCGTAGTTCCCGGCAGGCAAAGCAAACGTGAGCACCAGCTGATCGGTTTGCGGCCATGTCCATGACATGTCCGCCGGGCAGGCTACCAGGGGGCGGCGAGCCTGATCCAGGCCGGCGTGCTCCATGCCGTCGCACAAGACGGCGTGGCGCTCGGCCACGCTGTTTTCCAGGGCCTGTGCCTGGTCGGTCGTGCCCACCCGGCCCCGTCCCCACAGAGGCCCGGTGGGCCGCCCGGCCTCGTCCATCACGTCACCCGGCAAGACCTGGCCCCACAGCCCCTGTTGAATGCGCAGCGCCAGCACCTCGTTGAACACGAACGAGCGCACCGCCGACAGGTAGATGCCCTTTTTTTTCGGGTTGCGCACGCGGATCTCGCGCGCCAGCATGGCGCGGCCCTGCTCGATGTTGCCGCCGTCGTGACCGAAGCGTTGCGCGCCGAAGTAGTTGGGCACGCCCTGTGAGGCCACGGCCTTCAGATTGGCCTCGATCGCATCGTGATCGCCCGTCACGTCGCGCAGCGTGATGCGGAAGCGGTTGCCCTGCAGGTCACCAGGGCGCAGCTTCTTCACGTGGCGGCTCTGGCTCAGCACCCTGAACTCCGGGTGCTCAAGCAAGGTCAGGTCGGGCGTCTCGCCGGTTTTGCCGCTTGGCAGATAGATGCTGAACCACTGGCGGGTGATGGCGTAGCGATCCTTCAGGCCGGCATAGCCCACGTCGCGTTCCTGTACGCCGGCGGCCTCGGCCAGGCGCTGGGCGACGTAGGCGGTGTTGGCCCCGTTCTTCTCGACATCCAGCCAGAGGTGTTCGCCCTCGCCCGAGGGCAACTGCAGCGGCAGTTCGGTGACGATGAAATCCTCGTTGAGGCGTTTCAGGGTGGCGCTGGCGCCGGTGGCCGGATAGGCGTGGGGCCACGGTGGCAAGGTGGTGTAGGGCGCGTCGGTCATGAGGGGCGGCCGGTGGCAGCGGTCCGTTGGCTGGGGCCGTACTCTACAGCCTTGCCTGCCGGTGTTCGCCGCGCCGGTCTTCGGCCGCATCAAAGCTTGCCATTGCCCGCGAGCCAGTGCACGACCTTGTCAAACTGTTGCGAGGTATGGGGGTGGGATAACAGGCCTTCGACCACATAAGTGCCCACCGTCGCCATGACAGAGGCTTTCGTCCGGGACATGCCCTTGGACACCATTTGCTGAACCAGCAGCGCGTCGAGCATCTCGTGAAAGCGGTCGTGCCACTCGCGGACCGTCTCTGAGCGATCCAGGCGCGAATGCACGGTCGAGATGAGCTTGCTGGCCTGCTGAAACTCCCCCAGCAGCCAGCGCAATTGATCCCCCAGCGACTGGTCCTGCATGCCCGCCAGTTGCAGCAGGGCCTTGTTGACCAGTCGGTCCAGTGTGGCCACCAGCAGATCGTCTTTGCTGCCGAAGTACCAGTACAGCGTGTTGGGCGCCACGCCAGCGGCCTTGCCCACCGCCGCCATGGACGTGGCCTCGTACCCGTCGGCCAGGAAAAGCGCGCAGGCGGCCTCCTCGATCTGCTCACGCTTCACTTCAGCATCCACATCGCGCTTGTTTCGGGCCATGGGTGACATCTTAAATGACATCTTGAATGTCATTCAACACGTGCTACAGTCACGCGGTCGTTGAATGCCATTCAAGATCATGAACGTCGTACGTCAACCTGTCAGCGAGCTGACCGAATCTGACCTGCTGGCCATGCGCATCCAGGGCCTCATGGCCTTGTTTGGCAAGCTGCCAGCGCCGTCCATCCAGGAGATGGATGGCGAGTTCGCCGCGCGCCTGCTGGCGCAGCCCAACGCCGTGGCGCAGGTCATCGGCAACCTGACGGTCAATAACCCGCTCATGCCGGGGCGCTGGCTGTGCAAGGCCTTCAAGCCCGTGTCCGCCGAGCGCGGCCAGGGCTACAACAGCTTTGCCCACCTGGGCCGCACGGTGCAGCGCTACCCGATGCAGACGCTGATCGCGCCTTCCCGCTATGACCGGCGCCCCGCTTACACCCTGGTGTACGCCGCCTTCCCATCGATGTGCGGTGCCATCCACATGGTGGACGAAGTGCGGCGGGTGGCGCCGGGCCTCTACCTGGGCATCGGCACCTGGGGCTTCACGGACGGCCAACGTCAGGTGCCGCTTCCCTTCGTCCTGCGTGGCCCCGTTGCGCCTTACGCCGGCCACATCGGCCGCGCCAAGAAGGGCTTCGATGTTCATCAAGAAATTCCCGCGTTCAAGCAAACAGCAAGGCAGAAAGGCTGATCACCGTGAGTACTCCCCGTCGCAAAGCCCTGATCACGGGCGCCTCCGCTGGCATTGGCGCCACGTTCGCACGGCAGCTGGCCGCGCAAGGCTACGACCTGCTGCTCGCCGCACGCCGTGGCGACCGGCTGAAGAATCTGGCGCTTGAGCTGTCCCGGCAGCACAACGTTCGCTGCGAGATCCTGTCGGTGGACCTGGCCAGCGTGGGAGCCGCTGCCACGGTCATGGCCCACCTGGATCGGCTGAACTGGCACATCGACTTCCTTGTGAACAACGCAGGGCTGTCCGGGCACGCCAAGTTTGCAGCGTCCCCGTGGGCACCGCTGGGTGGCGAGATCCAGTTGATGATGACCACCCTGACCGAGTTGACGCACAGCATCGCGCCCGGCATGATCGAACGGCGCTGGGGGCGCATCATCAACGTGTCGTCGCTGGCCGCCCTGTCGCCACCTGGCGAGAGCCTGCTGTATTCGGCCATCAAGACCTACGTGCTGGTGTTGTCGCAGTCGCTGGACATGGAGTTCAAACCGCATGGGGTGCATGTGACGGCCCTGTGCCCGGGCTTCACCTACAGCGAGTTCCATGACGTGATGGGCACGCGTGACACCGCCAACCACTTGCCGAGCATCTTGTGGCAACAGCCTGAGGATGTGGTCTCTGAAGGGATCAAGGCCGTGATGAAGGGCAAGCCCGTTTGCGTACCCGGCGCGGTCAACAAATTCTTGGCGGCCATCATGCGGCCCATGCCGCTGTGGATGAGTTACCTAGCGGGCAAGACGTTCAATCCGTTCAAGTGACATGCGGCTGACACCATGGCATGGATGATTTACGGTGCCAACGGCTACACAGGTGAACTCATCGCCCGTGAAGCCGTCGCTAGGGGCATGCGCCCGATTCTCGCGGGGCGCAGCAAGGCCAAGATTGAACGGCTCGCCCGGGAGTTGAAGCTGGAATACCGCGTCTTCGATCTGGACAGCGCCACCGACATCGTGGCCCAGCTGAAAGGCATCCAGGTGGTCTTGCTGACGGCGGGGCCGTTCTCGGCCACGAGCCAGCCCATGGTTCAGGCCTGCATTCGGGCGGGCGCGCACTACCTCGACATCACAGGCGAAATCGACGTGTTCGAACAGGTGGCACGTCGCGATCGCGAAGCGCGCCAGGCGGGCGTGGTGCTCTGCCCGGGCGTGGGCTTCGATGTCATCCCGACCGACTGCGTCGCGGCGGCCCTGAAACAAGCCCTGCCGGATGCAGTGGAGCTGCGCCTGGGCTTCGACACGACCGTCAGCCTGTCGCCAGGTACCATGAAGACCACACTGGAGAGCACGCCACAGGGTGGCCGTGTTCGCCGCAATGGCCAACTGATGCGGGTGCCGCTGGCGCATGAGGTCAGGCGCATCGACTTTGGTCGCGGGCAGCGCCTGGCGGTGGCCGTGCCCTGGGGCGATGTCTCGACCGCGTTCCACACCACGGGCATCCCCGACATCACGGTGTTCGTGCCCACGTCTCGCCTCGGGCTCTTCGGCATGAAACTGGGCAACGTCTTCGGCCCGCTGTTGAAGCTTGCTGTTGTGCAGCGGCTCTTGGGCGCCCTGGTTTCCAAGGCCGTCAAAGGCCCCGATGAGGCAGCGCGGGCCCAGATGCCTGCGTATGTGTGGGGTGAGGCGGTCAATGCGCGTGGCGAGCGTCGCACTGCACGGGTGAAAACCGTCAACGGCTACAGCCTGACCATCCCAGGTGCGCTGGCCGTGACGGAGCATCTGTTGCACCATGATGCACCCGCCGGTTTCATCACGCCTTCGCGTTTGATGGGGGCCGGGCTGGTGAGCCAACTGCCTGGAGGCGGTCCGATCGCCATCGGCAGCTAAGGGTCGGATGAGACGGTGCCCATGTGCTGGAGCTGACCTTGGACAGCGCTGTCGCGCCTGACACAATGGGCGCATCAGCCATCCCCGGAGGTGCCATGTTGCGCGCATTGTCCATCGTGTCTGCCCTGTTGTCGGTCGGAGCCTTGTCGGGTTGCGTCACGCCACCCGCATTCATGAACACGCCCGTTAACAAGGTGCACTACCGCTGCGCCAATGGCGAGGCCATCGAGGTACGCTATTTCCCTGAGCAGGGTGTGGCCGTGCTGGTGCGTGGCGGTCAGACGCTGGAACTGCAGCAGCAGCCGGCGGCGTCGGGCTTCTGGTACAGCAATGGCCCACATGGCATCCGCGGCAAAGGCAGTGAGTTGCGCGTCGAGACCGGCCGCATGGTGCCGCTGACGTGTCAGGCGATTTGAGCCGGGCCCCCTGATTGCTGTAGACCCCACATCACCTGGCTGACCCATGTCGACAAACACGCACGCCTATATCTGCGACGCCCTTCGCACCCCATTTGGCCGCTATGGCGGCAGCCTGTCGTCGGTGCGCGCTGACGACCTGGGCGCTGTGCCACTCAAGGCCTTGATGGCGCGTCACCCCGGGCTGGACTGGGAGGCCGTCACCGACATCCTGTTTGGCTGCGCCAACCAAGCTGGTGAAGACAACCGCAATGTGGCGCGCATGTCGGCGCTGTTGGCCGGGCTGCCCATTGGCCTGCCTGGCGCCACAATCAACCGGCTGTGTGGCTCGGGCATGGATGCAGTGGGCACCGCCGCGCGCGCCATCAGGGCGGGTGAGGCTGAGTTGATGCTGGCTGGCGGGGTGGAGAGCATGAGCCGCGCACCGTTCGTGATGCCCAAGGCCGCGAGCGCCTTCGCCCGTGACAACGCGGTGTATGACACCACGATCGGCTGGCGCTTTGTCAACCCACTGATGAAGCAGCAATACGGCATCGACAGCATGCCCGAGACGGCCGAGAACGTGGCGGCCGAGTTCGGAGTCAGCCGGGAGGATCAGGACAGGATGGCGCTGGCCTCCCAGGCCAAAGCGGCGGCTGCACAGCAAGCGGGCTTCTTCGATGCCGAGATCACGCCCGTGCGCATCGCGCAGAAGAAGGGTGAGCCGCTCGTGGTGAGCCAGGACGAGCATCCGCGCGAGACCACGATGGCTGCGCTCGCCGGGCTGCGCCCTGTGGTGCGCGAAGGCGGCAGCGTGACGGCGGGCAATGCGTCGGGCGTGAACGACGGCGCCTGCGCCATGATCCTGGCCAGCGAAGCGGCTGCTGCGCGCCATGGTCTGACGCCGCGCGCCCGTGTGTTGGGTATGGCCACGGCCGGCGTGGCGCCGCGCATCATGGGCATTGGCCCAGCGCCAGCTTCCACCAGGGTGCTGGCGCAGACCGGCCTGAAGCTTGACCAGATCGATGTGATCGAGCTCAACGAGGCGTTTGCTGCACAGGGGCTGGCCGTATTGCGCTTGCTGGGCTTGCGCGATGACGACCCGCGTGTCAACCCCAACGGGGGCGCCATCGCGCTGGGTCACCCGCTGGGTGCCAGCGGCGCGCGTCTCGTGACCACCGCCGTCAACCAGCTGCACCGCAGCGGTGGACGCTACGCGCTGTGCACGATGTGCATCGGTGTGGGCCAGGGCATCGCGCTGGTGCTTGAACGGGTATGAGGGCGTGAGATGCGCCTGAAGCTGGCCAAGCCACATGTCCACTGTGCCCGTCGGCACCGGGCGTGGGCGCTGGCGATCGCCGCGTTGCCGGCCTGGGCCGATCCACCAGGACCGGACGCGGCGGAGGCCGACGCCGTGGTCATCACGGCCACCCGTACGCCGCAAGGGCTGCGGGAGGTGCCTGCAGCCATCGACGCGCTCGATGCGCGCACCTTGCGCGAGATGGGCCCGCAGGTGAACCTGTCGGAGTCGCTGCAGCGGGTGCCGGGCGTGTCGGTGCTGAACCGTCAAAACTACGCGCAGGATCTGCAGTTGTCCATCCGCGGCTTCGGCGCGCGCGCCACCTTCGGCGTGCGCGGAGTGCGCCTGTATGCCGATGGCATCCCGGGCACCATGCCCGACGGCACCGGCCAGAGCGCCTTGTTTGACCTGGGCTCGGCCCAACGCATCGAGGTCTTGCGTGGGCCGGCCTCGGCGCTGTACGGCAATGCCGCAGGCGGTGTGGTGCAGGTGTTCACCGAAGACGGCCCCCCGGTGCCCGAACTGGGCGTGGGGATCGCTTTCGGGCCGGATGGCTTCAACCGCCAGCACCTGCGCGTGGCGGGCGAAACGGCACCGGAGGGGGAGCCGGGTGCGCTGAACTACGTGCTGCATGCCAGTCGCTTCAGCACCGAGGGCTTTCGTGAACACAGTGCCGCGCGGCGCGCCCAGCTCAACGGCAAGCTGCGCTGGCAGTTGGACGCGCGCACCACGCTGACCGTGGTGGGCGCCTGGCTGGACATGCCCGGCGTGCAGGACCCGCTGGGCTTGCCCGCTGACGCGTGGCGCCGCGATCCGCGTGCGGTGGTGCCCCAGGCACAGCGTTTCAACACGCGCAAGGACGTCTTCAATGGGCAACTTGGCGCCGTGTTCGAGCGCGCGCTGGGTGACGACACACTGCGGCTCATGGCCTATGCCGGACAGCGCGCCGTCACCCAGTTCCAGTCCATCCCACCCGAGGCCCAGACAGCCCGCCATCCTGGTGGCGTGATCGATTTCGAGCGCCGGTATGGCGGGTTGGATGCGCGCTATACCTGGCGCACACAGCTGGCCGAACGGCCCTTGTCGCTGACGGCGGGCGTCAACCTGGATGGCGTGTGGGAAGACCGCCGGGGGTTCCAGAATTTCGTGGGCGCCGGTGGTGCAGAGACAGTGGGCGTCAAGGGGGCGCTGCGGCGCGATGAAGACAACCGCGCGCGCAACGCTGATCAGTATCTGCTGATGCAGTGGCAGGCCGCGCCGACCTGGTCGCTCGACCTGGGACTGCGCCACAGCCGCGTGGGCTTTGCCTCGCGCGACCACTACATCACCGAAGGCAATGGCGACGACAGTGGTCGCATGCGCTTTGCCGCGCTCACGCCCACGGCTGCCGTGATGTGGCGGGCTTCGCCCGACTGGCACTGGTATGTGGCGGTCGGCCGGAGCTTCGAGACGCCCACGCTCGCCGAGGTGGCCTACCGAAGCAACCTGGGGACCGAGACCGGCTGGAACCGCGACCTGCGCGCCACGGCCGCGCGACACCGGGAAGTGGGCTGGAAGGCCCGGCCGGCCCGCGGTTGGCAATGGCAGCTGGCCGCCTACACCGTGGACACGGACGACGAGATTGCCGTGGCCGCCAGTGTGGGCGGGCGCGCCACCTTTCAGAACGTAGGCCGCACCGAGCGTCAGGGTGTGGAGACCAGCGTGCGCTGGGTGGGCGCAGCGAGCGCCTCCGGTTGGTCGGGTTACCTGGCCCTCAACTGGCTGGACGCCCGCTTTCAGGATGCGTTCAGCTCGCAGGGCGCAAGCGGCGAGCAGACCGTGCCGGCCGGCCGACGCCTGCCGGGCATCCCGGCGCGCCAGGCCTATGCCGAGCTGGCATGGCGGCCGCCTGCATCGCACTGGCACACCGCCATCGAGTGGCGCCATCAGGGGGCGATCTGGGCCAACGACATCAACACCGCCCGCGCGCCGGGCGCCTCGTTGTGGGCGCTGCGGGCGGGCTGGCGCCTGCCGTGGCAGGCTGGCGACACGGCCTGGCGGTGGGACGCGCTGGCGCGCATCGAGAACCTGTTCGACACCCGCTACGCCGGATCGGTCATCGTCAACGAAGGCAATGGCCGCTTCTTCGAGCCGGCGCCCGGGCGGGGCTGGCTGGTGCAGACCACGCTGACCCGCAGCTTCTGAACCGTGCCTGACACGTCGCAAGGAACTGTCCGGTGCGAAATGGATCCCAATTCAGATTGCCCTTCTCTGGAGTGTTTCCCTCATGCAAGCACAGGAACAGCGCGCGCTCCTCAACATCGTCATCCACGCGGCCATGGCCGACGGTCACAAGGCTGAGGCGGAGCGCGAGGCCATCCGCGGGGTGGCCGAGTCGCTGTCGGGCAGCCCCGACGGTCAGGCGCTGGCAGGCGTCTACCAGGATGTGCTGCTCAAGCGGGTGAGTCTGCAGCAGGCCGCCGCTGCATTGACCGACCCAGCCCACCGCCAGCTTGCCTATGAGATGGCGGTGTGCGTGTGCGATGCCGACGGGCAGCAAAGCGAGGCCGAGCAGCGTTTCCTCGCCGACCTGGGCGGCGTACTGGGGTTGCAGGTGGCCGCGGGTGCGGGCAGCAGCGCGGCAGCAGCCGGTGCGGCGGCGGCCGGGGCGGCCACGGCGTTGGCTGCGACCAGCCCGCTGGCCGACACGGTGCGCACGGCCGATGCGATTGCGCAACGTGGTTCGCAGCCGCTCGACCAGAGCGAGCCCGCGTTGGCGCCCGAGGTGGCCGCCACGCCGGGCCCCGAGCTGGACAAGACCATCCTCAACTACGCCATCCTCACGGGTGCGCTCGAGTTGCTGCCGCAGTCCTGGGCCTCGGTGGCCATCATCCCTCTGCAGGTCAAGATGGTCTACCGCATCGGCAAGGCGCATGGCGTCGAGCTGGACCAGGGCCACATCAAGGAGTTCCTCGCCACCGTGGGGGTGGGCCTGACCTCGCAGTATCTGGAGCAATTCGGCCGCAAGCTGCTGGGCGGTTTACTGGGCAAGGCGGCTGGACGCACGCTCGGCGGGTTGGCCGGTACGGCAACGGGCATGGCCTTTTCCTTCGCGACGACGTACGCCTTGGGCCATCTGGCCAAACGGTATTACGGGGGCGGCCGTGTGATGGGCACCGACCTGCTGCGGCAGACCTATCAGGAGCTGCTGGGGCCGGCCAAGAGCCTGCAGCAGCAGTACCTGCCGGCGATGCGCCAGCAGGCGGCCGGGCTGGATGCTGGCAAGGTGATGGCCATGATCCGTGGATGAGGGCGGCGTGGCACCGGGCAGGGTGTCGCGGCGAGGAAATCTGACATGATCGGGCAGAGATGCTCAACCTGGATTTCCTCAGCCTGCCGTTGCTCACGGCATCGGTCCTCATTTTCATCAGCCTGCTGATCGGCCTGTTTTCCAAGCGGGCTGGCTTTTCGTTTCTGCTGGCGTTTCTGCTGACGGGCATTCTTGCCGGCGAGGATGGCCCCTTCGGCATGCGTTTTGACGACTACCGCCTGAGCTTCTGGGTGGGTAACGTCGCGCTGGCCATCATCTTGCTGGACGGCGGGTTGCGCACCAGCTTCACCACCTTTCGCACAGGTCTCAAGCCGGCCCTGCTGCTGGCCACGCTGGGCGTGATGCTGACCTCGGGCTTCACGGCCGTGGCCGCCGTGGTCTTTCTGCAGGTGTCGTGGCCCACGGCCTTGCTGCTGGGCGCCATCGTGGGTTCGACCGATGCGGCTGCGGTGTTTTCGTTGCTCAAGAACACCGGGGTGCGCCTCAACGAGCGGGTCGCCACGACGCTGGAGATCGAGTCAGGCATGAACGATCCCATGGCGGTGTTCCTGACCCTGACGCTGATTGGCGTGGCCTCGGCAGGCGGCCTGAGCGGTCCGGTCAGCGACAACATGCTGGCCTTCGCGCAGGCGCTGGCCGAACAGTTTGGCTGGGGGGCACTGATCGGCATTGCGGCCGGTTTGTTGTTCGCCTGGGCGATGAAGCGCGCCGCGCGGCTGGTGGATGCGCCCGATGGCGTGCTGGCGCTGCTGGTGGCCTCGGCCGGCCTGTCTGTGTTTGCCTTCGTGACCTGGTTCGGTGGCTCGGGCTTTCTGGCGGTCTACCTGTTTGGCATCGCCCTCAGCAAAAAAGCTGGGGCGCAGCTGGAGTCGTGTCTGTCTGCGCTCGATGGCTATGCCTGGTTGTCGCAAGCGTCGATGTTCCTGCTGCTGGGCCTGCTGGTCACCCCCTCGACCATGTTGCCCACCTTGTTGCCGGCCCTGGCGGTGGCCCTGGCCATGATGTTCGTGGCGCGGCCGCTGGCGGTCTGGTTGTGCCTGGCGCCCATGCGCTTCACGCGCAAGGAGGTGGCCTACATCGGCTGGGTGGGCTTGCGCGGTGCGGTGCCCATTGTGCTGGCCATCTTCCCCTTCATGGCCCAGGTGCCCGATGCGCCCTTGATCTTCAATGTGGCTTTTTTGGTCGTGCTCGCCTCGCTGCTGCTGCAAGGCTCCAGCATTGGCTGGTTTGCGCGGCGCATGGGCGTGGCGTTGCCCGATGACGCCAACGAGCGCGCCATGCGCGCGGTGTTCGGCGATTTCAGCCTGTCGGGCGGCACCTCGGTGGCCGACGTATGTCAGTTCTATGGGCTGACACCGCCGCCTGACGCCCGGCTGTCGCTGGATGCCTGGATGGCGCAGGCCTTCCGCCGCCCGCTGGTGGTGGGGGACCATGTGCTGCTCGACGGCGCCGAGTTGTGCGTGCGCGCCATGGATGGCCCCCGGGTGCGCACCGTGGGTCTGAAGCTGCCGGATGCGCCGGTGATCAGCCCGTGACGGTCTGATCGCGGCCCTGGCGCTTGGCTTCGTACAGGGCGAGGTCGGCGCGCTCGATGGTGGCTTCCAGGGGCTCGCCGGGGCGTTGCTCGGTCAGCCCGGCCGAGAACCGCACATCCAGCGCGGGCACCGTGGGCGCAAGATGGCTTCGGCGTACGGCCTCGTGCAGCCTGTCCAGGCTGGTGCGGGCCGAGGGCAGCTGGCTGGCCGGCAGCACCAGCAGGAACTCCTCGCCACCCCAACGGGCCAGCACATCGGTTTCGCGCAGGCTGTGACGGGCGATGTCCGCGAACTGGCGCAGCACCTCGTCGCCCACGCCATGGCCGTGTGCGTCGTTGATCTGCTTGAAGTGATCCAGATCGATCAGCGCCAGACAGAAGGGCTGGCCGGTGCGCTCGGTCAGGGCGCGCTGGGCGTGCAGGGTTTCGGTCATGTGCCGCCGGTTGAACAGACCGGTCAGTTCGTCACGGGTGGCCAGCGTCTGGATGCGGTCCAGCGCCTCGGTGAGCTCCCGCTTGCGGGTTTCCAGTCGGTGGCGCAGTTCAGCCAGCTGGGCCGACAGCAGCGAGATGGTGGGCAGCGAGGTGCAGGCGAACAGAAAGTGGATGACCTCCTGGCTGGCGGGGTGGTGCGTCGGATTCGACAGGTGCAGCCCGATCATCGTGGCGCCCAGCAGCGTCAGCGCGAAGACGGCGGCTTGGCGGGTGGCCCGCGGGGGCAGGTTGAACATGCCGAACGTCAGCGTCAGCGCCAGCAGGATCAAGGCCGCGCCGCGCGACTCGCCAAGGATGGCATACGACCATATCGCGGCGGCCAGCGCCAAGAGGATCTGCGGCAGTGTCAGCGAGGGATCGTTCCAGTTCTGCGTGAAGCCGCCGCGCAGCAACACATAGATCGTGGTCTCGCTGAGCACCATGAACGCGATGAGCTGCAGGGCGGCACTCTGAGCCACCCGTCCCGTCGCGGCCATGTAGCACAGCAGCCCGCCGAAAATGCCGTAGTTGATGGCGGCGACCATGAAGCGCTGGATGCGCAGCTGCTGCTTGGGATCACTGCTCATGACCCAGCGGCACACCACGGCCACGCGGGTGTCGTCACGCTCGGTCAGGGAATGGGCCATCACATCCCTATCGGCCAAATCGCCCGTGAATTGAGGGCGGGTTCCCCCGCGGATGAGGGGTCAAAGTGGGCGGGGACCTGCGCCGCTTGCCCTCGCGCTGCCTGAACTAAGCCGGCCAATCGCCCAATGTGCCAGACCGGCGGCGGCCAGCATGCACGCCAGCCCCACGCCCCACGCCACCCAGATCAGCGGCTCGAGCCAGCCCAGCGCCACCGACAGATCAGGCGACACCGATTCCAGCCAGGTGAGCAGCGTGATCGTCGCGTTGCGCAGCGCCTCCAAGGCCGCCGTGTCGACCCAGAGGGCGGCCCAGGCAGGGATGGGCCAACTGGCGATGAGCGCGCGCCAGTCGGGCGTGGTGGTGGCGGCCTGACCGGCCAGCCAGTCTGTCAGTGCCACCCCCGAGGCGGCCAGCCCCGTCCAGGCGGCGGCAAGCAGGGCAGTCAGGATCCACAGTGCAGTTTTCATGACAAGGCAAAACCGCGATTGACAACGCGGTGCATTTTGGCGCGGCCCGCTCATCCGTACGCGTCCCATGGATTTGTACGCGGTTTGCACTCGCCTGGCGCGCCGGACGGTTTGACGTCGGGGGACAGGCAGGCGCACACTGGAAACCGCAGCTCCAGACGCTGTTGCCAAGGTCTGGGTTTCCCACACACAACAACAGCCTATGGCAGATTCAAGGGTGGCGCTTCGGGATGCCGGCTTGCAGGTTCTGTTCGAGACTGAACTGCCTGTGGGTCTGGCCTTGCTGGACGGTCAGCACCGTTACGTGCTGATCAACCAGACCCTGGCCACTTTCAATGGCGTCGCGCGGGAGCAGGCGCTGGGACGCTCCGTGGCCGCGGTGCTGCCCGAGGCGTACCCGCTGCTGCGCCCCCTGTTGGAGCGCGTGCTGTTGCACGGCGAGGCGCTGTGCGATTTCCGCCTCGACGCCGAGGTGCCCAGCCAGCCCGGACAGCTCTCGCACTGGGAGGCCAGCTACCTGCCCGTGCGCGCGGCCTCCGGTGAGGTGGTGGGCGTGCTCGTCAAGGCCGTCAATCTGTCGTGGCAGATGGCCCATGAGCGGGCACTGCGCGAGAGCGAGGCGCACCTGCGCCGCGTGCTCGACAGCCTGTTTGCTTTTGTGGGCGTGCTCACGCCCGAGGGGGTGCTGGTGCAGGCCAACAAGGCGCCGCTGGAGGCCGCGGGCATCCGCGCGGAAGACGTCATCGGCCGCCCTTTCTGGGATACCTACTGGTGGAACCACGACGCGGCCCTGGTCGACTGGATGCGCGAAGCGGTCGCGCGTGCGCGCGAGGGCCAGGTCACCCGGGGCGATGTGGCCGTGCGCATGGCTGGAGACAGCCGCATGGTGATCGATTTCATGCTGGCGCCCATGCGCAACGATCAGGGCGAGATCACCCATCTGATTCCTTCAGCCATCGATGTGTCAGACCGGGTGGAAGGCGAAGCCGCGCTGCGTGCCAGCGAGGCGCGGTTCCGCAGCGTGTTCGACGCCTCGCCGGATGGCATGGCGCTCATCGAGGCGCCGGATCGGCTGGTGCGCGTCAACGCCAGCCTGTGTCGGATCTTCGGTTACCGGGCCGATGCCCTTCAGGGCCAGTCGGTGGCCTTGCTGCTCGATGACGATCACGGGCCGGGGCACGCTGAGCTGATGCAGGGCTTCTGGTCGCGCCCGCAGGAACGCCGCATGGCGCCCAAGCGCGAGGTCACTGGCCGACGCGCAGATGGCTCGGTCGTGCACGTCGAGGTGGGGCTGACACCGCTGCCGGGCGCGGGCGTGCCGCAGATGCTCATCACCGTGTCAGACGTGACGGCGCGCATGCAGGCGCAGCAGCAAATCGAGCAGGCGCTGCGCGAGAAAACGGTGCTGCTCAACGAAGTGCACCATCGGGTCAAGAACAACCTGCAGATCATCGCCAGCCTGCTGCGCCTGCAGTCCAAGCATGTGGACGACCCGGTCCGGCGGGTGCTCGGCGAAAGCCGCAGCCGCGTGAAAGCCATGGCGCTGACGCACCAGTTGCTGTATGAGTGCCATGACTTTGCTGGTCTGGAGCTGGGCCTCTACCTCAAGCGCCTGGCGCACTTGCTGCGCGAAACCCATCTTCCCTCTGATGCGCCTCAGGCGCAGGCTGTGCTGATTGATGTGCAGGCGGCCGAGAGCGGGCTGCGCATCGACCTGCAACGCGCGGTGCCTTGCGCTCTGCTGGTCAACGAACTGGTCACCAATGCGATCAAGCATGCCTTTCCGAATGGGCGTGCTGGCCGCATTGGCATCACGGCCGACGCCGGGCCAGCGGGCAGCATCGTGCTCTCGTTCGAGGACGACGGCGTCGGCATTCCCCGTGGCGTGCGTCTGGGGCAGCAGGGCACGCTGGGCTTTCAGCTGGTGCCGCTGCTGGCCGCGCAGCTGGATGCCAGCATTGACATCGAAGCAGGCCGGGCCGGCGGGGCCCGCTTCGTGGTGAACATCCCGCCAGCGGAGGTCTCACCATGACGCTCGCAACCGACACCGTCACGCCGACGCCCCGTGTGTTCATCGTCGAAGACGAGGCGATCGTCGCGCTGGATCTGCAAGACCAGCTGGAGTCGCTCGGCTTCGAGGTGGTGGGCATTGCCGGCAGCGAGCAGGCGGCGTTGCAGGGTGTAGGGCGCACGGCGCCCGACATGGTGCTCATGGACATCAACCTGGGCAGGGGAGGAGACGGCGTCCACGCGGCCAGCCTCATCCAGGGACAGCACGGTGTGCCAGTCGTGTACTTGACGGCCTATGCCGAGCCAGAAACGCTGAGCCGGGCCAGTGCCACGCAGCCCTATGGCTACCTGCTCAAGCCCTTCGAGGGCCGTGAACTCAATGCCACCTTGCGCATGGCGTGGGCACGGCACCTGCGCGACCGCCGTGCCGTGCATGAGCAGAACAGCCTGCGGCAGGCCGCCATGGCCTTCGATTCGGCCGCCGAGGCCATCCTGATCCTGGACCGCGACGGGCGGGTCCTGCGTGTGAACCCGGCCTTCGAGCGGCTGACGGGCTGGACCTCACATGAGGTGGTGGGGCGTACGCCCGAGTCCTTTCTGCAGGCGCGCCGCGCGGACGACCCCTTGCACGGCGCCAGCGCGCTGTCGGCACGCGCGATGGTCCGACATGGCGAGGTGTCTTGTCTCAGGCGCGACGGCAGTGTGTTTCCTGCGTGGCAGCATGTGGCGTCCGTGGTCGATCCGGCTGGCCAAGCTGCCCACCAGGTCGTCACCTTCTCGGACATCTCGGCGCTGCGCCAGACCGACCACCGTCTACGCCAGTGGGCCTACCACGACGCGCTGACCGGACTGGGAAACCGCTACTACCTCCAGCAGTGCCTGCAGGAACGGCTGAGCGAGTTCCGCAACAGCGGCCAGGGATTTGGCGTGCTGTTCCTGGATCTGGACGGGTTCAAGGCGGTCAACGACGAGATGGGCCATGCCGCGGGTGACGCGGTACTCGTGGACCTGGCCCGCCGCCTGCAGGAGTCGCTGCGCAGCACCGATGTGGCCATCCGCCTGGGGGGAGATGAGTTCGTGGTGCTGGTGCGCCAGGCACGGGAGGCAGACGTGTGTGCGCTGGCGGACAAGCTGCTGGCGCTGTTCAGCGTGCCGGTTCGGCTGACGTCGGGGCGGCTGGCACATCTGTCGGTCAGCATCGGCATTGCGCTGTTCCCCAAACATGCCGAATCGATCGAGGAGCTGATGATTGTGGCGGATCGCGCCATGTACAACGCAAAGGCCCGTGGCCGCAATGGATACTGCCTGAGTCGATGAAGGGCAGGCAAGCCCCTTGCCCCCAGAATGGCAGCATCGATCATTCAGAGGGGAAGGTGCAGCATGGACACAGGCGCCATACGCCAGTGGTTGCGCCCGTGGTGGCGCATCGCGCGCAATGCGGTGCAGCTCTGGCTCGACAACCAGGCTTTCAGCCACGCCGCGGCGCTGGCCTTCTACACGCTGTTTTCTTTGGCGCCGGTGGTCATCATTGCAGTCAGCATCATCGGCATCGTGCTGGGCGAGCAGGCCGCGCAGGGCGAGATTGTCGGTCAATTGGCCGATGTGATGGGCCATCAGGCTGCCGCCGCGGTGGAGCAGGCTGTGGCCCGTTCACGCATCGAGACGTCGGGGCTGTTGCCCACCGTACTGGGGTTCGGGGCGCTGCTGGTGGGCGCCACCACGGTGTTCGCACAGATGCAAAGCGCGCTCAATGCCATCTGGAATGTGACGGCTCGACCGGATCGAAGCAGCCTGTGGTCGCTCGTGAAGACCCGGCTGCTGTCCCTCGCGGTGGTGCTGGCCATAGGCTTCGTGCTGCTGGTGTCGTTGTTGCTGGGGGTGATGCTGCGGGCGTTCTTCCAGTTCGCCGACCAGTTTCTGCCAGCCGTGGCCACTCTCTTGTCAGCGGTCGAATTGACCGTCTCGCTGGTGGTGGTGGCATTGTTGTTCGCCACCATCTTCAAGGTGCTGCCCGATGTGGTCCTGCGCTGGCGCGATGTGATGGTCGGCGCCGCGGTCACGGCGGTGCTGTTTTCCGTGGGGCGCTATGGGATCGCCGCATACCTGGCGTACACCGCCACGGCGTCAACCTACGGCGCGGCCGGCTCGGTGGTGCTGATCCTGCTGTGGGTGTATTACTCATCGCTGATCCTGATGCTCGGCGCGGCGTTCACGCGAACGCACCTGCAGGAGCGCGGCGGGTCGGTGTGGCCGCGCAACGGGGCCGTGCGGGTGCATCAGGCGGTGCTCGTGGATGAGCTCGGGAGTCCTCATGTGGCGCGATAGCCGTCTGTATCGTGACAAAGTGCGCGCATGGCGGCATTCAGAAATGAAAAAACCTGTCGATAGCGCAAAGGTGTGGGCCGACGCGGCCCCCTCCATGCGGGCAACGACGTAACAGGGATCGGCGCCAGGGCAACACGCGTTGTTTGCCTGAGCATGTTGATGCAGCCCTGTCTCGATCGGGCGCAGGCCCCAGCAGGAGCGCATTCATGCATGCGGCGTCGTTGAACCATGTGTATCGTCTGGTGTGGTCGGAGCGTCTGATGGGATGGGTGCCCGTGCCTGAGCGCGCTTCTGCGCGTGGCAAGGCCGGTCGCGGGGGCGCACGCGCGCGGGCAGCGGCGGTTGCCCTCGGGGTGCTGGGGCTGCTGGCGAGCGTTGAGGCAGGGGCAAACGGCTTGCCATCTGGCGGGCAGATCGTGCAGGGCTCGGGCAGCATCGGTGTGGTGGGCAACACCATGACGGTCACGCAAGACACCGCCAGGATGGTGGCCAACTGGCAGGGCTTCAACATCGGCGCTGGCCAGACAGTGCGCTTTGTTCAGCCCTCTGCCAGTGCGGTGGCGCTCAACCGCGTCCTGGGCGGCGACGTGTCGGTGATCCAGGGCGCCTTGCGGGCCAACGGCCAGGTGTTCCTCCTCAACCCCAACGGCGTGCTGTTCAGCCCGACCGCGCAGGTCGACACCGCCGGGCTGCTGGCGTCGACACTGGCCATGTCCGATACAGACTTCATGGCGGCGCGCCATCGCCTGCAGGGCGACAGCACGGCGGCCGTGGTCAACGAAGGCCAGATCCAGGTGCGCCAGCAAGGCGGCCTTGCATTGGTGGCCGCGACCGTGCGCAACGTGGGCACGCTGCAGGCTGACGGCGGCTTTGTCGGGCTGGCTTCGGGGCAGGACGTGACCGTCGATTTCGGTGGCGCGGTCAAGCTGCAGGTGCACCAGGGTGCCATTGACTCATTGATCGAGAACGGGGGCGCTGTGCGCGCCGATGGTGGCCGCATCTTCTTCACCGCCAAAGCGGCAGATGAACTCAGTCGCTCGGTCATCAACCAGACCGGGGTGGTGCGCGCCCGCACGCTCGCCTCCGGCGCGCAGGGCGAGATCCTGTTGATCGGCGACATGGTTCATGGCGAGCTGAACGCTGGCGGTACGCTGGACGCGAGTGCGCCCGTCGGGGGCGCTGGCGGGTTCATCGAAACCTCTGCTGCCCACGTCACGACGCTCGACGGCCTGACGGTGACCGCGCAGGCTGCTTCCGGCATGGGTGGCAAGTGGCTGATCGATCCGTTCGATTACGTGATCAACGCCACGGCGGCGGCCAACATCGTGGCGGCGCTGAACACGGGCACCAGCGTCACGGTGACCACCCAGACGAGCCAGGCGGCCTATGGCGGTGGCGCGTCGGGATCGGGGGACATCACGGTGGCCAGCGCCATCAACAAGACCGCTGGCGGCAACGCCACGCTTGAGCTGCTGGCCGACCGCAACATCATCGTCAACAGCGCCATCAGCTCCACATCGGGCACCCTTGGCATCACCCTGAGCGCAGCCAACAACACGGCGAGCAACCTTGGTGGCGTGGCGGTCAATGCCAACCTGACCTCCAACGGCGGGCGGATTCTGATCGGTGGCGCCGGCGGTAACCAGACGACGGCGCAAAGCTATGGCATTGGCTACGCGCTCAACAGCTCCAGCACCTCGGCTGCCGTTCAGATCGGCACCAACGTGGCCATACGCTCGGGCGGTGCGCACATCACGATCAACGGGCGCTCCGGGGCGACCGGTAGCGGCACCTACAGCGGCACGCGCGGCGGCATTTACGTGCTGTCCGGTGCCACGGTGGACACCGGCGGCGGCAACCTCTACATGAGCGGGCACAGCACCGCGCATGACAAGGTTTTCGGCTTCGGGCTCGAGGCCAACTCGGGCACCACCACGACGTTCCGCACGGCGTCTTCGGGCGGCGGCATCGTCGTGGATGCCCGCAACAGCCAGGATCCGCTGGGCTCGCTGGGCCTCACAAACAACGGCAGTCAGGCCCGCATCCAGTTCTGGGCCCCCAGTGTGGCGCACTTCCTGTTCCGTCTGAATGGGTCGAACCAGGCTGCGGTGTTCACGCGCAACCCGCCATGCAATGCCAACTACCCCAACTGCGGCACGATGGTGATTCCGGGTGGCAATCAGAGCTACACCTCGGCCGGGTACAACGCAGTCAACATGGCCATGAAGCCGCTGTACATCTTCACCGGCAGTGGCAGCCGCGTGTATGACGGTACGACGGCGGCCACAGGCTTGACTTACACCCATCTGGGCGGGCCGACCGGCTTCGCGGTCAACGACCTGGGCACCCTGACGTTTGCAACGCCGACCAAGCACGTGGGAAGCTACACCGCGCTGACACCCGGCGCGGGCAACCTGGGTACGTACACCAGCGGCGGAACGGACTACGCAGTGGCGTACTTCAACGAAGGCGTCTACTCGATCACGCCGCGGACCATCAGCGCCTTCACGGCCAGCAACAAGGTGTATGACGGTACGACGGCTGCCAACATCACCAGCACGGACATCGTCTCGGGCGATGCCGTGACCGTGAATGCGACCGGCGGGTTTGCCAGCGCGGGCGTGGGCAACGGCATCAGCGTGAATGTCTCCGCGGTGGCACTGTCCGGCGCGGATGCGGGCAACTACACGGTTGCAGCAAGCGGCGCGATCTCGGCGACCGCCAACATCACGCCTGCCCCGTTGACCGTCAGGGCCCTCAGCCTGACCAAGACGTACGACGGCCTGGTGTTCAGCGGCGGAAACGGCGTGGAGTACATCGGCTTCGTGAACGGGGAGGATGACGCGGTCCTGACGGGCACATTGAATTACGGCGGCACCAGTCAGGGCGCGGTGAATGCTGGCTCTTACACCATCACGGCAGGTGGCCTGAGTGCGGCCAACTACGCGCTCACGTTCGCCGACGGCACGCTGAAGATCCAGCCGGCCATGCTCAGTGTGATCGCGGGCGAACTCGTTGGCACGGTCAGCAAAGTCTACGACGGTACCAATGTGGCCACGTTGCTGCCCTCGCATTACCGCCTGACTGGCTGGGTCGGCGAGGATGGCGCGACTGTGACCAAAACGGTCGGGAGCTACGATAACGCGCATGCCGGTAGCAGCAAGACCGTGACGGTCAGCCTCAGCGAGAGCGATTTCACTGCTTTGGGCGCCACCATCCTGGCCAACTACGAGTTGCCCACGACCGTCAGCGGCAACGTTGGCGTGATCACGCCGGCCACGCTGACGCTCACGGCTGCGGCAACACACAAGACCTACGACGGCACCGACACCGCCTTTGGCAGCATCGGCATCGTGGGCCTGCAGGGCAGCGACACCGTGAGTGACGTGGTTCAGCGCTTTGCCGACGGTCAGGCAGGCAGTGGCAAGACGGTGAGCATCTCCGGCTACACGGTGAACGACGGCAACAGCGGTGGCAACTACACCGTCCAGCTCGTTGGCAACGCGGGAGGCCACATCGGGCGCGCCGCCGCCACGGTCAGCGCAGCCGGGCGCAGCGTGACCTACAACGGCGCGACACAAAGCCTGCTGACGCCCACGCTCAGCGGCTTCCTGTCGGGTGACGACATCGTCGTCAGCGGCCTGGCTACGGGACGCAATGCGGGCAGCTACACATCTGTGTTGAGCGTGACCGGCAGCGCCGCTGAGAACTACGACGTGACCTTCACCAACGCGGTGCTGCAGATTCTTCCGGCCACCTTGACGCTGACGGCCAGCGCAGCGTCCAAGACCTACAACGGCTCCGATGCAGCCAGCGGATCCATCGGCATCGTGGGCCTGCAGGGCAGCGACACCGTGAGTGACGTGGTTCAGCGCTTTGCCGACGGTCAGGCAGGCAGTGGCAAGATGGTGAGCATCTCCGGCTACACAGTGAACGACGGCAACAACGGTGGCAACTACACCGTCCAGCTCGTTGGCAACACGGGAGGCCACATCGGGCGTGCCGCCGCCACGGTCAGCGCAGCCGGGCGTAGCGTGACCTATAACGGCGCGACACAAAGCCTGCTGACGCCCACGCTCAGCGGCTTCCTGTCGGGTGACGACATCGTCGTCAGCGGCCTGGCTACGGGACGCAATGCGGGCAGCTACACGTCGGCATTCAGCGTCGGAGGGGCCTCAGCGGTCAACTACGACGTGACCTTCACCAACGCGGTGCTGCAGATCTTGCCGGCGACCTTGACGCTGGCGGTGGCGCCGGTCTCGCGTCCGGCTGGCACTGCCAATCCCCCGTTTCAGGCCACGGTGAGCGGATTCGTCGGTGATGACACGCTGGCTTCCGCGACCACGGGGAGCCTGCGGTTTACCACGACCGCCGGCGCAGCCTCGCAGCCCGGCAGCTACGGTGTCGTTGTGGACGGGCTGACCGCCCTGTACGGCAACTATGTCATGGCGCAAGCGGCCGGCAATGCGGAGGCCTTGACCGTGAGTGCCGCGCTGCCGACGGCCGAGCGCTTCATGCCGAGGGCAGCTGCCGTTCCCAATTTCCCGGACAACGCGGTGCCTGCGCTGGGCGCTGGCGGACAGGTCGGAAATGGCGGCAACCTCAACTACGTCAGCGTGAGTTCCATTGGTGCTGCCATGCCGGTTCTGGGCAACACGGCCGATACGGCCGGCCCTGGCGTCGGCAGTGGCAACGCTGTGGTACCAGTGGCAAGCTCGTCGTCGGGCGGCGCACCTGCGCGCGCGTCGGGCGAAGAGCGCGGCGTGGCCCGCGCCGCACGTCCTGGTGTGGCGGGTACGCGTGTGCCGAGCGCCAACGGACCGCTGGACATCTTTGTGGTCGACGGTGGCATCAACGCAGACATGCGCTGATGCGCATCACGCCCCCCTTCAGACAAACTAGGCAGGAACACACGTGAAATCCTCTTCCATTCGGCGCGGTGTCGCGCAAGTTGGTGTGTTGGCAGGGCTGGCTTCGGCGCTCGGCGTGGCCTCTGCAGCGGAGCTGCAAGGCCCGACCGCACCCCAACCACAGCGCTCTGATCCAGCGGCTCTTCCGAAACCGGCCGAACGGCCGACGTTGCCATCGGCCGAGCAGGACGGCCCTCGCGTGAGAGTCACACACCTGTCGCTGGAGGGATGCCAGGCCATCGCTTGCGATGCGGTGCTGGCGGCGGTGTCGCCGTTGCCATCGGAGCCCCTGGGCATGGCCGGCATCGAGTCGCTGGCCCAGCGCGTCGCCGAGGTGTACCGGCGCGCAGGCTACCCGTTCGTTCAGGTGGTGGCGCCGCCCCAGACCGTCGAGGGTGGACGCTTGCGGCTTCGCATCATCGAAGGCGTGCTGGGGCGCGCCGCTGTGCAGGGGCCAGACCCGCTGGTGCCGCAGGCCCAGGCGTTTCTCGACAGCGGCATGCCCGTCGGACAGATCATCCGCGAGCGCGAGCTGGAGCGCACCATGCTGCTGATGGACGATCAGCCTGGGTTTCGTGTGCGCCCGACCATCCGTCCCGGTGCGCGTGCCGGTGAAGGCGACCTGGATGTCGAGGTGACGCGGCAGAACCGGGTCTCGGGCGAGATCGGGCTGGACAACATCGGTAGCCGCAGCACGGGTCGGCATCGGCTGCGGGCCGCGGTGTCCGCCAACAGCCCATTTCGTTTTGGCGACCGACTCGCGCTCAACGTGATGACGACCGACGAGCAACTGTGGCTCGGCTCGCTCGATTACGACACGCCGCTGGGCGCCACCGGCTGGCGCGGGCTGGCGGGTGTGGCCCGCACCAGTTACCAGCTCGGTGGGGCCTTTGCGGTGCTGGGTGCCAAGGGCTATGCGGACACGGTCACGCTCAAGGGCAGTTACGCCGTGCTGCGCTCGCAGCGCAGCAACGTTCAGACCTCGCTGGCCTGGGTACACAAGCGGTTGGAAGACCGCTACGAGCGCATCGGTTTCGAGCGCAACAAGACCAGCGACCAGCTGCAGCTGTCGGCCCAGTTCGATCACCGCGACAACTGGCTGGGTGGTGGCGTCAGCTACGGACAGATCAGCCTGACCGGCGGGCACCTGAAGCTTGACGATGACGCCAGAATGGTCGATGCGGCGACGGCCCGCACCGACGGAGGCTTCACCAAGGCCAATCTGGACATCGCCCGCATCCAGCGGGTGATCGGGCCGGTGTCGGCCTACCTGCGGGTATCGGCGCAGTGGGCGTCGGCCAACCTTGATTCGTCCGAGAAGTACGGGATTGGTGGCTTCTTGGGCGTGCGAGCCTACCCGATGGGGGAAGGCACTGGCGACCGCGGCTGGTTGTCGCAGGCCGAGTTGCGTTGGAGCCTGGGGCAGGCCACGGCCTTTGCCTTCGCCGATGCCGGTCGGATGCGGATCAATGCCGACCCTTGGGCGGGCTCGGGCGCGACCCACCGAGGGCTGGCCGGTGCTGGTCTGGGCGTGCGCTGGGGGGCGGAGGGCTGGAACGTCGAGAGCACACTGGCCAGCCGCGTGCGCGGCGGCAAGCCGCAGGCCGAGTCGGTGGATGAGCCGGTGCGCTGGTTCGTGACCGTCAGCCGTCGCTTCGAGTGAGCGCGACGGCCCGCGGGTGAGACCGCGTTCAGATCGCGAAGTCGTAATCCACTGTCAGTGGCGCATGGTCGCTGAACCAGGTGTCCTTGTAGATGCTGGCGGCGCGGGCGGTCGCGGCGAGCGCCGGCGTGGCCAGGTGGTAGTCGATGCGCCAGCCCACGTTCTTGGCACGCGCCTGGCCCCGGTTGCTCCACCATGTGTAGCAGGCGTCGGTGGTGTCGGGGTGCAGCGTGCGGTAGACGTCGACCAGGCCTGCGCCGCCGGCCGGGTCAAGCAGCGAGGTCATCCACGCGCGTTCCTCCGGCAGAAAACCGGAGTTCTTCAGGTTGCCCTTCCAGTTCTTCAGATCGGCTTCCTTGTGGGCGATGTTGACGTCGCCCACCAGGATGAACTCGCGCTCGGCACGCAGCCGCGCGAGATGTGGCGCGATCATGTCCAGAAAACGGTACTTGGCCGCCTGGCGTTCATCGCCGCTGGAGCCGCTCGGGAAGTAGCAGCTGATCAGCGAGAGCTTGCGCCCGGGCTTGTCGAAGCGCAGCTCGACCCAGCGGCCCTCGGCGTCGAACTGCGTGGTCACGTCGTGCGTGCCCAGGCCGATCAGCACATCTGATGGCTCATGGCGCGTGTAGATGCCCACGCCCGAGTAGCCTTTCTTCTCGGCATGGTGAAAATGGCCCTGCATGCCCGCAATCGTGCGGAGTGCCGGCGGCATGTCGTCGGCGTGAACCTTGAGTTCCTGCACGCCCATACAATCGGCCGACAGGGTTTCGGCCCACGGCACGAGGCCCTTGTTGGCAGCTGAACGGATGCCATTGACGTTGAGCGACACCAGACGAAACACGAGACACCATCCATCATGAGCAACACCCCCTCCAACGACACGCTGGCCCAGGATTTCGTGGCCTTTGCGGTGCAGTCCAAGGTGCTGCGGTTCGGGGAATTCAAGACCAAGGCAGGACGGTTGTCACCGTACTTCTTCAATGCCGGCTTGTTCGATGACGGCGCCAAGCTCGGCCGTCTGGCTGAATTCTATGCACGCCGGCTGATCGATTCGGGCGTGCAGTTCGACATGCTGTTCGGCCCGGCCTATAAGGGCATCACGCTGGCGGCGGCCGTGGCCATCGAGCTGGCTCGTCTGGGGCACAACAAGCCCTTCGCCTACAACCGCAAGGAAGCCAAGGACCACGGCGAAGGTGGCACGCTGGTGGGTGCTCCCGTGCAGGGGCGGGTGCTCATCATTGACGACGTGATTTCGGCGGGCACCTCGGTACGCGAGTCGCTGGCGCTGATTGCCCAGGCCGGCGCCACCCCGGCCGGCGTGGCCATCGCGCTGGATCGTCAGGAAAAAGCCACGGCCAACGGTCAGGACAGCCCCCTGAGTGCGGTGCAGCAGGTGGAACAGCAGCACGGTTTGCCCGTGATTTCGGTCGCCACCCTGTCGGATTTGTTGCACTATTTGTCTGTTCAGTCCGATCCGGAACTGTCTGCGTTTTTGCAGCCCGTGTCGGCCTATCGGACGCGCTACGGCGTCTGAAAAGGGGGGTGGCATCGGGCCACCCGAGGTAGTCACCAGCAGGAGATCCGTGGCATGAAGCGTGGCGCAAGCCGCTGGGCAGCAAAGCAACGGCAGGCCGCCGCAGGCGCGCTGGCCGGCTCACTGGCGGCCGCGCTGTGTGCCGTGGTGAGCATGCCCGCGATGGCCGCGCAGCCCACGGGCATCTATTCCTGCGTGGACGCGCAGGGCCGGCGCCACACCTCTGACCGCCCGATTCCCGAATGCCTCGACCGCGAACAGCGCGTGCTCAACCGCGATGGCTCGCAGCGGCAGGTCGTGCCCCCACGCATGACGCCCGAGCAGCGTGCAGCCTACGAGGAGCAACGGCGGCAGCAGGCGCTGGCGGAAGCCGCGCGCAAGGATGCCATTCGCCGCGACCGCAACCTGATTCACCGTTATCCGGATGAGGCTACGCATACCCGTGCGCGCGCCAATGCGCTGGAAGATGCGCAAAAGCTGATTGCTGCAGCTGAGCGCCAGCTGGCCGATCTGGCCAAGGAGCGTCGTGGGCTGGATGCAGAAACCGAGTTTTACAAGGGCCGCAATCTGCCGCCGCGCCTGCGCGCCCAGATCGATGCCAACGATGCGCAGCAGCAGGCCCAGCGCGATGTGGTTCAGGCCCAGCGCAACGAGGTGGCTCGCATCAATGGCCTGTACGACGCCGAGCTGGCGCGACTGAAACGGCTGTGGGCTGGCGCCGCCCCCGGCAGCCTCGACAGCGAACCGGCTGACCGTTGACTGCCAGCCGCGCCGTGCGGGCTCAGAGCAGCCCGCTGGCCCGGAGGGTGTACAGCAAGGTGGCCACGGCCACGGCCAGCACCGACCACCATGTCCACTGACGCGGCGAGGGCGCGTGCTCGGCAGGGTGGGGGCTTGTCACCTGCGCCAGGCGCTGCAGCGCACGCTCGCGGTGCAGCATGAACACGGGCAGGGCCACGCTGAAGGCCACCAGCAGCGAGCCCAGAAAGTACCAGGGCAGACCGCGCATGCGCAGGCGTCTGGCTTCGCCGATCATCCACGGCCAGACCACCAGGAACACGAAAAACACATCCATCGTGATGAAGCGGCTGGCCGGATTGGCCAGCGTGTCCTGCCAGAACTGGACGTTGCCCTGCAACAGCCCCAGTGCGGCGTAGGAAGGCAGCTGCGAGGCGGTGCCGGCCAGGGCGGCCAGTGCGATGAGCGCATAGGCCGCGCAGCGGGCCCGGGTGGTGTCCATCATGTTGAAGCGATCGGGTTGGGGTCTGAACCGTCGGCAGCGGCAGCGGCAGCGGCAGCGGTGGCAGGGGCAGGGGCAGACTGGCGTTCGCGCAAGGCGCTGGGCGTCAGGCCCCTGGCACGCTTGAAAGCCCGCGAGAAGGCGGTGGCGTCTGAGAAACCTGCCGCCTCGGCAATCTGCGCAATGGTCTTGCCGGTCTCCAGCAACAGCATCTGGGCGTACTCGATGCAGACCTCGGCGCGCAGTTGCGGCAGTGTCGTGCCTTCATCTTGCAGGCGGCGGCTGAGCGTCCGCGCGGACAGCGCCATGCCGTGCGCCACCTCCTCGGCGCTGGGCACCTGACGGCGCAGCAGGCCGGCGCGCAGGCGCTCCTTGACCTCGCGCGTGACGGGCCTCACGTCGAGTCGTGATCGACGCTGCTGCTCCAGCGTGGCTTTCATCATCAGGTGCGACGCCTTGCTTGGTGCGATCAGCGGAATGGCCAGGGCGCTACGCGGCAGCACCAGCTTGTTGTGCCGCGCGCCGAAATGGAAACGTCCCGGAAAAGCCGCTTCGTACTGGCGGACATCGCCCAGCGGCGCATGACGGAGGTGGACCGACGCGCCGAGCACCGGCTCCTTCAGAAAAGGCAGGACCTTGGTCGGGGCCAGCACCACGGTCTCGGTGAAGAAATCCTGCACGTCGCCAAAGTCGACCAGGGGCTCGACGATGAGGTGCACTTCGTCGCCCACATCCTCGCGGCGCAAGGAGAAGGCGGGCATGACCAGCGGCGCGTAGCGGATGGCACCCTGGAGCGCTTCCCCCAGGTTGGCCGAGGTGATGGCCAGCATGCCCACAGGCCCGTGCACGGTCAGGGGAAAGTGCGCCATGAAGGCCACGATGGGCGGCGGCCCGTAAGGCGCGCTGGCGAGAAAATGGGCCAGCGAGCGCTTCATGTGCACACCGTCCATGGTGTGCCATGGCATGAAAGGCCGTGGCAGGTCGATACCCCATTCGCGATAGAGCCGGTCGATGTCCTGCCCCAGCTCCCGGGCGAGCGCCTCGCCGATTTCCAGGTACTGGATGGGGAAGGTGAGCGAGCGAAGGACGCGGTCTGGGGCGGACATGGGCGCGCAGCAGGGTCAGCGGGCCAGTTTAGCGTGGGTGGCCTGGCTGTGGATGGCGCACAGAAAGGCGCCGATCAACAGCATCCACTGCCCATAGGCGGCGAGCCGGAAGGCGTGCCCGGTCTGGATGTACTGCGCCTCGATGGGCCACAGGGCGATGGCAGGCATGATCCAGAACAGGCTGGGTGTGGCCACCAGCCCGGCGATGACGAACCAAGACCATTCGCGCGCCCAGGCCGGTCGTTGGCGCCACAGCGCCCCGCCCATGAGCAGCGAGAACAGCAGCACGATGGCGCCGCCGAACACGTGCAGCGCGCCGCCATGCAGGGTGGCGAAGCTGGGCATGCCCAGTTGCAGGCCCCACTGCACCAGAGCCAGGCCCGCGAGGGCGCCACCGGTGGCGAGCAGGCCGCCGGCCGGGCGCCTGCCAGACCACAGCCAGGCTGCCGCGGCCCTCAGTCCCAGCAGCGTGCCGGTCACAAACAGGCCCTGCGTCCATGGATGGGCGTGCATCACCTGCTGGTCGAGGGCCAACACACCGGCCGGGATCAGCCGCTGGGCGTCGTGGGCGCCTGCCAGTCCGTCGCCCAGCGCGAGTTGCTGCACCGTCGTCACGCCGGCCCACAGCACCACCGGGATCATGCCCACCGCCAGCCAACGCCCAAGCCGGGCATGCCACTGAAAGGGGGCGGCCACACGCGCCACGGTGTGGGCCGGGCGCTCGGCCTGCAGCAGGCGGTTCAGGGTGAACAGCGCGTAGCCAATCATCACGCACAGCGGCACGAGGACGGCCGTCACGGCGTAGTTGCCTTCCAGTTGGCGCAACTCGGGTGCGGCGGCACCAAAGGCCAGCCAGCCGTAGCGCTGGATCGGCGCGGTCAGCAACATGCCGTAGTTCAGTGCCATCCACGCCTGGTGCTGGGCGATGCGCTTGCGGGCCATCGCGTAGATGGCCATCCACAGGCTCACGGTGACGCCGATGGCCAGGCCCCACAGGCCGACGTAGAACGTCAGCTGGTCGTAGATCAGGTGCACGGGTGTCCTCACGAGGAACACCATGGCTGCGATCATCGCGCCTTGCGCCGCCAGGATGTAGACGAGGCCAAAGGCGCGGTGCCACAGCGGGAAGCGCCGCCGGAAGGCGGGCCAGAACTGCAGGGCACCAAACAGCATCGTGACGCCACCGAGCACGTTGTGCACGGACAGCGTGATGCCGACACTGCGCGGCATGGTGGCGTAATGGATCAGGGGCTCGCTCAGCCCGTTGCTGCCGAAAGCGTAGGTGGGCGAACTGATGGCCGCCAGCAGTGCCAGCATGATGCTGGAATGGCTGGCCACCTCGGAGGTGGGGCCCAGGGATTGGCCGGCGTCCGCTGCGTCGCGCATCTGCATGCGTTGCTGCGCGATCTGCTCGTTGCCGGCTGCGCGGTAGTTCACGATGCCGGCGTCAATGGCGGCCAGGCCGTATAGCAGCATGCCAATCGCACCCAGCAAGGCGAGGCCGCGCAGCAGCCAGGTGCGCCACTCGGGCGCCACCGAGAGGGGCCCAGAGAGCGGCTCAGAGAGCGGCTCAGATGGCACCGCGGGCAGCACGGCGCGGCGAGGGGTGTGGGCGACGACGGTGTGGCGCATGGCGTTCGAAGCGGCTGACGCAGATCACGCCATGCTGCCGGCGGACGCCTGACTTGGGTGGCCATGACCTTGCTCCAGCCGCCATGCACTCCGCTTGTGTGGCTGCCCGTGTCAGCCGCTTCGGCGCAATCAGCGCACCGCAGCAAGGATCTCGGTCAGCGTGGACAAGGTGGCGGGTTTGGTCAGGTGGTGGTCAAAGCCGGAGGCCAGCGCGCGTGCCTTGTCCTGCGCCTGGCCCCAGCCCGACAGGGCGATCAGCATGGGTACACGAGGCAGGGACGAACGCAGCCGGCCTGCCAGCTCATAGCCGGACACATCGGGCAAACCGATGTCCAGTATCACAGCGTCGAACTGGACCTCGGTGGCGGCCTTCCATGCGTCTTGACCGCAGTGGGCCTGCTGTACACGGTGACCGATGAGCCCGAGCAGTTCCGAGAGGGACTGCGCGGCGTCGACGTTGTCGTCCACGACCAGCACCCTCAGGCTGGCCTGCGGGGTGGAGGCCACCAATGTCGGCACGGGCGAGGGCGCGTTGTCAGCGTGAGCCAGCGGCAGACAAACAGTGAAGGTGCTGCCCAAGCCCGGTCCGGCGCTGTGAGCAGTCACGTGTCCCCCGTGCAGCGTCACCAGCTGGCGCACCAACGCCAGCCCGATGCCGAGTCCGGAGTTGCCCGCCAGCCCGCTGCGCTGCTCCTGCGTGAACCAGTCGAAGATGGTCTCCAGCATGGCTGGCGAGATCCCCCGCCCGGTGTCATGCACCGCCACGGTGGCGGCTGTGCCGTCGCAGGTGAGCGCCACGGTCACGCGACCGCCTTCCGGTGTGAACTTCACAGCGTTGTGCAGCAGGTTGCCGATCACCTGGGTCAGGCGTGTCAGGTCCCCCTCGACTGTCACGGGCTGACCGCCTGGGGCGACACTCAGCTGCACACCGCGCGCCTCGGCGACTGGCTGCACGGCATCCACGGCTCCAGCAATGGCGTCGCGCAGATCCAGCGGCGCACGTTGCAGATGGACGGCACCCAGGCTGATGCGCGAGACGTCCAGCAGGTCGTCCACCAGACGGGACAGGGTGCGTGCCTGTCTCAGAATGGTGTGGCAGCGTTGAGCCACATCGTCGGTGCATGGTGCGCGTTGCGCCAACCACTCCGCTGAGGTGAGGATGGGGGCCAGCGGGTTGCGCAGTTCATGTGCCAGCACCGCCAGAAAAGCGTCCTTTTGCCGGTCGGCATTGCGCAATGCGGCTTCGTGGGCGACACGCTCGCTGATGTCGATCTGGGCGGTGACCGCACCCATCACGTGGCCAGCCGCGTCGTAGACCGGTGCGGACGACAGGAGCAGGACCCGTCTCACGCCCGGCTGGTCGAAGGGCTGGATCTCGATCATGTCATCCTGGCAGACCTCACCTCGCAGGGCGCGGGCCATCGGCCATTCATGGGCTTGCACGCGTTGCCCGTGGCGAGCCGAGCCGTCGGCCCACCAGCCTTGCCACTGGTCGTAGTCTTCCACCGACTCGCTGGCGGGCGGGTCGCCCCATACCTGAGCGAGCGCGCGGTTGGCCCGGATCAGCCGCCCCTGCGGGTCGGCCACCGCGATGCCGGCTGGCACGGCCTCCAGCGTGGTGTCCAGCAGGCGCCGCTCGCGTTCGTGCTGCTGTGCCACCTCCTGCGCGCGCGCTTCGCTGAGGCGCAAGGCGTCGAGCGCGGCGACGCGGCTGGTGATGTCCACGCCGCTGGCGATGAGGTGGGTGATGCGCCCCCCTTCATCGAGCAGCGGCGCGATCTGAAAGTCTATGGTGATGAGCTGATCGTGGGCCATGCGCACGGGCGCGTCATACCGCACCGTGGTGCCCTCGCCGGCCTGGGTGATGGCGGCGCGCAGCTGGGCCGCGACAGTCGCATCGTGTGTCCACCAGTGGCAGTCCCAGAACCAGCGCCCGATCACATCGGTACGCGCGATGCCTGCCAGTGTCAGCGGGGCATCATTGGCCTCCAGCAGGCGGCCTTGGGTGTCCAGCACGCCGACAAAGGCGAACAGCCGGTCCATGACGTGGCGCAAGTGGCGCTCGCCGGCATCGGCCGCTTCCCGTTGCGCCTCGGCGGCCTGTCGCATGGCCACCTCGCGGTCATGCGCGGCGACCCGCTCGCGCGCATGCTGCAGCGCCAGCGCGACTGTGTCGATCTCGTGGATGCGGAAGCTTTGCGGCGCGGCGGGCGTACCGATCGCGGCGGCCTGCAGCGCGCTGAGCCCCTGGGTGATCTGCCGGGCCAGGCGCAATGCCACGGCCGCGCCCAGCGCCGTGGCGCCCAGCGCCAAGCTGCCCCAGGCCAGCGCGGCTTGCCACGCCAGGGCCTCGATCTGCGCAGCGGACCGCATGACACTGACGGTGAACGCCCCGCCCGCCGCCGTCACGCTGGCGATCAGCATGCGATCGCCGCCGAGCGCAACCGTTTCGTGTACGGCCGGTGCCGCCTTCAGCGCGGACAGTGGGATCGGGTCGGCGAGCTGCCAGCGGCTGCCGGCGCTGTGCGCCACGACGCGGCCGCTGCGGTCGGTGATCAGCACGTCACCGCCTGGGCCCAGGTCGGCATGCGCCACCAGCGCCTGCAGGCGCTGGGGGGGAAAGGACAGGGCAAGCACCACGCGCTGGCCATCGTCTCGGCTCACCGGCAAGGCGATCGACAGATACGGCTGCCGTACCCGGGCGCCGTAGAACAGCCCGCTGTACTGCACCGAGTCGGTCTGCATTGCGCGGCGCGTGAGCCCCTGCGAGCTGAACGGCAGGCGGCGCCCGTTCCAGACGACTTCGCTTTCGGCGCGCTCGAGCGCCCACAGGTTGGGCAGCGGGGTGCCGCGTGGCACCCCGGTGTTGACTTGCACTTCCCCGGTCGCATCGGTCACGGTGATCAGGGCTGCAGGCCAGTCTGATACCGCCCGTTGGGCGAAAACGTGAAAACTGGCCCAGTTTCCCGCCCGCAATGCGCTGCTGGCCGACGCGGCACGCAGTCGGCCTTCGGCTCCGCCCAGCTCCCGGTCGACGCCGTCTGCCAGCAGCTGCGCTTCGCTGAGCAACCGCATCTGCGCCTGCCCGTGGTCGGCCCGCCATTGCTGGGTGAGCAGCAAGACGGTGCCGATCAGAACCGGTCCGAGCGCCGCAGCCAACAGGCCGAACAGCGTGCGCCGGATCGTCACTCCCTTGTGTGTGTGTGCCATGTTCGCGCTCGCGCGTGGTTCATGGCAGTGTGGCACACGATGCGAGCTGACTCAGCCGGTGAGCTTCTTCTTGAGCAGATCGTTGACTGTGGCCGGGTTGGCCTTGCCCTTGGTGGCCTTCATGGCCTGACCCACCAACGCATTGAAGGCCTTCTCCTTGCCGGCGCGGAACTCTTCGACCGACTTGGCGTTGGCCGCCAGGATGTCGTCGAGGATCTTTTCGAGCTCGCCTGTGTCGCTCATCTGCTTGAGGCCCTTGGCCTCGATGACGGTATCCACGCGGGCTTGCGCGTCTCCGTTGCCTTCGCCGCTCCACAGCGCATCGAACACCTGCTTGGCGCCATTGTTCGAGATGGTGCCGTCGCCGATGCGCGAGATCATTGCTGCCAGCAGTTCTGGCGTCACCGGTGATTGCTCGATGGTCTGCTCGGCTGCATTCAGGCGGCGTGACACTTCGCCCATCAGCCAGTTCGACACCAGCTTCGGCTGCTTGCAGGCCTTGGCGGCGGCCTCGAAGAACGCACCGAAGGCCTTCGACTGCGTCATCATGGTCGCGTCGTACTCGGGCAGCCCGTAGTCCTTGACGAAGCGCTCGGCCATCACGCGCGGCAGCTCGGGCATCTCGGCGCGGATGCGCTCGACCCACTCCGGCGCGATCACCAGCGGCGGCAGATCAGGATCGGGGAAGTAGCGGTAGTCGTGCGCGTCTTCCTTGGTGCGCATCGCGCGCGTCTCGCCCGTGTCGGGGTTGAACAGCACCGTGGCCTGCTGGATGGGCAGGCCGTCTTCGATCTGCTCGATTTGCCAGTTGATCTCGAAGTCGGTTGCCTGGACGATGTGCTTGAAGCTGTTGAGGTTCTTGATTTCGCGGCGCGTGCCCAGCGGCGCGCCGGGCTTGCGCACCGACACGTTCACGTCGCAGCGGAACGAGCCTTCCTGCATGTTCCCGTCGCAGATGCCCAGCCACACCACCAGCGTGTGCAGCGCGCGCGCGTACTCGGCCGCCTCGGCGCTGGAGCGCAGGTCGGGCTCGGTCACGATCTCGATGAGCGGCGTGCCTGCGCGGTTGAGGTCGATGCCCGACGACTTCTCGCCATTGAAGCCGATGAAGTCGTCGTGCAGCGACTTGCCAGCGTCTTCCTCGAGGTGGGCGCGCACCAGACGCACGGTGTGGGGCTGGTCACCCACGAAGAAGCTGACGGCGCCACCCTGCACGACGGGGATCTCGTACTGGCTGATCTGGTAGCCCTTGGGCAGGTCGGGGTAGAAGTAGTTCTTGCGCGCGAAGATCGAGCGCGGCGCAATCGTCGAGCCCACGGACAGGCCAAACGCAATGGCGCGCTCGACGGCGCCCTTGTTCATCACCGGCAGCGTGCCGGGCAGGGCCATGTCGACCGGGCAGGCCTGGGTGTTGGGCTCGGCGCCGAAGCGGGTCGAGGCGCCCGAGAAAATCTTCGACTGCGTCGAGAGCTGGACGTGGGTTTCGATGCCGATGACGACCTCGTAGCCCCTGACAAGTTTGCTAGCCATGGAATGTGTCTCGTCGGGTTCGTCAGGCGAGGGTGGCCGGGGCGCGCTGGTGCCAGTCGGTCACCTGCTGGAAGGCCTGTGCCATGTGCAGCAGGCGGGCCTCCTGCCAGTAGTTGCCAATCAGCTGCAGCCCCGCGGGCATGCCGTGCTCGCCGAAGCCGCACGGCACGCTCATGCCCGGCAGGCCGGCCAGCGAGGCAGGCAGCGTGAAGATGTCGGCCAGGTAATCCTGCACCGGGTCGGTGGACGATCCGATGGCGCGCGCGACCGTGGGCGACACCGGGCCGGCGATGACATCGCACACCTGGAAAGCGGCCTGGAAGTCGTCGGCGATCATGCGGCGCAGCTTCTGGGCCTGCAGGTAGTAGGCGTCGTAGTAGCCGTGAGACAGCACATAGGTGCCGATCATGATGCGGCGCTTCACCTCTGGCCCGAAGCCTTCGGCGCGCGTCTTGCGGTACATGTCGTTGAGGTCGCTGTACTTCGCTGCGCGGTGGCCGAACTTGACGCCGTCGTAGCGGCTCAGGTTGGACGAGGCCTCGGCCGGCGCAATGATGTAGTACACGGGGATCGACAGCTCGGTGCGCGGCAGGCTCACATCGACCAGCGTGGCACCCAGCTGCTGCAACTGCCCCAGGGCGGCGCGGGTGGCCGCCAGCACGTCGGCGCTCACGCCCTCACCGAAAAACTCCTTGGGTACCCCGACGCGCAGGCCGGCCAGCGGACGCGCCGCATCGGCCAGATCGGCGGCCAGCTTCAGCGCGGCCAGGTCTTTGCCGATCACGCCAGGCTGGTTGGCGGCCGGGCTGCCGTCGTGCAGCTGCACGGTCTCGGCGCTGGTGGCGTCACGCGGGTCGAAGCCGCTCATGGCGTCGAGCAGCAGCGCGCAGTCTTCCGCTGTGCGGGCCATGGGGCCCGCCTGGTCAAGCGACGAGGCGAAGGCGATCATGCCAAAGCGGGAGCAGCGGCCATAAGTGGGCTTGATGCCGGTGATGCCGCACAGCGCGGCCGGCTGGCGGATCGAGCCGCCGGTGTCGGTACCGGTGGTGCCGGCCACCAGGCGCGCAGCCACGGCCACGGCCGAGCCACCCGACGAGCCGCCCGGAATCCGGCTCGTATCCCAGGGGTTGCGTGCCACGCTGTAAGCCGAATTCTCGTTGGCGCCGCCCATGGCGAACTCGTCGCAGTTGAGCTTGCCCAGGCTGACCACGCCAGCGGCCTGCAGTTGCGCCACCACGGTGGCGTCAAACGGGCTGCGATAACCGGCCAGCATTTTCGAGGCGGCCGTGGTGGGCTGGCCCTGCGTGACGAAGATGTCCTTGTGGGCGATCGGCACGCCGTCGAGTGGGCCCAGGGGCTGCCCTGCGGCGCGGCGCGCGTCCGAGGCCGCGGCGGCGGCCAGGGCGCCGGCCGCGTCCACATGCAGGAAGGCGCCGAGCGCCGCGTGGGCGGCCACGCGGTCCAGCGCGTGCTGGGTCAGGGCCACCGAGGTGGTCTGCCCGCTGGCCAGGGCGGCACCTTGCTGCGCCAGCGTCAGGTCGTGGAGGGCGGCGGCGCTCATTCGATCACCTTCGGAACGAGGAACAGGCCGCCATCGCGGGCCGGGGCGTTGGCCATGTTGGCCTCGCGGGCGTCGCCTTCGGTCACGGCGTCGACGCGCAGGCGCAGCGTCACGTCCTCGATGGCCGACAGGGGGGTGGACAGGGGCTCGACACCGGAGGTGTCGACCGCGCGCATCTTCTCGACGATGGCGAAGAATTCGTTGAGCTGCGTCAGCATGGCGGCCGCCTCGTCGTCGCGCAGTTCAAGGCGCGCGAGCTGGGCGATCCGGCCGACGTCGTCAGAGGTCAGGGCCATGGTTTGTTACTGGGGGGTAAACACGGGTGGCGGAGCCCGGAAAGGGCCAGCCCTTGGGGTATTATCGTAGGTTATCCACAAGGTTCTTTCGCGCGCAGCCGCATGCCTCCGATGGCGTGGCTGCGCGCGCTGTTTCAGGATGGCGTCTGCCACCGCGTCCGAGGGCTTTGATCTGGCATGCCGTTGCGCCATGGCGCACCGCCCCAGCCCCCGCCGTGGCCGAGCCCTTCCACCCGGAGCGCTGCTGCATGTATTCGATGTTTCGCAAATATTTTTCGACCGACCTGGCGATCGACCTGGGCACGGCCAACACGCTGATCTACGTGCGTGACAAGGGCATCGTGCTGGACGAGCCTTCGGTGGTCTCCATCCGCCACGAAGGCGGTCCCAACGGCAAGAAGACCATCCAGGCCGTGGGCGCCGAGGCCAAGGCCATGCTGGGCAAGGTGCCCGGCAACATCGAGGCGATCCGCCCGATGAAGGACGGCGTGATCGCCGATTTCACCGTGACCGAGCAGATGCTCAAGCAGTTCATCAAGATGGTGCATCCGCGCTCGGTGTTGAAGCCGTCGCCCCGTATCATCATCTGCGTGCCCTGCGGCTCCACCCAGGTCGAGCGCCGCGCCATTCGCGAGTCGGCGCTCGGCGCCGGCGCCTCAGAGGTCTACCTGATCGAAGAACCCATGGCCGCCGCCATCGGCGCGGGCCTTCCGGTGTCCGAGGCGTCGGGCTCGATGGTGGTCGACATCGGTGGCGGCACCACCGAGGTCGGCGTGATCTCGCTGGGCGGCATGGTCTACAAGGGCTCCGTCCGCGTGGGTGGTGACAAGTTCGATGAGGCCATCATCAACTACATCCGCCGCAACTACGGCATGCTGATCGGCGAGCCCACGGCCGAGGCCATCAAGAAAGAAATCGGCAGCGCCTTCCCCGGCTCCGAGGTCAAGGAGATGGAAGTCAAGGGCCGCAACCTGTCCGAAGGTGTGCCGCGCAGCTTCACCATCTCGTCCAACGAGATCCTGGAGGCCTTGACCGACCCGCTCAACCAGATCGTCTCGGCCGTGAAGAACGCGCTGGAGCAGACCCCGCCCGAACTGGGCGCCGACATCGCCGAACGCGGCATGATGTTGACCGGCGGTGGCGCGCTGCTGCGCGACCTGGATCGCCTGCTGGCCGAGGAAACCGGCCTGCCCGTGCACGTGGCCGAAGACCCGCTGACCTGTGTGGTGCGCGGTTGCGGCATGGCGCTGGAGCGCATGGACCGCCTGGGCAGCATCTTCACCTCTGAGTGAGGCCTTGATCGGGCCGGTTTGACCACGCAGGCCCTGCCCCCCGACCATGCCGCTGGCCACCCTTGACCGCTCGCCGCCGCCCTTTTTCAAGCAGGGGCCGTCGGCGTTCACGCGGCTGACCTTCTATGCCGCGCTGGCCGTGTTCCTGATGGTGGCCGATGCGCGCTGGGCCATCACCCAGCCGCTGCGCGCTGTGCTGGCGACGCTGCTCCACCCTGTGCAGCAGGGGCTGCTGGCGCCGGCCCGGGGCTACGACACGTTGTCCCATTACGTCCGAGGGCTGGAGGAAGCGAAGGCGGTGCAGCAGCGTGCCGAGCGCGCACTGATGGCCCAGGCCGACAGGGTCATGCGGCTGGAGCAGTTGCAGCACGAAAACGAGCGCTTGCGGGCCTTGCTGGATCTGCGCCCGCGTGCATCCGTGCCCACGCTGGCCGCTGAAGTGCAGTACGACGCGCCAGATCCGTTCAGTCGCAAGGTGGTGATCGACCGCGGCGGCAGCCACGGCGTGCGACCCGGCGCCCCGGTGATCGACGAGCACGGCGTGCTTGGCCAGGTGACGCGCGTGTACCCGCTGTCGTCCGAGGTCACGCTGGTCACGGACAAAGATGCGGCCGTGCCGGTGATCAACCTTCGCACGCAGCAGCGGGGCGTGGCCTTCGGACAGCCCAAGCACCGCGGCATGGAGTTGCGCTTCATGGCTGGCAACGCCGATGTCCAGGCCGGTGACGTGCTGCAGACGTCAGGACTGGACGGAGTCTACCCGCCGGGGCTGCCGGTGGCCCAGGTGACACAAGTGGATCGCCGGGCCGATTCCGCCTTTGCGCGCATCGTGCTCAAGCCATATGCCCATGCCGAGCAGCCGCGCCATGTGCTGTTGTTGCTCACCGTGGAGGGCGCCCCCAATCCGGTGTCGGCCGCATCGGCGGCTTCGGCCGCGGCACCGGCGTCGGGCGTCGCGCCCGCCGCGTCCACGCCGTCGGAGGTGCGCCCATGATGCCCCGCGGCAACGAGCTGCTGCTGCCGGTCAACCCGGTGTTCATCTGGACATCGCTGCTGATGGCGCTCGTCCTCAACCTGATGCCCTGGGGTCAGCTGGCCGGCATGCCGGATTTTCTGGCTGTCGTGCTCGTGTTCTGGAGCGTGCACCAGCCGCGCCGGGTCGGTGTGGGGGCAGCCTTCGTGTTCGGCCTGTTCATGGACGTGCATGAGGGCGCCCTGCTGGGCCAGCACGCGCTGGCCTACACACTGCTGAGCTTCTTTGCCATCACGATTCACCGGCGTGTGCTGTGGTTCAGCGTGTCCTCGCAAGTGGTGCAGATTGCCCCGCTGTTCGTGGCTGCACATGTGGTGTCGCTCATCGTGCGCCTGCTGGCCGGCGGGGTGTTCCCGGGCTGGTGGCTGGTGCTGGCGCCGGTTCTCGAGGCACTGATGTGGCCGCTGGCCACGATGCTGCTGCTTGCGCCACAGCGGCGTCCACCGGTGCGCGACAAGAACCGTCCGCTGTGAGCGGCACGCGCAAGGCTGGCAGCCCATGACCGAGATCCGCAACGTCGAGCAGGAGCTGGGCCGGTTGCGCCTGCGTTTGTGGGTCGCGGCGGGCTTCGTGCTGTTCTGCTTTGGTCTGCTGGTCTTTCGCATGGTCGTGCTGCAGGTCGTCCGCCATGACGACTTCGTGCAGCGCGCCGAGAACAACCGCATTGCGGTGGTGCCCATCGTGCCCAACCGCGGCCTGATCGTGGATCGCCATGGCGTTGTGCTGGCCAACAACTACGCGGCCTACACGCTGGAGATCACGCCGTCGAAGGTCGATGATCTGGAGGCCACGATCGATGCACTGGCCGAGGTGGTCGATATCCAACCTCGCGACCGCCGCCGTTTCAAGCGCCTGCGCGAAGAGTCCAAGAGCTTCGAGTCCATCCCCATCCGCACGCGGCTCAGCGACGCCGAGGTGGCGCGCTTCACCGCGCAGCGCTTCCGTTTCCCCGGGGTGGACATTCAGGCACGCCTGTTCCGCCATTACCCATATGGCGAGACAGCCAGCCACGTGCTGGGCTACATCGGCCGCATCAGCCGTCGCGATGCCGAGGCCATGGAAGACTGGCCCGAAGAAGATCAGGCGAATTACCGCGGCACCGAGTACATCGGCAAGCTGGGCATCGAGCAAGCCTACGAGCGCGAGCTGCATGGCATCACCGGATTTGAGCAGGTCGAGACGAGTGCTGGTGGGCGGGCCGTGCGCAGCCTGCGGTCCAACCCGGCCACGCCGGGCAACACGGTGCACCTGTCGATCGACATCAAGCTGCAGCATCTCATCGAGCGGCTGTACGGCAACCGGCGAGGTGCGCTTGTGGCCATCGATCCGCGCAATGGCGAGGTCCTGGCCTTTGTCAGCAAGCCCACGTTCGACCCCAACCTGTTTGTTGACGGGATCGACCACGAAAGCTGGAAGGCGCTCAACGAGTCGCCCGACAAGCCCTTGCTGAACCGGGCCCTGCGTGGGCTGTATCCTCCCGGATCGACCTACAAGCCCTTCATGGCCCTGGCTGCATTGAACACCGGCAAGCGCGCGGCCAACACCGTGATCATGGACAACGGCACCTTTGTGTTCGGTGGCCATCGCTTTCGCAGCCCGGCCGGCGAGCAGGGCGGGCCGATGGACATGAGTCGCGCCATCATCAAGTCCAGCAACGTCTACTTCTATTCGCTGGCCAACGAGATGGGCGTGGACCTCATCCACGACCAGATGGCCCCGCTGGGATTCGGTCAGCTCACCGGCATCGACCTCAAGGGCGAGTTGCGCGGCATCCTGCCATCGACCACCTGGAAGCGTGAGACCTACCGGCGGCCCGAGCAGAAGCGCTGGTACGCGGGCGAAACCATCTCGCTGGGCATCGGCCAGGGCTACAACAGCTTCACGATGCTGCAGATCGCCAAGGCGCTGGGCACCGTGGTCAACGACGGTCAGCGTTTCCAACCGCGTTTGGTGCGCGAGATCGAGGACATGGTCTCGCGAGAGCGGCATGCGCCGGCGCGCGAACCACTCGTGCCCCTGCCGCTCAAGCCCGAGCACACGCGCTTGATCCGCGAGGCCATGTACCGTGTGACGCAGGAGGGCACATCGACCCGCGTCTTCTGGGGCGCAGCCTACACCAGCGGCGGCAAGACCGGCACGGCGCAGGCCGTGGGCCTGAGGCAGAACGAGCGCTACGTGGCCTCGCGTCTGGAAGAGTACAAGCGCGACCATTCGCTGTACGAAGCCTTTGCACCGGTCGACCGGCCGCAGGTGGCGCTTGCGGTCATTGTCGAGAACGCCGGTTTTGGGGCTGCTGCGGCAGCGCCGATCGCCCGTCGTGTGCTTGACTATCTGTTGCTGGGTGTCTACCCCAGCGAGGAAGACATCTTGGCGGTACAGCAGGGCCGGGCGGCGGCGCCCATCGGCACGCCACGTCGGGTGGCCGACGTGCCGCTGCCGCGTGGTGTCAATGCCTTTGGCGCCGAGGTGGACGGCGAGGTGATCGGCCAGCCGTCCGACCCCGCGCGGCCGCCGGTGCCGCCGTCTGGCGCGTCGGCCGCATCCGTGCCGCTGGCCGCTGCAAGCGCGGTCGTGGTGCCGGTCGCATCCGCACCCGCGGTGCCCAACTCGCCGGCCGCACCGGCACCGCCTGCCCTGCCTGCGCCGTCGGCCCCGGCCACGCGCGACTCTGGAGGCCCGCCATGAGTGTTGCGTTCGACAAGCCCTCCCTGTGGCAGCGCTTGCGCCCGGTGTTCCAGGGTTTTGATCTGCCCTTGGTGGCGGCCATCGTTTTTCTGTCTGCGCTCGCGCTGATCAACATGTACTCGGTCGGCGCAGATCACGGGACGCGCTTCTTCCAGCACGCCCGCAACATCCTGCTGGCGCTTGGGGTGATGTTCGTGGTGGCGCAGGTGCCGCCTCAGCGCATCATGAGCCTGGCGCTGCCGCTGTATGTGGTCGGTGTGGTGCTGTTGCTGGGCGTCGAATTCTTTGGCGTCACGAAGAAAGGGGCCACGCGCTGGCTCAATGTGGGTGTAGTGATCCAGCCGTCGGAGATCATGAAGATCGCGATGCCGCTGATGCTGGCATGGTGGTTCCAGCGTCGTGAGGGCCAGTTGCGGCCACTCGACTTCGGCGTGGCCGCCGGCATTCTGGCGTTACCGGCAGCGTTGATCCTCAAGCAGCCGGATCTCGGCACCACCTTGCTTGTGGTGCTGGCCGGTCTGTATGTGATCTTCTTTGCCGGGCTGAGCTGGCGGCTGATCGTGCCCGTGGTGGCCGTGGGTGCGCTGGGCCTGTCGCTCATCGTGGCTTTCGAGGCCGACATCTGCCAGCCTGAGGTCAACTGGCCCGGCTTGCACACCTATCAGAAGAACCGGGTCTGCACGCTGCTCGACCCCATGTCCGATCCACTGGGCAAGGGCTTCCACATCATCCAGAGCATGATCGCCATTGGCTCGGGCGGGGTCACGGGCAAGGGCTTCATGCAAGGCACCCAGACCCATCTGGAGTTCATCCCCGAGCGCACCACCGACTTCGCCTTTGCCGGCTACGCCGAAGAACACGGCCTGATCGGTGTGCTCGTGCTGATGGTGGGCTTTCTATGGTTGATCTTCCGCGGCCTGCTGATCGCGTGGCAGGCGCCCACGCTGTTCACCCGGCTGCTCGCGGGGGCCATGGCGCTGAACTTCTTCAGCTATGCCTTCGTCAACATGGGCATGGTCAGCGGCATCCTGCCGGTGGTCGGCGTGCCGCTGCCTTTCGTGAGCTACGGCGGCACCGCCATGGTCACGCTGGGTCTGGGCATGGGGGTGCTGATGTCGATTGCGCGCAGCCGCGGCCTGATGCAGCGTTGACCCTGACGAGACGCAAACCCTGTTGACGCCATGGCGCTAACATCGGCGCCATGACCGATGTTTCTCAACCCCCTCTGGCCGGCGCCAACCGGGCCCACGGCGTGCGCCACGATCCGGTGGACCGCCTGATTCTGGCCGTGGACAGCGCGTTGCGCACCTGCTTTGCCGATCATGCCGCCAGCCGCCCATGCCCGCGCGCAGAGGCCGAAGACGGCCCGCTGTCGGCGGAGGACAAGCGTCTGTCGGCCGCATTGATGCGGGTGAACCACGTGGGTGAGGTCTGTGCCCAGGCCCTGTACGCCTCGCAGGCCTTCGGGACCACCGATCCGGCGCTGAAGGCGCAGTTCGAGCACGCTGCCCGCGAAGAAACCGATCATCTGGCTTGGACGGAGCAGCGCCTCAAGGAACTGGGCGGGCGCACCAGCCTGCTCAATCCGCTGTGGTACGGCGGGGCCTTTGCCATCGGGCTGCTCGCCGCCAAGGCGGGCGACAAGGTCAGCCTGGGCTTTGTGGTGGAAACCGAACGCCAGGTGGAGCATCACCTCAACAGCCACATGGACCGCCTGCCAGCCGGCGACCAGGCCTCTCGGGCCATCGTGGCGCAGATGCGTGACGACGAGGTCGCCCATGCCGACGCCGCCTTGGCGGCCGGCGGCCAGGCATTGCCCGCGCCGGTCAAGGGCCTGATGCGGCTGGCGGCCAAGGTGATGACCACCGTGGCGCACCGCATCTGAGCCGGCATCCGGCTCGGTGGGAAGGAGAGGCCGCCGCTCAGGCGGCAACGATCTCGAAGCTGGTCGTGATCTCGGCGGTCTTGCCGATCATGATGCTGGCCGAGCAGTATTTCTCGTGCGACATCTGAATGGCGCGAGCCACGGCGGTCTCGGTGAGGTTCACGCCGGTCACAACGAAGTGCATGTTCACTTTCGTAAACACCTTGGGATCGGTGTCGGCGCGTTCGGCTGTCAGCTTGACCTGGCAGCCCCGCACGTCGTGGCGCCCCCGCTTGAGGATGAGCACCACGTCATAGGCGGTGCAGCCGCCGGTGCCAGCCAGCACGGTTTCCATGGGCCGGGGGGCCAGGTTGCGGCCTCCGCCCTCAGGGGCGCCGTCCATGTTGATGATGTGGCCACTGCCGGTTTCGGCCATGAAGGCCATGCCGGAGGCGGGCTGCCAGTGGATGGTGCATTCCATGAAAAACGTCCTGTCTGCGGTAACAAAGGCGGGCGTGAAATATGCCACGAGGGCAGGTGCAACGGCCGCGGAACTTTTCTGAATGTAAAGGTTCTCACCCAGAGCTTGTTTCTTGTTTCTCTCCACTTACCTCCCTGGTCGGGAAGTATTGCAGCCCGAGGCCCTCAACGGCCCTCGGGCTTTTTTTTGGGCGGTGTGGGCTGAGCCTGCTCCCCCAAGAGGAGGGGAGTCCTGCGCGCGGCCAGGCCGTCGGCGTAGCATGCCGTATCGGTCTTCGTGGCCATGACAAGGAGCAGCCAGCATGGATCATCGGACAAGACGGTTGTCCGAATGGGCGCGTCACGGCACGGGCTTGCCGCAGGCCGTGGCCGTGTCAGGAGCCGGGCTGCTGGGCTTGGGCGTGGTCTTTTGGGTGGCGGCCAACTGGGCCTACTGGCCTCGCCTGGCTCAGTTCGCCATCCTGCAGGGCGCCTGGTTGGCGTGCTGCGTGGCGGCGGCGCAGCGCCCGGCTTGGCGCACGCCGCTGGCAGTGGTGGCGTTCGCCTCGCTCGGGGGCCTGTTGACTTATTTCGGGCAGACCTATCAAACGGGCGCCGACCCGTGGACGCTGTTTGCCACCTGGGCGGCGCTGGGCCTGCCCCTGTGCCTGGCTGTGCGGCGTGATGGCCTGTGGGCAGCGTGGGCGCTGGTCGCGCTGACGGGCGTGGCGTTGTGGTGGCAGACCTGGCAAGGCTCGCTGTGGCGTCACGACGGCAACTGGGGGCCGATGTGGCTGGCCTGGGCGCTGGCCGCAGTCATCAGCCTGGCACTGCATCCCGCCCTGCATGCCGGCTGGGCACACTGGCGCGGCGCCGGCCGCGTGGCCTGGTTGACCGCCCTGGTGCTGACGCTGCTGATGCTGGGCACGGGGGCGGTGCTCGCCCTGACGCGGCCAGACTGGGGTGGCCCGTGGGCTGTCGCCGGGCTGCTGCTGGCGGGGCTGATGGGCGCGACCCTGCGCGCCAGACCGCGCGACGTCGCGGCGCTCAGCGCCCAGGCGCTGTTGGGCAATGTGCTGCTGGTCGGCGGCCTGGCCAGGCTGCTGTTCGACGGGGCGCGCGGATCGGACGCCGGCGTCTTTCTGCTGCTGGGTCTGATTGCCATGGGCGCGCTCGCGGCCTCGGTGACCTGGATTCTGCGGTGGTCCCGAGCGGACGCTGAAGCGGACGGCGCGGCCCGGCAGCCAGGTGGTGCCGCATGAGCGCCCCGGTGTCTCGCCCCTGGCCGGTGGTGATCCTGACCGCGCTGGGCGCCTGGTTGTCGCTGTTGCCTCTGGTGGGCGTGCTGGCGCTGCTGTTCGGCGACGCTTGGCGCAGTGGGCCGGGGCCGTACGCGTTCGGTGCTCTGTTGCTGGGTGGCGGGCTGACGGTGGTGCGCAGCCGGGGGCTGTCGCTGTTTGTCGAGCAACTGGCCTGGCCGGTGTTGTTGCTGGGGCTGGGGGCACTGACCTTTGGCTTCACGCGAGATCTGAGCGATGAGGGGGCCTTGTGGGCGTTGGCGCTGTGCGCGCTGGGCGTGTCGACGGTGGTGCCGCAGCGCGCGTTCCAGGCCTTGCTGGGCGCGGCGGCCCTGGCATTGGGCCTGATGGCCTGTGTGGAGGCCTTGCCCTGGGCGGGCCGCACGGCGGGCCTGGCTTGGGCAGTGCACGGGGCTGTATGGGTCGTGGGGGCACTGATGGCGGTGCGGCATGGTGCCGTGCGCCAGGGGTTCGGGCCGGGCGCGCTGGCCTGGGCCGAGGCCGTGCTGGGCGGCATGGCCGTGGTGGCGTTGGCCGCCCTGGCCGCGTGGTCGGGCATGACGATGTTGCTGCCGGCGGCGGGCGGCGGGCTGATGGGCCCGGGTGGCACCGGCGGTGCCCACGCATTCGAGCAGTCGGGGCTGGTGTGGGCGGCCGTGTCTGCAGCGGGCGCCGCTGTGGCGGGCGCGCGCGTGTGGCGTGCGTGGCCGCACTGGCGCCGGCCGTGGTGGGTGGCGGTGTGGCTGTGTCTGCTGGCGCTGGCTGCAGTCATCCCGGGCCTGGGCTGGGCGCTGGCGGCGCTGGTGCTGTGTGCCTTGACCCGCAGGCCATATCTGGCGGGCTGGGCCGCACTGGTGTTGCTGTGGGTGTTGGGCGCCTTCTACTACCAGCTTGCCTGGCCTCTGGCTTGGAAGGCCGTGATGCTGGTGGCGGCCGGTGCCTTGCTGGGTGGTTTGGGTGCCTGGGGCATGCGGGAGCATCGAGAAGCTGCTGTGTCCGGCACAAGGCCTGCGTCCGACCCCCGCTCCGCCCATCCCATCGACCGCCGCGGCCTGATCCTGGCCGGGGCGGCGGTAGCGATGTTGGGCGTCAATGCCGCGATCTGGCAGAAAGAACAGCTCATCCGAGAGGGCCAGCCGGTGTTCATCGCGTTGGCGCCCGTGGACCCGCGTTCGCTGATGCAGGGCGACTTCATGGCCCTGGCTTTCGAGATGCCACCGGCGCCCATGGGGTCGGCCGCGGCGCCGGGCTGGCACGAGGCCTTGCCCGGCGAGCAGCGTTGGCACGCCGTGGCGGTGCGCGATGCACGCGGTGTGGCCACGCTCAGGCGGTATGACCTGGGTGAGGGCGCGTTGGCGCCGGGCGAGTTCCGCATCCAGCTCACGCGCAAGCCGCAGGGCTGGACGGTGGTGACCGACGCGTGGTTCTTTGCCGAGGGCGAGGCCCGTCGCTGGGAGGCCGCACGCTTTGGTGAGTTCCGCGTCGACGCGCGGGGGCGGGCCTTGCTGGTGGGCTTGCGCGGGGCGGATCTGGCGCCGCTGTGAACCGGAGAGGGGGCGGAGGTCGGGGGGCGGTCAGCCCGCCGACTCAGCCCGCCACGGGCCCCCGGGCCCGCGCTGCAAGCTCTTCACGCAGCCGGCGCAGCTTCTCCCGCGGGTCCTCCTTCGGCCCGCCTTCGCCCAGCTTCATTTCGGCCACGAAGCGGCTGGGCATGGCCTGGATGTACTCGCGGCCCTTCTTGCGGCGCTTGAGCACGCTCACGGCCAGGGTTTCGCGTGCGCGGGTGATGCCCACGTACATCAGGCGGCGCTCCTCCTCGATCTGCTGCGGCGAGATCTCGCCTTCTTCGCGGCTGAAAGGCAGCACGCCCTCGTTCACGCCGGCCAGCACCACGTGTGGCCACTCCAGGCCCTTCGAGGCGTGCAGCGTGGTCAGCGTCACCACGTTCTGCTCCCCCTCGCGCTCGGCCAGGGTGGTGATCAGGGCGATGGTCTGGGCCACCTCCAGCACGGTACGGCGTTCGCTTTCGGTGGTCATACCGCCATCGGCCTCCACGTCGCCACCACATCGTTTGGCCACCCAGTCCACGAAGTCCAGCACATTGCTCCAGCGGGCAGCGGCCACCTTCTCATTGTCTTCGTTGTCCATCAGGTGCTGCTCGTAGCCGATGTCTTTGAGCCAGTCCATCAGCAGCGCCTTGGCATCCTCCGAGCCCTGGGTGTGGCGAGCGCGGTACTCCAGGTCGTTCACGTAGCGGCCAAACTCGCGCAGGCCGTCGATGGCGCGTTCTGACAGCGCGGTGGACAGCGACTCGGCGAACAGCGCCTCGAACAGGCTCACTTTCCACTTCGAGGAGAACTCGCCCAGCTTGCCCAGCGTCTGGTGGCCGATGCCGCGCTTGGGCGTGGTGATGGCGCGCAGGAAGGCCGGGTCGTCGTCGTTGTTGATCAGCAGGCGCAGCCAGGCGCACAGGTCGCGGATCTCGGCGCGGTCAAAAAAGCTCTGCCCGCCTGACACCTTGTACGGGATATTGGCCTTGCGCAAGGCCTGCTCGAAGATGCGCGCCTGGTGGTTGGCCCGGTAGAGGATGGCGAAGTGCTTCCAGTCGCCCTTGTCGCTCGCCGGGTAGTCGTGCAGCAGGCGGTTGCGCACCAGGTTGAAGTGGGCCACGGTGCGCTCGGCCTCATGTTCTTCGTTGTCGCACTCCATGAGCTTGACGGGCTCGCCTTCGCCCAGGTCCGACCACAGCGTTTTCTGAAACAGCTTGGGGTTGAGCTGGATGACGTTGTTGGCCGCGCGCAGGATGGCGCTGGTGGAGCGGTAGTTCTGCTCCAGCGGGATGACCTTGAGGTTGGGGAAGTCTTGCGGCAGGCGCTTGAGGTTGTCCAGCGTGGCGCCGCGCCAGCCGTAGATGGACTGGTCGTCATCGCCCACGGCGGTGAAGATGCCCTCCGGCCCCACCAGCAGCTTGAGCAGCTCGTATTGGGTCGCGTTGGTGTCCTGGTATTCATCCACCAGCACGTGGCGCAACTGGCGCTGCCACTTCTGGCGCACGTGTTCGTGCTCCGACAGCAGCTTCAGCGGCAGGCCGATCAGGTCATCGAAGTCCACCGCCTGGTAGGCCAGCAGGCGCTCTTCATAGAGCTTCATGATCTTGGCGGTCAGGGCCTCGTCATCGGTGGCGGCCTGGCTCAGGGCGTGGCCGCCGGTCAGCCCCTGGTTCTTCCACAGGCTGATCTGCCACTGCCAGCTGCGCGCCAGCTTCGCATCGGTGGTGGCGCCCGCATCGCGCAGGATGCTCAGCACATCGTCGCTGTCCAGGATCGAGAACTTGGGCTTGAGGCCCACGGCCTCGCCGTCTTCGCGCAGCAGGCGCACCCCCAGCGAGTGGAAGGTGCACACCAGCAGCTTGCCGGCCGCCTTCGGCCCGATCAGCGCCTTGACCCGCTCGCGCATTTCGGCGGCGGCCTTGTTGGTGAAGGTGATGGCGCCAATCTGCGACGGCGCCAGGTCGGCCCCGTGCCCGGGCTGCAGCAACCGCGCGATCTTGTGCGTGATCACCCGCGTCTTGCCCGAGCCCGCGCCGGCCAGCACCAGGCAGGGCGAATCCAGATGTTGAACCGCTGCCATTTGGGCCGGGTTCATGGTGGAGGGGGCAAAAGACGACATGCAGCGCGGAGAGGCGGGTAATTGGGGACAGAACCACGTGGGTGGGGGGTGACAGGATAGTGGATGTGTCGCACCGAGATGCTTACACTCCGTTACCAGAGGCATTCGCCGCTTGGCGGATGTTGCCATCGCGTGCTGTCGAGCCCCTTACAGCACAACAAGGAGTCCACATGCACCAACATGCTGCCTGCGCCCGCCGCTGGCGCCAAACTGCCGTCGCCTGTCTGTTCGCCTGTAGCGCCGTGGGCGCGCAAGCAGCAGCCTACGAATACAGCTTCACCACCTTCTTCGACCCGACGACGGCCGATGCATTCGACACGAGATCGGTCTTTGAACCGGTTGCGCGCCTGTTGCTGGAAGACACAGAGGGGGGCGTACGCTTCACGCTGAGCCAGCCCATTCACAGCTTTCCTGCCGCGACGTCGGCTGGCACTTTCCTGCAGACGCTGTGGCTGAACGGGCCGACTGGCCAGTGGGCGAGCACGGGCGGTGTGGGACTGGTGGCAGGTACGGGGCGACTGAGCACCCCGGCGGTGCAGGACGCCGGCCTGACGTACAACTGGCGGTTCGAGTTCGCCTCTGGCAGCTTTGCCGAAGGCAACAGTGCTTCGTGGACGGTCACGGGCAGCGGTGTCACGGCCGCCTCGTTCATTCCCTCGTTTGGCTGGCCCATGCTGACGCTGGTCGACGCTGGCGCGCCCTACAACGGCAACCCGGGCGGGGCCTTGAACTTCATCGCGGCGCGGCCGGCGGCCGTGGTGCCCGAACCCGGAACGGTGGCCCTGATGCTGACGGGCCTGGCCGCGCTGGCCGTGGGCGTCAGACGCTCGCGACAAACTCGCCCAACAGTTCAGTGAAGGCCTCGGGCTGCTCCACCGCACTGAGGTGGGCGCAGCCTTGCAGCGTGGCCAGTTCGGCACGCGCGATGCCGCGCGTCAGCGCCTGGGCCACCTCGATCGGCATGCTCTCGTCGTGCGTGCCGGCAATCACCAGCGTGGGTACCTGGATCTGGCCCAGCTTGTCCCAGAGGTCTGCCTCGCACAGGGCGGCCGCGCAGGCCGTGTAACCCTCAGGGTCGGTGCATTCCAGCAGCCGCTGGTGGCGTGACACGGTGGCCGCCCGCTGCTGGCGGAAGCCCTCGCTGAAGAAGCGGTGCATCGTGCTGGTAGCGATCGCACCCAACCCGTGCGCCTCGACGGTGGCGATGCGCTGGCCGATGGCCGCACGGCCCATGTCGTCGTAGCCTGCCGTGGTGTTGGCCAGCACCAGCGCCTTGACCTTGTCCGGAAAGCGCGTGGCCAGTTCCTGTCCGATCAGGCCGCCCATCGACAGGCCCACCCAGACCACCGGCTCGCCGTCGGCCAGCTCGTCAATGAGGCGGGCGGCATCGGCGGCCAGTTCGGTCAGCGTGAAGGGCTCTGCGGGGGTTTGCGAGCGGCCATGGCCGCGCGTGTCCGGGCAGATGACCCGGCAGGTCGCGGCCAGTTCGTTGGCCACGGCGTCCCACATGCTGCCGTCCTGGCCCAGTGCGTGGCTGAACACGATGGTGTGGGCGGCCTCGCCACTGCGCGGCTCACGTACGGTGGCATGCAGCTTGGGTCGTGTCTGCGTGAAGTAGGAGCGGCCCACACCGGGATGCCAGGACTGGTCGGCCGGATGGGGCGGAGGCTCCATGCCCAGCTCTTTCATGATGCCCACCGCGCGCGCAAAGCCGGTGTTGGCGGCCGGCACGCCCGCATAGATGGCGATCTGGATCAGCGCCTCGCGCACTTCTTCGGGGGTCAAGGTATGGGCGTTGCCCGGAGTGAGGGCGCCGCGCAGGTGGATCTCGAACTCGTCCCAGCGGCCCAGCGCGCTGGTCACCGCCAACACGATGATGCGTCGGGTCTTCCAGTCCAGCCCGGGGCGGCCCCACACGCCGTGCCAGGCGTAGTCGGTGATGAAGTGCTGAAAGCCGGCATTGAAGGCATTGGCCTTGGCCACGGACTTGTCGACCCAGGCGTCGCCCAGGGCGGCGCGGCGGTTGCGCATGCCGCGCTCAAAGTCGTGGTCGAAAGGGGTTTGCGGCTTTGAAGACATGGTGTGTGCGGAATCGTCGAGAGGGCGGCCAGGGCGCTGCAGATGCGTGCGTGATTGTGCATGCAGGCGGCGTGCCCGTCATCGTGGGGGTGCCCCGGTCTTCGCACAATGGCCAAGGGCGCGCGCATCGGTTATGGTCGCGTGCATGTTGACTCACGCTGCCTGGATCCAGGGCCGCTTCGTGCTGGCCATGTCGTGTGTGTTCGCCCTGCTGGCGGGGTGCGCGTCGGGGCCGAAGACGGTGATGCGCGACGGTCCGCCCACTGTGCCGCCGCCTGCGGCCGTACTGGCCGAAGTCAAGGTCGAGCCTCAGGTCGAGCCCATTCGTCAGGGAGGGCCGAACAAGCCCTATTCGGTGTTGGGCCAGAGTTACCGGCCCATGACCGACGACATCGCATGGTCCGAGCAGGGAATGGCCTCCTGGTATGGCAAGAAGTTCCACGGACGCCGCACGGCCAGCGGTGAGCTCTACAGCATGTATGGCATGACGGCGGCTCACCGCACGCTGCCCATCCCGAGCTATGTGCGCGTGCGTCACGCCCGCACGGGCAAGTCGGTGGTCTTGCGGGTCAACGACCGAGGGCCGTTCGCGCGCGACCGTGTGATCGATGTCAGCTATGCGGCTGCCGTGCAACTGGGGCTGGTCGGACCGGGTGTGGGCGAGGTCACCGTCGAGCGCCTGACCTTCGATGCCATCCGCACCGGCGCGTGGCGTCAGGACGGCGACCTCGGGGTGCCCCTGCCCGATGCGGCTCCCCCGGCGGCTGTGGCTGCCGTCGCGACCATGGAGGCGCCGACAACCGGGTCGCTGGCCACACCCGCCGCCGAGCCGATGCCTGGGGCCGCGTTGCCGCTCGCGGCCACTGCCACGTCGCTGCCCACGCCGCGCGATTTGCCGACCAGCCCGGCTTACACCCCGGCCGCCCGCGGCTTCTGGGTGCAGCTGGCGGCGTTGAGTCGGCGTGAGGGGGTCGAGCGCATCCAGCAGCAGGTGGCGCGCGACCTGGAGGGGTTGCTGCCCATGCTGGCCGTGTTCCATGAATCGGCGCTGTACAAGCTCAAGATCGGCCCGTTTGCCTCACGGCACGAGGCGCAGGAGGCGGCTGGGCGTGCCCGCCAGGCCTTGCAGGTTCAGCCCTTGCTCGTGTTCCGGCGCTGACGCACGAAAGGGCGTACGATCGCGCCCTTTCCTGAAGACCGCCTGGAACCTTCATGCCCTATCTGGCACTCCTGTTCAATGCCTGCGTCTGGGGGCTGTCGTGGCTGCCGCTTCGACACCTGCAGCAGGCGGGGCTGCATCCGCTGTGGGCCACGATGGTGTTCTTCGGAGTGGGCGCATTGTGCGTGGCGTTCTGGCGGCCGCGCGCGGCTTGGCGTGTCTTGCAGCAGCCTGCGCTGTGGTGGCTGGCCCTGGCTGCGGGCGCCACCAACGCCGCTTTCAATTGGGGCGTGAGCGTGGGCGAGGTGGTCCGCGTGGTGCTGTTGTTCTACCTGATGCCCTTGTGGGCGGTGGGCTTGGCGTGGTGGCTGTTGGGCGAGCGCATGAGTGGGGCGGCCGCCTTGCGCGTGGCGCTGGCGTTGGGCGGTGCGCTGCTGGTGTTGCAGCCACCTGGCGGGGGCTGGCCGCAGTTCAACGGGCTGGCCGACTGGCTGGGCCTGCTGGGCGGCATGGGCTTTGCGCTGACCAATGTGCTGTTGCGCCGGCATGGGCAGGTGCCGGCCTCGGAGCGCGCGATGGCCATGTTCCTCGGCGGGCTGCTGCTGCCAGGGCTGGTGGGCCTGTTGCTCGCCACGCAGGCGCTGGTGCCGGCCTGGCCCGCGCCATCCGCCGCCTGGCTGCCGCTGGCTGTGGCGCTGGGCGGTGTCTTCCTGGCGTCGAACATGGCGTTGCAGTACGGCGCCGCGCGGGTGCCGGTCCACATCACCTCGGTGGTCATGCTCACCGAGATCGTGTTCGCGGCGGCTTCGGCGGTGGTCTGGGGCGATGAACAACTGGGCCCGGCCACGCTGGCAGGCGGTGCCCTCATCCTTACGGCCGCCCTGCTGGCGGCACGCGAAGGTGGCTGAGCGTCGCGCGCGGCCTGCCGCGTGGGCAGTCAGGCCGTGTTCTCAGGCGGCAGCGCGCTGCGCCGCGCTGTGGCGGTGGACCGTGTCGACCAGCACGCTGACGTGCTCGGGCGGGGTGAACTGGCTGATGCCGTGGCCCAGGTTGAAGATGTGGCCATGGCCCTCGCTCGGCCGGCCAAAGGCCTCCAGCGTGCGGATCACCTCGGCTTCGATCTGCTCGGGCTGGGCGAACAACACATTCGGGTCGAGGTTGCCCTGCAGCGCGACGCGGTCGCCCACCAAGGCGCGCGCCTTGCCCAGGTTCATCGTCCAGTCCAGGCCGACCACATCGCAGCCGGTGTCGGCGATCTCGTTGAGCCACAGCCCGCCGCCCTTGGTGAACACGATGTGGGGAATGCGGTAGCCGTTGTGCGACTGCTTGAGCTGCGTGAGCACGCGGCGTGTGTAGGCCAGGCTGAACTGCTGGAACGCACCGTCGGCGAGCACGCCGCCCCACGAGTCGAACACCATGACCGCCTGGGCGCCAGCTTCGATCTGGGTGTTGAGGTAGAGCGCCACGGCGTCGGCATTGACGGCCAGGATGCGGTGCATCAGGTCGGGCCGCTGGTACATCAGGGTCTTGACCAGGCGGTAGTCGTCCGAGCCGCCGCCTTCGACCATGTAGCACGCCAGCGTCCAGGGGCTGCCCGAGAAGCCGATCAGCGGCACCTTGCCCACGCCCTGGTCATCGGCCAGGGCCTTGCGGATGGTGCCCACCGCGTCGAACACGTAGCGCAGCTTGTCCATGTCGGGCACGGCGAGCTTGGCGACAGCGGCCTCGTCGCGCACCGGGTGCGCAAAGCGCGGGCCTTCTCCGGCTGCAAAGCTCAGGCCCAGGCCCATGGCGTCGGGCACGGTCAGGATGTCGGAGAAGAGGATGGCCGCATCCAGCGCATAACGGCGCAGCGGCTGCATCGTGACCTCGCAGGCCAGCTCCGGGTTGGTGGCCAGCCCCATGAAGCTGCCGGCCACATCGCGCGTGGCGCGGTACTCGGGCAGGTAGCGCCCGGCCTGGCGCATCAGCCACACGGGCGTGCAGTCGGTGGGCAGGCGCAGGCAGGCCCGCAGAAAGCGGTCATTGGCCAGCGGGGGCAGGGCAGGAGCGGGGGCGGTGTGGGATGGCATCCCGGGATTGTAGGCAGTCAGGCCGCCCCGCCCTTCATCCAGATCAAGGCGAGGCCGGCTTCAGGTGCCCTGGCGGCAGAAATGGCTTGGGCCCGTCATAGAAATGCATCGGCAGCGGCTCGGTCGTGCGGATCTGGTAGGCCGGTTGCGGCAGCCGGGCGTGGATGCCTTGCAGCGTCACCAGCGGCGCGCGCGTGGACACCAGATTGGCCAGCCAGGTGGGCACCTGACCACCCAGGTCCACCTGGGTCTGGAACTCGATGCGCGTCCACTCGCCTGGCAGCGGCGTCAGCTTGAAGGCGTTGTTGAGCATGGGCATGCGCACATGCTTGTCGGAGACAGGCATGCCTTCTGTGGCCTGGGTGACCACATGCACGACGCTGTCGGCTGTCTGGGTGATGCGTGTGCGCAGCAGCACGTCGCGTGGCGAGGCCGGCCACAGGCCCTTGAACGTCAGGTACATGCGGTCGGGCGGCAGTCCGGTCGGTTGCATCGCGCCATCGCACTGGAAGACCCAGTGCTTCATGCCCGGCACATCAGCCAGCAGCGCGAGCACGGCCAGCACCGAATGCGGCACCTCGGTTTCCCCGCGGAACTGCTTGACGGCCAGACCGGGCACGGCGCGCGACCAGGTGCGGATGCCGTCGCGCGCTTCGGCGCGCTCCATGGGTTGCCAGTCGGCAGCGTGGGCGCACCCAATCAGGCACGCGGTCAACCATGTGCCAGTCAACCGCAGGCGTGGGGACAGAACAGGCGCAGACATGGGGGCATCCGGCCCGGTGCGGGCCGCGGCAGTCACGATGTCCCCATGCTAGGCGCGGGTCGGCCGGCTGACCATACCCCTGCTGCCAGGATTGGGGGCAATTCGCATCAACGCGTCAGTGAGAGGGGGGAATCAGCGTCGGCGGAAAGAACGCGCATTGCGCCACCGTGCGGGTTTCGAAGCCTGCACGTCGGTCGGGCAGCGGCAGGCATTCGATGAAGGACCAGGTGAGCTCCCCGGCGGCCCAGCGATCGGGCTGGCTTTTCAGCGGTCCGACCGTGATGCGGGCCACCGCGCCCCAGGTCAGCGCACTCAACCCGGGCACGTGTCGATAGGCCATGCCAAACGACAGATTGCCCAGCGAGTAAGCACACAGCCGTCGGATGCCCGTCCGGTCGACCTGGGCGGTGATCGGTTGCGGGTTATGGCTGTGATGACCGACCACGGCGTCGAAGTGGGCCAGCCAGCTGGTGGCGAGATCGACCACGCTGGGCCTCGGAAAGAGCTCGAGTTCGTAACCGAAGTGAGGAAACAGCACGTTGAAGGCGCCAGGCCTGACGTGCCGCTCGACCTTGTCGAGCCAGGCCAGGTGCGAGCCCTTGCGATTGCTCCATTGCGTGCCGGTGGTGACGCGCAGACGTGGGGCAAGGTCGATGAACGGCGTGTCGCCCACACCGAAATGCGTGAAGCCTTCTCGGTCCAACAGTTGCATGCACCTCCGGCATTCGGCGGCACCATAGTCGGCTGTATGGTTGTTGGCCATCGACAGCACCAGCTTGTCGCGCGGGGCCATCTGAGCCAGCGCGTCAAGCACAGGGCGCGTGTGCTTCTGATCCGGCGCGTATTGCGGCAGGTCGGTGATCACGCCTTCGAAGTTCACCAGCACATGGTCGCAGGGCGCGAAGAAATCCACCACGCTGCGGTCGAAACGCAGGGGCTTGCCCCACATCGACATCGCATCGCCTGCAAAGCCGAGCGTCATCGCGGGCGTGATGTCGTTGAGCTGTGTCTGCCTGGGCAGGAAGCGCAGTCCAGCCGGGTTGTCCTGGCTGCCGCCTTTGAGAAAGCGCCAGATCATGCGCAGCCCTTCACCCGTTGTGGGGTAGGGGTTGGCAGTGAAGGGGCGCACGAAGCGCTGGTGCAGCCAGGAGGGGTTCCAGTCTTCTTGCATGGCGTGCGGCGAGGGCGAATCAGCTCAGGGTGCGCCGGTAGCTCTTGATGGCCAGCAGCGAAATGATCAGGCCCACCAGCATGATGGGCCACAGGTGGGGCCACATGTCGACCATGGTGAATTCTTTGAGGAACACACCGCGCGAGCCCACCACGAAGTACGACATGGGCAGCCCCTTCGAAATGAACTGCGCCCAGGCCGGCATGCCGCTGTAGGGGAACATGAAGCCCGACAGCAGGATGGAGGGCAGGAAGTAGAAGAAGGACAGCTGCATGGCCTGCATCTGCGACAGGGCCAGCGTTGAGATCAGGATGCCGACCGACATCGTGGTGATGCCATAAGCCAGCAGCAGCACGGCCAGCGCGATCGGGTCACCGGTCAGCGGCAGCTTGAACAGACCGAAAGCGATCACGAGGATGAGGATGACCTGCACGAAGCCGGCCAGAAAGGTCGGCACCACCTTGCCGATGATCATCTCCCACGGACGCAGCGGCGTGACGAGCAGGAACTCCATGGTGCCCTGCTCCTTCTCCTTGGTGATGGACATCGCTGTCATCATCAACAGGGACACGTTGAGGATCATGCCCACCAGACCGGGCACGATGAAGAAGGTCTGCTCGCCCTGCGGGTTGAAGCGCCGCTGAACACGCACGTCCAGCTGCGGGCTGCCATCGAGCACGGGTTGCGTGCCATCCTGGCGGAACACATGGGCCGCCGTGGCCTTTGCCACCTCGCTGGTCGAGCTGATGGCGCCGTTGAGCGAGACGGGATCGGTGGCGTCGGCCTCCACGTGGATGATGGCGGGCAGGCCCGTCATCAGGTTGCGCGTGAAGTCGGGGGGGATCTCGATCACCACCGAGGTCTGTGCCTTGCGCAGCATCTCGCTGGCCTGGTCCGACGTGAGTTGTCGCGGATCCACTTCGAGGTAGACGGACTGCTGCAGCGCGGCACGGTACAGCCGTGAGAACTCGCTCTTGTCATGGTCCACCACGACAGTGGGGATGTGGCGCGGATCCGGGTTGATGGCGTAGCCGAACACCACCACGTACATGATGGTCATCAGCATCAGGGACGCGAACGTGAGCCGGTCGCGCACCATGTGCAGCATCTCTTTGGTGGCGATGGCGCGGATGCGCTTGAACGAAGACAGCATGATCAAGCTCAGAAGCGGGTGCCCTCACCCTGCTGGCGCAGCGTCAGGTAGAAAAAGACATCTTCCAGCCCGACATCGATGTCGACCGGGTCTGCCACCTGGTCGCCCAGATCGCGACACCACGAGCCGATGTCCTCGTGGCTGCGCGCCACCACACGCAGGCTGTTGCCCTGCAAGGACAGGCGCACCACACGCGGGTCTTGCGACATGGCGCGGTCGTTGAAGGGGCGGTTCAACGGGATCTGCGCGGCCACCAGCTCCGAGTTCTGCAGCACGCGCTCCGGCGCATCATCGACCAGCAGGCGCCCGTACAGCACATAAGCGATGCGATTGGAGCGCATGGCCTCATCCATGTAGTGGGTGCTGACCAGCACCGAGACGCCCGAGGCGGCGATGTCCTGCAGGATGTCCCAGAAGGCCTCCCGGGCCTTCGGGTCCACGCCGGCCGTCGGTTCGTCCAGCAGCAGGATGCGCGGCTGATGCGCCATCGCGCACGCCAGCGCCAGCCGCTGCTTCCAGCCCCCCGACATCGTGCCCACGCGTTGCGTCTCGCGGCCCTCGGCGTCGAAGGCAAACTGCTTGACCAGTTCTTTCACGCGCGCTTCGGGGTCGCGCAAGCCGTACAGTCGGCAGACGAAGCGCAGGTTCTCGCGCACCGTCAGATCCTTGTACAGGCTGAAGTGCTGCGTCATGTAGCCCAGCAGGGGCTTGATCCGATCGGCCTGGCGCACGATGTCGAAGCCCAGGCAATGGCCTTCGCCCGACGAGGGTGGCACCAGCCCGCACATCATCCGGATGGCCGTGGTCTTGCCCGAGCCGTTGGGGCCCAGAAAGCCATACAGCTGGCCCGGCGCAATGCGCATGTTCAGCTTGTCGACGACCGTCTTGTCGCCAAAGGTCTTGGTGAGGTCCTTGACCTCGATGATGGCCTCGCCGGTCACGATGCGGCCTTCTCGCCGGCCGGCACCACGATGCCCACCGGCGTGCCGGGCGGCGCCGTGCAGGTCGACGATGCCGCCAGGCGCGCCTCGGTCAGGAAGCTCAAACGGTCACGTAACTCCAGGCTGAACATCATGGGCTGGGTGTACTCCGGCCGTGCGCTGACGCGCGTCACCGTCGCCTCCAGCGCGCCATCGCAGCCCGAGATGCTCACCTTGACTTTGGTGCCCGGCAGGTAGCGTGGGCGCAGGTCATTGGGCACGAAGAAGCGCACGCGCAGCGTGTCGCTGTGGAGGATGGTCATGGTCGTGGCGCCTGGCTGGGCGTACTCGCCCTGGCGGCGGTACAGCTCCTGCACCACGCCGCCCACCGGAGCGGTCACGCGCTTTTGCTTGAGCAGCCACTCGACCTGAGCTACACCGGCGGCCGCAGCATCCACACCTGCCGCTGCGGCGGCCTGCTCATCGACCCGTGCCGCCTGCTGTGCCGTGCGCAGCGCGGCCATGGCGTCTTCCACCTGGGCCTTGGCCAGTTGCACCTGGGTGCGCTCCTGCAACGTCTGCATGTCGGACACGAAGCCGTTGTTGCGCAGCTGTTCCGTGCGACGCAGTTGCGTGCGCGCCTGCTCGAGCTGGGCCTCGGCGTAGCGCACCTTGGCCTTCAGGCCCTCGATCTCGGCCGCCCGCGCGCCCTTGCTGAGGTTGCGGCTCTGGGCGGCAGCCTGGGCCTTGACGGCATGGGCTTCGGCCAGCTTGGCCTCCTCCTGGGCCGATTCGAGCACGTACAGCAGCTCGCCCGGCTGGACGAGCTGGCCTTCCTTGACCTGGACCTGCTGCAACGTGCCCGCCACCGGCGAGGCCACCGACGTGATGTCGGCTTCGATGTAGCCGGGCAGTTGCAGGGCGGGCTCGGTTTCCAGGCAGCCGGACAGGGTCAGGCACAGGCCTGCGGCGGCAAGCGCCACGCCGGCTGTGCGGGGAGAGGGGAGGTACTTCATCTTCGGCCTTCTGGCGTTCGTGTCAGCGGGCCGATCAGAGTCGGCCCAGCTCCATGTAAAGGGGGCGGTCGTCGATGCCGGGCCGAGGGTCTTCGGCGCCAAACGTCAGCCACAGGTGTTCCGAAAACAGCTTCTGGCGCTTGTAGCCGCGTGGCACCTCGACCAGCGGATCACCATGCGTCACGCAGGTGGCCAGCGCATCGACCTTCTGGCCTTGGTGCGCCATGACCCAGTCGATCAGCGCCTGGTAGATGGCCGGGTCGTCTTGCGCAATCAGCACGTTGGTCAAGGTCAGGTAGTTCAGCATCCCGCCGACCGGCGGCAGCTTGAAGCCGCCCACCAGGCCGACATAGAGGTTGTACAGGGGGCGCAGCACCCGGGCGGCAGGGTGAAACCCCATGATGCGGGTCTGCTTGTAGGCTTTCTGGTTCCACGCGCCCAGCATGCCGATGATCTGGCCGTCGCGCAGCGCCAGCGTGTAGTCGGCGATGCGCAGGCCGGCGTAGTACGGATCGCCCGCCACCAGCTTGCTGAAGTCATAGGCCGGATAGCCGTTGCGCCGCGGCGCCTCGCGGTCCTGGAAGGCCTGCATGGCGGGCACGTCCGCTTCGGTGGCCGCGCGCAGCGTCACACCCGCCGGCACACGTGGTGCGCCCTTGCGGATGAACATGAAGCTCGTCTCGATCGTGTGGCTCAGCCAGAAATCGAACACCTTCTGGTTCTGCACGCCACGCCCTGCTTCGAGCGCGCGCGTGTTGCCCTTGATGATCACGCCCTGCACCAGGTCGGTGGGCTGGTGGTGCTTCTTCTGCTCGACGAACATGCCCCCGCCGATGCCACGGCGGCGGTAGAAGGGGTCGACCCGGGTGTCGCCCGAGTAGTAGACGTACTGGCGCTGGCCGTTCATGAACACATGGCGGCCCGAGATCACCGTCACGCCGGCCAGGGCTTCGGGGCGCTCGTCGTCATCGACGACCACGATGGTCTGCGACTCGCCGATCACCTTGGCGCCGACGAAGAAGTCCGGCGCGCGCTGGAAGCACATCTCGGCCGGTCCAGGCATCGTGATCTTGGCCACCAGGTCTTGCAGGCGCGGGTTGTCGGAGGGTTGGGCAAGGCGGTAGGTCAGGGCCATGGGGTACTCCTCAAGCGGGGCGGGCGGTCAGCAGCGGGCGAAGCGTGGCAGGCAGGGCGCCTGGCCAGTGACGCAGGGGCTCGACCTTGATGTTGCCCTCGATCATCCCGCGTTCGCGACACAGGCTCAGGTAGAGCTCGCGCATGCCGGGGCGCAACAGACACTCGGCCGGCTGCAGTTGGCCCAGTTCACGCGCCAGTTTGTAGTGGAAGTGCCCTTGCAGGGCGGTTTCGATGTGCTGTGACAGCGCATGCGCCCGGTCACCTGTGGGCGCATCGTCGAAGCACTCGGCCAGCAGCACGTAGCCCGGACGGCCGCTGGCCGTCTGGTCCAGTGCGAGCAGCGTCACGGGCAGCATGCCGCCATCCTGAGGCAGCCCGTCCAGCACGGCCTGGGCCGTCGTGGCGCTGATCTTCTCGCCCACGAGGTCCACACCATCGTTGCGGCCCAGGAAGGTGAAGCACGGGACCTGCCCCAGAAAGCCGCTCACGCGCAGCACATCGTTCATGCGGTAGCGTGCCAGACCGCTGCCGGTGGTGAGCAGCGGGATGACTTCCTGGCCTTCGCGCAGCTGCCACGGGGCCAGCACCTGCTGGTTGTTCGCGTCGATGAACTCGTAGACGTGGCTGAGGTAGGCCAGCGGATACTGGCCTTGATAGGGAAAGGTCACGACCCCTTCGGTGGCCCACAGCCCCTTGCCCTGGAAGCCGGCATGCGGCAGCTTGGCGTGCAGCGCGCGTGCCCAGGGGGCCGCCGCGGCCGTGTCCCATGCGCTGACCACGGCCAGGCGCGGCCACAGGCGGTGAAAGAAGGCCGCATCCAGCGCGCCGTCCCAGCGCGACAACATGGTTGCTGCGCGGGTGGACTGGGGGCAGCGTACGCCGCCCATGCGCGGCGCGCGAGTGCCCCATTGGCCCAGCGCCAGGGACTCTGCCAGCTCCAGACGCCATTGCGACATGTGCTCCAGCAGATTGAGGCCGAAGGTTGGGCTCCAGACCGACAGAAAGCCCAACTCCTCATCGGCGCACAGATAGGCGACGGTGGCAAACAGCGAGTCTTCCAGTGTCTCGGCCAGCGCCACTTCTTGAGGGACGGCCTGCGTCAGGTAGGCCAGTGCACGCTTGCCCCACGACAGCATCTTCATGTCGTCGTTGATGTCGCCAGCGGTCTGCGCACGCAGCGTGGTCGGGATCCACGACAGTGACCAGTAGTGCGTGCCGCGCCCCTGACTGGGGTACTGCTCGTACAGGTCACCCACCCAGGCGGTGATCACCTGGTCGAGCTCGTCCAGAAAGAGCTTGGTGTAGGGGATCCACTTCACGGCCGAGGTCGAGCCGCTGGTGGGCTGGTAACGGGCCACGGGCGAGTCGATCAGCCATGCCTGCTGGCGCTCCCGCTGAACGGCCAGATCCTCGGCGTAGTCGGCGTACGTGGAGATCGGCAGACGGCGCACGAACTCCTCCCAGGACCAGTCGGCCCGCACCCCGTGACGCTGCCACGCTGGTGCACGCGATGCCGCAGCCAGCCAACGGCTCAGCCTGGCGCGTTGCACCGATTCCAGCTCACCCAGGTGCCGCTCGAAGCGGCGGCGTCCCGGGGCGACCAGCAGTTTGAGGAGGTGGTGTCCGAGTGTGGTGCCGGCCCCCATCAGGAGGCTCCGCCCTGCTTCAGCGTGTCTTCGTCATCGGCCAGCCAGTCGGCTGCGGGCGCCCCGGCCTGGGCCTTGCGCGCGGCCGCGGCACGGTTGCGGGCCAGCGCCGGGTCGAGTTCGGTGCCCGGACGACGATGCGTGCCCAGGATGTGCTTCTTGATCCACTTCCATGGCACGTCGAACACCGACTGCACGAAGGTGCCGTAGTCGCACGAGCCAATGCAGGGCACTTCGGTGCCACGCTCCCAGCTGGGGTTGACCTTCTCGAAGAAGCCGATGTGCTTGTTGGCCGCAGCCAGCTCAGGCGTGATGCGGGCAATGTCTTCCTTCAGGCGCACATAGCTGTCGCCGAAGTCCAGCAGCATCTTGTCGCGGTCGAAGTACTCGGGGAACAGCTGTTCGCAGTAGGCTTCGGTGATCCGCTTCAGGCGCGGGTCTTCCTTCTCCACGCACGGGTAGTACTTGTAGAAGTTGTTGGTCAGCAGCAGATAGGTCTTGTAGCCCTTGGAGATCAGGAACCAGTAAAAGGGCGTGAAGGGGTGTTTGAAACGCTCAATGATCAGCCGACGGTAGAAGGTGTTGGCCAGGGCGTTGTTGCCCCAGTAGGCCGGCTCGACGATGGTGTCGCCGCTGAAGATGCCGCGCACACGCTTGCCATCGACCACGATGTTGAAGAAAGTCTGGGTCGAGAAGCCGACGATGCGGTCGTCCTCCTTGCGCTGCACGAGGATCACGCCGGACTTCTTGGCCAGGTCGGTCAGGAAGACGTCCAGCGACGTCTGCTCATAGAACGACGCATACAGCGCGTACATCTGCTGGATGTCGCGCGCCCCGATCTGGCCGATCGGGCGGAAGAAGGTTCGGACGGGATCCTTGCGGGCCGGTGTGGTGGACATGCTGAACTCCTGGTGCACGCCGAGTGGGCATCACGTCAGGGCCTGGCGCCGTGTGGGCGACTCGGTCCTGTGGTGCCGCCATTGAATGGCGCTGATTACGTGTTAAACATTTTTTCGTGGCCTTGACCTGCGCGTCATCGGGCTTGCCCCAGGGTCTCCCTTATATGGGGGATGTGTAACGCATTGGGTTAACCCGCGTGTGTGGGGTCGTGACCACGCCGGTGTCGCGCACAGCCCCGTTCTTGTGGGGGTGTTTCAAACGCAGATGCGCAAGGGGCTTGGTTCCTTTGCGGGTAACTGCTTATAATCCTTGGGTTTTGCCGACGTGTGGTCGGCGTTTTTGTGTCGGTTCAGTGCGCCGCGGCTTCCTTCAGTGGGTCAGGCGTGCGGGCCCTTCTGGTTTAACGTGCATGAAGCAGCCTCCACAGCCATCCGCCGCGGCAGGTGCTCCCAAGCAGCGCTGGCGAACCTTTGAAGAGTCCGACTGGCAGGAAGACGTCGAGCCGCCCATCCGGCCGCTGACGCGATCCGAGGCGCAAGCCCTGATCGCCAAGTACCCGAAGCTCTCCGTGTGGCGCGTGATTGCCATGCAGGCGGCGTTTGGTGTGCTGGTCGCGCTGGTGTGGGGGGTGTTCACCAATCGGGCCGAGGCTGTCCTGTCTGCGCTGTACGCGGTGGGGGTGGTCGTGATCCCCAGCCTGTTGATGGCGCGTGGGGTGTTCGGTCCGAATGCTGGGCGCAGCGTCGGTGGGCTCCTGTTCTGGGAGATCGCCAAGCTGGGTCTGTCCGGTGCGCTGCTCGCGCTGGCGCCGGTGGTGCTCCGGCCCGTTGATTGGGCTGCACTGCTGGTGACCCTGGTCTTGTGCCTCAAGGTTGTTGGGGTGGCGCTGTTCCTGAGCTTGCGCCGCACGAAGAATTCAGTTTGACAAGAGTTGAGACGATGGCTTCTGAACACGCACCAACCGCGCCCGAGTACATCGGGCACCACCTGCGCCACCTGCAGAACAAGCATGAGCCTCAGGCCATCATGGACTGGTCGTACATCAACTACGACTCCGTGTTCTGGTCGATCGCCATGGGCCTGGTGGCTGTGTTCTTCCTGTGGCGCGCTGCCCGCAAGGCCACGCCCGGCGTGCCGGGCAAGTTCCAGGGCTTTGTCGAGCTGCTGGTCGAGATGGTCGACAACCAGGCCAAGTCCATCATCCCCAATGCGACATCGCGCAAGGCCGTGGCTCCGCTGGCGCTGACGGTGTTCGTCTGGATCTTCTTCATGAACTTCATGGACTTGATCCCGGTTGACCTGATCCCCCGTCTCTGGGAGGGCTACTACAGCGCGACCGGCCGCGATCCGCACGATGCCTACATGCGCGTCGTGCCCACTGCTGACCTGTCCATCACGCTGGGCATGTCGATGGCCGTGCTGCTGGTCTGCCTGTACTACAACATGAAGATCAAGGGCGTCGGAGGCTGGGTCAAGGAGCTGTTCACGGCGCCTTTCCATGCCCATGGCCCCGTCGGCACCATCCTGCTGCTTATCCCCAACTTCTTCCTGAACCTCGTTGAGTTCGGCGCGAAGACCATCTCGCACGGCATGCGGCTGTGGGGCAACATGTACGCTGGCGAACTGATCTTCATGCTGATCGCGTTGCTGGGTGGTGCGGCAACGGCCCTCACGCTGGGCAGTGCAGGCCTGTTCGTGATGCATCTGCTGGCCGGTTCGGCGTGGGCGATCTTCCACATCATGGTCATCACCCTGCAGGCCTTCATCTTCATGATGCTGACGCTGGTGTACATCGGTCAGGCCCACGAAGGTCACTGACCCCTCTCCCTCTCGTTTCTTTTCTTTCCCCCTTCCTTTTTTCTTAACCAACCTTTCTTTTAGGAGCAATCATGGAACTGGTGTTGGCAAACGTCGCTCTGGCTTGTGGTCTGATCATCGCCCTGGGCGCCATCGGTGCTTGTATCGGTATCGCCCTGATGGGTGGCAAGTACTTCGAAGCCACTGCCCGTCAGCCCGAGCTGATGAACGAACTGCAGACCAAGATGTTCCTGCTGGCTGGTCTGATCGACGCGGCCTTCCTGATCGGCGTGGGTATCGCCATGCTGTTCGCCTTCGCGAACCCCTTCATCGCTTCGCTGCCCCAGTAATCGGTCTTTCTCGACTGAACATCCCATTTAAACGAGAAAGGTCCGAGCCGTGAATCTGAACGCAACGCTGTTCGCGCAGATCGTGGTCTTCGGGATCCTGTGGTGGTTCACGATGAAGTTCGTGTGGCCACCGATCACGAAGGCGCTCGACGAGCGCGCCAACAAGATCGCGGACGGTCTGGCTGCGGCTGACAAGGCCAAGCTGGAACTGGCGAACGCCAACAAGAGCGTCCAGGAGCAGCTCGCCCAGTCCCGCGACGAAATCGCACAACGTCTGGCCGATGCTGAGAAGCGGGCCGCGGCGATCGTGGAAGAGGCCAAGCAACGCGCTGTGGTCGAAGCCAACAAGATCGTGGCCGACGCCAAGGCAGAAGCCGACGCACAGGCCGTGCAAGCCCGCGAGGCCCTGCGCGAGCAGGTCGCCGTGCTGGCGGTCAAGGGCGCCGAGCAGATCCTGCGTCGCGAGGTGTCAGCCGAGGTCCATGCCGACCTGCTGTCCCGCCTGAAGACGGAGCTGTGATCATGGCCGAGCTCGCCACCATCGCACGGCCCTACGCCGAAGCCCTCTTCAAGGCCACCCCGGTCGCCGAGCAGGCCGCCTGGCTGGAGCAGGCTCAGGCGCTGTCGCAGGTCGCTTGCGACCCGCAACTGCGCGCCTTTGCCGACAACCCTCGGGTCACCCAGGAGCAGGTCTTCGACGTGATCAACGGGGCCGCCAAGGTGAGTCTGGCGCCGGCCGTGGCCAACTTTCTGCGTACCGTTCTGGAGAACGGCCGTCTGGCGGCATTGCCGCTGATGGTCGAGCAGTACCAGGCACTCGTGCAAGCCCGTCAGGGTGTGTCCGAAGCCCGCCTGATCAGCGCGTATCCGATCACGGAGGCCCAGGTGGCCGATGTGCTCGAGCCGCTGGCCAAGCGTTTCGGCCGCACACTGACCGCCAAGGTCGAGGTCGATCCTGACCTCATCGGTGGCGTGCGCGTGGAAGTCGGCGACGAGGTGCTCGACACCTCGGTGAAGGCTCGCCTGGAACGCATGAAGTCGGCCCTCCTGGCGTGAACCAGAGCCCGACCTCGAACCAAGAACCGTCGCTAACCCCGCCGGCGACTGTGCAGTCGCCGGCCGTCGTCAACGAGGCATGCCCTGGTGCTGCCCTTGACCAGCCTGGGAGCTAAGCATGCAACTGAATCCCGCAGAAATTTCCGAACTGATCAAGAGCCGCATCGAGGGTCTCGGCGCGGCCGCCGACATTCGCAACCAGGGTACCGTCATCTCTGTGACCGACGGTATCGTGCGCGTCCACGGCCTGTCCGATGCGATGCAAGGCGAAATGCTGGAATTCCCCGCCAACGCCGCCGGTGTCCCCACCTACGGCCTGGCCCTGAACCTCGAGCGCGACTCCGTCGGTGCCGTGATTCTGGGTGAGTACGAGCACATCTCCGAAGGCGACACCGTCAAGTGCACGGGCCGCATTCTGGAAGTGCCCGTCGGCCCCGAACTCGTGGGCCGCGTGGTCAACGCCCTGGGTCAGCCCATCGACGGCAAGGGCCCGATCAACGCCAAGCTGTCTTCTCCCATCGAGAAGATCGCCCCCGGCGTGATCGCCCGTCAATCGGTGGACCAGCCCCTGCAGACCGGCATCAAGTCGATTGACTCGATGGTGCCGATCGGCCGTGGCCAGCGCGAGCTGATCATTGGTGACCGTCAGACCGGCAAGACCGCCGTCGCCATCGACGCGATCATCAACCAGAAGGGCCAAGGCGTCACGTGTATCTACGTGGCCATCGGCCAGAAGGCTTCGTCGATCAAGAACGTCGTGCGCGCCCTGGAGCAAGCCGGCGCCATGGAGTACACCATCGTCGTGGCCGCTTCGGCGTCTGACTCGGCTGCCATGCAGTTCGTGTCGGCCTACTCCGGTTGCGCCATGGGCGAGTACTTCCGCGACCGCGGTCAAGACGCCCTGATCGTGTACGACGACCTGTCCAAGCAGGCCGTGGCCTACCGTCAGGTGTCGCTGCTGCTGCGCCGCCCGCCCGGCCGTGAAGCTTTCCCTGGCGACGTGTTCTACATCCACTCGCGCCTGCTGGAGCGTGCCGCCCGCGTGAATGCCGACTACGTCGAAGCCTTCACCAACGGCGAAGTCAAGGGCAAGACCGGTTCGCTGACGGCGCTGCCGATCATCGAAACGCAAGCCGGTGACGTCTCCGCTTTCGTTCCGACCAACGTGATCTCGATCACCGACGGTCAGATCTTCCTGGAAACCAACCTGTTCAACGCCGGTATCCGTCCCGCCATCAACGCCGGTATCTCGGTGTCGCGCGTGGGTGGTGCCGCTCAGACCAAGGTCATCAAGAGCCTGTCCGGCGGTATCCGTACCGACCTGGCCCAGTACCGTGAACTGGCTGCCTTCGCGCAGTTCGCTTCCGATCTGGATGCAGCCACCCGCAAGCAGCTGGACCGCGGTGCCCGCGTGACCGAACTGCTCAAGCAGCCTCAGTACCAGCCGCTGTCCATCTCGCTGATGGCCGCTACGCTGTTCGCCGTGAACAAGGGCTACATGGACGATGTGGACGTGAAGAAGGTTCTGGCCTTCGAATCGGGCCTGCATCAGTTCCTGAAGACCAGCCACGGCGCCCTGCTGGCCAAGATCGAAGAGAAGAAGGCCCTGGACAAGGACGCTGAAGCCGAACTGCAATCGGCCATCGTGGCGTTCAAGAAGACCTTCGCCTAAAGGAGCGCACCATGGCCGTAGGCAAGGAAATTCGCAACAAGATCAAGAGCGTCGAGAACACCAAGAAGATCACCAAGGCCATGGAAATGGTCGCGGCTTCGAAGATGCGCAAGGCGCAGGATCGCATGCTTGCGGCTCGCCCCTACGCTGAAAAGGTGCGCAACATCACGGCCAACCTGGCCAAGGCCAATCCGGAGTATGTCCACCCCTTCATGCTGCCCAACCAGGGTGGCAAGAAGGTGGGCATGATCGTGGTCAGCACGGACAAGGGTCTGTGCGGTGGCCTGAACACGAACGTGCTGCGTGCCGTGACCAACAAGCTCAAGGAGCTCGAAGGTCAGGGCGTCAAGGCCGACGTGGTCAGCATTGGCAACAAGGCCACGGGCTTCTTCAACCGCATCGGCGCCAACATCGTGGCGCAGGTGGTCGGTCTGGGCGACACGCCCCACCTGGAGAAGCTCATCGGCCCGGTCAAGGTGCTGCTCGACGCTTACGCCGCAGGTGAACTGTCTGCCGTGTACCTGTGCTACACGCGCTTCATCAACACGATGAAGCAAGAGCCCATGGTGCAGCAGCTGCTGCCCCTGGCGGCCGACGAGTTCGCTGGCGAGACGACTCATGCATGGGAATACATCTATGAGCCGGACGCCAAGCTGGTGATCGACGAGCTGATGGTCCGTTACGTTGAGGCGCTGGTTTACCAGGCTGTGGCAGAGAACATGGCTTCGGAACAGTCCGCCCGCATGGTGGCCATGAAGGCCGCCACCGATAACGCAGGCAATGTGATCAAGGAACTGAAGCTGGTCTACAACAAGACCCGTCAGGCTGCGATCACGACCGAACTGTCCGAGATCGTGGCCGGCGCGGCTGCGGTCTGATCCGAAGATTTTGAATTGAATTGAAGGAACGAAAGATGGCTGACACGCAACAAGCAGTGGGCAAGATCGTTCAGTGCATTGGCGCCGTGGTGGACGTGGAGTTTCCGCGTAACCAGATGCCCAAGGTCTACGACGCCCTGAAGATGGATGGCTCGGCGCTGACGCTGGAAGTGCAGCAGCTGCTGGGTGACGGCATCGTCCGTACCATCGCTCTGGGCTCGTCCGACGGTCTGCGTCGCGGCATGACCGTGAACAACACCGGCAACCCCATCACCGTCCCCGTCGGTCCCGCCACGCTGGGCCGCATCATGGACGTGCTGGGCAACCCCATCGACGAGCGCGGCCCGGTCGACCAGACCCAGACCGCCTCGATCCACCGCAAGGCCCCGGCTTATGACGAGCTGTCGCCTTCGACCGAACTGCTCGAAACCGGCATCAAGGTGATCGACCTGGTGTGCCCGTTCGCCAAGGGCGGCAAGGTGGGTCTGTTCGGTGGCGCCGGTGTGGGCAAGACCGTGAACATGATGGAACTCATCAACAACATCGCCAAGGCTCACTCGGGTCTGTCGGTGTTCGCTGGTGTGGGCGAGCGTACCCGTGAGGGCAACGACTTCTATCACGAAATGTCTGACGCAGGCGTCGTGAAGCAGGACAACCTGGCCGAATCCAAGGTGGCCATGGTGTACGGTCAGATGAACGAGCCGCCGGGCAACCGTCTGCGCGTGGCCCTGACCGGCCTGACGATGGCCGAGTCCTTCCGTGACGAAGGCCGTGACGTGCTGTTCTTCGTGGACAACATCTACCGCTACACCCTGGCCGGTACCGAAGTGTCCGCTCTGCTGGGCCGTATGCCTTCTGCCGTGGGTTATCAGCCCACGCTGGCCGAAGAAATGGGCCGTCTGCAAGAGCGCATCACCTCGACCAAGGTTGGCTCGATCACCTCGATCCAGGCCGTGTACGTGCCTGCGGATGACTTGACCGACCCGTCGCCTGCCACGACCTTCGCCCACTTGGACTCGACCGTGGTGCTGTCGCGTGACATCGCCTCGCTCGGTATCTACCCCGCCGTGGACCCGCTGGACTCGACCTCGCGTCAGCTGGACCCGCACGTGGTGGGCGAAGAGCACTACCAGGTGGCCCGCAAGGTGCAAGGCACGCTGCAGCGCTACAAGGAACTGCGCGACATCATCGCGATTCTGGGCATGGACGAGCTGGCGCCGGAAGACAAGCTGCTGGTGGCCCGCGCTCGGAAGATCCAGCGCTTCCTGTCGCAGCCTTTCCACGTGGCCGAAGTGTTCACCGGTGCACCCGGCAAGTACGTACCGCTGAAGGAAACCATCCGTGGCTTCAAGATGATTGTGAACGGCGAGTGCGACAGCCTGCCCGAGCAAGCCTTCTACATGGTTGGTACGATCGACGAGGCCTTCGAGAAGGCGAAGACGATGCAATAAGCGGCGCGTTCGGTCCGGGCTCGGCGTTGCCGTGCTCGCCGGACTCTGAGTCCGGCTGTGCGCGGCGCCTTGATCCCGAACCGACCGCTTGCTTCTTGCAGCGCCTTCCTGCGCGAAAGCCGTTGAGGCGTTGCGAGAGTCGTTCATCAATTTTTTGAAAGCGCGATATGTCCACCATTCACGTTGACGTCGTCTCCGCCGAAGAGTCCATCTTTTCGGGTGAGGCCACGCTGGTGTCCCTGCCGGGCGAGGTGGGTGAGCTCGGCATCCTGCCGCGCCACACGCCGCTGATCACCCGCATCAAGCCGGGCGCCGTGCGCATCCAGCGCGCCGACAACAGCCAGGAAGAGTTTGTTTTCGTGGCTGGCGGCATCCTGGAGGTGCAGCCGCATTGCGTGACCGTGCTGGCCGATACTGCCATCCGCGGCAAGGACCTGGACGAAGCCAAGGCCAGCGAGGCCAAGCGTCTGGCCGAAGAGGCCGTGCAGAACGCCAAGGGCGAGCTGGATCTGGCCCGCGCCCAGAGCGAGCTGGCCGAACTGGTGGCCCAGCTGGCTGCCATCCGCCGCATGCGCAAGAAGTGAAGCGCGGCCGCTTCGACGGCTTCGCCATTCCCTGACAACAGCCCGCCTTGGCGGGCTGTTGCTTTTTGGGCTCGCCGACCGCGTGGGTGGCCCCCGTTGCCGCCAGTGTCGCGCCATGTTCCAGTGGTCTGTAAGCAGCTGTCACGCCCGCCTCAGGGTGTGTCCGATTGGTGTTTGTGGGCAGAGGTCACGTTGGCGCTTTGCGTCAAGATGGGCGCACACATGACAGCGGTGGAGGGCGAATGGCGGCAGGTGCAGCACAGCAGGCGATCGAAGGTGACCAGCCCGCCGTGCGCCCTGGGCCGTGGTCCGCGCCACCCTTGCGGCACGGCGCCGATCTCTCACGGTCGCGCGAAATGGCAGCCCGATTGCGGATGCTGTTGCGGGGTGATCCCGAGCCCGATGCCGATACCTGGCACGCCCTGGGCATGGCGCTGTGGCGCGGCGACCCGGCGGCCGACGCGGTGGTGCAATGGGCCCAGGCCCACGGCCTGGCGCGTGCGTGGCCCGTGATCGAACGCGCACTGGCGGCCAACCCTGCCAGTCTGGCCGCTCGGACGAACGATGGTTTTGACTGGCCTGCACCTTTGCGGGCCTATGTGTTGCAAGCCCACGCGCGCCCGCCTTGGCTGGACGACGCACGCCTGCGCCGAGGCGCGCGGGTGCTTCAGGCAACAGGGCGCCACGGCATGCTGGTGTTGCGTGATGCAGGGCTCATGGCCGGCTACCAGGCTTCGGCCATCAACCAGACCCTGGTGCGCACCGGCGCGCTCGAGCAGGGCGCGCAGCGACGTGTGGCCGAAACGGCGCAGTGGTGGCTGGCCTGTACGGCCGATGGCGGTATGGCACCCGGCGCGCCGGGCTTTCAGCTCACACTGAAAGTGCGGCTGATGCATGCGCTGGTGCGGGCCCGCCTGCAGGCGCAACCCGACTGGGATGCTGCTTATCTGGGCTTGCCCATCAACCAGCTCGACATGCAGGCCACCTACCTGGCCTTCAGCACGGTGCAGCTACTGGCCCTGCGCATGACCGGCGAGTGGCTCAGCCGTCGCGATGCGAATGCCGTGATGCACCTGTGGCGCTACATCGGCTGGCTCATGGGCGTGGAAGATGCCCTGTTGTGTGACGATGAAGCCGTGGGGCGCGTGCTGCTCTACCGCAACCTGCTGAGTCAGGCGCCGTCTGACGACACCAGCGTGAAGCTGGGCCGGGCCTTGATGGACGAACCACTGGGCCGGCCTTACCGTTGGGGCCGGCGCTGGCGCGGACGGTTCGACCGCGCTCGCCACCTGAGCCTGGTGCGGTGGTTTGTGGGTCGGCAAGGCATGCGCAATCTGGGCTTGCCGCCCACGCTGCCCTGGTACCCTTTGCTGGTGTGGCTGCCGCACGCGGTGGGGTCCGTCAGCCGGTGGCTGTTGCCGCCGCTGCGTCCATTGGCGCGCCGATGGGGCCGACGCCAGCAGCTGGCCCACCGCGAGCTCATGCATGTGCCTGACCCGGTGTCATCTCTACCTGGGGCCGCGAAAGGGTGTCCGCATTCCGGTAACCGCTCGGCGGCGTGAGCCGCCACCCGGCTGGCGGCTGCGGACAGTGACGCCCCGCCGCGTCGCAGGCAGCATCCGCTCATGCCCTCTGCCACCACGCCCGTCTCGACCTCTGCTGCCCCATCAACCCGCACCGTGGCGCCCAGCCGGCATGGGGCCGATCGCGCGATCGCCCGGCGCATGGCCGCGCGTCTGCGGTGGCTGATCCGCGGGCCCGAGCCGGTGCCGGACGAACGGCAGTGGCAGCGGCTGGGCGAGGGCTTGTGGCTGGGCGATCCGCCTGCGGATGCCCTCGTGGCCTGGATGAAGCAGGTTGGCGCGCCGGCCGGGTGGTCCACACTGGAAGCGGCGCTGCGCGCGGGCGAGGGCGCAGGCCGTGACCTTGCCTTGCCTCAGCCTGTGCGTGACTACGTGCGGGCCTTGTGTGCTCCGCCCCCGTGGCTCGATCCCTTGCGGGCTGCGCGGGGGGCGCGCGTGCTGCAGGCCACCGGCCTGCACGGCATGATGGTGCTGCGCGATGCGGGGTTGATGGCCGGCTATCAGGCTTCGGCGATCAACCAGCCGCTGCTGCTGACGGGCGCCCTGCACCGCGGGGCGCAGCGGCGGGTGGCGGAAACCACCGCCTGGTGGCTGGCCTGCACGGCCGATGGCGGCATGGCACCTGGCGCCCCGGGCTTTCTGTCGACCGCCCGTGTGCGCGTGATGCACGCGCTGGTGCGCGCGCAGCTGATGCGCTCGCCCGATTGGCGGGCCGATGACTGGGGGCTGCCCGTCAACCAGGTCGACATGCAGGCCACCTACCTGGCGTTCAGCGTGGTGCAGTTGATCGCGCTGCGCACCACCGGCATCTGCCTGACCCGTCAGCAGGCCGATGATGTGATGCACCTCTGGCGCCACATCGGCTGGCTGATGGGGGTGGACGAGGCCTGGCTGTGTGACGACGAGCGCACCGGGCGCTTGTGGCTCTATCAGAACCTGCTCAGCCAGGCACCGCCGGATGAGGGTAGCGTGGCGCTGGCCCGCGCCCTGGCCGACGAGCCGCTGCAGCGCCACTATCCCCGGTGGGCCGCCTTGCGCGGGCGTGTCAACCGCGCGCGCCACCTGAGCCTGGTGCGCTGGTTTGTCGGCGCCGATGGCATGCGGCGCCTGGGCCTGCCTGTTGCGCTGCCGTGGTACCCCGTGATGTTGCTGGGGCCGCTGGCGCTGGGCAGCCTGGTTTGTCAGGCCGTGCCCCCACTGGCGCGGTGGTGGCGTGCACGGGCGCGGGCCCGTCAGGAGGCGTATTTGCGCATCCTGATGGGCGAGGCGACCGCGCCGCATCTGCGTGGCATGGGCGGCGCACGCTAGACTTGCGGGCTCGACCCTTCCCCGAGCCCGGAGTTCCCCATGCCCAAAGCGCCCGCCGCGCGCAAGGCCCCCAAGGCCACCGATCAGCCCCAGCCTCAACCCAGCAAGAAGAAGACGGCGGCCAAGGCTGCCCGCAAACCGGCGGGCCAAGCGGGGGCCTTGAGCATCCAGGACTACCTCCAGCGCATCCTGACCACCCGCGTCTATGACGTGGCCATCGAAAGCCCGCTGGACGAGGCGCGCTCGCTGTCGCGCCGGCTCGGCCACCACATCTACCTCAAGCGCGAAGACCTGCAACCCGTGTTCAGCTTCAAGCTGCGCGGCGCTTACAACAAGATGGCCAAGCTCAGCGCGGCCCATCTGGCCAAGGGCGTGATCTGCGCATCCGCCGGCAACCACGCACAGGGCGTGGCACTCGGGGCGAAGCGCCTGGGCTGCCAGGCCACCATCGTGATGCCCACCACCACGCCGCAGGTCAAGATCGACGCTGTGCGCCATTTCGGTGGTGACAATGTGCAGATCGTGCTGCACGGCGACAGCTACTCCGATGCGGCCCAGCACGCCAAGGTGCTTGAGCGCAAGAAGGGCATGACCTTTGTCCATCCGTTCGATGACCCCGACGTGATCGCGGGCCAGGGCACGGTGGCGATGGAAATCCTGCGTCAGCATGCCGGCCCGATCGATGCGATCTTCGTGGCCATCGGGGGCGGCGGGCTCATCAGCGGCGTGGCTGCCTACGTCAAGGCCGTGCGGCCCGAGATCAAGGTGATCGGCGTGCAGATGAGCGACTCGGACGCCATGGTGCGCTCGGTCAAGGCGGGCGACCGGGTCACGCTCAGCGAGGTCGGGCTGTTCTCGGATGGCACGGCGGTCAAGCTGGTGGGTGAAGAGACGCTGCGGCTCACGCGCGAACTGGTCGACGAGTTCGTGATCGTCAACACCGATGCGGTGTGCGCGGCCATCAAGGACATCTACCAGGACACGCGTTCGATCGTCGAGCCGGCTGGCGCGCTGGGCGTGGCCGCCATCAAGCAGTACGCCGAGCGGCATGGCGGGCAGGGCAAGACCTACATCGCGGTCAACTGCGGTGCGAACATGAACTTCGACCGGCTGCGTTTTGTGGCCGAGCGCGCGGAAGTGGGCGAAGAGCGCGAGGCGCTGCTGGCGGTGACCATTCCGGAAGAGCGCGGCTCGTTCAAGCGCTTCTGCGAAGTCATCGGTCCGCGCAGCGTGACCGAGTTCAACTACCGCATCTCGGACGAACGCGAGGCCCATGTGTTCGTGGGTCTGAGCACGCGCGAGAAAGGCGATTCACGCCGCATTGCGCGCGAGTTCGAGGCCGAAGGCTTTCGCACGGTGGACCTCACGCACGACGAACTGGCCAAGACCCACATCCGCCACATGGTGGGGGGGCGCTCGGCCCTGGCCCAGGGCGAGCGGCTGTACAGCTTCGTCTTCCCAGAGAAGCCCGGCGCGCTGATGGGCTTTCTGACCAGCCTGCCGCCTGGTTGGAACATCAGCCTGTTCCACTACCGCAACCAGGGGGCAGACTACGGCCGCATCCTGGTGGGGCTGCAGGTGCCCAAAGGCGAGGCGGGCGAGATCTCGGCTGTGCTCGACCGGCTGGGCTATGTGTACGTGGACGAGACGCGCAACCCGGTCTACCGGCTGTTCTTGCGCTGACGCGTGCGGCGCGCAGCGGTCTGTTCAAGTGCCGTTGTCGTCACTGCCGTCACTGCCATCGCCGCCCATGCGGCCCGGCGCGGTGCGCGCAGGCGAGAGGGGGGCGGCTGACGCGGGCTCGACACCCTGAGGGGGCGGCAGTGTGCCCGTGGACGGCGGTGGCAGCACCGGCAGGTCGACGCGGGCCAGCGCTGGGCCGGCAGCCGGGCCGATCTCGGCCTGGCGCTGGTTGAGCGCGAGCAGCACCATGTCGCCATCGATGACGCTGCCCACGCGCACGGCGCGTGGCGGCTTGCCGTCGATCGACATCAGCGCCACGCCCCCGCCTGTGCCGGCCGAGGCCACGGCGCCCAGGATGCGCAGCCGGCTGACCAGCTGCGCTGCGGCGCCTGGGTCAGGCGCTGGCTCACCCGATGCGGTCTGGTCCGACTGGGCCACGAACAGGCGCCGATAGTCGCCCTGTATGTGGCCGCCGAGCTTGACCGAGGTGGCCGAAGCCGGCACACCCGTGGCCGGCGCGAGCCAGCGCAGACCCCAGTAGGCCAGGCTGGCGGCCACGGCCGCCCACAGAATGAACGCAAAGATACGTGATGCCATGGTCCGGCCATTATGATGGTTGTTCAACGCTGCCAGCGTGACGAACTGGCCGGGTAACCCCGGGTTCATCCCGCATCCCGCGGGTCCAGGCGTCAGGCATGCTGGCAGCCCAGGCTCGCCGCAGGGCGGTGTGTCGCCTTTTGGACCGTTTTTCGTGACCGTTTGAATTGGATATGACGATGTTTGAGCGCCTTCCCCGCCATGCCGGCGCCCTGGCCCGACGCGTGCGTCGCGGCTTCACCCTGATCGAATTGATGGTGGTGCTGGTGATCATCGGCCTGCTGGCTGCGCTGATCGTCCCCAACGTGCTCGACCGCGCGGATGACGCCCGGGTCACGGCTGCGCGCACCGACATCGCCAACATCATGCAGGCGCTCAAGCTCTACCGTCTGGACAACCAGCGCTATCCCACAGCCGAGCAGGGCCTGCAGGCGCTGGTCACGCGTCCAGCCACGCCGCCTGTGCCACCCAACTGGAAGAGCTACCTCGAGAAGCTGCCCCGGGATCCCTGGGGCAACGCGTACCAGTACGCCAACCCCGGCGTGAAGGGGCCCGTGGATGTGTTCAGCTTCGGTGCAGACGGCCAGCCCGGCGGCGAAGGCAAGGATGCCGACATCGGCTCCTGGGAGTAAGCCGCCGCTGTCGCGTCGCGCGCGCGGCTTCACCTTGCTGGAGCTGATGGTCGTGGTCGCGATGATCGCCATCACCACGGCGGTGGTGAGCTTTGCGGTGCCCGACCCGGCGGCCACGCGGCTGGAGCGCGAGGCTGCCCGGCTCGTGGCCTTGCTCGAGTCGGCCCGGACCCAGGCCCGTGCGGGCGCCATGACGGTACTGTGGGTGCCGCAGGGGCGCGATGCCGAATCCGATTACCAGTTCATCGGCCTGCCGCCACCCTTGCAACCCTCGCTGACCTGGCTGGAGCGCGAGGTGCGCGCCGAGGTCGTGGGCGGGCGCAGCATCGTGCTGGGGCCCGAGCCGGTGATCGGCGCGCAAAGCGTGTTGCTGCGCCTGGGCGAGCGACAGTTGCTGATCGGCACCGATGGCCTGGGAGCATTTGCCGTGATCAACGGGGAGGCCGAACAGGGCGCGCCCGTGCCGGGGGGCAGCCTTGCGGCGGCACGTTGATCCCATGGCGACGTGCCACATGGCGGCACGGGGCATGACGCTGGTCGAGGTGCTCGTGGCGCTGGCCATCGTGGCCATCACGCTGTCTGCCGGCATCAAGGCCGCCGGGGGCCTCACGGTCAATGCCCAGCGCATGGATGACCTCATGGTGGCGCAGTGGTGCGCTGAAAATCAGCTCACGGCGCTGCGCCTGACCAAGGCCTACCCGCCGGTGGGCGACAGCGACTTCGGCTGTGTGCAGCTCGGGCGCCAGTTGCAGGGGCGCATGGTCGTGCGGCCCACACCCAACCCGAACTTCCGTCGCGTCGACGCTCAGGTGTTCGACGAGCAGCAGCAATCCATCGTGCGCCTGTCGACGGTGCTGTCCCGGTTCTGATCACCATGTCCAGGCCCGTCACACGCCCCTTTCGCCAGTTGCACGGCTTCACGCTCATCGAGGTGCTCGTGGCCTTGTTGATCCTGTCGGTGCTGGCGGCCACCGCATGGAAGGGCATGGATGCGATCTCGACCTCACGGCAGGTGGCCGAGGACAAGCTGCGCCAGACGCTGCGCGTGCAGTCGGTGATGACCCAATGGGAGGCCGATCTCGGGCAGGTGACCGACACGCTCATCGTCCCCGGCCTGCAGTTTGACGGCGGCCAGTTGCGGCTGACGCGTCGCGCGGTGGGTGGTGTACAGGTCGTGACCTGGCTCGTGCGCGATGGGCGGTTGTTGCGCTGGGCCAGCCCTGAAACCACGCGGGTCGGCGAGTTGCAGCAGCATTGGCAGCGTGCGGCGCAGCTGCAAGGCAGTGAGCCGGGCGCGCTGGTGGCGCTGGAGGGCATTGGCCAGTGGCAGGTGTTCTGTTTCCGCGATGGCTCATTGAGCAACTGTCAGTCCACCGGGAACGTGGTGCAAGGGATGGTGCAGATGCCGCAGGCGCTGCGGGTGCAGCTGGTGCTGGCCGAGGGCAGTGGCTTTGGTGGCAACCTCACGCGTGACATGATGATCGCGCCACAGACGAACAACTGATGATCACGCACACCCCGTCCAACCTTTCTGTGGTGCGCGGGCGCCAGCGCGGCGCTGCCCTGCTGTCGGCCATGGTCATCGTCACCCTCGTGGCCACACTGGCTGCTTCGATGGTGTGGCAACAGTGGCGCGCCGTGCAGGTGGAAGCGGCCGAGCGGGTGCGCACGCAGGCCGGCTGGGTGCTCAGCGGCGCGCTCGACTGGGCGCGGCTCATCCTGCGCGAAGACCAGCGCAGCGGCGGGGCCGACCACCTGGGTGAGCCCTGGGCCGTGCCGCTGGCCGAAGCGCGCCTGTCGACCTTTCTGGCGGCCGACGCCACCAACACGGTGGGTGAGGAAGACACCGCGCCGGAGGCCTTCCTGTCGGGCAAGGTGGACGATGCGGCCTCGCGCTACAACCTGCGCAACCTGCTCGACGGCGATGGCAAGGTGGTGCCGACCGAGTTGGCCGTGTTGCGCCGCCTGTGCGAGTTCGCCGGCCTGTCGCCGTCGCTGGCCGATGGCATTGCCGATGGGTGGCGCCGCGCGAGTCTGGCCGTGCGGGCCACCCAGTTGGACGACGCCGAGGCGCTCACCGCGCTGGGTGGGCCCGATGGGCTGACCCGGGCCCCCTTGATGCCCGCCACGGCCGACCAGTTGACGTGGCTGGGGCTGGATGCCGGCACGGTGGAACGCCTGCGGCCGTATGTCACCGTGCTACCCGACGCCACCAAGGTCAACGTCAACACCGCCCCCCGCGAGGTGATCGCGGCCGTGGTGGACAACCTCGACCTGGGCCGGGCGGCCCGTGTGGTGCAGGCTCGCCAGCGCACGCCCCTGCGTGTCACCGAAGAGCTCAACAACATCCTCGGCGCGGGCAACTGGGACTTCTCTCGCCTGGCCGTGACCACCGATTACTTCGAGGTGCGCGGCCGCCTGCGCTACGAAGACAACGTCATCGAGCAACGCCACCTGGTGCAGCGCAGCGGCGGCGACGTGCTGGTGCGTCACCAGTCGCGCTTCTCGGGTCTGGACCTGACCGGTGCAGCGCCTGCGCGTTGAAGGCTCGCCAGACAGTGGGCAGCTTTGCGACGTAAAGCAGGTATTCATCCTTAAACGGCCCTTATTTCGCCGCTCCTACAATGGAAAGGCCAATAAGCTTGGCAACATGTCACATTCCGACCAGCATTTCCCCAGGGCATGAGCATCCTCATCATCCAACTGCCGGCTCGTCCGCGGCACGTCGCAGACGCAGACGGTGGTGAGTCGTCCACGCCCTCGGGGCCCCGGGAGTACGCCTATGTGCTGAGCCCCGATGGCCTGTCGTTGGGGCGTCAGGGCCGCTGCACGGCGCCCATGCTGCCGCGTGCCGACAGCGTGGTGGCCGTGATGGCGCCGACCGACCTGAGCTGGCACCGCATCACCCTGCCCAAGGCGCCTGCGTCGCGCCTGCGCGCGGCGCTGGCTGGGATGCTCGAAGACGCCGTACTGGACGACCCGGAAGACCTGCACCTGGCGCTGTCGCCGCAGGCCAAGGTGGGCCAGCCCTGCTGGGTCGCCGCATGCGACCATACCTGGTTGACCAGTCAGCTGATGGCGCTGGAGAAGGCCAAGCTGCGTGTGGACCGCGTGGTGCCGGGTCTGGCGCCTGACGAGCCGGCCACGGCCTTGTTCCATGAGGCGCAGGAAGGGGTCGATCCGGGCAGCGATGGTGCCGCTGGCGTGATGCTGAGCTGGTCGACCACCGAAGGCGTGGCCACCTGGCCGCTGACCGGCACGTTGGCCCACGTGCTGTTGCCTGACCCGCTGCCGCCTCAGACGCGCGTGCTGGCCACCCCGCCGGTGGCCGCGCCTGCCGAGCGCTGGCTCGGCCGTCCGGTCACGGTACAGACCGAGTCGGAACATCTGCTGCTGGCTGCGCGCTCGTTGTGGAACCTGCTGCAGTTCGAACTCACGCCGCGCAGCAAGGGCGTGTACGCCTTCAACGACCAGTGGCGTCGCCTGATGGGCCCGCAATGGCGGCCTGCCCGCATGGGCTTGGCCGTGCTGATCGTCGTTCAGGTGCTGGGGTTGAACCTGTGGGCCTGGCATCAGGAGCGCCTGCTCAAGACCCGCAAGGCCGAGATGGCGCAGCTGCTCAAGCAGGCCTATCCGCAGGTGCAGGTGGTGGTCGATCCTGCGGCCCAGATGCGTCGCGAAACCGATGCGCTGCGCATGCTGGCCGGTGTCCCGGGCGATGCCGATCTGGAGGCCATGCTGGCCGCGGTCGTGCGTGCCTGGCCGGAAGACCGCACGCTGGGTGCCTTCCGCTACGGGTCAGAAGGACTCGCGCTGACCCTGCCGCCAAACTGGGGGCCGGCGGAGGCCGACTTCTTCCGTGTGCGCATGGCCCGTGCGGGCTTGCAGGCGCAAGACAGTGGTGATGGCCGCGTGCTGTTGAGCGCGCTGCCGGCCGGGCAGGTGCCTGGTCGCTGACGGGAACGATGTGCCATGACTGAACAAGGACAGGCGCTGGCTCAGTGGCGCCAGCAGATGCAGGAGCGCTGGACCGCATTGGCTCCGCGAGAGCGTCGCCTGGTGCAGGCCACCGGCTGGGTGTTGCTCTTGGTGCTGGTCGTGATGGTGGGCCTGCGGCCTGCGTGGCGCACGCTGAGCGCCATGCCTGAGCGCATGCAAGCTGTCGAGGTCGAACTCGAGTCCATGCGGCGTCTCGCGCAGGAGGCGCAGGCATTGCGCCAGCGGCCGCCTGTGCCGCCGGTACAGGCCGAAGCCGCCTTGCGCGCGGCCTCCGAGCGGCTGGGCGGTACGGCGCGGCTGACGCTGCAAGGCGAGCGCGCCACGCTGACATTCACCGACATCCCCGGCGGGGCGCTGGCCGACTGGCTGCAGGAAGCCCGCGGCGCGGCCCGGGCCCGCGTGACCGAAGCCGAAGTCCAGCCTGCGGCGGCCGGCGCATTCAGCGGCAACATCGTGCTGGCGCTGGGCAACGGCCTGGGTGAACGCTGAGGAACCATCATGGCAGGCCTGTCACTCTTCCAACGCCGCCCCGCCTGGTTCAAAGGCGCCACGGCGCTGACCACCCGCTGGCTCGAGTCCACGCTCGAGATCGCCCGCTGGGAGAACATGCGCAAGGCGGGGCGTCGCTGGGGTTGGTGGGGCGTCGGCCTCGGCTCGCTGGTCGGCATCCTGGCCTATGCGCCGGCGCCCTGGCTGGCGCAAGGGGTGCTCTCACTCACAGAGGGGCGCCTGCTCCTGGCCGACTCGCGCGGCACGGTCTGGCGTGGCAACGCGGTCGTGGTGCTGACGGGCGGTGCGGGCAGCCGTGATGCCCGTGCACTGCCGGGGCGCCTGAACTGGCGCCTGTCGCTGGGCCGCGGCGGGCTGGATGTCAGCCTGCAGCAGGACTGCTGCATCACCGAGCCGGTGGCCTTGCGGCTGACACCGGGCTGGGGCCGTGTGCGGTTGGCTGTCGTGCCGGCGCCGGGCAGCCAGGCCGAGCGCACGGGCGAGCTGGCCCGCTGGCCTGCCGCATGGCTGGCCGGGCTGGGCACCCCGTGGAACACCTTGCAACTCGAGGGCGTGGCCCGCCTCTCAGCCAGTGGTTTTGGCTTCGAGTGGGTCCAGGGCCGCGTGCGGCTGCAAGGCATGGCCGTGGTGGCGCTGGACGATGTGTCTTCCAGCCTCACCACGCTCGACAGCCTCGGCTCCTACCGTTTCGAGGTGCGTGCCGACGGTGAAGGCCAGGCGGCGCTCAGCCTGCGTACCGAAGAAGGTGCGCTGAGCCTCACCGGCCAGGGCGAATGGCGCCCGGCCGGCGTGTACTTCCGTGGCGAGGCGCGGGCCAGTGAGGCCGAGCGCGACGCGCTGGACAATTTGTTGAACATCATCGGGCGCCGCGAGGGCGAGCGCTCCGTCATTTCGATCGGATAAGGCATGAAGCACCGCTTTCTGACTCGCCCCCGTGCCACTGCGCTGGTGACGGCGCTGGCCCTGAGCTTCGCCCACACCGGCATCCTGCCCCTGACGGGCCTGGGGCTCGCTTCGGCCGCGCCGCTGAAGAAGGGCGGCCCGTCGGTCACGCTGAATTTCGTCAACGCCGAGATCGAGGGCGTGGCCCGCGCCATGGCGGCCATCGTCGACCGTCAGATCCTGGTCGACCCGCGCGTGAAGGGCGCCATCACGCTGTACAGCGAACAGCCGCTGACGCCGCGTGAGGCCTACCTGAACTTCCTGGCGGCGCTGCGCGGGCAGGGCTTCGCGCTGGTCGAGGTCTCAGGCCTGCTGAAGATCGTGCCCGAAGCCGAGGCCAAGCTGCAGACCGGCACGGTAGACGTCGGCAGCGTGCGCCGCTCGGGCGACCAGGTGCTCACCCAGATCTTCCGGCTCACGCACGAAAACGCCAACAACCTGGTGACCGTGTTGCGTCCGCTGATCAGCCCGAACAACACGATCAACGCCAACCCGTCGACGAACACGCTGGTCATCACCGACTACGCCGACAACCTGCAGCGGATCGCGCAGATGATCGCTGCGCTCGACATCCCGACCAACACGGATGCCGAAGCCATCCCGTTGCAGTACGCCATCGCTGCGGATGTGGCGCCCATGGTGCAGCGCCTGGCCGATGGCGGCGGCGGTGGCGCCGCGCCGGGTGCGGCCGGCGCGCAGGGCACCATCGTGATGGCCGACCCGCGCACCAACACCCTGCTTGTCCGCGCGCCCAACGCGGCGCGTCTGGCCCTCATACGCAACGTCGTGCAGCGGCTGGACCGACCCGGACAGGGGGGGCTGGGCGGCAGCGGCATCCACGTCGTCTACCTGCGCAACGCCGATGCAGTCAAGCTGGCCCAGGTGCTGCGTGCGGCCTTCCCGGGCAGTGGTGGCGCGGCGGCAGGCAATGCCGGCGGCGGCGCTGCGCCCACACCGACGACGCCCAACCCTGCGGCCGGTGGCGTCAACACCACGGGCGGCGGGACCAACAGTGGGGCGTCCAGCCAGGCCACCGCACCGGTGGGCGCATCGGCCCAACCGTCCACAGGGGGCTTCATCCAGGCCGACCCGGCCACCAACTCGCTGATCATCACCGCGACCGATTCGCTGTACCGCCAACTGCGGGCCGTGATCGACCAGCTCGATGGCCGCCGGGCGCAGATCTACATCGAGGCGATGATCGTCAAGGTCGATGCCGAGAAGGCCGCCCGTTTGGGCGTGCAGTGGGCGGGCGCCACAGGTGACCGCAACATTGTGGGTGCCGGCACCAACCTGCCAGTGACTGGCGGGCAGGGCCTGGTCGGTGCGGTCTCCGGCGGCGTGCAGGCGCTGGCGGGCTTGGAGGGCTTCACCGTGGGCGTGGCGCGCCGCCTGAGCGATGGCAGCTACAGCCTGGGCGCCCTGGCCAACTTCCTCAAGACCGAGGCCGGTGGCAACATCCTGTCCACGCCCAATCTGGTGACGCTGGACAACGAAGAAGCCAAGATCATCGTGGGCGAGAACGTGCCGTTCGTGACCGGCAGCTTCACCAACACCGGTGCGAACAGTGGCTCGGTCAACCCGTTCCAGACCATCGAGCGCAAGGACGTGGGCCTGACGCTGCGTGTGCGTCCCCAGGTCGGCGAGGGTGGCACCGTGCGCATGACGATCTTCCAGGAAGACGCGCGCGTGTCGTCCACGGCCGGCAACAACGGTCCGACCACGTCCAAGAGCTCCATCGAGACCACCGTGGTGGTCGACGACGGCCAGGTGCTGGTGCTGGGCGGCCTGATGAAGGACGAGTATGGTGACGGCGAGAACAAGGTGCCGCTGCTGGGCGACCTGCCCGTGCTGGGGCACCTGTTCAAGAACCAGCAGCGCACGCGCAAGAAATCGAACCTGATGGTCTTCCTGCGTCCGGTGGTAATGCGCACGCAAGACGCGAGCAATGCGCTCACACTGGATCGTTACGAATTCATGCGTCAGCGCCAGATCGACAGCATCCCCATGCCCAATGCTGTCATGGGCATCAACGAGGTGCCGCAGCTGGATCCGCTCCGGCTCAGCAACCAGCTGTCCATGCCACCGGTCACGCAGCCGCTGGACGACCCGCGCGCACCTGCGCCCACGGTGGTGATGCCGGCCGATTCGGGCTACGCGCCTCGGCTGTCGCCAGCGACGCCGGCTGCCACGGCGACGCCGGTCGCCCCCCGCTGAGCACGGAGAACGGCCATGCCCATGCGCCATCCCCTGCCTTACGCCTATGCGCGGGCCAATGGCATGCTGCTCGAGCACGACGGCCAGCGCCTGACGCTGTGGGCCAGCCAGACGGTGTCGCCCGCGGCGCTGTCCGAGGTGCTGCGCAAGCACCCGGTGCACACCGTCGAGCAGGACACGCCCGAGGCCCTGTCGCAACGCATTGCGGCGGCCTATGCAGCCGGTGAAGGCAGCGCCGCCGCCGTGGTCGGCGAGGTCGAAAGCGCCGTCGACCTCTCGCGCATGATGCAGGACCTGCCTGCGGTCGAAGATCTGCTCGAAGCCAGCAACGACGCGCCCATCATCCGCATGCTCAACGCGCTGCTGACGCAGGCCGCGAAAGACGGTGCGTCCGACATCCACATCGAGGCCTACGAGCGCAACTCGGTCGTGCGCTTCCGGGTGGACGGCACGCTGCGTGAGGTGGTGCAGCCCAACAAGGCACTGCACGCCGCGCTGATCTCGCGCCTGAAGATCATGGCCGAGCTCGACATCTCTGAAAAACGCCTGCCGCAGGACGGCCGCATTTCGCTGCGCATTGGCGGCCGCGCGGTCGACGTGCGCGTCTCGACCTTGCCGTCGGCCCATGGCGAGCGTGCCGTGCTGCGGATTCTCGACAAAGGCGACGCCAACAAGTTCACGCTCGAATCGCTGGGCATGAGCGGCGACACGCTCGACCAGTTCAAGCGCCTGCTGCGCCAGCCGCACGGCATCGTGCTGGTTACCGGTCCCACTGGCTCGGGCAAGACGACCACGCTGTACGCGGGTCTGGCCACGGTCGACGCGGCCACCACCAACGTGCTGACGGTCGAAGACCCGGTCGAGTACGAGCTGCCCGGCATCGGCCAGACCCAGGTCAATCACCGCATCGAGCTGACGTTTGCCAAGGCGCTGCGCGCCATCCTGCGTCAGGATCCGGACGTCATCATGATCGGTGAAATCCGTGACCTGGAAACCGCCCAGATCGCGGTGCAGGCCTCGCTGACGGGTCACTTGGTGCTGGCCACGCTGCACACCAACGACGCGCCTTCGGCCGTGGCCCGTCTGACCGACATGGGCATCGAGCCCTTTCTGCTGTCGTCGTCGCTGCTGGGCGTGCTGGCCCAGCGTCTGGTGCGCAAGCTGTGCGTGCACTGCAAGCGCGAAGACGATCAAGGACGCTGGCACCCGGTGGGCTGCAGCGAATGCGGGATGACCGGCTACAAGGGCCGAACCGGCGTGTACGAGCTCATGGTGGCCGACGACGAGGTGCGCGCGCTGATCCACGCCCAGGCGTCCGAGGCCAAGCTCTTCGAGGTGGCGCAGCTCAATGGCATGAAGACCATGCGCGACGATGGCGATCGGCTGGTGGCGCAAGGCGTCACCTCGCTGGAAGAGGTGTTGCGCGTCACGCGCGAATGAGGCGCCGCGCGCCCTTGATCGGAACCCCCTCAGATGCCTGCCTTTCGCTTTGAAGCCCTGGATGCCACCGGCAAGACCATCAACGGTCTGGTCGACGCAGACAACGCCAAGGCCGCGCGCGCGCAGTTGCGCCTGCAGGCCCTGGTGCCACTGCAGGTTGACGCGGTGGTCGTGCAGGGCAGCGCCCAGGCCTCGCGCAAGCTGTTCCAGCGGCGCGTGTTTTCGCCGTCGGAGCTGTCGATCTGGACGCGGCAGCTGGCCGGTCTGGTCGTGGCCGGTCTGCCGCTGGAACGCGCGCTGACGGCGCTGGCCGATGAGGCCGAAGACCCGCGCCAGAGCGAGCTGGTCGCCCATCTGCGGGCCGAGGTCAACGCGGGCTCGCCGTTCGCGCGGGCCTTGGCAAGCTCGCCGCGCGAGTTCGATGAGGTCTACCGGGGGGTGGTGGCGGCTGGCGAGCAAAGCGGCCAGCTGGGCGCCGTGCTCGACAAGCTGGCCACCGACCTGGAAGAGCAGCAGCAGCTCAAATCCAAACTGATCGGCGCCACGCTGTATCCGGCCATCGTCTCGGTGTTTGCCGTGCTGATCGTCGTGGCCTTGCTGGTGTTCGTGGTGCCGCAGGTGGCGCAGGTGTTCTCCAGCAGCAAGCGGGCGCTGCCCATGCTCACGCAGTTCATGCTGGGGCTGAGCGCCTTCATGCAGAACTGGGGCTGGCTGCTCGGCCTGGGGCTGATCGGTGGCGGTGTCGGGCTGGCGTTTGCCCGCCGCAACGAAGATTTCCGCCTGCGCTTCGATTCGGCCTGGCTGGAGCTGCCCATCATCGGGCGGCTGGCGCGGGGCTACAACGCCGCCCGCTTTGCCGGCACGCTGGCCATGCTGGCGGGCTCGGGCGTGCCCATTCTGAAAGCACTGCAGGCGGCCGCCGAAACGCTGTCGAACCGGGCCATGCGCGCCGACGCCATGGATGCCCTGGTGCAGGTGCGCGAAGGCGCGCCGCTGGCCTCGGCGCTGGCGGCGAAGAAGCGCTTCCCGGGTCTGCTGTCGATGTTTGCCCGGCTGGGCGAGCAGACCGGTCAGCTGCCCCAGATGCTGCAGCGCGCGGCGCAGCAGCTGTCGACCGAGGTGCAGCGCAAGGCCCTGGCCATCGCGACCATCCTGGAGCCCCTGCTCATCGTGTCGATGGGCCTGGTGGTGATGCTGATCGTGATGTCGGTGATGATGCCCATCATGCAGATGAACACCTGGGTGAAGTAGGCATTCTTCATTGCGCACGCTGGGTCTCATGCCCTTGGACGGGCATGAGACAGCCACGCCACGGATTGCTCCCGGACCACCCGGAAAGCCGGACAAGGCGTCCCTCCTTATGGGGGGGCGGCCTTGAAGGGCTGGGCAGCGGGCCCACGGCTCGCTACGATTCGTGCATGAAGTTACTTCTTGTCGACGACCACGCGCTGTTCCGGGAGGGCCTGCGTCTGCTGATTCTTCAGCATGCGCAGACGGCGGCGCTGCCGGCACTCGAGGTGCACGAGGCTGGCAGCCTGCGCGAGGCCGCCGACGTCATGCGCCGTCATCCCGACCTGGGGCTGGTGCTGCTGGACCTGACGCTGACAGATCATCATGGTCTGGACACGCTCACGGCGTGGCGGCGGCTGGCGCCGCTCGTGCCAGTCGTGGTGCTGTCGGCCGACGAGCGGGTTGACGTGGTGATGTCGGCCATCGATGCCGGCGCTCTGGGCTTCATTCCCAAGACTGCGAGGGCTGTCGAGATGCAGCGGGCGCTGGAGTGCGTGTTGACGGGCGGCGTCTACCTGCCCGATCTGCCCCACGCCGCCAACGATTCGGGCTTTGTGACGCTGGACGATGGTGTCGGTGGGGTGGGGGACGTGGGCGCGGCGGACCTGGGCCTGTCGGCGCGTCAGCTCGATGTGCTGCGCTTGCTGCTCGAAGGCAAGCCCAACAAAGAGATCTGCCGTCGCCTGGCGCTGTCGGAATCCACCGTCAAGACGCATCTGGCCGCCATCTTCCGCAAGCTGCGCGTGAACACGCGCACCCAGGCCGTCGTGGCCGTGGCGCAGCGGGGGATCCGGCTGGCCCCAGCGTCTCCCCATCCGCACGTCTGCTGAGCGGACAAGGCAAAGTGTCCGATACGGCTTCCTCCAAAAGGAGGATCGACGCGACGCGCCGCACTTGTTACATTTGAAAGTCGTTTTCAGACGCTGTCATCACGCTCTTGATTGGGCCACGGTTTACCGCCGTGGCCCTTTTTCTTTGGGGTTTGCCCCTGCGGCCCTTGCGGGCCCCCGCCATGCGGTGATAAGAAGCAAAACATCTCCCTTGATTGCGGGCTGGGGCGTTCAGGGCTTTGCTGCAATGATCCCAGCACGACGTGGTTGTCTGGAGGGCTGAAATGAGCAGCTGTACCGATCTCGTACCCGTTCAACGAGACGACTTCCAGGGGCGCATTCCGATTGCGCACATGCGGCATGTCTACCGACTCGACGATGTCGAGAAGCGGCTGGGCAAGCTGCCGCCGCGGGAGCACGAGGCCTTGCGCGCCACCTATGAGCGCATGCTCGAGAAAGGCCCGGAGCGCTTTCAGGTCAAGCCATCGGGCCTGCCGGCCATGGAGCACCTCTACGACGAGTTGCCCAATTTCCATGACGTGCTCGACGACCTCCGGCGCCAGCTCGCACTGTGCGCCGACAGCACCGACGCGCTCGAACTCACCCCCATGCTGCTGCTGGGCCCGCCCGGGGTGGGCAAGACCCACTTCGCGCGCGAGATCGCGCAGCTGCTGGGCACCGGCTACGGCTTTCTGTCGATGAGCGCCATGACGGCCGGCTGGATCCTGTCAGGCGCTTCCAGTCAGTGGAAGGGCGCTCGACCCGGCAAGGTGTTCGAAACGCTGGTTGAGGGTCAGTACGCCAACCCGGTGATGGTGGTCGACGAGATCGACAAGAGCGGCGGTGAGCAGGCCTACGACCCGCTGGGCTCGCTCTACAGCCTGCTGGAGCATGACACGGCCGGCAACTTCACCGACGAGTTTGCCGAGGTGCCCATCGATGCCAGCCAGGTGATCTGGGTGGCCACGGCCAACGACATCCGCAGCATCCCCGACCCCATCCTCAATCGGATGAATGTGTTCGAGATCGAGATGCCGGATGCGGATGCGGCGCGCAAGATCGCCTCGAAGCTGTACCGCAGCATCCGTGCCGACCACGCCTGGGGTCAGCGTTTTGATGAGCAGCTCAGCGACGCGGTGCTGGAGGCATTGGGCCGGCTGGCCCCGCGCGAGATGCGCCGCGCGCTGATGGTGGCCTTCGGCAACGCCAAGCTGGATGGGCGGGGGGCGATCGAGGTGCGCGACCTGCCAGAGCAGGGGCTGCGGCGCAGCCCGATCGGGTTTGTGCAGTGAGCGGGTGACGGCGACTGGGCGGTGGCGCCAGTCACCTGTCCCCGGCGAGGCGGAACACCGCGACCGCGTCCACCAGCGCATCGGCCTGTTGCTTGAGGCTTTCAGCCGCAGCCGCGCTTTCTTCAACCAGCGCGGCATTCTGCTGCGTGACCTGATCCATCTGCCCGATGGCGTCGCCTACCTGGCTCACGCCCGAACTCTGCTCAGCGCTGGCGTGGCTGATTTCACTGACGATGGTGGTCACCTGTGAGATGGCCGAAACGATCTCGGACATCGTCTGACCGGCCTCCGACACCAGGCTGCTGCCCGTGTCGATCTGCTCGACGCTGGCTGAAATCAGCTGCTTGATCTCCTTGGCTGCACCGGCGCTGCGCTGCGCCAGACTGCGTACCTCGCTGGCCACCACGGCAAAGCCGCGGCCCTGTTCGCCAGCGCGTGCCGCTTCGACGGCGGCGTTCAGCGCCAGGATGTTGGTCTGGAAGGCAATGCCGTCGATGACAGACAGGATGTCGCTGATGCGGCGCGAGCTGTGCTGGATATCCTGCATCGTCTGGACCACGCGCCCAACCACCTGGCCGCCTTGCTCGGCCACGCCAGAGGCGCCACCTGCCAGGCGATTCGCTTCGTGGGCATGGTCGGCGTTCTGTCTGACCGTGGCGCCGAGTTGCTCCATCGAGGCAGCGGTCTGCTGCAGCGAGCTGGCTTGCTCTTCAGTGCGCTGGCTGAGGTCCAGGTTTCCCTGCGCAATCTGCGCGCTGGCGGTGGCAACGCTTTCGGCGTTGCTGCGCACCTTGGCGACCACATCGGCCAAGCTGGTTTGCATGCGCTGCATGGCGCCGAGCAGCAAGGCGGTTTCGTCACGGCCCTGGACGGTGATGCGTTGGCTCAGATCCCCTGTGGCGATGTGTTCAGCCAGCGCCACGGCTTGGGACAGCGGCCCCGTCACGGAACGGCTGATCCGCCAGGCGAGCACGGCGCCGATGGCGGCGACGGCTGCCAGCGCCGCCGCAATCCATCCCTTGGCCGCGGCGTACACCGCCGCCCCCCGCTCCCCAGCCGCGTGACCAGCTGCCGCGTTGAGTTCGGTCAGCGCATCCAGTGCCGCACAGGCTTCGTCAAACCGGGTGCGAACGTCGCCGTTCAATCGGGCCAGCGCGGCGTCCTGTTGCCCGCTGACGGCCAGGGCCATGGTTTCCTTGTGGCCGGCGACATACGCCTCCCATGCTTGCTGAAACCGCGTGTAGGTCTGTCGCTCATCATCCGACGCGATCAGTGGCTCGTACGCCGCCGCGCCACGTTGCAGCGCGTCGGACGCACGCTTTTGCGCGGCGACCGCTTGCTCTCGGGCTTCACCGTCCCGGGCGAGCACCGCTTCAAACTCGGCGATCCGGAAGTCCGATGTCGCGGTGTTCATCTCCGCCGCGTGACGCGTGCTGGGCAGCCAGTTTTGCTGCATGTCCTCAGCGGTGTGGTTGACCGTCGAGAGCTGCATCAAGGCGAAGATGCCCAGCGCGGCCGTGAGCACCAACATGGTGCCAAAGCCGGCGCCCAGGCGTGCGCCGATACGCAGGTTGTGCAGCCAGCTCATGTGCTGTCCTTTAGTGGATGCTCCGGATAGGGCTATCGTCCGCCGCACTTCGCCCTTGAGCAGCTTGAACAAGGACTTTGCGATACTGTGCAGTCTGTCTCGTCCGGATCGCTATGCCAGCCTCCCTGACCGGCCGCCTCGTCGTGGCCATTTCCTCCCGCGCCTTGTTCGACTTCGAAGAAGAAAACCAGGTCTTCGAAGGCTCGGACGACCACGCCTACATGCAACTGCAGCTCGCGCGGGTTGATGAGCCGGCGCGGCCAGGCGTGGCCCATGCGCTGGTACGCAAGCTGCTGGCCTTCAACACGCCGGCGGCGTCCCAGGTGGAGGTGGTGATCCTGTCGCGCAACGATCCGGTGTCGGGCATGCGGGTGTTTCGCTCGGCGCAACACGATGGCTTGCCCATCGAGCGCGGCGTGTTCACGCGGGGCCGTCCGCCCTGGCAGTACCTCAAGCCACTGGGGGCGCATCTTTTCCTGTCGGCCAATGAGGCGGATGTGCGGCAGGCGCTGGCGGCGGGCGTGCCGGCGGCACGGGTGCTGCCGCATGCGGCCCGTGCGGGCGACCGCCACCCGGGGGAGGTGCGCATCGCGTTCGACGGCGATGCTGTGCTGTTCTCGGATGAGGCCGAGCAGGTGTTCCAGCAGGGTGGCATCGATGCCTTCCACACGCATGAGGTGGAACGGGCCGACAAGCCCCTGCCTGACGGGCCGTTCAAGCCTTTGTTGCTGGCGCTGCATGAGTTGCAGCGGCGCGCGGCGCAGGGCGGCATGCGCGTGCGCACGGCGTTGGTCACGGCGCGAAGCGCCCCGGCGCATGAGCGGGCCATCCGCACGCTGATGAACTGGCAGATCGAGGTCGACGAGGCCATGTTCCTCGGCGGCCTGCCCAAGGGGCCGTTCCTGCGTGAGTTCGAGCCCGATTTCTTTTTCGATGACCAGACCGGCCACGTCGAGAACGCGGCACCGCATGTGCCATCTGGTCATGTGGCCGCCGGCGTGGTCAACCTGGTCAGCCGGGAGGCTGCGGCATGAGCGACGAGTTGGGTGATTTCTTTGCGCTGCCGCCATTCAAGGCGGACGAGGCGCTGGTCAAGCTGCGGCGCGAGTTGCGCGAGCTCAAGCCGCTCGTGGAGCAGGGCAGCAGCCAGCCCGTGCGCTTTGCCTGCAAGAGCCAGCCGGTGATCGAGCTGGCGCTGGACGCTGAGGGCGCCGCCCTGGTGGCCAGGCTGGCCAAGCGCCCGAGCGCGCGGCCTGAGTGGGCGTCGCAGACCCTGCGCACCAGCGCCGAGGTGCGCAAGTGGCTCGATGGGGTGCGCCAGGCGTTGCGCCGCTGGGATGACGAGGACTGAGCACGGGCGCAGCCGTCAGTCGGCTTTGCGTCCTCGCATCTTGGTGCGAAACAGCTCGGCGATGCAGACTTCGCGGGGGCCGGGAACCAGCTCATACGCTTCGCCGGCAGCCAGCGTGCCGGGCTTGCGCACCGACAGGTAAAAGCCGCAAAAGCCCGACTGGGCCATCATCTTCACCGCTTGGGGGAAGCCCATGCGTGCGGCGAACTTGTAGCAGGGCTGGCGCGGCTCGCTGATGGCCAGCGTGCAGTCCGGAAAGACCAGCACATCACCGATCCACGCCTGGCCTTCGAGCAGCCCCGTCAGCGTGAGGTTCTCCCCCAGCATGCCATGCGGCAGGGCCTCGCCCCATGGTTGCGCGCCGGCCTGCGCGCGCACCGTCTGCCAGAAAGCGTAGTGTTCATGGGGATAGGCGTAGACGGCCTTTGACAGCCCGCCGTGTACGGTGAGGTCGGCCTGTTCATCGCCTTCTACCCCCAGCGGGCGCACGGCGATGCGCTGTGGCGCAGTCACGCTCGACACAGGCCGCTTGCCGATGCCGCTGAGGATGCTGCGCCCCTCGATCTCCCAGCGTTCAGCCTGGGCCACGTTGACGGAGAGCAGTTGGCGGGGCAGCAGCGACATGCCCGGCAGCATACCGCGTCAGCGCCAGGCCGATGCGGTCAGGGCCATGGCCTTGAAGCCCACCACGCAGGGCTGGCTGGGTGCCCAGCCCATCTGCTGAATGGATTTGCGTGTGAGCAGCGCCCACAGGGTTGGCCCCGCCACCAGTTGGGGCTGCAGCGGGTCGACTGCGCGGTCCAGTTCGATTCCGACGGCGCCATAGGTGCCGTGCTCACCGGCCAGCATCACCTGCGTGATGCGCCCGCGCAGGTGGTTGGCGCAGCTGGTGTCGATCGGGAGATCACGGTGCAATGTGACGTCGCGGGCCCGCAGCTTGAGCCGAACGCGCGTGCCCACCGGAAACAGCATGGCCGGCACGCTCACGCGCTGCCCACCCACGTCCACCTCGCTGAGCAGCCACTCGATGTCATGGCGCTTGACCTCGCCTTCCAGCACGCTGCCCGCGTGCACACCCTCGAGAAAGGTGGACAGCGAGACATCCGACAGGATCTGGGCAGCCGGTCCGGCGCTGGCCACACGGCCCTCGTGCAGGATCACGACGTCGTCGGCCAGGCGTACCACGTCGTGCATGCGCGGGCTGACCAGCACCATGGGCAGTCGCAAGCGGGTGGGCACCTCGGCCAGCAGGTCGAGCAGCGCGTCGTGCTCGCTGTCATGCACGCTGCCCAGCAGGTCATCGAGCAGCAGCGCATGCGGCCGTGACAGCAGGGCCCGGCCCAGCGCCACCTTGACTCGCTGTGCCGGGCGCAATCGCTCGGGCAAGCGCCCCAACAGCGCGCCCAGATCCAGCCAGTTGATGGCGTCCTCAAAGGTGAGCGGGCCGGCCTGGGGCTGGCGGCAACCGTACACGAGGTTTTGCCTGACCGTCAGGTGGGGAAAGAGGTGGGTCTGGCCATCCAGCCAGGCTAGCCTGCGAGCGTGAGGCGGGCGGTCCACGCCGGCCGCCGCGTCGTACAGCACCTCGGACCCGATCGCCACCCGGCCGCTGAGCGCCGGCGCCAGGCCTGCCGCGGCCTTCAGCAGGCCGGACTTGCCCGAACCGGGGCGCCCGACCAGCGCGCACACGCGCCCGGCTGCGACGCGGAACTGCGCGCGCACGTCCAGGGCGGCCAGTTTGAGCTTGAGCTCCACGCTCAAGGGGCGCGCGCTCGGGCTGCGTTCGCTCATGCCGTGCCCTGCCGCTGTTGTCGCTGGCGCTGCAGTTGTCGTCGCCAGGCCCGACGGCTCCACTCACTGAGCGTCACGCCCACGAAGGACACCGTCATCGCGGCTGCACCCAGCAGCCACCAGGTTTGTTCTTCCTGCAGCGCGGCGCGCAGGGCGGCCCGAACCGCCAGCCAGTCGGGGCGCCCAGGTAGCGCGTCCGGTGTCAGGGCGGCGATGGCCAGCATGGCGATGAGGGCTTCGCCGAAGGCCACCGCGAAACCCAGGGCCAACGCCGACACCAGGGCCGGGCGGGCGAGCGGGAGCGACACCGTCCACCAGGCTCGCCAGGCGCTGGCGCCCAGTGTGCGGGCCACGCCGGCCAGCATGGGGTTGCGTTCTTCAAAAGCTGGGCGCAGCAGGCGAATCATCCATGGGAGCGTCAGCAGGCAGCAGGCGGCCAAGGTAGCCAGAACCCATTGCAACGGCGTCCAGTCGCGCAGCGCCTGCCATAGCCACTGCAGATCAGGGCGGCGCCAGCCCAGCCAGATGGCCAGCCCCGCCAGAGCGGGCGGCAGTCCTGCCGGCAGCAAAATGGCCACGTCCAGCAAGGCGCTGGTGCGCCAGCGCTGTCGAGCCATCCAGGTGGCCAGAGCCAGGGCTGCGGGCATGCACAGCAAGACAGTGGTGGCAGCCAGCAGGCCCGCCCACCCGAGGATTTGCATCCAGCTGCCCATGGCCACTCAGCGCCCCGCCGCCCGCCAGCCAGGCGCCCCGGCGCGGACCTGTTTCATGGCCAGCGGCGCCTGTAACCACTTCACGAGCAGGCCGGCGCCGGGGTGACGGCTGCGAAACGAGCGCGCCACCTGCAGGGCGACGGCCTGGTCGGGCGAGCTCTCGGCCCAAATGCGGGCTTGGCGGTCGGCCGCGCGGCCGGACCAGGCCGCTCGGGTCACCAGTCGGTAGGGCAGGGCAGAAAGAGGGGCGGAGACGGGGGGGCGGTTGGTGCGGGGGAGCCCTGGTGACCACTTGGTTACCCAGTCGGCCAGCGCGTCGCCGGCAGCCGGTGCGTCCCATTCCGCGGCACCCGCTGCATGCGCAGCCAGCACCTGGCGCAAGGCGTCGACCAGGCTGCCCGCGCCGCGCAGGCCGGCGACGTCTTCCTTGGGGCCCACCAGCAGCAGGTCGGTGTAGGCCAGCGTATGGCGATCGTGGATCAACCCGGCTCGATCGAGCGCGTCTGCCCGAGGCGTGGCCAGAAATACGCCCATCGGCAGGTCGCCCGCTTCCAGTTGCGCCAGCACGGCCAAGCTGCCGAGGGCCTGCCAGCGGGCCTGCCAGCCCATGTCTCGGTGCATGGCTGCGGCCCAGCGCGCGGCCAGGCCCGACGACATCGCCACCGGGTCCATGCCCACGGGAGGGCTTTCCGCGCGCGGCGGGACCCGGGGCGCGGCCGAGGCCAGTCCACTTGCCAACAACCCGCCAGCGGCAACCAGCAGGCCCCGGCGGACGGCGTTGACCGGTGACGCCGGGGTAAGCCCCATCGGATACATCAGCGGGTCAGAGGGCGTGCAAGGGGACTGCAAGTGGAGCGGCGTGAGCAGGGACGACATGACGACTGCGTGGAACGGCGCGGGCCGGGGCTTTGGCAGTGTGCCTGCCATCCAGGCGACCCGGCGCCAGGCCGCCCGCAAAGGTGTATCAGGATACAAAAACCGACACATCCCGTGACCCCGTTCTCACCCTAGCCCGGTTTGCCCGACCGGGTCCCTCGGACAAGGGGGGAACGCAAAAACATTGGGGTGCACTAAACTACGCGGTTACCACTGTGACGAAAGCATGACGCCCGGCAGGCTTTGGGCATCTGCGTCTTCTTGCGGTGGTCGGGCGGGGTGTCGACAGCGTTGGTGGGCCGGATCGGTTGCAGGCGTTGCACGCAGATCAAGGCCAAAGAGCGTTGTCGAGACCCTGTTTTTTACTTTTGGAGCTTCTCATGACGACTGCTGCTGCACAGGTGAATGCACCTGCCTACGTCAAAAACACCAAACTGATTGCCTGGGTGGCCGAGATGGCTGCGCTGCTGCAACCCAAGGACATCTACTGGTGCGACGGCACGACCGAAGAGTACGACCGCCTGTGCGCCCAACTGGTTGCGGCCGGCTCATTCAAGAAGCTCAACCCCGAGCTGCGCCCCAACAGCTACCTGGCCTGGACCCACCCGTCCGACGTGGCCCGCGTGGAAGACCGCACCTTCATCTGCTCGGCCCGCAAGGAAGACGCCGGCCCCACCAACAACTGGTGTGACCCCGCCGAGATGCGTGCCAAGCTGCAAACCGGCGAGCAGGCCCTGTTCAAGGGCGCCATGAAGGGCCGCACCATGTACGTGGTGCCCTTCTCGATGGGCCCCCTGGGCTCGGACATCGCCCACATCGGCGTCGAGCTGTCTGACAGCGCCTACGTGGCCGTCAACATGAAGCTCATGACCCGCATGGGCAAGGGCGTGATCGACGTGCTGGGCGCCGACGGCGAGTTCGTGCCCTGTGTGCACACCGTGGGTGCACCGCTGGAAGAAGGCCAGAAGGATTCTGCCTGGCCGTGCAACCCCGACACCAAGTACATCGTCCACTACCCCGAGACCCGCGAAATCTGGTCGTATGGCTCGGGCTACGGCGGCAACGCGCTGCTGGGCAAGAAGTGCTTCGCGCTGCGCATCGCCTCCACGATGGGCCGCGACCAGGGTTGGCTGGCCGAGCACATGCTGCTGCTGGGCGTGACCAACCCCCAGGGCCAGAAGTTCCACGTGGCGGCTGCCTTCCCCTCGGCTTGCGGCAAGACCAACTTCGCCATGCTGATCCCGCCTCAGGGCTACAACGGCTGGAAGGTCACCACCATCGGTGACGACATCGCCTGGGTGAAGCCTGGCAAGGATGGACGCCTGTACGCCATCAACCCCGAAGCGGGTTACTTCGGCGTGGCTCCCGGCACCAACACGCTGACCAACCCCAACTGCATGCGCTCGCTGGACCGCGACGTGATCTTCACCAACGTGGCCCTGACGCCCGAGGGTGATGTGTGGTGGGAAAGCATGACCGACACGCCGCCGGCCCGTCTGACCGACTGGCAAGGCAACGAGTGGACGCCCGAGCTCGCCAAGCAGACCGGCGCCAAGGCCGCTCACCCGAACGCCCGTTTCACCGTGGCTGCGACCAACAACCCCGCGCTGGACGCCGAGTGGGACAACCCCGCCGGTGTCGCCATCGACGCCTTCATCTTCGGTGGCCGTCGTTCGACCACCGTGCCGCTGGTGACCGAAGCCCGCGACTGGACGGAAGGCGTCTACATGGCCGCCACCATGGGGTCTGAGACCACCGCTGCCGCCTTCGGCCAGCAAGGTGTGGTGCGCCGTGACCCCTTCGCCATGCTGCCCTTCATGGGCTACAACATGAGCGACTACTTCCAGCACTGGCTGACCCTCGGCAGCAAGCTGCAGGCGTCGGGCGCCCAGACGCCGAAGATCTTCTGCGTGAACTGGTTCCGCAAGGGCGCCGATGGCAAGTTCGTGTGGCCGGGCTACGGCGAGAACATGCGCGTGCTGGAATGGATTCTGGGCCGCATCCAGGGCCAGGCCCAGGGCGTGGAGAACGCCTTCGGCATCAGCCCGACGTACGAAGACATCAACTGGAACGGCCTGAACTTCTCGAAGGAGCAGTTCCAGTCGGTGATCGGCATCGACACCGCCGCCTGGCAGCAAGAACTGAAGCTGCACGATGAGCTGTTCACCCAGCTGTCGTACCACCTGCCGGCTGAACTGCCCGCCACCAAGGCCAAGATCGAGCAGCGTCTCGCGGCCTGAAACTGGCTGAAAGACTCCTTAAAAAAGGCCCTGCGGGGCCTTTTTTACGTTTCCCTGCCCGAATACATGACGGACTCACCTAAACGGGGGGGTGCGGGTTGTGAGGGAGTGCACAAAAATCGCACGTCGACGAGCGTGCCTCCGCGTTTGAAACAGGGCGTGAGCCCTGTGAGCAAACTGACATCACCCGGATGAGGGATATCCCGCACCGGGTGGCAACGGAAGAATACGCTTACCGGGTAGTTAAGTCCGTGCGGTCTACCCGGTCTGCCTCGCGCAGTGCGGTACCGGCGGAGATTCGTTTCAAGGAGAAACAAGCATGCAAATCAAGCAACTCGCCGCCGCATCCCTGCTGGCGGTTTCGACTTTCGCGGCCACCGCCGCTGCCGTTCCCCCGGGCGGCGACCTGGGCCCGCTGACCGCAGCGCCCGAGCTGTACTTCTCGTTCACGACGGACTTTTCGCCGACCGTGTTTTCGAACAGCTACACCTTCTCGATCACCGGCCTGAGCGACGTGATCGGCTCGGTCGCCGCCATCAACAACTCGGTGACCTTCTCTGACATTCTGATCAACGGTATCAGCGTGGGCCCCCTGACGGCCAACAACAACGGCTTTGGTTTCTCCGCGGCTGGTCTGGACGTGGGTAGCTACACCCTGACCGTCAAGGGCAGCGCGCTGCCCGGCTTCAGCGGGTACATCGGCAGCATCTACGCTCAGCCCGTTCCCGAGCCAGAGTCCATCGCCCTGATGCTGGCTGGCCTCGGCGTGGTTGGCGCCGTGGCCGCCCGCCGCCGTAAGGCTCAGTGAGCTGAATGAGGCCGGTCCACGGCCTCTTGCCAGCCAAAGCAAAGCGAGCCCTTCGGGCTCGCTTTTCTTATGCTTGAGCGGCGCTCAGATCAGCCCGCCCAGCACCACGTCGGCAAACCAGTCGCTTAACAGCACGCGCTGGCTGGTGGGCTTGTCCTCGTAGGCGCGGATGGGCGTGCCTTTGCCGTCCAGCAGGTTGTCGAGGAAGGTGCCCACTGACAGCAGCCCCTTGTCGAGGATGCTGGTGCCGCCAAAGGTGACGATGGTCAGGCAGTGCGAGCCGTTCAGTTCACGCTTGTTGGGGATGTAGTAGCCTACGTTCGGTTGCGTGTTCATCTGTGCGATCCAGGGACGCAGCTCCTGGCGCCACTTCACGTTGAGCATGCGCTCGCGCAGCGTCTTGTCCGGCTCGGCGGCGATCTCGGGATAGAACTTCTGGTACGAGAAGGCCGAGAAGTTGGTGTCCTCCTGGAACACGGCGTAGCCGATCCGGTCCTGCGGGAACATCTTGCCGATGCCGGCCGTGACGCTGCCGAGGTTGTCGGCCGAGCCGGCTTGTGGGTACTTGGTGATCAGCTGGGTGACCAGACCGTTGGGACCGTCCAGGCCCCACACGTCGCGGATCTTGTTGTGCAGCAAGACGGAGGGCGCCTGTTCGGGCGTGGCGTTGCGCGGCACGTCGAACAGCGGGCCGGAGTCGGCCAGCAGTGCCATCTTGCGAGGCCTGAGGGTTTCGCGGAAATCGGCGTACAGCGCAGCCGAGCCGACGCCGCCGGCCGAGAAGCCCGTCAGCAGCAGGTGGGCGGGCTGCTTGGGCAGGTTGCTGGCCATCCACTTGGCCACGGCTTGAGCGTTGACCGCGCCGCGGTGGTAGTAGGTCAGCGGCTTGGTCGGATCGACATTGTCATAGACCGAAATCTTGTTGCCGGTGTGGACGTCGCCGCTGCAGTAGGTCAGGTAGACGATGTTCCAGTCCTGCGTCTGCACGCGCTGCAGCGGGTGCAGGCGTGCGGTGAACGGCGTGACCAGGCCAAGCTTGGCCTGGCGGTTGATGTCGCTCATGTAGTTGGCCGGCACGCCGTCGGGGTTCACGGCCGCCAGCAGGCTGCCGCCTTTGCAGGCCGCCTGATCCCAGCAGGCGCCGCCGCCTTCGAACATCACCACCGTCTTGCTGGTGAACGGCGTGCGGTTGACGAAGAAGCGGTAGGGCGTGCCGTTGCCGCAGCTGGCGCCGCTGGAGGCCGGCAACTCGACGGTTTCCCACTGGAAGTAGCCGGCGTGCGCCGCCAGGCTGAGCGCCAGGCTGCCGCCCAGTATCTGGGTACAGCGGCCAATCAGGGATTGCAGGGACATGGTTCTCTCCTCGAACAGGTGTGTGGACACATGCACCCAGCTTCGCGTGACACCGTTTTTTTATGATGGGGTGTTACACCGGGTGTGCGCCCATCCTGCAGCGAGGATGAGGGGGTGACTGTCGGGCGCCTGACGCTTGGCGCCCGTTGTCGTAGGGGTTTGCGCGCGATGCGTGCGCCATGGCCGTGCTAAACGCGTCAATAGACCTCTGCCGGGACCCGGCGCTGCAGCACACCGATGGGCGGGGCCCAACGCGCGCCCTTGGGCTTCTTGGCCGTCACCAGGGTGATGTCGGCCGGCTCGAACACCTCGACGTTGTGCGTGATCGGCGTGGTCAGCACGTACTGCGCGCGTGTGCTGCGCAGGAAGTGGCCGACCAGCTGGATGTTGCGCACATCCAGGTGAGCGAAGGGCTCGTCGATGAAGACAAAGCCGCCGGGGGTCTCGTCGTCCTTCATCAGGCCCACCAGCAGGATCAGGGACTTGATCACCTGCTGTCCGCCCGAGGCTTCGCCGTCGTTCAGGCCAATGGCGCCCTTGCCATCGAAGTTGAAGTGCACCCGCAGTTCGGCCTGTCGCAGCACGGTGTCGTCGCCGTCCAGGTGGGGCAGCTCGGCGTTCACTTCCACGCCGGCCAGTTGCCCCAGCTCAACGATGTTCTTGCGATAGCGGCGCACGGTGGCTTTGAGCACGTCGGTGTAGCGCTCGCGGGCGTTGTCCACCGCGATGCCGGCCGCCACATTGCTGGCCTTGCGCTGGTTGAGCTCGTCTTCCTGGCGCATGACGTTGGCGTTCATCAGCGTGAGCTGCTCGATGACGGTGGCGTCGGTTTCCCACTGGCCATCGTTGAGCTCGCGCTCGACGGCTTCGGCGCGCAGACGGGCCTGGGTGGCATTGCCATAGTGTTCGAGCATCTCGCGCACGCGCTCGGGGCGGCGCCAGCGCGCGGGCAGCGACAGCTTGACCTCGCGTGACATCACGGCCTGCGCGATCACGTCGTCAAAGCGTTGTTGCCATTCGCGCGCGTGCTGAGCACTGCGGCCCTCCAGATGGGCCAGACGCTCCTGGGCTTGCCGATAAGCATGTTGGGCGTTGGTCTGTTCGACCACCGCGTGCTTGAGCTGGCGCTCGGCGTCTTGCCAGCGCTCGCCGGCGTCCACCCGGGCTTGTTTGAGCACCGGCAGTTGGCGACGGGCTTCGTTGAACTCGGCCTCGCGCTCGAGCAACTCGGCGGCGGCGGTGAAACCTTGAGCGGCCTGCTTGGCGTCTTGCAGCTGCCGCTCAAAAAACGCCTGATCGCGCACCACGCGCGTCATCTCTTCATCCAGTTGCGCCAAGCGGGCTTCGATGGAGTGACGGCGTGCCGCCACGGCCGAGGCCCCGAACTGGTACTGGCCGGGCTCCACCCACACGCTGCGGCCGCCTCGGCCGTCGCGGTGGTAAGCCTCCGGGGTGATCCACTCGCCGCCCACCTTCACGCCGGCCTCGGTGCTGTCCACGCGGCGGATGTGCGCCAGCTGGCGCAGCAACCAGTGGGGCAAGGGCGCACTCACCTTGAGCACGGCCAGCAGGCTGTGGGGGTCGGGCTGGGCGGGGGCGTCTTCGGCATCGGCCACGATGTAGTGGCGGTAGCGTTCTTTCTCGGCCAGGGCCATGGCCTGGGCTTCGTGACGCGGGTTGGCCAGCACCACCACCCAGCGGCTGCCGCGCAGAACGCCTTCTGCGGCTGCCCGCCAGCGCTCATCGGCAATCTCGATCACGTCGGCGATCACGTGGTGGACGATGCCGGCGTCATCCAGCACGCGGCGGAAGCGCTGCACATCATGGGGCGGCGGCGCCAGACGCTGGCCCTTGAGGCCATCGAAGGCACGCTGCGCGTCGTCGCGCTGGTCTTTGAGGCGCTGCCACTGGGCCGAGAGCTTTTGCTTGTGCTCGCTCAGTTCGGCGATGCGGGTGGTGAGTTGGCCGGCATCGCCCTCCACCACGGCCAGGCCCTGCAGCTCATCGGCGCGCTTGACCAGCGCCTCCACCGGGCGCTCGGCATCGCGGGCCTCTTCTTGCAGGCGGCGGGCGGTGCGCACCTGGGCTTCTAGCGATTCCACGCGCTCGGCCGCAGCGGTCTGCTCGTGCAGGCGTTGCAGCAGGTCGGCTTTCACCTGGGCGTGCTGGCGACGGTCGTCGGCCGATTGCAGGCGCTGGCGGTGCAGCTCGCGCAACTTGTTGGCCAGTTGCTTGCGCGTCTCCACATTGCTCAGCACGGGCACCACCTCGGTGGCCAGGGTCTCGCGCTCCTGGCACTTGAGCTCGTACTGGCGGTAGAGGTTCACGCGCGATTCCAGCTCGGCGCGCTGGGCCTTGCCATGCGAGAGCTCGCGCTCGGCGGTCTCCACCTCTTGCAGCAGTTGCTTTTGGTGGGTACGGGCCTCGTCGTAGCGGTCCAGCACCTCCTGGTCGCCGAACACGTCGAACACCAGGCGCAGCAGCTCTTTGGGGCTGTATTCGCACAGGCGGTCGGTCTGGCCTTGCTCCAGCGCCAGCACCTTGGCGATGGCGCGCGACAGGCCAGCGCCCTCGAGGCGCTTGCGCCAGTTGTCGATCCCGAGCCACTCCTTGTCACCACGCTCGATCAGTTGCTCGATGCTCACATCGCCTTCGACCATGATGTAGCGGCGCGTCCAGTCGCCGCCATTGCGGTCGATGCGGCACACCAGCGTGACCACATCGGCATACAGCAGGCAGCGGGCAAAGGGCCGGTTGCTGGACTGGCGGTTGCGCGGGCGGTTGTCCACCGTGGCGCGCAGCCAGGCACTGTCGGCGTTGGCGTGGCGTGCGTAGGTCTTGTAGCTGCGCCCGCCCGAGCACTCCAGGCCCAGCAGGGTGCGCATGGCGTCCAGCAAGGTGGTCTTGCCTGAGCCGTTGGGACCGGCCACGGTGATGATGCTGCCGTCCAGTGGCAGGGTCAGGCGCTGGCAGTAGTCCCAGTGCAGCAGTTCGAGGCTTTGCAGGTGAAACATGAAAAAGGGACAAATCCGGTACGCGGGCAGCGAACCGCCGATTGTGCCGGAGTCTGCTGCCCGCGCCGGCAGCGCCGTCCTTGGCTGCGCCTTACTGCCCGAGGTGCTCGCGGCGGTACAGGCGGGGCAGGAAATGCGGAAGCATCTGGAACTCGCGCAAGGCGTGGCGCCCCAGGTCATCGAAGAAGGTGCGGCTCAGCAACTGGGCCAGCGCGGTGTTCTCGAACGTGGAGGTCAGGATCACCCCATCGCCTTGCGGATTCGCCCGCCAGCTGTGCACCAGGCCGTTGCTGGGCAGCAGGTTGCCCAGCCAGGTGGGGTTGGCCCGCGCGTAGAAATGGCCTTCGCCCGGTACGAGGGGCACGGGCGGGGCCTGCACGGCGGGGTCGGCGCCCGTGATGCTCAGGCTCCACACGCCCGTCCCGATGTACTCCTTGACCTTCTGCACGGCGCCGACGTCGTACTGCAGATCGGGCCGCGTGGGGGCCACCGCCCACTCGAAGCTCACGTGGTCGACCGGTTGCCACATGCGGTAGCGGTCGGTGTTGCCGATGTGGTCCCACCACCAGGCCAGCATGTCGGGCGTGATGCCCTTGATCTCCTGGACCACCGTCAGCCTCCGTGTCAGCTGGGGCGAGGTCGGGCTGATCTGGTAATGGCCACGCTGGAGGAACACGGTGTTGAAGAAGGTGTCCAGCTCTTTCATCAGCGTGGCCTGCAGGCCCTGCAAGGTCTGGCTGAGGTGGGCCACGTAGGCGCGGGCCACGGCGGGCTCCGGGGCGTCCAGCGCCTCGATGCGGACGGTGCTGTCGCCAAACTGTGTGCCGCTGGCGGTGTAGTGCACCAGTACGGTGAATGGCAGGCCGTCGTCCACCGACACCGCGGCCGCCAGGAAGCTGTAGGGCTTGCGGCCCAGGAAGTTGTCCGAGGGCACCCGCGCGCGCACCTGCTCGGGCGGCAGATAGCGCACGGTGATGCGGCGCGTCACGCCGTCCCACCGCACGTGGGCCTCGTAGACCGCACCGGCCGAGTAGCCCAGGTCGTTCGGGGTGGCGGGCGGTTGCAGCCAGCGCAGGTTCACGTTGTCGCGGTGGCCCCGCTGGAAGAGTGCGGCGTCGAGGTTGTCCCACAGCCAGCTCAGCGCTTCAGGGCGCACGCCCTGCAGCACCCAGGCCTGCGCGGTGCTGACGGTCGTCGCGTGCGCGATGCCCGGCGCGGTGGCCAGCAGCGTGCCACCTGCGAGCGGCAGCATGGCCAGGCTCAGTGCCGACACGGCGTGGCAGAGGCAAGCGCGGGCGCGCGCCGCAGATGGCACAGGGGCGAACAAGGCAGTCATGGCGTTCCTCTACGTTTGTAGAGTGCTAATCTACAGGCGTAGAGAAACCGCCTCCACCGTGGAAACCCGCTGTCATGGAACAAGCTGATCGCCGAACCCGCCTGGCCGATGCCGCCATCGCCATTCTGGGCAGCCAGGGTGTGCGGGCGCTGACCCACCGTGCGGTGGACGCCCAGGCCGGGCTGCCGGCGGGCTCGACCTCGTTTTACTGCCGGACCCGGCTGGATCTCTTGCGGCTGACGCTGGCACGCCATGTGGCGCTCGACATGGCGGACCTGGTGGCAGATGCCGCGGCGGCGGATGCGTCCGGCACCCCCGCCTGGACGCTGCCGGATCTGCTTGCCCGCGTGCAGCACCGCCTGGTGGATTGGCTGCGCGCGCCGAACCGCGTGCGCCTGGCGGCGCGCTTCGAGCTGTTCATGGTGGCCTCGCGCGAGCCCGAGCTGGCGGCCATGCTGGCGCCCATGCGGGCGCAGTTTCTGGCCGCCACCGAGGCGGCGTTGCACCGATGCGGCTTGCCCGAGCCGGCAGACCGTGCCCGCATGCTGGTGACCGTGGTCGATGGCCACCTGCTGGACTGCATCCGAAGCGGCAGCGAGGCGCCACTGAGCGCGGCCCAGCAAGCCCTGCTGCTGCGTGCCTTGCAGGCCTGAGCGCGGTCAGGCCTCGGGCTCGTCGTCTTCGATGATCTCTTCCAGCGGCGGCTGGGTCATGGCCTGCGGGAGGTGGCCGAACAGCTCCTTGGCCTGGCTCAGCACGTCGGTGAGCGCGCCTTGCAGGATGCGTGGGGCCAGGGCGTCGTAGTCCAGCAGCAGGTCCAGCAGCGGGCCTTCGGCGATGTCTTCGCCCTTGCGGGTGATGAAGCCGTGCTGCTCCAGGCGCTTGAGGTTGGTGTCCAGGCGGGTCTTCTTGCCCAACTGCACGCCGAAGTCGGCCAGCAGGGCTTTGTAGGGCACGACAGGGCTGACGCTGGCGGCCGTGGGCACGGGCTTGTCCTTGCCGAACATGTCGTTCTGCATCTCGCCCTCGGCCTGGGTGGCGCGGGCTTGCTGACGCTCGCGCTTGGGCAACACGATCAGCGCCCACAGCACGACCAGCAGCGACACGGCATCGCGCGGCAGATCGAGGTTGTTGTGGCTGTTGAGGCCTGCCTCGCCAAACACCGTGGCTTCGGCCGGGCGCAGCAGGGCCACGCTGATGTGGTCGGCGTAGAGGTTGTCGATCAGGCGCAGGCCCACTTGGGCCAGGCGGTCTTGCGTGGCGGCCCACAGGTCGGCATCGATCAGGGCGCGCTTCACGCGTGGGTGCTGGCGGGGCAGCCAGCGGCGGGCCAGCAGTTCGGCGGCCAGCAAGGCCGCATCGTCAAGGTGTGCGCTCATGGGGTCGGGGTGTCATCCACGGGCAGGGGGCTGATCACGCCTTCGCTGATCAGGGCCACGGCCTCGTCGGTGGTGGTCTGGTGGCGGGGGCTGAAAGCCCACTGCCAGGGGGCGCGGGCCAGGTCGCCCGTCTGGCCTTTGAGGGTCTGCGCCTGGGCATCGCCCACCAGGGGCATCAGCTGCATGCGGTAGGCCGCCTGGGCAAAGCGGCCGCCCAGGATGGCATCGGCCAGCGGGCGCTCGCCTTCAGGCGCCTCGGCGTGCCAGCGGCCGAGCAGCGTGATCAGGCCGCCCAGCTCGGCTGGCAGGCTCAGCGTATCCAGGGTGCCGCTGGCGGCTTCGGCGGGCGGGGGCAGGCCGCTGGCCTGGCCGGCGTGGGGTCGGTCGCGCTCGAACTCGCCCTCGGCCACATCCACCAGGTCGTGCTGGCTCACCATCACCGGGCGCACCGGCGTGCTCAGCGCCTCGCCCATTAGCTCATACAGGGCCGGATGACGCTGCAGCCAGGCGCGCACGTCCGAGGTGGTCAGGCCGGTGGAGCCCAGTGTCACGCGCTGGCGATCTGCCTGCTGCAATGCGCGGGTGAACTGGCTGGCCATGGCCAGCAGCCGGGCCTGGGCCTGCCCGATGGCGCGGGCCTCGCGCTCCAGGCGCGGGTCGACGTGTTCGGCGCGGATCAGTGCGGTCAGCGCCTGGCCGGCTCGGTCGACCAGTTGCAGCGCGCGGTCGAAACGCGGTTGGGCCAGGCGCAGGCGGGCTTCCGACCCGCTGGCGATGGCCTCGGCGAATTCGTCGTGCAGGCGGGCCAGTTGCGCATGCAGGTGCTTGAGGTGGTTGGCGTTGACCAGACCCAGCTGCTGCGCGCCAGCCACTTGCGCCAGCAGGTCGGCCATCTCGTCGGCTGCGTCGCCCTGTGGCGGGCTGGTCAGCGTGGCCAGCAGGCCGTGCACCTGCTGCGCCAGCGGCGAGAGGTGATAGTCCTGGGCGGTGGCGTCCCACACCAGCAGGTCGAGCTCGCGCAGGCGCTTGAGGGCTGTTTCGAGCGAGTCGGGCACCAGCATGTGAAAAAGCCGGTTGACATCATCGCGCGACAGGCGTCCTTGAGGCTGGCTGGCCAGCTCCAGAAAGCACCACAGCCGCAGTTGCACACCCGCCTGCGGGCCGCTGAACAGGCCGCGCAGCGCCTCCAGCACGCCCTGGCGCTGGCCCAGGGCCCAGGCCAGCGGGTGGCTGGCTGCATCGGCGGGGTCGCGGAAATGGCTTTCGAAGCTCGCGCTGTCGTTTGAGTCGTGTGGGAGCGCGTCGTTCATGGGGGTGGATTGTGCCGGAGTCCCCATGTCGGCCGCCCGGGATCGCCCCGAGGCGGCGCGACCGAGGTCGATTCGGTCTAACATCGGTGCCCGCGCGCCGCTCAGCCTGCCAGGGTTCAGTCGGTCGCGTCATGCCACTGGTTTGCCATGCCCCTCTCTTCTGCCTGTCTCGCCCCCCGTCCGTGCTCGCTCCCTCGTGTGGCGGTGGTCGGGGGCGGCCCAGCCGGACTGATGGCGGCCGAGGTGCTGGCCGAGGCCGGCGCCCCTGTGGACCTGTACGACGCCATGCCGTCGGTGGGGCGCAAGTTCCTCCTCGCGGGTCGCGGGGGCCTGAACCTGACCCATTCCGAGCCGGTGGAGCGCTTCATTGCCCGCTATGCAGAGCGCGCCGACGAGGTCCGACCGTGGATCGAGGCCTTTGGTCCTCAGGCCTTGCGTGACTGGGTACATGCGCTGGGCATTACCACTTTTGTAGGGACGTCCGGTCGCGTTTTTCCCACGGACATGAAGGCCGCGCCTTTGTTGCGTGCCTGGCTGCAGCGGCTGCGCGCCAGCGGCGTGCAGGTACACACGCGCCATCGCTGGCAGGGGTGGGACGAGGCGGGCCGACTTCGCATGGCCTCGCCTGAGGGCGAGCACGTGATCGACGCCGATGCCGTGGTGCTGGCCCTGGGCGGCGCGAGCTGGGCCCGCCTGGGCTCGGATGGCAGCTGGCTGCCCGAGCTGGCCCGACGCGGTGTGGATGTCGCGCGCTTCAAGCCGGCCAACTGCGGCTTCGACGTGGCGGGTGGATGGAGCCCATTTCTGCGAGGGCGTTTCGCCGGGCAGCCGGTCAAGCCGGTTGCAGCCTCGGTGAGCCTGCCGCACGGGGCGGCCGTGCGCCAGCAAGGGGAGTTCGTGCTGACCGACACCGGCGTGGAAGGCAGCCTGATCTATGCGTTTGCAGCCCGGCTGCGCGACGCCATCGAGCGTGAGGGCCGTGCCACGCTCACGCTGGATCTGCTGCCTGATCACCCGCCCGAGCAGGTGCTGGAAAAGGTACGTCGTCCGCGTGGGCCGCGCAGCTGGCCCACGCATCTCAAGAGCGTGTTGAACATTCATGGGCTCAAGCTGGCGCTGCTGTACGAGGTGCTCGGCGCCGAGCGCATGGAAGACCCATTGCAGCTCGCGCTGGCGCTCAAGGCCCTGCCGCTGACCCTGGTCGCTCCGCGCCCGATGGATGAGGCCATCAGCACGGCGGGTGGCGTGCGGCTGGAAGCCATGGATGGCCACGGCATGCTCAAGGATCTGCCCGGCGTGTTCTGCGCCGGCGAGATGCTGGATTGGGAGGCGCCCACCGGTGGTTACCTGCTCACGGCGGCCATGGCCAATGGCCGCTGGGTGGGGCGCGGGGTCTTGCAGTGGTGGCAGTCAGGCCGCGGCTGAGTCGACGAGCTTGACCACCTGCACCGCACAGTCATAGAACGTCGGGGCCTGCCCCATGTCTGTCAGGCGCTGGCTGGTCAGCTCGTTGACGTTGGTGCCGTTGGGCCCGTCCTTGCGCCACCAGATGCCCAGGCCGTTGACCACGCCCGGGCGGGCACGCTCGCCCACCACCGCGCGACAGTGGTGCTCGCCCCGGTCGTTGAACACGCGCACCAGGTCGCCATCGGCGATGCCGCGCGCCTTTGCATCCTGAGGATGAATTTCGAGCACGGGCTCGCGCTCGATGCTGCGCAGGCTCTTGAGATTGGCGAAGCTGGAGTTCAGGAAGTGCCGTGCGGGCGGCGAGATCATCGCCAGCGGGTAGCGGCTGCCGGGCTGCGGCGTCTCGTGGTTGGGCAGGTAATCAGGCAGGCCATCGAGCCCCATCGCGGCCAGCCGCTCGCTGAAGAGTTCGAAGCGCCCCGATGGCGTGGGAAAGCCACCCTCGGCAAAGGGCGCATCCGGCACGGGCAGCGTCACAAAGCCATGGTCGAGCAGGGCTTCGAAGTCGACCGCATCGCCATAAGCCTGACGGCACAAGGTTTCGTCGTCGTCGGCAAAGCAGGGGTCGTCGAAGCCGAATGCCGGGCCCATGCGCTGTGCGAGCGCCCGAAAGATGGCCGTGTTGGGCCGCGCCTCGCCCACGGGCGCAATCGCCGGCCGGTTGAGCAACACGTCGGTGTGGCCATATGAGGCGTGGATGTCCCAGTGCTCGAGCTGCGTGGTGGCCGGCAACACGTAATCGGCCATGTCGGCCGTGTCGGTCATGAAGTGTTCGAGCACCACGGTGAACAGGTCGTCGCGTGCCAGTCCGCGGGCCACCTTGGCCGATTCGGGCGCGACCGCCAGCGGGTTGCTGTTGTAGACGACGAGCGCCTCGATCGGGCGCTGTGCCGTCTCGGGCTGCAGGCCCAGCAGCGCGTCGCCGATGGTCGACATGTTGATGGTGCGGGGCGTGCGCCCCCGCAGCAGATCCGGGCGGCTGAGCGCGTCGCGTTGAACCGGAAAGTGGCCCGATGCGCTGAGCATCATGCCGCCTGCTGCATGGCGCCATGCGCCTGTCAACGCGGGCAGGCAGGCCACGGCGCGCACTGCGTTGCCGCCGCCGTGGGTGCGCTGCATGCCGTAGTTCAGGCGGATGGCCGCCGGCTGCGTGGTGCCCCAGTCGCGCGCCAGATCGCGGACCACCTGCGCGTCCAGCCCGCAGACCTCGGCGGCGCGTTCGGGCGGCCACTGCAGAGCGCGTTCGCGCAGCGCCGGCCAGCCGGTGGTGTGGCGCGCGATGTAGTCGTGGTCCAGCCAGTCGTGGGTGATCAGCTCATGCATCATCGCCAGCGCGAGCGCCGCATCGGTGCCGGGCCGCAGCGCGATGTGCGTGTGGCACTTCTCGGCGGTCTCGGTGCGGCGCGGGTCGATGCACACCAGGCGCGCGCCCTGGCGTTTGGCCTCTTGGGCGTAGCGCCAGAAGTGCAGGCTGCTGCCAATCGGGTTGCCGCCCCAGATCAGGATGAGCCAGCTGTGCGCGAACTGCTCGACCTTCATGCCCATCTTGGCGCCCACGCTGTACATCATCGCCATGCCGCCGGCCGAGGCGCAGATGGTGCGGTCCAGCAGCGAGGCGCCCAGCTGGTGGAAGAAACGGCGGTCCATGCTCTCGGCCTGCACCAGCCCCATGGTGCCCGCATAGCTGTAGGGCAGGATGGCCTCGGGGTCGCGTGCCGCGATGGCCTTGAGCCGCGCAGTGATGTCGTCGAGCGCCTCGTCCCAGCTGACGCGCACGAACTGCCCTGACCCCTTGGGGCCCACGCGCTTGAGCGGATGCAGCACGCGCTCGGGGTGGTAGGTGCGCTCGGTGTAGCGCGACACCTTGGTGCACAACACGCCGCCCGTTTGCGCATGCGCCGGGTTGCCCTGCACCTTGATGGCGATGCCATCTGCCACGGTGGTCAGCAATGCGCAGGTGTCGGGGCAGTCGTGCGGGCAGGCGCCGCGCACGGTCGTCGTGTGGGTGGGGGCGTTCATGGCAGTCGATCCTGGCTTTTATGTGTGGCGCGCGGGGTGAGCGCAGGAATCACTGTCGCATAAAACAGGGCTACCATGCGGCCGCATGAGCGAAGCCCCCGCCCCGACCGACGATGCGCCCCGCCTGCAATGGACGGAGGACGGCCAGACCCACGCGGCACGCTGGCGCAGCGAGACCGGTGCCTTGCCACCCAAGAAGCTCGTGCTGGCTGACGACACGCTGCCGGCCGACACCGCCTACCGCCTGGCCTGCGAAGGCACGGGCCTGCTGTGGCGGGGTGACTTCCAGAACGCACGCCAGTTGCTGCAGGCGCTGGGACGGCGCATCGACAAGCGGCAGGCGCGCCAGCCCGCTCGCCAAGGCGTGGCGGGTGCCCCACCGGATCTGACGCAGGCCTTCCACCTGCACCGCAAGACCCAGGCCGAGCGGGCGCGCATCCTGGCACGGGTGCTGATCATGCTGGATGCCGATTACACGATCGCGCTGCGCCGCGCCCCGGACGTCCGTGCGGCCTGCACCGAAGCCTATGGACCAGCAGATGGGCCGTGTGTGGTGCCTTTGCGCGAACTGCAAGGCCTGATCGGTGCCCACGAGTGGCGCAAAAAGGGCGTGCCGGTGGCGGCATTGGGTGGTGCCACCCTGCATCCGCATTACGGCGTGTTCTCGCCGGTGCGCGGCGAGTACCTGGACCTGGTGGCCCAGGCGCCCTTGCCGGCTGTTCTGAACCCGCAGCCTCAGGACAGCAAAGCTGGCGGCCCGGCGCGAGAGGCCGCAGCCTGGGATGTCGGCACCGGCACGGGCGTGCTGGCCGCGGTGTTGTTGCGCAAGGGGGTGGCCCGCGTCGTGGCGACCGATCTCTCGCCTCGCGCGCTGGCTTGCGCCGATGACAACCTGCGGCGCCTGGGCCTGCGTGATCGGGTCGACCTGCTGGCTTGCGACCTGTTTCCGCCCGGCCAAGCGGGCCTCATCGTCTGCAACCCGCCGTGGCTGCCGGGCAAGCCCAGCAGCGCGGTCGAGCAGGCGGTCTACGACCCCGATCACCGCATGCTGCGCGGCTTTCTCGCGGGCGTGGGCGCCCACTTGTCACCGGGCGGCGAGGCCTGGCTCATCCTGTCCGACCTGGCCGAGCACCTGGGCCTGCGCAGCCGCGAGCAGCTCACGCAGTGGATCGCCGACGGCGGGCTGCAGGTGCTGGGCCGGCTGGACACCCGCCCGCGTCATGGCAAGGCGCACGACCGCGACGACCCGCTGCACGCTGCCCGCTCGCGCGAGCTGACGTCGCTGTGGCGGCTCGGGCGGCTCACGCAAGCTTGAAGACGCTCACCGTGTCGGCCAGTTGCGTGGCCTGTTGCTGCAGGCTCGTCGAGGCGCTGGCGCTTTGCTGTACCAGGTCAGCGTTTTGCTGAGTGGTCTGATTCAACACGCCGATGGCCTCTCCGACCTGCGAAATGCCTGTCTGCTGATCGATGGAGGCATCGGCGATGCGCGTGATCAGCGCTGTCACCTCATGGACCTGCGACACGATGTCATCCATGGCTTGCCCGGCATGCTCGACCAGCTGTGAGCCGTTCTCGACCTTTTCCAGGCTGTTCTGAATCAGGCCCTTGATCTCGCGGGCGGCGTTGGCCGAGCGCTGGGCCAGCCCACGCACCTCTGAGGCCACCACCGCAAAGCCGCGCCCCTGCTCGCCAGCCCGTGCGGCCTCGACAGCGGCGTTGAGCGCCAGGATGTTGGTCTGGAAGGCGATGCCGTCGATCACGCCAATGATGTCTGCAATCTTGCGTGAGGATTCGTTGATGTCGCGCATGGTCTGAACCACGTCGCCTACCACCATGCCGCCCTTGGTTGCTGCCTGTGAGGCCATGCTCACCACCCGATTGGCCTCTGCGGCAGTTTCGGCGTTGGCTTCGACGGCCTGAGCCAGTTGCTGGGTGGCCGAAGCGGTCTGATGCAGGCTGCTGGCCTGTGCTTCAGTGCGCCGACTGAGGTCGGTATTGCCTGCAGCGATCTGGGTGGTGCCCTCAGCCACGCTGCCCGCGGCGGAACGGACCTGGCCGACCAGCCGTGCCAGATCCTGTTGCATGGCGCCGAGTGACGCGAGGACGCTGCCCGCGCGTGCCGCCTGCGCTTCGGCGATGGGCTGCAGATTGCCCTGCGCCATCCGCTGGGTGATGGCTTCGAGTTGATGCGGTTCGGCTCCCAGCTGATCCAGCACGCTTCGGCTGATGCGCCATGCGGTCGGGCCGCTGATGACCAGCGCCAGCGCCACCGTCGCGAGCATGGTCATGAGGAAGTCTGCCGCTTCCGTCAGCGCCAGCTTGCTTTGCGCCTGGATGCGCGCTTCCTGGTGGTCGATCAGGCGGTTGATGGCAGCCAGCCATGCTTCGTACTGCGGCTTGGCCTCTTGCCAGAGCCTGTTCTTGGCGCCATCGAGGTCGCCCTGGGCGGTCAGCCTCTGGATGGCTTCTGTGGTGGCCACCGTGCGTGCCTCGATTGCCTGAATGTCCGCGTAAAGCGCACGCAGGGCCGGGTCGGCGTTCGGGGCCTGTATCAGCGTCTCCAGTGGCGATGCGGATTCGGCGTAGAAGCGTGCCAGCTCGGTGATGCGTTGCGCCTCGCGTTGACGGTCTGCGGGCGTGTTGGCCAGTACTTCGTCGCGGATGGCGATCGAGCGGTCGTGGGCAGATCCCCGGAAGTTGATGGCGTAGCGCTGGATCGGGATGTTGACCTGACTGTTGTCTGTCAGGGCCTGTTGAATGATGGCAACTTGCCGGGTGGCGACAGCGGTCACGGCCACCATCAGGATGATGAGCAGGCCAAAGCCCAGATACAGGCGTTTGGAGATGGTCATTCTGGCGAGCATGTGTGGACTCCATTGAGGGTTGAGTCGCATCGTCCGGACGGCTCGCCTGGTCCCGTTCGGGCTCCACATCCGTGATGCGTGGAGGCAGTATCGACAGCCATGCAAGGCGATTAATGCGCAACAGTGCGGCTTTCACGCACCAGTTCGGCGCGAGGCAACAAATCGGGCCGTTTGCCTTTCGTCTGTCATTGACTCCGCTTTGACAACGTTGTGACGCAGCGGGGGGCTGCCGCCCCGATCCAGGGGGGATGGCCGCCCGCATGTGCACTTTTCGTTTGATCCCGGCGCCCCGGGTGTGCCATATTGGGTTCACAGGATTGCCTGTGCGTTGCGACAAAGGGGCTGCCATGAGACTGCTCGACGAGATGCTCACCCTTCGCCTGCTCACGCCCGACCAGCACGCCGAGATCGGCGCCTGGGTGCGTGAGGCCCGCACGCCCGAGCGCATCCTGCAGATGCCACCCCACCTGTGGCGCCTGGTCGAGACGGCCAGCGTGCTGATGGAGTGGGAGCCGCACGCCGGCCCGGCCCACTGAGCGGGTCAGCGCACTGTCTTCACCGGCTCGCCGGTGGCGGGCATGCGGGCGGAGCCGTAGACGCTGTTGATCAACCGCAACTGGCCCTCAGGCTGAGGTGTGAGCGGGCTGGTGCGTGCCAACTCGGCAAAGCCGCCTTTCGGAAATGGCACTGTTGAGAGGACCCAGGGTCTGGCCGCCTGGCGGTCGGCTGTGGTCAGCGCGCGGAAGCTGCTCTCGGCCTCGGTCATCTCGCGCAGTGATCCCTGCAGCGCCTGCGGCGTACGTGCGGCGTAGCGCAGCAGGTAGAGGCGGTCGCCCGGGCCGGTCACGACCGTCAGGCGCACGCTGCTTTGCGCGCCCTGGGCGTTGCGTACGGTGCCGGTGAAGTGGGTGGCGGGCAGCCCGTTGAGGCTGCGGCGCTCGATGCGGCCGTCCACCGGTTGCACCAGGCGCCGGATGAGCGCTTCATGGTCGCGTCCCGCATTGGCGGGGGCGAGCTGGATGACCAGGCCCGCATCCCGGTTTCCGTTGACCAGCGTGATGGCCTCCTGGCTGTTGACGATCTGCCAGCCTGCCGGGGCGGTCAGCGCCAGGTTCAGCGGCACATGGTAGAACTGGCGCCCTCGGACCAGCCCTTGCTCGGGGCTGTCGCCGAAGGTCATGCCCTCGATGGCTTTCAGGTAACGTGCGCGGCCGTCGTCGCTGTACTGGCCCTGGCCTTTGTAGGCATTGGCCACGCTCAGGATGTGAGCCAGCCGCTGGTCGTTGCTCGGGTGGGATGCCAGCCAGTTCGCGCCACTGGGCACGCTGCGGCCTTCGGCGCGGGCCACATCGGCCGCGAAGCGCTCCTGGTTCTTCAGCAGGTTGATCACGTTGACCATGTTCTTCGGGTCATACGCGGTGCGCGACAGGTACTCGGCGCCCAGTTGGTCGGCCTGCAGCTCCTGCTCGCGGCTGTACGAGGCGATGAAGCCGGCAGCCGCCGTCTGCGACACCTGGCTGGCGAAGTCTGTCGCGCCCCGCACCCCTTGTCCTTCGAGTACGGCGCCGAGCACGGTGGCGGCCAGCACGCCGAGCCCCGCCGTCTGCTGGCGGGTCGCGCGCTGGGCACCGTGGCGCGCGGTGACGTGGCCGATTTCGTGGCCGATGACGCCCGCCAACTCGGCCTCGCTGTCCATGTAGGCCATGATCCCGCGCGTCACGTAGACGTAGCCGCCGGGCAGCGCAAACGCGTTGATCTCCGGGCTGTCGAGTACGGTGAACGTCCACGTCAGGTGGGCGCGGTGAGACTGAGCGGCCAGCTTCTGGCCGATGTTGTTCACATAGGCCTGCAGCGCGGCATTGTCATAGCGGCCATACTCCTTGAGCACCTGGTCGTGTGCCTTGCGGCCTTCACGGATCTCGGCTTGCTCGTCCATCACCGAGCGCTCGGCCTGGCCTGTGACCGGGTTGACGACGGGCGTGCCGCAGGCGGTCAGCAGCAGGGCCAGGGCCAGCCCCGCAAACGAGCGGTGGAACACAGTCATGTGTGGTCTCCAGAGGGTCTGTGGTGCGAGAATACCCGGTCCGGCATGTGTCGCACCGCCCGCAGGTGCGCGCCCACGCTTCAAGAACATGGATAACGACAAGCGTTCTCTGACATTGCGGGGCTGGTTTCGGCTGATCACCGTCGGTCTGATGCTCCTCATCCTGCTGGCGGTCTCGCGTCTGATGTGGCTGGAATGGCGCCAGCTTGATCGCGCGCAGCAGGGCCAGCAGGCGGTGGCGCGTCTGCGCCTGGCGTTGGTGGCCGTCGAGATGGTGTCGCGCGAGCGCGGCCCCAGTAACAGTGTGCTGGGCGATGAGGTGCCGGGCGGCAACCCGGTGCTGCGCGACCGCCTGCGCAAGGCGCGCATGCGCACCGATCTGGCCTTCTCGCAACTCCACGCCGTCCTGGCCGAGCCGCGCAGCGATCGGCCCTACCTGCATGCCCGTGAGCGCGCCGAGGCCTACCGCATGGCGCTTCAGCTGGCCCGCCAGCGTGTGGACCAGCTCGCCGCGACGCCCAAGAGCGAGCGGCAGCCCACGGCCATCCGCGAGGCGGTTCAGGGCATGGTGGCCCTGGTGCCCATGCTCACGCCTGCGGTGATCCTGTTTGCGGACGATGCGCACCACGCCGACCCGTCGTTGGCCACCGTGGTCTGGGGCGCGCGGCGTGCAGGCGAGTTGCGCGAGTATGCGGGGCTGCTGGGCTCGCTGTTCACGCCCGCGCTGGCGCGTCAGGCGCCGTTTGCGCCGGAAGAGGTGGCGGCCATTCATCAGGTCAAGGGCCGCATCGCGCAGCTGCACGACCTGCTCGAAGCGCGCGCGGGGATGGAAGAGCCCACGCCCGCCGTGCGCGCCGCACACGAGCGCATGGACCAGGTCTACTTCGGCCAGGGGCAGGCCTTTTTGCGGCAGGTGCTCGATACCGGTTACGCCCACGGCCGCTTCGGGCTCACGCCAGCAGAGTTCGCGGCCCGGTATGTCCCGCTGATGGAGCCCATTGTCGGGCTGCGCGATGCGCTGCTGCTCGAAGCCGAGCAGCGCAGCGCCGCAGTGCAGACCACGTCCCGCTGTACGTTGTTGGTGGTCAGCATGACCACTGCGGTGGCGCTGTTTTTGGTGCTGGTCATGCTGCGCATGGCGTTCCAGCGCTTTGTGCGCCCGCTGTCGCAGGTCTCGTCTGCGTTGCACGCGATGAGCGCGGGCGACCTCAGCCAGCCCTTGCCCCGCCCGCAAGCCCAGGACGAGATGGCCGAGGTCATCGCAGGGGCCGAGGCCTTGCGCCAGGCGACCCAGGCGCGCGAGACGCTCGAACAAGAGCGCGACAAGCTGATCGACACGCTGCGTGCCCAGTCGGCCACCGATTTCCTGACCAGTCTGCCCAACCGACGGGCGTTCTTCGAGACGGCCGAATCCGAGCTGGCGCGGGCCAAGCGGCATGAGTTCAACGTGGTCGTCATGCTGATCGATGTGGATCACTTCAAGCGCGTCAACGACACCGCGGGCCACGCGGCGGGCGACCGCGTGCTGGTGGCCATGGCACAGACCCTGCGCAACGGCATGCGCCAGGGTGATGTGGTGGCCCGCCTGGGCGGTGAAGAGTTCGTGGCGCTGCTCAGTTACTGTGAGCCCGATGACGCCGTGCGCTTTGCTGACCGGCTGCGTGAGGCCGTGGCCGGACAGTGGGTCGATGTGGGTGACGACATGCCGCCCGTGCGCCTGACGATCAGCATCGGCCTGGCCGATTCGAACACCCACGGGCTGGACATCAACCGGCTGCTCGCGCGTGCCGATGACGCGCTGTATGCCGCCAAGCATGCCGGCCGCAACCGCACCGTGCTGGCCGAGCCGCCGACTGAGGCCTGATCGCGCGCCAGGCCTTCCCATGCCCCTGACCCTGCAGTCGCCCGTTCACAGCGAGCTGGTGATCAAGAAGAGCCGCTTCATCGGCTGCGTGCAGCCGGTGCCGGACCGTGCCGCGGCGCAAGCCGTGGTGCAGGCGCTGTGGGCCGATCATCCCACCGCCACCCACGTGTGCTGGGCCTTGCTGGCCGGCGGGCAGTCCGCCGCAGTCGACGACGGCGAGCCCAGCGGCACAGCCGGCCGCCCCATGCTGGAGGTGCTGCGCCGCCAGGACCTGGAGGGCGTGCTCGCCACGGTTGTGCGCTACTACGGGGGGACACCGCTGGGCGCTGGAGGCCTCGTGCGGGCATATACCGACACGGTGGCACAGGCGCTGCTCGGGGGCGTCAAAGTGCCCATCGTGCGGTTGAGCATCCACGCATGTTCAGCCGCCTACGCGATGGAAGGCGCGCTGCGCCGCGAGCTGGAGGCGCGAGGGGCCACGCTGCTGTCGGTGGACCACGACCAGGCGGTGACCCTGCGCTTCCAGGTGGATGCCACGCGGGCTGAGGCGGTGTGTCGCGGGCTCGACGAGCTGGCCCACGGCCGGCTGACCTGGCTGACCGACCTCAAGCCATGACGGGCTCGGCCTTGGGACCGTAAGGGCAAAAGCCCGGGCGCGGGCCCACCTGTGGGTGGGTGCGGCAGGTGGTGGGGCGCTGGCCATACACGGTGCAGCGCCGTGTATGGGCGTCCAGAAAGCGGCAGTCGCCATTGGCGCGGCGCGCCAGCGTGTAGATGCCGTGCTTGTGGTTGAAGCGCTCGATCAGCCCGGCTTTGGTCAGCCGTTTGGCGATGTCCTTCGGCGCAGCGTGTTCCGCCTCGAAGGGATCGACGACTTCCAGGCGCACCAGGTCGGCGAGCTTCACCTCCACCGGCATGGTGCAGCAGTTGGCGGCGCAGCGGTCACACAGACCGTTGCGGTAGCGGCTCCAGGTTTCAAGGCGGTCGACATCGACCACGTGGATGGAAGACTTCACAATCGGGCGGCAGGCTCATCAACCGCCCGCATTGTGCACCTTGCCCTGCTTCAGTTGAGGTAGTGCGTCACCGTGCCCAGATCGCGCGGGCGCGCGTCGTCGGGATCCAGCCCGGCCTCGCGTCGGGCGCGTCGTTGGCGCAGCAGGTCCCAGCACTGGTCGAGCTGGGCTTCGATCATGCGCAGCTGCTCAACGTGGGCACCCGCCTCATCCGTGTTCTCGCGCAGCCGGTGCTCTTCGTCGACCAGCGCGGTGATGCGTTCAACCAGTTCGTTGTCGTTCATGACTGTCTCCATCAGATGGCGCCCACGCTGCCGGTCACCGGTAGCACGATGCCGGTGATGTAGCCCGCGCACGCGGGCGAGGCCAGGAACACGTAGGCGGGCGACAACTCCTCCGGCTGGGCGGCGCGCTTCATGTCGCTGCTCTTGCCGAAGTCCTTGACCTTGTCAGCGGGTGAATCCGCCGGGTTCAGCGGCGTCCACACCGGCCCGGGCGCCACCGCGTTCACGCGGATGCCCTTGTCGATCACGTTTTGCGCAAGTGACTTGGTGAAGGCGTGGATGGCGCCCTTGGTGGTTGAGTAATCCAGCAACTGCGCGCTGCCGCGCAGGCCCACCACCGAGCCGGTGTTGATGATGCTGCTGCCTTGGCGCAGGTGGGGCAGGGCGGCTCGGGCCATGTACACGTAGCCGAAGATGTTGGTGCGCATGGTCTCGTCCAGACGCTCGTCCGTGATGTCTTCGAGCGAGGCCGCGTGCTCCTGGAAGGCGGCGTTGTTGACGAGGATGTCGAGCTTGCCAAAGGCCTGCACGGTTTCCTCGATGGCACGGCGGCAGAAGGCCGGATCCTTCACGTCGCCGGCGATCAGGATGCAGCGACGTCCTTCGGCTTCGACGGCACGTTGCGTGTCTTGCGCATCCTGATGCGAGCTCAGGTAGACGATGGCCACATCGGCGCCTTCGCGCGCGAACAGCACGGCCACCGCTCGGCCGATGCCCGAGTCGCCGCCCGTGATCACGGCCGCCATGTCCTGCAACTTTGCGCTGCCTTTGTAATTGGGCGCCTCGTAACGGGGCTTGAGTTCCAGCTCCGCTTCGATGCCGGGCTTGTCCAGATGCTGCGCGGGCAGGTCGGTGGGCTGTGGCCGTGCACCGGCCTGGATGCCTTCATCGTCGCTCTGCGCGCTGTCGCTGGCTTGTTGCGCCTGCTGGTCCTTCTGATCCTGTTCCTGCTGAATGCGGCGTTGGGTGTCAAGCGTGTCGTTCATGGCGGCTCCTGTCTGTGTGACCCCGGCCGGGGCCTTGCGCCATCCGGGCAGGCCGTGTGCCCGCAAGGGGCGCACGGCGGCTCACAGCGGCTGCGCGTGCGCCAGGTGGAACGCCATTTGCGCAGGGTCGAACTCCCACTGCTCGATCAACACGGCTGGTGGGGCCGGCGGCACCGTGTAATGGATCAGGTGCACCGCGTTGCGCGTGCCTCGGCGGACCCGGCTCGATACCGCGGTGCCCGACTGCACGTACCACAGCGGCCGCACGCGGCCTGTGAACGACACAGGGACGGTGGCGACGCCGGGCAGGTGGATGTGGCCGCTGACCAGCACATCGGCGCCCGCGGCTGCCCAGGCGCGCAACGCAGCCGCATGTCCGCGCAGCAGGTCGCGCTGGTCTCGGGCGTGGGCCACCCACACCGGCTGGTGGGTCACCACCAGCCGCAGCTGCCCTGGCGCCGCCCGGCGCAGCCACCGTGCCGCGCGTGCAATCTGCGCGCGCGAGACCTCGCCGTGCTTGTGTCGCCACGGGCGCGTGGTGTTCAGCGCGATCAGCGACAGGCCCGGCCGCGTCAGGCGCACATCCTCGGGCGGCCCGAAGGCGCGCCGGTAACCACCATACGGGTCGAACATGCGCGCCAGCACATTGAACAGCGGAATGTCGTGGTTACCGGGGACGCAGACCGTGTGGTGCGCACCGATCTGTTCACTCGCGTGCCGCGCGGCGTCGAATTGCACCCGTCGGGCGCGCTGGGTCAGGTCGCCGCACCACACCAGCACCTCGGGTCGCTCTCGCGCGGCCAAGGCCAGCAGCGCGCGCAGGACTTCGGGCCGTTCGGTGCCGAAGTGCGGGTCGGACAGCAGCATGACCAGCGGCATGGGCGCCTCACGCCGGCACCAGCAGCCGCAGCCGCTGGGGCGCATGTTGAAAACGCAAGGGCGTCGTCAGCCATGCGGTTTCGCCATCGGTGGCGACCTTCAGTCGCCGGGGCTTGTGGAGGAGCTTGGGCGACACGGTCAGCCGCTGAAACGGCAGGCAACGCACCCCATCCGCCTCGGCCAGCCGACCGATGGCACCGCGCAGCATCAGGCCCAGGATGGCGGGCCGCGACAGAGGCGCCGTGACCACGGCCAGCAAAGTGTCGGATGGTGGCGCATCGGTTTCCACAAAGCCCAGTTGGGCCAACTGCAGATGGTTGTTGCCGACGAACAGCGTCGATGTGACCACGGTGGTTTCCTGGCCGTCGGCCTCCAATGTGATCACCCAGTGGCGGTGGCGTTGCAGCGCGGTGAACACGGCTGCGAGCAGGGCCACCGGCCGGCTGCGCCCCAGGCGCTGCTTGAACACCTCACGGTCGTCCAGCGACTGGGCATACATGCCCATGCTGGCGTTGACCAGAAACGGCCTGTCATTGACCATGCCCACCGCCACCGGCCGCTCGCGGGCCTGCAGCAAGGCCTGCAGGGCCGCTTCGGTGTCGGTCGGGATGCCATGCGCCCGGGCCACATAGTTGAACGTGCCACCCGGCAGGATCCCGAAAGGCACATCGGCGCGCAAGGCCAGACCGGCCAGGGTGTTGATCGTGCCGTCGCCGCCGGCGGCCACCAGCGCGCCACCCGTCTCCTGCGCCCGCGCGAGCATGCGCCGGCCCACGGCCGTCAACTCTCCTGGCCGCTTCACCACGGCCAGCTCGAACGTACGGCCCGCCGCCTCCAACGTTGAGCGGATCAGCGCCAGGCGTGCGTCCCGGTCCTGCCGGCCGGATCCGGGGTTGAGCACCACATGAAAAGGGGTGGGCATGCTCCGCACGAGCAACCCTTGTGCCCGGCGCACCAAAACAGTCCTCCCTAGAATCAGGGGCATCATGCTGATCCACCGCTTCAAAAGCCTGTTGCCCGAATGGGCCGACCCCTGGTTCGACCTGATCCACCTGAGCCTGCAGATCGTGCTCATCGTGCTGGTGGCGCAGTTGTTGCGCTGGCTGCTGCGCCGCTTCCTCCGGCGGCTGGGTGAGCTGCACCGCCTGCCGCTGGAGCTGACGGTGGGCGCACGGCGGGTGGGCAGCTTCGTGATCTTCGCCAGCGCGGCGCTGCTGATTCTGGATCGCCTGGGCGTGTCGGGCACCGTGTTGTGGACGGCCTTCACCGGCTTTGCCACCGTGGCGGCCGTCGCGTTCTTCGCAGCGTGGAGCGTGCTGTCGAACATCTTCTGTTCGATGCTGCTGTTCACCACGCGGCCGTTTCGCCTGCAGGATCAGGTCGAGCTGCTGGAAAGCGGCGACAAGGCGGGGCTGGCCGGCGAGGTCATGGACATCAACCTCATCTACACCACCCTGCGCGACACGGCGCCAGAGTCGGAAGGCAGCCTCATGCGCGTGCCCAACAGCCTGTTCTTTCAGCGTGTCATCCGCGTGAAGCCGCCCAAGGCCACGACCTCGGCGGGGTGAGTTCACTGAATCACGTTTCGTCGCCCGCCGACCACTGCGGCAGGCTGTAATCCGTCCACAGCGCCACCATGCGCAACAGGCTGGCGACAGCGGCGCCCGCCAGCAGGGCGAGCCAATCGGCCGCGCCCAGCCACTGCATGCCCACCAACGCCCAGGCGCCGGCAAAGGCGCAGACGGCATACGGCCGGTGATCGCGGAAGACAGTCGGGATTTCGTTGCACACCACGTCGCGCAACACCCCGCCGAAGGTGGCCGTGATCACGCCCATGAGCACCGCCACCAATGCGGGCGAGCCGGTGTTGAGGGCGATCTGCGTGCCACTGGCGGTGAACAGGCCCAGGCCGAGCGCATCGGGCCATTGCATGGCCCGGCTCGTGGGCGCGAAGTGGCGCGCGCGCATGAACAGCATGGCCGCCGCGCACAGCGCCAGCAGGCCCCACAACCACACCGCATGCTCGACCCAGAAAAAAGGCCGACGATCGAGCAGCACATCGCGCAGCGTGCCGCCGCCAAAGGCCGCCAGGCCGGCCACCACACAGACGCCCACGGCATCGAGCCGCTTGCGCGCGGCCTCGAACACGCCCGAGAAGGCAAAGGCAATCATCGCCGCCACCTCGACGGCGGCGATCAGGTGCGTCATGGCGGGGGGCGAAGGCAGGCTCATGGCTGACATCCAGTGTCCCACAGGCGGGGGCCGGTCTGCGCAATCCGCATCAGGTTGTCGACAGTCGGTGTCGGGTGCGTGCTGTGCACGGCCAGGCCCAGCGTGGCCCGCGGCGCACGGCCCTGGACGCCCAGATAGCGCACACCGGCGACCTGAATCTGCGTGAGCGAGGCAGGTACGATCGACACGCCCATGCCGGCGGCCACCAGGTTGATGACGGACGACAGCTGCGTCGTCTCGACACCGCGCTGGGGCTCGAAGCCAGCGGCCTGGCAGGCGCCCACCACGGCGTCGTACAGGCTGAGGCCCACCGCTCTTGGGAAGAGCACGAAGGGCTCGTGCGCCAGTTGCTTGAGGGCCACGCGCTTGCGGCTGGCCAGGGGGTGGCTGGCCGGCAGCACCACCTGCATCGGCTCGTCCGCGAAGCGGTGCACGCGCAGCCCCGGCGGCAGCGCCTGGCCGGGCCGCAGGAAGGCCGCGTCCAGCGTGCGCTGCAGCAGGGCTTCCGTCAGGTGGGTGCTGTTGGTCTCCTCCAGGATGAGCTGCACATCGGGCCAGCGCTGCCGAAAGGCTCGCAGCGTGCCCGCGACCACTGGGTTGAAGGCCGCCGAGCTGGTGAAGCCCACGCGCAGCGTGCCGGTACGGCCTTGCGCCGCACGCACGGCCGCTTGCTGGGCCTGCTCGGCGGCCTGCAGCGTGCGCTGTGCTTCGTTCAGAAAAACCTGGCCCGGGGCCGTCAGGGCCATGCCCAGCGGTGTGCGCTGGAAGAGGGTGACGCCCAGCATCTGCTCCAGCTCCTTGATCTGCTGGCTCAGCGGTGGCTGGCTGATGTGCAGCCGGGCGGCAGCGCGCGTGACGTTGCCTTCCTGGGCGACGGCGACAAAGTAGCGCAGGTGTCGAAGCTCGATGGGCATATGCAGATCATATGGTTTGTCGATGAACAATATATTGGACAGATGGTGAGCGGCATCCAAGAATGCGCGGTGTCATCGTCTCTGCTGTCTTCTCCCCCGGCTGCCTTGCCTTCAGATACCCGCCTCACCGAATGGGCGCTGTTCCTGGTCGGCTTCATCACGTTTGCCCTGCTGTATGCGGCGCAGCCCTTGCTGCCGGCGTTTGCGCAGCAGTTCGGCATTCGCGCGGCCGACAGCGCGCTGGCCTTGTCCGTGTCGATCGGCACACTGGCGCTCACGCTCTTTGTGAGCGCCCTGCGCGGCGCGGCCACCGACCGGCGGCGCCTGATGCTGTCTGCGCTGCTGGCGGCGGCCATCTTCAATGCCTTGTCGGCCGTGAGCGCCAGTTGGTCTCAGTTGCTGTGGGCCCGCGCGCTGATGGGCTTGTGTCTGGGCGCAGTGCCGGCCACGGCCATGGCCTACGTGGCCGAGGCGGTGCCCGCGAGCCGGCTGTCGCGCGCCATGGGCACCTATGTGGCCGGCACGGCGCTGGGGGGCATGTGTGGGCGTGTGGGCATTGGTGTGATGGCCGAGTGGGTCGGCTGGCCCGCGTGCCTGCTGGCCGTGTCGGCGCTGTGTGTGCCGGCGCTGATGTGCATTGCGCGCATGCTCTCGCCGGGCCATGCCTCTGCGGCGCTGCCGGCTGGCCGGGGCGCGCGCCAGGGCGCCTGGGTGTCCTGGGCAATCTGGCGCCGCGTGCTGCTGAACCGTCGCCTGCCGCGCCTGTACCTGTGTGGTGCGCTGGCCTCGGGCCTGTTTGTGGCGGCTTACAACTACGCGGGCTTTCGGCTGCAGGCCCCGCCGCTGTCATTGCGGCCGGCTCACGCGGGGCTTATCTTTGCCTGCTACATCTTTGGTGTGCTGTCATCCGGCCTGGCGGGGCGGTGGGCCGGGCGCCATGGCATGGGCCGCGTCGCCATGGGCTCGGCCGCGATCACGGCCGTGGGTCTGGCGCTGGCGTGCGTGCCCGTCCTGCCCGTGTTCGTGGCGGGCCTGAGCCTGATGACGTTCGGCTTCTTTGCGCTGCACGCCGTGTGTTCGGGTTGGGCCGGGCGCGAGGGCGGCGTCCATAAGGCCCAGGCGACGGCCGCCTACCTGCTGTGCTACTACCTGGGCGGCGGCACGCTGGGCTGGGCCGGCGGCTGGTTGTGGGAGCATGGCGGCTGGCCCATGTTGACCACAGGCCTGGGCGCCGCGCTGGCCTGCATCGCGTGGCAGCTGCATGCGCTGCGCCAAACGCCCGGGCCCGCTGCCGAACTGGCGTAGCATGCGCCCGATGGCGCCTGGCGCGCCGCAGCACACAAGGCCCCATCATGAAAGCAATCTGGAACGGCGTCGTCATCGCCGAAAGCGACGACATCGTCACCCTCGAAGGCAACCACTACTTTCCCCGCGCTGCGCTGAAGGACGCGTACGTGACCTTCAGCAACCACCGAAGCAGCTGCGCCTGGAAGGGCCAGGCCCAGTGGTTGAGCCTGTTCGTCAATGGCGAAATGAAGCCCGACGCCGTGTGGTTTTACCCCGAGCCAACCGAAGCCGCGCAAGAGATCAAGGGCCGTGTGGCGTTCATGCCCGGCGTGACGATCTCCGACTGAAAGCGGGGTGATGCCGGCATGGCGCGCGGGGCGCGCGCATGTGGGCCACAATGGGATCGGAAAGTTGGTCGCGTTCCTGTGTGGCCCTGGAGATTCCCGTGGTCCGCATTGAACTGTCCGTCGACCTTGTGTACGAAGTGGCACCCCCCGGCGCCGATTTCGTATTCAACATCCATGGCGCGCACACCCGCTGTCAGGTCATCCGCAGCGAACGGCTGGACATCAGCCAGGCCGTCCTGCCCCAGGTCTTCACCGATCCGGTCAGCCATAACCGCTACCTGCGTCTGAGTGCCTGGGCCGGTCCTTTGAGGGTGAGTTATCACGCGGTGGTCGATTTACATCACCACATTTGTGCCCCCGAGCTCATCGCCGAGACGCCAGTGGCTCGGCTGCCTACCGAGGTGCTGAGCTTCATCTATCCCAGCCGCTATTGCCAGTCCGACCTGCTGGGGCCATTGGTGATGGCCGAGTTCGGGCAGCTGCCGCAGGGCTATGCGCGCGTGGTGGCCATTCAGGACTGGGTGCGGCAGCGCGTGCGTTTCGAGAGCAACACCACCACCAGTGCCACCTCGGCGATTGACACGCTCAATGAGGGGCGCGGGGTCTGCCGCGACTTTGCGCATCTGATGATTGCGCTGTGCCGCGCGCTCAACATTCCGGCGCGCTTTGCTACCGGCATCGACTTCGGGGCCGATCCGGCGCTGGGCCCGACCGACTTCCACGCCTACGTCGAGGTGTTTCTCGGTGGCCGCTGGTACATCTTCGACCCATCTGGCACGGCCATTCCCATGGGCTTTGTGCGCTTTGGTACCGGGCGCGACGCGGCCGACGTGTCGTTCGCCACCATCTTTGGCTCGGTCCAGTCTCAACCGCCCACCATCCGGGTGCAGGCGTTGCAGGATGCGCAAGGGCTGTGCGAGATGCCCCGACACCGCACCGAAGCCATCTCGACCGACGCCGCGGTGCACTGGGGCTGATAATCGCGCATGACCTCTTCTACTTCGCCGGCCAACCCGGCGACCCCGGCGTCTGACCCGGCTTCTGGCCGCCCGACCACGCCCGCCGCCGTCAGCGGCCCGTCCTTCTCGCAATTGCCTCTGTCCGAGGCCATGCAGGCCAACCTGCAGGCGTTGGGCTATCGGGCGATGACGCCCATCCAGGCCGCCAGCCTGCCGCTGGCGCTCGCTGGCAAAGACCTCATCGCCCAGGCCAAGACCGGCAGCGGCAAGACGGTGGCCTTTGGCTTGCCGCTGCTGTCCCGGCTCAACCCGCGCTTTTTCGGCGTGCAGGCGCTGGTGCTGTGCCCCACGCGCGAGCTGGCCGATCAGGTCACCACCGAGATCCGTCGCCTGGCGCGCGCCGAAGACAACATCAAGGTCGTCACGCTGTGTGGCGGCAGCCCCATTCGCCCGCAGCTCGCCAGCCTGGAACACGGCGCCCACATCATCGTGGGCACACCGGGCCGGGTGCTGGACCACCTGGCGCGCGAAACGCTGAACCTCGACGGCCTGCAGACGCTGGTGCTCGATGAGGCCGATCGCATGCTGGACATGGGCTTTGCCGATGACATTGCCCAGGTGGTGGCGCAGGCGCCCAAGCAGCGCCAGACACTGCTGTTCTCGGCCACCTACCCGGAAGGCGTCGACAAGCTGGCGCGCCGCTTCATGCGCGAGCCGCAAGAGGTCAAGCTGGCCGAACAGCATGACACCAGCCGCATCCGCCAGCGTTTCTATGAGGTGAAGGAATCGGAGCGGCTGCACGCCGTGGGCCTGCTGCTCGATCACTTCCGCCCGTCCAGCACCATTGCGTTTTGCAACACCAAGCAGCAGTGTCGCGATCTGGTCGACGTGCTGCAGGCGCAAGGCATCGTGGCGCTCGAGTTGCATGGCGACCTCGACCAGCGTGATCGCGATCAGGTGCTGGTGCGCTTCGCCAACGGCAGCTGCAGCGTGCTCGTGGCCACGGACGTGGCCGCGCGCGGGCTGGACATCGCGCAGCTCGAAGCCGTCATCAACGTCGACATCACACCCGACCCCGAGGTGCACACCCACCGTGTGGGCCGCACCGGCCGTGCCGGTGAATCGGGCTGGGCCTTCAGCCTGGCCAGCATGGACGAGATGGGCCGGGTGGGCCGCATCGACGTCATGCAAGGGCGCGCCAGCGAGTGGCACCCCTTGAGCGAACTGACGCCGTCCACCGAGCGCGAGCCGCTGCGCCCGCCGCGGGTCACGCTGCAGATCCTCGGTGGCCGCAAGGAAAAGATCCGGCCCGGTGACGTGCTGGGCGCGCTGACCAAAGACTTGGGGCTAGAGGCCGCCCAGATTGGCAAGATCAACGTCAACGAGTTTTCGACCTATGTGGCCGTGGACCGCGCCATTGCCGACAAGGCCTTGAAGGGCCTGCAAGGCGGCAAGGTCAAGGGCAAGTCGGTGAAGGTGAGGGCGCTGTGAGCGGGCCCGACCACGCCGTGCCCGACCCAGTCTCGGCAGGGTTTGCCGAGTTGGGCCTGGGCCCGGGTCTGCAGCAATCGGTCGACGAACTCGGCCTGTCGACGCCCACGCCGGTGCAGGCGGCGGCCATCCCGGCGGCGCTGGCTGGCGGCGACGTGCTGGCGCTGGCGCAAACAGGCTCGGGCAAGACGCTGGCGTTCGTGCTGCCCATCCTGCAACAGATCGAAGACGCACATCGGCGTGGCCCTGCGTCCAGGGCAGGGGCGGGCGCCCGTCGCCCCACGCGGGCGCTCGTGCTGGCGCCCACGCGCGAGCTGGCGCTGCAGATCGGCGAGGCCATCCGCGATGCGTCGGCCTGTCTGAATGCGCCCTTGCGCTGGGGCTGCGTGTTCGGTGGCGTGTCCATCAACGCGCAGATGATGGGGCTGCGCGGCGGGGCAGACGTCGTCGTGGCCACGCCGGGTCGCCTGCTCGATCTGATCGACCACAACGCGTTGAGCCTGGATGGCGTGCAGACCCTGGTGCTGGACGAGGCCGACCGCCTGCTCGACAAGGGCTTCGAAGACGAGCTCAAGCGCGTGCTGGCGCTGCTGCCGGCGCGCCGCCAGCATCTGCTGTTCTCGGCCACGCTGGCCCCGGAGGTCGAGGCGCTTGCCGAACAACTGCTGCACGATCCCACCCGCATCGACGTGCGCGCCGAGGCCGTCTCGGTGCCCGACATCCACCAGCGCGCCATCCAGGTCGACGCTGCCCAGCGCACGCCGCTGCTGCGCCATCTGATCCAGACCGAGGGCTGGCGCCAGGTGCTCGTGTTTGTGGCCACGCGTCACGCGTGCGACATGGTGGCGCTCAAGCTGCAGCGCCACGGGATCCGGGCGGCAGCCTTCCACGCAGACGCCAGCCAGACCGCGCGGCGCGAGGTGCTGCAGGCCTTCAAGGCCGGCGAGCTGCAGGTGGTGGTGGCCACCGACCTGGCCGCGCGCGGCCTGCATGTGGAGGCGCTGCCCGCGGTGGTCAACCACGACCTGCCGCGCTCACCGGACGACCACCTCCACCGCATCGGCCGCACCGCGCGCGCCGGCCACAGCGGCGTGGCCGTGAGCTTCGTGAACGCCGACAACGAGGCCCACTTCCGCCTCATCGAGAAGCGGCAGGGCCTGCGCGTGCCGCGCGAGCAGGTGCCGGGCTTCGAGATGAAGCAGACGGCGCCGACCAAGCCCCAGCCCCTGCGCAACCCGCTGACCGATCCCGACGGCACGGGCGGCATCAAGGGCAAGCGCAAGAGCAAGAAGGACAAGCTGCGCGAGGCGGCGGCAGCAGGTGGCGGGACCGGCAGTGATCCGCACGCCGCTTGACGAAGTGCGCCCGGCATGATGAAATAGTTTCAGATCAGCGCTGAAAAATTTCATCTGAAAGTAACCGGAGCCCGCGCCATGCCCGCCGTCACCGCCCTGCGCCCCGAGGCCACGCCCCAGCTTGTGCTGGGCAAGGCCACCGTGCGCGCGGCCGAGATGCTCGGGCTCAGTGGCGCGGCGCTGTCGCGGGTCATCGGCCTGAGCGCGCCCACCATTTCCCGCATCCACCATGGCGACAAGGGCATCGATCCGGCCTCGAAAGAAGGCGAACTGGCCCTGATGCTCGTGCGCGTGTTCCGCGGGCTGGATGCCCTGGTGGGCCACGACGATCAAAAGCGGCTGTTGTGGATGCGTTCTGCCAACCGGGCGCTTGGTGGCGAGCCGATCAAGCTCATCGAGCGTGCAGACGGCCTGGTGGCCGTGCTCAACTACCTCGACGGCATGCGGGCGCCCGCGTGAGCCAGACCAAGCGCCTTGACTGGTCGCCAGACTGGCTGACTGAGCACGTGGCCGAGCAGGCCATGGCCGCGTGGCGCGGGGTAGAGGATCAACACATTGCCTCGACCATGCGACTGGTCGACAGCGCAGCCGAGCAGGATGTGCTCGAACAGCTGCTGGAAGGCAGCAAGCCCGCCTTGCGACCGCACGCGCCCGGCCAGCATTACCTCCTGTTCACCCCGTTTCGCTACCGGCCGGCGCATCCGAGCCGTTTTCGGCGCGCCGGTACGCTGGGGGTCTGGTACGGCGCGGCCGAGCTCAAGACGGCTGCGGCCGAAGTGGCCTATTGGCGCTGGCGCTTCATCATGGACAGCGCGGGTCTCGTGCGCGAATCGCTCATCACGCGCCACACCTTTTTCCAAGCCCAGGTGCAAGGCCCTTGTGCCGATCTGATGGCCAAGCCCTGGTCGCGCCACGCCAAGGCCTGGCAGCACCCCAACGACTACAGCGCCACCCAGGCGCTGGCCGAAGCGGCGGCCGATCGTGGCGTGTACTGGATTCGGTATGCCTCGGTGCGCGACCCGGGTGGGGTGTGTGCGGTGGCCCTGACGCCGGCTGCGCTCACGGCTGCGTCGCCCATGCCCGAGTCACGCTGGCAGTGCAAGGCCACGCGCAGCAGCGTGATGATGTCGGGCCCCGGTCAGCACCTGGTCTGGGATTTCGCCTGATCAGGCCCATCCGCGGGCGCCGCAGCCGTGGGCTGGCGCGACTGCCATGCCCTCAGCGCCTGACGGTAGTCGTCCATGGCCATGTCATGGGCGTCGAAGATGCACGGATCACAACCGCTGCCGCAACACGCGTTGATGTCGGGCGGCTCGGGCGGCTGCGGCATGGGGTCGTGATCCGGGTGGCGGTCAAGCGGGGCGGCCGGCTGCGTGCTCATGGGCGAGATTGTCTCGCAAGCGCGTGGCGGCGTCAGGCTGGGTCCGCTTTGTCCTCACAGGCCTGGGTGGGCAGTTCGACATGGAAGCGCGCGCCTGCACCGGCGGGCGATGTGGCCCACACGCGTCCGCCATGGCGCTCGACCACCCTTCGCACGATGGACAGCCCCACCCCCGTGCCCGGGAACTGCGAGGCCTTGTGCAGGCGCTGGAACACGCCGAACAGCCGCGAGGCCTGGGCCTCGTCAAAGCCCTCGCCGTTGTCGGCCACCGTGAAGACCAGGTGATCGCCCTGCGCCTCGGCCCGCACCTCGATGCGGGGCGCATCGGCCTTGCCCGAGAACTTCACCGCGTTGGACAACAGGTTGGCCCAGACCTGGCGCAGCATCAGCGGGTCGCCGCATGACACCGGCAACTCGCCCACCACCACATCCGGGAAGCGGCCCGCCGCGGCGGCGCGCAGCTCGTCGAGCACCTCGGCCACCAGCGCCGCATGGTCGACCCGTTCGCAGGCCATCTCGCGTTGCTCGACCATGGCCAGCGCCAGCAGCTCGGCCGAGAGTTGGCGTAGGCGCTCGCATTCCCGCGCCACCAGGCCCATCGTGCGCTGCACGCCGGCGGGCAGGTCGGTGCCCTTTGCGTCCAGCGTCTGGCGCAGCAGCAACGCCATCGAGCCCAGCGGCCCCTGGATGTCGTGCGACACGCTGCGGCTGAAGGCGCGCAAGTCCTCGTTGGCCTGCTTCAGCGAGGCCGTGCGCGCCTGCACGCGCGACTCCAGTGCCGCGTTGAGCGCGGTCAGCTCACTTTCGCGCTGCTTCAAGTCGGCCAGCAGGCCACTCAAGGATTGGGCGAGCTGGTCAACCTCGTCGTGTGGCTGCGGGCCGGCGTGTGGCATCAGCGCCCGCGCATGGGCGGCCACCTGCCGCAATGGGCGCGTGAGCCTGTCGGCCAGCAGCCATCCCAGGCCGCCAAACAGCGCCACGCCCAGCGCCGTCGTCCACGACAGGCGCCTGGCCAGCGCAGCCGGCTCGGCCATGGCCAGCGCCTCGGGCTGGCGCACCACCACCCACCAGTCCATGCCGGGGTAATCGCCCATGGCCTTGCTGGCGCTCGTGGCCGTCAGATAGCGCTGCCCGTCAGACCATTGCAGCGGCTGCGGCGTGCGAAGCAGTGTCTGCATGGTTTGCCTGGCCCCCTCACCCAGGGCGGGCTCGCGCGGGCCCAGCTCGATGTCGCCCCCGTCGGTGGTCAACACGATCTCGATGCCTGCGCGCGCTGTGTGCGCCGCCAGCGCCTCGCGCCGCCGCTGATCGGCCCATTCCCAGCTCAGATGTGCACCGATCACGCCCACGGTGTGGCCTTGCTGCTTCAAGGGGGCGGCCACGTCGACGAAGCGCAGCGGCTCGCCAGAGGCCGGCGCAGGCAGCAACGAGGCCAACAGCTTGGCGTCATGTACGCCCAGCACGCTCGTCTGTTGCAGGCCCTGCGCAAACCAGGGCCGCTGGCTCACGTCGACCGCTTCAAGCAGGCCTTGTGTGGCCGCAATCACCTTGCCTTGCCGGTCGGTCACGCCGATCCAGCTGTAGTGGTGGCTGGATTGCTGAACCTGCTCCAGCAGTTCCCGCCAGCGTGCCGGGTCGGGCTGCAGCGCCATCAGGTCGATCAGTTGTGCAAGCTGGTCGATGTCGCGGTAGCGGGCGGCCATGTCGGCGTCGAGCCGCTGGGCCAGCCGGTCGGCCACCTGCTGCAGGGTCGCGGCGGCTTCCCGTTCGCTTTGCAACCAGGCTGCGCGCCCCGAGAAGTAACCCACGCCGCCAAACAGCACGATGGCCAGCGCAGAAAACGCCAGCCCGATGCGCAGGCGGGCGCCGCCGCCCTGAAGCCGATTGCGCCACTGCACGCCTTGCATTGGCCGATCCTCCCGGTGATGCTTTTGCGCAATTTATGCCATTGGCGCCACCTGCACATGGAGTCGAACCCTGTCATTGAGAATCGGACACCCCCGCGGCGAACACGCCCGCATAGCGGAACACCTCGCCCGCGACCGGGTGCGTCATCCGGAAATCCATGCGAAAGTGGGTGTCGTCTACCGCCTCTTCGACGATGGTGGTGTGGCCCAGCAGCCACTCTGGCAAGGTGAACAGCCGCCCGCCCAGACGCAGGACAAAGCGCAGGCCCTCGTAACGCAGTTGCGCGCCCTCTACGAACGGCTTCATCTCCAGGCCCAGCAGCGGGTTCACGAACTCGATCACGCTGCCGTGTGGGCCGGGCTCCCAGGCGCTGTTGAAGTGCACCACCTCGCCGTCGGCAAAGGTCAGCGTGCGCTGCCAGTGCAGCCGGCCTGTGGCCGCGCGACGCAAGACGGTGGTGGCGACCTGTGCGCCCCGGCGGGGCACCAGCGCGCCCACCCAGCGCAGCACGCTCAGTGCGGGCTGCATGAAGCGCGGGTAGCTCACATCCATGTGGCCGCGATCCATGGCCATGCCGTCGGCCCCTTGCAGATAGTGCGCCTGCAAGGCCGGTGGCAGCTGGGCCCACCGCGGGCCGAGTGCGCGTTGCATCAGGTTGTCCATGGTCGTCTCCTTCGCCTGTCGGGCATCAGGCCCAGGGCGTTTGCTTCATCACCATCAACACCACCACCGCGACCATCGCGATGAAGGCCGGTACACCCAGCCAGAACCAGGCGCGCGCCATGCGCCAGTAGCTCGCGGGCAACGGCGTGCCGCCCGACACAGCCGCCTCGGCCAGGCGCTGCATGCGGATTTGCAGCCACACCACCGGCAGCCAGCAGGCGCCGGCCAGCAGATAGAGCCCCAGGCTGATGGCGATCCAGGGTGTGCTCAGCGGCAGGCCGATCATGTGGGCCATCCACAGGCCCGTGAGTGGCTGGATCACGATGGTCGGCGTGGTGAACAGCCAGTCGGCCAGCACCACGTGGCGGTTGGTCACGGCGATGTGGGCCACATTGCCGCTGCGGTCGGCCATCCACTTGTAGAAGGCGCTGCCCAGCCCGGTGCCGAACAGCAGCACCATGCTCAGGATGTGGATGGTCTTGAGGGTGAGGTAGCTCATGATGGGCTCCTGTCGAGAATGGTGAGGATGCGCGCGGGCGTGGCCGGCAGCGGCGGGCGGCCCAGCAAGGCGGTGAGCCCCTCGGGGCTGGCCGTGTAGCCGGTGCGCAGCATGCGCAGGTTGTCGGGTCGCGCCAGCGGCGTGAACAGGCCACCCAGGGCCACCGCCCCGCGCGCCAACGCCAGCGGCACATCGACCAGGCGGGCCGGCGGCCAACCCTGGGCCCGCCGCATGGCCTGCAGCCACTCGGCCAGCGTCATCACCTCGGGGCCGACCACGTCGACCGTCTGACCGGCATCGGGCGTGTCGACGCCGGCCAACACGGCGGCCACCACATCGCCCACGTGCACGGGTTGCACCGGCTGGCGCCCGCCTTCGAGCACCGGGATCACCGGCAGCCGCGCCAGCCGCATGAACAGCCGGGCGCTGGCTCCACCCGGGCCATAGACCAGCGCGGGTCGCAACACCATCCAGCGCAGCGGGCTGGCGCGCAGCGCGTCGTCTGCGGCGCGCTTGCTCAGGTGAAAGGCCGAGAAGGCCTGGGCATCGGCCCCCAGTGCCGAGATCTGTACCACCCGCCCGACGCCAGCCTGCGCGCAGGCGGCAAACAGCGCGGTGGGCGCAGCCGTGTGGACGGCCTCGAAGGTCTGCGCGCCCGCTTCGCCGATGAGGCCGGCGGCGTTGATGGCGGCATCGACCCCAGCCAGCAGCGGCAGCCAGTCCACCGGGCGCTGCAACTGCAACAGGTCATGGCCCTGCCGGCGCGACACGGGCTGCACCGTGTGGCCGGCGGCTTGCAGTGCCGCGGCAATGTGTCGGCCCAGAAAGCCGCTGGCGCCGGTGAGCAGGATGTGCATGGTGGGTCTCCAGGCCGGTCAGGCGGTGGGCGAGGCGCCCTCAGGCAACGCATGGGCAGGCGGCGTGCCGCGGGCCCTTACCCAAGCAGCAACTGCTCATCCAGCATGTGTGCCATCCGTCCCGTGGCCGACACGACGGTCTGCTCAAACCGGGGCGTGTTCAGGAACGCGTCCGCACGCTGCAGCAGTGTCAGCATGGAGCTGTCGAGCCGGGCCATCATGCTGACAAACTGAACCCGCTTGCGGGCGGCCCACAAGAGATCGACATCCTGGGTGGCCAGCGCACCAGCCTGGATGCACACAGAAGCGGCCTACGCGCGCAGCCATTCCGCATGGATAGCGGCCGAGTCGATGGCATGGCGGGTAGCCGCATCAGAGATGGGAAGGTAATGCATCACCGTAAAAAACTCGAATTCGCATTTCGTACGGTGAATTCAGATGAATCAATCGCTTAGGAAGGGCAGGGCCCCCGCCGCGCCTGCCTGCCAGCTATCCCCGCCACACCTGCGAACCCGGCGAGGGCCAGAGCTATCGAGCCGGCCTCTGGCACTGGCGTGGCCTGGACCGTCAGCCGGTCGATCACCAGCCCGAAGTCGCCGTTGTAGCCGGCCTCGACGGCCTGGTAGGCCAGCGTGCCGGGCTCGAAGATGGCCACCACCCGAAAACCGAAGCCTGCCTGGTTGGCAAGGCCGGGCAGGGCGGCCGTGAGGTCGAAACTGGCGGTGGACCACGTGTCGGCCGCTGGCACCGCGAAGGTGGCCACGCGGGCCCATGCGTCGCCCGCGTCGGACGTGGCCTCGACGGCGAACCACTTGTTGCCGCTGGGCTGCGTCTTGTGGTCGAACGACAGCACGATCTGGTGGTAGCCCACCGTGGACACCAAGCCCGCCAGCCCCGCCGTGGCTGAGGCCGTGCCCTGCGCCGGGAAGCCGCCCACCGACCAGCCGCTGTCCAGCGGGAAGCCGGCCGGGTCGCCCGGCGAGCCCGAGGTGAACAGGCCCTGGGCGCCGCCGATCAAGGCCATCGTGCCCCCACCTTCAGAAGGCAGCAGCGAGCCGGTCGAAACCTGTCCGTCGTCGCTGTTGAAATCCCAGTAAGCCAAGGTCGTGGCAGACACGGCCGGCAACGCGGCCGCGCCCAGCGCCAGGGCGGCAAAGAGGTGTTTCATGGTGATCCCCGCAGTGGTTGGTGTGCGGCCATTCTGTTGGCCGCTCGCCCATGCCACAACTTCGGGCAGCACCCCTGATGCCAATCGGGATTTGGGGGGCTGCGCGGGCGTTCAGGCCGCAGGCGGGCTCACGCCGGGCCCCACGGGCGGAAAGGACTGAAACGCCTCGGTGGCTTCCATCTGCGCGGCCAAGGCAGCCAGCGCAGGGTAGGCCTGGGCGTGGGCCACATCGGGCTCCACCGCGCCCACGAACTGCCAGGCCACCGCCGCCGTGATGCCCGCCTGCCGCGCGGGCACGCCGTCGCGCGGCGCCAGTGCAGCGCCCCGTTGCACCACTTCGTGTTCCAGCCCGGCCAGCGCGGCGGCCAGCTGCCCGCGCACGCGCGCCAGCCAAGGCGCGTGCTGTTTGTCGGCCGGGCGCAGGTTGCGTTCGTAGATGGACTGCACGCCTTTTTCGCATGCGGCCAGCGCGAGGCTCAAGGCGCGGAAGTCATGCTGCAGCTCGGCCGGGTCGCTCGGCCACAGCGCCCGCCCGCCGGTGTGCGCCGCCTCGATGAACTGCAGGATGAGCGACGAATCCATCAACACCTCGCCATCGGCACAGATGAGCGTGGGCGCCTTCACGACCGGGTTGATGCGTTGAAACTGTTCGAAGGTGCTGACCACCGACACCGCTTCGTGTTCGAAGGGCACGCCCAGGCAGCGCATCGAAATCGCGACGCGGCGGACGTAAGGTGAATCAAGCATGCCGATGAGGCGCATGGCGGGCATGGTGGGCTCCTGGGTTGCTGGTTGTGGCGTCCAGTTTGCCTGGGTTTGCGCGCAACAGCCCCACCGAGCGGCCCACGCCGCTCATGTCCCCCGTGCCCGGCTGCGCCGGCCACTCCTCCTTTACTTCGCTGTGTGGGCCGCTCGGTGGGGCTGTTTGGGGGGCGGTGGGGTAGGGGAGGGGAGTCAGGAGTGCGCTGTAGTGGTAGCCGAGCGGATGCGGTTGGGTGGCTGCTACAGGCTGAACTAAGTCATTCGGCAAGACCTGAGCGAACGCCCGCCACCGACGAAAGCAGTCACTTGAATGCGCCGCTGCAATATTGAACAAATCAACGGAATGGACCAAACCGCTTTGGGGCTTCATGCCGGAAGCGTCCGAGAACATGTCTACGCCCTTGCTTAGCGCCATGTTGCTGCATGCCGGTCCCATTGTCCTTGAGCAGCCTCGGGCTGTGCCAATCCGGTAATGATCGGGCGAAAGAAGCGGCGTAACTCCTCTACCAGTTGCGCGAACTCAGGAGGGTTGACAGTCGGGCGCGTGCGTCGCAAGAAGGCTGTCCATTGGCCCTTCTGCTCGACGAAGGACGCGAATGTATCGCCAAGCCCTATAGGCATGGATGTGGGAACAGAGGTTTCGCGGCGTCGTAGCGTGCCGGACACCGCTTCAACCATCGCCGCTAGGTCGAAGGTGAAAGTTCGGGTTGCAAGCCAGATGTCGTAGAAGTCTTTGAGCCGACTGTTGGCCTCGCCGAACCGAATCATGGCTTCGAACTTCTCTGCAACGACCGTCTCTGGCGGGTACATCAGGATGCTGGCCCGGGGTAGATCGTCGAGCAGGCACGGGAAGTCTGCGCGCTTAGGCGCTGGGTAGACGTGATCGCCGAATCCGATGTCGATCTGCACTGGAATGACTGCACGGTCAAGGAGCCCTTGCAATCTGAGCGTCGCGCCCTGGTACTTGTCAGCCTCTCGGGCAGGCTCGACCTTCAATGTTGTTAGATCGAAAACGATGCCATCTACGGGTGCACTGACGGCGCAGATGCGCGCAAACAAGTCCGTCAAGGCGATTGGATCAGGACTGCCCTGACCTAGAAGATCAAGGTCCTTGGTTGGGCGGGAGACATGCTCTGGCCAGGTGACGAAAAGTGTGGCGCCTTTGAGCACGTAGTGCTCGCCAGCCTCGGTCAGGCTCAGGCGAAACAGGAATCGCTCGATGGCGTAGCGGCTCAGCACCCAGGTGAAGTCTTCGCCATGCTGGCGGGCGTGGTTGTAGAGCCGTTGTCGGATCGATGCCGCGATGTCTTTCATTGCATGGCCTTGATCAAGGGCTCTATCAGACCGGCAACCCGGTCAATCTTCGCGAATGCCATGAGCTCGCCAGGCGTGGTTTTCCGTTGGCGAAGGGCATCTCGCAGGGCTTCAATGGCGATATCCTCACCAACGTGGCGTCGGTGCTTGAAGCAGTCAACGACAGTTTTGGCTACGCCGTAGATCGGCACGTGGACGCCTTCCACCTCGACATGCTCGATCCCGGCCGTCAAGGCCTCGCCGGTGGCCCTGACGATTTCCAGGCGAAAGCCCGGCGTTTGAGGCGAGCGGGCCTTGTGTGGAATCGTCATCCAGACGGCATGCGGTAACTGGGTGGTCAACTCGTGATAGTTCAGGGCGCTGATCAGACTGATCACCCCATTTGGCACCAGGCGCGCGGCTTCTGCGAGATCGTGCGCTACATGTGACCCTACGTTTTCTGGCTCCTGGTAAAGCCCACGCCTGAGGCGTGTCAGCTCGCCCGCGTCGGTCATGCGCTTCAGGTAGACGAGTGGAATGCCTGCGGCCTTGAAATCGCGTGCGCGCGCAATCCCCAGCGCCCTGGTTAGACGGAGCGCGTTTTCGCGGTGTGTCCTATGACCTTTGGTCCTCATGTTACCTATTGTAGGCAAAAATCAGAAATTGCCGACAAGAAAGGCGAAGTTGGATGATGTTGCTGATGTCATATAATTAGTATGACATGAGCTTGCTTGAACCAGAATCGACCCCCGACTTGGATCCCCGCCGCGTTAAGGCCGCCCGGGCGCTTTTGGCTTGGTCGCAGCAGGATCTTGCCAAGGCGGCCAACGTCGCCACATCCACAGTGGCTGACTTCGAGCGCGGTCGCCGGACACCCGTGGCCAATAACGCCCAGGCCATCCGTTCCGCCCTTGAAAGGGAGGGGATTCGATTTTTGTCCACCGGCGCGGTGATGGGTCCAACGGTGCCGATCGCGGGCCAGTCCAGTCGTCCGGGCATGCCCGTGAGATGGGTCAGTGGTGCGGACTTGGCAGAGTGGGCAGGCCGCATAGATGGCGCCTTCAGCTTGCCGACCTTGTTGGCGTTTTTGATCCGGGCTACTCACGGAAACACGGTTCGGATGCGCATCCCCGCCGACGAAGGCGTTCGACATCCTGGCTGGGACGCCAGAACCGTATGTGACGTTGCCAGCGAATACGTACCCGCCGGTACTGCGGGCTGGGAGCTCAGTGCTCAGCGCAGCGACGTTCCCGGGAAGGCTGAAAAAGACTATCGCAAACGCACGGCTGAGCCCGATGGGGTTGACCCAGCGTCATCGACCTACATCTTTGTCACATTGCAGCACTGGCCCAAAAAAGACGAATGGGCGTCAGCAAAAAAAGCCGAAGGCCCATGGCTTGACGTGCGCGTCTATGACGCTGACGACCTAGTTCACTGGATTGAACAGGCCCCTGCCGTTGGCCTGTGGTTGGCAGTTCGACTGGACAAGCGGCCGCCCGGTACGCGGGAGCTTGACGAGATGTGGGTGGAATGGTCGCGAGCCACGCAGTGGCCGCTGACCGAAGAGCTTGTGCTCTCCGACCGCGACCAAGACGCCGCCATGGTGCTCCGCTGGTTGCGTGGCGCGCCGTCGGTGTTGTCTTTGCAGGCGACAACCACCGATGAAGTGGTGGCGTTTTTCCATGCCGCACTCAGTGAGCTGCCCGAAGACCTGAGCAAGGCTTACCGTGCCCGCTCCATTGTGGCCACCACCGCCGAGGCAGCTCGGGCGCTCGCCAACGCGCAGAGCGAGTTGATCATCGTTCTGACCGAGCAGTTGCCGGGTCTTGCCCGAACGCTGGCTGACCGAGGGCACTTCGTGCTTCAGGCTTATGACGAGCACGTAGCCTCAAACGGGCAAGTTCGCGCATTGGCTCGGCCATCAAGGGAAGGCATTGCCTGCGCGCTTCAGGCTGCAGGGATCGCCGAACCAAGAGCCCAAGCCCTGGCACGCGACAGCGCTCGCAACCTCGCTGTTTTGCGCCGACTGATCCCGACAGCCGCCGGCAGTAAGCCCACGTGGGCAGATAGCCCGCCACCCCATGAGCTGTTGGCCGCGTTGCTTGCCGGGGGCTGGGATGAAAACGTCGAAGCGGATAAAGCGCGCTTGTCGGAACTTGCCGATGCGCCCTATGACCGGGTCACCGCTGCCCTGACGCCCTATGTCGGCCAGTTCGACAGCCCACTGCAGAAAGTGGGTGCCACATGGCGCGTCGCTTCACCGTACGACGCCTGGCTGCGGCTGGCGCGGTACCTGACGGTGAGGGACATCGAACGCTTCGAGTCCGCCGCTCATGCTGTATTGGGTTCAGCCGACCCACGATTCGAGATGGCGCCTGGTGAACGCTGGATGGCCGCGATCAAAGGCGTCCGCCCGGTGTATTCCGGGATGCTGCGCCATGGGATCGGGCAGGTTCTGATCCTCATTGCGCTCTGGGGCAAAGAAGTCACCACGGTACCCAACGCGTCGCGGCGAGCGGATGCGATTGTCGAAAGGCTGCTGCACGACGCCGATGGACGACGGTGGTGGTCATTGTCGCGCGACTTCCGCCTCTTGGCCGAAGCCTCTCCCGAAGCCTTTCTGTCTGCGGTGGAGGACAGCCTGGACCAAGCCAGTCCACCGATCGGCGCGCTGTTCGGCTCAGACGAAGGCGGGCTGAATGGCACCGAGTACCTGTCCGATTTGATGTGGGCGTTGGAGTCGCTGGCCTGGTCGCCGCAGTGGATGCCACGTGTGACACTTCTCCTGGCACGGTTGGACGCCATCGACGTCAAGCCAAGACGCTATGCGAACGGTCCCGCACGCAGTCTGCGCGGAATTCATCTGCTGTGGCATCCGCAGACCTTTGCGACGCTCGACGAGCGACTGCGTGCACTGGACCTGATCCGTAAACGCGAACCCCATGCGGCCTGGAAGTTGATGCTGGGCATCTTGCCGCGTGGGCGTGATTCGTCTACTCCTTCGCCCTTGCCTCGATGGCGCGACTTCAGCGTTGATGAAGTCGAGGTCGTCACATGGGGGCTGATACAGCGCGGTGCCACGCTCATCAGCGAACGCCTTCTCGCGGATGTCGGGGAGACACCGGTGCGCTGGGTGGCGCTGCTTGACCGACTTGGTGACCTCGCGCCGGGCCCAGATGCCGCCGTGGATGTTCTCGTGGCAAAAGAACCGCTCATCACCCGCCAGGAGGATCGCATGATCTTCTGGGATAAGTTGCGCGATGTCTTGCACCGCCACAGGCAGTTCCCGGATGCAGATTGGTGTTTGCAGCCCGCTGTGCTGGACCGTCTGGCAGCCATTTACGATCACTTCACCCCTGCCGATCACTTGCAGCGAATGGCGTGGCTTTTCAAGCAGGCAGTGGCGTTGCCCAGCCCGCCAAAGGCAGGCTGGGAGGCCGAGCAGCGGGCCGTCGATGCCGCCCGTGTCGAGGCGGCTCACGCCCTCTACGCGAGCGAAGGCATCGCTGGCGTGTTGGCGTTATCCAGGCTGAGCGACGCGCCCGGCTTCATTGGCAAGGCATTGCATGACGGCGGCCTCGCGAACGAGGATGTAGACAAGTTGATTGAAGCAGCCGCGCGCAGCGACAACCCTTGCGAACGTGACGTCGCACATGGTTTGATCGTGTCTGGCTTGCGGGGGCGGGGCGCAGATTGGGGCGTCGGCTTGATCAACAGGGCATGCGCAGAGCACTGGGGCGACGATGCCTTGATGACGGTGCTGCGTGCGCTTCCGATGGAGCGATGGGTCTGGGATCAGGTTGCAGACATCGGGGGCGAAACGGAGGTCAACTACTGGAAACGTGCCCCTGTGTTTTGGGTGGATGGCGACAGTGCCAACACCGCATACGCCATCCACCAATTCATCAAGGCGGGACGGGCGCGTCATGCACTCGCCTTGGCCGACGGTAACGGCAAGGTGGACTTGTCATCAGCGTTGCTGATTGAGCTGCTGCAGCAGGCCGCGCATCAGCCCGTCGAAGATGACGTGAGTGGCAACGATGCGACCATGTTCCAGTATCACGTTGCCAATATCCTTGCCTTGCTTGACGAGCGGGACGACGTAGACCGAAAGACACTGGTCGCGCTGGAGTGGAACTACCTTCAGCTGCTTGAGGACTCTTCCCGCCCACCGAAGGTTCTCCTCCAGGCGTTGTCAGAGGATCCGGAGCTCTTCATTCAGATGCTGAGCGCAGTCTTCCGGCCAGCAGAGGACAGTGGTGTGGTTGAGGATGAACCAGCAGATGCTGAGCAGGCGAGTGCAGTTGCGCATCAGGCCTACAGCCTGCTGGGACTCTGGAATCGCCTGCCAGGTACGCGTGGCGACGGAACGATTGACGGTAAGGCGCTGGAAAACTGGATCAAGGAGGCCCGCAGTCTTGCCAAGGCCGTTGGACGCGAGGAAATTGCCCTTGATCGCATCGGCACCATGCTTGCTGCATCGCCAATGGGGGCGGATGGAGTCTGGCCGGCGGAGCCTGTGCGCGACGTGCTCGATCTCTTCCGCAACAAAGCGATGCTGGATGGCTTTTGCGTGGGCAAAGTCAATCTGCGAGGTGTGACATCACGCATGCCGCGCGACGGTGGGGCTCTTGAACGCAGTGAGGCGGCCAAGTATCGTGCTTGGGCCAAGGCGGTCGCTTATGAACACCCTCATACGGCCAAGGCACTGGATCGCCTCGCTGAAGGATATGAGATGGACGCCGAACGACATGATGAACGCGCCGAACGCCTTGATTGGGAGGGGTAGGTCGGCGTCATGTCGAGCGGGTGCCCAATCTTGCTGCCGCGATGCTTCATTTTCAACAGACAGGGGCTTCTTCGCGGAGTGCTGTGCTAAGCGTCGCGCTGCTTATCCATTTGGCCGTTTTGCCGCTTGGCATATGGACCCAATGTCTGGTTCTCCGAGCTAACCAGTCCTTCGGTTCGATCAGAAAGATATCAGCAATCGCTGCATAGCAGTCTCCCATCACCGACACCGCACATTCGGTCGCTCGATTCACCTCGCCTCAGCCCCTCATCCCCCAGCCTCATCCCCCGGCCTGCCCGGCGCCTTCGATGTCGCCGAGAAGCGCAGCAGTCAGGTGGGCGCGCGCAGCGCGCTTTGTCCATCAAGCTCGCCGAGGCTGTTTGAGCGGAGTGGCCGCAGGCCGCGCAGCGAGTTCCTCGGCGCCACCTGGCTGAGAGCATCGCAGGGCAGTCCCGCTCGTTGAGCGGGACCGGCATCGTCAAGCCGGGCGGGCCGGGGGGTGAGGCTGGGCGCACGCCACAGGCACAGCGATTGCCGCAGACGCAGCACACGTTGCCACAAGGGGCTCAGCACGATGAACGACCAGCATGACGCCAAGCAACACGCCATGAAGATGGGTTGGGGCAGGTTCTTCGCCATGATCGCCACGTCGACCATCGTCATGTTCCCGCTGATGTATCAACTGGTCTACACCGGCGAGCACGCCACGTTCAGCCTGACGCGGCTGGTGTCGTCTGTCGTGATGGGGTGTGTCATGGCCGTCATCATGCTGGGCTTCATGTGGAAGATGTACGCAGGCCCGGCGATGAAGTTGGCGGTGCTGGCGGGGGCCATCTTCTTGGGCTTTGGCGTGCTCGCGATCAACCGTGAGCAGACGCTGATTGATGACGTGGCGTTCATGAAATCCATGATTCCGCATCACTCGATCGCGATCAACAACGCCCGCAAGGCCAACATACGAGACCCGCGCGTCCGCAAGCTGGCCGATGACATCATCCGTGCGCAGGTCAAGGAGATCGCCATCATGAAACTGCTGGCCGACGACATCGAGCGCAACGGCACGCGAGGCGCCACGACGCTGCCGCCAAGGACCGCCGCGCGGACGCCGGACATGCAGCCAGAGATCGACGAGGCCGTCCGGTAAAGGCCTCGCGCAGATCAGAAGAACGCCTGAATCCCGGTCTGCGCCCGCCCCAGGATCAGCGCGTGCACATCGTGCGTGCCCTCATAGGTGTTGACCACCTCCAGGTTCACCAGATGCCGCGCCACGCCGAACTCGTCGCTGATGCCGTTGCCGCCCATCATGTCGCGGGCCAGGCGGGCGATGTCCAATGCCTTGCCGCAGTTGTTGCGCTTCATGATCGAGGTGATCTCGACTGCGGCCTTGCCTTCGTCCTTCAGCCGCCCCAGCCGCAGGCTGCCCTGCAGGCCCAGCGCGATCTCGGTCTGCATGTCGGCCAGCTTCTTCTGAATCAGCTGATTGGCCGCCAGCGGCCGGCCGAATTGCTGCCGGTCGAGCACATACTGCCGCGCGCGAAACCAGCAATCCTCGGCCGCGCCCATCGCGCCCCATGAGATCCCATAGCGCGCGCTGTTCAGGCAGGTGAATGGCCCCTTCAGCCCGCGCACCGTCGGGAACGCGTTCTCTTCCGGCACGAACACCTCGTCCATCACGATCTCGCCCGTGATGCTCGCGCGCAGCCCCACCTTGCCGTGGATGGCCGGTGCGCTCAGGCCCTTCCAACCCTTCTCGAGCACGAAGCCGCGGATCTGGTCCTTGACGCGACCGCCGACGTCTTCCTCACACTGCGCCCACACCACGAACACATCCGCAATCGGCGCGTTGCTGATCCACATCTTGCTGCCGCGCAGCGTGTAGCCGCCGTCGACCCGTGTGGCGCGCGTCTTCATGCTGGCCGGGTCGGAGCCATGATCGGGCTCGGTCAGGCCAAAGCAGCCGATGAACTCGCCGCTGGCCAGCTTGGGCAGGTACTTGCGCCGTGTCGCTTCGTTGCCGAAGGCGTAGATGGGCAGCATCACCAGCGACGACTGCACGCTCATCATCGAGCGGTAGCCCGAATCCACCCGCTCGACCTCGCGCGCGATGAGCCCGTAGCTCACGTAGTTCAGCCCCGCGCCGCCATACTCGGCCGGGATGGTGGCGCCCAGCAGCCCCAGTTCGCCCATCTCGCGAAAGATGGCCGGGTCAGTCTGCTCGTTGCGAAACGCCAGCGTCACGCGTGGCAGCAGCTTGTCTTGTGCATAAGCGCGTGCGGCGTCGCGCACCTGGCGCTCATCGGTGCTGAGCTGGTCGTCCAGCAGCAGCGGGTCGGCCCAGTTGAAGGATGCGTGGTCGGTGCTCATGGCGCAATGGTAGGCGCGGTTCACGCCCGGTCAGCTTCGCTCAGGCCTGGCCCAGCGCGATGAACCGCGCCAGATGGTGGTCTTCGTCGCCCAGCTGGTGGTCGATGGCCACCAGGCGCTTGGCGTAGTGGGCCAGGGGCAGCTCCCAGGTCATGCCGATGCCGCCATGCAGCTGGATGCTCTCTTCGGCCACCATCTGCCCCACACGCCCGATGGTGTATTTGGCCGCAGACAGCGCGCGCTCGCGGGTGATGCGGTCGGGCTCGTCCAGCGCGGCGGCGGCGTTGATCACGGCTGAGCGGGCCTGCTCGATCTCCAGCAGCACGGTGGCCATGCGGTGTTGCAGCGCCTGGAAGCTGCCGATGGGCTTGCCGAACTGGCGGCGCGTCTGCAGGTAGCCCACCGTGGCGGCCTTGATGGTTTCCATGGCGCCCAGCGCCTCGGCACACAGCGCCAGCACGCCGCGGCCCATGGCGTACTCCAGCGTGGCCAGGCCCTGACCCAGTTCGCCGAGCAGGGCCGAGGGCGGCAGCACCACGCCGTTGAGCGCTACATCGGCCGCGCGGCCGCCATCGGCTGTGGGGAAGGGCCGCACGCGCACGCCAGGCGTGTCGGTGGGCACGACGAAGAGCGACAGGCCATCGGCATCGCCGGGCTGGCCCGATGTGCGCGCCGACACCACCAGCAGCTCCGACTGGTGGCCCAGCATCACCATGGTTTTGCGCCCCTGCAGCACCCAGTGCGCCCCTTCGCGCACGGCCTGGGTGCGCACCTGTTCGGGCTGGTAGTGCGTCTGCGCCTCTTCATGGGCGAGGCTCATGATCAATGTGCCTTCGATCACCGCAGGCAGCAGGCTGAGCTGGTCGTCGTTGCCGGCGTGGGCGATGGCGCTGCCGGCCAGCACGGCTGTGGGCAGAAAGGGTTCCAGCACCAGCCCGCGCCCCAGCGCCTCGAACACCACGCTGATGTCATGGCCCGTTCCGCCCAGGCCGCCATGGCGTTCGGCAAACAGCGCACCGATGGCGCCGAGATCCGCGAACGACTGCCAACGGTTGGGGCTGTAGCCCTGTGGGTTGCGGCTGATCTTCTGGCGGGTGTCGAAGTCGTAGCGATCCGCGATGAAGCGGCCCAGCGAGGCGCTGAGCATGCGGCGGTCTTCGGTGTGCGTGAAGTTCATGGTCACAGCCCCAGGATCATCTTGGCGATGATGTTCTTCTGGATCTCGTTGGAGCCGCCGAAGATCGACAGCTTGCGGTTGTTGAAGTACTGCTGCGCGGCGAAGGCCGCCTCGGGCTGACCGGCCCATTCGAGTGGCGGGCCGTCCTGCTTGGCGTCCTGCTTGGCGTTGTGCTCAAGGGTTTGGTCGGTCGTCTGCTCGTCGTCAACGTGATCCCACAGCGCCATGGCCTGCGGGCCCATCGCCCGGCGCAGCAGCGCGCTGAGCTCCTGGCGGATCTCGGTTCCCTTGATCTTCAACATGGAGCTTTCTGCGCCCGGTGCGCCACCTTCGGCCGCGGCGGCGATCACGCGCAGGTTGGTGGTCTTCATGTTCTCCAGGTCGATCTCGACGCGAGCCAGGCGCGCGGCAAACAGCGGGTCATGCAGCAGCGGGCGGCCGCCCTTCATCACGCGGCTGGCCACGGCCTTGACGCGCTCCAGCGCCGCGACCGAGAAACCCACGCCGGCAATGTTGGTGCGCTCATAGGTGAGCAGGTACTTCGCGCAGCTCCAGCCCTTGTTCGCTTGGCCGACCAGGTTGGCCGCCGGCACGCGCACGTCGGTGAAGAACACCTCGTTGACCTCGTGTGCGCCATCAAGCGTGAGGATGGGCCGCACCTCGACGCCCGGCGTGTGCATGTCGATCAGCAGAAAGCTGATGCCTTCTTGCGGCTTGGCCTCGCGGTCGGTGCGCACCAGGCAGAAGATCATGTTGGCGTGGTGTCCCAGCGTGGTCCAGGTCTTCTGGCCATTGACCACGTAGTGCTCGCCCGAGGCATCCAGCACGGCCGTGGTCTTGACGGCGGCCAGGTCCGAACCCGCGCCCGGCTCGGAGTAGCCCTGGCACCACCAGTCTTCGCCGCTGAGGATGCGCGGCAGCCAGTGGCGCTTCTGTGCCTCGTTGCCGTACTTGATCAGCACGGGCCCGAGCATGTTCACGCCGAAGGGCACGGTGCGCGGCGCATAGGCCAGCGCGCATTCGTTGTCGAAGATGAAGCGTTGCACCGGGCTCCAGCCGGGGCCGCCCCATTCGCGTGGCCAGTGGCTCGCCAGCCAGCCGCGCTGGTGCAGCAGGCGGTGCCAGGTGTCATGGTCGGCCTTGCTGAGGTGCTGCCCGTTGCGCACCTTGGCGGTCAGGCTGGTGGGCACGTCGTCGCGCAGAAAGCCACGCACGGCCTCACGAAAGGCCAGCTCGTCGGGGGTGAAGTTCAAATCCATGTGCGCCCTTCGGCCACCAACTGCGTCAGCAGCGGGGCGGGTTGCCAGAACAGGGGGTCGCGCGCGCGGGTCTCGTCGTGCAGGCGGCCGATGTGCGCCAGCACCGTCTCCAGCCCCTGCGCATCGGCCCAGGCCATCGGCCCGCCCTTGTCTTTCGGGAAGCCATAGCCGTGGGCCATGACGACGTCCACATCCGAGGGCTGCAGCGCGATGCCTTCGCCGACCACGCGCAGGCCTTCGTTGACCATGGCGCAGAGGTAGCGTGTCTGCATCTCGGCTTCGGTGAAGCGGCGGGGCGTGATGCCTGCCTTGCCGCGCTCGGCCTCGATGATGGCCATCACGTCAGGGCAGGGCGTGCCCTGGCGGCTGCCTGGGGCGTAGCGGTACCAGCCGCGGCCCGTCTTCTGGCCGAACCAGCCGTTTTCGCAGAGGCGGTCAGCAATGGCCACGTAACGGGCGCGCGGGTCGCGGGTGGCCGCGCGGCGCTTGCGCGTGGCCCAGCCGATGTCGCCCCCGGCCAGGTCGCTGACCTCATACGGGCCCATGGGGAAGCCGAAGGCGCGCGCCATCGCGTCGATCTCGTACGGGCTGGCGCCGTCTTCCACCATGTGGTCGGCCGCGGCGCGGTAGACCGCGAGGATGCGGTTGCCGATGAAGCCATCACACACCCGGGCGCACACCGCCACCTTGCGCAGGCGCTGGGCCAGATCGAGCGCGGTGGCCACCACATCGGGCGCGACGTGGTCGGTCAGCACCACCTCCAGCAGGCGCATCACGTGGGCGGGCGAGAAGAAATGCAGGCCGATCACGTCGGCCGGGCGACTGATCGCCTCGGCCATCGCGTTGACGTCCAGGTAAGAGGTGTTGGTGGCCAGGATGGCCCCGGGCCGGCAGTGCCGATCGAGTTCGGCCAGCACGCCGAGCTTGACGGCCATGTCTTCGTACACGGCCTCGATGGCCAGATCCACCGGTGCCAGATCGGCCAGTGCGGTGCTGGGGCGCAGGCGGCCGAGCATCTGGCTCGCCGCCTCGGCCGTGAGCCTGCCCTTGGTCACCATGCCGTCGAACACCGTGCGGATGCGCTGGCCGCCGGCCTGCAGCGCGGCGTCGTCGCGTTCGACCAGCGTCACCGTCAGCTCGGCCTGCAGCAGGGCCACGGCGATGCCGGCGCCCATGGTGCCGCCACCCACCACGCCCACGTGCCGCACGGGCCGGGGCGCGTGGCCCTCTGCCTGGGGCACGGTGCGCGCACGCGCCTCGGCCAGGGCGAGGTAGTTCGGGGGCATGGGTCGGGAAGGCATGGCGACATTGTTCGCTTCGGGTTTGTTCTTGACAATCGGGGTTGCCATTGACAGACTGTCAAATCCGATTTGACAAACTTCACGAATTGGCACACTTCGACGCCGCCGCCCTCGACCTGCTGGTCGACATCCTGGATGCCGGCAACCTCAGCGAGGCCGCCCGCCGTCTCAACATGACGCGGGCCAACGTCAGCTACCACCTCAAGCAGTTCGAGCAACAACTGGGCGCGCAGCTCGTGCGCCGCACCACCCGCCAGCTGCAGGCCACCGAAGTGGGGCTACAGCTCTACGAGCACGGGCGCCGCATCCGGCAGGAGCTGGCCGCCGCGCGCGAGGCGGTCACCACGCTGGGGCAGACGCTGCAAGGCCGCGTGCGCCTGAGCCTGCCCAGTGGCTATGGCCACATGGTGGTGGCGCCCTGGCTGATCGATTTCAAGCGCGCCTACCCCGGCATCGTCCTCGACGTGGCGTTCGAGAACCGCGTGACCGACCTGCTGCGTGACGAGGTGGACATCGCCGTGCGCGTGCTCTCGACGCCGCCCGACAGCCTGGTGGCGCGCGACATGGGACCCGTGCGCTATGTGGCCTGCGCGGCACGCAGCCACGTTGAAGCCCATGGCCTGCCGCGCACGCTCGATGAACTGGGCCGCGCGCCCATCATCACCTCGGGCGTGGTGGGCCGGCAGTTGCGGCTGGCGGCTTACCTGGAAGGCGAACGGCATGAGGTGCCGCTGTCGCCCACGCTCACGTCAGAGAACTTTCTCTTTCTGCGCGAGGCCATCGTGGCCGGCCTGGGGGTGGGGCTGGTGCCGGATTACGTGGTGAGCGACCTGGTGGCGCAAGGCGAGGTGCTGACCACGCTGGATGACTGGAAGCTCAGCATCTTCGGCATGCGCATGATGATGCTCTACATGCCCAACCGGCATCACACCCGGGCCGCGTCCACCTTCATCGACTATGTGCTGGAGCGTGCGCGCGCTCAGCGCCAGACACCGCGCAGCCAGGCCGCGATGTCGTCGATCTCTTCCATGCAGACGCTGTGATCGATGGGGTAGTCGTGCCAGCTCACGGGCTGGCCCAGGCGTCTGAGCACGGCAAACGCATGCTGCCCGCGCGCCATGGGCACCACGCCATCGGCATCGCCATGCGCCATGAACACGGGCGTGTCGTGGTTGGCCGGGTGGCGCGCCTGCGCGGTGGTCTCAGCCAGCGGCAGATAGCCTGACAGGGCCACCAGGCCGGCCAGGCGCTGCGGGTAGCGCAGGCCAGTGAGCAGCGTCATCGCGCAGCCTTGCGAGAAGCCCATCAGCACGATGCGCTCGGCTGGCACGCCCCGCGCCACCTCGCGGTCGATCAGCGCGGCCACGGCCTGCTGCGAGGCCAGCATCGAGGCCGCATCCTCGCGCTCGGGGCCGCTGACCGGCCGGATGTCGTACCAAGCGCGCATGCGGTAGCCGCCATTGATGCTCACCGGCATCACCGGCGCGCTGGGCAACACAAAGCGGATGGGCCCCAGGTCATCAAGCTTGAGCGCTGCGCACACGGGCTCGAAGTCGCTGCCATCGGCGCCCAGGCCGTGCAGGATGATCAGGCTGCGCTGCGGGTTGGGGCCGGTCTCGTGTTCCAGGGTGTCGAGCATCATGGCGGCATCATGCCAGCCATTCGATGCCGGGCAACTGCGCGCACTGCTGGCGGATGATCTCGGCCATGTCCTGCATGTAGGGCCGCGCGGCCTGCGCCTTGGGGCAGATGGCGTGCAATTCGCTCCACAGGCCCTTGGGGCCGATGCGCACGGCCTGCACGTAGTCGTGCTCCAGGTAGCTCTGCAGGCCCCAGCTGGGCAGGGCGGCCACGCCACGGCGGCTCGCCACCAGCTGCACGATGGCCACGGTGAGCTCGGCCGTTCGGCGTGCGGGATTGACCTTGGCTGGCGTCAGCACTTCGCGGATCAGGTCGATGCGTGCATCCGGTACCGGATAGGTGATCAGCGTTTCATCGGCCAAATCTTTGGCGGTGACGAAGCGCTTGTGTCGCAAGGGATGGTCGTTGGCCACCACCAGCATCATCTCGAAGCGAAACAGCGGCGACACCTGCCAGGCCCGCGTCGCCTTGGGCGCCGAGCCGACCACCAGATCTGCGCGGCCTTCCTTGAGCAAGGCCAGCGGCTCGGCGTGAAAGCCCGCCACCAGATCCACCTCGACCTCGGGCCAGCGCTGCCGAAACGCATGCATCACGGGCATCAGCCAGTCGAAGCAGGTGTGGCATTCCAGTGCGATGCGCAGCTCGCCGGTGGTCTCGCCCTTCATGCGCTGCAGATCGCGCTCGGCCGCGCTGACTTCGCCCAGCACGCTGCGCGCCAGCGTCAGCAGGCGCTCGCCAGCGGGGGTGAACTGCAGCCCTTGGCGCGTGCGCTCGAACAGGGCCAGGCCGTGGTGGTCTTCAAGTGCGCGGATCTGGTGTGACAGCGCGGACTGGCTCAGGTGCACCCGCTCGGCCGCCGTGGCGAGCTTGCCGGCATCGGCAATGGCGACCAAGGAGCGGAGGTGGCGGATTTCCAGCATGAAAGGAGTTCACGTTATTGAAAGAAACATGCATTCTATTCACGTTAATGCCATGTGTCGTGCAGAGGCTTTCGTGCGTTCGCACAACTTGTTGCAACTTCAGGCCCGGCTCGATACCCCCTTACGGGGGAGGGCGCGCATCGCCGACAGATGAGCGATTTATCGTGTCTCCGCGCGAAAGGTGACGTACATGGAAAAAGGTCGAACGCAGAAAAGCCTCCGTCTGGCTGTGGGCCGCTTCGGGATCCAGTGGATCCTGCTGCTGGCGTGTGCCGGTCTGCAGGCGCAGATCACCACCAACAGCACCGGTGGTCCCGGCGGGTCAAGTGGAGGGGGGCAATGCGGCGCGGGGGCTGGGGGTAGCCCGCGATGTGGTGAATCGGGCCCTGCGAGCACGGACACGCAACAAAGCCAGGTGGGTGCGGGCAACCCGATCAACGTGCTGACGGGCAACAAGTACCAGCGGGAGGTGGACCTGGCACCGCTGCCTGGGGTGCTGGGGCTGGAGCTGGTTCGGCACTACAACAGCGTGCACAGCACACCCACGACGCCAAACGGCTTGCTGGGCCGAGGCTGGAGGCTGTCATATGAAACCCGCCTGTATCCCAAGGGTCGGCAACTGGAGGTGGTGCAGGCCGATGGTTCGCGCCTGGGTTTTGGCCGCGACTGGCGCAACCCGGCTGTATGCAGCCCGGCCAACCCCGAGCACGGCAAGATCTTCATCGAAGGACAGGGCCCGCAGACCCGCTACCAATGGGTGTGGGCCGATGGCCGGCGCCTGAGCTTCAACGCCGCGGGCCTGCTGCAGCAGATCGTGGCGCCCAGTGGCGAGATCCTTGGTCTGCAGTACGACCCGCGCGGGCTGCTCATCAAGGTGACCGACCCGCAAGGCCGCAGCCTGCAGCTCAACTACCTCGATCGTGATCGGCGCGATGGCAGCC
>NZ_JAAAPN010000002.1 GCF_009909205.1 Aquabacterium fontiphilum
GCAAGGTGGGCGATGTGATCGTGCGGGTGGACCCGCGCTACTACCGCCCCACCGAGGTCGAGACGCTGCTGGGCGACCCGACCAAGGCCAAGACCAAGCTGGGCTGGGAGCCCAAGATCACGCTGCACGAGTTGGTGCGCGAGATGGTGCAGAGCGACTACACCAGCGCCAAGCGCGATGACCTGGTCAAGCAGGCCGGCTATCAGGCTTACGACTATCACGAGTGAGCGGTGTTGTTTCGTTCAAAGCCGCTGGATCTGAGTCGAGGCGTCGGCGGGGCCGACGCCTATCGCCAGAGTGGTCGACACCAGATCAGGGTGTCGCACATGGTCTTCTGGTTTGCGTTGGTGGCCGCGCTGATCAGCGCGACCTTGCCGCCGTTTCGCTACTTCTTCCTGTTGACCCCGTTCCTCGTGGTGATTGCCTTGCTGGCAGACGGCGCGGGCAAGTTGCCTGAGGAGATGTGGGTCTATGTGGCGTTTCTGCTGGGTGGTTTGATCTTCTTGCCGCTGGCGGGCAAGGAGGGAATGCGTGACCTGTTTCTTGCCTTTGCGGGCATCAGCGTAGGCTTTCTGGCTTCGGTGCCCAAGATTCGTCTGTGGACGATTGCGCTGCTGACGTTCGGCAGCACGATGGCGTTCTTCGCCATGTTTGGCAACTGGCGCGATTTCCTTCAGTTCGACTTCATGGCCTCGCATTCGCCTTTTGAAAGCGCGACAGCGTTTTACATGGGCGCGTTTGCGGTGTTTGCGGTGTACAGGCGGCAGTGGTTGCTTTACCTCTTCTGTCTGGTGTGTACGGTCTTCTTCCTGAAGCGGATCGCGTTGGTGGGCGCTTTGCTGGTTGGTTTGCTGTTCTTGCTGGGCGAGAAGCGCACGCGATGGTTCCTCAATCCGCTGTTCATGGTGCCAGCCAACCTGTTGGTGATTGGGTTGACCATGGCCTATGCCCTGGGGGTGTTCGACTACGAGATCATGCGCTGGACCAACCAGAGCGCGAACGCGTTCGGGCAGGGGCGGCAGACTTTCCTGTCGGTGCCTTCGCGTGAGATCGTGGAAGAGTGGGGACGCTTTCTGGTGATGGGCAAGGGCGCTGGCGCGGTGTATGACCTGACTCTGTCTGTCGGCGTGATGGACGGGGCCGACAAGATCAACCTGCACAGCGATCTGATGAAGCTGCTGTATGAGTACGGGTTGCTCTGGTACATGGTCGTGATCGGGGTCATGTACTCGGTGCGCAGCTTCCGGGCCAAGCTGTTGGCGGTCTTCATCAATGTGCTGTTCGTCACCGACAACAGCCTGATCTACTACCTCTTGATCTTCTACATCGTGATGTGCGCCCGCATTGACCCGGCCGATCAGCCTGCGCCCGGTGCACCGGCGCAGCCTTCCAAAGGCGCCTCGTTGAAGGGCCGGCCAGCGCGGTCATGGTGATCTCGGTCGTTATTCCCCTGTACAACAAGGCCCACACGATCGACGCTGCCATTGCGTCGGTGGTGGCGCAATCGTTTCCGGAATGGGAGCTGGTTGTCGTGGACGACGGCTCGCGCGACGAGGGGCCGGATGTTGTCGCGCGGTGGGCGGCGGAGGATGGTCGCATCCGCCTGATCCGCCAGCCGAATGGGGGCGTGTCGGCTGCGCGCAATCATGGCGTCCGTGTTGCACGCAGCGAGCGCGTGGCGTTTCTCGATGCGGACGATGTGTGGCTGCCGGGGCATCTGGCGCAGCTCGACGAATTGGCCAGCAAGGTGCCCGATGCGCCCATGTGGGCGACGGCTTATCGGCTGCAGGACGATTCGGGTCTGGATCGGGTCGTGAGGCTGCGTGAGGATGGATCCGCGGACTGGTATTTGATCGACGATTACTTTCTCGAGTCGGTCGAGCGGGAGTTTCCGGTTCACAGTTCGGCGGTCATGGTGTCGCGCGCGGCTTTGCAGGCGGTAGGGGGCTTTCCGGTCGGGGTGGCATCGGGCGAGGACGTGCTGACCTGGGCTCGGCTGAGCTGTCTCGGTGCCTTTCCAATGGGACGCTCGGCGACGGCCATTTACATGGCACCGCCTGTGGCGCCGGACCGTCGCAGGGCGGCAGTGCGTCGGCCAGTGAGTCCATGTCCGGTCTTGGCAGGGCTGGATGCCTTGGCGGGCCGGCATCCCGAACGCGCGCGCAGCTTGGCGCTGTTCAGAGGGCTGTGGTTGCGGATTCGCTCGATGTCCCATTTGGAGCTGAATGAGCGTTGGTCGGCGCTGGTCGATGTACTGGCCGCCGCACGCTGCTCTGGCTTGCGGCGCAGGGATGTGTTGACCGTGCTGCTGCTGTGCATGCCGTATGGGCTGCGCACCCAGGCGCTGGCTCGCTCGCGCGGCTACCGGCCAGCCCGCTCGGGAGCCTGACGCATGCGGGTGTTGCTTGCGCACAGCTACTACCAACAGCATGGTGGAGAGGACTCGGTTGTGGAGGCCGAGTTGGCGTTGTTGCGCGACCATGGCCATGAGGTAGAGACTTGCTTCGAGCACAACAACTGCATGTCGGAGTTGTCGCCGCCTCAGGCAGCGCGGCGCACGATCTGGTGGTCGCAGGGGCACGCGGCCATGCGCAAAATGGTGCGTGCATTCAAGCCGGATGTGGTCCATGTGCACAACACGTTTCAGGCGCTTTCTCCGGCTGTGCTGCAGGCGGTTTCGGCAGAGGGGGTGCCCCTGGTTCAGACACTGCACAACTTCCGCCTGATCTGTCCGCAGGCGATGCTGCTGCGTGACGGCAAGGTGTGCGAGGACTGTGTGGGCAAGCTGCCCTGGCGAGGCGTGGTGCGTGGTTGTTACCGGGGCTCCGTGGCGCAAACAGCCGTGTTGTCGGGCATGCTGTTGGTGCACCGCGCGTTGGGCACCTATGCGAGCGAGGTGGATCGCTTCATCGCGCTGAGCGAGTTCAGCCGGCGTAAGTTGATCGAAGGCGGGCTGCCGGCGGACCGGATCGCGGTCAAGCCCAATTTTTTCGATTGGCCGGAGTCGCCGGTGGTGGAGGGGCGTGCGGGTGGACTGTTCATCGGGCGTCTGTCTCAGGAGAAGGGCATCGGGGTCTTGCTGGCTGCGCGCCGCGAACACGGCTTGTCTGATGTCACCGTGATTGGCGGCGGTGAGGCATACGAGCATGAGGTTGCCCAGGCGTTTGGGGCCGCCTACATGGGCTTTCAGCCACTCGATGCCGTCGTGGCGCGCCTGCGGCAGGCAAGCTTTCTGGTGCTGCCCAGCATCTGCTATGAAAACTTTCCTCGCACCATCGTGGAGGCGTATGCCTGCGGTGTGCCAGTGCTGGCGAGTCGCATGGGCGCCATGGCCGAGCTCGTCGATGACGGGGTTACCGGCTTGCTGTTCGAGCCGGGCGATGCCAGAGACCTCGCGGCCAAGGTGGCGTGGGCCCAGGCGCATCCCGCGGACATGCTGGCCATGGGCCGGCGCGCTCGCGCGGTGTACGAGCAGCGGTATCGACCTCAGGTGAACATGGAGGCGCTGTTGGCCATCTATGAGCAGGCGCGCGAGCATCGTCGACTGCGACAGGGGCGCCGTGATGGCTGAGGGACGGCGCCTGGGCGTGGTGGTCGAGAACGTGCTGTCGAACTACGCCTATGTGGGGCTGATGGCGGGGGTGACGCTGTTCTTGACGCCCTTGTATGTTCGTTGGCTTGGCGCGGAACAGTGGGGGCTGGTGGCGCTGTGTATCACGGTGCAGGCGGTGTTGTTTCTGCTGGATGCTGGTCTCGCCCAGGTGGCACCGCGAGAGTTTGCATCGGCAGTAGAGGATCGCGCCGCGCAGTGGCAACTGTTCGTGCGCTTTCGGGCACTTTATGGCCGCATTGCACTGGCGGCCTTTGTGGTGGGACAGTCCGCCGTGGGTTGGATGCTCGCGGATACGCAATTCGCGTCTGTGGCTGGCGCAGAGTTGGCGCTGCGGTTGGTGTTGTGCCAGTTTGCGTTGACGTTCCTGAACTCGGCGCCCATGGCCTTGTGGAACGGGCTGCAGGAGCAGCGTCGGGCAAACGTGCGCCAGGCGTCGTTCCTCGCGGGCAAGCATGCGCTGGCCCTGGGGATGGTGGGCGGGGGCTGGGCTTCGGCTTGGGCGTATGTGCTGCCTTTTGTGGTCGTGGGCGCGATCGAGGTGGGTTTGAACTACCGCGCGGTGCGCCGCCGCTATGCAGATGTCGCGGCGGCGAAGCCGGTCGAGTCAGTCGGCTCGGCAGGGCTGCTGTCCCGCATCGGCGGATTCGGGGTTGCGGTCCTGGCCGGGATGGCCACCACGCAGATCGACCGCGTGCTGATGGCGTCTTGGCTCACGGTGGATGTGTTTGGCGCATACGCCGTCGTGGTGACATTCGGGCTGGCGTTCATGAACCTTCAACAGCCCTTGCAGAAGGCCTTTCTTCCGAGAGTGGTCAGCGCAGGCGCGGGCTCGGCATCGACGCTGTTCTGGCTGACAGCCGTCCTGTGCGCCTTGCCTTGCTTGCTGGTGGCATGGCAGGCGCATCGGGTGTTGGTGCTCTGGCTGGGGGCTGAGTTGGTTCATCCCGACGCAGCCCGGGTGCTGGCCTGGGCGTTGGTCGGGGTGGCGCTGAACGGCCTGTATGCAGCCGATTACACGCGGATGGTGGCGGCCAATGCCTGGCGTGTGGTGTTGTTCATCAACCTGACGATTCTGGTTGGTCAGGCTGCGTTGCTGGCTTGGGCCGTGCCGCGATGGGGCATGGTGGCTGGCGGATGGTCCTGGGCGTTGTGCGGCGCCACACAGTTCTGTCTGGGGCGCTGGTGGGCGTTGCGGGAAGGTAAGGGGTCATGAAGACGTGGGTGCTGGTTCGCGGCGGTCTGGGCAATCAGATGTTCCAGGTGGCATATGGCGCAGCCTTGAAGGCCCGATATGGCGCCGAGGTGGCGTACGTGGACTTCTCGCAGGATGCGCGGGTGAAGCGTGATTGGGGGCTGGCTCCATTCGGAATTGAGCGTGTGACGCTGTCCCCCGCGCGCTGGCGGCTGGTGCGGTGGGTTGTGATTGGGGCGCGCCGGTTGCAGGACCGCGCCGGCTTGCCGGTGCCCGACCATGTCTGGGTCGAGCCCGAGGTGGGTGGTTGGCGGCCATGGCCCCGGCGCGCGCCGTGGCTGGTGGACGGCTACTGGCAGCAGGTGCGTTATCTGGAAGGCATGCTGCCTACGCTGCGGCGCTTGTTTGCGGTGGATCTGCGCGATCACGGGGCCAGTGTGACGGCGTGGCGGCAGGCCGCACGACCACTTGTGGCGCTCCATGCGCGCCGCGGTGATTACGTGTCAGACCCCGCCGCAGCCATGCACCTGGTATGCGATGTGGGCTACTACCGCCGAGCCTGGGAGCATCTGCGGCAGTCGGTTCCTGACGCTCGCCTGGTGGTGTTCTCGGATGACCCGCAATGGGCTCGGGCGAACCTGCAGTTTGCAGAAGACATGATTTTTGCCACGCCCGCTGCGGATCAGCCAGCCTGGGTAGACATGATGCGCATGCGTGCATGCGATCATTTCATCATCTCCAACAGCTCTTACAGCTGGTGGGCCGCCTTCCTGGCCGAGGGGCCCGACAAGCGCGTGGTGGCACCGGATCACTGGTTGGTCGGTGTGCCTACGAGCGGGATCGGAATTTGCCCGGAAGACTGGACCTTGCTGAGGTAAGGACAACCGACATGGCCTTGATGCGTCGAGCGTGGGAATGTGTGTTCGCCGTGCTGTTCGCCAGTGCGCACGCAGCGCCAGTGGATGTGGTCATCCGCGTTCCAACGGGCGGCGGCTCGGACGCCGTGACCAAGGCGCTCGCCGAGGCCAGGCAGGCACGGCAGAAGCTGCCCAGTGGGGCAACTGGCGCGATTCGAGTGGTGTTTCCAGCAGGCGAGTTTCCGATATTCGACACGGTGGAGTTGACGCCGGCAGACTCTGGAACCTCGGCCGTACCGTTGGTGTTGGAAGGCGCGCCATCCGGTGCCTCGCGCTGGGTGGGGGCCTGGCGGCTGCAGGATCCGCGGCAGGGGCCAGGCGGGCGCCTGGAGTACGCACTGCCGGCGTCCCGACGTACACCGGACTTCCGCGTTGGCGGGCAGTTCTTTGTGGGCGACCAACGCGCGGTATTGGCTCGCTCGCCCAACTTGGGTAGCCACTGGGTGGTCAAGGCACCAGCGTCCGCGGGCAGCAAGGCGGCTTTTGTGGCCGACAAGGCCGCTGCGGACGTGTTGGGTGCCTTGTCGGCGGACGAACGCGAGCGGGCGTGGCTACATGTCTACCAGTCCTGGACCACGGGCCGCCACAGGGTGCGATCAGCGGCGCGGGACGGGGGCACAGTCACGATCACCCCGGAGGCGAACTGGCCTTTCCAACAGTTTGGCGCGACGCAGCGCTACCTCCTCGAGAACGCGCCAAGCGCGCTGGATGCCGCTGGCGAGTGGCTGATGACTGCTGGGGCCGTATGGTATGTGCCCAAGTCGGCGAACGACCGCGGGACAACGGCGTACTTGCCGGTCAATGAGCGGCTTCTGGTGTTCAAGGGCGATGCCGCTCGCGGGCGGTGGGTGGAGCATGTGCACGTCAGGGGACTGCGCTTCGCCTACACGTACCAACCACTGTTGGGTGGTGCGGCGCAGGGCGACTGGCAGGGCGCCGTTCGTGTTCCGGCGGCCATCGAGATGCAGGGCACCCGGTTCGTCAAACTGCAGGACTGCGAGATCGCCCACACGGGTGGCTATGCCGCTTGGCTGCGCGATGCCGTGCAGCATGTGACCATTGAGCGCTGCGCAATGCGGGACCTCGGCGCGGGAGGGGTCAAAGTCGGTGAACCTGACAAGCCTGTGCCGGGCCGTCCGGCGACCGGATTCAACCGCCTGCTCGAGAACGTGATCACCGGTACCGGCGAGGTGTTTCCCGGGGGGCTGGGGGTCTGGATCGGTCATTCGTTTGGCAACGTGATCCAGGGCAACGTCATCGCCAACACGCGCTATTCCGGGATCTCGGTGGGGTGGCAATGGGGGTATGGGGCGGCCACTTCGGGCGACAACACGGTGCGGCGCAATGTGTTGTGGAACATCGGGCAGGGCGAACTGGCTGATTTGGGCGGCATCTACACCCTGGGCCGGGCACCCGGGACGGTCATCAGTGGCAACTATGTGCGCAGGGTGCGTGGCTTTCCTGACTATGGTGCCGGTGCCTGGGGCATTTATGCCGATGAGGGTTCGTCAGATTTTGCCGTGCGCGGCAATGTGGTGATGGAGGCCCAGTCGGGGGGCTTTCATCTGCACTATGGGCGGGATCTGACCGTTGCCGACAATTTCCTCCTGGGTAGCGGTGCGCCGGAGGTCAGTTGGACGGACGTTCGCCAAAGCGGTCCCTGGAGCCTGGAGAACAATGTGCTTCTGGGGAAGGATGATGCCGCGCTCAAGATCGCTGGGACGCTTGCCGGGTGGGTGGCTCGCGGCAACCTGCTGCCGGAAGGGCAGCAAGCCGGTCGTGGCGTCTGTAAAGAGGGCTGCCAGTCCCGGCCGGGCCTTCGCTTGATCGGCGGTGAGTCCGACGTGGCCGCGCTGGAGTTGCAAGGTTTGCCTCCGGAGCGCAACGCGGTGTTTCGCGAGGTACTCAGCCAGGCCCAGGCTCGCGTGGAAGCGGTCCGACGGGACCTTCCCGGCGTCATGCCGGGGGCAGGGGCGCGTGAGCTTCGGTTCGCGCCTCAGCCCCAGGTGCCCGGCGTGAGACTGGATTTTGCCGACATGCCGTTGGCCACCCAGCCTGCGCCCTTGCGGTACTCGCCTTCGGGGCGCCCCGATCTTGCTCAGGTCGCCATGGCGGAGCCCGGTCGAGGTCGCCACTGCCTGCGATTGACTGATGGGGTGCCCGGACTGGCGAGCTTCGATCCCCATGTGTTTCTGGATTACAAGGCTTCCGCCGGCACCGTCACGGTGGTGTTTGACGTGTGGGTGGACGAACTGACGCGGTTGGTTCACGAGTGGCGTGACGGCTCCGAGCCTTTCCGGACGGGGCCGAGCCTCACCTTGCGCGGCGATGGCTTGGAGGTGGCTGGCAGGACTTTGCTGTCTTGGCGACCACGCGCCTGGTACAAGGTGGCGGTGAGCGCCCGCACGGGCGGTGGGCCGGCACGATGGGAGCTCACCGTGACCATGCCGGATGGACAGGTCAGGAGATGGCGAGACTTGCCCACCGTTTCAGATCGCTGGGATCGACTCGCATGGATGGGCTGGGTGTCGTCCACGGAACAGGCGTCACGTACCTGTATGGCGGGCTTGGCTGTGTCGACCGGCCCTGAATGATGCTGGCCGGGCGCGCCGGCCCGTTGCGCTCAAAACTCGTTGACGATGCTGCCTATCAGCTTGGCAGGGCCCATGGCAACGACTCTGGAGAGTTGTTCGACGGCATGAATGCGCGTCTGGTTCTGCCTTGCAACAATGAGCGCGGCGCCGCATTTGGCAGCGCATACGGCCCCGTCTGTGCCCAATGACGCAGCGGGCGTGTCGACGATGATGCGGTCGAACTTGGTCTTGAGTTCGCGCAGCATGAGGCCGAAAGCAGGCCGCTCAAGCAACTCCAGCGGGTTCGGTGGCGTGGGGCCTACTGGCAGCACGAAAAGGTTGGGCAGCCCTTCGACCGACTGGATCACCTTGGTGGCCGCACGTCCGGACAAGATGGACGACAACCCTCCAGCACGGTCGGAAAGCCGGAAGACTTCGTGCAGGCGGGGGTTACGCATGTCTGCGTCGATAAGCAGCGTGCGGCCAGGAAGCTGAGAGAACGCTACTGCGATGTTGGCCGCGAAGTAGGTCTTGCCGTCTCCACTGTTGGGGCTGATGACACAGATGGCAGGTCGGGGGCCGTCTTCTTGGCTGTACACCTTCATGATGAGGTGGCTGCGAATGGCGCGGAACGCCTCAGCCTGATCGGTGAACGGCTTTGTGGCCACCACCAGTTCGGGATGGATGGCCGACTTGTTCTCGTTGGCGTACGGGTAATGGAACTGTTGTGCCAGCGCCCAGAGCACGTCATCGCTGTTGGCCAGCCCGAGAGCGACAGCCGCCTCGCCGAAACGCACCCCATTCTCACGCTGGTAGTCGAGGATGCGCTCGATCTGCTCAGGTGAGAGGTTGTTGGCCTCAGAGATGATCTCGCCAATGGAGCGCTCGCGCGGAACCTGCTCGGTGTCCTGAAAGCTGGAAGGTACTGCGGCGTCCATCGGGTTGCTGCGCGAAGGCTGAAAGTCTTTGTTCATGTTGGGCAGGCGTCAGGCGTGGTCGAGCGCGGTGCTGCCCGTACTTCGGTTGAGCATGATCCTGCTGTTTGCCTCCCGCGGCTGGCGTGACAGCCGCCCGAACAGGGATCGCTTGTTGCCAGGGGCCGGGATCACGCCGATGACAGGGATGTCCAGGGCCTGAACCAGATCGAATGGGCCACGCACCTTGCGATCAAGCAGTTCCATGCCGAGTGCGGCCATCATGCCAAGGAAGGTGCCGACCGTCATGGCCACCAGGGTGTTGATCAGCATCTTGGGCGAGGCGTGCGAAATGGGCTCGGTCGCGGCGCTCAGCAGCGAGATGCTGGACTGATTGGCGCTGCTTTCCAGATTGGTCTGGCTCAAGCGGGCCTGAATGGAGTCATAAATCCGCTGGGCGCTTTCAACCTCGCGCTCCATCACTTGCAGTTCACCGCGGTCTTCCTTCATCTTCAGGACGCGCAGTCGCTGTGCTTCGTACTCGGCCAGAGCCTGCGCTTCGCGAGCGGTGCTGACGCGATTGGACAGCGACACGCTGGTCGTGACCTTCGAGGTTTCAGAGCGCAGGCGCTGGTTCAGCGCTTCGATGTTGGCTCGGGCCTCGATGACTTGCGGATGGGCATCGCCAAATCGGGCAGAAAGCTCTTCCAGCCGCGCTTCAACGCGCGCCAACTCCGTCTTGATGGCCGAGACGACGGGGTTGCTGAGCACGTCGGTCACCCGATCAGGATTGGCTTGCGCGACACTGGATCGGCTGCCGGTTTCGGCCTTGAGCATGCGCAGGGCGGTGATCTGTGTGCCCAGATCGTTCAGCCGTGCCGTTTCGACGTCAAGCCGTTCTTCTGTGACGACGATGCCTTTTTCCTTCTGAGCCTGGGCCAAGCGGAGCTGCGCTGCCTCAAGCTTGTCGCGCGCCAGTCGTGCCCGTTCTTCGAAGAAATCTGCATAGCGTCGTGCGGGGTCGACGCGGAGTTGAACGGTGGAGTCGATGTAGGCGCGTGCAAAGGCGTTGGCCAATGCCGCCGAGAATCGAGGATCTGCTCCTTCGTAAACGATCTCGATGACGTTCGATTCACGAGAGGGGCGAACACGCAGGCCTTTGCCGATCAGATCGGCCACCCAGGCCACATAGTCGCCACGTCCTTTGGCCTCAGTCTCCCACTTGCGACGGATGTCGGGTGATTCGTGGAGCCGCATGGCCCTCACCACCCTTTGTGCGACGGCGGGACTCTTGATGATGTCCACCTGGGTAGCCAGGTAGGCTGCAGGCGGCAAAGCATTGAATGCGTTGACCGAAACAGGATCGGGACGGGCGTCCACCATCACTGTGGCGGTTGACTCATACGTCTTGGGCAGCCACCAACTCACCACCACTGTCAGCGCGATGATGCTGAACGCAACGCCGATCACAAGCCAGAGTCTGGCTCTGATCACGCGGACAAACTGATCAAAATTCATGCTGCTGATCCGCTGCGCGGACGGGTTACTTCGGCTGGGCGGAGTGGATGCCGGGCAACCTGAGGTTGCCCGGACGTTTCTTGTAGTGTCTGCCAGTTTTAAAAAGAAGAATCAGTTATTTCAGGCCGGACAGCCCCTTATTCAGTGCGTTTGCGTCAAGCGCGCCCGAAGCGGCGTCGCTGGCGGCCGGCGCAGTCAGCGGCGTGTCCACCGACTGGGGTGCCGAGGCAGCGCCCTCAGGAGCCTTTTCGGCAAACTTGCCCAAATATTCAATTTTCGCTGCTTCGCGCAGGGTCTTGATTTCCTTCTGGGCGAATTCGCGACGGCGTTCGACGGTCAGGTACTGTTCGATGATGGGTTTGGCTTGCTCGAAGTTGACGGGCTGCTGACGCGAGGCGACCACCAGCACGGCCTTGAAGCCATCTGGGGCGGTGATGTAGAGGGCCTCGCCGTCGTTGACCTTGGCCAGTTGGTCGATGATGGCCATGGGCAAGTTCTCGGCGGCCTGGGTGACCTGGTTGGCGTTGAACTTCACGCCGCTGGCCTTGAGAACTTCGCCGAACTCTTGAGGTGTCTTGGTGGCCTGCAGGGCCTTGATGAGCGGCTGATACTCTTCGGGCTTGCCCGGAATGGTGTACTCCTGCAGGGCGTAGATCTTGCGCTGCGAGAACAGCGCGGGCTTCTCGTCGTAGTACTTGCGCACTTCTTCCGGGGTGGGCGCGGAGGTGGCAGAGGCCGATGCGCGCTCGAGGTAGGCACGTGCCAGGATGCTGCGGCGGGCGGCGTCGAGGGCCTGGACGATCTGCGGATCGCGGTCGAGTTTCTGCTCTTCGGCCTTGGCAACGGCCAGCTGCTGGTCGATCAGGCTTTCCAGCACGCGGCGGCTGGCTTCTTCGGCTTGCTCGGGCTTGAGGCCTTGCTGACGCTCGAGCACCTGGTTGATCTGGTGAACCGTGATTTCGTCGCCGTTGACGCGAGCGGCTGCCTGGGTGGCCTTGGCGCCGGATTCGGATTTGTCACCACAGGCTGCCAGCGCGGCGGCAAGCACGATGGGCGCCAGGGCCAGCAGACGGGTAGGGCGTTGACGGGCAAAAACAGGCAGACGGCTGGACATGATCTTGGAAGAGGTTGTGTTGGTGAGAGAAGGGACTGACCATGGACGGGAACATGAAGTTCCCGCCGGCATGCATCCACGGGGGTAAACGAGGGTAGGCGCGCGATGTGTCAGTCTGGTGATGCCTGCGGCTGCCGGGGCGGCTGGGCCATCAGGGCGATGAGCCAACCCAGGGCGCTGCCAGCAAGGCTCCCTGAAAAATGCGCCCAGGGGGCCACATTTATAGCCGACTCGGCCGAAGCGATGAGCGTGGTTTGCCAGGGGTTTTCCATGAAAACCTTCAAGGCGAGCCCCCCCATCAAGAGGGTGCCCAGCTTGGGGCGGGCGCCCGGGTGTCGGTCGGCGAGGTGGAATGCGGCGAGCACGCCGACGCCTGCATGCAACACGCCGGACATGCCGATGTAGCGATTGAGCTCAGGCTCGGCCAGCATGCCGATGTGGGTCAGCGGCCAAGCCAGTGCCCAGGCCAGGCCGGCGACCGGCGGCATGCGCCCCAGTTGCCCGAGCCCGGCGAGTGCGACCAGTGCGATCAGGTTGCCGAGGTAGTGGGCCGCGCTGCCGTGCAACCAGGCGGCACTCCAGTACACCCAGGGCGGTTGCTGCCAGCCGCGATCAGGCTGCAAGGCGAGCGGGGCGGCCCAGGTGGGCCAGTCGGTCAGCGGCTGGTCGAGCGGCACCCAGCCCAGCAGGCTGGCAGGCAGGCCGAGGGCCAGGGCCACGGCCCACCAGGCCCACGGCAGGGAGTGGGGCATGCGGTGTCAGGCCGGCGCGCCGGGCGGGACGCCGAACACCGCGTGCCACAGGTGGACGACCGCTTCGCGGTGGACCTGGACGCTGGCGAGCTGGTCCGGGCCCAGCCGGGTCGGCGACTCATTGAGCCGGGCGCGGTGCTGGATGCGGCGCAGCATGCGGTAGGCCTGGCCGGCCGCCAGGCCGACGCCTTCGGGGAGCAGCCCGGCCTGTTCTGCGCGCTGCAACAGGGCGATGTTGCCGACGTTGTCGAGCAGGGCCGGGTGGGCGTGGCTGTGGGCCAGCACCAGGTACTGCACGACGAACTCGATGTCGATCATGCCGCCGGGGCAGTGCTTGACGTCGAAGTGGTCGCCCGGGCAGGGGTGGGCTTCGCGCAGGCGGTTGCGCATGGCAATGACCTCGTCGCGCAGCGCATCCGGGTTGCGCTCGGTGGCCAGCACGGCGCGGCGTGTGGCTTCGAAGCGGGCGGCCAGCGCCGGCTCGCCCGCACACCAGCGGGCGCGCGAGAGGGCTTGGTGCTCCCAGGTCCAGGCGGTGTTGCTGCCGCGCTGGCGCTGGTAGTCGTCAAAGGCGTGGAAGCTGGTGACCAGCAGGCCGGAGTTGCCGTTGGGCCGCAGCGCGGTGTCGATTTCGAACAGCTCGCCGGCAGCGGTGCGCAGCGTGAGCCAGTTGATGTACTTGCGGGCAAACGCCAGGTAGGCGTCGATGGCGGATGGCGCGTCGGGGCCGCCGCCTTCGTCGGCGTCCTGGGTTTCGTCGAACAGGAAGACGACATCCAGATCCGAGCCGTAGCCCAGCTCCTTGCCGCCGAGCTTGCCGTAGGCGATCACGGCGAAGTGGGGTTGGCGGCCCACGGCGTAGGCAGCCTGGCGCGTGGGCCGCTGTTGCAGGTGGCTCCAGGCCCAGCGCAGGGCGACGCTCAGCGTGGCGTCGGCCAGCGCGGAGAGGTCGTCGGCCACCTGTTCGACCGTCAGCAGGCCTTCGACATCGCGCACCAGGGTGCGGAAAACTTCGGCGTGGTGGGCGCGGCGCAGGGTGTCGAGCAGCGATTCTTCGTCGGCTTGGCCGGCGCGTTGCCAGGCCTGGTAGCGGTCTTCCAGTTCCTGCTCGTAGGTGGCCGCGTCGAAGCGGCCTTCCATGAGCCGAGGGTCGGCCAGCTCGTCGATGACGCCCGGGTGGCGCAGCAGGTAGCGCATGGGCCACTTGGCTAGACCGAGCAGGCGCAGCAGGCGGTGCAGCACTTCCGGCCGCTCGATGAGCAGTGCCAGGTAGCTGTCGCGGCGCAGCAGCGGGTTGAGCCATTCGACGAAGCGCACCACGGCTTCCGCGCCGAGGGCTTCGTCGCCGTCGTCGGGCTGCAGGGCCAGGCGGGTGGCGCGGCCGATGAGCTTGGCCAGGCGCAGCTTGGCGCCGTCCGACAGCATGGTGACTTTGCTCTGCGAAGCAAACAGGCGCACAGGCTCGGCCACGCCCTCGGGCAGTCGGCTGAGGAACTCCTCGGTGTCCACAGGCGCCGGGGGCTGGCCGCACCCCTTGCAGCCGCCGGCTGGCGCCTCGCGGCCGTCGTGAAGCAGGGCATCGAATTCGGTGGCCACGAGTTCACGCACGCGGCACAACGCCTCCAGCATGCGGCAGGTGCGGCTGAGGCAGTCCGGGCGTTCGGGCGGGCCCTCTTCGCGGTCGGTCACGCCCAGGCTGGCGGCGATCCAGGCGAGGTCGTCGTCGTTCGTGGGCAGCAGGTGGGTCTGCTGGTCATCGAGGAACTGGATGCGGTGTTCGACTCGGCGCAGAAAGGTGTAGCAAAGGGCCAGCTTGTCCGCGGTTTCGGCGGGAATCAGGCCGCGCGCGACGAGCCGGGGCAGGGCTTTGAGCGTGGAGCGCGTGCGGATTTCGGGGAATTGACCGCCACGCACGACCTGCAGCAACTGGACGGTGAACTCGATTTCGCGGATGCCGCCGCGCGAGAGCTTGACGTCGTTGGCGCGCTCGGGGCGGCCGGCCGCGCGCCGGTTGGCCTCGTCGCGGATCTTGCGGTGGAGCTGGCGCAGGCCCTCGAAGACGCCGTAGTCGAGGTAACGGCGATAGACGAAGGGCATGACCAGGTTGCGCAGGGCCAGGGCGCGGTTGTGGTGTGCGCCACCAGGCATGCACCGGCGCGGGGCGACGATGCGGCTCTTGAGCCAGGCAAAGCGCTCCCATTCGCGGCCCTGCACGAGGAAATACTCTTCGAGCATGGCCATGCTGACCACGGGCGGCCCGGAGTTCCCGTTGGGGCGCAGTGCCAGATCGACGCGGAAGACGAAGCCGTCTTCGGTGGTGTCGTCGATCAGGGCCGAGATCTTGCGTACGACCTGGCTGAAGTACTCGTGGGCGGTGATGCGGCCACGTGGGCCGCTGCCATCATCGATGCCCGCCGTCATGCCGTCGTCTTCGTAGACGTAGATCAGATCGATGTCGGACGAGACATTGAGCTCGCGCCCGCCGAGCTTGCCCATGCCGACGACCCAGAGGTCAATGCGTTCGCCCTGCTCGTTGAGCGGGGGGCCGTGACGTGCGTCGAGTTCGGCCTCGGCTTCGGCGAGCGCGGCGTCGAGCGTCGTTTCTGCCAGCTCGGTCATGGCCAGCGTGATGGCGGCCATGGGCGCGCCGGCTTCGATGTCCTGGGTGGCCAGGCGCTCCATGACGAGTTGCCGGGCCACGCGCAGGGCCGCCGGAAGGGCGTGCCCCTGCTGTTGGAGGTGGCTGATCAGGGCGAGGATGTCGGCGGTTCGCGGCACGCCTGCGCAGGCGGCTTCGAACGCGGCGCGCTCGGCTTCGTAGCGGCGTCGGATGCGCTGGACGTAGCGCGAGTGATGGGCCGGTGCCGAGGTGGGCGCCGCATCGGAAGGAAAATCAAACATGGAACCGAACTGCCGATGGGGGGGTCTGTGCTAGGGTAGTCGTTTGTCGATCCCGCAAGCAGCAAGGCAGATGGTAGAGCACCGCCGCCGCCCGTGATCTAGGTGGTTCGACTGACGTGTGACCCTGTTTCATGCCTGCAACTGTCTCTGAGACCGACGAATCGGTGCAAGCGCCCCGCCGCACGTGGCCGGCCCGCTGGGCCCGGGCGCTGACCTGGGGCAGTGCGCGCGCGGCCTGGCGCCTGACGCGCTGGGGTCTGCTGCTGGCGGGTGTGCTGGGCATGCTGGCCACCGTCGGGTGGATGGTGTTGCTCTGGGTGATTCTGCCGCGCGCGGGCGACTGGCGGGTTGATCTGGAAGAACAAGCCACACGGGCGCTGGGGGTGCCCGTGCAGATTGGCGCCGTGCAGGGCGCACGCCAGGGTATCTGGCCGACGGTGACCTTGCGCGATGTGGTGCTGCTGGATGCGCAAAAGCGTCCGGGGCTGACCTTGCCGGAGGTCTCGGCCAGAGTGTCGCTGGCCACGCTGTCGCCGTGGGCCTGGCTGGATGGCCAGCTTCGGCTGGGCGAACTGGTGCTGCGGGCGCCGGCGCTCGCGGTGCGCCGCGATCGCAATGGGCGCATCCATGTGGCGGGGCTGATGTTGCCTGAGGGGGGCACCGCGGACGGGGCAGATGATCGCCGGGGCTTGGACTGGGTGCTGACCCAGGCCCGCATCCGCATCGAAAACGGCCAGGTGGACTGGACAGACGCGTACCTGGGCGCGCCCACGCTGGCGCTGCGTGAGGTGGATCTGCGCTTGCGCAACCGCATGGGGCTGGGCCGCCGCTGGCACGAGTTGACGGTGTCAGCCACGCCACCGGCCGATGTGGGGCAACGCTTCAGCGCCCGGGCCGACCTGGCCCAGCCCTGGCTGACGCGGCCGAGCGACTGGCGGGCGTGGTCCGGTACGGTGACAGCACGGTGGCCGCAGGTGGATGTGCGGCGCTGGCGGGATCACATTCGCCTGCCCGTGGCCGTGCTGGCGGGGCGCGGCAGCCTGGCCGCTGACCTCACGATCGACCGAGGTCGCGCCGGGCAGGCCCGAGTGACGGCGCAGGTCAGCGGTCTGCGCCTGCGTTTGCGTGAAGGGCTGCCCGAGCTCGCCCTTCGTCAGCTCGATGGCACTTTGTTGATGGCGCATGCCGACGGCGAAACCGTGCTGGGCTGGCAGCAGTTGCAGTTCACGTTGGCCGACGGCAGCGCCTGGCCGCGCAGCGATGCCCGTCTGGCCTGGCGCGAGGCTGAAGGGCGTTTCCAGGCCAGTCGGCTGGACTTGGCTGTGCTGGCCGAACTGGCCGATCGGTTGCCGCTGCCGGAGGTCTGGCATAGACAGTTGGCCGATCTGGCGCCGGCTGGGGTCTTGCAGGACCTGGACTGGCGATGGCTGGGGCCGGCGCAGACGCCGACCACTTATCAACTGAACGCCCGCGCGCAGGGGTTGCGCCTGCAGGAAGGGGATGTCCAGAGCGGACGGCCGGGTCTGGCGCAGGCCGACCTCACTGTGCGTGCCACACAGGATGGCGGGGAAGCGACGGTGGCGATGCGCCAGGGGTGGTTGTCTTTCCCGGGCGTGTTCGAGGAGCCGCGCATTCCGGTCGAGCAGTTGCAGGCCGAGGTCAGCTGGCGCGCCAGCGGGCCGGCTGATGCCCGCGCGTGGGAGGTGTGGGTGCGGCGGGCTCGGTTTGCCAACGCCGACGCCAGCGGCGAGCTGGAAGGCCAATGGCGCACCAGCCGGCCCGGCGAGAACGCGGCAGACGGCCAGGCATTGGGCGGCCTGCCGGGCTGGCTGCGCCTGAATGGGCGCCTGGACCAGGCCCAGGCCACGCGGGTATGGCGCTACCTGCCGTTGAGCATCCCGGCGGACACGCGCAACTATGTGCGCCAGGCCTTTCTGGCCGGCGTGGGCGAGGGCGTGCGATTCGAGGTCGAAGGCCAGTTGCATGACTTCCCGTTCAAAGATGACGTCGGTGGGCGCTTTCGGGTGGATGTGCCGCTGCGTGATGTGGTGATGGACTACGTGCCGCCAGCCCTGCTGGGGCTGACGGCCGACGCACCGCGCGGCATCTGGCCGGCGATGAGCGAACTGCGCGGCATGCTGCGCTTCTCCGGGCAGCGCATGCTGGTCGAGCAGGCCAGTGGGCGACTGGCGAGTTCGGGCGGCGGGCGCTTCATGCTCAGCGGCGTGACGGGGCGCATCGACAACCTGGGCGACGACGATCCGCGCTTGAGCGTGGAAGGTGAAGGACGCGGTCCGCTGGACGATGCGCTGCGTTTTCTGGCGCGCTCGCCGGTGGGCGGCTGGACGGGGCATGTGCTGGATGACGCCCGGGCGGCTGGCAGCGCGGCGATGTCGCTGAAGCTGGACATTCCGCTCAACCGAACGGATGACACCACGGTGCGCGGCGAGGTGCGGCTTGCCGAGACTGACCAGGCGGCGTTGACCCTCAATGCCGGTGTGCCGGCGATGCGGCAGATCCGCGGCGTGATCGGCTTTACCGAGCGGCGCCTGTCGGTGAAGGCCCAGGCACAGGTCTGGGGCGAGTCCATGCAGGTACAGGGCGAGCGAGGCGACGATGGCATCACGCGATTCAATGCCTCCGGCCGCATGTCGGCGCAGGGGCTGCGCCAGGCCAGCGAGTACCCCATGCTGGCCCGCCTGGCCACGCGGCTGAAGGGTGATGCGCCGGTGAGCGTGCAGGTGCAGGTAGGCGAAGCGCGGGGGCGCCAGGGCTTGCCCCATGCAGAGGTGGTGGTGCGCTCGTCGCTGCAGGGCATGGCAGCCGACCTGCCGGCGCCCATGAACAAGCCGGCGCAGGCCGTCTGGCCACTGGAGGTACGCCACACGCAGGAAGACAGCGCGGGGCTGCGTGACGGCCTGGTGGTGGACCTGGGCAACCCGCGCGCGTTGCCGATGACGGCAGCGGCCATGCCGTGGCTGCGCGCGGATGTGCGTTGGGCGCGTGCGGCGGTCGGGCAGGCCGCTGAGTTGGAGCGCGGCAGCGTGATGCTGCTCCAGGCCGACGCCCAGGCGCCCACGCGCGTTCAGCCCCTGCCCGCTCGCGGTGTGGCTGCGCAGATCGTGCTTGACAGCCTGGACCTGGATGCATGGTCGACGGTGCTGGCCGGGCTGTCGCCATCGGGCACACCCGCGGCTGGCACGCCCGCCTCCGGCATGGCGCCCGAGGCTGTCTGGCTGCCTGACACGCTGAGCCTGCGCGCTGACCGCCTGACGCTGCGCCAGCGCACCCTGGACGACGTGACGGCCACCCTGGCCCACCCCAGCCCTGGCGTGTGGCGGCTGCAGCTGGACGCGCGCCAGGCGGCCGGTCAGATCGAGTGGTTGCCGGAATCGGGGCCGCTGGCCGAGCGTGGCCCGGCCGGGCACCGCCTGGTGGCGCGCCTGTCGCGTCTGTCCATTCCGCCGGCCGAGGCCCAGGCGCTGCAGCAGCAGGCCACCGAGCGCCTGATGGCCCCGGATGCCTCGCCCATGCCGGCGCTGGACGTGGTGGTGGAGCAGTTCGACTGGCGCGGGCTGCCGCTGGGGCGGTTCGAGGTCGAGGCCGTGAACCGCCGCGTGGCCAGCGGGACGCCCGTGGCCCTGCCGGAATGGCGCCTGACTCGGCTACGCTTGTCAGGGCCCGAGGCGCAGCTCAACGCCACCGGCAACTGGACCATGCTGGGCGCCCAGCGTGACAGCGCTGGCCGTAACCTGCCGCGCTCGGCGTTCAGCTTCACGCTGGATGTGCACAACGGCGGGGCGTTGCTGGCGCGACTCGGCTTGCCGCAGACAGTGCGTGGCGGCAAGGGGCAGCTGGCAGGCAACGTGGCCTGGCAGGGGGCGCCGCTCGAGCCGGACGCCGACTCCATGAGTGGCGAGATCAAGGTTCGCATCAACCAGGGGCAGTTTCTGAAGGTCGATCCGGGCGCGGCCAAGCTACTGGGCGTGCTGAGCCTGCAGGCGCTGCCGCGTCGACTGGTGCTCGACTTCCGCGACGTGTTCCAGGAGGGTTTCGCCTTTGACGCCATCGACGGCGATGTGCAGATCCAGCGGGGTGTGGCCCGCACGCGCAACCTGCGCATGCGCGGCGTGCAGGCCGTGGTGCTGATGGAAGGGCAGGCCAACATCCGCGATGAGACACAGGATCTGCAGGTCTACGTCGTGCCCGATTTCAACGCCGGAGGCGCCTCGTTGGCGTACGCAGCGATCAACCCCGTCGTGGGCTTGGGCACCTTCGTGGCGCAGATGCTGCTGCGCAAGCAGGTGGCTGACGCGGGCACGCAGGTCTTCCACGTGAGTGGCCCCTGGAGCGATCCACAGGTGGTGCGGGTATTGGGCCCCCGCCCGTCGGAGGGGGGAACGAACCCGGCACAATCGGGGTCTGCTGCAGGCTCGCCTTGAGTTGTTTGCCCCACAGGTGCCGTTCCGATGGTCTTGACGCGTCGTTCCCTTCTTCTGAGCATCCCCGTCTTGCCGGCTGCGCTGAGCGGCTGCGAGTGGGAGTCCCGCCCCAAGGTGCCCGATGTGCCATTCGTGCAGATCGACGGCAGCAAGCATCGGCTGGCCGATCTGACCGGCCGCGTCATGGTGATCAATTTCTGGGCCACGAGCTGCAGCACCTGCGTGCGCGAGATGCCCCACATCGTCGCGACCCACCGCCAGTTCCAGGCCCAGGGCCTGGAGACGCTGGCCGTGGCCATGCAATATGACCCGCCGGCCTATGTGATGTCGTTCGCGCGCAGCCGCGAGCTGCCATTTCGGGTCATCATGGACCACACGGGCGAGTTCGCGCGCTCGTTCGGCCCGGTTCAGCTCACGCCTACCACCTTTGTGGTCAACCGCCGGGGCGAAATCGTCAAGCGCTACATTGGCGAGCCGGATTTCGATGCGATGAACAAGCTCATCGCCAAGCTGCTGGCGGAGCCGAAACCGGCCTGATCAGCGCCCCGCCGGATCACATCACCCGGGTCAGCTCGTAGACCAGGGCAGAGGGCAGCGAGGTGGCGATGGCGTCGCGTCCCACACGGGCCATGCCGGTGTGGCTGACGGCTGCAATCTCGAAAGTGCGGCCTTCGTCGAGCAGTTCGATGAAGACGAATTCGGGTACCTCGCGGCGGATGCCGTCGAACAGATGCTCCAGCCGCGTGCCGCGCAGGGCGCTCTCGAACACGATGGCGTGTGGCAGGCCCTCCTGACAGAAGGCCTGTGCCTCATTGACGGAATGAACGAAGTCAAGCACCAAGCCCATGGCCTTGAGCGACTCGCGTACCTGCACGCGGACGTCGCGGCGGCTCGCCACCACCAGCACATGGCTGCCGGCCAGTGGCTTGGAGTTGACCGAATCGACGAAGTCGTGCGCGTCTTGTGCGTGCATGACCTCCTCGAAAGTGGCTGTCACGGTCGTGGGGAACTCGATGCTCACCGTGGCGTGAACACCATCGATCTGTCGCTCGACGATGAGGCCCAGTGTCCGGGCGGTTTCTTCCAGCAGATGCCAGTGCAGGGTGCTGAGCCGCTCTGTGAGGCCGTCCATGTCGGCTGTGGTGGGCTGGTCACTGGGCTGGTGCTGGATGCGGCAGACCAGGCGGGCCCGCTCAGGCCAGTTGCGCATCGTGACCTGCAGGTCAACCGCCCCGACGGTGGTGGGAATCCACCAGTCCACCAGCGCATTGAGCAGGGCAAACAGCATGGAGGCGTCGAGTCTCACCTCGGCCGGGCGCAGCGCCTGGGTCAGCCGGATGCCATGGGCGTGCAGTTCGCGCGCCCGGTAGGCCAGCACGCTCTGCAAGGTGTTGGTGAGGTGGACGCGCTCGTGCGACTGGCGGATGCGCCCAGATGCCAGGCGTGCCATTTGCTGACACAGCAGACCAGCCTGACGGGCACGGTCGATCTCGTCGCGCAGCGCACGCAAGCCCTGGCGGTCAATGCGGCCCGTGGTGTTGAGGGTGGTGACGCGCTCAAGTGCCGCCGTCAGCGGTTCGGCCAGTTCACGCCCGACCTGCGCGATCAGCGCCTGCCAGCGCAGCGCCGGGTCGGCCTCGGGGTCAGGCGACGCAGGCGGCGCAGCCTCGGTCGATGGCGTCATGGCCAGCGACAGGGCTTCGTGCAGGGGAGGGTCGGAGGGCAGATTCATGCGCAACGGGGCCGCTTGCATGTGCCGCGGCGATGGGGTGAGCACAAAGTGTTACGGTTCCGGCGCGTCCTGTCTATCCCATGCATGGGTGAGCCCCAGCATGCTGGCAGCCGCACAGACAGCGAGGTGAATGCATGAGAACAGGTAAATGGGGCCGGGCAGCTGGCTGTTGGATGGCTGGCGCGGCCCTGCTCGCGACGGCGGGGTGCTCGCCGGAACTGAACTGGCGCGAGGTGCAGGTGGCGTCTGGCCAGGGGCTGGTGGCCATGTTTCCCTGCAAGCCGCAGACGCACGAGCGCACGCTGACGCTGCCTGGCCTGCCGCAACCGGTCGCCGTCAGCATGCAGTCTTGCCAGACGGGGCAGACCACCTGGGCCGTCAGCCATGTGGAGACGGATTCGCCCCAGGCCATGGCCGACCTGCTGACGCGCTGGCCGCAATTGACACGCGAGAACCTGGCTGAGGCGGCGCGGCAACTGCCTGTGGCGCGCCAGGTGGCGGTGGAGGGGCCCACGCCGGTGACCGTGCCGGGCATGACACCTCAGGCCGCGGCGGGCGCATGGCGCTACGTGACCGAGCGGCCGGATGGCTCGGGCCGCCCATTCAAGGTCGAGGTGCAGGCGTGGCATTTTGCCCACGGCATGCACGTCTACCAGGCGTCCGTCTGGCGTCCGGCCGACGCACCACCTGACCCAAGTGGGGAGGATGTGGCGAAAGCCTTCTTCGATGGCTTCCAATTTCGGCCATGAGCCGCCGATAATCCGGCCCGTATGCCCGGTTTGCTGATCATTGCGCACGCCCCGCTGGCTTCTGCCCTGAAGCTGGCTGCCCAGCATTGTTTTCCGGATGTGGGGGGGCAGCTGCAGGCGCTCGACGTGCCGGCCAACCTGCCCCGCGACGAGCTCGAGGCGCAGGCCAGGCAGATGCTCGGCGCACTGGTGGAGGCAGACCCGCGCGGCGAGGCCCTGGTGCTGGCCGACGTGTTCGGAGCCACCCCATGCAACATCGTCCAACGTCTGGCCGATGGCGTGCAGGTCAAGGTCGTCACGGGCGTGAACGTGCCCATGCTGTGGCGCGCCCTGAACTATGCTGGCGAGCCACTCGACCAGCTCATCCTGCGCGCCGTTGCGGGCGGTACCCAGGGCGTGATGCAGGTGGCCAGCAGCCGTCCACAGAATCAGGCCATTCACCCCACCCATGATCAAGACCACCGTCACCATCAGCAATAAGCTGGGCCTGCACGCGCGCGCGTCGGCCAAATTCACCAAGCTGGCCAGCAGCTTCCCGTGTCAGGTGCACATGAGTCGCGGCGACCGACGCATCAACGCCAAAAGCATCATGGGCGTGATGATGCTCGCCGCCGGCATCGGCACGCAGGTCGAAATCGAATGCGACGGCGAGCGTGAACAGGAAGCCATGCAGGCGCTGGTGGACCTGGTGAACGACAAGTTCGGTGAAGGTGAGTGAGGGTTATCCCTGTTTTTTGATCGACGGTGCCGCGCGTTGTGGTGTGAGGCCGACACATGTTTTCACACCTGACCGAATAACGGGGCACAGTAAACCCCCACTTGGGTTTCGGCATTTGCTGCCGATACTCCCGTTTCCGATCTTTCTACACATTCGCTTTCAGCATCAAGGAGTACCGCTCATGACCTCCACCCGTGTTGGTTCGGCCCGCACCCATTCCTCGACCCTGCGCCTGGCTGCATGCGCCCTTGCCGCGCTGGCCTGCGCTTCGGCTGGTGCGGCCGAGAACGGCGGTCAGCGTTACTCAGCCGGCATCGGTGGCAGCGACATGACGGCGCCGCTGATGCCGGGCTGGTACTTCCAGGCGCCGGTGGTGGCGTATCACGCGAAGAAGATCAAGGGTGACAACGGGAAGCAGGCGACGGCGCACATCACCAACTCAGAACTCCTGCCGGGCGGTCCATACCGCGCCAAGGTGGGCCTTGAGGCGGACGTGCGCGCGGTTCAACCTCGTCTCACCTACCTCGACAACACCCGACTGTTTGGCGGCAACATCGGCTTCACGATGATGCTGCCGCTTGTTCAGCGCAAAGGCAACTTCACGCTGACGTCGGGCGTGCCCGAACCACTTAACTCCATCTTTCAGGTCCAGGCGGGGCTCAACGAGGTGGCCGATGGCCTGAGCGGCCGTGTCACCGGCATCGGCGATCTGGAGATCGGCGGCATCATTCACTGGGAACTGGCCGACAACCAGGCCATGACGCTGGTGAACACCTTCGTCATTCCCACGGGGGACTACAAGGCCGAACGCCGCTTGAATCCGGGTTTTGGCAACTTCTACACCTTCCGCCCGTCGCTGCAGTATTCCTACATCGGTGAGGGCTGGGATTTTGGCGTGCGCACGGTGCTGTCGTTCAACACGCGCAACAAGGACACCGGCTACCGCTCGGGCAATGTGGCCAACGTCGACTTCCAGTTGATGAAGTTCGTGACGGACGACATCCGTGTGGGCTTGCAGGGCTTTGCGGTCAAGCAGTTCCAGAGCGATTCCCAGGACCTGTCCGGGCTGTCCGGAGACCTGCAGAAGGAGATCATCAACGGCAACCGCATGCGCGGCTATGGCCTCGGCCCGGCTGTGGGCTGGCTCAAGGATGGCGGCGACATGATGGTGGAAGGCAAGTTCATCAAGGAATTCGGTGCGCGCAACCGTACCGAAGGCCAGGCTTTCTGGCTGACGGTGTCCAAGCCGCTGGGCCTGTGAGACCGTTGATCTGACTGCCTGCTCAGGCTACAGGAGTGGCGCCATGAATGCTCAAGCCTTGTCTGTTTGCGAGGACGCGATGCTGACGCGTCGTCAGTGGCTGTCGTTGGCCGCAGGGGCGGCCTGCCTGCCGTTGAGCGCGCCCGCCCATGCCGATTACGAGCTCGAGGGCGTTCGGCTGGAAGACTCGATGACCGCCTACGGGCAAAAGCTGGTGCTCAATGGCGCGGGTGTGCGACGACGGGGGTATCACAAGTCGGATGTGGTCGCCTTGTACCTGCCAGAGCGTCGCACCACGCCGGAAGCCATCTACAAGCTCGACGGCGTACGGCGCATCCAGCTCAACCTGCTGCGCGACCTGTCGTCGTCAACCATCAGCCGCGTGTTCCTGTCGGACTTCAAGCAGGTGGCCACGGACGAGGAGTTCAAGAAGCTCATCGAGCCGTTGGGCATGATTGGCGCGGCGTATGCCAACATCCGGCGGGTGTCCAAGGGCGATGTGGTCAATCTGGACTGGGTGCCCGGCCGGGGCTGGATGGCCACCCACAATGGCCGTCAGCTGTCGAGCGTCGATGGCGTACTGGCCATCAAGGACGAACTGGCCTACCAGATCTACCTGCGCATGTACCTGGGCAACGCGGCCTCGGCAGAGTTGCGCAACGGTTTGCTGGGGCTGACCAAGCTGGAGCGGGCGAGCTGATCCGGCGCGCCTGTTAGCGCACGCCATAGTGCGCCGCGAGCATCGCGGGCAGGGGTGAATCCACCAGATCGGCCATCAACCGCAAGGCATCGGCCGTGCGGTGGTCCAGTACGCCTTTGGGGCTGTGGTTGAAGGCCTCTTCAACCCACGCCTTCAGCAGCAGCGGGCGCATCATCCACGACAGTTCCTGCACGGCGGCCAGCGCATTCATGAGGCTGTCCGTGTCGGGCACGGGAGGCGGCTGACGTGATGACTCGGGCGCTTGCCCGCAGCGCGCCATCACGCCGGCATACCAGGCCAGGCTGGCTGCCGCGAGTTGCCCGTCGCTGCCTTCGTCGTGGGGCACGAAGCGGGCGAGGTAGGCTGTCAGTGCGCCCACTTGCTGGCGCGAGGTCTTGTCGAGTTCCAGCAGTCCCTGGCCTTGTCCGGTCACTGGCCTCGCAAACGGCTGGCGGGGTGTCTTCATGCCCAGCCTGTGGCGCAGCGTCAGCCACCAGAGGCGGTCGCGGGGGCTGACGCGACCGTCGGCCCGCAGCAGGTCGCGTGCCAGCACCACCACATCGCGCCGCTGCGCGAGATCGAGTTGGCGGATCACTTCCGTTACCCGCTCGAACTCGGGAAGGCGCATGGTGGGGTGCAACTGGGCCACGTCTTCGAGGATGCGGCTGGCGTGTTGCAGCGGCTCGGCCAATTGCATCCACAGCTTGCGTTCGCGAACGTTGGTGGGATCCATCATCAGCGCCAGCAGCACGAGCCGGATTTCCAGCGGGCCCTGACGCCGTTGCAGGCGTTGTTGCGCTTCGCGTTGCGCATGCGACAGCGCGGCCGCGCCCATGCTCGCGGCTTGAACCGGATCCAGGTGCGAGCGGGCCTCGCCGGGCTGCTGGCCCGACGGCAACGCGGCAGAGGCGCGCGCCGTGCTGGCCGGATCGGTCGATTCGACGCTGGCGCCGGGGACGGTGCCGTCGGCTGCCTGCATCACCCCGGCGGGAGCGCTGCCCGGGCGGCGTGGTGCGCGCGCTGCCTCACGGGGCACCTCGCGTAACAGTGGGGCCGGAATGGGCGGCAGGACGGTGCCGCAGATGCGCCGGATGCGTTCGGACAGTTTGGGGTGGGTGGCCAACCAGTGCACGCCTTCAGGCTCGTGCAACAGCATGGCGGCAATCATTGCGGTGGCCGGGTTGTGCATGCGCCCGGCCAGGGCCTGTTGGTCGTGCCAGATCTTGCGCAGCACGTTGCCCAGTCCGTCACGCGTGCGTGTGAACTGGATGGCACAGGCGTCGGCCAGGTGTTCGCGCTGACGCGAGACCGCGGCCTGCAGCACCCGGCCGGCCAGCCAGCCCAGCCAGCCCACGGTGGTGAACACCAGCCCCATGAGCCAGGGCAGCGGGTGGACGCGGCCCTGGTCATCGGCGGCCATCAAGGCCTGGCCATAGCCGTGGATGAGCGACAGTCCCCACACCAGCGCGATCGTGCGCATGGACAGCGGCAGGTCGCCCTCCTTGATGTGACCGAACTCGTGCGCCACCAGGCCTTGCAACTCGCTGCGGGTCAGGCGCTCGAGCGCGCCGCGGGTCACGGCCAGCGCCCGGTCGGCATCGTCCCAGCCGGCCACAAAGGCGTTGATCGCGTCCTCACGTGGCAGCACAAACACGCGAGGTGGGGACTGGCCGCTGGCCAGGGCCATCTCGTCGACCACGTTGAGCAGGCGGCGCTCCAGGGCGTTGTCGCCGTCGGTGACCTCGCGTCCGCCCATCCAGTGGGCCACGCGGACGCCGCCGCCCTCGCGCAGACGATGGGTCTCGACCCAGCAGCCGCCCAACACGAACAGCACGATCAGCAGGGTGTTGGTCTCGAAGAAAAGCGCGGGATAGCCTTGCGTGAACGGCAGGAAGAGCTTGTAGGCCAGGGCCATCAGCAGGTTGACGGCCAGCACCAGCGCGAACAGCAGCAGCGCGAACCACCCGAACAGCCGGGTGGTTTCGTCGCGTGCGGCGGCCTGGTGCTGTCTGAAACGCATGGCAAGGAGCAGGGGCCGGCGGCCGCGCTCAGAACTTTACGGCGACGGGGGCGCGCTCGGACTCGTGGGTGGTCGACTGCAGCATGTCGGCGGTACGGAAACCGAACAAGCCGGCCACCATGTTGGTGGGGAACTGGTGCGCTGCGTTGTTGTAGTCGAGCGTCGCGTCGTTGAACAGCTGACGGGCAAAGGCGATCTTGTTCTCGGTGTGGGTGAGCTCTTCGGAGAGCTCCTGCATGCGGGCATCGGCCTTCAGTTCGGGGTAGGCCTCGACCGTGGCCTGAAAGCGACCCATGGCGCTGCCCAGCACCCCTTCGGCCAAGCCCAGGCTCTTGATCGGCCCGCTTTCGTTGGGCTTGGACTTCACCATGTCGGTGGCCGCCATGACCTGCGCGCGTGCCGCGGTCACGCGCTCAAGTGTCTCGCGCTCATGCTCCATGTACTTGCGCGCCACCTCGATCAGGTTGGGGATGAGATCGTGCCGGCGCTTGAGCTGCACGTCGATCTGCGCAAAGGCGTTGCCGATCTCGTTGCGCAGGCGCACGAGTCGGTTGTAGGCGCCCACGGCCCAGAAGAAGACGAGCGCCACCAGGGCGATGAAGACGATGAGGGTGGTGTTCATGGCTCCCTTTGCGTGTTCATGTGCTCACGGCTGTTGTTGGCCGAGGTGCTGTGCGATGTACTGCGCGTGCCCCTCGGCGCGCAGCTGGCATGCCGGGCACGTGCCACAGCCGTAGCCCCAGGCGTGGCGGTGTGTGCGGTCGCCCAGGTAACAGGTGTGCGTGTGTTCGACGATGAGGGCGTTCAGCGCCTCGCCGCCCAGTTGCGCGCTCAGCGCCCAGGTTTGCGCCTTGGTCAGCCACATCAGCGGCGTCTCGATCGTCATGGGGCTGTCCAGCCCGAGGCTGATGGCCACCTGCAGCGCCTTGAGCGTGTTGTCGCGGCAGTCCGGATAGCCCGAGTAATCGGTTTCGCACATGCCGCCCACCAGCACGCTGGCTCCGCGCCGGTAGGCCACGGCGGCAGCGAAGTTCAGGAACAGCAGATTGCGCCCGGGCACGAAGGTGTTGGGCAGGCCGCTGGCCGTCATCTCGATGGCGCGCGCTTCGGTCAGCGCCGTGTCGGAGATCTGGCCCAGCAGGCCCAGATCGAGCACGTGGTCGTCGCCCAGCCGGGGCGCCCAATGCGGAAAGGCGCGAGCCAGCTCGGTGCGCACGGCGCCGCGACACGCCATCTCGATGCGATGGCGCTGGCCGTAGTCGAAGCCAATGGTCTCGACCCTCGCGTAGCGCGCGAGCGCCCAGGCGAGGCAGACAGTGGAATCCTGCCCGCCCGAGAACACGACCAGGGCGGTGCGGGGATCAGGCGAGGCGGTCTGCAACATGGGGGCGAGCATAGCGCAAGGCCGCTGGATACGACCGGATTTTGCGCCCTGAAACCGGCCGCTTTGCGGGAGTTGAGCGACAATAGCCGGTTTCCTGCCTTACGAGCTGGGCGCTCAGCCCATCAAGCACACCATGGCCGCATTCAACCAAGAGACCGTCACCCACGTTCATCACTGGAACGACACCCTGTTCAGCTTCCGGACGACGCGCGACCCCTCGTTGCGTTTCGCCAGCGGCCACTTCGTGATGATCGGTCTGGAGGTCGACGGCAAACCGCTGATGCGTGCGTATTCGATCGCCAGCGCCAACTACGAAGAGCACCTCGAGTTCCTGTCCATCAAGGTGCAGAACGGCCCTTTGACCTCGCGCCTGCAGCATCTGAAGGTGGGCGACAAGATCCTGGTGAGCCGCAAGGCCGTGGGCACCCTGGTGGTCGACGACCTCAAGCCGGCCGTCAACCTGTACCTGTTTGGCACGGGCACCGGCCTGGCGCCGTTCATGAGCATCATCCAGGACCCGTACACCTACGAGAAGTTCGACAAGGTCATCCTGGTGCACGGCGTGCGCTGGACGAGCGAGCTGGCTTATCACGACTTCATCAGCGAGGACCTGCCCAACCACGAATTGCTGGGCGACATGGTCCGCGAGAAGCTGGTCTACTACCCGCTGGTCACGCGTGACACCTTCCGCAACCAGGGCCGCATGACCGACGCCATCACCACCGGCAAGATGGCGACCGATCTGGGCCTGGCCCCGATCAACCCCCACACCGATCGCGCCATGATCTGCGGCAGCCCCGCCATGCTCAAGGACATGTGCGACATCCTGGACGCCCGCGGCTTCAAGATCTCGCCGTCTCAGGGTGAGCCGGGTGACTACGTGATTGAACGGGCGTTTGTCGAGAAATGAGCTGGCGCACCCGGCATACCGTCGGGTGATCCCAGTAGCGGTCGACCACGTAATGGAGCCCGGTGTTGACGATGGGCTCGACGAAGGTGACCGCCCCGGCAATCGTCACGCTGCCCGTGAGCGCGTAGGCGATGCCGAAGGAGCTGGCCATGTGGAGGACGCCGTAGGTTGCGGTTTTGGCCATGATGGACTCCATTCGTGCTGTGTCTGAGAATGGTTCTCATTGTGGCGAGGCGCGCGACAGGGATCCACTCGATTGATCTGATTGCATCAATAGGCTGAGCCAATCAAGCATGCGGCGCTCGGCGCATACCAGGAGACAGGCAGATGACACGCGTGACGCCCCGCATGTGGGCTGTTCTGAGCTGGGGAACCCCGGTCGTGGCCTTGCTGGCCTATCTGGCCTTCTGGCCGGTCGCCATCGAACCCCGCGCCTGGGAGCCCCCCCGCAACGCCGGCCACACCGGTGCGCACCAGACCAACGACAAGCTGGCAGCCTTGCGTCCGCTGCCGCTGATTGCGGGCCAGGACGGCCCTGAACACATCCTGGCGCACAAGGGCCTGCTCTACACCGGCCTGACCAACGGCGACGTGGTGCGCTTGAGCCCAGAGGGGCAGGAAGTGCGCGATGTGGTGGTGAACACCGGCGGCCGGCCGCTGGGACTGGCCATGGACGCAGAAGGGCGGTTGCTGGTGGCCGACGCCATGCGCGGCCTGTTGCGCGTGACTGGCGCTGGCCCGCAGGCCAAGGTCGATGTCATCCTCAAGGCAGTGGACCACCCCGTGCCGAACGACCCTGTGCGCTATGCGGACGCGGTCGAACTCGGCCCGGACGGCACCATCTGGCTGACCGATGCATCGCGGCGCTTCTCGGCGCGTGAACTCAACAGCACCTTTGAGGCCAGCGTGCTCGACATCCTCGAGCACAGCTGCACCGGTCGGCTGATTGCGCAGCACCCGGAAACCCTGGTCGCGCGCGTGGTACTCACAGGCCTGTGCTTCCCCAATGGCCTGGCTTTCACCGGCGACGGCAAAAGCCTGTTCGTGGCCGAGACGGGCACCTTCCGCATCGTCAAGCTGGATCTGGCCAAGCTGTCGCTGCTGCGCTCGCCCAAGGGCGCGCACGTGCCACCGTCGCTCGACGATGCGCTACGCCAGGGCGCAGCCAGCGTACCGATCGACAACCTGCCCGGCTACCCCGACAACCTGACCCGTACGCCCTCAGGGCGCATCTGGGTGGGGCTGACCAAGCCACGCAGCCCGGTGCTGGACTACGCCGCCAGCCGGCCTTGGGTGCGCTCGTTCACGCTGCGCCTGCCGCGCGCGCTGTGGCCGGTGCCCAAGGCCTACGGCCACATCATCGCGTTCGAGGATTCGGGCCGCATCGTCGACGACATGCAGGACCCGAAGGGTGGCTATCCTGAGACCACCTCGGCCACCGAGATCGACGGCAAGCTGTTCGTGCAGAGCCTGCACGCGCCGTCGCTGGCCTGGCTGCCCTACCGGGGGCCGGGCGTGCCGGTGCCGGCCGACGACGGCTCGGTGGAGCGCATCGTCGGCGGTGCGCCTCAGGCGCGCACTTCGCCCTGACCGAGCACGACAAACTTCATCGAGGTCAGGCCTTCCAGGCCGACCGGCCCACGGGCGTGGAACTTGTCGGTGCTGATGCCGATCTCGGCGCCCAGGCCGTATTCGAAGCCATCGGCAAAGCGGGTCGAGGCGTTGATCATCACGCTCGATGAATCCACCTCGCGGATGAAGCGCATGGCGTTGGGGTGGTTGGTGCTCAGGATGGCGTCGGTGTGGTGCGAGCCATAGCGGTTGATGTGGGCGATGGCCTCGTCCAGCGAGTCGACCACCTTCACCGCGATCACCGGAGCCAGGTACTCTTCAAACCAGTCTTGCTCGGTGGCGTCGACCACCTGGGCGCCCGCCACCTTGCCCAGGATGGCCTTGGCGCGCAGGTCGCAGCGCATCTCCACTCCCTTGGCCGCGAACACCGCGCCGATGCGGGGCAGGAAGGACTCGGCCTGCTGCACATGCACCAGCAGTGATTCGGTGGCGTTGCACGGGCTGTATTTCTGGGTCTTGGCGTTGTCCGTCACCTTGACGGCCAGATCCAGGTCGACCTCCGCATCGACGTAGGTGTGGCAGTTGCCATCCAGGTGCTTGATCACCGGCACCCGCGCCTCGGCGCTGATGCGCTCGATCAGGCCCTTGCCCCCACGCGGGATGATCACGTCCACATACTGCGGCATGGTGATGAGCTGACCCACGGCGGCGCGGTCGGTGGTCTGCACCAGTTGCACGGCTTCGGCGGGCAGCCCGGCTTGCGTGAGCGCGGCCTGCACCAGCTTCCACAGAGCGAGATTGGAGTGGATGGCCTCTGAGCCGCCGCGCAGCACGCAGGCGTTGCCGCTCTTGATGGCCAGCGAGGCGGCCTCGATCGTCACATTCGGGCGCGATTCGTAAATCATGCCGAACACGCCGATGGGCACGCGCATCTGGCCCACGCTGATGCCGGTGGGGCGGCGGCGCACATTGGTGATCTCGCCAATGGGGTCGGGCAGGGCGGCGACCTGTTCGCAGCTCTCGGCCATCGTCTCGATGACCTTGTCCGTCAGGCGCAGGCGGTCGACCATGGGGGCGGCCAGACCGTTCTTCTCGGCGGCGATGATGTCCGACTCGTTGCGGGCCTTCAGTTCGCCCGCGTGGCTGCGGATCTGCGCGGCCAGGGCCAGCAAGGCCTGGTTCTTGGCGGCCGTGGAAGCGGCGGCCATGGTGGTGGCGGCGGCGCGTGCGGCCTGGCCGACGGCGGTCATGTACTGCTCGACCGGTTGGTCGGCGCTGAGGTGGGTGGCGGTGCTCATGGTGCTAGATTGTCGCAAAGCCCGCCGCCCCTTGCCTACCGCCGCCGTGCCACAGCCTGATTCATCCGATTCGCCCCCGGCCCAGGCCAAGCCACACGCCTTGCGCCAGGTGATCCTGATCCACCCCGAGGCGCCCGCCAAGCCGCCGCTGGGCGCGCCATGCAACGGTTGCGGGGTGTGCTGCCTGGCTGAGCCGTGCCCGGTGGGCGTGCTGGTCAGTCGCCGGCGCACCGGGGCGTGCACGGCCTTGCGCTGGAGCAATTCCGAAGGCCGTTATCACTGCGGTTTGATGATCTGGGGTAATCCCGCATCGGTCAGCGCGGCAAACGATTGGCCGGATGGGAAAAAGGTGGGTTTCGCACCACATCGGGCCGCGCACGCCCTGTTTGCCAGCTTGTGGCACCGCTGGGTCAGGCGCATCATTTCTGCAGGCAGCGGGTGCGATGCCAGCCTGGAAGTCATCCGGGGAGACCCTGAATCTCCTCAAGATGAGGGGGGTAGTCCCCTCTGATCCTGGCATGGTGTTCGCCTGCGGTCTCTAGCATCGACTTCATTGATGGACCCCTGGGGAGCTCACCATGCGCAAGATGCTGCAACACACCGTGATGGCCGCGATGGCGGTCTGGGCGCTGTCGATGGTCCAGTCGCAAATGGGCGCGTCGACCGACACGCTGACGGCCTCGGCCGGCGTGTGGGTGGTGCGCTGAACCGCGGTCAGCGCCAGCCGAACATCATCGAACGCGCCAGCAGCCGCTTGGCGGGTGACAAGGCCTGCAGGGCGCCCAGGCCCAGGCCGCGGGCCGTGGCCAGGATCGGCGCAGGCCACGTGAAGCTTCGCGCCAGCAGGTCGGTCGTGGCCATCAGCGCCCAGCGATCCGGTTGACGGCGGCGCTCGAAGCGCGCCAACGCGCCGCGGACGGCCGCCGAACGTGTGCCGGCTGCCGCAGCCCCCGTGATACCGACCGCATCGGCCTGGCGCAGGGCCGCCAGCAACTCGTGCACATCGCGCATGGCCAGGTTGAAGCCCTGGCCGGCGACCGGGTGGAGCGTCTGGGCTGCGTTGCCAATGCGCACGATGGCGCCGTCTTCGACCAGACGACGGTGGGCCTGCAGGCCCAGCGGAAAGCCCTTGAGCGACGAGACCGCCTCAATCGGGCCCACCTCGGGATGGAACAGCGTGTTGAGCAGCGTCAGCCGTTGCGTCTCGTTAAGCTGGGCCACAGGATCGTCGTTCCGACCCACGCACCACACCAGGGCAGCACGTCGCCCGTGACGGCTGTCTGCCGCTGGCACACCGCCGGGCCCCATCAAGGGGCCGTCTGGCAGCGGGAGCAGGGCGGCCGGACCGCTGGGTGTGAAGCGTTCGTAAGCCACGCCGATGGGATGGTCAGCTGCCAGCCGCACCTGGCCGACCCAGGCGGTCTGCTCGTAGTCGCGCTGCAGGCCCTCGGGCCAGTTCAGTGCCGCCCGCTGGCCAAAAACCCCGCCCTCGGCCACGACGGCCACATCCACCGCCTCGGCGATGTCGGCGTCCACCTCGACGCCGTGTGCCAACGCCTTGAGGCCATGAACAGGCGTGCCGAAGCGCATCGCCAGGCGATGCGGTTCGAGCGCGCAGGCATCCAGCCAGGCGGCCTGCAGTGGCGCCACCAGCGTGCCGTAGCTGAGCACGGCGCCCAGTTGGGGCACGGCCTGCTCCAGCGCGGTGATGCGCACTTCGGGCTGCGTGCGCCCAGGCCACAAGACAGTGGGCTGTTGTTGCGACACATGGACGGTCAGGATGGGGGCGGTCTGACCCGTTGCGGCAATGGCGGGCCACACCCCCATGCGCTGCAGCTCCTGCACCGTACCCAGTGACAAGGCCAGCGTGCGCGCATCGGCGGCCACGTCGTGGTCAGCCGCGCGGGCGTCGAACACGGTGATGCGCGCCCGAGGCAGGGCGTGGCGAGCCTGCAGTGCCAGGCTGAGGCCGGCAGGGCCTGCGCCGATGATGGCCAGATGCAGGCCCTCGGGCCGTGTAGAGGGGGGCTGGGATGCGAAGGGCTGCGTGCGGGTCATGGCAATCAGATGCAGGCATGCGACGCGCGGGTTGGCGCCATGGGGGCATTGTCGGCCAGTTTCTATAATCCGCTGCCCGTCACGTTTGCTGTGCGGGTGGCGCCCCGCCTTTGTCCCTCTGACCGGCCTCTTCGCGTGACTGACACCTCGACCCCCGCTCTCTACCGCAGCCTCTCGGCCGATGACATGGCCGCGGTCGACCAGGTCATCCACCAGCGGCTGTCGTCGCGCATCGCCTTGGTCAACCAGATCTCGCACTACATCGTGCAGGCTGGCGGCAAGCGCGTGCGTCCCATGTTGCTGCTGCTGATTGCGCGCGCGCTGGGCTGCGACAGCACCGAGCGCCATGAACTGGCCGCCGTGGTGGAGTTCATCCACACCGCCACGCTGCTGCACGACGACGTGGTCGACGAATCCGATCTGCGCCGCGGCCGCAAGACAGCCAACGCGATGTTTGGTAACGCCGCCAGCGTGCTGGTGGGCGATTTTCTGTACTCGCGCGCCTTCCAGATGATGGTGTCGACCAACCGTCTGCGCGTCATGGCGGTGCTGGCCGAGGCCACCAACGTGATCGCCGAGGGCGAGGTGCTGCAGTTGATGAACATGCACGACCCGGACATCTCGGTGGACGATTACCTGCGCGTGATCGAATACAAGACGGCCAAGCTGTTCGAGGCCAGCGCGCGCCTGGGCGCCGTGATCTCGGACGCCTCGCCAGAAGTGGAAGAGGCTTGTGCAGGCTACGGCCGCACCGTGGGCACGGCCTTTCAGCTGATCGACGACCTGCTCGACTACGAAGGCACGACAGCCGAGCTGGGCAAGAACATCGGCGACGACCTGCGCGAGGGCAAGCCCACGCTGCCGCTGCTGGTGGCCATGCAGCGCGGCACGCCGGCCCAGCGCGAGCTGATCCGCCACGCCATTGAGCACGGTGAAGTCGAGAAGATGCCCGAGATCGTGGCCATCGTGCGCGACACCGGCGCGCTGGAGGCCACGCGCGAGGCCGCCCGCGAGCAGGTACAGCGGGCGCAGGCCCACCTGGCGTTGCTGCCAGACACGCCCTGGCGCCAAGCTCTGCTACAATTGTCGTTTGACTCGATTGGCAGATCCAACTGACGTCGAGCCAGCATCGGGGTGTAGCTTAGCCTGGTAGAGCGCTACGTTCGGGACGTAGAGGCCGGAGGTTCGAATCCTCTCACCCCGACCAGATCTTTTGACAAAAAGCCCAAGCGCATCACGTGCTTGGGCTTTTTGCTTTTGATCTCATCCAGGGCGATTCTGGATGAATTTCGGCCGTTTCGGAAATTCAGAAATTCGGGTTGCGGCTGCGCGCATCCGGATTATGTTTCTGAATCGCCGAAATAGTGATTGATAGGGCAGCCGAAAGGCCCTAGTATTTCGGAGAAGCAGAAAGGAAGTCCGAAATGACTGACGCCGTCAGCCGCACACCCCGCCTGTTGAAGTCAGCATCGCACCTGGGCCCAGTTGTGCGCGACCAGCGCAAATCACAGTCGCTGCGCATCGACGACGCGGCGGGCCTGCTGGGCGTGTCGGTGGACCTCATGTCCCGGCTCGAAAACGGTCAGGGCTCGGTGCGCCTGGACAAAGCCCTGGCTGTGCTGGATGGCCTGGGACTCACGCTCATGGTGTTGCCCAAGGCGCACCCGTGGGCGCGCGAGGCTGCTTCATCTGCAGCGCCGGCCAGCGCAGACAGCGCGTCGGTGGTGGCCGACGACAACAAGCCATGAGGCGGCCGGCATGACCCACGCCTTGCAGGTCTGGGCCGATGCGAGCCGGGTCGCCACCATCGAGCATGAAGGACGCGATGACCGCTGGGGCCTGGGCTATGCCCAGCCCTGGCTGAAAGATGCCCAGGCCTACCCGCTGTCACCGGCGCTGCCCCTGCTGCAGCCGGTGGGCGGCTACGCCTCCGCCTCCATCAAGCGCTTCATTGAGCACCTGTTGCCCGAAGGGCGCGCGCTGGATGTGGCTGTGACCTACAACGGTCTGGCCAGGACCAATGTCTTCGGTCTGATCTGGGCACTCGGGGCCGAGACCGCAGGCGCCTTGCGCTTTACCGGCGATGCGGCCCCAGCAGCACCCACTGCCGAACCCGTCCCGCGAGAGATCCCCCTGCCTGAGCTCGACCAGCGCATTGCCGAGCGGGAGCATGTGCCGCTGTCCGTATGGGACGGCAAGGTGCGCATGTCGGTCGCCGGTTTGCAAGACAAGCTGCTGGTCTACCTTGACCGGCCACTGCTTGAGGGCGGCAAGCTTTTTCTGGTGGACGGGCAGCGGCTGGCATCCACCCACATCCTCAAGCCCGACACGGGCAACCCGCAGACACCGCACCTGGCGGTCAACGAACACTTCTGCATGTCGCTCGCCCGGCGCATGGGTCTGCCGGCTGCGGAGGTGAGCCTGCTGCGTACGCCCCGGCCGGTGCTGGTTGTGCGGCGCTTCGACCGCGAAGTCGAGAATGCGGGTGACCGGCTGCACGTGCGCCGCCGGCACATCATCGACGCGTGCCAGGCCTGCGATCTGCCAGTGGCCTACAAATACGAGCGCAACCTGGGCAGCGCCGAGGCGGTGCGCCACATCCGCGACGGCGTCAGCTTCGAGCGCCTGTTTGGCTGCGCAGACCTCACGGCCAACAAGGCCGCCGCCCGGCTGGCCATGCTGCGTTGGGCGCTCTTCCAGTTCTTGATTGGCAACAGCGATGCACACGGCAAGAACTTCTCTTTCTTCGTCCTAGCCGGGGGCCTGCTGGATCCCACCCCCTGGTACGACATGGTGAGCGTGCTGCAGTACGATGGCTTCGACACCGAGTTGGCCATGGCCTACGGCGACGTCTTCCGCCACGCTGAGGTCTCGGCCTTTGCTCTGGCCGATTTCGCCGTGCGCTGCGGCATCGACCGGAGGCTGATGCGCCGCGAGGGACAGCGCCTGGCAAAGCTGGCCATCGTGCAAGCGGCTGCACAGGCCCAGGCGGCCGATTACGAGGACGAGGCCGAGCGGGCCTTTGTGCAAGGTATTGCCGCCTTCGTGGTTCGCCAGGCCGAACGCCTGACGCAACTGGTGGCCGACGCTGCGCGCTGGAAGGATGCGTACCTATGACGGTTTTACCTGGCGCGCTGCTGGCCGCAGCGACCGCGCTTTGGGGGCTGGCCGCTCAGGCCCAGGAGCGCCGGCCCGTTGAGGACACGATGGCCCAGCGCATGGAGGCGTGTACGGTGTGTCACGGGCCGCAGGGCCGCTCGACCGCTCAGGGCTACTTCCCGCGCATCGCAGGCAAGCCGGCCGGCTACCTGGCCAACCAACTGATCAACTTCCGGGATGGGCGGCGCCACAACGGTGCGATGGCCTATCTGGTCAAGCACATGTCGGACGACTACGTGCACGAGATTGGCCGTTACTTTGGCGGACTCGACCTGCCGTACTCCCCGCCGCAGGCCGTGACGCTGGAGCCCGCCTCGCTGGAACGGGCGCGGACGCTGGTGTTCAAGGGCAACGGGGCCCGCGGGCTACCGGCGTGTGTGCACTGCCATGGCGAGCGCATGACAGGTGCGTTGCCCGCCTTTCCGGGGCTGCTGGGCCTGCCGCGCGACTATCTCGTCGCGCAGTTGGGCGCATGGCGAACGGGGCAGCGCCATGCCGTCGCGCCTGATTGCATGCGGACGGTGGCCCAGCGGCTCACGCCCGAGGACATCACCGCCGTGGCGAGCTGGCTCGCGGCGCAGCCCATGCCCTCGGACAGCAAGCCGGCCGCTGCATCGTCGCTGCCCTCGCCCTTGCCCATGCCTTGCGGGAGCGGGCCCCGATGAGTGCGCCCCGAACCCGCAAACTGGCCGTGGCGGCGGTGCTGGCTGCGCTGACCGCCGTGGTGATCGGTGCGCTGGTGGCGCTGCTGAACGTCTGGGGCGAAGCGCCCGTTCAGAAAGGGCGGGCGGTGGACGCCCCGCGTTCTGACGCCAGCCTTGTCGCCAGAGGCGCCTATCTTGCCAAAGCAGGCAACTGTGCGGCGTGCCACACCGCACGCGGCGGCATGGACATGGCCGGCGGCAAGGCTGTTCCCACGCCTTTTGGCACCGTGTACGCGACCAACCTGACGTCCGACCGCGAGACGGGACTGGGCGACTGGTCAGCCAGCGAGTTCTGGCGTGCCATGCATCACGGCCGTTCGAAAGACGGTCGCCTGTTGTATCCCGCGTTTCCTTACCCCAGCTACACGTATGTCACCCGACAGGACAGCGACGCCCTGTACGCCTACCTGCAGAGCCTGCCCCCCGTGCGACAGGCCAACAGGCCGCACGCGTTGCGCTTTCCGTACAACCTTCAGGCTTCTCTTGCCGTCTGGCGCGCGCTGTACTTTCGACCCGGGCGCCATGAAGACGATCCCGGCCGCTCGGCAGCCTGGAACCGCGGACATTACCTGGTCCGGGGCCTTGGGCACTGCGTCGCTTGCCATGCCAGCCGCAACCAGCTGGGCGCGATCTCCAGCGATGTGGCGCTCGGGGGGGGGCTGATCCCCATGCAGAACTGGTATGCCCCCTCCCTGGCGTCGAAGCAGGAGGCTGGTGTGCAGCATTGGCCCACGCACGAGGTGGTGGCACTGTTGCAAACGGGTGTCGCGCCACGGGGCTCGGTGCTGGGCCCCATGGCGGAGGTGGTCCATGGCAGCACGCAGCACCTGAGCGCGGAAGACCTGCATGCCATGGCCACCTACCTGAAGGCGCTGCCGCAGCAGCCCGCCGTGCCCGTTACGGCAGCGCCTGCGCCGGAAGCCACCTTGCAGTGGGGCCGGCGCATCTATGGTGATCGCTGTGCGAGCTGCCATGGCGAGCGCGGTGAAGGGGGCAGGGGCATCTACCCAGCGCTCGCTGGCAACCGCGCCGTCACCCTCCGTGCGCCGCACAACGTCATCAAGGTCATCAGCCATGGCGGCTTTCCGCCCACCACCGCGGGCAACCCTCGGCCATTTGGCATGCCGCCGTTCTCGCAGGTCTTGAGTGGCGAAGAGATTGCGGCCGTGAGCACCTACATCCGGCAATCGTGGGGCAACCAGGCATCGGCCGTCGACGCGTTGGAGGTCTTGCGTCTCAACGAGCGCTGAGGGTGCTGGGCCAGATCTAGGGGAAGATGCCCCTTTGTTCCCGATCGTGACAGTCTGATACTGCTTGGTGCATCAGCGGAGCAACGCATGACCGAGCTTGGTTTCACCGATGGGTTCGCGATCACGGCCGGGTTGGTGCATGCCTTTGTGGCCGGGGTGTTTCTGCGCTTTCGCTCGGTCAGGCGCGAATGGGGACTGGGCTGGCTGGCGGGTGCGTATGCGGCGTCGGCCGTGTTGAACCTGCTGTACTGGCCCGTGTTGCGGCTGCCGATGGCCTCGGGCTTCGACACGTGGCATGGCTTGTTCCTGCTGATTGTCGGGGTGACGGCGATTGCGGCGCTGCTGGCCGGTGTGCGCCAGTACACCGGGCACGAGCGGCCAAAGGCCTGGGCGGTGTTTGCAACGGTGTGGCTGGGTTTTGTCGCTCTTGCGGCCAGCCGCATGCAGTGGGTCGAGCAGGATGCGCTGCCCGGCAACCTTGCGGGCTGCGTGATTTTTGTCTACATGGCGTGGTTGTTCGTTCAGGCGCGGCGGCGCGAGCCGCAGTCTGGCCACGGGTTGGCCGCCGCCATGCTGGCGCTGTATCCCTTGCTGGTATTGGGTGGCATGGCCGTTGGCATGAACCAGCACGATGTGCGGCAGTGGGCGGCGGTACCGTTTGCGCTGGCCGGTCTGGGCGTGATGTCGGCCACCATGGGGCGCTTGCGCGCGCAGGCGCGCGAGTTGACGGCCACGCTGGAATCCCGTGTGGCCGAGCGCACGCAGCAACTCAGCGAGATGATCAGTTCGTTGGAGTCGTTCAACAGCATGGTGTCGCATGACCTGCGCGGCTCGCTCGGCGGGCTGGCCGGGCTGAGCGACGTGGCACTGCAGGCCATCGACGCCGGCGACACCGCCCGGGCGCGTCAGGTGATCGGTGTCGTGCGCCGCGAAACGGGCCAGTTGGCGAGCCTGGTGTCGGATCTGTTGCTGCTGGCGCGTGCCTCACAAGGCGAGGTGCACAAACAGTCGCTCAACCTGTCGACCCTGGTGGGCGAGGCGCTCGAGCAACTGGCGATCAGCCAGGGCGACGAAGTTCGCCACCGTGTGTCGTGTGGCGAGATGCTGCCTGTGCAGGCCGACCCGGTGCTGTTGCGGCAGGTGCTGGTCAACCTGGTGGGCAACGCGTTGAAGTTCTCGCGGCAGTCGAGCGAGCCGCAGGTGCATCTGCAGGCGCGCCCGCAACAGAATGGCGTGGTGATCAGCGTGCAGGACAACGGCGTGGGCTTCGATCCGGCGCGCGCGGCGGAGCTGTTCGAACCGTTCAAGCGGCTGCACGCCCCGGGCCGGTTTGAAGGCAGCGGCGTGGGACTGACCATCGTGCGCCGCATCGTCGAGCGCCACGGCGGCCGGGTGTGGGCCGACGGCGCCCCGGGCCGGGGCGCCACCTTCTCGGTGTGGTTGCCGGCCTGAACCCGGGCGCCTGCAGGTCGCGTCCGCTCAGAAGCGCATCGTCAGGCTGACATGCAAGCTGCGCCCCGGGCCGGGCACTGCCGTGCCCCACGGCGGAGACGAGGCTGCCGTGGCCATCATCGTCGTGCCCTGGCCGACATAGGCGCCGCCTTGCGGCAGGGCGTACAGCCGATCGAACACGTTGTCGACGCCCGCGTCCACACGCACGTTCTTCCACTGGTGGCTGCCACGCAGGTTCAGCAAGGCGTAGCCGGGTGTGGAGACTTCGTTGCGCACGCTCGAGACGCGCCGCTTGGCGGCCACGCCGATGCCCTCGATCACGCCCTGCCACGCGCCCAGGCGATGGGTGAGCGCCAGCTTGCCGTGAAGCGGCATGATCTGGTAGAGCCCGTCGTCGGTTCGGCGGTTGGTGCCGCGTGCGTGGCTGAGTTGGCCGGCCAAGCTCCAGGCGCCCAAGGCGTTGCGGCCCAGGTCGGTTTCGCCTGACACATCGATGCCATAGAGGCGGGCCGACTGATTGGTGTAGCGCAGCGTGGTGAACTGATCGCGCAGTCGCACCGTTCGGGGCGCATTGGCCGTGCTGTCCCACTGCTCGGCATCGATGTAGTGGCGAATGACGGTGATGTATGGGCTGATCTTGAGCCAGTGGCGCCGGTCGGCGGTGTGCCAGTCCAGGGTGGTGCTGAGGCTGTGGGCGGTCTCGGGTTTGAGGTCGGGGTTGCCGATGTAGCCATTGCCGTCGCCGACCACGTTGTTCATCAAGGCCGCCATGGACCAGGTGGACCACGGGTAGGCTTCGTACAAGCTGGGTGAGCGGGTCTGGCGGGCCAGTCCGATGTCCAGGTCGACCTGGGCGCTGTGCTGGTGACGTGCCAGCAGGCTCAGGCCGAGGTGCCGGTCGGTGCGCTGACGGTCTCGGGCGTTGAACAGGGCGGCGTCGCGCGCCTGGTTGCCCATGCCGGCAGGGTTGTAGCCCTGCACGGCGTCGGCCTGCATGCGGATCTGGTCGGCGCGCATACCCGCCAGCACAGTCCAGGTGCGGCTGGGCTGCGCCTCAAGTTCGGCGTACACGCCGATGCGATCGCGCCGGCCGTCGTCGATGTTCTCGAAGGTGCCCGGCGCCATGGCCGAGCCCGACGGCGGCCACCAGTCGTCCAGCCGGAACCATTGCGCTTCCGTCCCGGTGCGCACGGTGCCTACCGCGGCCCAAGGCACGCTGGCCTGCAGGCGCGCGCCGGTGGTGCGGCTGCGGGTGAGCATGGGCATGCCGTTGGCACAGGTGGCGGTGCCGACGGGCGCACAGGGTGTGCCATTGACCGCCATCGGCCCGCCCGAGCCTGTGGGGGGCGACCCGCTGCCATACCAATAGCGCTTGTCGGGCCCGAAGTCCATGTCGTGGTTCACGGTTTCGTGGTGCAGTCGCGCCTCCAGTTGGCCCCATGTCATCTCGCCGATGTAGCGCAAGGCCAGGCGCGACATCTGGTTGTCGAGCAGGTCCATGCGCTGGTTGGGGTAGAGCTGGTAAGGCATGTCCTGGCGCTTCAGGCGTGCTTCGAGTCGGTGCGGGCCATCCTGCCAGCCCAGGTTCAGCAGGTGGTTGCGGCTGAAGTAGGCGGTCGAGCCGATCTCGTCGCGGGCCAGTTCGTGGCCTGCGCGGCCGGTGACGGTGGTGGCCTTGAACTCGCCGCCGGCTCGCTGGTTGTCGGCGCGCGCGAGTGCGCTGCCCGCGCTGATGTGCAGGTGTTCGGTGGCGTAAGTGGCTTCGGCATGGGCGGCCCGGCTGCCGTGGCTGCGCAGGCTCAGACCCAACTGGCCCTGTGTCAGCAGCTTGGTTCCCGCAGGCGCGAAGGCCAGTGGCGCGGCATCGACCTGGATGCTGCCGCCGATGGCATCCCCACCGGTGCTGACCGGCGCCACGCTGCGGTAGACCGTGATGGCATCGACCTGGGCCGGGTCGGTGTAGGACAGCGGTGCGTTCATGTGGTTGGGGCACGAGGCCATGGCATCCACACCGTCGACCAGGATGCGCAGACGGTTGTCGGCCAGGCCGCGGATGACGGGCAGACTTGAGAGGCCGCCCGCCCCATAGGTGCTGACCCCGGGCAGGGCGCTGAGTTGGCGTGCCGTGTCGCTGTGGCCACCGGCTGTTGGGGCGAGGCGGTGCTGGCCCACCGAGTGCGGGTCGCCCATCGTCTTGTTGGCGTGAACGCGGACTTCCGGCAGGGTGGGCAGGCTGGCCTGTGCGGGCGTCTGGGCCCAGGCGGTGGTCAGGCTGGAGCAGGTGGCGGCCAGGGCCAGCCAGGCGCGGGCGGACCGCGCCGAATCATGGTCGGTGTGCATGGTGGTGTCGATCGCTGTCGATCAGGTGCAGATCGGGGGCGGATGAGGGGGCTCACCCACGCTCAGTGGGCGCGCAAAGGCGGTGCGCCGGTCAGGCCGGCACAGCGCTGTCAGCGGCGGTCAAGCACCGGCGGGCGGGGCGCGGGCCTGGGCAGGTTCCCAGAGCCAGGCATCGACAGATGGATGAAGGCGTGCAGCAGGACAGGGCTGCGGCCCTGCCACGGAGAGACGAGGCGCAGGCACCTCGGGGGGCAACAAGGCCGCCGACCCGTGCGTCAGCAGGCACCAGATGCAGCCGGCTTGCTGGGCTGCGGCGTCTTCCGGGTGACCAGCATCGTCGGCACGCACCAGCACCATGCCAGTGCTGGTGCACACTTCGACCCAGGAGGCCCGGTCGCTGGCATGCACCACGGCCTGCGACAGGGTGGGCAGGCACGCGCCCAACACGGCCACCCACAGCGTGAGCCAGGTGATCCAGCGTCGAGTGTGGGCGGGCCTGAACATGGAGCGATTATAGGAAGCCGGCCTCGCCGCCCCGCGCACCCTTGTGGATCAGCGCGAGGTAGAAGCCATCCATCTCGGCTGTGGGCCACACCCTCAGCGTCTGCGCGCAGGCCTCAGGCAACGGCTTGTCCTGCCAACTGCCGATGCCGGGCCGCACGTTTGGCAGGGCCAACACCCAGGCAGGCGGCGGCAGCACCTCGGCGCCCGCACGCTTCTTGAGCAGGTGGGCCACGATGCGCTCGTTTTCTTCGGGCGCGTACGAACAGGTGCAGTACAGCAGTTGCCCCCCCGGCGCCAGGCCGTCGTAGGCGCTCAGGATCAGGCGCTCCTGCTTGCGGGCGCACTCGGCCACCTTGCGCAGGCTCCAGTGGTCGATGCTGTCTGGCGCGTCGGCGCGGAAGCGGCTTTCTGACGAACAGGGCGCATCCAGCATCACGCGCTGAAAGGTGTCAGGCTTGAGACGGCCAATCTCTCGCCCGTCCTTCAGGTAGCAGCGGGTGTTGGTGATGCCCATGCGATCGAGATTGGCCTTGAGGCGGTGGAAGCGCCCGCTGACGGGCTCGACCGCGCTGATCTTGCCGGCGTTGCCCATCATCTCGGCCATCAGGATGGTCTTGCCGCCTGGCGCGGCGGCCAGGTCGAGCACCCAGTCGTCGGCGGTGGGCGCCAGCAGGATAGGCGCCAACATGCTGGAGAGGCTCTGGATGTAGATGCGCCCATCGTTGGCCCACGGGCCATGGGTCAGCGCCTCGCGCTGCGCGGCCGGACACAGCCACGCTTGGACGCCCTGAGACTCCGCCCAGGCCACCGGCTCGGGCGTGAGGCCTGCGGTGCGCATGTCGGTCAGGGCGGAGGCGGCTTCGGCGTGCAGCGCGTTGAGCCGAAAGCTCACGGCCTTGGGTTCGGAGAATGAACGCCACGCCGCGTCCCGCAGCTCGGGCGGGCACAGCTGCTGAAAGCGTTCGACGAAATCGGCGGGCAGGGACATGGCCGCGCAGTGTGCCACGCCTCAGGCCTGGGACTCGGCAGGGCTGTGCAGCCAGCCCTCCAGATGCGGCCAGGCCCGCGGGATGATGAGCAGCGCCACCACGGCCGCAGCCACGTTGAACACCGTGTGCACCAGCGCAACCTGATGAGCCGCCGTGAGGCTGGACGCCATGATCAGCGAGATCACTGGCTGCAACACCGTGGCAAACAGCAGCACCCCCAGTACCTTGAATGCTGTGTTCAGCCAGGCGAGCTTGCGCGCCACGCTGCCCAGCGCGCTGCTGGCCAGCAAGGCCGTGGAGGTGGTGCCCACATTGGAGCCCACGAGCATCCACAGTGCCATCTCGATGGGCAGCACGCCCTGGCTGACGCTGATGACCGCCAGGCCGCTGACCACGCTGGAAGATTGCACCACGGCTGTGAGCAGCGCGCCGAACAGCAAGGCCAGCGCCGGCTCGGCCAGGTTGGCTTGCCAGTGTGGCAGCTGGGGGTGTTGCGCCAGCGGCGCCAGCGCCTGCGAGATCAGGTCGAGCGCCAGAAAGATCAGACCGAAGTAGAACAACGGTTTACCCCAGGCTCGCCAGGGGCGCGGCCCGATCAAGGACCACAGGCCACCCACCGTAAGGCAGACAGGCCCCAGGCCGACCACCTTGAACGCCACCAGCCAGGCGGTCAGCGTCGTGCCCACATTGGCACCAATCATCACCGCTGTGGCGCCGCGCGGGCTGAGCGTGTGCTTGTCGGCCAGGCCCACGGCCATTGAGGTCACGGCCGATGACGATTGCACCACCGTGGTGGCCAGCGCGCCCATCGTGGCGCCCAGCCAGTCGGATCGCGTCACGCGGTGCAGCAGCGCCCGCATGCGCTCGCCACCCAGTCGCGTCACCTCGTCGGAAAACGCAGCCAGCCCGTGCAGGAACAGCATGATGGCCGCCGCGACGCTGAAGACCCAGTTCCATTGGACGTCCATCTCAGCGCCTTCCTTCGGTGACGAGCGCGGTCAGCTGCTCGATGGCGTTGTCCACTGCATCGCGCACAGGATTGAGCACGGTCTGAGCGCCCATGGCGCGCAGCCTGGCTTCGTCGCCCTGCTCTCGCGACACCATGATGCAATGGCCCTCGAAGTGATGAGCCTTGAGCGCGGCCAGCAGGATGGCGTTCGCCTCCACCTCCGGCAAGGTGCTGACCACCCACCGGGCCTGACGCAGGGGCAGGGTTTCGAGAAAATCGGCGTCCATGCCGTCGCCAAAGCGGGTGGGCAGGCCGTGACGGTCAAGCTGCCGGGCACGCTCGGGGTCGAAATCCACGCCCATGACCCGCACGCCTGCACGGCGCAGGCCCTGCGCCAGCCGACCGCCATAGCGGCCCAGGCCGAAGACCAGAACATCCGGTGCCTCCTGGATGCCCTGTTCTGACTGGCCGGCGATGGCTTCCCGGTGCGGTGTCTGCCGCTCGAAGATGCGCAGCCAGGGACTCAGGCGTTGGTAGAGCGGCTGAGAGTACAGAATCATGTAGGTCGATGCCGTGATCGTCACCAGCCCCACCAGCGTCGTCAATCCCAGTGCCGAAGGGCCAACATGCCCCAGCGTGATGCCCATGGCCACGAAGACGATCGAGAACTCGCTGATCTGTGCGACGGTGAGTCCGGCGAGCAAACCCGTGCGCCGCCGGTAGCCCATGTAGCCCATGATGGCCATCACGATGAGCGGGTTGCCGATCAGCACGAAGAGCGACAGCACCGCTGCAGGGCCGACTTCGCTGCCCAGCTGGGACATGTCCAGCTTGGCGCCGAGATCCAGAAAGAAAAACAGCAGCAGGAAATCGCGCAGGCCGCTGAGTCGGGCGCTGATGGCGTCGCGGTAGGCCGTGGAGGCCAGCGAGAAGCCCGCAAGAAAGGCGCCAGCCTCTTTGGAGAACCCGGCCCACTCGCCAAGTGCCGCCAGGCTGGTGCCCCAGGCCACGGCGAAGATCAGCAGCAACTCTTGCGAGCGGGCCATCCAGCGCACCAGCGGGGGCAGCACATGCCGCATGGCCACGTACAGCAGCGCAGCGGCAGCCACCATCCGCCAGGCCAGTGAACCCAACACGCTGAGCGTGCTGGCGTCATCGCTCATGCGCAGGGCCGACATGCCCATCATGGCCAGCACGACGGCCAGATCCTGAACAATCAGAAAGCCCACGGCAATGCGGCCATGCAGCGAGTCCATCTCGCGCTTGTCCGACAGCAGTTTGACGATGATGATGGTGCTGGAGAAGGTCAGGGCCACGGCCACATACAGGGCTTCAAGCACCGGCCGATCCATGAGAAGCAGCAAGGCGAAGCCCAGGATGATGGTGAAGGCCAACTGCCCGATGCCAGTGGCCAGCGCCACGGGCCCGATGTGGCGGACATGCTGCAAATCGAGCTTGATGCCGACCAGAAACAGCAGCATCGCCACGCCCACCTGGGCCAGCAGGTCGAGCTGCTCATGGGCCGTGACCAGCCCCAGCACGGCCGGACCTGCTGCAATGCCCACCACGATGTAGGCAATCAGCACGGGCTGACGCAGCCACAGCGACATGGCGCCTGCCGCCGCCGAGATGGCCAGCAGCAGGGCGAACTCACCGAACAGCGTATGCAAGCGCCAACCTCCTGATCAAGGCATGTATGTTGACATGCCAGGAGGCGTCAGTTGTGGGTGCTGAAGACCTGGGTCGAGCCGTCGCGCGCCACCAGCAGGACGTCGTAACGCTGGTTGCGCCCGCCGTAGGCGGGGCCGTCCATGCCGGGCGAGCCCAGAGGCATCCCGGGCACGGCGAGGCCAAGGGCCCGCGGCCGCTCCCTGAGCAGGCGATGGATGTCACTGGCCGGCACGTGCCCCTCGATCACATAGCCTTGCACCCGCGCAGTGTGGCATGAGCCGTATTTCTGCGGCATGCCCAGCCGCTTGCGCATCTCGGCGTTGCCCTCGTCGATCACCTGCACGGCAAAGCCGTGCTGCGTGAGGTGGTCGACCCAGTCCTGGCAGCAACCGCAGTTGGGGTCCTTCCAGACCTGCACGGCGGGACGGGTGGCTGGCGGCTTGCTGCCTGGGCTGGCCCAGGCGTGGGGTGTGGCGAGCAGGGCGGCCAGTGCGCCCAGACGCGTGAGGCTGTCTCGTCGGTTCATTGTGTCTTCCTCGGTGTGACGGTGATGCGGCCCACCATGCCGGCCTCGAAGTGGCCGGGCAGCAGGCACGCGAAATCGAACGATCCCGGGCGGTTGAAGGTCCAGATCAACTCGCCGGTCTGGCCCGGGGCCACATGAACCATGTGCGGCTCGTCATGGTCCATCTCGGGAAAGCGTTTCATCAGGTCGGCGTGCTTGCGCAACTCGGCCTGGGTGCCGATGACCAGTTCGTGAAGGACCTGGCCATCGTTGTGCACACGCAGCCGCAGCGTCTCGCCCTGGCGCACCCTCAGGTGGTCGGGCGCAAAGCGCATGCGGTCGTTCATGCGGATGTCGACCACGCGGGTGACCTGTTCCGCGCGGCCGGCGATGCCCCACGGCTGCTGCTCGGCCGGTGCGCTGGTGCTGCGAGCCGGTGCATGCGGGACATCGGCTGGGGCGTGTCCATGGGCGGCGCCATGGGCCAGGGCTGAGGGGCTGATGAGCGCGCTGGCCAGGGCGAGCGCGAGAACGTGTGATGGGTTCATGGCGTGGTCTTTCAGTGGCCGTGGTGTCCGCCTTGATGGCCAGGCTTGCGTACCTTCACTTCGACATCGCCAGGCGCAGCCGGTGGTGCGGGCTGACGATGCGGGGCAGGCGCCGGGCCGGCGTACTCGTACGCCACGGTGCCGGCTGGGTGCTTGAACCAGCCCGGGTCGCGGTAGTCGCCTCGGGCCAAGCCCTTGCGCACCTTGAGCACCGAGAACATGCCGCCCATGCCGATGGCGCCGAACGGGCCCTGTCCGGCCATCATGGGCGCGGTGTTGTCGGGCAGGGGCATCTCCATCTCGGTCATGTCCTTCATGCCGCGCTCGCCCATGACCATGTAGTCGGGGATCAGCTTCGTGATCTGCCGGGCCACGCCGCTGTGGTCCACGCCAATCATGGTGGGCACGTTGTGGCCCATGGCGTTCATCGTGTGGTGGCTCTTGTGGCAATGGAAGGCCCAGTCGCCCTCCTCGTCGGCCACGAAGTCGAGCTGGCGCATCTGGCCCACGGCGATGTCGGCGGTGATCTCGGGCCAACGTGCGCTCTTTGGGGTAGGCCCACCATCGGTGCCGCTGATGACGAACTCGTGGCCATGCAGGTGCATCGGGTGGTTGGTCATCGTGAGGTTGCCGATGCGGATGCGCACCTTGTCCATGTGGCGCACCACCAGCGGGTCGATGCCCGGGAACACCCGGCTGTTCCAGCTCCAGATGTTGAAGTCGAGCATGGTCATGATCTTGGGCGTGGCACTGCCCGGCTCGATGTCGTAGGCATTGAGCAGGAAGCAGAAGTCGCGGTCAACCTCATTGATCAGCGGGTGCCGGCCCTTGGGGTGCGTCACCCAGAAGCCCATCATGCCCATGGCCATCTGCACCATCTCGTCGGCGTGTGGGTGGTACATGAAGGTGCCGGGGCGGCGCGCGACGAACTCGTACACAAAGGTCTTGCCCGGCGGGATGCCGGGCTGCGTCAGGCCGGTCACGCCGTCCATGCCGCTGGGCAGGCGCTGGCCATGCCAATGGATGCTGGTGATCTCGCCCAGCTTGTTGGTGACGAAGATGCGCACACGGTCGCCTTCGACCACCTCAATGGTGGGGCCGGGGCTCTGGCCGTTGTAGCCCCACAGATGGGCCTTGAAGCCGGGCGCCATCTCCCGCACCACCGGCTCGGCCACGAGGTGAAACTCTTTGACGCCGTTGTTCATGCGCCAGGGCAGCGTCCAGCCGTTGAGCGTGACGACGGGGTTGTAGGGCCGTCCGGTGTTGGGCACCAACGGGGGCATGGTGTCGGGGCGGGTCTGGATGACGGGCTCGGGCAGGGCGGCCATGGCCACCTTGCTGACCGCAGCGCTGCCCACGGCGGCGGTGAGGGCGCCGGCACCAGAAAGGAAGGCACGTCGGGATGTCATGTCGGTTTGGTGTTCGGTGAGATGTGGGGGATGTCGGGAGGGGCAGTGCCAATCAGTGCGGATCACCGCCCGCCGCCATGGCGGGCGCGCTGCCGCTCGACGGGGCCGACAGGTTCGGGCTGGCCACCATGGCGAGATCCAGGTCGGCCTGGGCCAGCCAGAAGTCGCGCAGCGCATCCAGGTAGGCCGCCACGCTGTGCACCTGGGCGCGTGCATCGGCCAGCAGGTCGAACACGCCGATCAGCATGCCGTTGTAGCGCAGCAGGTTCTCTTCAGAGATGCGCTGCTGTAACGGCACGACCTCGTCGCGCAGGTGGCGGGCAATGTCATGGGCCGTGCGATGGTTGACATAGGCCTCGCGCACCTCGGAGCGCGCGCGGATGGCCGTCTCGGCCGCGCGGTCCACCGCCTGCAGGTAGACCGCTTCGGCACGGGCCACGCGGGCGCCGCCCCAGTCGAACAGCGGCAACTCGAGCGACACCTCCCAGCCGGTTGTCGACGGCTCTTCATTGGAGCTGGCGCGGCTGGCGCCGACTTCCAGCACATTGATCAGCCGCGTCTGCCGGGTCAGGCCCAGGTTGGCTGCGGTGGATTGCGTGGCGGCGACTGCGGCTTTCACATCCAGCCGCTGGGTCATGGCTTCGCGCTCCACCTCGGGGCGTTCGGGCAATGTGGCCGGCAGATCGGGCAGGCGCTCTGGCAGCTTGAACGCGGTTTGCGCGCCCCACAGGCCCAGGGCGCGGATCAGGCGCTCGCGCGCGGCGTGTTCGGCGCGCTGTGCACGCGCCAGCCCGAGCGCGGCCTCGGCATGAAAGCCCTGTTCGCGCGCCTGCTGCAGCCGGTTGAAGTTGCCCACCTGGGCCATGCGCTGTGCCAGGGTGGCGCTGGCCTCGGCGGCCTGCATCACCTGCTGCATGTAGCGGCGACGCTCTTGCGCGGCCACGGCCTCGTAGTAGGCCTTGCGCGCCTCGGCGGCCACCTGCAGCGCCTGCTGGGCCACGCGCAACTGCGTCTGTTGCAGCTGCTGCTCGCTCAGGCGGCTGAGCGTGGGCATGAACACCAGCCGAGCCAGGTTCACGTGGATGCCGCGCTCGATCTCGCGCTCGTCGCCCTGACGGGAGCGCCCGAAGCTGAAGCCGGGGTTGGTCAGACGCGTGGCCTGTACCCGGTCGGCGTCGCTGATGCCCACCTCGGCATAGGCCGCTTGCAGCCCGCGGTGATTGAGCAGCGCGACCTGCACGGCGCGCTCGGCATCCAGCGGCTGGGCCAGCAGTTCGTTGACCCGGTCGGATGCGGCGCGGCGCTCGTCGGCCGTACGGGCCCATTGCAGCGGGCCGCCCGCCAGCTGGGTGGCGCTGTGGGCCGCGGTGTGGGCGCGCACGCCCTCCAGCCCGCCATCAGTGGCCAGGCTGGCGCAGCCCCCGAGCGCAAGCACCAGCGGCGTCAGCCCCCACAGGGCCAGGCGGCGTGTGCAGCCCGTGCGGCGCGTGGTGCTTGGCTCAATGGTGCGCATGGCCGTTCTCCTTCCTGGGGGCGGGCGCAGCTTGTGGTGCGTGATTCGGCGCAGGATCCGGCGCGGGATCTGTTGCGTGGGCCTCGCGGGCGTAGGCGCGCCAGCCGCCGATGCGGTTGACGCGCTCATTGGCCTGCTGCCAAGACAGTGGCGGCGTCGGCCCGAGGGCGCGGTAATGGCGCAGGGCCGATTCGTGGTGCAGGGCGGGCACGGGCGCATCGGCCCGGGTCGGATCGTTGGCGTGTGCCGGGGCAGGTGAGACGGTCAGCAAGGCGGCGCCACAGGCGCAGGCCAGCAGCCAGGCCTGGGCACGCCGGTTCAGGGCAGTTGCATGCATGGTGAACTTCGCCCGACCAAGTGAGGCTGGCCGGACAGGCAGGTGAGGGATGGCGGGAGGAGGGGGCGGGAGGGCGTGTGGGTGCACACGCGCCCGCGCCGTCGAACTCAGGCGGTGCGACGGGTGGGCGGCCGATCCAGCTGCCGCAGCGTGGCCGATTGCCAGCGTGTGGTGTCGGCTTCGGGCGGGGCGTGTGGCATGTCGGCTGCCACGGGAGCCAGCCAGATGCTAGGGGGGGCGGTGCCTGTGTTGCAGTGCGCGCAGGCGCTGCAGGTGTGACCGTTGTCGGTGCCCGCCTGGGGTGGCTGCGGCGCGGAGGTGTCCGCATCCGTGTCCGCGCCCTGGCCCGCCGCATGGTGCGGGCAGGCGTCGACGTCTGCGGCTGCTTCCACTGCAACTGCCACCACCGGCACGTGTACCTGCCCCTGGCAATGCGCGCCGCTGACCAGCGCCCAGCCCTTGAGGGGCAGGGTCAGGGCCAGCAGGCAGATCCAGCACAGACGCAAGACGCGAGACATCCGCTCAGCCTAGCGGCACGTGGCAACCGTGTCAAACCGGTGTAGAAAGAAGGCCATGACCACCGGGCACCCGCCACCATCACCGCAGCAGCCACCACGCTCGCCCGCGCGCATCGGTCTCGTGCTGGGCAGCGGCTCGGCGCGCGGGCTGGCGCACCTGGGCGTCGTGCGGGCGTTGGATGAGGCGGGCTTGCGCTGCCACTGCATCGTGGGCAGCAGCATGGGGGCGCTGGTGGGCGCAATCTGCGCAGCAGGCCAGCAAGACCAGCTGGCTGCCACGTTCCAGGCGTTCGACTGGCGCCGCACGCTGTCGTTCTTCGACGTGGTGCTGCCACGCTCAGGCCTGCTGGACGGCGCGCGGGTGAGTGAGTTGGTGCGCGAGCATGTCGGCAGCGTCCGCATCGAAGACCTTCCGGTGCGCTTTGCGGCCGTGGCCACCGACCTCATGACCGGGCAGGAGGTCGCGCTCCAGTCCGGCGACCTCATCGAGGCCGTGCGTGCCAGCATCTCGGTGCCGGGCATCTTCACGCCCGTGCGGCGCAACGGCAGCATCCTGGTCGACGGTGGCCTGGTCAACCCGGTGCCGGTCAGTGTGGCGCGGGCCATGGGGGCCGATGTCGTGATCGCCGTCGATCTGAACCACCAGATCGTGGCGGGCAAGAACTTCCGGCCACTGATAGACCGCACGCCCGTGACCCTGCCTGACGCTGCCCCCTGGCTGGCCAGTTACCGACGCGCCATGCACGAGTTGCGTGAGCGCCTGCAGGCCAGCGAGTGGGCCAAGGGCCTGGCCCTGGCGCGCGGCGTGGCGCCGGCCGCGCAAGAGCCGCAGCCCAGCATCTTCGAGGTGCTGCTGGCGTCGATCAACGTGATGGAGACGCGCATCACCCAGACCCGCCTGGCGCTGGAGCCGCCCGACTTGCTGATCCAGCCGCGGCTGGGCCACATCCGGTTTCTGGAGTTCGCCCGGGCTGACGAGCTGATCCAGATGGGTTACGACGCCGCGCAGCACGCACTGGCGCAGTGGCCAGGGCTGCGGACCCCCGACTGCTGAGCGGCTGCACGTCCCCGCGGGGCTCACAAGCCCAGACCGCGTCCGGCGCCCATCAGCGTGGCCGCACCGAGGATGGCGAACAGCGCGGCAGCGATGCCGTGTACGAGCTTCATCGGGATGCGCTCGGCCAGCTTGTCGCCTGCGAACACGGCCGGCACGTTGGCCAGCATCATGCCCAGCGTGGTGCCGATCACCACCCACACCATGTCGGCGTACTTCGCAGCCATCGCCACGGTGGCGATCTGCGTCTTGTCGCCCATCTCGGCCAGGAAGAAGGTCACCAGCGTGGCACCAAACACGCCCAGCTTGGACGACACATTGGTCTCGTCCTCTTCGATCTTGTCGGGGATCATCGTCCACACGGCCATGCCGATGAAGGACAGGCCCAGCACCCAGCGCAGCGTCTCGGGCTGCACCAGCCGCGTGAGCCAGGCGCCGACGGCGCCAGCCAGCGCATGGTTGATCAGCGTGGCGATCAGGATGCCAAAGATGATGGGCAGGGGGCGCTTGAAGCGCGCGGCCAGCAAGAAGGCGAGCAACTGGGTCTTGTCGCCGATTTCGGCCAGCGCCACGACGCCAGTGGAGATGAAGAGAGCTTCCATGTGGGGACACAGATGGGTGCTGGCCGGGACAACAGACGAATGACCACGATGCTTCTCCGGCCAGCGCAGGAAGCAGGGTGGTCAAAGGTCTTGCCAGGCAGTGTGGGCTGTCGACGCCATGGCCTGCGGGCCAAGTGTGTTGACGTCGACCTCGCAACGCAGCCGCAAGCGACTTGCAGCCTGTCGGTGCGAGCGGCTACTCCCCCATGACGGGGCAAAGTGTACCTCAGGGCTTGATGGCGACCTTCAGCACGCCGTCGCGTTGATGAGAAAACAGGTCATAGGCGGCGACGATGTCGTCGAGCTTGTACTCATGCGTCACCAGCACACCCAGATCGAGCCGGTTGGCTGCCAGCACGTTCATGAGCCGGCGCATGCGCTCCTTGCCGCCAGGGCACAGCGCGGTACGGATCTGGTGGTCGCCCAGCCCCGCGGCAAAGGCCGACAGCGGGATGGTGAGGTCTTCGGAGTAGACGCCCAGGCTGGACAGCGTGCCGCCCGGCTTGAGCACCCGCAGGGCCGATTCGAACGTGGTCTGCAGGCCCAGGGCCTCAATGGACGAATCGGCGCCCTTGCCCCCGGTGAGCTTCATCACCTCGTCGACCACATCGCATTGCTTGAAGTTGAGCGTGACATCGGCGCCCAGCTTGCGGGCGATGCCCAGGCGATGTTCATTGCTGTCGACCGCGATGATGGTGGTGGCGCCCAGCAGCCGCGCACCGGCCGTGGCGCACAGGCCGATCGGCCCTTGTGCGAACACCACCACGGTGTCGCCGATGCGGATGTTGGCGTTCTCGGCGCCCTTGAAGCCGGTGGACATGATGTCCGGGCACATCAGCACCTGCTCATCCGTCAGGCCATCGGGGATGGGGGCGAGGTTGGCCTGCGCATCGGGCACCAGCACGTACTCGGCCTGCGTGCCGTCGATGAGGTTGCCGAAGCGCCAGCCGGCCGTGGCCTTGTAGCCGTGGCAGCCGCACAGGCCCTTGGGCACAAGGTAGCTGCCGTCCTGTGCCGGGGCGCCATCCTGTGCGGCATACGAGTTGAAGTTGGGGCAGATGGCGCCGGCGATCACGCGCTGGCCTTCCTGATAGCCGACCACGGCGCTGCCGAGCTTCTCGATCACGCCCACAGGCTCGTGGCCCACGGTCAGGCCCCGTGCGACCGGGTACTCGCCCTTGAGGATGTGCACATCCGTGCCGCAGATCGTGGTGGTGGTGATGCGCACCAGCGCATCGTTGGGGCCGACGTCCGGAACGGGCTTGTCGGCGAGTTCGATGCGCCCGGGCTCGACAAACACGGCGGCTTTCATCATGGCGGTCATGGTGCGCTCCTTGTTTCGGCAGGAATGGCCAACTATAGGCAGGAGCGCCGTCTGTTTGTCATGTCAGTTGGGGCATCGCGCGCTATTCTTGTGCCAGATCAAACCAGCGGCTGCCCCCGTCTCGGCCACCAGCCGGGTCGGGCGCACAATGATCCCGCGGCGACACCTGAGGAGGCGCGTTTGAACGAGAGCACACCTTTCTTCGAGCCCGTGCGCTCGGTGGCCCGTCATGAAGTGATCACCTGCGATGCCGGCCTGTCGGTCAACGAGGTGGCGGCCATCATGCAGACCCGCAGCATCTCCAGCATCATCGTGAGCCGCGATGGCCAACACGCCGGCATCATCACCGACCGCGATCTGCGCGCCATGCTGGCCCAGGGGCTGGACCCGCGTACCACCCTGGCGGCCGACATCATGACCGGCCCGCTGATCACCATCAGCGAAGACCGACCGCTGTACGAGGCGCTCTATCAGATGAGCCGCCGCCGCATCCATCGCATCTGCGTGACCGACACGACCGGCCAGTTGATCGGCATGGTCACGGGCACCGACTTGCAGCGGCTGCAGACGCGCTCTGCGCTCGGGCTGGTGCTGGACATCGAGCGGGCCGGCTCGCTCGACGAACTGCGCGCGCTGCATGACGAGGTGCAGAAGATGGCCGTCGACCTGTTCCGCCAGGGGCTGCACATCGGTGAACTGGTGGGCACGGTGGCGCGCTTGAACGATCTGCTTCTGGTGCGCGTTCTCAAGCTGGTGCGACAGGGCTTCCCGACGCTCACCCGGCGATATGCCTTTCTGGTGCTGGGCAGTGAAGGTCGAGGGGAGCAGACCCTGGCCACCGACCAGGACAACGCCATCGTCTACGCCGACGACCTCTCAACCGAAGAGGTGGCCGAGCTGGAACGCTTCAGCCAGGCCCTGATCCAGGCGCTCATCGACATCGGCATCCCGGAGTGCACGGGGGGCATCATGGCCCGCAACCCCGAATGGCGGCGCAGCCTGCGCGACTGGCGCCTGACCGTGCACAAGTGGTACAGCACGCCGGTGCCCGACAACGTGGTGCATGGCACCATGTTCTTCGACATGCGTCGGCTGTATGGCGATCCGGCCCTGGCGCAGGAGCTACAGCAGGCGGTGATCCAGGCAGTGTCCACCAGTGCGCCGTTCCTGGCCCGCTCCGCAGCCAACATCGTGCGCTTCACGCACCCCTTTGGCTGGTTTGGCCGGATCGCGCTGGAGCTGCGTGACGGTGTACACACCTTCGACGTCAAGAAGAACGGGCTCTTTCCGATCACCGAAGGCGTCAAGGTGCTGATCCAGCAGCAGGGGCTGGTCGGCGGCAACACGCATCAGCGCATCCAGATGCTGGAGGACGCCAAGGTATTGACGGCCAAGCAGGCCCGTAACCTCACTGCCAGCTTCGACTTGCTGCTGCAGATGCGGCTGAAGGCCCAGTTCGATGCGCTGACGGCCGGCGAAACCCCGCACAACCATCTGAACTTCGAAGCGCTCGATCGCCTGCAGATTGGCCAGCTCAAGCTCGCGCTCGAGACGGTGGAGACCTTCGGGCGTTTCCTGGAGCAGCACTTCCAGCTGAGCGCGATGCGCTGAGATCGCAGCGCGCCGCCTGGTTCAGGCGTCGACGAGCTGGATGGCGGGCACGGCGATGCGTGCGTGGCGCAGCTTCTCACGCGGAGCCAGCACCTTGGCCTGACCCTGAAGCACGGTCTGGCCGTGCTGGTTCACCACCACGCAATCGAGTGTCACGCGCCGCTTGGCGTCGTCCTTGGCCACCACGGTGGCGGTGGCGGTGAGGCTGTCACCAGGGCGCACGGGCAGCATGAAGCGCAAGTCCTGTGACAGGTAAATGGTGCCTGCGCCGGGGAAGCGCGTGCCCAGCAGCGCCGAGATCAGCGACGCTGCCCACATGCCATGCGCAATGACGCCACCAAACGGCGTGCGGCTCGCGTACTCGGCATCCAGATGCGCGGGGTTGGTGTCGCCCGAGACGGCGGCGAAGGCGACGATGTCTTGCATCGTGAGGGTGCGCATCAACTGCTGGCTCTGGCCCAGCTGCAGTTCGTCATAGGGAATGTTTTCGACGAGGTCAAGGTCGTGCGAGTTCATGGACGTGTACGGCTGACAAGCCAGGCGGGTGCCGGGCTTGTCGCAAGGCAAGGTGAAGGACAGCGGAGGGCCATGCAACGCTGCCGGCGTGCTTGTGGTGCGCCTTGCGTTACCGTGTCAGGCTTCGGGCCGTGGATGCTGCGGCCACCTGAGAGAAATCATGGGACCATATTCTGACTGTTTCGGACAAGGGTGCGTAACGCGACGTTACTGCGGGTTGCTGCCGGTGTATGCCGAGCTGAAGTCATGCAAGTGAACACCGAGATGCCTGCTGGCTCGTTCTGGGCCGACCTGCGCGCTGCCCTGCGCGGCACCAACGCCGACTACGCGCGCATCCCGCTCAAGCGCGCGGTGTTTCTGCTCGCCATTCCGATGATGCTGGAGCTGGTGCTGGAGTCGGCCTTCGCGGTGGTCGACATCTTTTTCGTCGCCCAGCTCGGTGCCTCGGCGGTGGCCACGGTGGGGCTGACCGAAACCTATCTGTTCTTGCTGTATTCGGTGGCCATCGGCCTGTCAATGGCGGTCACGGCCGTGGTGGCCCGGCGCGTGGGCGAGCAGCGGGGTGACGAGGCTGCCTTGTCGGCCGTGCAGGCCATCATCGTGGCGGTGGTTGTCTCGCTGCCAGTCACCGTCGCGGGCATCGTCTGGGCGCAGGATCTGTTGCGCCTCATGGGGGCGGATGCCTGGGCCATCGAACACGGCTACCGCTACACGCAGTGGATGCTGGGCGGCAACGCCGTCATCCTGCTGCTGTTCGTGATCAACGCGGTGTTCCGCGGTGCAGGCGATGCGGCCGCGGCCATGCGCGTGCTGTGGGTGGCCAATGCACTCAACATCGTGCTCGATCCCATCCTGATCTTTGGCTGGGGCCCCGTTCCTGCGATGGGCATCGAGGGTGCGGCGATTGCCACCAACATCGGGCGCGGCGTTGGGGTGCTGATGCAGCTGTGGATCCTGGCGCGCGGCAGCGAACACCTGCGCGTGCTGGTTCGGCACTTGCGGCCTGACTTCGCCACGCTGGGGCAGATCGTGCGCACCTCGATGGGCGGCATCGGGCAGATGATTGTGGCGATGACGGCATGGATTTTCCTGATGCGCATCCTCGCCAGCGTGTCGACCGAGGCGGTCGCGGGCGCCACCATCGCGATGCGGGTCATGATGTTCACGCTGATGCCGGCCTGGGGCATGTCGAATGCGGCCGCCACGCTCGTGGGCCAGAACCTGGGCGCCGGCGAGCCGGATCGCGCCGAGGCCGCGGTGTGGCGCATCGGCTGGATGAACATGGTGTTCACCGTCGCCGTGTCCGTGGCCTTCTTCTTCTGGCACGACGCCATCATCCGGCTCTTCACGTCAGATCCGGCCGTGATCGCCATTGGCGGCGAGTGGTTGTCGATCCTGGCGTACTCCTACTTCGTCTACGGCTGGTGGATGGTGGCCGTGCAGGCCTTCAACGGCGCCGGCGACACGATGACGCCCACCTGGATCAACCTCGTCTTCTTCTGGCTGATCCAGATTCCGCTGGCCTGGGCCCTGGCCTTGCCCATGGGCCTGGCCCACACCGGCGTGTTCTGGGGCGTGTTCGTTTCGGAGACCAGCGTGGGGCTGTTCACGCTGTGGTTGTTCACCCGTGGGCGGTGGAAGACGGCCAGGGTGTGAGTGCGGCACATTTCAACTGGCGCCTGGCAGCAACTGGATGCGATGCGGTGCGATCCGTCGGTGCCGTAGCTTCTCGGCAGGGGCCAGCACCCGGGCCATCCCGGTCAGCACGGCTTCGCCGTGCTGGTTGATGACGCGACAGTCGAGCTCGACACTGCGTTTGCCCTCCTCCTTCGCCACAACGGTCGCCGTGACGGTGAGCGTGTCGCCCACGTGCACAGGGCGCAGGAAGTGAAGGTCCTGGTGCAGATAAATCGTCCCCGCGCCTGGGAAGCGGGTGCCCAGCAGCGCCGAGATGAGCGATGCGGCCCACATGCCATGCGCAATCACGCCATGAAATGGCGTGTGGCTGGCGTAGTCCGGGTCCAGGTGGGCCGGGTTGGTGTCGCCCGATACCGCGGCAAAGGCGAGGATGTCATCGGCCTGCAGCCTGCGTATCAGCGTCTGCTGCTGACCCAACTGCAGCTCGTCGTAGGTGAGGTTCTCGATCAGGTCCAGATCATGTGAATTCATCCCATGTCCTCCAGTTCAGTCCACGGCGTGCACGCCGGCGTCCACATACAGGGTCTGGCCCGTCATGCCACTGGCGGCGTCCGAGCAGAGAAAGGCGCACAGCTGGCCGATCTCATTCAGTGTGACCAGACGCCCGAGAGGCGCCTTCGTGATGGCGTTGGCCATCAGCGTGTCGAAATGGTCGATGCCCGCAGCCGCGCGTGTGAGGATGGGGCCAGGCGAGACAGCGTGCACGCGCACCTGCCTGGGGCCCAGCTCCAGCGCCAGATAACGAACCAAGGCCTCCAGCGCGGCTTTGACGGGCCCCATGAGCCCATAGTGCGGCACGGCCACCTCGGCGCCCAGATAGCTCATGGTCAGGATGGTGCCACCCCCCCTGGGCATGTGGGGTACGCACAGGCGTGCAAGCTCGGCCAGCGAATGGCATGAGATGTTCATGGCCCGCGCAAAGCCCTCACGGCTGCTGTCAAGCACGGGCCCATGCAGATCGGCCAGCGGCGCCCAGGCGATCGAGTGAACGACGAAGTCCAGCCCCCCGAGCGCGTCCACGGCTTGGGATACGGACTGGGCGAGCGCGTCGTCTTGCTCAACATTGCAGTTGATCAGCGGGATGCCCAGCGGGTCGACCAGCTCGGCTACCAGGGCGCGGGCCTTGTCGTTCAGACAGGTGGCGACCACCTTCGCGCCGGCGGCGTGCGCCGTGCGCGTGCAGCCCCAGGCAATGCTGTGTGCGTTGGCCAAACCGACCACCAAGCCCCGCTTGCCATGCAGGGACACCGCGGGTCTGGTCTCAATCAGCATGGCGCACTTTCACATACTCGCCCGGTGCGGGTGCAAGCGTGTCGCGCATGGCAACCACACGGGCAGCCACCTCGCCGTCGCTGTGCTGCCGCAGCCAGTCGGCCATTGCGGGCCACCATGAGCCTTCGCAATGCGTGGCATCGGCAAGCCAGTGATCCGGTGCCAGCCAGGGCTGTCCTTGCGGCCGGTGGCCCCAAGCGTGACGGCGATGAGGGTGGCCGGGCTCGCTGACGATGCCGGCGTTGTGCCCGCCAGAAGCCAGGATGAACGTGGTGTCGGTATCGGTCAGCAGGGTGATTTTGTAGACCGATTTCCAGGGCGAGACGTGATCCTTTTCTGTGCCGACCACCAGCATGGGGCAGTGGATGTCGATCAGCGCCAGGCGCTCGCCCAGCGCGCGTGCATGCCCCGCGGCCAGAGCATTGCGCAGGAACAGCTCATGAAGGTACTCGCTGTGCATGCGGGCTGGCAGGCGGGTGGCATCGGCGTTCCAACTCATCAGATCCATGCCCTTGTCCTCTTCGCCTAGCAGGTAGCGGCGTGTCTGACGGGCCCAGATGAGATCCTGTGCATTCAGCAGCTGAAAGGCTGCCGCCATCTGTCGCCCCGATAGAAAGCCACGCTGTTGCATGTCGTGCTGCAGGTGATGCAGCTGATCAGGGTCGATGAACACGCCGAGGTCGCCGGGCTCCGAAAAGTCCGTCTGGGCGGCCAGCAGGGTCATGCTGGCCAGATCGGGCAGGTCGTCGAGCTTGATGCGCGTGTCCGGCTCGCGCCGCACGCCGGCCAGCAGGCAGGCTGCCATCGCGAGAAACGTGCCCCCCAGACAGTAGCCCAGGCTGTGCACGCGCGCGGCCCCGGTCAGTCGGCGGATGGCCGCCATGCTGTCGATCAGGCCTTGCCTCAGATAGTCGTCCATGCCCAGTTCACGATCATGTTCGTCCGGGTTGCGCCACGACAGCATGAAGACCGTGAAGCCTTGATCCCGAAGGTAGCGCACCATCGAGTTGTGCGGCGACAGGTCAAGGATGTAGTACTTCATGATGCATGACGGCACAATCAGCAGCGGCTCGCTGACCACGGACGGCGTGCTGGGGGCGTACTGGATCAACTCGACCAGGTGGTTGCGCATGACCACGTTGCCCGGCGTGGTGGCCACATCGCGTCCGACGATGTGGCTCAGCGGCGGCAGCGCGGGCGATGACATGGGCGCGGCGTGTTCCGGGTCACCTCGACGGCTCAGCGTGTGACGAAGCAGGGCCTGCAAGTCGGCCAGCCACAGTTGCATGCCCTTGAGACGGCTCATCCCCAGCGTCTCGACGTCCTTCATACCGATTTCCGGATTGCTCCACGGCCAGTTGGCTGGCGACGCCATGTCTATCCACTGGCGTGTCATGAAGGCCATGAGCTGCTGATGATGAGGCTGCATGCCCTCCAGCCGCGCCTGGGCCATCAACCGTTCGCTCCACTGGGCGTACTGCTCCTTCATTGTGTTGAAAGGCCATTGCTGCCAAGCGGGATGGGCAAAGCGGCTGTCGGACGTGGCGCGTGTTGCATCGGCCAGGAGTGGGATCCCAGGAGCCGACGCACTCGATGTGGCCGCGTTCATCCAGTTCTGCATGCCTGCCGCCCCCGAAGCCCAGTGCAGCCACCAATCCGTGGCGGCCAGTTGCGCCGCGGTTGGAGACAGGCCCCAGGACCACGACGTGGTCACACCTCTCCACCAAGGCTGCGCTTGTCGGTGCCAGGCGCGAACCAGGGCGAGCATGAGCCCCGGCAAGGGCGGCGGATGGATGTCGGGCGGTAACTGCGTCATGGTCGGCTTTCCGTGGGTGAACGGCCATGGGCAGTGTTCTGCTCGGTTTTGACACTTTCATGGCAAACCATGCGAGTCGAAGCGAGCTTGATCCGGATCAACCTGTGCTGCACGGATGCCAGCAGATGCCCGGGAGGGACGCCGCTGTCACCAAACCGCAAAACTGCCCTTCCACCATCCGGCCATTCATGCACATACGTGAGCGGCGGCGGCCGGAGGAGGGACCTGGATGCTCAAGGAAAAAGCTGTCGAGGAGTTGGGCTCAGCCTCCTTGCTCCTGCCTGCGCGTGTGAAGGCGGCGCTGGCAGCCAATGACCGGCTCAAGCTCTACCTGACGCTGCTGCAATCAACATGGCAGCAGGCACAGACTGGCAAGCCCCAGGGCATGAGCTTTGAAGCAGAGCTGCGCAAGGCGGGTTGCCCGGACGCGGCGATGCTCGACGCAATGGGTGAGCACGCCTATCTGGACGATGACCGTCTCATTGCCACTGGCCTGCAACAGGTCTTCAAGGGGCTCGCGCAGGACCTGCAGACCATGGCACGCCCCGTGGTGACGCAGTTGGAGGATGCAGTCGAGTCAGGGCAAGCGTCCTTCTCAGCGCGCTGTTCGCATTGGCTGACCCGGCTGCAGGACCTGGCCGACGCGGACGAGCTCGCGCGCGATGCGTTGGCGGCGCTCACTCATGGCGAGCGCAAACGCGGCGATAGCCTGCACCTGCTGGTGATGGATCTGCACAAGCAGATCAATGCCTTGTCCCAGCAACTGTCGACCGAGCTCATCGACGGCGCGCATGTCTGGCAGATCCGGGAAGACGACCGGCCCTATGTCGAGGCCTTCATGCGCGGCCTTCATGAAACCGCCGCGCTCAAGTTTTCTCATCCAGGGCTGGACACGGCAGTGACCCGAGATGGCGACACGTTGCTGATCCAGAACGACATCGGGACCAATGATGCGCACGTGCTGGTCATTCAGGTGCGCGAGGATGCCATCGCGCTGACCTACTCCGACCTTCACCGTGGACGTTTCGATTTCTTCAGGGCACTGCTGGAGGAGGTCGGCTTTCAATGGACGGTAGACCTGCCCCATGTCACAGAGGGCCTTAACGAGGGCAAGCCTTATCAGGTCGGCCACGCGCGTTTCCAGGCCCTGGAGGCAGCAGATCTGTGCGAAGCCCTCGCTGGACTGGGCGCGCGCATCGTGTTCGTGATCGACTGGAACCGCGCCCGCAAGCGCCTGATGCTGTTCGTGAGCAAGCCGGTTGCTGTCAGTCTGCTGCAAGCAGCTGCCCGTGAGCGGTATGGGCACATGGGCTGGTTGCTGGCTGGCGGCGAGGCGCTGGTCTACGACACCATGCAGCAATTCGATGACAAGCTATTTCGTATTGGCGAGCGGCTCGACACGGCATTGGGCGAAGCGGCGGCACAGCGCTTTCTGAGCCAGTTGCTGCGTACGGCCAGCGAGATGATGCAGCAGGACTTGCCCGTGGCTGTGGTGGCCGACGAGGCGCGGTTGCTGCTGTCGCGTGCGGTGCGTCAGCGCAGTGTCGAGTTCGATCTGCTGGCCGATCACGCCGCCACCATGCATGCGCTGGCCGAGTCGCTGGAGGTGGCCCTGGAGGCCTGGCTCACTGGCAGTGAGCCGGCAGACGTCGCGCGCATTGGCTCGCGGGCCAAGGAATGGGAGCGCCGCGCTGACGAGCTGCTGATCAAGGCGCGCAGCAGGCTGGACCGCCGGCCGGTACGCAGCGCCTTTGTCGACATGATGTCGCACGCAGACGATGTGGCTGATGCGCTGGAGGAAGCGCACTTCGTGCTGGAGCTCATCACCCAGACGGCAGTGAGTGTGCCCGAGCCCGTTCATGCCGAACTCAAGGCGCTGGCGCTGGCGACGCTGGGCGCCATGCAGGACTGGGTACGTGCCGTCGAGATGGCACGCCATACCTACATGGAGAACGATGCGCGCGAGCAGGAGGCGCTGCTTCGGCTCATCTGGCAGATCCTTTACGCGGAGCGGCATTGCGACGTGCTGTTCAGGGGGGTGCGCCGCAGCCTGATCCAGCAGCGGCTCTCGGACGCCAACACGCTCGTGCTGCTGACCGATCTTGCCAGCGCGATGGAGCGCGCCACCGATGCGTTGCTTTGCTCAGGGCACGCTTTGCGCAACATGGTTCTTCAACGTTCCGAGGTGTTCCTGTGAAGCAGACTGCCGCACCGCGCGCGCCACGCTGGCCCGCACACCTGTATCTGATTGGCGACCCGCAACGGCCGGTGCCTGTTCGGGCCGATGCGCGGCAGATGGGCAACAAGGCCTACAACCTGGCCCGTATGGCCCATCTGGGGCTCAACGTGCCGGAGGCCCTGGTGCTGGGCACGGCTCACGCGCAACATCCCCACAAGGCGCTGCCCGATCTGATGCAGCATGGTCTTCCAGCCCTGGAAGCGTTAGTGGGAAAGCGGCTGGGCGATCCCCGAAATCCCTTGCTGTTGTCGGTGCGCTCGGGCGCTGCGGTGTCCATGCCCGGCATGATGGAAACGATCCTCAACATCGGGCTGTGCGACGACACGGTCTCGGGGCTGATCCGGCAGACCGGCCATCCACGCATGGTCTGGGATTCGTACCGACGGCTTGTGGCCTGCTACGGAGAGGTGGTCAAGGGCATCCCCGCAGATGCGTTTGACGCCATCCTCCCCGAGCTCGGGCGAGGCAGCGACGAGCGACAGCTCGATTTTGCCGACCTCCGAGAGTTGACGCGGCGCCATCTGCAGATCTACGAGGCCGCCTGTGGCCAGCGCTTCCCACAGTCACCAATTGACCAACTGCGCGAGTCCGTGCTGGCCATATTCGCCTCTTGGAATGCCGAGAAGGCACGCACCTACCGTGAGCTCAACCACATCGACCATCACATGGGCACGGCTGTGACCATTCAGCGCATGGTCTTCGGCAACAGTGGCCTCCATTCCGGGTCGGGAGTGGGTTTCACACGCAATCCGACAACCGGTGCGCATGCGTTGTGGGTGGATTTCTTGCCCAATGCACAGGGTGAGGATGTGGTGGCAGGCCGGCGTGCCGTGCTCGGCGCCGATGCCCTCGCACAGTGGATGCCCGATGTGTGGCGGCAGCTGCAGGACGAGACGCAGCTGCTTGAGAACGCCATGGGCGACATGCAGGACTTCGAGTTCACGGTCGAATCCGGCACGCTGTACTTTCTGCAGACGCGCCACGGTAAGCGCACCACCAAGGCGGCAGCGCGCATTGCGCTCGACTTGCTGGACGAACAGGTGATCGACGCACCCACTGCGCGGGCCCGTCTCAAGGGCATGCGCGCCGAGGCGCTTCAGGATCTGCGGCTGGCAGACGTCTCCGACCCGGCACAGGCGCCTACACCGGCGGCGCGCGCGGTACCAGCCTGTCCGGGCGTGGCAAGTGGCAAGCTGGTGCTCGATCCTGCGCGCGCGGTTGAGCTAGCCAAGTCCGGGCAGCCCGTGATCCTGGTGCGAAAAGACGCAGAAACCAGCGACGTGGCCGCGTTTCAAGCTGCACGAGGTCTGCTCACTCAACGCGGCGCCCGTACCTCTCATGCGGCGGTGGTGGCGCGCCAACTCGACAAGGTCTGCCTCGTAGCCTGCGAAGGACTGGCCGTCGACGAAGTCGAGGCCAGCATACGCTTGGGTGATGTGGTTTTGCCCGAGGGCAGCGTGCTCACGCTCGACGGTCATACAGGCTGCGTCTACATCGGTGAGATACAAACCGTCGGCGCGCCCGACGTGGAACTGCAGGCGCGTTGGCGGCAACTGATGGGGACGCGTTGACGGCGCCGCGCACGCGCTATGACAACGTGTGCGGCTCCAGGGGCGAGACGGCCTTGAACGCCGGCTTCGCAAACAGATAGCCCTGCATCAGATGGATGCCCGCATCGCGCAGAAAGTCCCGCTCTGCCGGCGTCTCGATGCCCTCGGCGATGACGTCAATGCGCATGTCTTCGCACAGGCGCACCAGGTTGCGCACGATGGCTTGCTTGGTCGCCGAGGTGTCGATGTGACGGATCAGATCCATGTCGATCTTGATCAAGTCGGGCTGAAAGTCGGCTAGCAGCTTCAGGCCGGCATAGCCCGCACCGAAGTCATCGATGGCCGTCTTGAAGCCGCAGCGCTTGTACTCGCGCAGGATTTCCGCGAACCAGGGGCCGTCTTCCACCCGTTCGCCTTCGGTCACTTCGAAGATGATGCGCTCGATGGGAAAGCCGTGTGCCCGTGCGGCCGCCAGTGTGGTCTGGATGCAAAGTTCGGGCTTGTAGATGGCATTGGGCAGGAAGTTGATGGACACACATTCCCGAATGCCCAATTGCGCAGCGCCCTTGATGGCTTTGACGCGGCAGGCCTGATCGAACCGGTAGCGGTTGGCATCCGTCACCTGGGCCAACACCGAGGCGGCGCTTTCACCGCCTGGCCCCCGCACCAGGGCTTCATGCGCGAACACCTGACGGGTGCGCACGTCCACGATGGGCTGGAAGGCAAATTCGAACGGAAACCCCACCCGTTCACCGCGTGCGCAGTCCTGGCAGTCCTGCGGGGTGCCGGCCAGCGGCTGAAAGCCCACCGGAAAAGTCGCATTGGTCATCGTACGCCCTCGGGTATGCGAAGGCATTCTGACATGCGCCCACGCCGCAGCGAATGACTGTCAAAAAAGAAAGGGCCCGGCGGTTGGCCGAGCCCTTGGGATTGGTGGGCCGGGGTCACTTGAATGTCGCGTCAGAACATCGATGGATAGGGGTTCTCGGAATATTTCGTTTTCAAGTTGCCCCCAAAGTTGCCCCCAGACTTTCCCCGCTGGGGGGCGTTTGGGCCGCCAGGGGAGACGCGCCGCGCCTCTTTTTGACGCCAGGGATGCATGCCCGGCCTGCCCTCTGAGGCCGACCCTATCCCCCCACCCCGAAAACTTGCGCACGCGTGAAAATGACGAACCGGTCGGTCCGTCCAGCGTGAAGCCCTCGACTTTTGACCCGCCCTCCCGTCGTGGGGTACCCCCTGTGCATTACGCGGTGCTGCACGGGAAGGGAACCGGTCGGTCAAGGCGGCAAGCGGTCCAGAGATTGAAACCCCCCCTACTACGGCGGGCATTGGTTCGCGGGTGACTTCCAATTTCGGTGGGGACAGTGGGGACAACTTGAAAATTTGGTGTAAGTCATTGATATATAAAGGAAAAGTTGTCCCCATGTAATCTGGGGACACCGCCCCGGCGGCTGGGGACAGTGGGGACAGGCGGTCAGCACCAAGGACACGGGCGGCGGGCCACGGCAGTCCTGGTGCTGAGCCTGCCCAGCCCGGGCGCGGAAGCACCCTCCTGCGCGGCCCATGCCGCCCCGCTTGTATCGACGGACATCAGGGTGCACGGGTATGACTCGCACGTGACAGGGTGGAGCTGGTCAGCACCAGGGGCAAGGGTAGGGGGCCACGGTAGTCCTGGTGCCGAGCCAGCCCAGCCCGGGCACGGAAGCACCCTCCTGCGCGGCCCATGCCGCCCCGCCTGTATCGACGGACATCAGGGTGCACGGGTATGGCTCGGGCGTGACTGGGCGGCAGGCGGTGAACACCAGGGGCAGGGGCGGCGGGCCACGGCAGTCCTGGTGCTGAGCCTGCCCAGCCCGGGCGCGGAAGCACTCCCCTGCGCGGCCCATGCCGCCCCGGCTGTATCGACGGACATCAGGGTGCACGGGTATGGCTCGGGTGTGATTGGCCGGCAGGCGGTGAGCACCAGGGGCAGGGGCGGCGGGCCACGGTAGTCCTGGTGCCGAGCCAGCCCAGCCAGGGTGCGGAAGCCATCCCCTGCGTGGTCCATGCCGCCCCACCTGTATCGACGGACATCGGGGTGCACGGGTATGGCTCGGGCGTGACTGGGCGGCAAGCGGTGAGCACCAGGGGCAGGGGCGGCGGGCCACGGCAGTCCTGGTGCTGAGCCCGCCCAGCCCGGGCACGGAAGCACCCTCCTGCGCGGCCCATGCCGCCCCGCCTGTATCGACGGACATCAGGGTGCACGGGTATGGCTCGGGCGTTATTGGATGGCCGGTGCGGGGCACCGTGGGTCCGGCCGGCATGGGGCGTGCACCCCAGACGCCCCCCATCCGATCAGACTTGGTTTAACTGGATGCAACGCCGCCACGCTATCAGCGTGTGGCCGCCCGTCCAAACCAAAGCGCCTGTATGTTGAGCGCCTCCGCAGGGTCGGCGGTCTGCGGAACAGATAGAAGGGCTGGCGGACGGCCTTTTTCTGGGCGGGGTAGATAGCCCACTATCACCAGTTCGCCGGCCTTGACCATGTTCCAACAGGTCCGCTGCGCCACTGTGTAGCCCACCTGCGCCATTACCGCCAAGTCGCGCCATGTGCCCGCACTGCCTTGCCGGTGCAACGCCTGCGCAGCGGCTAGCAGCGCGGCGCGTTCGGGGCCTACCGGGCGTCCCCCTCGCCCACCGCTCACACGTCCCCGCCGTCATCACCCAGCACGCTGGCTTTGAGGCGGTACACCCACGAGAGGCCTAGGCCGGGCAACCGCTCTTTGCGGGTGGGGCGCCCGCCCTTTTCGGGCACCAGGTGGCCGCGCTTCATTAGCAGATGGGCCATAGCGTTGTGGTCGAAGCCTTCACACAATCGACCCTTGAAGACTTCGGCCATGACGTAGAACTCTACCTGTGAGCCCTCTTCGACGTCCTGCACAAAATCGGCAACCCGGTTGTACTCGGCGCCGTCTGAGCTGCTGCGGTTGATGGGCTTGCCGTTGCTGTCCACCAGCCTGCGGAAGCCCCACCGCTCGGTGGGGTTCGGTGCCCGGTCATCCAGGGCCCGATGCCACCACGCGAAGTTCCCAGCCCCACGTTCAGACAGCAGGCGCTGTACCTGTTGCAGCATGTGGCGTTCTTCAGCATCGCCCAGCCCGCCACGCGACTGCAACCAGGCATCAAAGCACTGGCGCACACCTCGGGCCGCTTCACCTTCGGGCCAGCCCGTCACGCCCGCCGTGGTAGCCAGCTCGCCCGCTGCAGCCACCAAGGCAAACCGGCGCCCCACGCGTTGCACCTGGCCACTGGCAGCCTCTGGCACCCATTCATCTGTGTAGCGGTCAATCAGACCCCGCACCATGGTGCGCAACTCATCCGCGTGCAGCGTGGCCCATTCCAGGAAGGCCCGGCCTGCTGTGCCGTGCTGCAACTCGATGACCTTCCCCAGGTGGGCAGACAGGGCCGCACCGCTCGCCAGCTCGTGCAACTGGTTGAAGAGGCCCCGGCCCTGGCCAGCATCGGCGGGGATGTCTGCAAGGCGCAGCTCCTGCCCGGCCTTGCTGCGCTTGCCACCTTCGGCCATGTGCTGGGAAAGGCTGATCTCCCCAGCCGACAGGAACAGCAGACGCCAGGACAGGCGGGGCCGGGCCTGCCCGGTGCGGGTACTTCGTGCTTTGCCTGTCTCATTGGCCAGCATGTAGGCGCACTCGCCCGCGGTCTTCGGGTCCACCTGCGCCAGCTCATCTAGGATCAACAGGCCGTCACAGTGCTGGGCCGCGATGGCCTCAAGGGCGTTGTCTGTGCTGCGCCACCGCTGCATGTATGCCGGGCCACCCCAAACCGATGCGGCCATCTTGAGCGCCGTGGTCTTGCCACAGCTCGACCCACCACGGAAGTGAAAGCCACCGCTGTCCACCCCAGAAGGGCGCACCAGCACGCCGGCAAAGGCACAGGCCACCGCGAACACCAGCCGATCATTGCCCACACACAGGCGGGCCACAGCCTGGCGCCAGCCCTCCAGCGTGCCTCGCTGCTTGAACGGGTTTTCAGTGATGCCATCCACCTGGTAGACGATGCGCTCATCATCGCCGCCGATGGTTTCGCGTGGCAGCACGTAGGCGCGGCCATGCCAGCCCACACGATCAGCACAGCGGGCCATCTCTTGCGGCTGGCGGGTCTGCAGGTACTGCGTAAGCCGGTTGCGTGCATTGGCACCGCTGGCGATCAGCAGGCCCATGTTCAGCAGCGCGGCGCGGTACTCAGCCCCATCACCGGCCAGCATGCGGGCAGGCATGGCCCAGGTGCGGGGCCTTCCCATGGGGTCGGTGAACTCCAGCAGGTAGCCCCAGCCCATGCCGTCCTCATCACGGGTGCGGGCCGTCACGTCCAGGCGGCTACACACCCACTGCGGGGCCTTGCTGCGCCCGTCCTGGTCGGCCTCCAGGAACCACACGCCCTCATCATTGACCAGGAAGCGATCCCACACGGGCGGCACAGCCCCTGCCGGTGGCGTGTCGGGCCTGCCCTTGCTGCCAGCACGGGCCGGGGCCTGTGCGGCTTGCTGGTGGGCTTGCTGCGCCTCTTGTGCGTCACTCACGGCCTGTGCAATAGCCGTGGTCACCGCATCCACGCCCATGAGCTGGTGCAGGTCGTTCCAATCGGTTTGGCCTGCTGGCAGGCCCTGCGGGCACACGGCCAGGCCCTGGGCAGCACGGGCCGCTTCGGTGGCCTTTTCCCGGCCAGGGTTGCGGCCTGTGGCCTGTTCGCGTTCGTGGTCGTTGTCACCACAGACCACGATGCAGGCACCAGGGAAGGCGGCACGCATGGCCCGGCCCACCTTGGGCAGGTTGCCCCCGTCAAAGGCCACGCACACGGGGTGCCCCGTGGCCTGGTGCAGGCTGGCGCCCGTGGCCCAGCCCTCACACAGCAGCAGCACCCCGGCTCCCTGTGGATCACCCAGCCAGTGCATGAGACCCGTCTTGCGACCACCGGCCAAAAAACGCTTGTCGTGGCCCTGCCCATCGGGCCGGGGCTTGATGCGCTGCAGGTTCCACAGCTTGCCTGCCTCATCCCGCAGGGGGATCACCATGCAATCGCCCGGCTCGAAGCGAACGCCCAGCCCCTGCACGCCCTTGCGGTCCAGGTAGGTGCAATGGCCTTGCTCGGTGGCTTGCGCCCACTGTGCAACGGCCTTGGTGGCTGCATCGGCCTGGCGGCGTGCGGTCTCTTCGCGTTCGGCCTGTTCGCGTGCTGCACGGGCCTTGCGCTGCGCCTCGATGGCAGCATGGTCCAGCGGCTGGGCCTGCGGGGCGTCGTCCCACTTGAAGCCAAAGCCCTTGGCAATGTGGAAGAGGGTGCCAATCTGCACCCGGCCCCCACTCTTGAAGCTACGCCAGGTGTCGCGGGCATCGGTCGGGTTGTAGGCTTCGCTGCCCTGGCTCCAGGTGTCGAACAGATCGAAGCCAGCGGCCCCCAATTCAGCCTTGAGGGCCATACCCACCCGCGCCCACTCTTCGCGGGGCAGGTCGGGCGGAATGCAGGCCAGGGCAGCCCGGATCACTTCGGGCGTGATGGTGTGTTTCATGTGTTCTCGAATAGCTCGCCCTGTGCCCTTTGGGGCCGGGCCATCAGCCAGAAGCGGGCGACACGCCGGGTGCTGCGCCCGTCATTGCAGGCAACGCGGTGCACCTCACGCCGCAGGACGAAGCCCACTGCGGGGTGGCGCATCACGCTCAGCACCTTGGTGGCGCTGCCGGTGTCGCATGCGGCCTCGATATCGCGCAGCGTGGCCCCTGGGTTTTGCTCCAGGAATGCGGCCACGCGGGCTATCTGGTCCGCTCGGGTGTCAGGGGGCAGTTCTTGGAGCATGCCGCCCTCACTTGTCGCGTGCCGCCTGCCTTAACTGGAGCCGGTGCAACGCTGCTTGGTGCGCCCGTAGGGCGTCCTGTGCTTGCAGGTAGTCCCCAAATGAGGCCATGGCCGCCTCAAGGATCAGCAGCGCATCGGCGCACATCTCCGCATGGGGCTTGTGATCTGGCGTCCAGTCCAGCGCGGCGGGTTCGCCGTACTGAAGCACGGGCGATTGCTCGTTCCACTTGTACCCAGTGGCGTAGGCCAGCTTCACCGCGGCTACGGTCAGGCGAAGGCGAAGCACATCTTCTGCCACGCTGCAGGCTTGATAGGCGGATCTGGTGGGGGCGTTCGTTGTCAGCGCCAGAAAGTCAAGGTGAGACAGGGGCTTTGTCACTTGGCGCCCCCTTGCTCGATGCGCTGACGAATCCAGGCGTCCACCTCATCGGCGTTCCACACCGTCATCCGGTCGCCAAGTTTGATGCCCTTTGGGAACTCGTCCCGGGCGATCATGCGGTAAAGAGTGGGGCGACTAACCTCGACCCGCTGCAGCACGCTGGGAAGGCGGATCAATGCTGGCTTACCACTGGTGGACGCTGCGGCGTCCGTATCTTGATGGCTCATGGTCGATCAAGTGAGTTAATGACCGACTCATGATGGAAACCGCAGCGGAACTATCCGGCGGGGTTCGTTCCGCTTTTCTTTCTCTTCTCTCTGGCCTCAATTTCGCGGACATATCGAGCTGTGCAGCCGAAGATCCTTGCAACGATGCCTGCTGCAGCACGCCCATGCGTACTCTGAAGCTCACAGAGCTTTTTGTAGATGGCGTCGTGGTCTAGCAGTCGAGTTCGCCCTGGTGTCCCGTCACGTGCGGCCTTTTTGCCGTTTGCTTGGCTAAGCTTCTGGCCTGCCAGAATTCTCGGCACCCTCGCCCACATCCAATACGACGACAGATAGGCAATCCATCTGTACCAAGCATGGCGAAGTCTGGCGGCACAGTCCTCTGCATCTTCTGGAGACCACGGGCCAAACTCGATACGGTCGGCTATACGCTCAATCTGTTCCAGGAAGTCGAGAGACGGTTGCATTTCCATGCGCTCAGATCGCGCAATGCGTACGGGTTGACCACTTAGCTTTTCAAGTGCCTGCCGTCTTCTGTTGGATGTCGCGTCCTGCCATCGTTCTAGCTCTTCCACGTACCTGAGTACGGGCGCATGCAGGTTCTTGCGAAGACTCAAATGCAACCCATACGCCTCGCCATTGCCGCACCTTGCTGCCGTGAATGCCTCGGGTATCAAATCGCACACATGCTCCAGTTCGCCAACATCGCAGAGCTGCAGACACTCGCCAAAGCCGGGTGTCTTCACAACCTCGCGCAGGAGATCATCTAGCGGAGCTACGTGCGGCTTTTGCTGCCTCCTGCCCATCTTCTGTTCCGTTGGTTGTGGTCATTCTTGTTGAGCCAGGTTCAGCGACTTTGGCGGCATGCAGTGCCGTGGTGCACTGACCTGACCAGATTAGACAGGCTCAGCACATGGACGAAGTAACGGAGCCACTGCCATTCATCTGCATGGCCATTCCATCAGCTTTCTCTGCGATGCGTTCTAGGGAAGAACCAAGCGCCCGCAGCACCTCACCCGAAACATCATCAAACGTCCCCCAGTTGTTCACTGCGTCTACGTACTGCGCCAGCTCGTCTGCCAACTGAGGGTCAAGCACGCAAGCGTTACCAATGGCCACCAGCGTCCGTCGTGCTTCAGCGGCGAAGGCTGCAAGCTTCACGACTTGAGCCAGGCGGTAGACCTCCTGGGCCTGTGCATCGATTTGCTGGCTGAGTTTGGCGATATCGGCCAGTTCATTACCGGTCGCTTTGGCGGTGCTGTGGCCCTTCATTGCTGCACCTCCAGGTTGCGCAGTTGATTCAGGGCTGCCAAGGCCTGCACGGCCTTGCGGGCAGCGCCCGGCACGTTAGCTGCAGGCTGGCGCAGGTGATACAGGGCCACGCTCAGAGAGTTTTCAGCGTGTGCGAATAGCTGGGCTAGCTCCAGCTCGGTGACGGGCTTTGCCGTGGTGTCGGTCATGGTTTCAGGCTCCTAACTGAGACTTGAATCCACTCGCCATGTTTTGAAGCATGGAGGGTGGGCGGGATGTTCAAAACACGCAGTTAGACGTGCGGACGCCCTTACGGGTGGTCCCATCCCGCCCGCAACCAGCAGCGGCCCAAGGCTTGAGCCGCAAATGTACGGACGTGACAAAACCTCGCTGTCGGGGAGGCTGGCCGCTAACTGGAAGGTGTTTTGAAGCACCGGCCCTTTCGGGCTGAGTCGATTATGGCACGCACAGCGGCAAGGCCGTCAAGTCGTGCAAGCCGGGCCGGGGCAGGGCGGCCCCAGGGGAAAGCCTCCGCGCTGCAAATGGGAAAGGGGCAGGCGCAACCGAAGGGCGGCCGATGGTTCCTCAGTGGCTTTAGCGTGGAGGTGTACCCACTCTGTACCCTGTATGTCCCCTGCTTGTCCCCATAGCATCTGATGGGCTGAGTGGCCCTGTTCATCGGCATTCTGGCCCGACCGCGTGTCCTGTCCCCATGTCCCCGCAGCAAACGCAGGCCCTGCAGTTCATCAGGCGGGTTTTTGTGGTGTCAGCCACGCGGCTTTGCGGGCGCCTTTCGGGGTTTGAGCGGCATGCCCCGGCCTGGGGTCCGCATGCGCTGAGCTGTTTGCCTGATGATTTCATTCTCGACGTGACGCAATACGTCGGTGCCCAACATCACCCATGCCCGCCCGATCTTGGCGGCCGGGATGACCCCGTCACGAATCAAGTCCTCCACGGTTTTGGGGTGAACCTTGAGCACGTCGGCGGCCTCAACGAGGGTCAATGTGGGCTTTATGCAGGGCATCATGGCGTGCAGCTCATGCTGTTTTGAATGGCAGCACCTGCGCACCCTGGCGCAGGGTGTCTAGGTAGTCGGCCCACTGCTGCATCATGCTGCGCCGCTGGTCTACGAACTCGGTGCGGTTGTAGGCCCGGCCCAGGCTGTCCCGCACGGCGTGCGCAAGCTGCGCCTCCACTACCGATTCGGGCACGCCCAGGCGCTCAGCCATCAGCGTCCGGGCCATGGCCCGAAAGCCGTGGCCGCTCATCTCGTCTTTGGCAAAGCCCATGCGCCGCAGGGCGGACAACACCGCGTTATCGCTCATGGGCCTGCTGCCGCCGCGTGGGCTCGGGAACACGTACCGGCCCCGGCCCGTCAGGGGCTCCAGCTCGCGCAGCACGGCCACGGCCTGGCGCGACAGGGGCACCAGGTGAGGGGCGCCGCTGGCTTTCTGCTGCTTGGTGCGCTTCATACGGGCGGCGGGCACCGTCCACACGGCGGCGTCAAGGTCGAACTCTGCCCATTCAGCCTGGCGCAGCTCACCGGGCCGCAGGAACACCAGCGGGGCCAGCTTCAAGGCCGCACGGGTGGTGGGCAGGCCCTGGTAGTCGTCGAAGGCCCGCAGCAGCTCGCCCACCTTCCGCGGGTCGGTGATGGCCGCGTGGTGCTTCACGATCACAGGTTGCAGGGCGTCCCGCAGGTCTGCAGCGGGGTCGCGCTCACACCGACCGGTGGCAATGCCGTAGCGGAAGACCTGCCCGCATGCCTGGCGCACGCGGTGGGCTGTCTCGATGGCGCCCCGGGCCTCGACCTTGCGCAGCGCCTCCAGCAGCTTGGGCGCGGTGACTTCGGCAATGGGCGTGGCACCGATCCAGGGGAAGGCGTCTTGCTCCAGGCGAAGCAGGGTGCGAGCCGCGTGGCCGTCGGTGACGGCGGCGCAGTGCACGGCCTGGTGCCACTCGCGGGCCACTGCCTCAAACGTGTTCGCGGCCAGGGCGGTGCGGGTGGCCTTCTCTGCCTTGCGCTTTGCGCCCGGGTCAATGCCGGCCGCCAGGTCGCGGCGGGCGAGGTCGCGCCGCTCGCGTGCGTCTTTCAGGCTGGTGTCGGGGTAGGTGCCCAGGCTCAGGCGCTTCTCTTTGCCGTCGTGGCGGTATTTCAGGCGCCACCATTTGCCGCCGCTGGGCGCAACCTCCAGGTACAAGCCTCCGCCGTCGAAGAGGCGCACGGGCTTGGGGCCGGGCTTGGCGGTCTTGATGAGCACGTCTGTCAGGGGCATTTGGGGGCAACTCCGTTGAGGGTAACTCACTTGCCCCCAATGTTGCCCCCAGTTGCCCCTAGCTGTCCAGAGCCGCCGTGAGCTGCTATGGACAAAGAAAAAGCCCTAAGTCGTTGATTACTTAGGGCTTTTGAGCGGTTCTGAGATGTTCAGAAGCCTTGTGTTGGTGGAGCCGGGGGGAATTGAACCCCCGTCCGTAAGCCATCATCGAGCAGTTCTACATGTGTAGTCGTCTGTTTTGAGTCTCACCGACCTGATCGCGCAGCGACACGCTACCAGGCCAGCCAGTCACTTGATCTCGACCTGTACCGAGTGACCCGGCACAAGCCCAGCCTATGTGAATGACCTCTCAGCTGTTGTCTTGCGACTCAAGCCCGGCCCATAGGCCAACCGTTGAGAGGCTCACCGGTATTAAGCGGCGAGTGCGAACGATTCGTCGTTTGCAGTTAGTTTTTTTCCAGTGGATTTACGAGCTGACTGGTGCTCGACATGCCCTGTCCCGAATCCGCACCCACGTCGAAACCAGGTCGGCCCCAGGAAAAGTAGCCCCATTGTAGGCGGTTCGCGCCGCCGCTGTCGGGCCATGTCGTGAATGTGGGGATGGGGTGGGGCGTTTCAAGCCCCTGGGGTTTGCCCTTTTGATCTCGCGCAAAGTGACTTCATTCGTGTCCAGACGGCATCGGCGCCGATTCCTTGGTGTCGTCGCCCCGACCCGGCTGGCGGTTTCGCGCTCCTAGTCTTGAGCCCATGGTGTGCGCCACCCCCCCCCGACTGTCATCACCGGCGCACCCCTTCAAGGAGATCAACAATGTCCAAGTACCTCAAAGGTTGGTTGATGCCCGCACTGGGTGTGGGCTTCCTGCTCATGCTCGTCAAGGGCGGCTGGTGGATGTGGGCGCCGTTCCTGGCGGCCATCGTGTTCTTCATCGGGGCCGACCGCTGGTTGCCACGCGACGAATCGGAGCCGCCGCGCACGCAAATCACCTTGCTGCTCAACCTGCCGCTCTACCTGATGCTGCCCATGCTGGCGCTGTTGAACTTCACCGTGCTGTGGATGTTCGGCTCAGGCGACCTCTTCGGCTACGGCGCCTGGGTGAAAGACACTGTGGGCATCGATCTGTTTGCGGGTCGCGAAGCGACGACGCACTGGTTTCAGTGGGCCGGTTGCGTCGTCACCGTGGGGCTGATGAATGCCGTGGGTGGCACGGTCACCGGGCATGAACTGACTCACCGCACGGCGCATCCGTTCGACCTGTTCATGGGCCGCTGGATGCTGGCCTTTACCTGTGACACGTCGTTTGCGATCGAACACGTCTACGGCCACCACGTCAACGTGGGCACGCCGGTTGACCCGGCCACGGCCCGTCGCGGCGAGAGCTTCTACAAGTTCACCGTGCGCTCGACGATCATGAGCTTTGTGCACGCCTTCCAGCTGGAACGCGCCCGTCTCAAGAAGCTGGGCAAGTCGGTGTGGAACCCGTTCGCCAGCCCCTTTCTGCGCGGCAACATCGAGAACATCGCGATGTTCGTGGCGGCCTACCTGATCGCCGGTTGGCCGGGCGTGGGCTTGTGGGCGGCGATTGCCTTCGTGGGCAAGCAGTACCTCGAGATCACCAATTACTTCGAGCACTATGGTCTGGTGCGAGTGCCGGGCCAGCCCGTGCAGCCGCGCCACTCCTGGAACTCGAATCACTGGGCCAGCACGAACGTGCTGTTCAGCCTGGCGCGCCATTCGCATCACCATGCCGAAGGCGAGGCACCTTACTGGACGCTGTATGCCTATCCCACCGCGCCCATGCTGCCCCAGGGCTACCTCTCGATGCTGCTGATCGCGCTGGTGCCGCCCTTGTTCAAGAAGATCATGACCCCCGCGCTCAATGAGTGGGATGAGCGCCATGCGTCGCCGGCCGAGCGCAAGCTGGCCCAGGAGGCCAGCCGCCAAAGCGGCATGCGTGGGCTGAAGATCACCCACGCCAAGCTGGCCTGAACCGGGAGCCAGACCGTGTGGGCCAAACTGTTTCGACGCGCACCCGAGGCGCACACGCTGCGCCTGCAGCCTTCGGGCGAGGCGCTGAGCGTGGGCGCTGACGAGAGCCTGCTGCAGGCTGCGCTGCGCGAGGGCCTGCCCTTTCCGCACAACTGCCGTGTGGGCGGGTGTGGCGAGTGCAAGTGCCGCCTGGTTTCGGGCAAGGTCAAGGAACTGACCGACAAGAGCTACCTGCTGTCGGCCGAGGAACTGCAGCAGGGCTACATCCTGGCGTGCCAGAGCCGGCCCCGGTCGGATGTGGTCGTCGAGGTTGCCTTGCGTGAGGCCGTTGCGGCCCATCCGGTGGTGGAGACGACCGGGCGCATCACCGGCCTGCACCGGCTCACGCCCGACATCGTCCACCTCACGCTGACGCTGGTGCAGCCCATGCCGTTCAGCGGCGGGCAGCATGCCGAACTGTCGGTGCCTTGGGCGGCGGCATCGGACGATGCGGTGCGACGCTACTCGTTTGCCTCGGCACCCGACCTGGCCGATCCGACCCGGGTGGATTTCTTCATCCGCAAGGTGCCCGGCGGGCGCCTGAGCCCCTGGCTGGTCGACCAGGCCCGTCTGGGTGAGGTGCTGACCGTGCGCGGCCCGCACGGCCAGTTCGGTCTGCGCCCTGGAGAAGGGCCCATGGTCTGCGTGGCGGGCGGCAGCGGGTTGGCGCCCATCAAGGCGATGCTGGAGCAGGCTGTGGCCGATGGGCAGGCCTCACGCCCGCTGACCTTGATTCTGGCGGCCCGCACACAGGCTGACCTGTATGGGCTGGACGCCATCGATGCCATCCGGCGGCAGTGGGGTGGGCGCTTCCGCTTCGTGCCTGTGTTGTCGGCCGAGCCAGAAGGCAGCGGCTGGGCCGGGCTGCGCGGCATGGTGGCCGACCGGCTTGACGAGATCCTGGGCGAGCGCATCGGCGAACACCAGGCCTGGCTGTGCGGCCCGCCGCCGATGATCGACGCGTGCGAGGCGGTGTTGCGCCGCGCCGGGGTGCCCGACGCGCGCCTGCACGCCGACCGCTTCCTGGATGCCTCGCACCAGGCGCAGGCTCAGGTGCAGTCGCAGCCGCATGAGCGCGCCAGCGCCGGGCTGGCGGCCTGAGGCGAGGGATCCGCGATCAGCTGCGGTAGTCGGCGTTGATGCTGACGTAGTCGTGTGAGAGGTCGCAGGTCCACACCGTGGTCTGCGCCTCACCACGGCCCAGGTGCACGTGGATCGTGATCTCGCTTTGCTTCATCACGCGCTGGCCGTCTTCCTCGCGGTAGGAAGGGTTGCGGCCGCCGCGGGTGACGACGTGCACATCGTCCAGGTGCATCTCGATGAGGTTCTGGTCCAGGTCGTCGATGCCGGCGTAGCCCACGGCCGCGAGGATGCGGCCCAGGTTGGGGTCGGAGGCGAAGAAGGCCGTCTTGACCAGCGGCGAGTGCGCGATGGCATACGCGGCCAGCGCGCATTCGGCCTCGTCACGGCCGCCTTCGACGGTGATGGTGATGAACTTGGTGGCGCCTTCGCCGTCACGCACGATGGCCTGGGCCAGCGCCTGTGCGACCTCGATCAGCGCGGCGCGCAGCGTCTGCGCATCGGCCGAGTCCAGCGAGGTGATCTCGGCGTGCTGGGCCTGGCGGGTGGCGATCAACACAAAGCTGTCGTTGGTCGAGGTGTCGCCGTCAATGGTGATGCGGTTGAACGAGGCGTTGGCGGCCTCGGTCACCAGCGGCTGCAGCAGCGCGGGGGCGATGTTGGCATCCGTGGCCATGTAGCCCAGCATCGTGGCCATGTTGGGCTTGATCATGCCGGCGCCCTTGCTGATGCCGGTGATGGTCACGGTCTGACCGCCGATCTGCACCTGCTTGGAGGCGCCCTTGGGCAGGGTGTCGGTGGTCATGATGCCTTCGGCGGCCACAGCCCAGTTGTCGGCCTTCAGGTCGGCCAGTGCCGCGGGCAGTCCGGCTTCGATGCGGTCGACCGGTAGGGTTTCCATGATCACGCCGGTGGAGAAGGGCAGCACCTGCTCGGGGGCGATCTCAAGGTGGCGGGCCAGGGCAATGCAGGTCTGGCGGGCGCGGATCAGGCCGTCTTCGCCGGTGCCGGCATTGGCGTTGCCGGTGTTGATCACCAACGCGCGGATGTCGGTGTTGGCGGCCAGATGCTGGCGGCACAACTGCACCGGGGCGGCGCAATAGCGGTTTTTCGTGAAGACGCCGGCCACGGCGCTGCCTTCGGCCAGGGTCACGACCGTCAGGTCGCGGCGGTTGGCCTTGCGCACGCCAGCCATGGCGATGCCCAGCTTGACGCCGGGAACAGGGTGCAGGTCAGCGGGGGAGGGGGCGGTCAGATTGACGGGCATGGCAGGCGGGCTCCGGGGGACTCCACAAAAGACGCACGATTGTGCCGCAGTCCGGGCCGGCCACGGCGTGCCCGTCCGCCAGGCTCACATCGCCTTGAAGCGATGGGCATACAGGCGGCTGACCTCGAGTGTGGCGGAGTGGTCTCGCAGGTGCACGCGCATGCGGTGGTCCTGCCGGCTGACGCGTTCGATGGCCCGCGCATGCACGACCACGCTGCGGTGGATCTGCCAGAACAGCGCGGGGTCGAGCTGGGCCAGCAGGTCGCGCAGCGGGGTGCGGATCAGCTTGTCCGGTGCCTGCGGGTCGTGCTGAGCGGTGACGACGCGGACGTACTTGTCTGCGGCCTCCAGGTAGAGGATGTCGTCCACCGGGATCAGGTAGACGGACGACCCGGCTGCAGCCTGCAGGATGCGCAAGGGCGCGGCAGCGGCCTGTGGGGTGGCACGCAGGGCATGCAGGCTCGTGACCAGGGCCTGATCGTCTCCGTTCCCTTGCTCCCCGCCCTCGGCATGGTGGGCCAGCTGCGCCAGCCGCTGCTGCAGGCGCAAGCAGGTCATGGCCAGCCGGTCGCGCCGTACGGGTTTGAGCACGTAATCGACTGCCGCTCGCTCGAAGGCGGCCACGGCGTGGTGGTCAAACGCCGTCACGAAAACGATCAACGGCAGGGCGCGCTCGGGCGGCCATGATTCGATCACGCGCTCTGCCGCAGTGAGCCCGTCGAGCACGGGCATGTGGATGTCCAGAAACAGGACGTCGGGCAGCGTTTGCAGTGCGAGCGCGCAGGCATGCTGGCCGTCGCCCACGGTGTGCGAGACAGTCAGATCGGGCCAGAGCTGGTTGAGCAGGCGGCGCAGGCCCTCGGCCAGCACAGGTTCGTCTTCGGCGATCAGGGCGCGGGGCGTGGTCATGTGTCGTCAGGCTGGGTGCAAAGGCGCGGCGGCCTGTAGCGGCAGGCGGAGCGTGGCAAGTGTGTGGTCCCCGTTTCGGCTCAGGCGCAGCGAGGCCGCAGTGCCATATGCGGTGGTCAGTCGCTCGGCGATGCAGTGCAGGCCAAAGCCGGGTGACGCGTGGGCCGCATCCGGGGTGGGTGTGTCGCTGGGGCCCCAGTCCGATCCGCTGTCTCGCACTTCGATCACCAGCATGGCCTCATCACGATGGGCGCGCACGCGCAAGGTCCCACCTTGCGGCAGCGGATCCAGGCCATGCTTGATCGCATTCTCGATCAGCGGTTGAACCAGCATGGGAGGCAGGCGCTCGGCATGCAGCGCAGGGTCGACGTCCATGTCCACCTGCAGTCGCGCGCCCATGCGCACCTGCATCAGCGCCAGATAGTCACGCGCCTGTGCCATCTCCTGTTGCAGGGTGACCTCGCTGGCCTGGCTTGCATTCAATGTGGCGCGCAGGTAGTCGATCAGGTGCGCCAGCATGTCCTGCGCGGCGGCCGGCTGCGTGTCGATCAGGGCATGGAGGTTGGCCAGGGTGTTGAACAGCATGTGCGGGTGGAGTTGGGCCTGCAGCCGCTGCAACTGGGCCTGCGCGTGAAGGCGTTGCGTACGCTCGGCGCGAAGCTGCAGCACCATGGCCTTGACCCGGATGACGTCCACCAGAAAGATCACCAGCATTGAAAAGCCATGGAAGATCATGCCGATCAGCAGCGAAGCCTGCTGGGTGCGATGACCGGGCCAGGCGCCCGTGGCGTTCAGGTACAGCGTCCACAGCCCGTAGGAAAGGGGGGCACTCAGCAGGTAGACGGTCAGGGCCAGCGCCGCCATGAGTGGCCGGGGCAGCAGCGCGTAGACGCCATCGCGCTCGTGGCGTTGTCGGGCCGCTTCGCTGCGGTGCCAGTGGTGGCGCGCCAGCACGTACCACAGCGGAGCGGCCATGGTCAGCGTCGCGGCGGCGCCCATCAGATTGGCCGCGAGGTAGTGCACGAACGACAGCGGTGGGGCGCCCGGCAATGGGTTGGCCACCTCCAGTGCCTTGAAAAAGGTCGCGAACACCAGCGCCCACAAGGGCTGGATGCTGAGCAGGCGGCGCAGGTGCGGCCATAGCAGGACGCGCCAGTGCGGCACATGCGGTGTCGCGCTCACCAGTCGATCTCGGCACGTGTGGCGCAGTCGGGCGCCTGCGCATGCACGCTGCAGCGCACGCGTTTCATGAAGCGCAGGCCTTGCTTGTCGTAGAAGCCCCGCTTGCCCAGTTCCACGCGCAGTTGATGCTGCCCGCTCACGAAAGCCACGGCATCTTGTTCGCTCAGGTCCACCCAGGTCTGTGGCGGGATGTCGGCCTCGGCCTTGCGCACGGCGGTCAGCACGGCATCGCGCTGGTCCAGCCAGTGCCGGCGCGAGTGGGCGCCAAAGCCTTCGGGAAAGCGCTGCCGCTGGATGACGAGTTGCAAGGTGGTGAAGCCCAGCGGCAGTCGCGAGATGCCACCCTTGGTGCCCACGCCCTTGTCGATCTCCATCGCGCGGAAGGCCACAGCCGGCGCGAACAGCACGTCCAGCCCGCCGTTGTTGAACTTGGTCACGAAGTTGCGCAGGTCTGCCGAGACGGGCTGGGCGCCCATCATGTTGATCAAGTAGGCCTGGACCTTGTCGTGGTCGAAGGCGGGCATGCGGGCGCCGGCAAAGCCGCGCGTGAACAGCGTGCGGTCGCGCACCATGGTGTAGAGGGCCCCCGTGCTGACGATGCCAGCGATCTCGTGCCCATCCTGGATGTTCAACTTGGCTGCGGCGTCAGCCGCCAGGATCTGGATGGCCTTGTCGATCACGGTGTAGCTCGCGTCCAGGTCCACACGGCCATCTTTGATGATGGTGGCCGCTCCGCCATGGTCCAGCGCGGCGGTCACCGCGTTGTAGGGGCGTGTGCGCAGTGAGGTGGCGAGCAGTCCCTGGCACTGTCCCACCTTGAAGTCGTCGGCTGCGATGCGCTCGTCCGTGTAGGCCTTGACGGTGATGTCGGCGCCATGCTTGCGCATCACGAGGGCATACGTCCTGGCCGCATCGAAGATCTGGCCGCTGGTGCCCAGTGGGTCCCACACGCACACGGTCTGGGCCGCGTGCGATGTGGCCGAAGCTCCCAGCGCCCCCAGCGCCAACGCCAGGGACAGGACACGTCGGTGGGCGGCGCGGTGAGGTGTCGGGGGCATGGCGGGATCCTGATGTGATGGGTATGAGGCCATCGAATCTAGCGGGAAGGATGTGGGTTGACCACAGGCTTGCGATCAATGGTCGGCTGGTGTCGCCAACCGACCCAGGTTGGCGCTGAATGCGCGGCGAAAAAAAAGAGAACCCGGACGGGTTCTCTTTCTGGCGCAGATGCCGCACATGGCGCACATGCTGCGATGGCTGTGGTCATCACGCCATCAGCGCATCAGGCGACCTTGCCGTGGCAGTTCTTGTACTTCAGGCCGCTGCCGCAGGGGCAGGGGTCATTGCGCCCCACACGCGGCACGGCTTGCGCCATCGTGCTCGGGTCGGTTTCAGTGGCGACCGAGCCATCCTCGTTGGGATGGGTGTAGGTGACGTTGATGAAGCTCTCGCCCTGCTGCTCCAGTTGCTGGGCGGCGCGCTCGGCTTCTTCGCGGCTCTGAATGCGCACAGTCAGCAGCACGCGGGTGACGTCCATCTTGACCGTGTCGAGCAGGCGGCCGAAGAGCTCGAAGGCCTCGCGCTTGTACTCCTGCTTGGGGTTCTTCTGGGCGTAGCCGCGCAGGTGGATGCCCTGGCGCAGGTAGTCGAGTGCGGCGAGGTGTTCCCGCCAGTGGGTGTCCACCGACTGCAGCAGCACCATGCGGGCAAAGCCACCGAACTGTTCAGCGCCCACCAGGGCCACCTTGGCTTCGTAAGCGGCGTCGGCCGCCGCCAGCACGCGCTCCAGCACGTCGTTGTCGTCCACTGCCGTGGCGCCTTCGACCCACTTGACCAGGTCGACTTCGACCTGCCATTCCTCGCGCAGGTTGGCCTCCAGGCCAGGCAGGTCCCACTGCTCTTCGACGCTCTGCGCTGGCACGTGGGCGCGCACGACATCGGTGATCGCGCCCTTGCGCAGACCGTTGACGAAGGCGCTGGCGTCGGTGGCCTCGAGGATCTCGTTGCGCTGCTGGTAGATGACCTTGCGCTGGTCGTTGGAGACGTCGTCGTACTCCAGCAGCTGCTTGCGCATGTCGAAGTTGTGGCCTTCAACCTTGCGCTGCGCGCTCTCGATCGAACGGGTGACGATGCCGGCCTCGATGGCCTCACCTTCGGGCATCTTCAGCCGGTCCATGATGGCGCGCACGCGGTCGCCCGCGAAGATGCGCATCAGCGGGTCGTCCAGCGACAGGTAGAAGCGCGACGAGCCTGGGTCGCCCTGGCGGCCCGCACGGCCGCGCAACTGGTTGTCGATGCGGCGGCTTTCGTGGCGCTCGGTGGCGATGATGCGCAGGCCGCCGAGTTCCTTGACCTTGGCGTTCAGCGCCTGCTGTTCGGCGCGCAGCGCGTCGATCTTGATCTGCTTGGCAGCCTCGTCCAGGTTGGGGTCGGCCTCGATCAGCGCCACATCCTTCTCGACGTTGCCGCCCAGCACGATGTCGGTGCCGCGGCCGGCCATGTTGGTGGCAATCGTGATCATCCCGGGCCGACCGGCCTGGGCGACGATGTCCGCTTCGCGGGCGTGCTGCTTGGCGTTGAGCACCTGATGCGGCAGGTTCTCGCGCGTCAGCATCTGCGCGATCAGTTCAGAGTTCTCGATCGAGGTGGTGCCCACCAGCACGGGCTGGCCGCGCTCGTGGCAGTCCTTGATGTCGGCGGTGATCGCCTGGAACTTCTCTTTGGCCGTCTTGTAGACCAGATCGAGCTGGTCCTTGCGCAGCATGGGTCGGTTGGGCGGCACCACCACCGTCTCCAGGCCATAGATGGACTGGAACTCGAACGCTTCCGTGTCAGCCGTGCCGGTCATGCCCGACAGCTTGTTGTACATGCGGAAGTAGTTCTGGAAGGTGATCGAGGCCAGCGTCTGGTTCTCGGCCTGGATCTTGACGCCTTCCTTGGCTTCCACAGCCTGGTGCAGGCCATCCGACCAGCGGCGTCCTGACATCAGGCGGCCGGTGAACTCGTCGACGATCACCACTTCGCCGTTCTGCACGACGTAGTGCTGGTCCTTGTTGTAGAGGTGGTGGGCACGCAGCGCTGCGTACAGGTGGTGCATCAGCGTGATGTTGCCGGCGTCGTAGAGGCTTTCGCCCTCCTGCAGCAGACCGGCTTCAGCCAGCAGGGCCTCGGCGTTCTCGTGGCCGGCTTCCGTGAGATAGACCTGACGGGTCTTCTCGTCGGCTGTGAAGTCGCCGGGCTCGACCACGCCTTCACCCGTGCGCGGGTCGGCCTCGCCGATCTGGCGCTTCAGCTTGGGCACCACCGCGTTGATGCGCAGGTACAGCTCGGTGTGGTCTTCGGCCTGGCCGGAGATGATCAGCGGCGTACGGGCTTCATCGATCAGGATGGAGTCGACTTCGTCAACGATGGCGTAGTTCAGGCCGCGCTGCACCCGGTCACGGACCTCCATGACCATGTTGTCGCGCAGGTAGTCGAAGCCGTACTCGTTGTTGGTGCCGTAGGTGATGTCGGCGGCGTAGGCGGCCTGCTTCTGCTCACGCGAGGTCTGGGGCAGGTTGATGCCCACGCTCAGGCCCAGGAAGTTGTACAGCCGTCCCATCCACTCGGCGTCGCGGCGGGCGAGGTAGTCGTTCACGGTCACCAGGTGCACACCCTTGCCCGTCAGCGCATTGAGGTAGACGGGCAGCGTGGCGGTCAGCGTCTTGCCTTCGCCGGTGCGCATTTCAGCGATCTTGCCGTTGTGCAGGGCCATGCCGCCGAGCAGCTGCACATCAAAGTGGCGCATCTTGAAAACGCGCTTGGAGCCTTCGCGGACGACGGCGAACGCCTCGGGCAGCAGGGCGTCGAGCGATTCGCCCTTGGCCACGCGCTCTTTGAACTCGTCGGTCTTGGCGCGCAGTTGCTCGTCGCTCAGGGCCTCGAACGTCGGCTCCATGGCATTGATCTTGGCGACCGTGCGACGGTATTCCTTCAGCAGGCGCTCGTTACGGCTACCGAAAATCGAGGTGAGAAGCTTGGGCAACATGAAAAATGGATCCGCAAGGTGCGCGGCGCGCCATGCGCCACACCGGCCTCCGAAAGGGGAGGACCAAAGCCAAAAAGTGTAGCACCGGGGTGTGGCCCTCTCGTGTCGCCCGGTCAAGGGGCTTCACGGGGGTTTTCCACGTCGGACTGTCCGGTTTCACCGGGCCCGGCCGAGCAGGCACACCGCGGCCATGACGACCACCACCAGGGCGCCGGAGGGCAGATCCAGCATGGCCGACAGCGCCAACCCACACAGATAGGCCAGCGCACCCAGGCCAAATCCGTGTGCCAGGCGCCGGGGCGTCGTGGGCACCCGCTGCACGGCCAGCGCGGGCAGGATCAGGCTAGAGAACACCAGATACACCCCCACCAGCTGCACCGAGGCCGTCACCGCCAGCGCAAACAGCACATAAAAGCCTGCGCCGGCCCAGCGCGGTGGCATGCGCCACCACGCCAGCAGCAGCGCGGCCGTCAGCGCGGCCATGGCCCAGAGCTGGTCTGGCGTGACCCACAGGATCTGCCCGACCAGCAGGTCTTTCAGGTGCTCGCCCCCGTGCGGGTTGCCCGCCAGCAGCAGAATGGCCACGCAAGAGGTGACGACGAAGAGGGCGCCGATCAGCGCCTCTTGCGATTGCGGCCAGCGGCGCTCCAGCCAGTGCAGCAGCGCCGCGCCGGCCAGCGCAGCCGAGCCCGCGCAGACCTGTACTTCCCAGCCGTGGGGCTCGAAGCCGGCCAGTCCGGCGACCAGCACCCCCAGCCCTGCGATCTGGGCCACCGCCAGGTCGATGAAGACAATGCCCTTGCGCAGCACCTGCAGCCCGAGTGGCACGTGGGTGGCGAGCACCAGCAGCCCGGCCACCAGGGCCGGGCCGACGATGCTCCAGTCGACGGGGTGCCAGTGCAACGCCTCGGTCACTGCAGCGCTTTCAGCAGCCGGGCCACCGTGTCGTCAAACAACGTGAACAGGTTGGTCGCCTGCTCGTTGCCCCCCACGGTGTAAGGCAGCACCACAACGGGCAACTGCGTGCGCTGCGCCAGCCACTGTGCACTGCGCCCGTCGTTGTACGCTGCCCGGATCACCATGCGGGCCGGGCTGGCCTCCAGCTGTCTGACCACCGACGACAAATGCGCGCTGCTGGGCTCGACCCCGGGCTTGGGCTCGAGCGCCGCCACCTGCCGCAGCCCCAGCCAGGCCTCCAGGTACGGAAAGCCTTTGTGCTGCACGACCACCGGCGTGCCGCGCAGCGGGGCGGCCTGCTGTGTCCACCGTGCGGTGGCCTGGCCCCAGCGCTGCAGAAAGTCTGCGCCGCGCTGCTGGTAATGCGCGGCTTGCTGCGGGTCCACCGCGGCAAGCTGGCGCACCAGGGCCTGGGCCACGCGCTCGATGTTGCGCGGGTCGGTCTGGATGTGCGGGTTGCCAGCTGCGTGCACGTCGCCGTGCGCCCGGTCCACCTGCGCAGGCACCTCGCGCATGGGCACGTGGTCGGCCGCCATGAAATGCCCCGGTCGACCGGGCTGGATGCGCGGGTTGCCCGCCTGCTGCAGCAGGATGGGCAGCCAGCCGGCTTCCAGTTCGGCGCCAGTGCACACCAGCAGGTCGGCACGGCGGGCCGCCGCGATCAGGCTGGGCCGCGCCTCGATGCGGTGCGGATCCTGCAGCGCATTCGTGGCCCGGTAGACCTTGGCCTGATCGCCGGCCAGCTCGCTGACCAGCGCCGCCCATTCCGGCTCGCACGCGAAGACCTCGATGGCGGCGTGGGCGGCGGGTGCCATGCTGAGTGCGAGCGTGGCCCCTGCAAGCCGCGCAAGCCGCGCAGGCCACGCGATGCCGCGGCGCGGCAGGTGATCAGAACGCGTGCGCACCGTGGGCCCCCAGACTCATCTGGTACTGCAGGAAGATCTGCGTGTCCTTCACGCCCAGGCGGGCCCGGTCGTCGTTGAGCTGAACGCGCCAGCGGTGGAACTCGCTGGGCGACCAGTCCAGCATCAGGCTGGTGCGCTTGGGGTTGTGCTTTTCGCCGGCCAGATCCTCCAGGTCGGTCCGCACGCTGCCGCTGTTTAGCCGGTCATGGCGCAGGCCCACGCGCCATTTGGGCATGAACTGGTAGACGCCCTGCAGGTACCAGCCGGACTGGCTGCTGCGGTAGAAACCGTCAGCGGGCGGCACGTCGGGTTCGATCAGCGTGGCCGTGCCCGTCTCCTTGCGCCGGAAGTACTCGCCCTGCAGCTTGAACGCGGTGGACGATGCGTTGCCGTTGGGTGCCCACTTCCACACCCCATCAAGCACCCACAGGCGGCTCTTGCCGGTGAAGCTCATCTCTTCGCCAGCGTGTTCGTCGCCTTCATGTGCGTGCCCCTCAGTCCACGCGCGGTCAGCGGCCTTGGCACGCAGCCACGACAGCCCCAGTCGCCAGCTGTGGTTGTCGCCGATGTCGCCACCGGTGCGGGCAAACAGTGTGGTGGCGCCCAGTTGGTTGCTGTTGCGCTCGGAACCGGGGTAAGCCTTGCCGTTGCCCAGTTCGGCGCCCAGTTCCATGTATTGCGTGGTGGGCAGCACCCACTTGATCTGCGCGCCCTCCTGCTTGTACTGGCCCCCGAGAAAGGCCTGGTGCACGAAGGGCGCATCCACGAAGTCCCATGCGTGGGCGTGCTGCTCGTTCTGATAGCCCACCGCGCCAAAGAAGCGGCCGCCCTTGAGCGTGAGGCCGTGGGGCAGGCTGGTGGACTGGATGTAGGCCTCTTCGACCTCGGCCTCGTTCTCGTCGTTGAGCCCCAGCGTCAGCGCGCCCATCGCCAGGGTGTCGATGTTGGCGCGGAAGCTGATTTCGGACTCACCCAGGTTGAAACTGCGCGTGCCCGGGCCCACGCCATGGCCCTCGCCGCCGAGCTTGAAACCGCTGAGTTCCCAGGTGTCCGGGTCGCGCTTCAGGCTGGCGTAGGTGCCACTGAGGATGACCGACATTGACGGGTTGAAGCGGTTGTCCGTGTTCTTGGGCACCTGGGCCACAGCAGCGGCTGGGGCCTCGGTAGCGGGTTGGACGGGGGACTCTGTGGTGGCCCTGACGGTGGCGGCCGTCGAGCCTTGGCGGCTCGCGGCCTCGAGCCGGTCTTCCAGCGCCTTGATGCGCGCTTCGTACTGCTGACGCAGCTCATCGATCTGCTGGCGCAGCGTGTTGATCTCTGAGGCGGATTGGGCCGAGGCGCCCAGGCAGGTCAGGCCCGTTGCGAGGGCCACGAGGGTGTGTTTGAACATGTGAAGCCATCAGCCGCCTCATACATGGGCGGCTGCCTGTGTCTGAATGGGTCGATCAGGACGACGCGCGCGGCGTCACCCCGGTGAAGCAGGTGATCAGACGGTGGGACTGGGCGGGGCGCGCGAGCGCACGGCCCATCGTGGGGCCAGGTCGGCGGACGTCCATGGTGTGGCGGCAGGTGGGGGGCACTCCGCCAACGCGGCGTGCCACTGCGGTGCAGAAGAGGGCAGGGCGGCACCCAGCCCGTGCAGGCCCAGACACGCGCAGCAGATCCGATGCGCGGGATGGCCGTGCTCATCGTGGTCTGCGGCCGAATGGGCGTGCGACACGTCGGCCATGTCGGCCGCATCGGTCGCGTGGGTGCCGATGTGCGACAGCCCATGCACCCACGCGAGCTGCTGCAGCAGCAGCCAAGCGGCCACCAGCAGGAGCAGCCCGCTCCAGCGGGTGATGCGGCGTCGTGTCATGCGCCGTTACTGTACCGAAGTTTGGCCAGGGGTGCGGGTTTGTGCGGAGGCCACTGGCGTCTGGTTGAGCTTCAGAAAGCGGGCCGGGTTCTGGTGCACGCCGTCAAGCAAGACTTCAAAGTGCAGGTGCGGCCCGGTGGAGCGCCCGGTGCTGCCCACTTCGGCAATCTTCTGGCCGGGCTTGACCAGATCGCCGGGTTTGACCAGCATGCGCGACGCGTGGGCGTAGCGGGTGACCAGGTTGTTGCCGTGATCGAGCTCGATCATCTGCCCGTACTGCGGGTGGAACTCGGCGCTCAGGACCACCCCGCCCGCTGCGGCCATGATGGGCGTGCCCGGCGGGGCCGGGAAATCGAGCCCGGTGTGCAGCGCCCGGTGGGCACCGAAGGGGTCGATCCGGAAACCGAAGCCCGAGCCGATGGGGCCAGCCACCGGCGCCATGCTCGGCACCATCAGCGCATCCAGGCGCTTTTCGAACAGGCGCGATTCGATCAGCGTCAGCACGTCGGCCTGCTGTTCGCCATGGTGCTGCAGCGTGTCCATGTGGTTGCGCAGGCTGTCGACCGTCCAGGCGGGGGCGGTGCTGACGGCCTCCCGCAGCGGCGACAGCGGCCCACCCGCAGGTTGCGACGCCGCGCCGGCTGGCTCGACGGCCTTGAATTCTTCGGGCTTCATGCCTGCCGCAGCGGCCACGCGCTCGCTGACGCTTTCCAGTCGCATCAGGCGCGCCTGCAGATCGCCTACTTTGACGGCCATGGCATCCAGGTTCTCGCGCATGAAGCGCTCACGCCGGTCGCTTTCGTGCTGTTGCAGAAAGCGGGCGGCATCCGAGACAATGGGCCAGTTGGCGCGGGTGGCGTGCATCAGCAGCGAGTGGTAGGCCATCGCGCTGAGCATCATCACGGGCAAAATGAGCAGCACGGCCGCCAGCAGGACCGACCAGGGCGTGAACTGAATCACCCTTGGTCGTGCGAACACGCTGGTCGTGATGAGTATCTGCATCCGGCACCCCTTACAACGGAATCCACAAAGATGAGCGCGCCACCCCGATATCCGACGTTCGGTCGGAGACAGGCCCCGGCCACGTACCAGCCCTTGGTGCCGGACGTGCCCCGTGTGGATCAGGCGCTCGATCATGCCGAGCCCCTGGTGAGCCTCATGCAGCGGCTGCGTGCTTCGCAGCGATGCCTGGAGGTGGTGCGCTCCGTGCTGCCGCCTGCGATGGCGGCGCACGTCAAGGCGGGACCACTGGACGAATCGGGGTGGACCCTGCTGGCTGCCAATTCGGCCGTGTCGGCCAAATTGCGCCAGCTACAGCCGCGCCTGGTCGAGGCGCTGGCTGCGAAGGGGCACAAGGTTACCGCAATCCGTGTGCGGGTTCAAACCGGCTGATGTGACAGCGGTTGTTACAAGAGCGCCGGCGTCTGGGCCGCCCAGGCCTGGCGTTGCGCCGTGGCCTTGCCCTGAAGCACGAAGCCCAGCATGCGCTCGGGCTCGCTGGCAGAGACGAAACGGGCCTCCAGCGACTCCTCGGTTTCGGTTACCTGCCAATGGCCTTCGGTCCCGGCCGCGGGGGGGCACACCACTGTGGGGCAGGCAGGCGTCTTGACCACCACCGGCATGGCCGGATAGCTCACGGCGGTGCGCTTGCCGGTGAGGGTGGCGGCGAGGGCGCGGGCCTGCTGCATCAGCGGCATCACATAGGGCAACAGAAGGCTCTCGACCTCGGCGCAGTCGCCCAGGGCATGCACATGCGGCACGCTGGTGGCCATCTCACGGTTGACGCGCACGCCGCGTGCGATCTCGGCGCCGGCCTGCGCCGCCAGCTCGGTACGCGGCTTCAGGCCGATGGCCGAAACGACCAAGTCGGCGTCCAGTGTGCTGCCATCGCTCAAAGTGAGCTGCAAGACGTCACCCGCGCGGTGGACCGCGGTCACGCTGGTACCGAAGCGGAAGGCCGCGCCACCGGTCTCAAGGGCCTGTTGCAGGCGGGCGCTGGCGGCTTCGGGTAGCAATCGCGCGAGAGGGCGATCCGCAATGTCGAACACCGTGGCCTGGATGTCGCGGTGCAACAAGTCGTTGGCGAACTCGCAGCCGATCAGGCCGGCGCCGAGGATGGCCACACGCTTGACCGGCTGACCTGCGGGGCCCTTGTCCAGCGCGTCGACAAACGCGGCAAAGTCGTCCAGGTCGTTGACCGATACGACGGTGTCGACCGCATCGCCAGTCAAGGGCAGGCGGATCTGATCGGCACCGAGCGCCAGCACCAGGTCGCGGTAAGTCAGCACTTCGCCGCTGGACAGCGTGACCGTGCGGGCGGCGGCGTCCACGCCATCCACGCGCGTGCGGGGCAGTACCCGGGCCTTGAGCTCGTCGGCCATTTTCTCGGCCGGCTTCATGACCAGCGACGTGGCAGTCTTCTTGCCGGCCAGCGCGTTCGACAGCATGGGCTTGGAATAAAAGCCCGCGGCGTCGCGGCTGATGATCACCAGCGGCACCTCGGCGTCGAGCTTGCGCAACTCGCGCGCGAGGTTGTAGCCCGCCAGGCCCGCGCCGACGATGACGATGGGATCAGACATGGCCGCCCCGATCAGATCTCGACCATCTCGAAGTCGGACTTGCCGACGCCGCAGTCCGGACACAGCCAGGTGTCAGGCACGTCTTCCCACTTGGTGCCGGGGGGAATGCCGTCTTCAGGTGCACCAGCGGCTTCGTCATAGATGTAGCCGCACACAACACATTGGAATTTCTTCATGGGGATGCCAGAGGGCCGGGGCCCGGAAAACATGCAAAAAAACAGCCGCATTCTGATGCAAGTCAGATGCCATGTGGGGGCACGGGGCTGCCAGAAAGGTGATTTCGGCGACACGACACAGTCAGCCGGCGGCTGAAACTTGTGCGCAACAGGGGCATGTCGGGGGGCAAGGAAGCGTTGTGCTGCTTCTACAATGGCCCGATCTTGGCTGGTGAAAAGATGGATTCATGCGTCAGCGGCATCTCGCAATAGCATGTCAGGCGATTTCCGGGCTGGCTCTGGTGATGGCCGCCTTGACCGCCCATGGTCAGACTGGCGTTCGCCTGCTCTACGGTCAGGCCCCAGCCTCGGCGCCAGGCGCGCCGATGACGCCCTCACCAGCGCCCCTGCCCGGTGGCCTGGATCGCATGATGCCAGGCGGCCGTCTCGACACCACGCTCACCCCGCCCTTTGGCAGCTCGGCGATTCGGGGCGTCGATCCGGCGCTGAGGTCCGACTCGCTGTCGGGTTCGGCCCAACTGGGGCCGGCGGCCGAGTTGCCGGCCCTGCCGCCCAATGATTTCCAGCGGTTCGTGCTCGAAACCAGCGGGCAGGCGCTGCCGCTGTTTGGCGCCGACTTCTTCCGCCAGGCCAACCCCTTCCCCTCGGTCAGCAACGCGCCGGTCTCGCCCGATTACCGAATGGGGCCGGGCGACGAACTCCACGTCCGTGCATGGGGTTCGGTCGACATCGATGTGCGCACCACCGTCGACCGCGACGGCCGCATCCACATTCCCCGAATCGGGGCGGTCAGCGTGGCCGGCATCCGCAGCGCCCAGGCGGAGGATGTCGTCCGGGCCGCCGTGGGCAAGTACTACAAGGAATTCCAGCTCAGCGTCACGATGGGCCAGCTGCGCGCCATCACGATCTACGTGGTGGGCCAGGCGCGCAAGCCGGGCGCCTACACGCTGAGCAGCCAGTCCACGCTGGTGTCGGCGCTGTTTGCCAGCGGCGGGCCCAATCAGAACGGCAGCATGCGCCGCGTGCAGGTCAAGCGGGCAGACAAGACCGTCACCGAGCTGGATCTGTATGACTTCCTCGCTCAAGGCCACAAGGGTGCCGATGTGCGGCTGCAGGATGGCGACACCATTGTGATCCCACCTGCGCGCGGGTTTGTGGCGCTCAGCGGCAAGGTGGCCGTGCCCGCCGTGTATGAAATCGACAAGGGCGGCGACACCATCGGGTCGCTGCTGGCACTCACCGGCGGCCTGCCGGTGGTGGCCGACCCCAGGCGGGTGCAACTCGAGCGGCTGGATCCTGCACGCAAGCCCGCGCGCAGCGTCGAGGTGTTTGCGCTGGATGACGCCGGGCTGAACAAGCGCGTGCGCAGCGGCGACCTGCTGACCGTGTCGTCGGTGGTGCCGGAGTTCGGCAACACGGTCAGCCTGCGCGGCAACGTGGCTCAGCCCTTGCGCAGCCCGTGGCGAGAGGGCATGACGGTGCGCGACCTCATCCCCAGCAAGGCCGCGTTGATGTCGCGCGCTTCGGTGCGCAGGCAAAACGAGGTGCTGCTCAATGAAGAGGACAGGCGCCGTGCCAGCCGGGGGTTCAACATCGAGTCGCCCATGCCCGATGACCCACGCTATGTGGGCGAGCGCCGGCCCAATGAGCGGCCCGCCGGCGAGCGTGTCGCAGGCGACACGGCCGACACCCTCGCTGCCCGCATCGGAAATCTGGTTGACGAGATCAACCTCGACTATGCCGTCGTCGAGCGGGTCGACCCCAACAACGTCACCGTGCAGTTGATCCCGTTCAACCTCGGACAGGCCCTGCAGGATCCGGCGAGCCCGGAGAACCTCCCGCTGCAGCCGGGCGACATCGTCACCGTGTTTTCCGTCAACGACGTGCGCGTGCCGCAGGCCAAGCGCCAGGTGTTCGTGCGCGTCGAGGGTGAAGTCAACCGCCCGGGCGTCTACCAGATGACACCGGGCGAGGGCCTGCATCAGTTGATCAGCAAGGCTGGCGGGCTGACGCCAGATGCCTACCTCTTTGGCGCGGCTTTCTATCGCGAAGAAGTGCGCCGTAACCAGGCTGCGGCGCTGAACCAGTTGGTCAATCGCCTGGAAAGCCAGGTGCAGAGCCGTCTGAGCACGTCGGCCGCCAATGTCTCGGGCGCCGATGCGCCAGGCGTGGCGCAGTTGCGACTGCAGGCCGAGGTGGCCGCCCAGAAGGAGGCGCTGCAGCGCTTGCGCGAACTGCGCCCGACCGGCCGCATCATGCTGGGCCTGCAGGGTCTTGGTGCCCAGCCGGACCAACTGCCGCCGCTGAAGCTGGAATCGCAGGATCGCCTCGTGGTGCCCAGCCGGCCCGACTTCGTGTACGTGCTGGGCTCGGTCAACACCGAGTCGTCACTGATCTGGCGTCAGGGGCACAAGGTGCAGGACTACTTGGACCAATCGGGTCTGACCGGCGGGGCGGATCTGGACGAGCTGTTCGTCATCCGCGCCGATGGCAGTGTGTTGTCGAACGCAGGCGCCCGTTGGTTCAGCAGCGTGCGCAGCGCCACGGTGCTGCCGGGCGACGTGATCGTGCTGCCCGAGAAGACCAACCGTGAAAGCGCCTGGACCGTGTTCACGCGCAACGCCAAGGACATCACGCAGATCATCTACCAGTTCAGTCTGGGGGCTGCGGCGATCAAGACGTTGAGGGATTGATCGTGAGGCCGTCGAACGAGTTCAGCACACCTTCGCCTGAGCAACAGGGCGGGGAAGTCAACCTGCTAGACATTCTTTTGCTGGTCAAGCTGCATTGGCGCTTGCTCGTTGCGCTCCCGGTCGTTTTCAGCGTGGTGGGTTTCGGTGCGTCATGGTTGATGACGCCGCGGTACACGGCTGTTACCCAGATCATGGTGCCTCAGCCGAGTCAGGCGTCATCCTTGTCCATGCTGGCGAGCGGAGCCTCTGGCGGGCTTTTGAGCGCAGCGGCCTTGCCTGGGTTGAAGAACCCCGCTGATCAATGGGTCGGCTTGCTCAGCAGCCGTACCGTGGCAGACGCGCTGATCGACCGCTTCGAGCTGATGCAAGCCTATGGTGCGACATTGCGTATGCACGCCCGTGACACCCTTGCTGCCAGTACACGCATTCAAGGAAAGCGCGATGGCCTCATCCAAATCGAAGTCGACGACTCGGCGCCCGAGCGAGCTGCACAGCTGGCAAACGGTTATGTCGAGGCCCTGCAGCGGTTGTCCAGCAACCTTGCAGTGACCGAAGCGGCGCAGCGCCGGGTCTTTCTTGAAAAGCAATTGGCGCAAGCCATGGAACGCCTTCGCAAGGCGGAGGCGAGCATGCGCGGCGCGGGGGTCTCTGTTGATTTTCTCAAGCTGTCGCCGGATGCAACTGTCAACCGCCTGGCCCAGTTGCGTGCGGAGATTGCCTCCCGAGAGGTGCAGGTGGCGGTACTACGCGGGACGATGACCGAGTCCAACCCGGAGCTCCAGCGCGTGCTCGCCAGCCTTCGTGCGCTGCGCGGGCAGCTCGCTCAGTTGGAGCGGGCTGAAGCCTCGGGCCAGCAAGCAGCGGGCGAGGCAGGTATGCCTGCAGGCTATGCCGATGCTTACCGAGAGTACCGGTATCAAGAGACGTTGTACGACCTGCTGGCGCGTCAGCTGGAGATCGCCAAGGCAGATGAATTGCGCGAGGGCGCCATGCTGCAAGTGGTCGACGCTGCTCAGGTGCCTGAATGGAAGTCGAGTCCCAAGCGTGCGTTCCTGGCGCTGACAGCCGGGATGATCGGGCTGCTCATCGCACTTGTTTGGGTGGTTGTGCGTGTGGCGGTGCGGCACTATCGAGCCGACCCTGCAAATGCAGCGAAGCTCGAGCAACTGCGTGCCTGAGCAGATGACGGCACTGGCCGGCATGCATGCAGTTCTACATCAGCGTAGTTTGTCGCTGGGAATCGAGTACGGCAACGTACACGGTTTCTTCTCGGATGCCAAGGCGCACCCGCACGCTGAAGCGAAGGCCTTTGATGGCGGAGTGCGTGAACTCACCGGTGACTTGCGTGGGGCATCCGTGCGCATGGAAGACCGCGTGCAGATCGACTCGGACCACTTGTCCCGGCGTTTGACCTTCACCATGCTGGATGATGCCCGTCTATACGACCTGGTCAGCCGGTTTGTCGTGATCGACCGATCCGGGGTGCGTGAAGGATGGATCAACGGTCAGGCGGTTGGGCATCGTGCTCGCAGCGTCTATCACCAGTTCCCAGCTTCTGAGGCCGTTGTACCTGTGGGCCATGCCCACTGGCTTCGCGCCCGCTTTCGCGTTGAGGGCGAGCTGCCCCCGGGGATGGCGCACGTGGCCTACATTCGCGACGAGGCGAGTACGCATGAAGGGAACCGTTGGATCTTGCATCACCGCCTCATTGCCTTGCCACATGGGGACAACCTGGCGCTGAGAGGTTGCAACCCCCGATTCAATCGCCCTGTCCCTGCGGCGCTGAATCATCGGGTGCCACTGGCCCTGCGCCGCGCGCTCTACCGCATTCGTGAAGCCCGCTGGCCTCATGCGCCCATCATGGCCGTTGCGCATGCGCGGTGGCGTGCGGGCCAGCAGGTGACTTTGGTCACCGACCTCTGCTTGAGCCATGGTGACCGGCCTCAGTGACACGGCCAGGCGCGCGCGTTATCGGCAGGCTGCGCTCCGGCTCCATGCGTTTCTGGATGCGCAGTTGGATCCGGTTGGGGGCTATCCCGACAAGGTCACTTGGGGGTATGCCATGACAGCGCTTTTTGCGGTTCGCATGTCTCCCGATTCGCCTGGGTCGTTGGCGGACAAGGCATGCGACCATCTTGCTCGGCAGGATGTCGGCTCGGCTGAGTACTCGTGGGAGTTTGTCGTGCATGCGATGCAGAACGCGAGGAATACAGCGTCATCCGCGATGCCCCTGCCTCTGCTTGCGCACCGGGCAAAGGGCACGCGCATGTTCAACTGGTTCTTGCTCAGGCAGGCCAACCGTGGCTGGTTCCCGACCGCCCGCTGGTGGACGCTGTTCAAGCTCCGCCTTGCCAGGGCCATCTATACGACCCCGGACGGGTTTATCCAGGATGAGCTGTTGACCCGGTCGCTTCAGTACCACGCATTCTGCCTTTATGTCCTGTGCGAACTGGTGCAGCAGTACCCGAAAGCCGGCTTCCTCAAGGCGTGGCTGGTGGATGGCGTCCGATTCAGCGTGAAGCATCTCCTGCCGGATGGCAGTGCCTTGTGGCTTGGCAGGGGCCAGGAGCAGATCTTCGGGTACGCCGCGCTGATACGTGCCATGGAGTTCGTGCATGCCAGGCTAGAGCCGGTCCCGTCGCCCGCGTTGCTCCAGGTTCAGGAGCGACTGCTGTCATTTCAACGCGCCGATGGCAGCTTTCCATTGGTGCTGAGGCGAAGGCAGCCAGAACCTGAAACGGCCCGAAGCGCGGATGCCCCGCCCGGCTGGTATGGCTACAACACGCTGTACGACTATCTGCCCTTTCTCGGGCAAGCACTTGTACTGGCTTCCGGCGATGAAGGGAGTGTCTGATGCTGCACGCTCAGGTCCGGCAGCTTTCACCCCGGGTTACCGCGGCATGGGCGACGCCCACTTCAGGGTATGGCCATGTTGCAGACGAGCAGCCCTTGCCCTTCCTCACTGCAGACGGGCTCGAACTAACGCCGCGCTTCGGCGGTGAGCCCGGTCAGCCGGGCACGGAACGGGCCCAATTGGGCTTACCGTATGGTGTGCTTGACCAGGCGTGGCCGCTCCGTCAGCGGCTTTTCAACTGGCCTCGGCGGCGCGTCAACCTCTACTGGCGCGAGCTGTTTCGCACGCGCACGCCGGCAGACGGGCGTCTGCTGATTCTCGACCAGTTGTCGTTTCGATCCACACCAGATGGCTTTGAGGGAGCTTCACCCATTCTGGCGTTTCGCCGTGCCATCTCGGGCGGGCCAGATCATCTGACGGTCGTTGATCACTTGAGCTTCCGAACAGCATTGCGTTTCGCGCGCTTCGCGCCCGTGGTGGTGCCCTTGTTTGACGACTGGGGTGTGAATCAGTCAGATGCGCGTTGGCTTGATGCGCCCGGCATCTCGCTTGTCAGACAGGGCGTCCAGTGCTCTGCGGCAGGAGTGTCAACCGTTTGGGCTGAGGTCATCCCCGAGTTCCATGTCGACGCTGGGCAGACCGTGACGCGGCGCTATACATACCGGTGGGCTCTGCCATGAGTCGGTTTCGCCTGTCGCTGACTTACGGCGCGCTGGAGCAGATTGGCGTGCGCGTATGCGACCTGGTGGCCATGTGGTTGCTGATGCGCACCCTGCCCGAAGCAGATCTGGCCACCTACGGCGTGGCCACGGCATTGCTCTTTGTCTTCAGCCTCGTTCTGGTTACGCCCGAAGCCGCACTGATGCGCGACAAGAAGAAGTGGCAGGCCGAAGGTGCGCTGAAGTCCTACCTCAGCGGTATGCTGCTGTTTGCATGGCTGCGTGTGCTGGTGGTGGGCATGCTGGCATTCGGCGTTGCCGCCACGCATGGGCTGCACCAGACTTTCACTTATGCGTGCCTGCTGGCCTGTGGGGTCCAGTTGATCCAGCTCGCTGAGGTCGCCCGACTGGAACACCGTGTCGACATGGCTCATGCCACGGTGTTCAAGGTCGAGTTGTGGGCGAAGATCGGCTTTCTGGCATGCAGCGCGTTGATGTTTGTCCGGCCCGGCCTGCAGGTGTATGTGGGCATCTACATCGGCTGGTACCTTGTCGTCGCGCTCTATTGGCACATGCGCCTCGTCAGGAAGCATGGTTTGAGCTGGGTGCCAGCCTGGCGCCATCTGCCACGGGCCTTCGACGCGTTGCGTGCGTTCGCGTTCTGGCAGCATCTCTCGGGCGTGGTGACCTACGTGATGTACAACATCGACCCGTGGATACTCGCTCGTTTCGGTACACCTGTCAGCGATGTGGCCCTGTATACGGCCGTGCTGAAGATCTCTGCGCTGTTCTTCGCGGTGCCGATGTTTCTCCAGAACATGGTCGCCGTGTTTCTTGTCAACAGTGAGGCTGGTTTGGCGCGTGTTCAGCGGTTCCGCAAGATGTTTTTCGTGAACGCCGGCATCAGCGCCGCGCAGTATGCGTTCTTCATGCTTTTCGGCACATGGCTGGCGACCGTGTTCCGCGGACAGGATACGTCGGCTGAAGCCTTCCACGGGCTGGGGCTGGTCATCGGCCTGGGCGTGTTGATTCTGAACCTGGTGCGCCCTGTCATGGCCGATCTGATTCTTCATGCCAACATGCGAGCACTCCTGATCACCGCCTATCTGCCCGCGCTCCTGCTGTCGGCGGTGGCTTACGTTGCCCTGACTGCCTTGTATGGCATGGAGGGCTGTGCTTGGGCATCAACCCTTTCTTACACCATCTTTGCCGCACTGATTCTGGTGCATGGCTGGTCGAGTGACACCGTGAAGCAAACTTTTCGCTTGCGGGGCGGTCATGGCTGAGCGCTCACGCCGTTCATCGGGGGCCTGGATGGCCGGCTTGGTGCTCATCGCGCTCAGCATGGCTTTCATGCCCTTCACGCTCGAGGACACGTGGATCTTCCTGGCCATTGCCCGCGAGTTCCCGTCGCAGGACGGACTGAGAGGTGCCACGTCGTTGAGTTGGGGGATGCTCGCTGTCCTTGCGCAGGCTGTGGCGGGGCCATCCGATGCGACCTGGGTATTGAAGGTCTTCAGTGCGACATGTTGGCTGCTGGCCGGGCTGTGCACATTGCGCGCCGTGACGACAGTTCGCCCAGACGTTTCCGCGCTACGCATTGCCTTGGTATTCGGGTTGATGTCCCCCACCATATGGTCCTGGTCTGGCATGGACACGGCCTGGAGCATGCTGTGGGCTTCGGCCTGCCTGTGGATGCTGGCCGTCAGCCGCGTGGGACAGCACCGTCGCTTCCCTGCTGAGTTGACACTTGCCGCGTTGCTTGGCGCTGCATACCTGGTGCGCCCCGAAATGCTCTGGGTGGGGCCGCTGTGGTTGCTGTGGGTACGGTCCAAGGTGCCTGCCGCGCGCTGGGTGTGGCTGTGCGCAGTCACGCTTGCCATGCTTGCCGTGAGCGTATGGGGATACAACGGCCTGACGGGCAGCTTCACGCCGACATCGTCATCCAAGATTGGGCTGCCCGGCGTCGTGACGCTGATCAGCGTGGCTTGGTTCATCGTGCAGGCCGTTCCCCTGGCTGTCTCGGCCCGCGGCGCCCCTGCGCCCCTACGTGGTGATGCGTCACAGCTCTGGGTCGTCATCCTCGCTGTGGTCGCACTCCGGCTGGCCGAGCACGCGGTGCTCGGAGGAATCGACCATCGTCCGCTCGCGGTCCTCATGCCGTGCCTGGTCATGGCGTGGGCCTTGATCGCGCCCCATCGCCTCAGCAAGGCCGCCGCTGCGTTGCTGTGGGTGCCCATGATGGTGCTTTACGCGCTGAACGTGGATAACGCCCGGTGGTATGCACAACGAACAGAGGCCGTGCATCAGCAGGTTGTGCAGTCTTTGGCTGGGCTGCCTGGCGACTTGGTCGTCGGGACCGATGAGGTGGGGCTGGTGTCGTACAGATTCGGCATCTCGCGCGTACTCGACCATCACCACCTCATTGGGCGCGGGCTCTCCTCGCTACTGGATGCCGATGTCCTGGTGTTCACCGGCAACCTCCGTCAGGCGGACGCGATGGAGGCGGGCTTTCAGGCCGTTCAGACCTATTGTTTCGAGAGTCGGCCCACCGTTTATGTGCGGTCTGTCGGCATGACGCCTCGTGCTTACTGCAAGACGCTCTACCAAAGATGAACAAACTCCCATTTGGCGTCAGCGTGGTCATCCCGACTTGCGATCGACCGCACATGTTGCAGCGGTTGCTCCGGTCGATCACGTTCTCATCCGAGTACGAGGTGGAGGTCATCATCGTCGACGACGCCTCGACGGACGTGGTCGAATATCAGCGCGTGGTAGACGCATGGCGTGGGGTGTTTCCGTCATTCCATTATCTTCGGCTGCCCAGGCGGTCGGGCGCCCCGGTGGCGCGTAATGCGGGCATCAGGACGGCGCGGTACGAATGGATCGCACTGGTGGACGACGACGATGAGTGGTTGCCCGGCAAGCTGGATGAGCAGATGGGCGTGGCGAGACGAGTTTCGTCTGATGCAGGGCTCATCTATTGCTGGACCCGCGTTGTCAACGCCGACGGCGTCACGGAATCGGTCAGCCAGCCAGACGTCGAGGGCGACGCCGCGTCGTTTATCCTCAGGACGAATTTCATATTGTCACCTTCGGTGGTGATCCGCAAGGCCGCCTTCAACAAGGTGGGCATGTTTGACGAGGCGTTGCCGAGCTGCCAGGACTGGGACATGTGGGCGCGCATCCTGTGCGGTGGCTTCAGTTGCAGGGTCGTCAGAAAGGAACTCGCTGTTTATCATCGACATGGTGGCCCTTCAGTCGGGCTGTCCCCCCGTGCGCGCACCGGTTACCTCATGTTCCTGGACAAGCACTGGCGCCGCATGCTTCGTCATACCGGGCCGGTGAACTGGGCCCGTAAGCTTGTGCTCTACGTTCGCCTCTCACGGCATCGGGTATAGCTTTCCCAGGCACCCATGAACATCGCCATCGTCACCAACATGCTTGCACCGTACCGCATCCCGCTCTTTCGGGCGCTGGCGGCACGTCCAGAGGTGAGCCGTCTGACTGTGCTCGTGTGTGTGGACAAAGAGCGCGACCGCGATTGGACGGTCACATCGGAGCCGGGTTTCGAGGTGGTGCGCTGCTGGGGCCTTAGCCTGCAGCGCACGATCGGAGGCGATCGTTTGCGTGTGGTGCACCTCAGGTTCGGCGTGATGCAATGGCTGGCAACCCAGCGCCCGGATCACGTGCTCATCGGCGATGCTTCGTGGACGTCTTATCTGGCGACGCTCGCCTGTCGTGTCCTTGGCATACCTTACAGCGTCTGGAGCGAGATCACCCCCGTCAGCCGGGTCTCCGACGGCCTTGCGGGCCGCCTGCGACGGTGGATGTACGGTGGGGCGCACAGGTGTGTGGCAGCCAGCGGGGAGGCCGCTCGCTTTTTGGCCGGGCAGGGCGTGCCTGAGCTGCGCGTACGGCGGGCTATCAATGCCGTGGATGTGACGCAGTTGCAGACCGCCGCAGCGAGGTGGTGGCCAGAGCGCCACGCCGTGAGATCGTCCCTTGGCATCCCGCCGGATGCTTTCGTTTTTTTGTATGTGGGTCAGTTCATCGCGCGCAAGCGCGTGAAGGAAACCGTCGCCCTTCTTGAGCAGGCGGCCGCCAAGCGTCCCGTTCATCTGATTCTTGCTGGAAGCGGACCGTTGGAGCACGCGCTTCGCGAACAGACGGTAGCGTGTCAGCATCTCACCACCAGCTTTGTTGGTTTCGTGGAGGGCGATGCGCTGTGGCGTCTGTATGCAGCGGCGCATGCCTTGATTTTGTTGAGCGATGACGAACCATGGGGGATGGTGATCAGCGAGGCACTGGCCTGCGGCTTGCCGTTCTTTTCTGTTGCCACGGTGGCTGCAGCAGTTGAGTTCCACACCTTCGGCATGGTTTGCAATGGTCTGGCAGACGCCGCCAGCGCCTTGGAAGCGTTCTTGGAAAGCAACCCACTCGCACAGTCCATGGATATGCGCCCATCCTGCGCAGTGTCTGCCACGCCCGACAGCTGGGCTCGCGAGGTGCTGGAGGCACTCGCGTGAACATCGACTCGGAAGGCGTCGCATTGTCATTGAGGCGTGCGGCCGTGTTTTTTCTCGCTGGTTCGTTTGTGAACGACCTGGTGTTGCTCGAAGGCGTGACGCCCTTGTCCCTGGCCAAGCTGCTGTTTCTGGTCGGATTCGGCTTGCTGTTTTTGTTCGGATTGTCCGTGCGCCAATTGGGCAAGATCGACGTATTGGTGATGTTGTATGCCGGGGGGCTGGTGTTTCTTTCTGCGCTGCCAGCCAATGGTTATGCAAACGACTACGCTGCCTCCATTGCGCTTTCATTGGGCATAGGGCTGGTTGCGCACCTTGTCATCGCCTGCCTGAAGCACGAGGACTTGCGCTTCTTCCTGTCGAGCTATGTGATCTGGATGCTGTTTTCGGCAGGGCTTGGGGTGGTTCAGGCCGCAACCGGTGCGGGCTACATCAGCGAGCGCGCTTTCGAGTCGATCGTTGTTCCCGGCGTGTGGCGTGCGGCTGGGCTGAGTTCCGATCCCAACTACTTCGCGCTGATGTGCCTGATGGCACTTGTGATCTTGAACGCGATGCTGGAATGGCGTCGTTTCAGGTTCGCCGCGTCTGTGATCCTGTCGATCGCCGTGCTGCTTTCCGGGTCACGGGCAGGCATCCTCGTATACATGCTCATGGTCATGATCTGGACCTTTTCCGCGCTCAGGTTGTCATGGTTTCTGCGGCTCTTGGCAGTCGCCGTGGGCGCTGCTGCATTGTTCTGGTTGGCCAGCCTCAACCCTGCCTTGGGGCTCATATTCGACGCCGGGAATTACACAGAGGCAGCCGACAGGACCTCTCTGCAAGACCGGGGACTCCTTGCCGCGCTTGCACTTGATGTGTTCAGGACGCACCCATGGCTTGGTGCGGGCCTGGGGTCCGTCCGCGCTCATGAGCTGAACTTGTCTGGCAGTGTTTCGCACAATGCCTACCTGGAGATTGGGGCGGAGTCTGGGCTCGTCGGGCTTACGCTGTGGCTGGGGCTTTTAATGGGGCTCTATGTCGCGCTGTCGCGTGTGGAGCGAGATCGATCGGCGTTAGGCGGACGTTGGCTCGTTGTCGTGTTCGCTCTGATGAGTCTGACCCTTGTGACGGGTTCAACCCGGCTGTTTTTCCTTGTCTCGGGCGTTGCGTCTTGCTATGTCTGGCACGCTCGTGCTAAGTCTGTCCGTGAGAGGCTCACGGCATGAGGCTTCGGGTCTTCAATTTTTCCGACGTATATGGCGGGCAGGAGGTGTACCTCTGCACTCTCCTGAACTGGTTGCAGGCGCGCAATGAGATTCAGCACCTGACGTTTGTGGGGGGGCCAGCCTCGCTGATGAGCGCGCTCTCTGCAGTGCGCCTCAGCGACAGCACCCTGCAGCGTGAGGCGGCGCGTGAGGTGTGGCTGTTGAACGGCAACCGCGCGCTCTACCGCCAGGCATGGCGGCGTCGCGGCCCGGAAGTTCGCGTTTACGTCCAGCACAGCAGCATCGACGACCGACAGGCTGGCTTTGTGAAGTCGTTGATCCGCCGCCTGCTCCTGCGCGTGCTGCTCAGGCGGGTCGAAGTCGTGATTCGAGTCAGCCGGGCGTGCCTTCCTGACTCATACGCGCCAGGAAAAACCCACACGATTCCGAACGGTGTGGATCTGGCGCGTTTTCCATGTCGCAAAGCATGGCGGCTCGGGGATGATGGTGGGCCGCTGAAGCTCCTGATGGTGGGGGCGCTGACCGTCAACAAGAATCAGCGCCTGGCCGTTCGCTTGCTTGCTTCGTGGCCCAGTGCAACTTTGACGCTGGTCGGCGACGGGCCCGAACGTCTTTCGTTGCTGGCCGAGGCGGATCGGCTTGGGGTGGCCCAACGTATTCATTGGCTGGGCATGCAAGGGGATCCCGCCCCCTTTTATCGCGAGGCAGATGTCTGCTTGTTGCTGTCACGCTTTGAAGCCGCGCCGTTTGTGTTGCTTGAAGCCATGGCCAGCGGTACGCCGGTGGTGGCCACCAGCGTGGGCGGCGTTCCCGAGGTGCTTGAAGATGGCGTGAATGGAAGACTGCTGCCAGAGGCGACAGTGCCTGCGCTCCAGGCGGTGCTGGAGGGGCTACTGCGCGATCCATCTGCCTTGAAACGCCTTGGGCTGGCGGCGCGACAAACCATCGAGCTGCGCTACACCGTCAAGCACATGTGCGAGGGTTTCGTTGAGGCGGTGGGGGCGGCCTCATCATGATCCTTGCCATCGACGCCCGTTTGATGCTGGGCCATCCGCGTGGGATGGGCCAGTACGCTCGCATGCTTGCTCAGCCTGTCAAGCAGCAGGCCCGCCTGCTGGTGCCCTCCGGGCAAGCAGGCCTGCTGGCCGATGCCAACGGACTGGCGAAGGGGCACGCGTTGGATCCGTGGTGGGAGCAGGTGTGCTTGCCTCAGCTCGCGCGAGAAGTGCGGGCAACTCACCTGCTGTGCCCCTCCAATACGGGGCCCATCCAGCGTCTGCCGGGGTGCGCCAAGATTCTCGTGGTGCATGACCTGATCTACATGCTGGGCGCGCAAGACTTGCCGTGGTCTCGGTCGGTTTATCAGAGCCTCGGCCGCATCTACCGACGCGTGGTGGTGCCCCAGGCGCTGAAATCGGCAGACTGGGTGGTGACTGTGTCGAACCACACGCGCGTGCAGCTGACTGAGCAGCTGGGCGTGCCCCCTCGACGCATCAGGCTGGTGCCCAACACGGTGTCTGAAGACTGGTTCGTGGATGCGCCGCTGCCCGACGCCGAACGGGAGGGTCATTTGTTGTGTGTGGCCGGAGAGGCGCCCAGCAAGAACCTGCCAAGGTTGTTGCAAGCCTTCGGACATGTGGCGCGGCGTCTCGGTTCTGCGCCGCGCCTTCGGTTGGTGCTCGTAGGCGTCTCCCGGGCGCAGCAGCCCCACTTTGCCGCCCTTGCCGCTCAAGCCGGGGTGGGCCAGGCCGCGCTGGTGTTTCTGAACGACCTGCCCGCCGCGACGCTGCGCCATCTTTACCGTACCGCGTGGGGCTGTGTGGTGCCGTCGCTGTACGAAGGGTTTGGCATCCCGGCTCTGGAAGCCATGGCAAGCGGTACGCCGCTGGCTTGCAGTGATGCCACCGCGTTACCCGAAGTCACTGGAGGTCACGCCTGGCACTTTCCGCCTTTGGATGTGGAGGCCATGGCGCATCAAATCACAACCATGTGCCTGGCCGCAGACCGTGCTGGTCGCGCTCGGCAAGCACTGGCGTACGCAGCAGCGACGTTTCACCCGCTGACGGTGCAGCAGGACGCGCGCGGTTTCTGGGAAGAGGTTGGGGCATGACCCTGTCCAGGCCTCGTGTGTTGGTTCTGACTCCTCGGTTCCCGTACCCGGTGGTTGGCGGCGACCGCCTGCGCATCTTCGAATTGTGCAAGGTGCTGTCGCAACATGCGGATCTCACGCTGTTGAGCCTGTGCGAAACGAGAGACGAGCTGACGATGGCGGTGCCGTCGGATGGTGTGTTTCAGGGGGTCGAGCGCGTGTATCTGTCGCGCTGGCAGTCGCGTCTGAATGCGCTGCTGGCCTTACCCACGCTCACGCCGCTTCAGGTTGCTTACTATCGGAGCCGTCTTTTTGCTGATCGTGTCGCGGCGTTGATGCCGCAGCACGACCTGGTGCTGGCCCATCTCATTCGCACTGGTGACTACGTGAGGCGCCGGCCCGTCCCTGGCATTCTTGAGATGACGGACGCCATTTCGTTGAACTACCAACGGGTCAGTCAGGCCGGGGGCGCGCTGCGAGACTGGCGCTCCCTCGTGTACCGCGTGGAGGCGCGCAGACTGTTGCGTTACGAGCGAGCCGCGCTCAAGGATTTCGAGCGCGTCCTGCTGGTCTCTGACGTCGATCGTGCTTTTTTGCTCGGTGAGCGGGACGATCCGAACGTGCTCGTCTGTTCCAACGGGGTGGATCTGTCGCATCTGCCTTTCTGCTCAAGGGAGCAGGCGGAACCCGTCGTGGTGTTCATTGGCAACATGAACACCGTGCAAAACCTGGACGCGGCCATCTTCTTTGCGGCTGAGGTGCTGCCTCTGCTCAGGCGCCTTGGCCCATTCCGCTTTCGCATCATTGGCAGGATGGATGCGCACACGCAGGCCGTGCTTGCTGCCTATGAGGGTGTTGAACTCAGCCCCAATGTGAGCAGCGTGGCAGATGCCGCAAGCGGTGCGTTCGCGGCTGTCGCGCCCATGCGGTTGGGCGCTGGCATTCAGAACAAGGTACTGGAGTACATGGCTCTGGGCCTGCCATGTATCTCGTCCAGCGTGGGCTTTGAGGGTCTTTCGGCCTGCCCCGGGGAGGACTTGCTTTTGGCCGACTCGGCATCAGATTGGGCGCGCGGGATCGAGATGCTGTGGACGAGTCCCGAGACGCGCGGCCGGCTCGCTTGCTCAGCTCGCCGCTATGTTCAGGAAAACCACGACTGGACGGCCCGGCTGGCGCCTGTGGTCACGGCGGTGGCGCAGTTGTCTCAGAAGTCCGATGTCTGATTCTCCGCACAGGCGCGGCGCAGTCGACAGGCGTCAGGTCACCAGCGCGCGAGTGTCGTGCAAGGCATGTCCGCTGCGCAGCAGCCCATGGATGTAGGCCAGCAGGAAGAAGGTGCAGACCGTCGCGATCAGGGCACGCATGGTGTCCTGCATCCACACGACTGCGAGGGTCTGACATAGCGCCACCAGGGACCACAGCAGCGTACTGGTGATGCTGTGGGAGAGCCAGCGGCGCACCCCGGGCGGCGTGGGGTGCCTTGTTTCAATCGCGCGAAACACTAAATGGTGCAAATGCCCGGTATCCGGCATGCCCGTGTGCGCGCGGTTCAGCACCTTGCGCCGGTACATCGAATACACCGTCTCCCAGACCGGATACAGCAGCGACAACAGCACGGCCCAGGTCGACACTTCTGGGTTGCGGCTGAGCAGCAGCACGGCGCAAGTGGCCACCCAGAAACCAGCCAGATAGGCGCCGCCGTCTCCGAGGAAGATGCGCCCGAAGGGGAAATTGAACACCATGAAGCCAACCATGCCGGCCATGCCCCACAGGCACAGCCGCATCACCAGCAGGTCGTTGGTCTGCCACGCCATCGCGGCGAGGCCCGCCAAGATGATCACCACCGATCCGGACGCCAGCCCATTGAGCCCGTCGATGATGTTCACCGCATGCGTCATGCCGCCCACGGCGAAGCATGTGAACGCAAATGCAATCGGGCCGTAGACCATGAGGTCATCCAACAGCGGGGTGTCGAGCCGGGTGAGTTGCGCATCGGCGAGGTACACGCCAAGCGCCCCAGAGACAAAAGAAGCGATCAGGCGCGTGCGGACAGACACCCGCTTCGTCAGGTCTTCGACGATCCCGGCTACAAACACGGGGGTGGCGGCCGCGAGCAGCAGGATCACGGTGGGGTAGGTTTCGCCGTTGAGGTGATAGCCGACCACGATGCCGATCAAGAGACCCACCACGATGCCGAGACCCCCGATCCGGGGCACGGGAATGGTGTGCATCTTCTGTACGCCTTCCAGGTCACTGTCCAGCGACAGGCGCCCATGCCAGCGCTGCGTCAGCACCAGCACGGCACAGACCAGAAAGCTGGTTCCCAATACGGCCACTACGGCCCAGAACAGGGCGTCTGTCATGTGATCTTGCTACCGAAAGTCCCTGAGAACGCGGCGATGTTGCGTCGCACCAAATGCTACCTTGGCCCCAGTGTGATGCAAGATGCGTTTGGGCGAAACGTTTAGATTCAGGACAACAATGCCGAACTTCACCTGTTCGGACGATCTTGCGGCGTGGTTTGCGCAACACGGGTTCACCCCATTTGACTTTCAGCGTCAGGTCTGGCGGGAAATGGTGGCGGGGCGAAGTGGCCTGCTGCACGCGACCACCGGCTCCGGCAAGACGCTCGCTGTGTGGGGCGGGGCGTTGTCCGTGGCCGATCCCGCCGCCCGGGACATCCAGTGGCTGTGGCTTACCCCGATGCGGGCGCTGGCGGCCGACACCACCCAGGCCTTGAGCGCGCCAACGGCCGCGGTTGCGCCGGGCTGGCACGTTGGCCTGCGCACGGGCGACACCCCTTCGGCCGAGCGCGCCCGGCAAGACCGGTCCTGGCCACAGGTGCTGGTGACCACGCCCGAGTCGCTGAGCCTGATGCTGTCGCGCCCCGATGCGGCGCAACGTTTTGCCGGCCTGCAGGGCGTGGTGGTCGACGAATGGCACGAGCTGGTGGGCAACAAGCGCGGCGTGCAGGTACAGTTGGCGCTGGCGCGGCTGCAGGGTTGGCGCCCTGCGCTGCGCATCTGGGGCATCAGCGCCACCCTGGGCAATCTGGATGGTGCGCTTCGAGCCTTGCTGCCGCGTCATGGCGATGTGCGCCCCGTCATCATTCAGGGCCGCATTGACAAGCCGCTGCAGATCGACACGCTGCTGCCGGCGTCGCCCGGTGATCTCTCCTGGGCCGGGCATCTGGGGGCACCCATGGTGGCGCCTTTGGCGGCCGAGCTGGACGGCGCCTCGACCGCCCTGGTGTTCACCAACACCCGCTCGCAGGCCGAGCTCTGGTACCAGGCCTTGCTCGCCGCGCGTCCCGATTGGGCAGGCTTGGTCGCGCTGCACCACGGCTCGCTTGATGCCGACGTGCGCGCGTGGGTGGAGCAGGGCCTCAAGGAGGGCCGGCTCAAGGCCGTCGTGGCCACCTCGTCGCTGGATCTCGGCGTCGACTTCCTGCCGGTGGAGCGCGTGATCCAGATCGGTTCGGCCAAGGGCGTGGCGCGGTTGCTGCAGCGGGCGGGGCGCAGTGGTCATGCGCCCGGGCGCACCTCTCGCGTCACGCTGGTGCCCACGCACACGCTGGAGCTGGTCGAGGCAGTGGCCGCCAGGCGCGCGGCACTGGCGGGGCAGGTCGAGTCGCGCCAGTCGCCCCACTGGCCGATGGACGTGCTGGTGCAGCACATGGTCACGGTGGCGCTGGGGGGCGGTTTTGAGGCGGAAGCCTTGTGGCACGAGGTTCGGCAGACGGCCGCCTTCGCCGATCTGCCTGAAGCGGAGTTCCAGTGGGCGCTGGATTTCGCGGCGCGGGGCGGCGACAGCCTGCGCGTCTATCCGGAGCACCACCGCATTGCGCAGGGGGCGGACGGCCTGTGGCGTGTGCCCGAGCACGAGCCGGTGGGGCGCCTGATCGCGCGGCGCCACCGCATGCAGGTGGGCACCATCGTCAGCGACGCCAGCATGGTGGTGCGCTACCTCAACGGCCCCAAGCTGGGCTCGGTGGAAGAGGGCTTCATCGCACGGCTGCGCAAGGGCGACTGCTTTCTGTTTGCGGGGCGGCTACTCGAGCTGGTTCGCGTGCAGGAGCTCACCGCTTATGTGCGCCGGGCCGAGGGACGACGGGCCGCGGTGCCGCGCTGGCAAGGCGGGCGCATGCCCTTGTCCACCGAGATGGCCGATGCCGTGCTGGCCCTGCTGGGCGAAGCGGCCGAAGATCGTTGCTGGCATGAGCCCGAGATGGCCGCGGCCCGCCCCATGCTGGCGTTGCAGAACAAGGTCTCGCGCTTGCCGCAGCCTGGGCGGCTGCTGGTGGAGCAGCACACCTCGCGCGAGGGTCACCACCTCTGGCTCTACCCGTTTGCCGGCCGTCTGGCGCATCTGGGCCTGGCCAGCGTGCTGGCTTGGCGGCTGGCACATGCGCGCCCTAACACCTTCAGCCTGGCGGTCAACGACCATGGGCTCGAGCTGCTCAGTGCCGAACCCATGCCGCTGGACGAGGCCACCCTGCGCGAAGCCCTGCGGCCCGACCAGCTGGCCGACGACATCCTGGCCAGCCTCAACGCGGGCGAGCTTGCGCTGCGGCGCTTTCGGGAGATCGCGCGGGTGGCGGGGCTGCTGTTCACGGGCTACCCGGGCCAGGCCAAGAGCGCGCGACAGCTGCAGGCTTCCAGCGGTCTGTATTACGAGGTGTTCCGCCAGCACGACCCGGACAACCGCCTGTTGCAGCAGGCACAACGCGAGGTACTCAGCCAGGAGTTGGAACTGGTTCGGCTGCAGCACGCGCTGGTGCGGCTTCAGGGGTGGCAGATGGATTGGATCGTCTTGAAGCGACCCAGCCCCTTCAGCTTGCCGCTGATGGTCGAGCGCCTGCGCGAGCGCATCAGCACCGAAAAACTGTCGGACCGCGTGGCGCGGGCGCTCAAGGCCATGGGGGCGTCAACCTGACGCCTCACACCCCGTTGTCGTCCAGCAGGTCTTCGCTGGTTGGCTTGGCCTCGACGCGGTACTGCTCGCTGGCCCAGGCGCCCAGGTCGATGGCCTTGCAGCCCTTGCTGCAGAAGGGGCGGTAGGGGTTGTCCAGGCTGTAGAGGTGCATCTCGCCGCATGAGGGGCAGCGCACCTTGAGGCGCTTGGCGCCCGTTGCCGAAGAGCTCGTGTCAGCCATCCCGACCCGCCTCACGCGCACAGGGTGAGCTCGAACCCCGCATCGCTGTCGGCGGCCAGCTTGAGCTTGCCGTCGGTTTCCGCCCGCATCAGGCGAATGGACACCATGAGGCGGTTGGCGCTGACCTCGGGGATGAGGCCCAGGGTTTCGTCGATGCGCAGGCGCAGCAACTGGTAGTTGCGGCTTTCCTTGAGGCTTTGCTGATACTGCCCGCAAGGGGCGGCCACCATGTGCGGGTGCCCTGCATCCCGAAGCAGACCCAGCATCAGCTGGATGGCCTGCGCAAAAGGCGCGAGGGTGCCCACCCAGCCGTGCAGGTCGGCCTGGCGCTGCGCCGCCGGCAGATGTTGCCAGGCAAAATAGGCGGGCAGGTCGAATTCGCAGGTGCCGCCCGGTATGCTGATGCGGCTGCGGATGCTCATCAGCCAGTCGTTGGCCTGCAGGCTCTGGCCCGCCTTGCCGGCGAGGGACTGCAGGCTGCTGTAGGCCTGCTCAAGGCGGCCGAGCACCTCATCAAGCACGGCCTCCTGGATGGCTGGGTTGCCGCGGTAAGACATGAACTGGTTCTTGTAGCGATCCAGATCGCGCAGCAGGTCGGTCTTGAGGTCGGCGCGTGAGGCCACGTCCATGACCTCGAACACGGTGGCCAGCGCGTGGTGGTGATCCACCGGGTCTTCGCGCCACATCAGCACGGTCAGGCGCTGGAACAGGTGCTCCAGGCGCAGCATCGTGCGGATGCTCTCACTCAGCGGGTATTCGTAAATGATCAACGCGCCACCTGATGCGGTTCAAGTCCGGAGGTCAACCACCATTGTTCCACAGGCGCCAGAGCTTCTCGACCTCGTGGCGCAATTGCTGAAGGGTCAGTCCTTCGTTGAGAATGATGTGGTCCGCCAGTGCGCGCCGGACTTCCCGGCTGGCCTGCTTCGCCAGCACCTTTTCGACGGCCTCACGGGGCCAGCCCGAGCGCACCATGACCCGGGCAATCTGCGTTTCTGGCTCGGCGTCGACCACCAGGATGCGGTCGACGCGCTGGCGCCAGTGCGGGCCGGATTCGGCCAGCAGCGGGACGTCATACACCACGTGCTGATCGGGCAGCGCCAGGTTGGCATGCGCGGCCGCGTGCTGCTGGATCATGGGGTGAAGGATGGCTTCAAGCCGCGCCAACGCCATCGGGTCGGCAAAGGCCAGTTCACGCATGCGTGCACGGTCCATCGCGCCGTCGGGGGTGATCAAGTGATCGCCGAAATGCTGCGCGATCTTCGGGATGGCCGCGCCCTGCGGTGCGGTCAGGCTGCGCGAGATCGCATCGGTGTCGACCAGATGGGCGCCCAACTCGGTCAGCATCTGGCTGACCGTGGACTTGCCGCTGCCAATGCCGCCGGTGAGGCCCACCGTCAAGCGGCGAGGCGCCGAGGGGGCCCCAGCGCTCATGCCCAGCCCAGCCACTCCAGCACGGTTGGCGCGCCCGCGAGGGTCACCACCAGGCCGGCGCCTGCCAGAAAGGGGCCAAAGGGCACGTACACGCCTTCGCGCAGTTGGCCCGACACCTTCATCACGATGCCGACCACCGCGCCAATGATGGACGAGCCCAGCACAATGGGCAGGATCATGCTCCAGCCCAGCCAGGCACCCAGGGCGGCCAGCAGCTTGAAGTCGCCGTAGCCCATGCCTTCCTTGCCGGTGGTCAGCTTGAACAGCCAATAGACCGACCACAAGGACAGGTAGCCCGCCACGGCGCCCCACAGGGCGTCGGTCAGCGGCAGTGTCGTCCAGCCCAGCGCGGCCGCGATGAGTCCTGCCCACATCAGGGGGAGCGTCAGGTCGTCGGGCAGCAGGGTGGTGTCCCAGTCGATGAGGGCGGCTGCGAGCAGCACCGCCACGAAGCCGCACCACAAGAGGGTGGTCGGCTGGGCACCGAATTGCTGGCCACACAGCACAAATAGCCCGCCTGTGGCCAGCTCGACCAAGGGATAACGCAGCGAGATGGGCGTCTTGCAGGCCGAGCACTTGCCGCGCAGCACGAGCCAACTCAGCACGGGAATGTTCTCGTACCAGCGGATGGCGTGGCCACACGCCGGACAGCGTGAGGCGGGTTTGGACAGGCTGAGCGGCTCGGCGGTCGGGGGCGGCTGGCCCAGCATGTCGGCCGCGTCAGCCTGCCAGCGTGCCTCCAGCATGCGGGGCATGCGGTGGACCACCACGTTGAGGAAGCTGCCCACGCACAGGCCCAGCACGCCCAACCCCCACGGGGTGAGCACCACGTCCAGCAGGACGCTCAGAAACGGCAGGTTCGACAAGGCTCAGACCACCTGACCCAGCTTGAAGATCGGCAGGTACATCGACACGACGATGCCGCCGATGATGGTGCCCAGGATCACGATGATGAAGGGCTCAATCAGGCTGGACAGCGCCTTCACGGCTTCGTCCACCTCTTCTTCGTAGAAGTCGGCCGCCTTGCCCAGCATCTGATCGAGCGCGCCGGATTCCTCGCCAATGGCCGACATTTGCAGCACCATCACCGGGAAGACGCTGGTGGTCTGCATGGCGTTGGTCAGACTGGTGCCCGTGGCCACGTCCTTCTGCACCTGTTCGGTGGCCTCGGCAAACACGGCATTGCCTGCCGCACCCCCCACCGAATCGAGCGCTTCGACCAGCGGCACACCCGCGGCAAACATCGTGGACAGCGTCCGCGTCCAGCGTGCGACCGCCGCCTTGTACATGATGTCGCCGAAGACGGGCATTTTCAGCAGCAGGCGGTCCATGCGCTTTTGCATGACCTCGGAGCGCTTCCAGCTCTGCAGGAAGAAATACACCCCGCCGCCGATGGCACCAAAGATGGCCCACCAGTACTGCACGAAGATCTCGGACATCCCCATCACAAACAGCGTGGGGGCCGGGAGGTCGGCACCGAACGAGGTGAACACCTCTTTGAACGCCGGGATCACGAAGATCATGATCACGGCCACCACCACGAAAGCCACGACCAGCACGGCCACGGGATAGGTCAGGGCCGATTTGATCTTTTGCTTGATGGCGATCGTCTTTTCCTGGTAGGTCGCCAGGCGATCCAGCAGGGTTTCCAGGATACCGGCCGCTTCACCGGCTTCGACCAGGTTGCAGTAAAGCGCGTCGAAGTACAACGGGTGCTTGCGGAAGGCCGCCGACAGGCTGGTGCCGGTCTCGACATCGCCGCGGATGTCATTGAGCAACTTGGTGACACGGGGGTTGGTGCTGCCGCGCGCGACGATGTCGAATGACTGCAGCAGCGGCACCCCGGCCTTCATCATCGTTGCCAGCTGGCGCGTGAAGACAGCGATGTCTTTGGGCTTGATCGAGCCTCCGCCACTGGTGCGACGTTTCTTGACCTTCTGCACCAGGATGCCCTGGCGCCGCAGCGTCGCGCCGACCATGGCCTCGCCGCCGGCGCGCATCTCGCCGCGCACGACCTTGCCGGCGCGGTCCTTGCCTTCCCATTCAAAAATGAAGTCTTCTGGTTTCTTTGCTGCCGTGGCCATGTAGGCAAACTCCGTCTGAGGCAGGGGCCGGTCACTCGTTGGTCACTGCAATGACCTCTTCCAGGGAGGTGACCCCCTGTTTCACCTTGACCAGCCCGGATTCGCGCAAGTCTCGCACGCCTTCTGCCTTGGCCTGCTTAGCAATATCCATGGCTGTGCCCTGACTGAGAATGATGCGTTGGATTTCCTCACTGATGGGCATGACTTGGTAAATGCCCACCCGTCCTTTGTAACCGTTGTTACAAGATGAGCAACCTACGGCACGATACGGCTTCCAGCTGCCATCCAGTTCGGCCTCTTTGTAACCCGCATCCAGCAGCGCCTGTCGCGGGTACTCCGCCGGCGCCTTGCAGTTCTCGCACAGGCGACGTGCCAGGCGCTGGGCGGTGATCAGGATGACGGACGACGCGATGTTGAACGGCGCCACCCCCATGTTCATCATCCGGGTCAGCGTGGTGGGCGCATCATTGGTGTGCAGCGTGGACATCACCATGTGACCGGTCTGGGCGGCCTTGATGGCGATGTCGGCGGTTTCCAGGTCACGGATTTCACCGACCATGATGATGTCGGGATCCTGACGCAGAAACGCCTTCAGCGCGGCAGAGAACGTCAGCCCCGCCTTGTCGTTCACGTTGACCTGGTTGATGCCGGGCAGGTTGATTTCAGCCGGGTCTTCCACCGTGGCGATGTTGACGCCCGGCTGGTTCAGGATGTTCAGGCAGGTGTAGAGCGACACCGTCTTGCCCGAACCGGTTGGCCCGGTGACCAGCACCATGCCGTAAGGCCGCTTGATCGCCTCGACCAAGCGGGCCTTTTCTTCAGGCTCATATCCGAGCGCCTCAATGCCCAGCTTGGCTGAAGACGGATCCAGAATCCGGATCACGATCTTCTCGCCGAACAGCGTCGGCAGGGTGCTGACCCGGAAATCGATCGCCTTGTTGCCGAATTTCAGCTTCATGCGGCCGTCCTGCGGCACGCGCTTTTCGGCGATGTCCAGCTTGGAGATCACCTTGATCCGAGAGGCGAGCTTGTCCTTGATGGCCAGCGGCGGCTGCGAAATCTCGCGCAACTCGCCGTCGATCCGGAAACGCACCCGGTAGTTGTACTCGTAGGGCTCGAAGTGAAGGTCGGACGCGCGGGCATTGATCGCGTCGATCAACATCTTCTGCAGAAAGCGCACCACCGGCGCGTCTTCCACCTCGGACGACATGTCGGACGCTTCAGGAGCCGGCGAGCCGATGTCTTCGGTAACATCGAACTCGAAATCGGACGATGCAATGGCCGACAGCTGCTCTTCAGCGGTCGCCGTCATGCCCTCCAGGGCCTTGGCCAGCTTGTCCTGTTCGACCAGCACCCACTCGGGTGTGAGCTGCGTGGTGAACTTGATGCGCTCGATGGCTTCCTGATCGGTGGGGTCGGCTCCGGCGACAAACAGCCGATTGCCCCGCTTGGATAGCGGCAACACCTGGTACTGAGCCGCCAGCTTGTTGTCGACGATGCCCTTGGGAACGCGCTGCAGGTCGACCGCCGAAAGATCCAGCAGCGGCACCGACAAGGCTTGCGAGAGCGTGTGCGCCAGTTCGCTGGCCTCAATGGTGCCGGTCTGAACCAGGGTCGCGACAAAGCTGCGGCGCTGCTCTTTGGCCGTACGCAGCAGCGCCTCGGCCGATTTGGGGTCGAGTTTGCCGGCGTTGACGAGCACCCGGGCGACGCCGGAGAGCGTGCCTGGGGAGTCGGCGAGGGTGGACTCAGCGGCCATGGGGTGGAAATGCAGGCGTAAGCGTCATCAGGGATCAGATGGTAGCGCAGGCGGGGCTCGTTCATGGTGCCAGCTAACGAAGCAGGCAAAGTTGGAAAAAAGGCGCATCAGCCTTCCAATTGACGGTCCGTAGCGGCTTGAGCACCTTCCTGTTTGATCATTTGCCGCCGCGCAGCATCCATCGGAGCTTCTTGATCTGCTTTCTGAGGCCTCGGTACTTGGCCAAGTAGAGTTTGCGCTTGCTGGGCAGTCGGTAGCGTTTCCACAGATGTTCGGGAACGAGATACGCCTCTCGGCGAGCCCAGTCCTTCAGGGTCGGTGGGCGTCTGGAGAGCTGAAACGATGAACAGTAGTGGTTGAACAAGCGATCGACATGCATGGCTCGCCTGATCTCATATGCATCTGAGAAGACCCGTCCGGCGAACGCGTTGCTCTGGTGCATGCGGTATCCCACCCGCAAGTCGAGCAGATGGCGTTTGGATGCGCCGATCAGGCTTGCGCCCCACACGAGAATGTCATCGGCCCGTGTTCGCCATTCAGCTTCATGGGGGTAGGGCAGCAGGTCAAGATAAAGCTTGCCTCTGACTGACACGCATGAGGTGGGGGAGCCGATCCACAACTGCCACATGCGCGTGGCATAGCTCGAAACCTGCCAGGTGAAGTTTGGAGTGTTGCTTGCGGTTGCCTTGGCTGTGGTGAGCGGGCTTTGCACGGTATCGAACTTGTGCGGTTCGCAGAAGTAGAAATCTGCTGGCTCAGCGTTGACTTCTTCTGTCAGACAGGCCAGATAGTCGGGGGGATAAACATCGTCTGCGTCCAGCAGGCATACCAGGTCGTCCTTGTCGATGTATGGCACCACCGCGTTGAAACAGGAAAGCTGCCCGCCATTTGGCTTGGAAATGATTTTCATCTCGGGCCAATGCTGGGCGTATGCCCGAGAAATGTTCAACGATTCATCTGTCGATCCGTCGTCGACGAGCAGCACCCGGTCAAAAGGACGGGATTGCTGCCGCACGGAATCCAGGCACTCTGGAAGGTATTTGGCGTAGTTGAAGTTGTTGATGACGCAAACGCAACGCATAGGCTGTATGTATTTGAGAGTGCCGACACATGCGCAACTGGCGCCCCGGTCATCCTGTAAATTTTACGTTCTGGATACAAGGGAGCATTCATGCGCGTGTTGGTAACGGGAGGCGCGGGTCTTATCGGCTCGCATTTGTGTGAGCGCTTGTTGCGCGATGGGCACGAAGTGTTATGTGTCGACAGTTATTTCACGGGCTCGCGGCAAAACATTGCGCACCTGACGAATCACCCCATGTTTGATGTGCTGCGTCACGACGTCACAGTGCCCCTCATGGTCGAGGTCGATCGGATCTATCACCTTGCGTGTCCGGCCAGCCCGGTGCATTACCAGCGAGATCCCGTTCAGACGATGAAAACCAACATCCTTGGCGCCATCAACATGCTGGATCTGGCCAAGCGACTGGGTGCGCGCATCCTGCAGGCATCTACCAGCGAGGTTTATGGTGATCCCGACGTTCACCCACAGCCCGAGTCCTACTGGGGGCGCGTGAATCCAGTTGGGGTTCGCAGTTGCTACGACGAAGGAAAGCGTGGGGCGGAAACGCTCTTCTTCGATTTTCACCGGCAGTATGGCCTGGAGATCAAAGTCATGCGCATCTTCAATACATACGGCCCCCGCATGTGCGCGGACGACGGCCGCGTGATCAGCAACTTCATCATGCAGGCCTTGTCCGGGAGGGACATCACCATCTACGGGGATGGGCAGCAGACCCGTAGCTTTTGCTATGTTGATGATCTGGTGAATGCCATGGTGTCCTTTATGGATTCTGAACCCGGTTTCACCGGTCCGGTGAATGCCGGCAATCCTGAGGAGTTCACGATGCTGCAATTGGCTGAGCAGGTGCTCAACCTCACGGCGAGTGTGTCCAAGATCGTCTTCAGGCCGCTACCTAGCGATGACCCTCGTCAGAGGCGCCCTGACATCACCTTGGCGCAGCAGATGCTGGGCTGGCGTCCGACGGTGCCGTTGAGTGAGGGCCTGGTTCGAACGATCGAGTACTTCAGGCATCAATCTGGCCGGCGACGCTGACCGCACTCAGTGCGTGGCCTGTATGCGCACCATGCCCGCATACAGGCCGCCGAGGGCCATCAGAGCGTCGTGTGAGCCTGATTCCACAACGCGCCCTTCGCTCATCACATGGATCACGTCCGCGTTTCGGATGGTGCTGAGGCGGTGCGCAATGATGATCAGCGTCTTGCTGCCCCGTAGATCTTCGATCGATTTCTGGACCACGCTTTCGGACTCAGAGTCAAGCGCTGAGGTGGCCTCGTCAAAGATCCATATCGGGGCGTTGCGGTAAAGCGCGCGCGCGATCGCAAGCCTTTGTCGCTGGCCGCCCGACAGCTTGCTGCCGTTTGTGCCGATGTCGCTGTCCATACCGTCCGGCAGCGTGGCGACGTGGTTCCACAAATTGGCGGCCCGAAGGGCAGACTCGACGCGTTGCCGGTCAACGCCATGAGTGCTCGCATAGGCGACGTTCTGCGCGATGGTGCCCTCAAACAGAATGATGTCTTGCGAGACCACGGCAAAATTGCGCCTCAGGCTCGCCAGCTTGAGGTCGTTGATAGGTACGCCGTCCAGCGTGATCTCACCAGATTGCGGATGGGCAAAGCGCAGCAGCGCGCTGACCACCGTGCTTTTTCCAGCGCCGGACGAACCCACCAACGCCACCGTCTGTCCCTTGCCCACATGAAGGTCCAAGCCATTGAGCGCGGGGGCTGAGGCACCATCGTACCGGAGCGTGACCTGACGGAACGCGATCTCTCCGTCACTCTTGTCCAACGTCCGTGTGCCCGTGTCAGGCTCGCTCGGCGCGGCTGTCAGCTCAAAGGCGCCTTTCATCGCGACCATGGCGCCGCTGAGGGGGGTGAAGACATCGGTCAACTGGCGCATGGGGGAAATGGTCATCAGCAAGGCGGTGATGAACGAGACGAATTCGCCCACGGTAGCCTGCCCCTGACTGGCTTGCCAGATGGCCAGGGTGAGAATGATGGAGACGCCAATGGCCGCGAACACCTGTGTGACTGGCGTGATGAGCGCACTGGTGGAAACCTGCTTCATGGACATGCGACGGTGGTGCTGCGCGTCGCGCTCGAAGCGCGCCATCTCGATGTCTGCAGCGTCGAATGTTCGCACCACGCGCCAAGCGCGGGCGTTGTCGTCGACAGTGGCCACCAGCTTCATTTGTGCAGCGTACTGAGCTTCTCCCACTTTGAGGAGGCGCTTGCGGATGAGCTTGACGCTGAAGCCCAGCAGCGGCATGGTGATGAAGGCCAGAGCTGTGAGCGCTGGGTTCAGGTACAACAGATACGCCAACAGAAAAAGCAGTGTGGTGGCGTTGCGTACGACATTGACCGCCGCATTGCTCAGCGCCCGGGATGCCTGCTGAGGGTCATTGATGACCTTGGCTACCGCCTTGCCTGGGCTCAGTGTCGTAAAGAGACTGGCATCGGCCTTGAGCAGCGCGCGCATCAGGTCCGTGCGCAAGGCCAGCACCATCATGCTGCTGGCGTGGCTCATGACAAAGGTGCCTGCAAAGTTGAAGAACCCGCGGATCATGAACAGGCCGATCACCACAACAGGTACCAGCCACAACGGGTACTTCAGGCCTTCCTGGAACCCCGAATCGATCAGCACCTTGAACAGTGCCGGGATGACCGGCTCCACCGCAGAGCTCAGCAGGAAAAACACCAGCGCGGCGGCCAATGCGCGCCACTGGTGTCGCAGGTAGGTGAGCAGCTTCTCAAAGGTGGCTTTGTCGTCCATCGTGACTTCTGTCAACGCGCAGGCCAGTCAGAATGAACGCGACCCCGCGGGGGCGAATCCTACTGCAGGAAGGGCTCCGGAGCCGGATTGATGGACAGATGCGTGTGAACGGCGTGCCAGCGCCCGTCCAGTTCATGCAAGACCATGGTGGCGCGCCCTTCGCGCTGGAACGGCTCCCCGCTGTGCGCATCAAGTCCTTCACTCGACCATTGGGCGGCGATGCTGAACAAGCCGTGGCATCCCCATCCTTTGATGGACTCAGGGACAAACCGGAATCCCCGCGTACGGGGCCACACCGCACGCCATTGGTGGGCGACGAGTGCCGGGCGCCCCGTCACAACACTCATCACAGTACCGTAGCTGTGAACGTTGACGTCAAAGAGCTGCTCCGCCTCGTCAAAACGGAGTTGGCGGATATGCTGCTCCCAAGTTGTCAGCCACTCACGCACGTCAGCGGGCAGTTCGTCAAAGGACATCATCGAAGCATTTTCCATGGCTTGCTCAGCAAGGCGTCGACCTCAGGCGGTCGCCTCGACAACGCGTTGCCCGGTGAGAAAGTGAGTTCACAGAGATACGTGCGCCCATCGCTACCTTGGAGGAAATCAACACGTACGGCGGAAAATGGGCGCGCGACCTCACGCGCGAAATGAAGCATCTGCTCGCAATTGTCGGGGATGCGGTACTGCTTGACGGGTGGAAGCGCAGATTGCCAGGGCAGCGGCTGAAAGCTTGCGTCCAGCCAGGACGACTCTTGTGTACCGTCGGCGTGCTTGACGAACATGCCGACCATCGGAATGTGTCCATTGAGCACATAGAAGTTCCAGGAGATCGCGTCTTCCGTTCCGCACACGCTTCGTTCGATCAATAGCTTCGGCTCGAACGTGTTGTACCACCATTCCCCGTCATCGAATCCGAAACGCGAGCGTAGCCAAACCGATGCGCGTTCTTCCAGAGCCAACCGGAGTTCATCAGTCAAAGGATAGGTGATGCGTTCGAACATGCCGCAGCCCAGGTTCGCCTTGAGGTAGTAGATTCCAGGCGGGAGGGCATTGTTGTCCGGCAGTTTGGGAACGTTGCTTTGCCAGACAAGCGGTGCGCATTGCAATTGGTCCAGAAGGGACTGAGGAATGAACCGGTGCGTCGATAGCTTGTCGCCGCCGCATGGCACGGGGATCTCGCCAAAGAACTTGAACCAGAAGACTTTCTCGTTGAAGCCCATCGGTGACACGATGGACGGATAACGCCCATGCTTGCGTCTGAACCGACGCATCGCACTGGCCATGACCCACACGAGCTTCCCTGGCGGGTAGAAGTCAATGCCTCGCATGCGTCCCGCCGGAGGCGTGCGTCGCCAAGGAGAGTTTTCGCTTGAACGCAGGCGGTTCAGTTGGCGCAGCGCTTCCAGCGCATCGCCGGAGCGCAAGAGCTTGAATCGATGGTTAAGCCTCATTGGCGATATTTTAGTGAGCAGGCATTGCGCATGATGTAATTCGCATCCATCAGGTTCCTGCGGGCTTCGCCATTGTCCGACACTGTGTTGCTTCCGTTGATTACCGTGTACGTTCCCACCCGCAACCGACGGGCGCTGCTGGAGCGGGCGGTCCGTTCAGTTCTCGATCAAGACTATCCATCGTTTGAGGTGGTTGTCGTGGACGACGCCTCGGTCGACGATACGCCCGAGTTGCTGGCGACGTGGAGCATGCGCGAGCCACGCTTGCGGTGGTTTCGTCAGCCTCAGCCCCAGGGTGCGCCTGCCGCGCGAAATCTGGCGTTGCGCGCCGCGCGGGGCGAGTTCGTCACGGGCTTGGACGATGACGATGTGTTCTTGCCTCGCCGCTTGATGGCGTTCGCGGAGGCTTGGCCCCATGCAAGCAGGGGGCGATCCCGAACCTTTCTCTACGCGCAATCCCGTTTGCTGCTGCCTGCCGGTGTTTCAGTCAGTCGTCGGCCGGCCCAGGTGTCGATGGACGACCTGTGCAAGGGCAATTGCGTCGGCAATCAAATCTTTGTGCCCAAGGAGCTGATTCTGGCGGTCGGCGGGTTTCGCGAAGGGCTGCCTGCCTGGCAGGACCTCGATGTGTGGATGAGCCTGTTGCGAGCAGGCGCCCAAGGAGTACGGGTCAACGAGATCACCATGGAGGTCGATGGGCGGGCGCGGGCAGACCGCATCACCTCGCAGCATCGACAGTTGATCGAGGCCGCACGCGACGCGGTACTGGCCCACCACACCGGGCTGACAAGGTGTCAGCAACGCGATCTGTTCTTGCAGGCGCTCGGGCGCCACTATGGTTTTCCATTGCGTTGGCAGGATGTGCAAGCTGTTTGGAAGCTGGATCCTTCTCGTCACACGGTGCGACGCCTGCTGAGCGTCGCCTGGCGCATGCTGCGCGGCCGTTAACACGCGGGCACGGGATGGGTGGGCATCAAGATCAGCATAGCGCCATCGACCGAGATGGACTTTCTCGCGACGGCGACGACGCGATAACCCTGGTGGCGCATGAGTTCGCGCAGCATGGAGATGTCCTGGGTGTGAACCAGCTTCAGTCCGGTGGTTCCGGCTCCCGTCTCCAGCATGGCGTCGGACTTCTGGTCGTCGATCAGGTTGCCGGCTACCGTCTCGATGGTGATCGGTCTGGATGACACCAGGTGGTTGGCCAGCCCCGGAAGCTGAACCTCCAGCAGGTCCGTAAAGTAGCTGCCGACCTTGTTGAGGTGGACGTACAAGGACCTCGGATTGTCGAGAGACACGAGCGCGTTGCGCGAACGCGCGCCTCTCTCGTAAGCCAACGCGAGAGACAAGCGGTTGAGCAGGGTACCCAACCCGAGCGACTCCATGTCGGCGCGGACAATCAGCCTGAAAAGGTATGACGGCCGATCGGGATGGTCATAGCCTGCTTCGTAGACACAGGCGGCCAGGCGACCCGTGGCGTCGCGCAACAGCAGTACCTGCCCAAAAAGAATGTAGCGGTATGAATCGAAGGGGCTGATCTCGTCTGCAGTGGCGCGGTCGTAACGACTGCGGACGAGAGACTCGATCTCTTCAATGTCGTGAACCGCCGCTCGATGAAGAGCGAGCCGCAACTCCCGGAGGCGATCGAGTTGAGCCTGCCTCAGTTTCCGGAAGAACTCTGCCTCCGCCATGCCCGTTTCCAGAAACGGAAAGACGCGCTCTGGAGGGTGGCACAGGAAAGCAGGCTTACGCACGATGCTGCGCTCACCATATATTTGGGGGGAATGTAATAATTCTGTCATGAAGAGTCGGGTGGTGCGCCGGCATTCACTGCGCCAAGCGGTGACGGCCGTCGGCGCCCCTGCTTGCCCAACAGGAGGACACATGCAGTGGCGCCAAACGGACAGCATGAATGTAGACGTTGTCTACACCTGGGTGGACGGGTCTGACCGACTGTGGGCAGCGCGCAAGGCAGCGTTTCAGGCGGCTGCGGGACGTTCCGACCCGGCTGCCTGTCATGCGGCAAGATTTCGCAGCGTTGGCGAACTGAGGTACTCGATCCGCTCCGTACTGGCTTATGCGCCGTGGGTGAACCGCATTCATGTCGTCACGGACGGCCAACGACCGGACTGGCTGCGTGAGATCAGCCCAAAGGTGGGAATCGTGGACCACCGGGATATCTTTCTTAATCCCGCTTGGCTGCCCTGCTACGCCGCGCGGGGGATCGAATCGCAACTGCATCACATTCCTGGTTTGGCTGAGCGATTCATCTATTTCAACGATGACATGTTCCTGGGAAGACCGGTGACCCCAGCGACCTTTTTTGATCGGGCTGGGCGTCCTCGGGTCTTTACCTCGACACGCTTTCCGCGCGCCAGGCCCTGGCACGCCCGACCTGAGTTGCTTCCGGGCAATCTGGACGTGCTTCATAGTGGCTCGGTAGAGCAGAGTCGACTGAGGGTGATGAGGCAACTCGACAGGCTCATTTGCTACGAGGTTCGGCACCAACCCAAGGCGATCTCTCGCAGCCTGATGTTCGAGTTGGAAGATCAGTTTCCTGAGGACTTCGCTGCAGTGGCCTCCGCACGGTTCCGTGTTGCGACGACCATCAACCCGTTCTACCTGCACGCCTTCTACGGCATTGCCACGGGCAGGGCTCGCCCAAACTACCTTCGTGCCATTCGCGCGCGGCGCAGCTGGAAGGATCTGGCCATTCGCGGCCTCAACCTGGATGACAGTTGCTTTGTGAATCTCGGAGGCGACCAGGCCGGGGCGCGCCTGGAACGCATCGCGCACGCGCGCCCCAAGTTCATCTGCATCAATCAGACCGCGGAGACGACTGATCATGACTTGAGGGCGATGGGGTGGCTGATGCGTAGAATGTGGCCGCAAACAACGTCGCTGGCGTCGCTGGCAGTAAGAGGTGAAACCGGCATGCAAGGCGCGGAACATGATGCAAGGCTCACGGCCTGATCCTGAGCGGTTCAGGGCGCTGATGTGGCTGCTCTTGCTTGGCGTGGTCACGGTGGTCGGAGCCTATGAGGTCCGGCGGGGATGGTCCTTCACGCACTGGCTGTTCAGTTACGAACATGGCTTTTCCAAGCGGGCACTCGTTGGCGAGTTTTGGCGCAGCTGGGGCCTGCCGACAAGTCTTCAGCACTTTCAGTGGGCCGGTACGTGTGTGCTGGCCGTGCTGGTTGCGGTGCTGGCATGGGCATTCCTGGCTCCTGCTTGGCGATTCGGTGGGACCCATCGCGGACTATGGCATTTTGCGGCCGTGGCGCTGTGTTGTCCCGCAACGATCGCGAACGCAGCATTTGATCTCGGGCGCTTTGATCAGATCAACATGCTTCTGGCTCTGGGGGCTGTGGGTGCTGTGGCTTGGCGCAACTCGCTGTTGACTGCGGTTGTGCTGGTGGCTTTGATGGCGGTATCGATCCTGGTTCATGAGGCGGCGTTCTTCATGTTTCTCCCAGGGGTGCTGGCCTGTTGGTACTGGTTTTATCCTTCGAGGGCCACTCTGGCCAGGGTGCTGGGCGCAGGGGGGCTGTTGTCGCTGCTGATGGCTGCGGTGTGGATGCGTGGCCACATGTCCAGTCTGGACTTTCAGACTTACACCAAGCTGCTGACAGAGCGTCATGGCGCCTGGGTCAACGCAGATTCGGTGTCTGTGCTGTTCCGCAACACGGTCGGAGCGAACGTCGAGTTCACGGTGCGCAAGGCCGTGAGCTGGCGGTATGTGCGGGACCACATCTGGATGCTCCTGTTTTTGCTGGTGCCATTGATTGTTTTGTTTCGGCCCGTGTGGGCCACCGCACGCAAGCAGCTTCCAGTCTCGGCCAAGGCGTTGCTCGTTGCAGCGTTCTCGGGCCCCTTGTTGCTGATGGCGATTGGCCATGACTACTTCCGCTGGTGGGCGGTGGCGCTCACCAACGCGATGTTGACGCTCGCGGTGTTTGCGTGGCGGTATGGGCGTTTCCGGGATGCGCTGTCGTCTCATTTCGACAGTCGGCGACGAACGGTATGGTTCGTATTGGCGATGTTCATCGCTGTGGGGCCGCTGGGGATCACGCGTGCGTTTGAACGGCCGATATATAACAATGGCTGGGTGCGTCTGGCTCAGGCGGTCGCCGGCCAGTCGCAGCCCACCCCTGCTCCTGGCGCAACCGCAGTGGCCGGTAGCTCACCCTGACGCATCATGGAGTTGCGCGCTGCCCCTTGATGCGTGCATACATGGTGAGGATGCCCATTCGTTTGCGCAGCGAATCTTTGATGCGGGGGATCAGGCGATGGTCTCTCGATACATCCCGGCGGCCGGCCTCCGCGATGTCAGAGGGGCTGTCGCCGTCTTCGCCGACCAGCGGCGGGGTGACGACACCGATCGGTGTGTTCAGCAACCAGTAGCGGTCCAGTGCGGTGTCGATCGGCAGTCGGATGTCATTCAACTGCGTAAGCAACCGCCTTGCCCCGTGCCTGGACACAAGATAGCCTTGAGTGCCGCTGACGCTTTTCGTGGGCAGAACAAGACGGTGTGCGTGGTCGATGTCAGCGATGGTGTGCCCGACCTGCTTCTGTAGGGCAGACAGTCTTATCAGCGGAATCCGGGGTAGCCACTGGACGAGACTCTGTGTGACAGACAGAAAGTCGTGACCGATGATGGCATCGTCCTCCAGTACGACCGCATGATCATCATCGGCGTCGATTACCGTCTGCCAAGTTGCCAGGTGGCTCAAGTAGCAGGCCAGCTCTGTATGTCGCAGTCCTGATTGCATCAGCACGGCCTGATGGACGGCCCCGAAATCATGTGCGTGGCCGTCGACCGCTCGAACCCAGGTAGGCGAGAGGTTGAGTTCGCTGAGCTGTTGCTCGATGCCTGGGCGGCGATCGGGGCGTCTTTCCAGATTGATGACGTAGATGCGCATCGCTGTGTCAAGGGGGAGTGGGAGTGCTGCTGTCCCAGCAGTTGCGGAGGTGGGCCATGTCGAAGGGGAAGCGGAAGCGACCCCGGATCCAGTAACGTGGACCGTAGCGAGCCTCCATGTAGAACCGCTCGAAGACGCGGTCCGGCTTCGGCGCGCCGTGAAACTTCACGATCTGGGCGTTCTCGGCCATGGATCTGGCCGCTGCCCAATGGCCGGCGCCCTGCCGCATGGTCTTCTTGAAGCTGACGACATGGTCTTCTGGAAAGAAGGAGAGCGTGTGGCCGCGTGCATGCATGGCGCCAGCAATGAAGTCCTGATCGCCAGGAACCGCCTCAGGATATGTCCTGCCTTCGACGAAATCTTGATGTATGAACGCCAGCGATGTGTTACGGACGCGCATCACGCAGGAGTTGAGTTCGCTGGCAAACCAGTCACGCACGCCCACCAGGTCGGATCCGCAACGTTCGGCGAACTGAACCAGGGGGGCCAGCGAGTGCTGGATGATCACGCTGAGGTCCAGGTAGATGAAGTCGTGCCGGTCAAGGTAGTCGGGGTTGAACAAGGACAGCTTGTAGTAGGTGGGGTGCACCCCCGGGCGCCGGAACTCTCGCCAGGAACTCGCATCGATCTGTTGGATACGAGGATCGAGACGCCGTTGCTCATCGGTGATGCACAGAAGCTCAAAAGGAGCTGGTGCGAAGCGCTGGAGCATTCCGTACAGTCGGCTGATGCTGACATCGGCCTGCCCATTCAACGAACCTGTCGCCACGCAAACAAAAGTCAGCGGCCGTGGTGTGGTTTGCATTTGTACGAAAGTCTCGCTCTATGCCGTGAACGCGGCAAGAGATTGTAGGGACTTCGGCTTGCTCGCCCTGGCCGACATCACGAAACCGGCGACGCCATCCCGTATGTGCTCGCACTCGGACAGTGTTTGCAGGATGGCGGACAATGTCGGGTCTCACTTGCCCTGTGCACATGCTCATGACGTCGCTTTTCGCCCAGAACTTGGAGCAGCATCGCCAACTGTTCGAGACGCTGGATTGCTTGTCGCCTGCCGTGGAGGCTGCAGGCCTGGTGGCCGCTCGGGCATTGGAGGCTGGCGGCAAGATCCTCTTCTGCGGCAACGGCGGCTCAGCCGCCGACAGCCAGCATCTGGCCTCCGAACTGACCGGCCGTTTCATCAAAGATCGCCGCCCGTTGGCCGCGCTCGCCTTGACCACGGATAGCTCTGCGCTCACCTGCATCGGCAACGACTACGCGTTCGACGAGGTGTTCGCTCGCCAGGTGGCCGGTCTCGGCCGCCCTGGCGACGTGCTGGTGGCCATCTCCACATCGGGCAACTCGCGCAATGTGGTGCGCGCGGTGGATGAGGCCCGACGCATCGGCATGTCGGTGGTGGGGCTGCTCGGACGCGACGGCGGGGTGTTGAAGCCGATGTGCGATGTGGCGATCGTCGTGCCCAGCGATGTGACGGCCCGCATTCAGGAGGCGCACATCCTGATCGGCCACACGCTGTGCGGCCTGATTGAAGCAGAACTGGGGCTGGCGTGATACCGAGTCGAGCTCAACTGGCGGCCCACCGCGTGTTGGTGGTGGGCGATGTGATGCTGGACCGCTACTGGTTCGGTGCGGTGGACCGCATCTCGCCCGAAGCGCCGGTGCCCGTGGTGAAAGTGACGTCCGAGCAGGATCGTCTGGGTGGCGCGGCCAACGTGGCGTTGAACGTCAAGGCGCTGGGCGCGGGCGTGACCTTGCTGAGCATGGTGGGCAACGACGAACCAGGCCGGCGTCTCAAGACGCTGCTGGCCGAGTCAGGTGTGCCTTCTGTGCTGGGGCAGGATGATGCGCTACAAACCATCATGAAGCTGAGGCTGATCGGGCGCTCACAACAGCTGATCCGGGCGGATTTCGAGCGCGAGCCGGATCACGAGGTGCTCTCGCAGATGCTGGAAGCGTATGCCCGCGTGCTGCCCGATCACGACGTGGTGCTGTTCTCGGATTACGGCAAAGGCGGGCTGGCCCACATCCCCCGCATGATCGAACTCGCCCGCGTGGCAGGCAAGGCCGTTCTCGTGGACCCGAAGGGGTCGGACTACGCCCGCTATGCCGGCGCCACGGTGATCACGCCCAACCGGGCCGAGCTGGCCCAGGTGGTGGGTGCATGGCGAGATGAAGATTCGCTGCAGTCGCGTGTGGATGCGCTGCGGGCCCAGCTGGCGTTGTCGGCCCTGCTGCTGACGCGCTCGGAAGAGGGCATGACGCTGTTCGACGACCTGGGCGCACACCACGAGCCTGCGCAGGCCCGTGAGGTGTACGACGTTACCGGTGCGGGCGACACGGTGATCGCGGCCGTCGCGGCACTGATGGCGGCGGGTGTGCCATTGCGCGATGCCATGATCTGGGCCAACAAGGCTGGCGGCATTGTGGTGGGCAAGTTCGGCACCGCCCACGTCAGCTACGAGGAGCTGTTTGCATGAGCGTGTGGCTGGAAAAAGTGGTGGCCCGCGCTGATGCGGCAGAGCGTCTGGCGGCGTTGCCTCGCCCGGTGGTGTTCACCAATGGCGTGTTCGATGTCCTGCACCGCGGGCATGTGGCCTACCTGCATGCGGCCAGCCAGTTGGGCGGCTCGCTGGTGGTTGCGGTGAATTCGGATGCCTCGGCACGCCAGTTGGGCAAGGGGCCCGAGCGCCCCTTGAATCGCGCGGAGGACCGCGCGGCGGTGCTGGCCGGCTTGGCCTCTGTTTCCATGGTCACCTTCTTTGACGAACGCACGCCGGTGGAGCTGATCCGCGCGCTGCGGCCCGATGTGTACGTCAAGGGCGGCGACTACGACATGGAGACGCTGGAGGAGACCGCGCTGGTTCGCAGCTGGGGCGGCCAGAGCCTGGCCATCCCGTTCGTGGACGGTTACTCGACCACATCGCTGGTCAAGCGCATTCAGGGGCAAGGCGGCCGCAAGGCGGCGTTTCTGGATCGTGACGGGGTGATCAACGTGGATCATGCCTATGTGCATCGCTGGGAGGACTTCGCGTTCGTTCCGGGCGCCATCGAGGCCATGCGCGCGCTGCAGGATGCGGGCTATGCGCTCGTGGTGGTGACGAACCAATCGGGCATCGCACGGGGCATGTACACCGAGGACGACTTTGCGCGCCTGACCGAGCAGATGCGGCAGCATCTGCAGCAGGCCGGTGTCACGCTGACGGCGGTGTACCACTGTCCTCACCATCCCAACGGCACGGTGCCGGCCTATGCCGTGGCCTGTGATTGCCGCAAGCCGGAGCCGGGCATGATTCTGCGTGCCGCGCGCGAGCATGGTTTGTCGCTGGCAGCCTCGCTGATGGTGGGCGACAAGCCAGCCGACATGCTGGCGGCGCGCGCGGCCGGTGTTGGGCGCGCTTACCTGGTGCAGTCAGACAACGAAGAGTCGGTTGCCGCCTGTGACGAGGCGGATGCCATATTTGACAACTTGAGCGTGTGCGTCAGTCAAGTGCTGGCGGGTGCATGAGTCGCACGCCTGCCTGAGTGAATGCCCGGGCCATGTCGCGTGCTTCGGCGCGTGATTTGAAACGGGTGCGGTCCCACCCGAAGGCGCACACGGCCGTGTCTGCACCGTAGAGCTGCGCAGCAAACAGCAGGGCAGTCGAGCGTGTGCCCACCACGGCCTGATAGGACTGGCGGCTCATCCACAGCTCGACCGGTTCGGTAAGCTGCAGCACCTGGTAGTCTGCAGCGCAAAGCTCCTGATTCGGATCCTTGGGATGGCCTTTGTAATGCACTTCGTCAAAGCCCTGCGCCTGTAGCCATTGCCGGATCTCGGCGCTGACAGCATCCCGGTCGGCTGCCGCCATCAGACCGGCGCCCACCATGGGTTGACCGATGACCAGCGCGCGGCGCGATGAGTGCCCGCCGTCCTGCAACTCACGCGCTGCAACCAGCGGGGCCAGCGTGACCGTCTTGGCGGGGGGGTACTCATGGGGTAGGCCGGGCAGCACATAGATCCGGTCGCAAAACGGTGCGTCTGAGCCGATGCGGTCTCCACTGAAGCACCAGTAGTCCAGTTCGGGGGCGAGCAGCCGACGCAGCTTGCGTGTGTACTGGATCCCCCGCTTGCTCAGCGACAGGGGGTAGCGCCGAATGCTGATCACGCCGTCGGGCAAGATGCGCGCGGCCATGGCGCGGGCACCGCAGCGCCGTGGCAGGGCCCTGAGGAAGTAATTGATGGCTTCGGTATCGAACACCGCGCTGTGGATGTGCAGCACATCGCACGGGCCGATCAGTTCGGCCACAGTCCGGATGTTGGTGCGCAAGCGGCGGTGGCGTCCCATCGGGCCTGGGAGCGGATCCCAGCGCGGCCAGGGCATATAGACGCAGTCGTCCCAGTCTCCGGCCTGCACGATGCTGGCCAGGCCTTTCTTGTACCAGACGAGCACCTGACGGGCGCCCGCTTCATGTCGTTGGGCAATCTGCCTCGCCGCGAGGTACTGAAGCGGTGAGGCAACGAAGTACAGGGCGACGACGCGTGTGTTCACGATGAACGGTGGGTGGCGGCAAGCCGCTGGTAGACCGACAGATTGCCCTGGACCATAGCCTCGATCGAGAATCGCTCGATCACCCATTGACGACCGGCCTGCCCGTACTGTTGACGCAACTTGGCCGAGGCGAGAAGGGCGTCGAGTGCTCGCGCCAGTGCCGGGGCATCTCCTGGGGTGATCAATTCGCCGTTCAGCCCTGGCTGGATGATTTCGGGGATGCCGCCAGCGCGCCCGCCGACCAGCGGCACGCCGCAAGCCGCCGCTTGCAGCAGCGACACGCCCAGCCCTTCCATATGCGCCGGGTGCGCGAGCACGTCCAGGCAGGGCAGAATGCGGTCCAGGTCCTTGCGGAACCCGGGTAGCTGAACATGCTGGGACAGCAGCGGGTCGCTGGCGACACGGGCGGCGATGTCGTCGCGCAGCGGTCCCTGACCGAACAGCAGTACCTTCAGCCGGGGGTGGCGCGTCAGCACATCGGGCAGGGCTTCGAGCAAGGTGACATGGCCCTTGCGCGCGATGAACTGGGCCACCATGCCGATGGTGAGTTCGTCGTCTGCGATCTCAAAGGTGTCGCGGAACCAAGCCAGGTGGCTGCGGTCCGGGCGGTAGCGCTCGGTGTCGACGGCGCTGAGTACCAGGGTGAGCTTGGACGCTGGCACGCCTTCGGCCAGCAACACCTGGCGTATCCCATCAGAAATGGTGACGATGGCATCGTGCAGCCGGTACTTCAAGGCCACCAGCCAGCGCGGCTCGGGATTGTCCACACGGCGGCTCAGCACAACGGGTACGCCTTCGAGGCGGCCGGCTACGCCACCCCAGAGGTCACTGCCGCGGCGGCTGTGCAGGTGAACCACGTCAGGTCGCTCCGCGCGAATGAGCTTGCGCAGGCGCCCGACCAGACCGATGTCGGTGTCACCGCGCATGGTCATCTCGACGATGCGCGCGTGAGGTGCGGCTTCCGTCGCGATGGCACTGCCGGTGGGACAGGCCAGCACACACGTCACACCACGCGCCTTCAAGCCTTTCAACAGGAAGACGACTTGCAGCGCACCGCCGTACAGGTGCATCCCGGCTTCAACATGCAGGATCTTCATGCGGACAGCTCCATCTGCGTCAACGCGGCCTGGAGCACGCGCTCAGGCGTGATGCCCGTCATGCAGGTGAAGGCGCCGTTGCAGGTAGGGCGCCGCTTGCAGGGCGAGCAAGGCAGGCCGTCGTAGAGGATGCGTGTGAGCGGCGTGGGGCCCTCCCGGTAGGGCCGGGTGGAGCCAAACAAGGCCACGGTGGGGATGCGCAGCGCCGAACCCATATGGGTCAGACCGGTGTCCACGCCCACCAGCAGCCGCGCCTGGGCGATCAGCGCCACGCTTTCGTCCAGTTTCAGCGCACCCGCCAGGTTGAGCAGGTGGGGCTGGCCTGCACAAATGCGCTCGGCTGCCTCCCGATCAGCGGGGCCGCCCAGCACCACGGGCTGTAGACCTCGCGCGAGCAATTGCCGCCCCAACTCGGCCCAGGCCGCTTCGACCCAGTGCTTCTGCGGGCGTGTCGTGAATGGAGCCAGGATCACAAGGGGTCGATCCGTAGGAGTGCCCTGCCACGCGGCGTGCAGCCGCTCGCGCAGCACTTGTTGCGCTCGGACGCGCTCAGACGCGCCAACGGCCAGATCGTGCACGAAGCTGCCTGTCGGTGCCCCAAGGTAGTGGGCCAGGTATCGGTACTCAGAGCCCATCACGGGATCGGCGCCGGGCGTCGGCGTGACCACCTCATGCACCAGGCGGTGGCTGCCTTCGCGGGCGATGATGCTGACCCGTCGGGGGGCACCCGTGGCCCAGGCCACCAGTCCGCTTTTGAGCAGCCCTTGTGCATCCAGCACAAGGTCGAATCTCTCGGCTTTCAGGCGTGCTCGAAACGCGCGCATGGCCCGCCAGAGAGCCAGATAGCGCCGGGTCTTCCACATCGTTTCCCACTCTGCGCGTGGCCAGACGATGGTCTGCTTGAGACGTGGGTTGTGCTTGAGCAATGGCACGCACATGGACTCGCACACCCAAGAAATCTCGGCTTGCGGAAAGCGGGCTTGCAGCGCCGGTAGCAGCCCAGACGCCATCACGATATCCCCTAAGGCGGACAGGCGCACGATGAGGATGCGTTGGGGCAGTGGGGGCGGGGTCATGGGTTTACACCTCGCCAAGCAGCTTGCGGTAAAGCGCCTGGTATGCCCCGATGATGGCCTGCGGAGAGAATTCCTGCGCCAGTCTTCGATGTCCTTGCGCCACCATGGCCGTCATCAACGCGGGATCGTTCATCACGGTCGCCATACCCTCGGCGATGGCCAGCGGCTCATCGCATGGGACCACCCAGGCATCCTGCTGGTGTCGGGTCAGCTCCCTCGCGCCGCGGAAAGCCGTGGTCACGAGGGGTTTGCCGTAGGCCCACGCCTCCAGAATGACGTTGCCCAGTGTCTCCTCATCTCGGGACGGAAACATCACCATGTCTGCCAAATGAAACCAGGCAGAAGGGTCGTGCTGCCAACCAGCGAAATGAACACGGTCCTGCAAGCCCAGTTCTGTGACCTGACGGGTCAGCTCGGGCATCAGGTCCCCATCGCCGATGAGAACAAGGCGCGTGCGCCGGCCTGCCACGGTCGGCGGCAGATGCTTCATGGCTTCGATCAGGTAGCGATGCCCCTTGAAGCCCACCATGCGCCCGGCGGTCAAGATGAGCCAATCATCCGGCTGGACGTCAAGCTGTGCGCGGAGTTGTTGCAACTGTTTTGCATCAGCCGGTTTGGCCGGCTCGGCGAAATTGGTGATGTGGTGTACCCGCTCAGCAGGAAGCCCTCCCTGGATCATCCAGTCACACAGCGCGCGCGTGTTGCCCACCCAGGCGTGCGCGTGGGTGAAGGGGGGCAGGCGGTAGTAGCCGCCCAGGCGCGCGATGTGGACCCTTCCCCTTCCTGGAGGGAGGTGGGTCAGCCGGGTGGCCCGGCTCATGTAAGTCTGAACGATGGGCGCGTCGTCACGGCGCAGCAGCTGAGAGACTTCCCATCGAGACAAGGGGTCCCACACGGTGCGGAAGCCCACCTCGGAGTGCGGAATGCCGCGGAGGTGGGTGCTGGCCAGCTCCGAATCGCGCCGTACCACCGCGTGAACCTCTTCTCCTGCTGCCTGCATGGCCTGAAGGAACCGCACAAACCAGCGTTCGGCCCCGCCCATCTTGGCGCTGGCGATCAGGTGCATTGATTTCATGGGGACGACGTTCGGCGGGGGGCGGGTCCAAAGCCAAGACACCCCGCGGCCATCAGGCACGCGGGGTGTCTGGGGCCGACTGCTTTGCATGCCAGCCCAGGCCGAGATGGTAGCAGAGCGCCCTGCGGCTTCCCTGCCGATCGTTCGCGGTCAGACCGGCAGTGCCGGCAGGATTACCCGGTCGATCACATGCACCACGCCGTTGCGACACAGCACATCGGTGGCGACGATGTTGGCGTTCGGCCGTGCCGCTGCCTCATCGTCAATGCTCAGCGGCGACTGGATGATGGTGAAGGGCCGGGCTGCAACCGTCGGCGGGATGCTGATCGATGTCACGTTGGCCACGCCGCCGCTGAAGGGGATGTCAGCCGCACGCACTTCGCCAGCCAGCACGTGGTAAGTCAGCACCTGCGTGAGCAGGTCGGTGTCGGCCAACAGCGCCGCCTTGGAAACACCCAACTCGGCCAGCAGGCTGGCGAAGGCGGCGTTGGTCGGCGCAAACACCGTGAACGGGCCTGCACCTTTGAGCACGCCGGCCAGATTGGCTGCCACCACCGCTTCGACCAGGATGCTCAAATCTGGTGTGATCTGCGCGGTCTGCACGATGTCGAGCTCCGGCAGCAGCACCTTGTCGATGCGGTGGATCACGCCGTTGCGGCAGTGGATGTCGGTGAAGGTGATGTTGCTGGTGCGGCGTTGGAAATCTGTGATGACCAGGCGTCCGCCTGTGCGGTTGACCTGCAGCGTCGTGCCCTGAACGGTTTCGACGTCATCGCCCAGCGGGACCTCGGCGGCGCGCACCCGGGCGCCCAGCACGTGGTAGGTCAGGATGTCCGTCAGCAATTCGGTGTTGCTGAAGACGGCGTCCTTGCTCAAGCCGATCTCGCCGAGCAAGGCGACGAAGGCGTCGTTGGTAGGCGCGAAGACCGTGAAGGGGCCGGCGGACTTCAGGGTCGACACCAGACCGGCGGCTTCGAGGGCTTCGACAAGCAGGCTGAACTGCGGGTCGAGAGCCAGGCGCTCGACGATGTCGGCACCGTCATCGTCGCCCCCGCCGCAGGCGGACAGGAGCATGGCGGCGCCGGCGGCGGCCGAGAACTGAAGAAAACGGCGTTTGCTGAGGTGGGGCATGGTCTCTCCTTGAACGATTCGGTCATTAATATACCGATCAGTTCAAAAAAAGACAATGCAGATATTTTTGATCCCGCTTCGTTTCCGCGTCAGTCGTGTTGTCTCCTGATGGAGGTGGCCAGCAGGCCGAGCATGGCCAGCGCACTCAGCGCCGCGCCGGCGTAGAACGTGAACGCGGCGCCGAGTTGATCCCACAGCAGACCGGCGATCACGCTGGCGGCCAGCATGGCCAGCCCGCTGACGAGGTTGAAGAGGCCAAAGGCGGTGCCGCGCAGGTCGGCCGGGGCGTGGTCGGCCACCATGGCCGCCAAGAGACCCTGGGTCATGCCCATGTGAACGCCCCAGAGCGCCACGCCGGCCAGCACGGTGAGCCAGTGGTCATCAATCGCCAGCACCAGGTCGGCCGCGATCAGCACGGCCAGCCCCATGGCCAGCAGGGCGCGGTGGTCCATGCGGTCGGACAGCCTGCCAAAGGGGTAGGCCGTGGCGGCGTAGACCAGGTTCATCGCCACCATGACAAGGGGCACCCGGACGAGGGCCACCCCCGCCTGCTGGGCACGCAGAGCGACTGGCGCAGGCCGAAGGCCGCTCCACGAATCTCGGGCGGGGTGATGTCGGCCACGAGCGCATCGCGGTGGATCATCTCTGAAGAAATGTCCATCAGCATGCTGACCATGCCGAGTGCCCAGACGCCGGCCGGGATACGGGTGTGAGTGGGGTCGCGCTGTGTCGTCATGGCGTCGTGGCGTCTGTCCCGCAGGGGCGAGTGCAATGGTGCAACTCGATGGTGGCGTGAACGATCTCTTCGTGCACGGCCAGCCGGGCGCGCAGGTCGTCGGGCGTCAGCGCCGTATCGTGGGTGACGGCGGTCAGCGCGCAGGCATAGACATCGCGGCCCACGCGCCACACGTGCAGGTCGGTCAGATGGGTCTCGCGCCCCGGGTTGGCGTCTTCGATGACCTCGCGGATCTCCCTCACCACAGGCGCGTCCATCTCGCGGTCGAGCAGCACCTTGCCCGTTTCGATCAGCAGCCCCTTGGCCCATATCCCGACGAGCACCGCCCCAACAATCCCCATCAGCGGATCGAGCCAGCCCCAGCCCAGCATCCAGCCGCCGGCCAGCGCGAGCAGCGCCAGCACCGAGGTGGCTGCATCTGCGACCACGTGCAGGTAGGCCGAGCGCAGGTTCAGGTCATGGTGGGCGTGATGGGCGCCGTGCCCGTGGTCGTGCCCATGCCCATGGTGATGACCAGCGTGATGGCCATGGTCGTGTGCGCGCCCCAGGATCAGCGCGCACACCAGATTGACCACCAGTCCCAGCGAGGCTACCACCAGCGCTTCGCGATACTGGATGGTTTGCGGCCAGACGATGCGCTCGATCGAGCCGACCAGCATCAGCCCGGCCACACCCAGCAGGGCGATGGCGCTGGCAAAGCCGGCCAGGATCTCGATCTTCCAGGTACCGAAGGCAAAGCGCGGGTCGTGGGCATACCGCCTGGCCATGACGTAGGCACCGGCTGACAGGCCGATGGCCAGGGCATGCGAACTCATGTGCCAGCCGTCTGCCAGCAAGGCCATCGAGTTGAACCACCAGCCGGCCGTGATTTCGACGGCCATGGCGATCAGCGTGATCCACATCACCCAGCGTGTGCCGCGCTCAGCGGACGGGTTGCCGTGGTCGAAAACGTGGTCGTGGGTCCAGCGGGAGAGGTGATGGCTGGGCATGGTCGTGCGATCAGGCGTCATAGCGAGTAGCCCACGTGATGTTGCCATGCCTGGGTCGCCCAACAGGGAACGAAAATGTGCCAGAAAAGCAAAACGCCCAACCGATGAAGGTTGGGCGTCGTGTGTTCTGGTGGCCAAGGGCGGAATCGAACCACCGACACGCGGATTTTCAATCCGCTGCTCTACCAACTGAGCTACTTGGCCGTTGCTGCCGACTTGTCTTGCGACGCGTCATCAGCGAAGACTCAAACTATACATCAATTTGAGCCTGTTTTCTTCGCGCGGCCCAGATCCACGCCAAGTTGTTTCAATTTGCGGTACAGATGGGTGCGTTCGAGGCCGGTCTTCTCGGCCACGCGGGTCATGCTGCCACCCTCGCGTGCGAGGTGAAACTCGAAGTAGGCGCGCTCGAAGTCGTCGCGGGCCTCGCGCAGCGGTCGATCAAGCTGAAAGAGTTGTTCGTGCGACGGGCCGGTGGCGCCGTGCAGGCTGCCGTTCACACCGTTGTGGCCATGGTGGCCCGCATGCGCGTGGGCGACGTGACCCGTGTGGACGTGGCTGGTGGCGAGGCCGCCTGCATGGTGAGCAGGCGCCACGTGGGCCGGCATGGTGTGCATCGGTGCGGCTGCGCCGTAGCCACTGTGGTATGCCGATTGCGGCATGGGCGGGGCGGAGTGGAAGGACTCTGCCACGCTGGCGAACTCCGTGCGCACCCCATTGGCGCTGGCGTGGGCCGCAGCCGCACCTGCGTAAGCGCCACCCGGTTGGCTGGCGCCCTGCGTGTAGCTGCCATTTGCGTAACCGCCGTTGGCGTAAGACGGCGCAGCGGTGATCGGGGTGACGGTGGCCAGGTGCACGGGTGCGGCCGGGCGGCCGGCGGGCGCGGCGGGCTTGCTCAGCGCCTGCTCGACCGAGCGCAGCAGCTTCTGCATCGTGATGGGCTTTTCCAGGAAGGACTGGGCGCCAAACTTCGTGGCCTCGACCGCGGTGTCGATGGTGCCGTGTCCCGACATCATGATGACGGGCATCGTGAGTTGGCCGCTGGCGGACCACTCCTTGAGCAGCGTGATGCCGTCGACATCGGGCATCCAGATGTCGAGCAGGATCAGGTCGGGTTTGACGCGCTCGCGCAGGATACGGGCATTGGCCGCGTTCTCCGCGACTTCGACCGTATGGCCTTCGTCGCTCAGAATTTCAGATAGGAGGGCGCGGATGCCCGCTTCGTCGTCAACAACAAGAATGGTGGCCATGAATTTTTGGTGAGCCGCACAGGCAGGGGTGAGTGTGCCTTACGCTCGGTCGGAATCAGATGACAGCGGGGAAAATGATAGCGAAACTTGTGCCCCAATCTTCGTGCCCTCTTCCGAGGGATACCCTAGTTCGCCTGATTCCGCCGGTCCTGGGGCGGGTTCTGCGCGCCGATTGCGCAGTTTCACCTGGGCGCGGTGCTCGTCTGCGACCTTCTTGACGACCGCCAGACCCAAGCCGGTGCCGTGCGCCTTGGTGGTGAGATAGGGCTCGAACGCGCGCTTGAGCACCTTGTCCGGGAAGCCGGGCCCATTGTCGCGAACGATCAGGCGTACCGCCCGCACCTGGCCCTCGTCATTCAGGGGCGCATCGGTGCAGACCTCCACGCGGGCAGGCGCCTGATCGCTTGTGCCTTCCTGGCAGGCATCCAGCGCGTTCTGAATCAGGTTGTGAACGAGCTGGCGCAGCAGCGTGGCATCGCCTCGGATCATGGGCAGGTCAGGGCGCAAGTCCAACACCAGCGTGCCCTGATCCAGCGCCTGGCCGTAGAGCGCCGTGACATCCTGCACGAGGCGGTTGAGATCCAGCGGCTTGAGTTGCGCGCTGGGCAGCCGTGCAAAGTCTCGGAACTCGTTGACCAGGGTTTTGAGCGCCTGCACCTGCGTGACGATGGTGTGCACCGAGCGGGTGAGCAGCTGCCGCCCGGGTTCTTCGAGCTGGGGTTCCAGCTTCATCTGAAGGCGCTCGGCCGACAGCTGGATGGGCGTCAGCGGATTCTTGATCTCGTGGGCCACGCGGCGCGCCACCTCGCCCCAGGCCTGGGCGCGCTGGGCCGACACGACATCGGTCAGATCATCGAACACGATGAGGCGCTCGTCGGGTGGCAGGTCGGCACCGCGCACCAACAAGGTGAGGGTGTCGGCGTGCTGGGGCAGGCTGAGCTCGTAGGAGTCCTGCCACTGCTGGCGTTCGCCCGGTGTGGGGTCGTTGGCCTGGGCGTCGAAACGCTCGTTGAGCGTGCGCGCGAAGTCCTGCAGGCCGGGCACGTCTTCGAGTCGGCGCCCGATGTAGGCCGACATGGGCAGGCGCAGGATGCGCGTGGCGCCGGGGTTGACCAGCAGCAGTCGGCCGTCTGGCCCGAACACCAGCACGCCAGCGCTGAGGTTGTCCAGTACGGTCTGCAGGTGGGCGCGGGCGCTGTCGAGTTCCTGCACGCTGCGTTCGGCCAGGGTGCGGGCATCGGCGAGCTGCTGGGTCATGGCTGCAAAGGCGCGCGTCAGGCCGCCCAGTTCATCGTGCGAGGCAAAGATGGCCTTGGGGCGCAGGTCGCCGCGCGCCACCTCGCCCACGCCCTCTGCCAGCAGCAGCAGGGGGCGGGCCAGTTGTTGACCCAGTACCGCCGCCAGCAGAAAGGCGCCAAACACGGCCAGCACCAGCGTGAGTGTCAGTGTGCCGATGTACATGCGCCGCAGGCCTTCGCGGCCCAGTGAGCGCTGCTGGTACTCGCGGTAGGCCGATTGCACCTCCAGTGCATTGCGCACGATGTCGGGGGGAAGCGTCTGGCTGATCAGCAGGTAGCGTTTGCGTTGGCTCAGGCGCATGCCGTTATCGGGCATGGCGGCCAGCGCGATGATGCGTGCCGTCTCGGGCGGTGGTGCCCCCAGGGCGTCACCACCCTCGTCCAAGCCTTCGATTTCGACCATCACGCGGTCGGTCTGAGCGCGTTGCCGCCAGGCCTGCGGCACGCGGTCAGTTGGCAGACCGGAGACGCCCGGGGCTTCAGCGCTCAGCACGATCTGGCCGTTGTCGTTAACCAGCGAGGCATGCTCGGCACGCAGGCGTTCGCGTAACTGCTCCAGATCCATCAGGCTGGGGCCGCTGGTCCAGGATGTAGGCGGCAGACCATGCTGCTCGGCGGCCAGCCGTGTGGATTTGGCCAGGTCGGCACTCAGCGTGTCGAGCGTGCCGCGGGCGAGGTTCAGGCCGGCGTCCAGTGCGCCCTCAACGCGCACGTCGAACCAGGTTTCGATGCTGCGCGAGACGAACTGGTACGACACCGTGTAGATCAGCAAGCCGGGCAGCAAGGCCACCAGCGCGAAGATGCCGGCCAGCTTGAGCAACAGCCGGCTGCCGAACTTTCGACGCCTCAGACGCAGGGCCAATCGGCCCAGCGCCAGCACGATGACCAGGCTGAGCAACGCGGCCACCGCCACATTGCTCCACAGCAGCCACGCAAAGTGCGGCTCGAATCGCTCGCGGTTCTCCGTGGTCAGCACCAGCAGGAAGCCAAGTACCAGTGCGCCCCCGGCAATGGCCACGCTGGCGATGATCCAGGCCCAGCGGTTGAGCTTGATGGGGCTCATGGCCAATCAGTCGCTCAGGTCCACCTGGCGCTCGAGTTCCAGGTTCCAATTGGCCCGCCCACCCAGGCCGATCTGCAGCGGGCGGGGCAGCTCGTCGGTGTCGAGCCGGAAGCGGAACTCGACGTAGTGGTCATCCGCGTCGCCCCGGGGCCGATCGGCGACGCGCCACCGCGGGCTGCGACGCAGGGCATCCAGGGCTTCGTCCAGCGAGGCGTACTGGCGCGTGAAAGCGCCGATGCTGAGCCGCCATTGACGGGTCAGCGGCTGGTAGGCCAGGCGCCAGCGGCGCACGGCGCGGCCGAGCGCGCGGTCGGTCCAGTACCACCGGCGTCGGAAGACGGCGGCATCAACCACGAAGACCACCGAGATGCCGCGCTCCAACGCGTCCTTGAGATCGTCCGAGAGGTCGATGAGCACGTCGTAGTTGAGGACCACACCGTCGTCGTCGCGCCGGGCGCTCAAAGCGATCAGACTCAAGCCCGTGCGCGGCGTGGCCGCGCCGGCCGGCGTGGCGTGCGCGCCCCCGCCGACCGCCAGGGCCACGCAGGCCAGGGCGGCCGAGGCGCTGCATGCCAGCAGGTCTCGTCGGCGCATTGGGGGCATCACGCTCCTAGGCGGGTTTGGTCAACAGGGCGTAGAAGAACGCGTCCCCCCGGTCAGCCTGGGGGGCGTCGGGGTATTCGACCACAGGGAGCATGTGACCGGGCGCTGCATGGCGCCGGGCCTCTGGGTGGCGTTGCAAAAATGCGTCGATGCGGTCCTCACCCTCGGCACGGAAGACGGAGCAGGTGCAGTACAGCAGTCGCCCTCCCGGAGTCAGCAGTGGCCACAGGGCGTCCAGCAGCGCGTCTTGCGTGCGCGCCAGGGCCGCGATGTCGGTCTCGCGACGCAGCCAGCGCACGTCCGGGTGGCGCCGCACGATGCCCGAGGCGCTGCAGGGCGCGTCCAGGAGGATGGCCTCGAAAGGGCGGCCGTCCCACCAGGTTTCGGGTCGCGCGCCGTCGCCTGTGCTGACCTGAGCGTCAAGCTTCAGGCGTTCGAGTGTGTCGGTGATGCGCTGGGCTCGCACCCCGTCGATGTCGAGCGCCAGCACGTCCAGATCGGCCAGTTCGAGCAGGTGGGCAGTCTTGCCTCCCGGGGCGGCGCAGGCGTCCAACACCCGTGCGCCCGCGTGTAGTGGCGGTAGAACGCCCGGCTGAACCAGCAGGGGCGCGGCCTGCTGGGCGGCCCAGTCCTGCACTGACACATCGCCCTGCGCCCAACCCGGCAAGGCGTCGACCGGGCAGGGGCGCGGCAGCACGATGGCATCGGCCACGGGCGACGGCAAGTCGGTCCAGCCCGCTTCGCGCAGGCGCTCGGCGTAAGCCGGAGCAGACTGGTGGCGGCGGTTCACTCGCAGCGTCATCGGCGGCGTGCGCTGGTTCCACGCCAACAGGGCTTCCCAGTGATCGGGCCAGTCCTGCTGAAGGCGGCGCACCCACCACGCGGGGTGATTGTGTCGACCCGGGTCACGCGAACGGGCCTCGGCGATCAGCGCCTCCTGCTCGCGCAGCACGCGACGCAATACGGCGTTGACCAGGCCGCTGGCCGGACGCGCCCGGCGCTTGCAGGACTCGACGGCCTGGTCCACCAGGGTGTGCGGGGCGTAGGCGGGGGTGGTCAGCAGGGCCAGGGCGGTCAGCAGCAGCCCTTCGACCCAGGGGGCGGGCGGGCGCGGCACCAACAGGCGCATCAGCCCTTGCGCTACACCGAGTTCGCGCATGACGGTGAAGGACAGGGCCTGCACGCCCGGGCGCAAGCCGGCATCGCAACGGCCCAGTGCGTCCTGCAGCGACTGGCCCTGGCGGACGGCGGCCACCGCGTCGGCGCAGGCAGCCAACTGGGTGGCGAGCGCAGGCGCGCGGGGTGGCGTGCCCGGCTGGGCCGGGCGGGAGGGGGGAGGGCTGGCGCGCTTCATGGCGCGCAGTCTATCGGCATCGGCGCACGGACCGCGCGGCGACCGCGGCGGCGCGGCGCCGATGCCGGGCTGCCCTGGGTCAGGCGCCCAGGAAATGCCGGCGGTAGCGTGCCGGCAGGTCGCCGATGCGCATCAGCATCGGCAGATCGGCGGTGTTGAAGTCGGGATCCCAGGCCGGGGCGCCGAGCACCTTGGCGCCACAGCGCAGGTAGCCCTTGATCAGCGCGGGAGCCTCGACAGGCAGGTGGCGGTCGAGTTCATCGACCGGCAGCGGCAGACGCGGACGCACCTGCACATCGATCGGGGCCAGGTGGGTGTGGCGCAGCTGTTCCCACAGGCTGGCGGCGGCATGGCCGCCGTCGCGCATGCTTATGCTGGCGCAGCCGATCATGGTGTCCAGTTCATTGCGCACCATGAACTCGGCCAGCGCGCCCCACAGCGCCATGATGGCGCCGCCGTGGCGGTGGTCGGGGTGCACGCACGAGCGGCCCAGTTCCACCATCTTGCTGCGCAACGGGCGCAGGCGGGTCAGGTCGAACTCGGTTTCGCTGTACAGGCCGCCCACGCGCCGTGCTGCGTCTGGCGTCAGCACGCGGTAGGTGCCGATCACCTCGCCCGCCTCGCCGTCTTCGCCGTGCAAGCGCACCAGCAGGTGCTCGCAATAAGGATCGAACAGGTCGATGTCGTGGCCGGCGGGACTGCCCGGCGGCACGCTCAGGCGTGCGCCCATTTCTTCGGCGAAAACCTGGTGCCTCAGGCGCTGCGCAGCGCGAACATCTTCTTCAGTGCGCGCCCAAACGACCTGAAAGCCCGGCCGTGCGTGGCGGACCTCGGCGGGTGAGCCCGGGTGAAGTGACCTCCGTGCGGCCAGGGTGTCGGCCGATCGCGGGGTGGCCAGTTCGGCCATGGGCAGGGTGGGCAGGGGCAGGTCACGCATCGGATCCTCCTTCGGGTGTGAAGGCAGTGTGGTCCGATGGGGTGACGCTGGCGTGACGGTCGCATGACGGTTGCGTGACGCTGCGGTCCCCGGCGCACCCCAAGGCAAATCCGGACACCCACGCAGGGCGACGGCTGTTAGCATCCGGCATATGAGCATCCAGGTCTTCGGCTTGCCGGTATCGCGTGGTGTGGCCATTGGCCGCGCCGTGCTGGTTGCGTCCAGCCGGGTGGACGTGCCCCACGTCTTTGTCGATCCGCAGGACATCGACGACGAGGTGGCGCGGCTCGTGAGCGCCCGGGATCATGTCTCAGGCGAATTCGATGCACTCAAGCGCGACCTCCCTGCCGATGCGCCGGCCGAACTGGCTGCGCTGCTCGATGTCCACCAGATGCTGCTGCAGGACGAGGCGCTGATTGGCGCGGCGGCTGACTGGGTGCGCCAGCGCCACTACAACGCCGAGTGGGCGTTGTCTGCGCAACTCGAGGTGCTGGCCCGCCAGTTCGACGAGATGGAGGACGCCTACATCCGCGAGCGCAAGGCTGATCTGGAGCAGGTGGTCGAGCGGCTGTTGCGCCATCTTGCGCAAGGCGACGCAGCCCGCGCCCAGGACCCCCACCGCAACCCACGCGATTTCGGCGGCGAGGAGCCGCTCGTGCTGGTGGCCAGCGACATCGCACCGGCCGACATGCTGAACTTCAAGCGCAGCGTGTTCACGGGCTTCGTGACCGACGTGGGCGGCAAGACCTCGCACACGGCCATCGTGGCGCGCAGCATGGACATTCCGGCCGTGGTCGGGGCGCGGCAGGCCAGCAGCCTGATCCGTCAGGACGACTACATCATCGTGGACGGCGATGCCGGGCTGGTGATCGTCGATCCGTCGCCCATCGTGCTGGAGGAATACCGCTTCCGCCAGCGCCAGAGTGAGCTGGAGCGCAGCCGGCTGGCTCGCCTGCGCCACACGCCGGCCGTGACGCTGGACGGTGAGCGCGTCGAGCTGCTGGCCAACATCGAGATGCCCGAAGATGGCCAAGCCGCGCTGGAAGCTGGTGCGGTGGGCGTGGGCCTGTTCCGCAGCGAATTCCTGTTCATGAACCGCGGCGGCAACCTGCCCGACGAGGAAGAGCAGTACGACGCCTACCGGCGCGCCGTCGAGGCCATGAAGGGCATGCCAGTCACGATCCGTACGGTGGACATCGGCGCCGACAAGCCGCTGGAGGGCATGACCTCCAGCGAGCTGCGGCACGAGTCGGTGCTCAACCCGGCTCTGGGCCTGCGTGCCATTCGTTGGAGCCTGTCGGAGCCCAGCATGTTCCGCCGGCAGCTGCGTGCCCTGTTCCGCGCAGCCCACCACGGGCCGGTCAAGATCCTGATTCCGATGCTGGCCAGCCAGCGCGAGATTCGCCAGACGCTGGAAAACATCGCGCACGTGCAGCGCCAGTTGGCCGATTCGGGCAAGCCGTTCGGCAAGGTCGAGCTTGGGGCCATGATCGAGGTGCCGGCCGCTGCGCTGACGCTGCCCATCTTTCTGCGGCACTTCGATTTCGTGTCCATCGGCACGAATGACCTGATCCAGTACACGCTGGCCATCGATCGGGCCGACGAAGCCGTTGCCCACCTGTATGACCCGTGGCACCCGGCCGTGCTGCAGCTGATCGCCAGCACCATCACGCAGGCTCGCGCTGCCGGCAAAGGCGTGAGCGTGTGTGGCGAGATGGCGGGTGATCCGGCCTTTACCGAACTGTTGCTGGCCATGGGCTTGCGCAGTTTCTCGATGCACCCGACTCAGGTGGCCTCGGTCAAGCAGCGCGTGCTGCGGGCTGACACCCGGCGGCTGACCGGCCTGTTCGACGAGGTCATGGGATCGGACGATCCGGAGCAGGCCTGTGCCGATGCGCTGCGCGCCAGCACCGGCGGCGCGCCTGCGCCGACTCGCGCGCTGTCCATCGCCTGAGCGTGCAGCGAATCAGGCGCGGGTGCTCAGGGCTTCCCAGCGTTCCAGCAAGGTCATCAGCTCTTCGTCGATGGCCTGAACGCGCTCGTGCAGTTCCGCCACTTTGGCGCCTTCCTTGCGGTAGGCGTCCGGGTCGGCCAGCCGCGCGTTGAGCGCCTTCTGCTCGGTTTCCAGCGCGTCGATGCGCTCGGGCAGGGTGTCGAGCTCACGCTGTTCCTTGTAGCTGAGCTTGCGGGGCTTTGCGGCCGCCGGTGTGTCGGTGGTCGCCGGGGTCGGTGACACGGAGGGCGGTCGGACCGCCGCAGCGGCTGCGCCGCCATCGGAACGCGTGGCGAGCGCTTGCGCACGGCGCGACTGGGTCAGCCAGTCTTCCACGCTGCCTTCGTACTCGCGCCAGCGGCCATCGCCTTCGGCCACGATGGTGCTGGTGACCACGTTGTCCAGAAAGCGGCGGTCGTGGCTGACCAGGAACACCGTCCCGGGATAGTCGGCCAGCAGCTCTTCAAGCAGGTCGAGCGTGTCGATGTCGAGATCGTTGGTGGGTTCGTCCAGCACCAGCACATTGGCCGGTCGGGCGAACAGCCGCGCCAGCAGCAGCCGGTTGCGTTCTCCGCCGCTGAGTGTGCGCACCGGCGAATTGGCCCGCTGTGGCGAGAACAGGAAGTCGCCGAGATAGCCCATCACGTGCTTGCGCGTGCCGTTGATCTCGATCCACTCGCTGCCCGGGCTGATGAAGTCGGCCAGCGAGGCATCCAGATCGAGCTGGTCGCGCATCTGATCGAAGTAGGCCACCTGCAGGTTGGTGCCCTGCCGCACGGTGCCCGCATCGGGCTGCAGCTCGCCCAGGATCAGCTTGAGCAGCGTGGTCTTGCCGGCGCCGTTGGGGCCGATCAGGCCGACCTTGTCGCCGCGCAGGATGGTGGCACTGAAGTCCCGGACGATGACGCGTTCGCCAAAGCGTTTGCTGACCTGGTCGAGCTCGGCGACGATCTTGCCGCCGCGCTCACCCTGGGCCACTTCCAGCTTGGCGCGGCCCACGACGTCGCGGCGGGTGGCCCGGGCTTCGCGCAGGCCTTCCAGCCGCTTGATACGGGCCACGCTGCGCGTGCGGCGGGCCTCCACGCCCTTGCGGATCCAGATCTCTTCCTGCGCCAGCAGCTTGTCGAAACGGGCGTTGGCCAGGCTTTCGTCGTGCAACTGCTGGGCCTTGAGCTGTTCGTAGGCCGCGAAGTTGCCGGGGTAGCTGCGCAGCACGCCCCGGTCGAGTTCGACGATGCGGGTGCACACGGCATCCAGAAACGCGCGGTCGTGCGAGATCAGCATCACCGTGCCTTTGAAGCCCTGCAGCAGGTCTTCGAGCCAGGCGATCGCATCCAGATCGAGGTGGTTGGTGGGCTCGTCGAGCAGCAGCACATCGGGCGCGGCCACGAGCGCGCGAGCCAGGGCGACGCGCTTGCGCGTGCCGCCCGAAAGCCCATCGATGCGCAGGCTGGCATCCAGCCGCAGGCGCTGCAGCGTTTCGTCGACGCGCTGCTCCCAGTTCCAGCCATTGCGTGCCTCGATGGCGGTCTGCAGCGCGTCCAGATCTTCACCGGGTGCGTGGGCTTCAAAGCGCATGCGCAAGGCCTTCACGTCAGCCAGCCCGTCGCTGACGGCATCGAACACCGTGGCGCCGTCGGCAAAGGTAGGCTCTTGCGGGACGTACTCGAGGCGCAGACCGGCCTGACGCTGGATGTCGCCGTCGTCGGGCTTCTCAAGGCCGGCCACGATCTTCAGCAGCGATGACTTGCCCGTGCCGTTGCGGCCGATCAGCCCGACACGCTCGCCCGGCTCCAGCGCCAGATCGGTGTGGTCGAGCAGGGCCACGTGGCCGAAAGCCAGGCAGGCGCGAGAGAGGGTGAGCAAAGCCATGTCGCAATGTGAAAATTTCGCCGAAAGCAGCGCGGGTTGGCCGCCATTGTCGCGCCGAACCGCGGGCTGACCGGTTTCGTCCCCATCGGCTCGGGGGGCTGACCACCGAGGTCGAAGCGGCGACAATGCGCGCCATGTGTGCGTGGTGGGCTCTCTCCTTGCCACGGTGGCGACGGGCTGCGCGCGGTGGGGCCTGGTGCATGGCCGTGCTGTGCTGCTTGTGGCTCGTGGTCACATGGCCGGTGGCTGTGTACGCCCACGTGCATCCCCAGCCGGACGCCAGCGTTCACGCCAGTGCACACCCCCACGCGCCTGCGCCAGCGGCCCACGGTGCAGCGGCGCTCAGCCCGGCGGTCCGTGTGCCGGTGTCGGGCGTGTCGGTGCTCGGCGAGGCCTGCGTGGTCGTCGGCGCCGGCGGGCGGCCACCCGATGTCGAGGCTCCGTGGTTGCACACCCGGCTGCCGCATGAGTGGGAGCAGACCCATCCCGGTTATCGCGGCACCATGTGGTATCGCTTTCGCGTCCGCCTGGATCAGGTGCCCACGGACACCTGGGCGGTCTATCTGCCACGTGCGGTGATGAATGCCCAGGTATGGGTCAATGGGGTGGCCATGGCCTACACCGGTTCCATGGTCGAGCCCGTCACGCGCAACTGGTATGTGCCCCTGCTGGTGAACGTCCCGTCGAGCGCGTGGCAGCCGGGCGAGAACACCATTTACGTGCGCGTGGCCAGCGGCTACGTGAGCCGCCACGGGCTCGCACCCATCGAGATCGGGCCGGCCGCGCTGCTGGCCGAACGGCAGGGACAGCGTCGATGGGTGCAGGCCGACGGCGTGCTTGTGGCCAATATCGGCCTGTTCGCGCTCGGCATCGTGATGGCCATCGTCTGGCTGCGCGACCGCGAGCAGCTGCCCACCGGCTACATCAGCGCTGCGGCTCTGATGTGGAGTCTGGGAACGACGGTCATGGTCACGCCCAACCCCCTCACCCCGCTGGTGTTGTGGGAGAACCTGGCGTTCTTCCTGGTGGCCTGGTCACTCTTGATGATCTGCCTGTACTACCACCGCTATCCGGGTGGGCGGGTGGTGTGGCCCGAGCGCGTGGCGCAACTGATGATCGTGGTGGCGCCTGCCGCCGCGTTGCTGGCGCCTTCTGCACGCACCATGGGCCTGATCTTTGCGGTGATCTACGTGCTGGCCCTGTCCGGTTTTGCGCGTGCCGCTGCCCACATCGTGCGCCATCGCATCAAAGATGGGCTGTGGCTGCTGCTGGGCACGGTGCTGATGATCGGAGCGGCCACGCACGATGTGGCCATCCAGCTGGGCTGGGCCGCGTTTGATGCCGTCTACGTGCTGCCCTTCATCGCGCCCCTGAACGTGTGCTGCATCTTCATCACCTTGGCTGGCGACTACAGCCGTTCACGGCGGGCCTTGCGTGAGCTGAACCGCACGCTGACGGCCCGTGTGGCGCAGCGCGAGCGCGAACTGCGTGACAGCTTTGCGCGCCTGGCGGCCATGGAGCGGGCCCAGGCCGTGTCGGCCGAGCGCAGCCGCATTCTCAAGGACATGCACGACGGCGTTGGCGCCCATTTGAGTTCTGCACTTCGGCAGCTCCAGTCATCGACCGGCGAGCCGGTTGATTTGCCGCTGGTGACGCAGACGTTGCGCGATTCGCTCGACCAGCTCAAGCTGTCCATCGATGCCATGCATCTGCAGCCCGGTGATGTGGTCGGCCTGCTGGCCAGCTTGCGCTTCCGCATGACGCCGCGCCTGAAGGCCGCCGGCATCGAACTGGTGTGGGATGTGCCCGAGCTGGCCGCCTGGCCGCTGGGTACGCCCCCCGTCCTGCGCCACTTGCAGTACATCCTCTTCGAAGGTCTGTCGAACGTGTTGCAGCATTCGGGCGCCACGCGGCTGGTGCTGACGGCGAGGCTGGAGGGAGGGTTGCTGGACCTCAGCCTGATCGACAACGGCAGCGGCTTGACGGACGAGCATCCGCGCGGGCAAGGGCTTCAGAGCATGGTGGGGCGGGCGGCCGTGATCGGTGCGCGTCTGACTTTCCTGCGCCCTGCGCAGGGGGGGCTGGAGCTGAGGTTGACGCTGCCGTGGCAGGCCAGCGACTGGCGTGGTTTATCCTCGGCGGCATGACGGACGTTTCCGCAAGCGCCTGGCGCGTGGTGGTGGTCGAGGACAATGCGCACACGCGCCACTTCCTCGAGCAGTGCGTGCTGGCTCATCCGCGACTGCAGTTGGCTGCCTCATTTGGCACCCTGGCGCCGGCGCGTGCCTGGTTTGCAAGGCAGGGTGCCGATCTGCTGCTGGTCGATCTGGGTCTTCCGGATGGAAGTGGGCTGGATCTGATGCACCTCGTGCGCCGCCATTGGCCAGCCTGCGACATGCTGGTCGTGTCGATGTTCGGTGACGAAGAGAACGTCGTGGCGAGCATCGAGGCGGGTGCCGTGGGTTACGTGCACAAGGATGACGAGGCGACGGACATCGCCGAGACGCTGTTGGCGGTCAAGCGCGGTGCGTCGCCCATCTCGCCCATGATCGCACGCCATCTGCTGCGCCGCATGCAGCCGAGGGCGGGCGACAGCCCGCCGGCCACGCCCCGCAGCGAGCCGGCGTCCGGTCCATCGGTCCCCGCACTTGGCGTCACGCTCAGTCCGCGCGAACAGGAGGTGCTGGGCTACATCGCGCGGGGGTTCTCGTACGCCGAGATTGCACGCCAGCAGGGCATCACCGTCCACACGGTGCAGACCTACATCAAGAAGCTCTACGGCAAGCTGGCGGTGCATTCGCGCAGTGAAGCTGTCTATGAGGCCAGTCGCCTGGGCTTGCTTGGTCAGTTGGGCACCCGCCCGGACTGAACCGGTTCAGCTTGCGGCGGCGGCGGCCGCTTCCAGCGCGTCCACAAATCGCTGCGCCACGTTGAAGCCCGTCTGATCGGTGATCTCCTGGAAACAGGTCGGGCTGGTCACGTTGATTTCGGTCAGCCGGTCGCCGATGATGTCCAGCCCCACCAGCAGCAGGCCGCGCGCAGCCAGGATGGGGCCGAGGTGCATGGCGATCGCGCGGTCGGCCTCGCCCAGCGGCTGGGCCACACCTTTGCCGCCTGCCGCCAGGTTGCCGCGCACTTCGCCACCCTGCGGGATGCGGGCCAGCGCGTAGGGCACCGGTTCGCCATTGATCAGCAGCACGCGCTTGTCGCCCTCCGCAATGGCGGGCAGAAAGGCCTGCACCATGATGGTCTGTTGCCCGTCGTGCGTGAGGGTCTCGGCGATGCTGCCCAGGTTCAGCCCGTCGTCCTTCACGCGGAAGATGCCCATGCCCCCCATGCCATCCAGCGGCTTGAGGATGATGTCGCGATGCTGGTCGTGGAAGGCGCGGATGGCCGCGATCTCGCGCGTGACCAGCGTGGGCGCGATGTGTTCGGGAAACTCCATGATGGCCAGCTTCTCCGGGTGGGCGCGCAGCGCCTCGGGCCGGTTGAAGACCCGGGCACCCTCGCGCTCGGCCTGGGTGAGCAGGTGGGTCGCGTAAAGGTACTCCGCATCGAACGGTGGATCTTTGCGCATCAGCACGGCATCGGTCTGACACAGCGCCAGTTCGGTGGCGTCCATCTCGTCATACCAGTCGTGCGCGTCGCCTGTCAGCTGGATGCGGCGTGCCCGCGTGCTCACCTGGCTGCCGCGCCGCCAAACCAGCTCACGCGGCTCGCAAGCCCACAGTTCGTGGCCCCGGGTGGCCGCCTCGCGCATCATCGCGAAGGTGCTGTCCTTGTGGGTTTTGAAGGTGTCGAGCGGGTCAGCAATAAAGAGCAGCTTCATGGTTCACGGGGTGTCGGTCGGCTCGTTGTGCCGGGCCCGATAGTGTTCCACGAACAGCGTCAGCGCGCCGGCCACCAGCCCCCAGAAGGCCGAGCCCACGCCGAGCAGCGTCACGCCCGACAGCGTGACCAGAAACGTCACGATGGCCGCCTCGCGCGTGGCAGGCGCCGCCAGCGAGGTGGCCAGGCCGTTGGCGATCGTGCCCAGCAGGGCCAGACCGGCCACGCCCATGATCAGCTCGGCCGGAAAGGCTGCCAGAAGGCCGGCCACGGCCCCGCCCAGCAGGGCCATCATCAGGTAGAACACGCCTGCCCAGACGGCTGCGGTGTAGCGGCGCGCCGGGTCGGCATGGGCGTGCGGGTTGAGCACGATGGCCGCCGTGATGGCAGCCAGATTGAAGGCGTAGCCGCCAAAGGGCGCCAGCAGCACAGTGACGAGGCCCGACCAGCTCATCAAAGCGGACACCGGCGGGGTGTAGCCCATCACGCGGATGGCTGACACGCCGGGCACGGCCTGCGAGGCCATGGTCACGATGAACAGCGGCAGCCCCATGCCGAGCACGGCCTGCCAGGACCAAGCCGGTGTGATCCATACCGGCTGCGCGAACTGCACGCTCATCTGGGAGGTGTCCAGCAGGCCTTGCCATGCTGCCACCGCGGTGCCACACACGAGGACGCCCAGCACCGCGTAACGCGGCCACAGCCGCTTGCCCGCGAGGTAGATCAGCAGCATGCTGATGACCAGCGTGGGCTGCGCCGTGGCGCCAGCGAACGACAGCAGCGCAAACTTGGCGAGGATGCCCGCCAGCAGGCTGGCAGCCAGCGCCAGCGGGATGCGGTCCATGACGCGTGCAAACCAGCCTGTCACCCCGCTGAGCCACATCAACACGCCACACACGAGAAACGCGCCCACGGCCTCGTTGAGGCTCACGCCCGTGGCCGCACTCGCTATGACGGCGGCCCCGGGTGTGGACCAGGTCACGAGCACGGGGATACGGGTCCACAGCGACAGCCCGATGGACGCCAGCCCCATGCCCAGCCCCAGCGCGAAGACCCACGAGGTGACCTGATCGGGCGTGCCCCCCAGCGAGCGGGCGGCGTGAAAGATCAGGGCAATCGTGCTGGTGAAGCCCACCAGTGTGGCCACGAAGCCCGCCGCCACCGCCGCGGGCGAGGTGTCGCGCGCGACGGCAGCCCAGGCGGTCGCGGCACGCTGGGTCAGAGCTCCACCTTCGAGCCCAGTTCCACGACGCGGTTGGTCGGCAGGCTCAGGAAGTCCGCGATGCCGGCGGCATTGCGGTGCATGCTGGCAAACAGCTTCTCTCGCCACGGCGCCATGCCGCGCCCGATCGACGGGATCACGATGTCACGCGAGAGGAAGTAGCTGGTTTCCATCTCGTCGATCTGGATGCCCTGGTGCTTGAGCAGCTTCAAAGCCTCGGGGACATCGGGCTCGTTCTTGAAGCCGAAGTGCAGCATGATCTGCCAGCAGTTGTGGCCCAGCGATTCGACCTCGACGCGCTTGTCGAAGCCGATCCACGGCACCTCGTGCGATTTCACGGTCACGAACAGGTTCTGCTGGTGCAGCACCTTGTTGTGTTTGAGGTTGTGCAGCAGCGCGTTGGGCGTGGTGCCCGCGTCGGCGTTCAGAAAGACGGCCGTGCCGCTGACGCGCTGGGGCGGGCTGATGAACACGGCCTCCAGGAAAGGCTTGAGCTCGATCGCGTCCGAGCGCAGGCGCTCGCTGAGCAGATGGCGCCCGTCACGCCAGGTCATCATCAGCGTGAACATGATGGCGCCGATCATCAGCGGGAACCAGCCGCCGTCGGCGATCTTCAGCACGTTGGCCGAGAAGAACAGCAGGTCGATCACGAAGAAGAAGCCGGTGGCCAGAATGCACAGGGGCAGGGCCATCTTCCAGGCGTAGCGAATCACGAAGAAGGTCATGATCGTCGTGATCAGCATGTCGATCGTGACCGTGATGCCGTAGGCGGCGGCCAGCTTGGAGCTTGAGCCGAAGAACACCACCGCCAGCACGATACAGCCGTACAGCGTCCAGTTCACGAATGGGATGTAGACCTGGCCCGTTTCATTGACCGAGGTGTGCAGCAGCCGCAGGCGGGGCATGTAACCCAGTTGTACCACCTGCTTGGTGACCGAGAAAGCCGCCGAGATCAGCGCCTGCGAAGCGATCACCGTGGCGCAAGTGGCCAGCCCCACCAGCGGGTACAGGCCCCAGCGGGGCGCCATCTCGTAGAACGGGTTGCCCACGTTCTCGGGGTGGGCCAGCAGCATGGCGCCTTGCCCGAAGTAGTTGAGCACCAAAGCCGGCATGACCAGGCCGAACCAGGCCAGGCGGATGGGCTTCTTGCCGAAATGGCCCATGTCGGCATACAGGGCCTCGGCCCCGGTGGCGCACAGGATGATGGCGCCCAGCGACAGAAAGGCCAGGCCCGGGTGATCCAGGATGAAGCCCAGTGCCATGTGCGGGCTCATCGCCACCAGCACCGCCGGGTTGCGGCTGATGTGGATCAGGCCCAGCACGGCCAGCACCAAGAACCACAGCAGCGTGATCGGTCCGAAGAACTTGCCGATGCCGCCCGTGCCGTGCTTCTGGACCACGAAGAGGGCGGTCAGCACCACCAGCGTGACAGGCACCACGAAGCGCTCCAGACCGGGCGCAGCCACTTCCAGGCCCTCGACGGCCGACAACACCGAGATGGCCGGGGTGATGACCCCATCGCCGAAGAAGATCGCCGTGCCGAAGATGCCCAGCGCCAGCAGGCGATTGCGCATGGCCGGCTTGTCCTTCACGGCCGTGGAGGCCAGCGCCAGCATGGCCACCAGACCGCCTTCGCCGTTGTTGTCAGCGCGGAGGATCAACGTGACGTATTTCAGCGACACGATGACCGTCAGCGTCCAGAACATCAGCGACAGGATGCCCAGGATGTTCTCGGGGGTCAGCGGCAGCCGGCCGTGCGCGAACACCTCCTTGAACGCGTACAGGGGGCTGGTTCCGATGTCGCCGTAGACGACGCCAATGGCCCCCAGGGTCAAGGCGGCCAACTGCTTGCCGCGCATGGAAGCTTGTTCGGGGTGCTGCACAGATCAGGGAGCGAGTCGGTGAGGTCGCCATTTTGCGCCTGTTCGGCGCACTTTCCGGGCGAACCCGTGTCCTCGCCTCAGGTGTAGGTTTCGGCGTCCGGGTCGGTCGCTTCCAGTTCGTAGCTCGCGGCCAGCATCGCCAGTCGCGCAATCACCCCGTACATGTAGAAGCGGTTGGGGGCGCTGGCGCCAGGCTTCACGCCCGGACGGGGCAACTGGCTGGGTTCGGCAAAAGCCAGCGGCACAAAGCTCGACCCCGGGGCGTTGAGGTTCTCGTCGATGCCGCGCTCGGCGTGCACGCGGTAGAAGCCGCCCACCACATATCGGTCGATCATGTAGACGACCGGCTCGGCCACGGCATCGTTGATCTGCTCGTAGGTGGGCACGCCTTCCTGGATGAGCACCTTGCTGACCTCCTGGCCGTCCTTGACCACCGACATCTTGTTCCGGGTGCGCCGGTTGAGGTCCACCATGTCCTTGGCGTCGCGCACGGTCATGATGCCCATGCCGTAGGTGCCGTTGTCGGCCTTGACGACGACGAACGGCTTCTCGTTGATGCCGTATTCCTTGTACTTGCGGCGCACCTTGTTGAGCATGGCATCGACCTGGCTCTGCAGGCAGTCCATGCCGGTGCCTTGCTGGAAGTCGACTTCGTCGCAGACGGCGTACATTGGGTTGATCAGCCAGGGGTCCATGCCCATGAGCTTGGCGAACTTCTTGGCCACCTCTTCGTAGGCAGAGAAGTGCTGGCTCTTGCGGCGCACGGCCCAGCCCGCGTGCAGCGGTGGCAGCAGGTATTGCTCATGCAGCCCGCGCAGCACATCGGGGATGCCGGCCGACAGGTCGTTGTTGAGCAGGATGGTGCAGGGGTCAAAGTGCTTGAGGCCCAGGCGGTGGCGCGTGCGAATCAGCGGCTCCAGCGTCAGCGTGCTGCCATCGGGCAGGCTGAGGTCGGTGGGCTCGGTGATGGTCTCGTCCAGCGTGCCCAGGCGCACGTTCAGGCCCGCCAGCGTGAAGATCTGCATCAGGCGCGCCACGTTCATCAGATAGAACGTGTTGCGGGTGTGCCGCTCGGGTATGAGCAGCAGGTTCTTGGCCTCGGGGCAGATCTTCTCGATCGCGGCCATCGCGGCCTGCACGGCCAGCGGCATCATTTCCTGCGTCAGGTTGTTGAAGCCGCCGGGGTACAGGTTCGTGTCGACGGGGGCCAGCTTGAAGCCGGCGTTGCGCAGGTCGACCGAGGTGTAGAACGGTGGGGTGTGCTCCATCCACTCCAGGCGGAACCAGCGTTCGATGGCCGGCATGGATTCGAGCAGGCGCTGCTCCAGCTCGTTGATCGGGCCGGTCAGCGCGGTGATGAGATGAGGAACCATGGACGCATTTGCAGACGTTGAGCCCCCATTCTAGGGAAAGCCCAAGAAAAAGGCCGCCCGAAGGCGGCCTTCCCGTGACGCATGGGGCGTCAACTCATCATGGCATCACTTGTGATAGGCGGTTTCGCCGTGCGAGGTGATGTCCAGACCTTCACGCTCTTCTTCTTCCGACACGCGCAGGCCAATCACCAGGTCGACGATCTTGTAGGCGATGGCGGCCACCACACCCGACCAGATGATGGTGATCACGACACCTTCAGCCTGGATCAGCAGCTGCGAGGCGATCGAGAAGTCTTCGGCACCCGTGCCACCCAGGCCGGGGGCTGCGAACACACCGGTCAGCAGTGCGCCGACGATGCCGCCCACGCCGTGAACACCGAACACGTCCAGCGAGTCGTCTGCGCCCAGCATCTTCTTCAGACCGGACACGCCCCACAGGCACAGGAAGCCCGAAGCCAGACCGATCACGATGCCGCCCATCGGGCCCACCGAGCCGCAAGCCGGGGTGATGGCGACCAGACCAGCCACGGCACCCGAGGCCGCACCCAGCATCGACGCCTTGCCCTTGAGCAGCGACTCACCCACACACCAGGCCAGCACGGCTGCGGCAGTGGCCATCAGCGTGTTGATGAAGGCCAGGGTCGCGCCACCGTTGGATTCCAGGTTGGAGCCAGCGTTGAAGCCGAACCAGCCCACCCACAGCAGCGAGGCGCCCACCATGGTCAGCGTCAGCGAGTGCGGAGTGAAGGCTTCCTTGCCGTAGCCAATGCGCTTGCCCACCATGTAGGCGCCCACCAGGCCCGCCACCGCAGCGTTGATGTGCACCACGGTGCCGCCGGCGAAGTCCAGCGCGCCCTTGTCCAGCAGGTAGCCGCCAGCGCCCCACACCATGTGGGCGATCGGCAGGTAGCTGAAGGTGAACCACAGCACCGAGAACAGCATGACGGCACCGAACTTGATGCGCTCGGCGAACGAGCCGACGATCAGCGCGCAGGTGATGCCTGCGAAGGTGCACTGGAAGGCGATGAAGATGAACTCGGGGATCTTCACGTTGTCGGTGAAGGTGTCGGCCAGCGAGTCGACCGTGACGCCGCTCAGGAAGACCTTGGACAGGTCACCGATGATCAGGCCTTCGCCGCCGAATGCAAGGCTGTAGCCATAGACGGCCCACAGCACCGAGATCAGCGAGAAGACCACCATCACCTGCATCAGCACCGACAGCATGTTCTTGCTGCGCACCAGGCCACCGTAGAACAGCGCCAGGCCGGGGATCACCATCAGGATGACCAGCAGGGTGGAGACCATCATCCAGGCCACGTCACCCTTGTCGACGGTCGGCGCGGCTTCGGTGGTGGCTGCCAGGGCTTCCCCAGCTGGCGACTCTGTAGCAACGGCTTCGACGGCGGGGGCCGACACGGCTTCGGGAGCGGATGCCTCGGCGTCCTGGGCGAAGGATGTGCCCATCCAGCCGAAAGCCGCGAGCCCCACTGCGATGGACGCAAGGAGTTTTCTCATGAAATGCCTCTTGTAAGGTTCAGTCTAGAAACGGAGGTGGGGGCGGTCAGAGCGCGTCCTTGCCGGTTTCGCCGGTCCGGATGCGGATGACCTGCTCGAGTGCGGTCACGAAGATCTTGCCGTCGCCGATCTTGCCGGTGCGGGCCGACGCTTCGATGGCTTCGACAACCCGGTCGACGATGGCTTCATCGACGGCCGCTTCGATTTTGACCTTGGGCAGGAAATCGACCACGTACTCCGCGCCACGGTACAGCTCGGTGTGGCCTTTCTGGCGGCCGAAGCCTTTGACTTCGGTCACGGTGATGCCCTGCACGCCGATGGCAGAGAGGGCCTCACGCACTTCATCAAGCTTGAAGGGCTTGACGATGGCGGTCACCATTTTCATGGTTGTATCTCCGGTGAGGTTGGCAAAAAACTGGACCCACAGTTCACTGCATGAAGCGTGCCAGCGCGCCAATCTGGGGAGCAGTGCTGCCGCCGGCGCAGCGGCCGCACCGCTCGGGGGCTTGGCAGATGCCTTGCACAACCTTGGTGCCGCTGGTCGTGCTCGATCTTTTCATGATCCGGTTTGCACCGTATTGGTGCAAACGAGGTGCGGGCACTGGCCACTCGCCCCACTGGGGGAAGCGGGGCGGGCCCTCGGTTGCTAGCATGTGCCGCCATGTCGCTTGCCATCATCCGCAGCCGGGCCCTGGACGGGCTGTCCGCGCCCGAAGTCACCGTTGAAGTGCATCTGGCTAATGGCCTGCCGGCGTTCACGCTGGTGGGGCTAGCCGATACCGAGGTCAAGGAGGCACGCGAGCGCGTGCGCGCGGCGCTGAGCAACTGCGGGCTGTCTTTTCCCTACAACCAGCGGGTCACCGTCAGCCTCGCGCCGGCCGATCTGCCCAAGGAGTCCGGCCGTTTCGACCTGCCGATTGCGTTGGGCATCCTCGCCGCAATGGGCGAGCTCGACACGGGTCGCTTGCAGGGCCTGGTGTTCGCCGGCGAGTTGTCGCTTGGCGGCGCCCTGCGGCCTGTACGGGGTGCCTTGCCCATGGCCCTGGCCATGGCGCGCGAGTCTGGCGTCACGGCCGGCCTGGTGCTGCCGCATGACAGCGCGGTCGAAGCAGCGCTGGTGGAGGGCGTGTCAGTCTATGGCGCATCTCACCTGGCCGACGTGGTTGCGGCTCTGCGCCCGGACGCGGCGGCCCAGGGCGCCGAACTGGTGCGCATCGAGACGGCCGGCGCGGCGCCGCCTGGGCGGCGGGATGCACCATGCTGGCGCGACGTCAAGGGGCAGTCTGCGGCCAAGCGGGCGCTCGAGGTGGCGGCTGCAGGTGGCCATTCTGCCTTGCTGGTCGGGCCGCCTGGTACGGGCAAGTCCATGCTGGCCCAGCGCTTTGCCGGGCTGCTGCCCCCGCTGACGCAGGACGAGGCGCTCGAATCGGCCGCTGTGCTTAGCCTGGCGGGGCAGTTCGAGGCCGACCGCTGGCGTCGCCGGGTGTCGCGGGCCCCGCATCACTCGGCCTCGGCTGCGGCGCTGGTGGGGGGCGGCGTGCCCCCGCGCCCCGGCGAGATCTCGCTGGCACACCACGGTGTGCTGTTTCTCGACGAACTGCCCGAGTTCCCGCGTCCGGCGCTCGAAGCCTTGCGCGAGCCGCTGGAAACCGGTCACATCGCCATTGTGCGGGCCGCACGCCGGCAGACCTTTCCGGCGCGGTTCCAGCTGCTCGCAGCCATGAACCCCTGTCCTTGCGGCCACCATGGCAACCCGCTGCGCCTGTGCCGCTGCACGCCCGAACAGATTGCCCGCTACCAGGGGCGCTTGAGCGGGCCTTTGCTGGACCGCATCGACGTGCAGGTCGAGGTGCCCGCGGTGCCCCCGGAGGTGCTGCAGGCCGCGGCCGAGGGCGATGCGACCGAGGTGGTGGCGGCAAGGGTGGCGGACGCCCAGGCACGGCAACGTGCCCGCCAGGGGCGCTTGAATGCCCAGCTGGGCGGCGCTGAACTGGATGCCCAGCTCGATGCCGCGCCCGAGGCGGCCCGGCTGCTGGCGGCGGCCTGCCAGCGTCTGGGGTGGTCCGGCCGTGCTTACCACCGCGCAGCCCGTCTGGCGCGCACGGTGGCCGATCTGGCCGGGGCCGAGGGGATGACGGCTGCGCACATGGCAGAGGCCATCCAGTACAGACGCGGTCTGCCGGGGGGCTGAGTGGGAGTTCGTGCGGCAGGACGGGGCGGCGGGCAGCCCTCGGGCCGCGCTTGAACTAGACTGGTGCGCGATTCGGCCTGCGTTGTGCGGGCCCCTTCTCCGGAGACCCCTTATGTCCACTGATCTCGTTCGCCGTTCCCTGGTCTGGCCCGCCGTGATGGCGGCGTGTGCGATGGTGCTGGTGTCGGCGCCTGCGCGCGGGGGGGCGGCCACCAAACCGGCGGCGACCAGTACCCCGGCCGTACAGGTCGAAGGCGCCTGGGTGCGAGCCACTGTGAAAGGACAGACCGCCACGGGCGGATTCATGACTTTGCGCGCCAGCCGAGACCTGACCCTTGTGGGCTTCAGCAGCGATGCCGCGACCGACACTGAGCTGCATGAGATGGCCATGGACGGCTCGGTGATGCGCATGCGCGCCGTCGAGCGGTTGCCGCTGCCGGCGGGCAAGGCCGTCGTGCTCAAGCCGGGTGGTCACCACCTGATGCTGATGGGACTGAAACAGCCACTGACAGCGGGCAGCGAGGTTCGGGTGGAGCTGCACCTCGAGGACGCTTCTGGTGCGCATGTGCAGCAGGCTGTGACCCTGCCCGTGCGCGCGGGGCAGGGCTCAGCGGGCATGAAGGGAGGGGCCGAGCCTGCGGCCCAACCCAAGGGGCCGGGCGCCGGCATAGGCGGCGGGCATCACCACCATCACTGACACGCGCAGCTCGCGGCTGCGAAGCCGCCTCAGTGTTCTTCCAGGCGGCGCGGTGGGTAGGTGTCCCAGCCGTGGCAGCCTGGGCATTGCCAGAAGTGGTGCTGGCTTTCGAAGCCACAGGCCGCGCAGCGGTAGCGTTGCAACGGCTTGGCGGCTGTGGCCAGCGCCTGCTGCAGCCGCTCGATCTCGGGTTCGTCCAGCGGCACATGTGTGAGCAGCCGCTCGCGGATCAGGTCCTGCGCAGCCGACAACGAAGGTTGCTGCGCGATGTGCGTCATGATGGCTTGGCGACGCTGGGCAGGGTCATCCTGCAGGCTGTTCATGGCCGACAGCACGGCCACCGAGGGGGCCCGCTCGTACAGGGCCGCCAGACGAGTGCGGGCCTCCTGCACCTGCCCGAGAATCTGGGCGCATTGGGCGTAGTCCTTGGCCACCAATGAGAATGCGGCTGGCTGAAGGGCCATCAGCTCGTCCCATACCTGCATGGCCCCGGCATGGCGTTGCTGACGCAGCAGCCGTTGGCCCTGCATGACCAGCGGACGAGCTGCCTGCGGTGCGGCCTCGCGTGCGCGGTCCAGCGCCTGCTGCGCCTCTTCGTCGCGCCCGCGGGCATCGGCCTCCTGGGCGATCTCGCACCAGTGGTGAGCCATGCGCTGCGAAAACGAACCGGTGCCGCCCGACTCCAGCTGCCGAGCCACGTCGATGGCGGGATGCCAGTTGCGCGAGCGCTCGTACAGTGACAGCAGCGCCAGCCGCGCATCGGTCGCGAAGGCAGTGCCCTCCAGGGCCTTGAAGGCTTCCTCGGCCCGGTCGAACAGGCCCGCCTTCATGAAATCCTGAGCCAGGGCATGTTGGGCGCGTTCGCGCGCCTCGCGCTGCAGGTCGCCGCGTGCCAGCAGATGCTGGTGAACGCGGATGGCGCGTTCGTACTCGCCGCGACGGCGAAACAGGTTGCCCAGCGCGAAGTGCAGGTCAGCCGCCTGCGGGTCGTGCTGCACGGCTTCGATGAAGGCGTCGATGGCCTTGTCCTGTTGCTCGTTGAGCAGCAGGTTCAGCCCCTTGAAGTAGGCCTGGGGCGAGGCCGCGTCATCGCGCTTGAGTTGGCGCAGATCGAGCCGTGAAGCCACCCAGCCAAAAAAGAAGGCGGCCGGCAGCGCCAGCAGCAGCCATTGGTAATCGAAGTCCATCGGGTGTCAGCGGGCCGGTTTGCGCGGCGCGGGCATATCGGGCGGGAAGGGCAGCTCCGCGGGCGCCTCGGCGGTGGTCGGCGAGGCCGTCAAGCCTGCAGCGGACTCCCCCGTCGTGGCGTCAGCCGGTGCCACCGGCTCGGGCAGCAACAGGTCGCGCTGGCGTGCGCCGCGGCGATGGCGCCACCAGCTTGGCAACATGGCCAGCACCCCGGTCACGCAGCCCAATGCGAACACGATGAGCACCACGAACACCATGGGCGCCTGCCAGCGGTAGCCCAGGAACCAGCGTACCTCCACCAGATGCTGGTTGTTCAGAGCGAAGGCAAACAGCAACAGAAAGAGGGCTGCGCGCCACAACCAGTTCAGCGAGCGCATGCGTCTCAGTCTTCCTGGCCAGAGGCCGCTGCAGTGGGCGGGGCGTCGCGGTCGACGCCTTCGCGCAAGGCCTTGCCCGGCTTGAAGTGGGGTACCAGCTTCTCGGGAATGAGCACCTGCTCGCCCGAGCGGGGGTTGCGTCCCATGCGGGGCGGGCGCCGGTTGATCGAGAAACTGCCGAAGCCGCGGATCTCGATGCGGTGGCCGCGTGCCAGCGCATCGGACATGGCATCCAGAATGGTCTTGACCGCGAACTCGGCGTCGCGCTGGGTCAACTGGCCAAAGCGTTCGGCCAGTCTGGCCACGAGATCGGATCGGGTCATGTCAGGACGTGGACGGTCTTCGGCGGAGAGAAGGAAGCACAGGGGAGGCTGGGATGAGCATCGGCATCTGCAGAGAATGCCACGCTCATCGCAGCCCCCGCCTGCACCGGACCCGAAGGCCCGGGTGCGGCGGGGCATGCGTCTCGAGGAACCTCGAGACGCGGAGCCGGGATCAACCGTTGTTCTGGTCGAGCTTGGCCTTCAGCAGGGCGCCCAGGCTGGTGGTGCCGGAGCCTTCCTTGGTGGTGTCGGCGCGCAGCGACTGCAGGGCTTCCTGCTGCTCTGCGTTGTCCTTGGCCTTGATCGACAGCTGGATCGAACGCGACTTGCGGTCGATGTTGACGATCAGGGCGGTGACTTCGTCGCCTTCCTTCAGCACGTTGCGTGCGTCTTCCACACGGTCAGTGCTGATTTCCGAAGCACGCAGGTAGCCGGTGATGTCATCGGCCAGCTGGATCTCGGCGCCCTTGGCATCCACGGTCTTGACGGTGCCGGTGACGGAGGCGCCACGGTCGTTCAGGGTCGTGAAGTTGGTGAAGGGATCGGAATCCAGTTGCTTGATGCCCAGCGAGATGCGCTCACGCTCGACGTCAATGCCCAGCACGATGGCTTCGACTTCCTGCCCCTTCTTGTAGTTGCGCACGGCGGCTTCGCCCGGCTCGTTCCAGGACAGGTCGGACAGGTGCACCAGGCCGTCGATGCCGGCAGCCAGGCCCACGAACACGCCGAAGTCGGTGATGGACTTGATGGGGCCCTTGACCTTGTCGCCACGGTTGAAGTTCTGAGCGAACTCTTCCCAGGGGTTCGGCTTGCACTGCTTCATGCCCAGCGAGATGCGACGCTTGTCTTCGTCGATTTCCAGGACCATGACTTCCACTTCGTCGCCCAGGTTGACAACCTTGTTGGGGGCCACGTTCTTGTTGGTCCAGTCCATCTCAGACACGTGCACCAGGCCTTCGATGCCCGGTTCGATCTCGACGAAGGCACCGTAGTCAGCGATGTTGGTGACCTTGCCGAACAGACGGGTGCCGGCGGGGTAACGGCGCGACACGCCCACCCACGGATCGTCGCCCATCTGCTTCAGACCCAGCGACACGCGGTTCTTCTCGGCGTCGAACTTCAGGACCTTGGCAGTCAGCTCTTGACCGACCGTCACCACTTCGCTCGGGTGACGGACACGGCGCCAGGCCATGTCGGTGATGTGCAGCAGGCCGTCGATGCCGCCCAGATCCACGAATGCGCCGTACTCGGTGATGTTCTTCACCACGCCGTTCACGATCGCGCCTTCGCGCAGGGTCTCCATCAGCTTGGCACGCTCTTCGCCCATCGAGGCTTCAACCACAGCACGGCGCGACAGCACGACGTTGTTGCGCTTGCGGTCGAGCTTGATGACCTTGAACTCCATGGTCTTGCCCTCGAACGGCGACATGTCCTTGACAGGACGCGTGTCGAGCAGCGAGCCGGGCAGGAAGGCACGGATGCCGTTGACCAGAACGGTCAGGCCGCCCTTGACCTTGCCATTGACGGTACCGGTCACGAAGTCGCCAGACTCCAGTGCGGTTTCCAGCGACAGCCACGAGGCCAGGCGCTTGGCCTTGTCGCGCGACAGGATGGTGTCGCCGTAGCCGTTTTCGATGGCGTCCACGGCCACCGACACGAAGTCGCCCACTTGGACTTCGATCTCGCCCTGGTCGTTGCGGAATTCGTCGATGGGCACATAGGCCTCGGACTTCAGGCCGGCGTTGACCACCACGAAGTTGTGGTCGACGGCCACCACCTCAGCGGTGATGACTTCGCCGGTGCGCATGTTGGCGCGCTGCAGCGACTCTTCAAAAAGGGCGGCAAAAGATTCAGACATGGAGTTTCCTGTGCTGGGGTGAACCAGCGAAAACGCTCGGGCCGACAGGAACGACCAGAACGGGTTGGGTTGAAGAACATGACGCCCGAGCCGACGAGGAGCCGGCCTGATCGCTCACACCCCTGCCTGGCAGCAGGGGCCGGAAGCCACAGCCCTGTGAAACGGCCTGGAAGTGGCGCCCGCCGGTTCAGTGGCGAACGATCACGTGGGGCCAGCCCTCGACCCACCAGCCCAGCACCGTGTTGACCGATTCGTCAATGCTCAGCGCCGAGTTGTCGAGTTTGTGGGCATCTGCAGCAGGCATGAGCGGGGCGACTGCGCGGGTACGGTCCCGCAGATCGCGCGCTTCAAGATCTGCGCAAATCTCTTCTAGGGTAGCAGAAAACCCTTTGGAAATCAATTGCTTATGGCGTCGTTCAGCCCGCTGGGCCACCGAGGCGGTCAGAAAGACTTTCAGCGCCGCATCGGGGAAGACGACCGTGCCCATGTCGCGACCGTCGGCCACGAGGCCGGGCAGGCCGCGAAAGCCCAGCTGCAGGTCCATCAAGGCCTGGCGTACCGCCGGGTGGGCTGAGATGCGCGAAGCAGCCTGGCCGACCTCTTCTTGGCGCAGGTCGAGGCTGACATCGCGCTGGTCCACCCAGATGTGCTCGCCGTCGAAGCGCAGGCGCACGCTGTCGCCCAGTTGGCGGGCCAGTTGTTCCAGCGCCTGCGTGTCGTCCAGATCGACCTCATTTTCGATCGCCAGCAGCGCCGTGATGCGGTAGAGCGAGCCCGAGTCCAGAAACTGGTAGCCCAGCCGGGTGGCGAGTGCGCTGGCCAGGGTGCCCTTGCCCGAGGCGGTGGGGCCGTCGACCGTGATCACCGGGATCCAGTCCGGACGGGTTTCGGCCACCTTGAACAGGCACTCGAAGTAATCCGGGAAGGTCTTGCCCACACAGCGCGGGTCTTCGATGCGCACCGACACGGGGCGGCTCGGCTCGGCCGTGGGCGCCAGCGGGTTGAACGCCGCCAACGAGAAGCACATCGCCATGCGGTGGTCGTCGTAGGTGTGGATGCTGGCATGTTGCCACCGGCCCGCCTCGGGGGGCGTGACCTCGATGAAGTCTTCGCCTTCCACCACCGTGGCGCCCAGCTTGCGCAGCTCGCAGGCCATCGCGGCAATGCGGTCGGTTTCCTTCACGCGCCAGCTGGCGATGTTGCGCAGCCGGGTCGTGCCGTGGGTGTACAGGCCCATGACGGCCAGCGTCATCGCGGCATCCGGGATGTGGTTGCAGTCCAGGTCAATGGCCTGAAGCGGCCAACTGCCGCGGCTGACCTCGATCCAGTTCGGGCCGCTGCGCACGGCTGCACCCATGGCCTGGGCGGCTTCCAGGAAGCGGATGTCGCCCTGGATGGAGTCGCCCCCCACGCCTTCGATGCGCACGGGCTGTTCGGCGCCGGCAATGGCGCCTGCGGCGATGAAGTAGGAAGCCGACGAGGCATCGGCCTCGACGTGGATCACGCCAGGCGAGCGGTAGGCGCTGCCTTGCGGAATGGTGAAGCGCGACCAGCCCTCGCGTTGGACCTGGATGCCGAAGCGCGCCAACAGGTTGAGCGTGATGTCGATGTAGGGCTTGGAGATCAACTCGCCGACCACCTCGATCACCAGCGGCTGATGTTGCGACACCAGGGGCAGGGCCAGCAGCAGGGCCGTGAGGAACTGGCTGGAGACATCACCACGCACCTGGATGGGTTGGCGGAGGTTCAGCGTGCCGCCAGCCAGCCGCAGCGGCGGGTAGCCCTCGTTGCCAGTGCATTCAATGGCGCAGCCCAGCGGGCGCAGGGCGTCGACCAGGTCGCCAATGGGCCGCTCGTGCATGCGGGGCACACCACTGAGCGTGAACACGCCGCCTTGCGTGGCCGACAGCAGCGCCAGGGCTGCGGTCAGCGGGCGCATGGCCGTGCCGGCGTTGCCCAGAAACAGGTCCGCTTCCATGGCCTTGAGCCGGCCGCCCAGGCCCTCGATGTGGACGGTGTCGCCCGACTGCTGGATGTCGCAGCCCAGTGCGCGCAGCGCCTCCAGCATCACCCGGGTGTCGTCCGAGGCCAGCAGGTCGTGCACGATCGTGGTGCCCTGGCTGAGGCCGGCCAGCAGCAGCACACGGTTGGAGATGCTTTTGGAGCCCGGCAGGCGCACGGTGCCCCCGGCCTGCAGCAGCGGGGGGAGGTCAAGAAACGCGGTGGTGTACATGGAAGAGGTCGTTCGCGGCGAGAAGGGGCGGCGCCATCAGCGCGTGGCCCCGGGTTTGCCGCCCAGCGTCCACTGGCTGCGCGCGTCCGAGGCCGACTGGATGTGCTCCTGCAGCGCAGGGCCGTTCCAGTCCCGCATCTGCCGCTCCATCTGCTCCAGCGCATGACGGAACGCCTCGGATTGTTTCAGGATTTCTTCCCGGTTGGACAGCAGGATGTCACGCCAGACGGTCGGATCGCTGGCGGCGATGCGCGTGAAATCGCGAAAGCCCGGGCCCGCCAGCGAGAGGTACTCCTGACCGCGGGGCTGTTCGCCCATCGCGTTCATGTAGGCGAACGCCAGCAGGTGAGGCAGGTGGCTGACGGCGGCAAACGCAGCATCGTGGTGCTCGGGCGTCATCTTGAGCACCTGGCAGCCCACGGCCGCCCAGGCGTCGGTGGCCTTCTGCACCAGCGCCGCGTCGGTCTGGGGCAGGGGGGTGAGGATGACCTTGCGCCCCTGGTAGAGCGTGGCATCGGCATGCTCGATGCCCGCGACCTCGCGGCCAGCAATCGGATGGGCTGGCACGAACGACGGCAGCCGCTCCTTCAGCACGCGGCGGGCGGCATCGACCACATCCCGCTTGGTCGAGCCCACGTCCATGAACAGCACGCCCGGGTCCACCAGGTGGCGAATGGCCTTGAAGGTGTTCTCGCTGGCGGCCACGGGGACGGCGATCAGCACGATGTCGGAGCCCGAGACGGCCAGCAGGGCCGATTCGGCCATCACATCGATCACGCCCAGTCGGCGCGCTTTCTCGACGGTGGAGGGCGACTTGCTGTAGCCCACGACGCGGCGCACCATGCCGGCCTTCTTGAGGGCAAGCGCAAACGAGCCACCCATCAGGCCGCAGCCGATCAATCCGAGCTGGTTGAACATGGTGTCAGAGCGGGTCTACCGGAAAGGTGCCCAGCACCTTCACGAAACTGCACAGCTGGCGCAACTCGTCGACGGCCGCCGCCACGGGCGCCTCGTCCAGATGACCGGCCAGGTCGATGAAAAAGACATACTCCCACTGGCCGGAGCGTGCCGGGCGGGATTCGAAGCGCGTCATGGACACACCATGGCGCTTGAGCGGGGCCAGGAGGTCGTGCACCGCGCCCGGCCGGTTGTCGACCGAGACGATCAGACTGGTGCAGTCATGGCCGGTGGGCCGAGACGGCACATGCTGCTCCGGTCGCGTCAGCACCACGAACAGCGTGCGGTTGTGGGCCTCGTCCTGCACGGCGCGCTGCACCACATGCAGCCCAAAGATCGAGGCGGCGCGCTCGCTGGCCAGAGCGGCCACCGACGGGTCGGCCGCCGCCAGACGGGCCCCCTCGGCGTTGCTGGCCACGGGCCGGCGCTCGGCATGCGGCAGGTGCTGGCTCAGCCAGTTCTGGCATTGGGCCAGGGCCTGCGGATGGGCGCACACGGCGGTGATGCCCTCGCGCTCTGGGCTCAGACGCAGCAGGTTGTGGGTGACCAGCAGGCTGGTTTCACCGACGATGGTCAGTGGCGACTGCAGCAGCAGATCGAGCGAGCGGGCCACCACGCCTTCGGTTGAGTTCTCGACCGGTGCGACCCCGAAATCGGCTGAACCCGACAGGGTGGCGCGGAAGACCTCGTCGATGTTGGCGCAGGCAATCGCCTCGATCGACGAGCCGAAATACTTCAGCGCCGCCTGCTCACTGAAGGTGCCGACCGGCCCGAGGAAGGCCACACGCTGGCGCGCTTCCAGGGCCCGGCAGGCCGACATGATCTCGCGCCAGATGGGCGCAATGCTGTCGTTGAGCACCGGGCCGGGGTTGGCCGCCTTGACGCGCTCGATCACCTGGGCCTCGCGGTCGGGGCGAAACACGGGCGAGCCGTCGATCTTCTTGACCTCACCCACGGCGTGGGCGAGTTGCGCCCGCTCATTGAGCAGCGCCAGCAGTTGCTGGTCGACCGCATCAATGCGTACGCGCAGGTCGGCCAGCTGGGCGTCGACCGGCCGGTCGTCGGGCTGGTAAGGCTGCGAAGGCAGCGGAGAGGGCTGGTGCGCGTCAGCCATGGGTGGCGGCGAAGTGCTTCATGTAGGCGATCAGGGCCTCGACGCCCGCCACTGGCATGGCGTTGTACAGCGAGGCGCGCATGCCACCCACGCTCTTGTGCCCCTTGAGTTGCAGCAGGCCTTCGGCCTTGGCACCCGTCAGGAAGGCATCGTTGCGCGATTCGTCCAGCAGGAAGAAGGGGATGTTCATGCGCGAGCGGCCCTCGCGCGCGACCTTGTTGACGTAGAAACCCGAGTTGTCGATGTAGTCGTACAGCATGCCGGCGCGGCGGATGGCGCGCGCTTCCATGGCCGCCAAGCCTGTGACCGGGCCTTCGGGCGTCGGTTCGGTCTGGCGCAGGATCCACTGGAACACCAGCCCGGCGATGTACCAGGCGTAGGTGGGGGGCGTGTTGTACATCGAGCCGTTGTCGGCCACCGTCTGGTAGTTGAACGCAGAGGGCGTGATCGGCAGGGCCTGGCCCAGCAGGTCGTCGCGGACGATGACCAGCGTCAGACCGGAGGGGCCGATGTTCTTCTGTGCGCCGCCATAGGCCACGCTCACGCGCGACCAGTCGATCGGGCGCGACAGGATGTGCGACGAGCAGTCGATGACCAGCGGGGCGGTCGAGCCCAGCGCAGCCAGGTCGGGCAGCGTGTGCATCTCGACGCCGTGGATGGTCTCGTTGCTGCACACATGCACGTAGGCGGCGTTGTCCGACAGCTGCCAGCTCGAAGGGGACGGCAGGCGGGTGTGCTGGTCGGCCTCGTTGCTGGCCGCCACGTGCACATCGCAGTACTTGCGCGCTTCCTTGGCAGACTTTTGCGACCACGAGCCGGTGACCACGTAGTCGGCTCGGCCGCCACGCGACAGGTTCATCGGCAGGATGGCGTTCTCGGCGATGGCGCCGCCCTGCATGAACAGCACCTTGAAGTTCGCCGGGATGGCCAGCAGCGACCGCAGATCGGCTTCGGCCTGCTCGGCAATCGAGATGAACTCCTTGCCACGGTGGCTCATCTCCATGACGCCCATGCCGCAGCCGCGCCAGTCCAGCATCTCGGCGGCGGCCTGCTGCAGGACTTCTTGCGGCAAGGTGGCCGGACCGGCAGAGAAATTGAACGGACGGGTCATGCGACTGCGCAGTGCTTGTTTACTTCTTGGCGGCCGGCTTGGCTGCCGGCTTGGCGGCTGGTTCGTTGCCGCTCAGCTTGCCGCCGGTGGCCTTGTCCAGGATGTTGCGGATGTTGGTCTCAGCCGTCTGCAGGCGCGGTTGCACCTGCGGGCGGGCGTCGGCCACGACCTTCTCCAGCATCGCGTTGCTCATTTCGGGCAGGGCGGCCTGGTACTTCTTCAGCACCGGCGACTCCAGCATGGTCACCAGTTGCTTGAGCTCTTCTTCTGTGAAGCGCTCATCGAGCATGGGGGCCAGCGTGGTCTGGCTCAGCTTGTTGGCGCTGGCGCGCACGGCCGGTACGGCGGCGTCCAGGTACCTCTTGATCTCGGCGTCGACCTGCTTGGCCACGGCCTCGCGCTGGTCTTCCGGCACGGCTTGCGCCATGATCTGGCGCACGCTGGCGGCGATCTGCACAGCGGGGCGCTCGGCCACGTTGCGCGACATCTCTTCCAGCGCGGGCTGTTGCAGCGCCAGGATCTTCTGAACATCGGCCTTTTTGTCAGCGTGTGCCGACAGCGAGGTGGCCATCAGCGTGGCGGTCAGGGCGGCGGCGAGGGTGTGCTTGGTCAGGTTCATGTGAAGTCCTTGCGTCCTAGTTGGGCAGGCCCAAAACGGGCCCCGTGGCAGTTCGTGTCCGAAGCTCAGGAATCGGTTCCACTGCCCGGTGCAGTGTCTTCGATGTCGGCCCCGTCATCCTCGCCTGACGGATTGGCGTCGTTCTCGGCAATGCGCTGCAGGCCGATCAGCTTGGCGCCTTCGTCGAGCGCAATCAGTGTCACGCCCTGCGTGGCGCGGCCCAGCTCGCGGATCTCGGCCACCCGGGTGCGCACGACCACACCCTTGTCGGTGATGAGCATGATTTCGTCTTCGGCGCGGACCAGGGTGGCGGCGACCACCTTGCCGTTGCGCTCGGACTGCTGGATCGCAATCATGCCCTTGGTGCCGCGGCCGTGGCGGGTGTACTCGACGATGCTGGTGCGCTTGCCGTAGCCGTTCTCGGTGGCGGTCAGCACGCTTTGCGTTTCGTCTTCCGCGACGAGCATCGCGATCACGGACTGACCTTCTTCCAGCGTCATGCCGCGCACGCCCCGCGCCGAGCGACCCATCGGGCGCACATCGTCTTCGTCGAAGCGCACGGCCTTGCCGCCATCGCTGAACAGCATCACGTCGTGCTTGCCGTCGGTCAGCGCCGCGCCCACGAGTACGTCGCCCTCATCGAGGCCCACGGCAATGATGCCGGCCTTGCGCGGGTTGCTGAAGTCCGTCAGCGGGGTCTTCTTGACTGTGCCCATGCGTGTGGCCATGAAGACATAGTGGTCTTCAGGGAAGCTGCGGAACTCGCCGGTCAGCGGCAGCACCACGTTGATCTTCTCTTCCGGCTCGAGCGGGAACATGTTGACGATGGGTTTGCCGCGCGAGTTACGCGAGCCCTGCGGCACTTCCCATACCTTCAGCCAGTACACGCGACCCCGGTTGCTGAAGCACAGGATGTAGTCGTGGGTGTTGGCGATGAAGAGCTGGTCGATCCAGTCGTCTTCCTTGGTGGCTGCAGCTTGCTTGCCGCGCCCACCGCGCTTCTGGGCGCGGTACTCGCTCAGCGGCTGGCTCTTGATGTAGCCGGTGTGCGAGAGCGTCACCACCATGTCGGTCGGCGTGATCAGGTCCTCGGTGCCGAGTTCCTGCGCGTTGTGCTCAATGGTCGAGCGGCGCGCGCCGAGCTTGGTCTGACCGAATTCGGTGCGGATGGCGACGAGCTCGTCGCTGATGATGCTTGAGACGCGCTCGGGCTTGGCCAGGATGTCCAGCAGATCGGCGATCTGGGCCATCACGTCCCTGTACTCGCCAATGATCTTGTCCTGCTCCAGGCCCGTGAGGCGTTGCAGGCGCATCTGCAGGATCTCGCCAGCCTGCTCTTCGCTCAGGCGATAGAGGCCGTCAGCCTGCATGCCGTAGCTGGGCGCGAGGCTCTCCGGCCGGTACAGCTTGGGATCGCCCTCGACGCGCGAGAGCATTTCGCGCACCAGCGACGAGTCCCAGCTCTTGCTCATCAGGGCCTGCTTGGCCACCGGCGGCGTGGGCGAGGTCTTGATGGTTTCGATGAACTCATCGATGTTGGCCAGGGCCACAGCCAGGCCTTCGAGCACGTGACCACGCTCGCGTGCCTTGCGCAGCTCGTACACCGTGCGGCGGGTCACCACCTCGCGACGGTGCTCCAGGAACACCGTGACCAGATCCTTCAGGTTGCACAGCTTGGGCTGCCCGTCGATCAGGGCCACCATGTTGATGCCGAAGGTGTCCTGCAGCTGGGTCTGCTTGTACAGGTTGTTGAGCACCACCTCGGGTACTTCGCCGCGCTTGAGCTCGATCACCACCCGCATGCCGGACTTGTCTGACTCGTCCTGGATGTGGCTGATGCCTTCGATCTTCTTCTCGTTGACCAGCTCGGCGATGCGCTCGAGCAGGTTCTTCTTGTTTACCTGGTAGGGGATCTCGTCGACGATGATCGCCTGGCGGTCGCCCTTGCCGATGTCCTCGAAGTGCACGCGGGCGCGCATGACCACGCGGCCCCGGCCGGTGCGGTAGCCCTCGCGCACGCCCGACAGGCCGTAGATGATGCCGGCCGTGGGGAAGTCGGGTGCGGGGATGATCTCCATGAGCTCATCGACGCTGCACTCAGGGTTCTTCAGGGCGTGCAGGCAGGCGTCCACCACCTCGTTGAGGTTGTGCGGCGGGATGTTGGTGGCCATGCCCACCGCGATGCCGGCCGAGCCGTTGACCAGCAGGTTGGGCAGCCGCGTGGGCAGCACCAGGGGCTCCTTCTCGGAGCCGTCGTAGTTGGGGCCGAAGTCGACGGTTTCCTTGTCGATGTCGGCCAGCATCTCGTGCGCGATCTTGGCCAGGCGGATTTCGGTGTACCGCATGGCGGCGGCGTTGTCGCCATCGACCGAGCCGAAGTTGCCCTGGCCGTCGACCAGCATGTGGCGCAGCGAAAAATCTTGCGCCATCCGCACGATGGTGTCGTAGACCGCCGAGTCGCCGTGCGGGTGGTACTTACCGATGACGTCGCCGACGATACGGGCCGACTTCTTGTACGGCCGGTTCCAGTCGTTGTTGAGCTCGTGCATCGCGTACAAGACGCGCCGGTGCACGGGCTTCAGGCCATCACGGGCATCGGGCAGAGCCCGACCCACGATCACGCTCATCGCGTAATCGAGGTAAGAACGCCGCATCTCCTCCTCAAGGCTGATGGGCAGGGTTTCCTTGGCGAATTGCGTCATGCTCTGTGTGGCGGTGAAACCAGACCAAAGGCAGATTGTAATTGGCGCCTTCCTGTCGCCCTTGCGCAACAAGAAGTCGCGGCGCCCAAGCAGGGGGCGTGTCTTCCTTGAGCATTGAGGTGGCTATGGCACAATGTTTCACGTCCCTTGCCCTAGGGGGAACCCTTGACTGGAACCCCCGATGCGCGTCCTGCCCGTGCTGGGCTGCTTCGCAGCATGGCTGCTGCGTCTTACACATGTGAGGATCTAGATGAACAAACTGAATAAAGTGGCCGCCCTGTTCGCCTCCGTTGCCATGATGGGCGGCGCCGTTGCGCAAAACGTCGACAACTGGCGTGGTACGGACGGCACCGTGTGGAAGAACGGCACCAACGAATACTGCTGGCGCAGCAACTTCTTCACGCCTGAAACTGGCGTGCAAGGCTGCGACGGCGTGCCTGCTCCGAAGGCTGCCGTGCCTGCTCCGCAACCGGCTGCCCCCGCGCCTGCTCCGGCCCCGGCTCCTACCCCGGCTCCTGCTCCTGCAGCGCCCACCACTGAAAAGGTGAGCTTCGCTGCTGACGCGTTCTTCGATTTCGACAAGGCCGTGCTGAAGGCCGAAGGCAAGGCCAAGCTGGACGACCTGGCTGATAAGGTGCAGGGCCTGACCCTGGAGGTCATCATTGCCGTGGGCCACACCGACTCCGTCGGCAGCGACGCCTACAACCAGAAGCTGTCGGTGCGCCGCGCCGAGGCCGTCAAGTCCTACCTGGTGAGCAAGGGCATCGACGCAGCCCGCGTGTACACCGAAGGCAAGGGCGAGAAGCAGCCTGTGGCTGACAACGCCACCGCCGCTGGCCGCGCGCAGAACCGCCGCGTGGAAATCGAAGTCGTCGGTACCCGCACCGTCAACTGATCGAAAGAGCAGCCTCGGCTGCTCCTTGCTGGTCCCCGGTGATCAGCTGAACAAAAAGCCCCCCGCGTAAGCGGGGGGCTTTTTGTTTTGCCCGTGCATATGGGCCCGTGTTCCGTGACGGCTCGGGCGCGTGTCAGGCGCCCGTCTTCGGCCTCAGGCCAGTGCCACCGTCTTGCCGCTGAGACGCTTGGCCAGCTGGGTCGCCATGCGGTTGATCACCCCGTAAATGGACAGCTGCGGGTTGGCGCCGATGCTGGTCGGGAAGACCGAGCCATCATGAACCGACAGGTTTTCCACTTGCCAGTGCACGCCGTCCGGGCGCACCACGCCGAGTTTCTCGCTGCCGCCCATGCGGCAGCCGCCCATCACGTGTGCACTGCCGGCGCCCACCAGATAGTTCTTCATCTCGAGCTTGTTGATGGCATCCTTGGCCTCGGCCCAGCTGGCATACGGCCGGCCCTGCTCATGCCATGGCGTGACAGTGCGCGCGCCGGCAGCGAACTGCACCTCGGCCATCGTGAGGTAGGCGCGACGGAATCCGTCGAAGACGTAGTCGCTGATCGGGTAATGCAGCAAGGGCGACCCATCGGTGTTGAGCATGACAGTGCCTCCGACCGATTCCGGATGGAATCCATCGCGCAGCAGCGCCAGCATCATTTGCGTGTTGGGGTATTGCGCGAGTCGGTCAGCCAGTGTCTGACCGTAGCCACCCAGCAGGATCGATGCGAGGCCCGGGTGCAGGGGCGTCGCTTCCAGCTTGTAGCCCATGGGGCCGTCCAGCGGGCTGTGATCGATGAAGTGATCCGAGTAGATCGTCTGCGGGGCGCCGGTCCACCCTTCGATCCGCTCGGCGAAGACGCCGGCCGAGAAGGCCACGGGGTGGAGGAAGGTGCGCGTGCCCAGCAGCCCGTGCGGGTCCGGCGCCTTCGAGCGCTTGAGCAGGGCAGGTGAGTTGATGGCACCCCCTGCGACGACGTAGTGACGGGCTTTGACGCGCATGACCGCGTCGCTGGCCACTCTGCCGTTGATCTGGATGGGCACGCACAGCAGCGACTGAACTTGGCCCTTATCGATGACGAACTCCCGCGCGCGAGTCTGGTGGAACAGGCGCGCGCCGGCTTCCAGCGCGGAAGGAAGGGTGGTCACAAGCATGGACTGCTTGGCATTGGTCGGGCAGCCCATGCCGCACGAGCCGATGTTCCAGCAGCCCTTGACGTTGCGCGGGATCACTTCGGCAGAGATGCCGATCTTGTGAGCGCCCGTGCGCAGGAGTTCGTTGTTCGGGTTCGGCGGGGCTTGCCATTTCTCGATGCCGAGCCGGCGCTCGGCCTGCTCGAACCAGGGGTCAAGGGCATCGCGGCTGAAGTCCTGCAAGCCGAACTGCTCCTGCCAGTGTTGCAGGGTGGCGCGCGGCGTGCGGAACGAGCTGGTCCAGTTGATGACCGTCGTGCCGCCGACGCAGCGGCCTTGCAGGATGGTCATGGCGCCATCCATCGTGCGGCGTCCGGCGCCATCCTGATACAGCTCGGCGTAGGCCTGCGATTCGCGTTGCTTGAAGTCGCTGCTGCTGCGCAGCGGGCCTTCTTCGACGATGACGACGTCCAGACCTGCCTTGGTCAGCAACTCTGCGGTGATGCCGGCGCCCGCTCCACTGCCGATGATCGCGACATCGCAGGTGACCTCTGGCGGCAGGCCCTGCTCGCCGTTGACGGCCTTCCAGCCCCGCGCCAGGCCTTCGCGGATGGGATCGGGGAGCATGCTCATATGTTCATCGGGCCGGGGTAGCCGGTCAGTGTCCAGTTGTCGGGTTGGGTGAAGAAGGCCATGCAGGTGATGCTGCGCATGACCTGATAGGTCAGGCGGTGGCTACCGAGGTCGTGCAGGCGCATGCGCTCCAGCGCCTGGGCGATTTGCTCGTCGCTGGCGTCACGCCAGTTGCCGTTCACGCCAGTCAGCAGGTAGCGCGTGGGCCGGTTGCCCAGCAGCCCGAGCAGCGCGTTGACCTGCAGCAGCAGGGCTGGCGGCAGGCCGTTGAGGAAGGTTTCAAGCCGCTCCAGGTGCAGGTTCAGCATCTGTTCGCGTTGCGCGCCGTCGCTGGGCAACACCCCGCCCAGAAAGCCTCTCGACAGGCCGTGAAACACGTCCTTGCCGGCTTCCGTCAGGTGGCCCTCGCTGATGCCGCGGCTCCAGTAGACAAGGCCGCCAAGCCCGGCGCCCACGGCGCCGATGGCCAGCACGGTCTTCATGAACCAGCGGCGTTTGGGGGTCAGCGGATGGTTGATTGCAGGATCTGCCATGGTGTGTAGGGACGTTCCGCAGCGTTGAGGCAGCGGGAAACATCGGGTGTCACATGCGTACGCTGCATTGTGCCGCCACCCCGCTGCCACCACGCCGCTGACACGCCGGTGTCACATTCCGTGACAGGGTATTCGGCGTTTTACACGGCATTTCTGGCGTCGATCGACGCAGGGAATACCCTTGGTCACGACTGTTGCAGAATTCGTGCAGAGAACTGACGTGGTTTCTCCCATTTCGCGCGGGCCGGACAGACCGGGCCCGTCTGCCTTTGACGTCTCACAAGAGGATCAACAATGACCACTTCCAAGCCCTGGCTGGCGAATTACGAACCTGGTGTCCCGTCCGAGATCAACCCCGGGGAGTACAACTCGCTCGTCGAGTTGCTGGAGCAGGCCTTCAAGCAGCATGCCAAACGCGACATGGCCGCCTTCATGGGCGTGCACTGGAAGTTCGAACAGGTCGATGAGCTGTCGCGCAACCTCGCAGGCTATCTGCAGTCGCTGGGCCTGGCCAAAGGCGCGCGCGTGGCCCTGATGATGCCCAACGTGCCGCAGTACGTGGTTGCCATTGCCGCCGTGCTCCGCGCGGGCTATGTGGTCGTCAACGTCAATCCGTTGTACACGCCGCGCGAACTGGAGCACCAGCTGAAGGATGCCGGTGCCGAGGCCATCGTGATCCTCGAGAACTTCGCGACCACATTGCAGGAGGTGGTGGCGCGCACGCCGGTCAAGAACATCATCGTGGCAGCAATGGGTGACATGCTGCCCTTCATCAAGGGCGCGCTGGTCAACTTCGTGGTGCGCAACGTCAAGAAGATGGTGCCTGCGTTCTCGCTGCCCAACACCGACAAGTGCCGCACGGTCACCTTCAAGGATGCCGTGTCCAAGGGCGCATCGGCCAAGTACAGCCGCCCCGCGCTGAAAGCCGATGATGTCGCCTTCCTGCAGTACACCGGCGGCACCACCGGCGTGTCGAAGGGCGCCACGCTGTTGCATCGCAATGTGGTGGCCAACATCCTGCAGAACGAAGCCTGGTTCAAGCCGCAGCTCAGCAAGCTGGGCACCCAGCCGCTGGTGGCCGTGTGCGCCTTGCCGCTGTATCACATCTTCGCACTGACGGTGAACTACTTCATGGGCGCGCGTATGGGCTCGATGAACATCCTCATTCCCAACCCGCGTGACCTGCCGGCCGTGATCAAGACGCTGAGCGCGTACAAGATCAACCAGTTCCCCGCGGTGAACACGCTGTTCAACGCACTGGCCAACCACCCGGACTTTGCCAAGCTCGATTTCTCGGGTCTGAAGGTGTCGATGGGTGGTGGCATGGCGGTGCAGCAGGCCACCGCCGAGAAGTGGATGAAGTTGACGGGCTGCCCGATCGTGGAAGGCTACGGTCTGTCCGAGACCTCGCCGGTGGCCACGGCCAACCGTCTGGACAACAAGGCGTTCAACGGCTCGATCGGCTATCCCGTGCCCTCCACCGAGGTGGCCATCCTGGACGATGATGGCAACCATCTGGAAATCGGTGCGGTGGGCGAAATCGCCATCCGTGGCCCGCAGGTGATGGCCGGCTACTGGAATCGCCCGGATGAGACGGCCAAGGTCATGACACCTGATGGCTTCTTCCGTACCGGTGACATCGGCGTGATGGACGCTTCTGGCCTGGTGAAGATCGTCGATCGCAAGAAGGACATGATTCTGGTGTCTGGCTTCAATGTGTACCCGAACGAGGTCGAGCAGGTCGTCAACCTGCACCCGGGCGTGCTGGAGTGCGCGGCCGTGGGTGTGCCCGACGAGAAGTCTGGCGAGGCGGTGAAGCTGTTCGTGGTGCGCAAGGACACGACGCTGACCGAGGCGCAACTCAAGGCCTATTGCCACGAGCAACTGACCGGCTACAAGTGCCCGAAGTACGTCGAGTTCCGCACCGATCTGCCCAAGACCAACGTGGGCAAGATCCTGCGCCGCGAACTGCGCGACGAGAAGAAGGCCGCCTGATCGATTCGGCGCAGACCGAGGAGACGAGAAGCCGCCGGCGCAAGCCGGCGGTTTTTTTTCGACCGTCGCCGCGCGGTGGCGCGTTTCTGGGTGTCCGCCAGCACCAGGCAGCAGGGGCCGAGACGGGGCATGCCGGGGCGAGACCCCGCGCGCATCGCCGCGCGCGCAGACAACCCGCGGTCAGCCCTGAAGAAACAGGCCCTGCAGGTCGCTGAGGAAGTCGAAGCCTTTGTCGGTGGGCCAGGCGCGTTGAAGGTCGCGCTGCAGCAGGCCTTTGGCCTCGGCTTCAGCCAGCGGCGTCTGAATGCTGGCTAGGCTCATGCCGGTGCGTTCGGCAAAGCGGGCCAGCTCGAAGCCGTCGCGCAGGCGCAGCGCGTTCATCATGAACTCGAAAGGGCGGTCCTTCAGCGCCACAGGCGTCTCGTTCGAGCAGGCCTGGCCTTGCTCGGCTTTGTCCATGTAGGTCGCGGGCTCGCGCCAGCGGGTCTGCCGCACGATGCGGTCCGGGAAGCTCAGCTTGCTGTGCGCCCCCGCGCCGATGCCCAGGTAGTCGCCGAACTGCCAGTAGTTGAGGTTGTGCAGGCAGCGGTGGCCGGTGCGGGCATAGGCTGACACCTCGTAGCGCTGCAGACCCGCTTGCGCCGTGTGGGCCACCAGCCAGTCGAGCATGTCGAAGGCCGTGTCGTCGTCGGGCAGGTCGGCTGGCGGCCGGTTGCCGAACACCGTGTTGGGCTCCATCGTCAGGTGATAGAGCGACAGGTGGGGCGGGTCGAAATGCAGCGCGGTGGCCAGGTCCTGCTGCAGGTCGTGCAGCGTCTGACCGGGCAGCGCGTACATCAGGTCGATGTTGAAGGTGTCGAAGCAGCGTGCCGCTTCTTCGATGGCGGTGCGGGCCTGGTCGCCACTGTGCACCCGGCCCAGCGTCTTCAGACGCGCATCGTCGAAAGTCTGCACGCCGATGGACAGACGGTTGACGCCGGCTTCGCGGAAGGCCCTGAAGCGGTCGCGCTCGAAGGTGCCGGGATTGGCTTCCAGCGTGATCTCGCAGTCGGGCTCGAGGGTGAGGCGGGCGCGCACGTCGGCCAGCAGCCGGTCGATGCCCTCGGGCGAGAACAGGCTGGGCGTGCCGCCGCCGAAGAAGATGGTGTGGACGCGGCGGCCCCAGATCTGGGGCAGGGCCGATTCCAGGTCGCGCACCAGCGCCTGCAGGTAGCGTTGTTCGGTGGCGGTGTCCAGCAGGGTGCGCCCGCCCTCGGTGGCGGTGTCGCCGGGCCCGGCGCGCCGCACCTCATGCGAGTTGAAGTCGCAGTACGGGCACTTGCGCAGACACCAGGGCAGGTGGATGTACAGCGACAGCGGCGGCAGCGCCTGCAGGCTGCCCGGACGGCTCAGCGTGATCATGCGCCTTGCCAGGGCCAGCGCGGGTCGGCTGCATCGAGCGGGCCCCACTGGGTGGCGATCAGTTCGCGCATGCGTGTGCAGGCCAGTGCGCGGTGGCTGATGGCGTTCTTGACCTCGGGCGGCAGCTCGGCGGCGCTGGCGCCATGGCTGTCGATCCACAGCAGCGGGTCGTACCCGAAGCCGTGCGCGCCGCGCGGCGCGTCCAGCAGGGTGCCTGCCCAGTGCCCGGTGGCGATCAGCGGCTCGGGGTCGTCTGCGTGGCGCACGGCCACGAGCAGGCAGGTGAAGTGGGCACGCCGGTCCGCCTGGTCGCGCATCTGGTCGAGCAGCCAAGCGTTGTTGGCCGCGTCGATCTGCTCGCGTGGCAGGCCTTCGGCGATGCGCCCTGCGTCGACGGCATAGCGTGCCGAGCGCACGCCGGGCGCGCCGCCGAGCGCGGCCACACACAGCCCCGAATCATCGGCAATCGCTGGGCCCTGGCCTTCGCGTGCGGCATGGCGTGCCTTGGCCAGCGCATTCTCGATGAAGGTGAGGTGGGGCTCTTCGGCCTCGGCGATGCCCAGGCTGCCTTGCGTGAGCAGTGAGACGCCCAGCGGGCTGAGCAAGGCCTGCAACTCGTGGAGCTTCTTGGCGTTGTTGGACGCCAGGATCAGCGGCTTGGCCATGGCGTGGTGCTCAGCCCTTGTTCAGTGGCAGGGCCAGCGCGGCGGCCTGGGCGGCGATCAGCTCGCGGATGCCTTTGTCGGCCAGGGCCAGCAGTTGGTCCATCTCGGTGCGCGTGAAGGCCACGCCCTCGGCCGTGCCCTGCACCTCGACGAAGTGGCCGGCGCCGGTCATGACGACGTTCATGTCGGTGTCGCAGGCCGAGTCTTCGATGTACTCCAGGTCGAGCAGCGGTGTGCCTTCGACGATGCCCACGCTGATGGCGGCCACCGGGTGGACGATGGGGCTGTCGGTGATCAGGCCCTTGGCCAGCAGGCCGTTGACCGCGTCGACAAGTGCGACATAGGCGCCGGTGATGGCCGCAGTGCGCGTGCCGCCATCGGCCTGGATGACGTCGCAGTCGATGACGATGGAGCGCTCACCAAGCTTGGCCAGGTCGACCACGGCGCGCAGGCTGCGGCCGATCAGGCGCTGGATCTCTTGCGTGCGGCCGCTTTGCTTGCCGCGTGCGGCCTCGCGGTCGCTGCGGGTGTGGGTGGAGCGGGGCAGCATGCCGTACTCGGCCGTGACCCAGCCTTCGCCGCTGCCGCGCTTGTGGGGCGGCACCTTTTCTTCGACCGAGGCGGTACACAGCACCTTGGTGTTGCCGAAGCAGATGAGCACCGAGCCTTCGGCGTGGATGGTGTAACCGCGGGTGATGGTCAGCGGGCGCAGGGCGTCGGCGGCGCGGCCGAGCGGGCGTGAGTAGGCCATGTCAGGCTCCTTGGGTCAAACAGGTGATCGACGCCGCGCGTTGCCGGCGGCGTCGTGTGGCCACAGCGGGCGCGTCAGTTCTTCTTGGCGGCGCTGGCCGAGCGGCGGATCGCTTCGTTGATCTCTCGGATCGACCGTTCGATCTCGGCCTCGTCCAGGTCGTCAGCATCGACATTGTCGCCGGGCGCACCGGTGTTGCCGACGCTGGCCTGGATGGTCGAGGCGAAAACCTCCTCGCCCAGGGTTTCGGTAAGGATGGAGGGTTGTTCGTCGTTGCCGGCGCCTTCCCACTCCATGGCCAGCACGGTGACGTTGTCGCACTTGGGACCACCGTTGCGCAAGGCCATCTCGACCAGTTCAGGTACGGCGTCCGAGATGGTGCGTGCAGCCAGGTTGCGGGTGATCTCTTCGTCGTCCACCGTGCCCCACAGGCCATCGGAGCACAGCAGGATGCGGTCGCCCTCTTGCAGCACGAGGGGGCCGGCGGTGTCGACCACGGGCTTGCCTGGGCTGCCCAGACAGGTGAAGAGCACGTTGCGGTTGTAGCGCTCATTGAGCGGCACGACGGTCGACAGCGTGGCCTGCAACTCCGAATAGGAGTGATCGCGCGTGCGGGCGATCAGTTTTTCGCCGCGCACGAAGTACAGCCGAGAGTCGCCGCAGTGGGCCCAGTAAGCCGTGTTGCCCTGCAGGATGCACGCGACGATGGTGGTGCGCGGCGTGTCCATCAGGCCTTTTTCGCCGGCGTAGCGCAGCAACTGGTGGTGGCCTGCCATCACAGCATCCTGAAGGAAGCGGATCGGGTCGGCCAGCTTGGGGCGGGCGTCGCGCTGGTAGAGCGCGGCCATGGTCTGCAATGCCAGTTGCGAGGCCATTTCGCCCTCGGGGTGGCCGCCCATGCCGTCGGCCAGGGCGAACAGGCCCGAATCCCGCGTGTAGCAGTAGCCCATGCGGTCTTCGTTCTTCTCGCGGCCGCCCTTGCGGCTGATCTGGTAGACGGAGAATCTCATGCCACCCTCAGGCCTTGGCCCCGGACTTGAAGTTTTCGATCTGCAGGCGCACCCGCTCACCCAGCGACAGCTTGGAGTAGCGGCGCTCGGTCTCGCGGGCCAACTCCTTCTGAAGCGCAAAGACGCTCTGCGGACGGGCCAGCGGGTCGAGCGACATGCACCACTCGGTGACCTCAAGCAGGTTGTCAGAGTAGACGTTGCGCAGTCGCGAGAGCGACAGGCTGAGCCGGTCTTTCTCGATGCGCTGCGGGGCATCGTTCGGCGGATAGCCCTGCATGCAGGCGTAGATGCAGGCGCCGATGGCGTAGATGTCCGTCCAGGGGCCGAGCGAGCCGTCGCGCCGGTACATCTCTGGCGCGGCAAAGCCGGGCGTGTACATCGGCCGGATGAAGTTGCCTTCCTTGCTCAGCACCTCGCGCGCCGCCCCGAAATCGAGCAGCACCGCCTTGTTGTCATTGGTGATGAAGATGTTGGCCGGCTTGATGTCCAAGTGCAGCATCTTGTGCTGGTGCACGATGCGCAGGCCGCGCAGGATCTCGTCGAAGAGGCTGCGGATGGTCGATTCGCGGAAGACCTTGTCGCGTTTAAGGTCGCGTGCGGTGACGATGAAGTCCTGCAGGGTATCCCCCTGGAGGTAGTTCATCACCATGTAGACGGTTTCGTTCTCGCGGAAGAAGTTGAGCACCGACACCACGCTGGGGTGGGCGATCTGCGCCAGCGAGCGACCTTCTTCGAAGAAGCTCTTGAGGCCCAGGCGGTAGAGCGGCTGCTTGTCGGGCTTGACCCGCGGAATCAACTCGCCAGGCGAGCGTTCGGCCAGCGAGGCGGGCAGGTATTCCTTGAGGGCCACCAGGCGCTTGTCAGGGTCTTCGGCCAGGTAGACCACCCCGAAACCGCCCGCGGCGAGTTTCTTGACCACCTGATAGCCGCCCACGACGGTGCCCGGAGGCAACGGGGCAGGTTTCGGCTTTGACATAATTGGATTTTGTCTGGTGTCAAGTAACCATGTCAGTCTACTCCATGACCGGCTTTGCCAGCGCGGTCGCGTCGGCTACCGACCACGTCGGTGAAAACACGGATCTGGCCGATCCGTCGACGGTGTCACGGCGCGCGGCCTCGGGGGGCGTGGGGGCGGAGTTGCGCTCGGTCAACAGCCGGTTTCTGGATCTGAGCTTCAAGTTGGCCGATGAGTTCCGCGGGCTGGAGCCCGCCTTGCGCGAGATGCTGACGGCCGCGTTCAAGCGCGGCAAGATCGAGTTCCGATTGCAGCCTCAGCGCGCGGCGGATGCCGGTTGGCCGCAGCCGCAACCGGATCAGCTGCACACGCTGGCCCGGCTGGAGGGCATGGTGCAGAACTGGTTGCCCAAGGCACCGCCGCTGTCGGTCAACGAGGTGCTGAACTGGTGCCGCGCTGCCGCGCCGTCGGTTCGCCTGGAGGAGGTGGCCATGGAAGCTGCCCGCCAGTGCGTCGAGGCGCTGAAGGAGGCCCGCGAGCGCGAAGGCGCGCGCTTGGTGGCGGTGTTGCAGGACAAGCTCAAGGGCCTGAAGGCGCTGGCCGAGCAGGCCCAGCCGCTGGTGCCTGCGGCTGTGCAACGCCAGCAGGAGCGCTTCGTGCAGAAGTACCAGGAGGCGCTGCAGGCGGTGGGCGGCACGGTCACGCCCGAGGCTGCCCAGGAGCGCGCGCTCAGCGAGGCGGCAGCTTACGCCCTGCGCATCGATGTGGACGAAGAGTTGCAGCGGCTGAAGGCCCATCTGGACGAGATCGGCCGGCTGCTCAAAAAGGGTGGCGAGGTGGGCAAGCGGCTCGACTTTCTCATTCAGGAGTTGCACCGCGAGGCCAACACGCTGGGCTCCAAGGCGGCCGCGCTGGAGCTCACCCAGATCTCGGTGGACATGAAGGTGCTGATCGAGCAAATGCGCGAGCAGGTTCAGAACCTCGAATGAGTGCCGATATGCCAACCCAAACCCTTTCCAACGAGGTGCCTGACATGGATTACCCCGGCAACTTGTTCGTCGTGTCGGCGCCCAGCGGCACGGGCAAATCCAGTCTGGTGAAGGCCTTGCTGGAACTCGATTCGCGCCTGCAGGTGAGCGTGTCGCACACCACGCGCGCGCCCCGGGGGCAGGAGCAGCATGGCCGCGAATACTGGTTCATCAGCAAGGAGGCCTTCCAGCAGATGGTGGCGCGCGGGGAGTTCTTCGAGCACGCCGAGGTGCACGGCAACTGCTACGGCACCTCGCGCCAGGCCATCGAGGAGCGCATCCAGCACGGCGAGGACGTGGTGCTGGAGATCGATTGGCAGGGCGCCCTGCAGATCAAGAAAATCTTCCCCAACGCGGTGCTGATCTTCATTCTGCCGCCCAGCTACGAGGAGCTGCTGCAGCGCCTGAACCGGCGCGGCGAGGACAGCCCCGAGGTGATCGAGATGCGCATGCGCAATGCCCGCATCGAGGTGGCGCAGGCGAAATTCTTCGATTTCGTGGTGGTCAACGCGCTGTTCGAGTCGGCCTTGTTCGATTTGAAGGCCATTGTTCATGCGCAGCGGTTAAAATACGCTGCTCAGCTTCGTCACAAGGGTGCGGTTTTCCGCGCGCTTGACCTGTGCTGAGCCTTTCCTGACACCTCCCGGAGCGTTTCCATGGCCCGTATCACCGTTGAAGACTGTCTGCAGAAGATCCCCAACCGCTTCCAGCTGGTCTTGTGCGCCACCTACCGTGCCCGCATGCTGAGCCAGGGCCACGCCCCGAAGATCGAATCGCGCAACAAGCCGGGCGTGACCGCCCTGCGTGAAATTGCCGCCGGTCAGGTCGGCACCGAGATGCTGCGCAAGGTTCCGACCTGAGCGCTGGCTGCCGCGCCTGGCCACAGCTGGGCGCCGACATGAAGAAGGCCCGTCCTGGACGGGCCTTTGCCGTTTGTTGCACAAGGTCTCACACTGGCCTCATATGGTCCTGTCGGGCGCAAGGGCGCCGGAACCGCGTTAAAGTTTCTCCATGACCCTGGCCACCGATGCTGCGGCAGCCTCTTTCGCCGCGCTGACCCACAAGCTGGATTACCTCGACGAGGCGGACATCCGCCGGGTGCGCGACGCCTACCGCTTCGCCGACGAGGCCCACCTGGGACAGTTTCGCGCCAGCGGTGAGCCCTACATCACCCATCCCATCGCGGTGGCTGGCCTGTGCGCCGACTGGAAGCTCGATGCCCAGGCGATCATGGCCGCGCTCATGCACGACGCCATGGAAGACTGCGGCGTCACCAAGATCGAGCTGATCGAGCGCTTCGGGGCCCCGACGGCCGAGCTGGTCGATGGCCTGACCAAGCTGGACAAGCTGCAGTTTTCGACGAAGGAAGAGTCGCAGGCGGAGTCCTTCCGCAAGATGCTGCTGGCGATGGCCCGCGATGTGCGCGTCATCCTCATCAAGCTGGCCGACCGGCTGCACAACATGCGCACGATGGACGCGATGGCCGGGCACAAGCGCGCCCGCATCGCGCGCGAGACGCTGGACATCTATGTGCCCATCGCGCACCGGCTGGGCCTGAACCAGACCTACCGCGAGCTGCAGGAGCTGTCCTTCCAGTACATCAAGCCCTGGCGCTATGGCGTGCTGGCCAAGGCGGTCAAGAAGACCCGCGGCAACCGGCGCGACCTGGTCGAGCGCATCCGCAAGGAAGTCGAAAGCGCGTTTGCGCATGCCGACATGCACGTCGAGGTCTACGGGCGCGAGAAGACCATCTTCTCCATCTACAACAAGATGGTCGAGAAGAACCTGAGCTTTGCGCAGGTCAGCGACATCTTCGGCTTTCGCATCGTCACGCGTGAGCTGCTGGATTGCTACCGGGCGCTGGGCGTGCTGCACCAGCTGTACAAGCCGCTGCCGGGCCGCTTCAAGGATTACATCGCCATCCCCAAGGCCAACGGTTATCAGTCGCTGCACACCACGCTGGTCAACCCGGTGGGCACGGCGGTGGAGTTCCAGATCCGCTCGCAGGCCATGCACGCGGTGGCCGAGAAGGGCATTGCGGCGCACTGGATGTACAAAGAGCACAGCGAGCCGGAAGACAGTAGCCCACAACAGGCCGCCGTGTGGCTGCAGTCGCTGATCGACATCCAGCACGAAACCCGAGATTCGGCCGAGTTCCTGGAGCACCTGAAGATCGACCTCTTCCCCGAGTCGGTCTATGTGCTGACGCCGAAGTCGCGCATCGTGGCCCTGCCCAAGGGCGCCACGCCGGTGGATTTCGCCTACGCCATCCACTCGGGTGTGGGCGACCGCTGCGTGTCGGCCAAGGTCAATGGCGAGCCGGTGCCGCTGCGCACCGAACTGCGCAGCGGCGACGTGATCGAGATCGTCACCGCGCCGGGCGCTCGCCCGAACCCGGGTTGGCTGAACTTCGTGCGCACGGGGCGCGCGCGCTCCAAGATTCGCCACTACCTCAAGAACATGGAGGCAGAAGAGTCGCTGTCGCTGGGCCGCAAGCTCTTGAGCCAGGCCTTGCGCGCCGAGGGCCTGACATTGCCTGCCGGCGACGAGCAGAGCACGGGTCGCGAAGGCGAGCTGTGGCAGGCGCTGACGCGCTGGGGCGGCAACCGCACGGTGGACGAGTTGCTGGTCGACATCGGCCTGGGCCGCAAGATCGCGACCATGGTGGCCAAGCGGCTGGCGCAGTTCATGGCGGAATCCGGCGAGCGCCCGGACGCGCTCACCTTGAGCCTGGGGCGCTTCTCGGACGAGGCGCCCACGCAGGGCGCGGTGGTACTCGATGGCAGCGAGGGCGCCACAGTGCAGCTTGCACCCTGCTGCACGCCGGTTCCGGGCGATGCGATTGCCGGCTATCTGGGGCGCGGTGAGGGTCTGGTTGTGCACCGCCACACCTGTGGCGTGGGGCAGCGTTTGTTCGAGCGCGACCGCGACCGCTGGATCGATGTCAGCTGGTCCGAAGAGCCAACTCGCCTGTTCGAGACGGTGCTGCGCGTCATGGTCACCAATGGCAAGGGCGTGCTGGCGCAGGTGGCCTCTGCCGTCAGCCGCGCCGAGACCGACATCACCCACATCGAGATGGGCAATGAGCGCCTGGGCGAGACGGCCGAGCTGCGCCTGACCGTGTCGGTCCGCGACCGTGTGCACCTGGCCGATGTGATGCGTACGCTCAAGCGCTGTCCGTCGGTGCTGCGCGTCGAGCGGCTCTGCGCCTGAACTCAGTGCCCCACCGGCGGGGGCGGGTAGCGCACGGCCAGGATCTCCAGCCGCTCCAGACCCCCGGGGGTCATCAGCGCCACCTCGTCGCCCTCGCGAGCCCGCAGCAGGGCGCGCGCGATCGGTGACACCCAGCTCACCTCGCCTCGCAGGTTGTCGACCTCGTCGATGCCTTTGATCGTGATGGTGCGCTGTTCGCCTGCCTGGTTCTCGTAGGTCACCGTGGCGCCAAAGAACACCTGGTCGTTGCCGTGGTGCACGCTCGGGTCCACCACCTCGGCGATGTCCAGCCGCCGGGTGAGGTAGCGGATACGCCGGTCGATCTCGCGCAGGCGCTTCTTGCCATAAAGGTAATCGCCATTCTCGGAGCGGTCGCCGTTGGACGCGGCCCAGCTGACGATGTCGACCACCTTGGGGCGCTCCACGTCGATGAGGTTGAGCAGTTCGGCCCGCATGCGCTGGTAGCCGTCGGGCGTCATGTAGTTCTTGCCGCCGGCTGGCAGTGCGGGCAGGGCGACGTCTTCGTCGTCATCGGCCTCGGTTTCCTTGGTGAACGCTTTGCTCATGCGGGCGATTGTGCCCAAAACGCTCGCGCACTGGCAAAGCGCCACTTGTTCACGGCTTGCGCGCTTTTGTCATTTTTCGCGCGTTTCCGGGCCGCCGCACATCTCGCAAAAATGAAATACCTGCCGATATCCCACATGAGCCAGTCCACCTGGCATGCATTGGAGGTATGAACGATGTCACGTGTGATTCCGCTCGGTCCGGGCTCCCGCATGCTGACCACCCGTGAGGCCGCTCAGCGGCTGGGGGTGTCCCTGCGCACGGTGCAGTTGTGGGTGGAGGCCGACATCCTGCCTGCTGCCCGCACCCCGGGTGGCCATCGGCGTATCCCCTACAACGCGGTCGAGGCACTGGCCCTGAGTACCGGCCTGGGTGGTGATCCCAGCACGATGCGTGGCCGCCGCGACGGGGAAATGGCAGCACGCAGCCGCCCCATGGATGTGCTCATCGTCGCAGATGACCCGCAGTGGCAGGCGCAGTGTGACCAGGCGCTGGCGCCGTTCGGCTCGGCCGTGACCCTGCGTTATGCCGAGACCGGCTACCTGGCACTGCTACAGATCGGCCAGAAGGTGCCGGATCTGCTGATCACACACCTGGAGCTGCCGGGCATGGATGGCATGGCGATGCTGCACACGCTGGAGCGGGCCGAGTCGATTTCGGGCCTGCGGGTGCTGGTCATGACACCGCTGGACGACCATGAGCTGGCCCGTCGTGGCGGGCTGCCGCCTTCGGTCGAACGCATGCCATGGCCAGCCTCGGCCGAGGCCGTGGCGGTCCGCGTGGGCCGATGGTTACTGGGGCAACGGGTGTCCTGAGCCACCCGACAAGGCACGAGGAGGCCGATCATGAACGACGCATTCAGGCTGCTGTTTGATCAAGTCAAGAGCGGGGTGGTCTGGGTGCAGCGCAACGGCACCGTGCGCTACGCCAACAAGGCGGCGGTGCAGATGACGCCGGTGATGCTGGGTCAGCCCATGATGGACCCGGTGGCCGAGCGCACGGTCAAGGCGGCCGGTCAGGGCATGCTCACTTTGCCCTTCCCCTTCGAGTTGACCACGCAGGAAGCCCACCCGGACAGCATCCGCGCGGTGGTGATCAATGCCCCGGTCGGGCAGGACCTGATGGTCGTGATGAACAACGTCTCGGAAGAGCGTTGGTATTCGCAGGCCCTCGAGAACCTCATCGGCTACATCGAAGCCGAAATGGCCGAGCCCATCGAGCTGCTGTCACGGCAACTGCCACAGATCGAGCGCATGGCCAAGCAGCCTTCGCAAGGCGAGATCGAGCAGATGGCGCGCAACGCCCGCGCGTTGTCGAGCAAGCTGGGCAAACTGCGCGACCTGGTGGCGGTGTTTGGCGAAAGCGCCATCCAGCGAGACGAGCGTGTGCTGGTCAACGAACTGATCCAGGCCGCGCTGGTCGATGTGATCCACCAGGCCCGGGCACGCAACATCACCGTGGCCACCCAGGGGCTGGAAGACGAGATGCCCCCCGTCTACGGCAGTCGCCATTGGCTGGTGCGGGCCATGTCGGAGTATCTGGAGCAGTCCATCCGTAGCGCGCAGCCCGGCGGGCTGATCGAGCTGTCGGTTCAGGCAGTGGGCACTCGGGTGATCGTGCGGGCACGCAACCGCGGCCTGTTCGTCTCCAACCACGAACGACGCAGTGCCTTCGTGCCCTTCGGCGTGGGCGACAACGCCCGCCCGCAGGCCGAGCGCACCAGCATCGGCCTGGCGCTCAGCGAACGCATCGTGGCGCAGCATGGCGGCTCGGTGCGCATCGAAGACGAGTTCGACGCCGTGGATTTCGTGCTTGAGATCCCGGCCGGTGCCCCGGCCACCCAGGACGCCCAGCTGTCGGTGGAACAGGCCCAGCGGTATGCGCGGGATATGGCGCAACTGCTGGCACGCAGCATGAGCAAGCGGGTCGCTCCTGAAGCGCCTGCAAAGGAGTGAACCATGACACACCGCATCCTCATCGTGGAAGACCAGTCAGACATCTGCAAGCTGATCCGCATGACGCTGGAGTTCGGCGACTTCGAGATCCACGAAGCCCATGATGGCGAAACCGGCCTGAACATGGCTCGCGCGATCAAGCCGCATGTGATGCTGCTGGACGTGATGATGCCGGGGCTGCTGGATGGCTACCAGGTCTGCAGCCGCATCAAGGCCGACCCCGCCCTGCAGCAGATCCAGGTGGTGATGTTGACTGCGCGTGGGCAGGTCACCGACATCGCCGCGGGCGAGGCTGCAGGGGCAGATGCCTACCTGGTCAAGCCCTTCAGCCCGCTGGAGCTGATCGAGCGCGTGGAAGCCATCGCCGCTGCCTCGGTCTGACGGCCTGCCTTCACCCGCCATGGGGAGACTGCCATGGGCGATGCCAATGCGAACGACGAGCTGCCGGAGCAGGTGCTGCGGCTGATGGGCCGGCTGGAGCGCTTCACGGGCAAGATGTCGGTGACGCAGGCCGTCTCGCTGATCGTCTTGACCGGCGCGCTGGTCACGACCCTGATCACCGGGCCAGTCTGGCTGGCCGAGCAGCATCGCCAACAGGCGTCCTTCGAGTCGGAGGTGCGGCGCTGGCAGACGCAGTTGCAGGATCGCCTGGATTACCGGGCACTGATGCTGCACCAGATGGCGTCCATGGCCTGGCTTGCGCCGTCGGCGCAAGCGTCGGGCGATGTGGCGCCTGCCTGGCTGCCCCCTGCGGCGGTGATCTTGCCTGGATCTCCAGGTGGCCAGATGGACTGGCCGACCTTGACGGCTGGCTGGCGTCTTGCGCCCGATCAGGTTGCAGCGATTCACAGTTGCCTGTCGCGTGACCAGCGCGGCGTTCAGACGCGCCTGTGCGACATGGGCGGTGCAGGGGCTGATGAACTGGGTGTGCTGGCCGCCCCACTGCCCACCCAAGGTGGTGGCTGGCTGCTGTGGAAAGTCGCAGCCCGGGACGTGCTGCCCGTCGCGCCCAGAACCGCAGCGCGATGGCAGCTTACCGGGCGCTTCGTCAGCGGGGCGCAACTGCACGGCCCGACGAGCGGGCCGTATCACATGCAACTGACCGTCACGCTGGCCGGCCAGCCGATGGCCGTGAGCGTGATGGGCACCCCGGTATCACGCAGCTTGTCCGAGCAAACGTCCCAGTGGATGGGGGTGGCAGCGGCCGGTGTCGCGGGGTTGATCTTCACGCTCAGTGGCATTCACGTCTACTTGATGCTGATCTCGACCCGACGGCGCGCGCGCGAGATGGCTCGAGACATGAATCTGGCGTTGCAGCGCACCCAGTCGCGCAACCAGGTGGTGATGGACACGGCGCCGGATGCGATCGTGATGACCGATGCTCAAGGGCGAGTGAGCTGGTGCAACCAGGCCACCACGAGCATCTTTGGCCGCACCACCGAGGATCTGATGGGACACGCGGTGTCCGAGGTGTTGCCCAGTCTGGGCCACAGCGAGCTGACGGCCTGGTTCGAGCAACACGGGTTTTCGAACCGCGTGATCGGCTTTGAAACCGTGGGCCTGCGCAATGACGGGAGCACGGCCTTTCCAGTATCGGTGTCGGCCAGCCGGGCCGAACTCGACGGCGAGTGGATCCTGACTTTCATCGTGCGCGACACGACCGACGCCAAGTGGGCTGAGCAAGAGTTGCTGTTGCGCGACCGCGCCATCTCATCGTCGGCCGACGGGGTGGTGATCGTGTCCATGACGCTGCCCAACTCGCCCATCATCTACGTTAACCACGCCTTCGAGGAAATCACTGGCTATGAGGCGCATGAGGCGCTGGGTATGAACTGCCGTTTCCTGCAGGGCAGCGACACCGACCAGCCGGCCATCGAGGTCATACGGAAGGCGGTTGCCAGCGGAGAGGCTTGCCACGTGGTGCTGCGCAACTACCGCAAGAACGGCACCATGTTCTACAACGAGCTGGCGCTGTCGCCCGTCGCCAATGCCGAAGGGCAGATCACGCACTATGTGGGTGTGCAGACCGACATCACCGAGCGTATTGCGGCCGAGCAGGTGCTGCACCTGCGCACGGAGCGTCTCAACGCGGTGTTCGACCTCAGCCCGGATGGCTTTGTCGTGCTTGACAAGCGCGGCGAGGTCAGCATCGTCAACCCGTCGTTCGAGCGCATGACCGGCCTGATGGCGGGCGATCTGGTGGGGCTGTCGCGCGATGCCTTCGAAGAGCAGTTGATGGTGCGTTGTCACGCACCTGGCTCGGTCGAGGCGCATGCCGCCGGCATCATTCCGGCCTCCGACGGCGATGATGCGCAGGCGGTACGCCGCGAGGTGCTGCAGATGCACACGCCGTGCCCACGGACGCTGGTGCGCAGCGTGCGTCAGGGGGGACATGACAACGAGACGGTCATGTACTTCCGCGACATCACGCACGAGCTGGAGGTCGACCGCATGAAGAGCGAGTTCCTGGCGATGGCGGCGCACGAGCTGCGCACGCCGATGGTCAGCATCTTCGGCTTCACGGAGCTGCTGCTCAAGCGGCAGTTCAACGACGAGCGCCGCAATGACATGCTCGGCACCATCCACCGGCAGGCATCCGTGCTGATCAACCTCGTCAACGAGCTGCTGGATCTGGCGCGCATCGAGGCGCGACGTGGCAAGGACTTCAAGCGTGTGGCGCAGCCACTGCAGCCCCTGGTGCAGGCGGTGATCGATGGCCTGCTCGTTCACAACGACAGCCGCAAGGTGATGAGCGAGCTGCCAGCCGAGCCCATCTGGGTGGATGTGGACACGGAGAAGCTCTCACAGGCGCTGACCAATGTGCTGTCCAACGCCTACAAGTATTCGCCGCACGGCGGTGAGATCGAGCTGGATGTGGTCTGGCGGGACCGGGATGGCCGGCTGGAGGCCGGCATGCGGGTCACCGACCACGGCATCGGGATGACACAGGAGCAGTTGTCACGTGTGTTCGAGCGCTTCTATCGCGCCGACACCTCGGGCAACATCCCGGGCACCGGTCTGGGCATGACCATCGTGAAGGAGATTGTCGAGTTGCACGGGGGGCAGGTCAGCATCAACAGCGAGCACGGTGTGGGCACGACGGTGACCCTGTGGGTGCCGGTGCGACCGGAGGCGGCTGCCCTGGCCAGCCAGGTCACCTCCGAGCCTGCCGAGGTGAACTGATTCAGCGCGCAAAAAGAAAAACCGCAGCCCGAAGGCTGCGGTTTGCAAGATTGGCGCGGCTGGCAGGATTCGAACCCACGACCCCTTGGTTCGTAGCCAAGTACTCTATCCAACTGAGCTACAGCCGCGCGGACCTGTTTTCACAGGAGGTATCTGGCGCGGCTGGCAGGATTCGAACCCACGACCCCTTGGTTCGTAGCCAAGTACTCTATCCAACTGAGCTACAGCCGCGGCGACAGAAGACCGAGACTATAGCATGTTTTTGGCGGTCAACGCGTGTCTTCCGCCAGTGCGGCTTGTCGGAAACAGCGCATGGCTTCATCGGGTTGCTGGTTCTGCTCTGCCAGACGACCCAGGGCGGCCCACGCCTGTCGGCGCAGCGGGCCTGCGAGGTCGTTGTCGTTGGCCGCGGACAACAGCAGCGTGCGCGCCTTGCCCCACAACTGTCGCTCCATCAGTGCCAGACCCACGCTGAGGGCGAGCGCCGGGTTGCGCAGCGCCAAGGTGGCTGCCGCGTCCAGCCGAGGCAGCCAGTCGCTCTCCAGTCCAGCGCGCGCCTGCAGCAAGGCCCTTGCCATGGCGTCCTGCCCCTCTGCATGCAGGGAGCCCAGCTTGTCCCAGAAGGGGGCCAGCCATTGACGGGCCTCGGCCGCCGCACCCAACTGGGCCATGCGCTCCGCAGCGCGCGCTGCGACCAGCGGGTCCTTGCGGTCTTGCGCATCCAGCTCAAGCCAGAGTTGGCGCAGTTGGTCGGCGTCGCGCGCCTGATCCAGCGTCTCGAGCGCCAGCGTGCGCAACAGGCCCTCGGCGGCGACGGCCGTGAAGCCCTGGTGCTTGGCCAGCAGGCGGGCGGTGCGCAGCGCTTCGAGGGGCTGGCGAGCCAACCGGGAGGCCTGCAGCTTCATCCGCAGCGCCTGTGTGCGCCGGCCTACACCGGGGGGCAGTTCAGCCAGGTCACGCAGTGCTCGGGCAGCATCCCGGTCTTCGAGCGCACATTCGGCCGCAAGCAGCCGCGCGCCTTCCTCCGCGGCGCGGGCCCCCTTGGCCAGGCGGCCCAGTTCAACGGCGCGCTGCAAGTGTTCGTCGCGTCGGGCGCGGTCCTGTAGGCGGTGCAGGCTGCCGGCCGACAGCAGGTGAGCCAGTGCGGTGAACTCGGCATCCAGCTTCAACTCCGGGGTGTCCGCCTGAATGGCGACAGCGCGCTGACAGGCCTTGTGGGCCCGGGTGTAGCGGCCTGCCATGTACAGGGCCAGGGCGTCGCGCAGCGCGGCCTGAGCCAGTCGATCACGTTGGCTGAGGCGCCAGCGACGTGCCTTGTCGGGCAGCGTGAGCAGGCCACCCAGCCCGCGGATCAGTGTGTGGATGGCCAAAAAGGCCAACACCAGCGTCAGCAGGAACAGATTGAATGACACGTCGGCTCGCCAGCCCAGCCAGTAGATGCTGACGATGCCGTCGTTCTGCCCGAGGGCGGTGGCGGCCACCACGGCCAGTACGGCCAGCAGGATAAGCCAGACGATCGCGCGCATGCCGTGTGTGTCCTAAGGCGAAGGCGCCGCTTCAGCGACGCGCCGTGAGGGCTGCCAGGGCAGCCAGCGTGTCATCAGGGCGGGGTAGGTCGGTCTGACGTGCCTGCACGGCGACGTCGGCCACCAGGCTCGCCACCCGCTTGCCGCGGCGCGACTGCATGTCGAAGTAGCGTGGCATGCTGTTCTGAACGCCCTGCAGGTCGTTGAGCGCCGTGGCGGTTTGTCGGCTGAGCAGGGCCAGTCGGGCATTGAGCAGGCGCAGCTTGGTGTTCTCCCGCAGGAAGAAGGCCTCATCGGGTGCGAGCAGCATGCTTTCGGGTTGCTCGATGCGCGTGAGCCGAATCAGGCCGCGCGTTTCGTGCCACACCGACTGCGCCATGTCTTGGCTCCAGAGCCAAGCGCGTCCAGGCCATGAGGCCTCGTTGGCGTCAGCCGGGTTGGCGCGCGTGCCTGCCGGCTGCGCAGCCGGACGGCGCGCCGTGGGTTCGCGCTGCGACGGCATGGACAGCAGGGGCACATCGTCCACCAGACGGATGGCCTCGTCCAGCCGCTCGCTGAGCGACGCCAGGTCGGCCACGCGGGTGCCTCGCAGGCGCTCCAGATCCTTGTTGACCGCCCGCTTGACCGAGTCAAGACCGGCCTGCTGGACGCGGGCCAGACGCTCCGAGGCCGACTGAAGGGCCGCCAGCAGGGGTTCGGTGCTGCCGGTGAGGCTGGCCTGCTGGGTGGCAACCCGCAGGCTGGATTCGATCTCTGCTACCAGGTTCTCGTCGCGCGACAGGTTAACCGACCGAATCAGGTCTTCCACCTGGCTGCGCTGCAGCGCGACTTCCGCCACGCGGGCTTCCAGCAGGGTGGCGCGGGCCGCGGCTTCTCGGGAGAGTTCTTGCGCTTGCTTGGCCGCGACGCGGGCCTCGACGGCCTGGGCCTGGCTGTCTTGCTGCCGGCGCACCAGTTCCTGCTCGAGCGCCTTGACGCGCTGCTGTGTCTGCCAGGCCAGCGTGCCGGCTCCCGCGGCCGCGAGCCCGAGCACGAGCAGCGCGGCTTTCAGCCATCCTGGGGCACGTGCGTGCGGCACGGCCTGCACGCCGCCATCAGCCAGTGCAGGCAGGTTGGCGGTCGTCTGCACGCTGCCAGCGTGGGCATCGGAGTCAGGGCGGGTGGTGTCGTTCACAGTGGGGGAATTGTATCGATGCCGAGTGAGGATCCGGCATGGGGGGCCTTCAGAGCGGGCCGCCCTTCAGTTCGCGTGGTGTCCCGCCAGCGCGGCCACGGCCGCCGGCACCGGCTGACACACGGTCACGTGGCCAAATCCCAGCGCACGTGCCTGCTCTGCCACCCGGGGATGGGTGCACAGCGCATGGGCGCGTGACCAGTCCACCGCGGTGTCGAGGCCCAGTGCGGGGATGTGGTGGCCCTGCAGATGCTTGAGCGCCTCCGAGGCGCTGAACAGCCACAGGTGGGAGGAGGGAGCTGCGAGGGCCGCACGGGCCAGCGCCTGCTGTTCAGGTGTCCACGTGCCTGCCGCGCGCTGGTAGCAGACCAGTGGCTCCACCGTTGCTCCCCGGGCCTGCCATTGCTGCGTGAGCCAGGGGCGGCCGGCAGGCTGACCGTCCTGACCGCCGCACGCCAGCAGCACGTGGGCGCCAGCCCAATCGAGTGGCGCCAGCAGCGGCCAAAGATGCTCGGAATCGAACTGCTCGGCGTCCGCCTGAGGGGAGACGATCTGGTCGAGCGGCAGGCCGGCTGGTTCGCCGCAGCGCGCGAGCACGCGCCGCGTGCCAGGGCCCGGGGCCGCTGCAAGCGTGCCAGCCGGCCAGTGGGCCTCCGGGGGGCGGTGGGCGAAAAAGCCATGCACGGCCGCTGGGCTCACGAACATCACAAGCCGGGTACGCGCCAGTGCTCGCCACGCCTGGTTCACCGCCGCGGGGTCGCTTGCGGGCAGCGTGGCGATCAGGGGCAGCGCGCAGGCCTCGTGGCCTGCCTGGCGCAGCGCAGCCACCCACTCGTCGGCCTGCGGTTGCGGCCGGGTGACGAGCAGGCGAGGCTGGTGGCTCACAGCGCGGCCAGCCAGTCCGGTCCGGCCTGCTCACGCAGCGCGCGAGCCACGTTCTGGCCGAGTCGCTCGGCGGCGTGGTCATCGTCCACAGCCTCCAGCGCATCGGCGCTGACACAACCGGCCGCGTGAGGATGGCCCAGCAGCCCGCGCAGGCGCAACACGGCCCGGCCGGTCGCATCTGTCTGCCAGTCGGCATGGGCCGCCAGCGGCATCGAACAGCTGCCGCCCATGGCGCGCGAGACCGCTCGCTCTGCCAGACAGGCCAGCCACGTGGGCCGGTCGGTCAGTGTGGCAAGGGCCTGCTGCCAGTCGCCCCGATCGGCACGGATCTCCAGCCCCAATGCGCCTTGGCCGGCGGCAGGCAGCATCTCTTCTGTGGCCAGCACGCACCGGATGCGCTCGGCCAGCCCAAGGCGCTTGAGGCCGGCGGCAGCCAGCACGATGGCGTCGTACTGGCCCTCGTCGAGCTTGCGCAGCCGGGTGTCGAGGTTGCCCCGCAGCGGCTCAATGCGAAGGTCTGGCCGAATGTGGCGCAGTTGAACCAGTCGACGCAGGCTGGAGGTGCCCACGATGGCCCCTTCGGGCAGCGCGGCCAGACTGGCATGGCGGTTCGAGACGAACGCGTCGCGCGGGTCTTCTCGTACGAGGATGGCGGCGAGCTCGAAGCCTGGCGGCAGTTCCATGGGCACGTCCTTGAGTGAGTGCACCGCCAGGTCGGCGCGGCCTTCTTCCAGCGCAGTTTCAAGTTCTTTGACGAACAGGCCCTTGCCGCCGACTTTGGACAGCGCTCGGTCCAGGATCTGATCGCCCTGGGTGGTCATGCCCAGCAGCGTCACTTCGGTGCCCCACCGGGTATGCAGCAGGTCGCGCACATGGTGGGCTTGCCACAGGGCAAGCCGGCTTTCTCGGGTCGCGATGGTGCAGCGGGCGGGGCGGGAAACGGAGACGGTCATCCGGCGATGCTAACCCGAAGCGCGCCCGCGGGCGCGCAGGGCAGGTCAGGCCTTGTTGGCGGCCAGGGCGAGCTGGCGCTTTTGCGTCTGGTTGATGTAGAGCTGCAGCGTGCGCTCATGCTGGCGGTCGGCGCGCAACTCGCAGCCCAGCCGAATGCCCTGGCCGGTCGGCGCCAGCGGGGTGACGTGGTGAATGAACAGGCCGACCTCGAGCTCGGTCGCGTCGTCCAGCCGCAGCAGGGCGTGGCCGATGCGCACCCCCGGTTCGATGGGTGGCACATTGGCGGGCAACAGCAGCCCGACACCGGTGAGGCTGATGTCGAGCATGCGCAGGCGCAACTGCATGTCTGGCAGGGCCGGGTGAGGGAACGATGCCAGCGGCGACTGGCTGGCAAACGGCCGCACGCGGAAGGCCGCGCGGCGCTGGAAGCGGTAGACCACCGTCGGCAAGCGGGCGGTGATGACGGCGTCATCGCCCGAGCCCACCAGCATGGCCGCGTCAATGTCGAACTGCACCTTGATGCTGTCCAGGTAAGACACGGCCACCACCTCGCCGCCTTCGAGCAGCAACTGCAAGGAGCGGATGTCGCGCGGAGCGTCGAGCTGGACAACCCCGCGTGCGCGGTCCACGAGGCGCAGCATGGTCGTGCAGTGATGGCCCTGGGGGCCGCTCAGCGTGACGAGCGCATGCGCGTTGAGCAGTCGGCTCAGCAGGCCATCGACCTCGGCAATCGAGGTCAGGCGGAACTCATCCAGAGACGTGTCGTCCGGCATGCGCCACCGTGTCAATGCATCTTCTGCGGGTCGGTCTGGCCTTCGATCATGCGGCTCAGGTCATTGAGCCAGGGCTCGGCCAGGTTGCGGATCTCGGCGTCGTTGACCAGGATGCGCTGCATGATGCGGCTCTTGAGGGCGAGCTCATCGGTGTTGAGCGGATGCTGTTCAGCCGCGTGCTTGAGTTGGGAGATCAGCACGGCGCAGGCGCCTTCCAGCTTCACCACGGTGTCCCAGTCACCCGCGCGGGCGGCGCTGAGCATGTCGTGGCTGGCGTGTTCAATGGCTTCGTAGTAGCTGATCAAGTTGGCACCCAGGAGTTCTTCTTCGGCTGCGGCAAGGGTTTCGGGGGCGTTCATGCCTTGACCTCCATGCCACCTCTCACCACTTCGGCGTGAGCAGGTTGAATGGCGGCCCAGGCTTCCTTGACGGGCTGGATCAACTGCGCGCATTCGTCAAGAGCCGTGATGTCGTTGCGAAGGTTTGCTTGCGTCAGACGCAGGCTGATGTAGGTGTAGAGATCCCGCAGGTTCATCGCGAGTTCTCCGCCGGCATCCACATTGAGGCTGGCCTTGAGGCCTTCGTCGATGATGCGGATGGCGCGGGTCAGGGCCTGGCTCTTCTGGCCCAGTTCCTTGGCCTGCATCGCGCCGCGGGCTTCGGTCAGGGCATCCAGGAAACCGTCGAACAGCAGGCTGACCAGATGATGGGACGAGGCGCCGGTTACGCTGGTTTCGAGGCCAACTTGCCGGTACATCCCGGACAGCGCTTTCGCACCGGCGGGAATGGGACGAGAGAAGGGGCTGGCAGGTGCGTACATCTGTGTGCTCTGCATGGTGACGTTGATGTTTCTGTTATCGGCTTGCGGTGCCATCGCTTGACCCCTTGAGCCCTCAAACAGCCCTGTTCAGCCTGCCCTTATTCGAATCTTTTCAAACGCTTACGAAGACTTGTTGAGCTGCGCGAGCTGCTGCGAGACATACGATTGCAGCGCCGTCAGATTGCCCATGTTGGTATCGAGCGCGGTGTACTGCTTGCGCAGGCGAGCTTCGATCAGCGCCACACGGTCTTCCAGCCTGCTGATCTTCTCGTCGTTGCGTTTGATCGTGGCCCGCAGGCCGTCGGTCCGCGTGCTGATGGCGCCGTCACTGCCGACCACCTTGGCCGCAATCTCGCGGAAGCGCTGCGCGATCCCGTTGGCGGCCGGGTTGCCATCGTCGCTGTTGCTGAAGAATCGAGCCAGCTCGGGCAGCTTGCCCATGGCCGACTGCAGCTTGGTGCTGTTGACCTTGAGCGTACCGTCCTTGTTGAGCTCCAGTCCCACATCGGACAGGCGTTCGAACGCGCTGGTCGCACCGGTGCTGGTGCTGGCCAGGCGCCGGATCTGACTGAGCAGGCCTGTTGCAGTGGAATCGCCCTGCAGCGGCCCGGCGGTCTTGCTGGCTTCGTCATACAGGGTCTGCACGCGAATGAGGCCGACCAAGCTGTTGTAAGCCCCGACGAAATCGTCGATGCCCTTGCGCATGGCCGCCGTATCCTGGGCCACTGTCACTTCCACCGGCGAAGCGGTGACCCTGCTGACTTGCAGGCTCATGCCATCCAGCACGTCGGAGAAGCTGTTGGTTTCAGACGAGACGCTCAAGCCGTTGATGGTGGCTTGCGCGTTCGAGGCCGATTGCGTGCGCGTCATGCTGCTGGTGCCACCTGTGCTGGCATCGTAGGCCAGCGCCGAGAGGCCCGGTGATGCGCCTTCGGCGACCTCGACCTTGAACGCGTTGGACGCGCCGCTGGGGCCGCGCATGACCAGCCGGGTGCCGGCGGCATCGGTGATCAGGGCTGCCGTCACGCCCGCGTTGGCGGAGTTGATGCGGTCGCGGATCTTCTCGAGCGTGTTGTCGCCAGGTCCGATCTCGATCTCGATGGCCTGCGCGGCCGCCTTGGCCGCAAAGGTGATGGCGGGTGGCTCTCCCCCGTCGGATTCGTATGTGCCCAGGCTGATGCGCAGTGTGCCTTCACCGACCGGGGACGCCTTGCTGGCAAACGCCCCGGAGCTGACGAACTGGGATGTGGCCAGCGCGTTGACCTGGACGCTGTAGCTGCCAGTGGGGGTGCTGTTGCCAGTGGTAACCGACACTGCCGTGGCGTCGCTGCTGGTGGCGGTGGTGGCGCGCCAGAAGTCCGGACGATTCAACGCGGCCGAGGCGTCGCGCAGGGCCGCGAACGCGCTCTGAACACGGCCCCAGGTCGACAGCTTGGTGTTGAGCTTGCTGTTTTCGCTCTGGATCTTCTGTGCGGGGGCTTTTTCCAGCGCGACCAGCTTCGACACGACCGATTCCGTGTCGAAGCCCGCGCCAACGCCCAGTGAACTCAGTGTGGCCATGATGGGTACCTCTCCATCTGCAATGCACAACCGTCCGGGCGCTCAGACGAGACACCCAGACGACGTGGGAATCGGCAGCATGTGAAGAAACTTGAGGGGGTGACGCACTGGCGCCCCCTCTGCCGTCAGCGTCCCAGCAGGCTCAGCACCTGTTGCGGCAGCTGGTTGGCTTGCGACACCATGGCCGTACCAGCCTGCTGGAGGATCTGGGCGCGTGACAGATTGGCGGTTTCCGCTGCGAAATCGGCGTCCATGATGCGGCCGCGGGCGGCCGCCTGGTTCTCGACGTTGACCTGCAGGTTGGCGATCACCGCCTCGAAGCGGTTCTGAGCGGCACCGAAGGTGGCGCGCGCATCATTGATCTTGTCCAGCGCACCGTCGATCACGCGGATGGTCTCGTCGATGATGGTGCCATCCACCGGGGTGGTGCCGTCATCCTGGAAGCCGCCGATGGCCAGACCTTCCGCATTCGCGGCTGTGCTGCCGTCTTGGGCCACGTTCATCACCACGGTCTGAAGCACGTCCGCAATGGAGGCATCCGCGGTAGGGGGCGGGTTGCCCTCTGCGCCGAGGGTGGTGCGGCTGGCTGCCACCGGCGTCGTGTCGCCCGCGGTGTTGCTCACCATGTTGACCGAAGACAGCTCGATGCGGTCGTACTCGGTGGTGCCGGCGCCCACCTGGAACGACATCGTCTCTTCAGCCGAACCGTCAAACAGACGCTTGTTGTTGAACGAGGTGCTGTTGATCGTGCGGCTGATTTCCTTTTGCAGCTCGCGGAATTCTTTCTGCAGGTTGGCGCGGTCGCCATCGCTGTTGGTGGCGTTACGGGACTGGATGGCCAGTTCGCGCATGCGCTGCAGGTTGTCACCAATTTTGCCGAGTGCACCTTCCGCGGTCTGCGCCAGCGAGATCGCGTCGTTCGCATTGCGGATCGCGACATTCATGCCGCGTACCTGGCTGTTCATCCGTTCGGCAATCGCCAGGCCGGCAGCATCGTCTTTCGCCGAGTTCACGCGCAGACCTGAGGACAGGCGCTGCATGGACGTAGCCAGCGACGTCTGCGAGGTGTTGAGGTTGCGCTGAGCATTCAGCGAAATGATGTTGGTGTTGATCGTTTGGGGCATGGTGCACTCCTAAGAACTCATGACTCCCGGCCGAGAAGGCCGGCCTGCGGGATGCAGGCCAAAGTCGTCATGAACCGTTGCTTCGACCTGTTGCCGTCAGTATTCGGCAGCGGCGCGCTCGGCAATCCGGCGATGAAGTGCGGTTTCTCCGCCCATTTCCCAACTGATCAAAATGAAAAAGCCGACCCTGAGGTCGGCTTGTGGTGCGGGCGTCATCCTGGCCCGAGAGGCCAGGATGATGGCGTGCTCAGCGCAGCAGCGACAGGACCTGCTGGGGCAGCTGGTTAGCCTGGGCCACCATCGCGCTGCCGGCCTGCTGCAGGATCTGCGAGCGCGACAGGTTGGAGGTCTCGGTCGCGAAGTCGGCGTCCATGATGCGGCCGCGGGCAGCCGACTGGTTCTCGATGTTGACCTGCAGGTTCGAAATCACGGCTTCGAAGCGGTTCTGGGCTGCACCGAAGGCTGCGCGCTTTTCGTTGACGATGTCCAGGGCCTTGTCGATCAGGTTGATGGCATCAGTGGCATTGGACGCGGCGGCCTGGGTGTCGGAGGCGTTCTTGCCGCCGATGCCGATGCCGTCATCGGTGTCCCAGTCTTCCTTCATGATCGCAGCCATGATGTTCTGCTCGGCCGTCACCTTCTCGGCGTCGGTCGTGGCGTCGTCATAGGCGCTGGTCAAGTCGGCCACGGCACCAGCCGAGTCGCCGCCACCCAGGATCGCACCCTTGATGTCGATCGTGTCCTGACCGGCGGTGGTGCCTGCGCCCACCTGGAAGGTCAGCGTTTCATCCGAGCCGCTGGCAAACAGGGTCTTGCCGTTGAACTTGGTGCTGTTGACCGTCCGGCCGATTTCCTTTTGCAGCTCCAGGAATTCCTTTTGCAGGTTGGCGCGGTCGCCGTCGCTGTTGGTGGCGTTGGCGGCCTGCACGGCCAGTTCACGCATGCGCTGCAGGTTGTCACCGATCTTGCCCAGTGCGCCTTCAGCGGTCTGGGTCATGGAGATGGCGTCGTTGGCGTTACGCACGGCGACGTTCATGCCACGCACTTGGGCGCTCATGCGCTCGGCGATGGCCAGACCGGCGGCGTCGTCCTTGGCGGAGTTCACGCGCAGACCCGAGGAGAGGCGCTGCATCGAAGTGGCCAGCGACGTTTGCGAGGTGCTGAGGTTGCGTTGAGCGTTCAGCGAGATGATGTTGGTGTTAACTGACTGTGCCATGATGGGCTCCTTTCGATACCAAAACTGCCTGTTGACTGCGTCTTGAAACTGCTTGCCCGACGCTAGTCAACCCTGATGCCCCAAGAGGTCTGCGCCCGCTTGAAACGCCTGGCCGGCTAACCGGACCCCGGTACCTTGTCAAGCACCGTTGCTTGGGTTATCGAACGATCTGGTGTCGACTTGAGTGATTTATTTGCCGTTTTTGAGCCCGTCTTGCGGTGTGTGCTCGCGGCAAATGGGCGCGGTCTGATGTTGTCGGCAGCGTCTGCTGTCGACTTGAGGCCCCATCACACTTGTTTACGCACATCCCCCATGCCTGCGGGGGGAGGTGGATCAGAACAGCCTTGAGCCGGTGAGCCGCTCGTGCTCGCGCAGCGCGAAGCGGTCGGTCATGCCGGCGATGTAATCGGCCACGGCACGGTGGCGGTCTTCGCGCTGCGCAAAGCCGCTTTGCATCTCGTGGGGCTGCTCGGCGTACGCGTGGAACAGCTCGGCCACGACCCGCTTCGCGCGAGCCGTGGTGTCGTTGACCTGTTCATGGCGGTAGAGCTCACGAAACAGGAAGCGCTTGAGCTGGGTGCTGGCCTCGCGCATCTCGGCACTGAAGCGCACCAGCGGCGGGCACAGGCGCGCTTCATCGGCATTCAGCGGCATGTGCTCTGCGATGCGCGCCCGCGTGGCGTCGATGACGTCGTACACCTGCTGGGACAGCATGCGGCGAATCGCATCGAACAGCAGACGTCGCCCGCGCACCTGGGGGAACTCTTTCAAGGTCGCATCGCGAAAGCGCACGAACAGCGGCACCGCATCGAGCTGCTCCAGCGTGATCAGGCCGGAGCGCACGCCGTCGTCGATGTCGTGGGCGTTGTAGGCAATCTCGTCGGCCAGGTTGCACAGCTGGGCCTCAAGGCTGGGCTGCGTGCCGTCGATGAAGCGTCGGCCCACGCCGCGTGGTTCCTGGGCTTCGAGCATCTCGGCATGCTTGCGCGAGCAGTGCTTGAGGATGCCCTCGCGGGTCTCGAAGCTGAGGTTCAGACCGTTGAAGGCGGGGTAGCGCTCTTCAAGTTCGTCGACCACGCGCAGGGACTGCAGGTTGTGCTCGAAGCCGCCATGAGGCTTCATGCAGTCGTCCAGCGTGTCCTGGCCAGCATGGCCGAATGGGGTGTGACCCAGATCGTGCGCCAGCGCAACGGCCTCGACCAGATCCTCGTTCAGGCCCAATGACCGCGCAATCGAGCGACCCAGCTGTGCCACCTCGAGCGAATGCGTCAGCCGCGTGCGGAACAGGTCACCCTCGTGGTTCAAGAAGACCTGCGTCTTGTAGACCAGGCGCCGAAACGCCGTGCTGTGCACGATGCGGTCGCGGTCGCGCTGGAAGTCGCTGCGCGTGGGCGCGGGCGGCTCGGGATGACGGCGCCCACGCGTCTGTTCAGGATGACTGGCGTAAGGGGCGAGCCACATGGTGTGCGATCAGTGGGTGAGGGCAGGGCCCATTCAGCGGGTGTAGGTGGCGAGCACATCGCGCACCATGGCCTCCGGTGCGGGTCGCGTGCTGGCCTGCCCGAGCGGGCCGATCACGACGAAGCGGATCTCGCCGCCTTCGGCCTTCTTGTCGACCTGCATCAGCTCGAGATAGCGATCGGCACCCAGATCAGGCCCCTTGACCGGCAGACCGGTGCGCGCAATCAGGGCCTGGATGCGCTGCGCGGTGGCCTCGTCGATCAGCCCCAACCGGGCAGACAGGTCGGCCGCCATCACCATGCCGCAGCCGACGGCCTCGCCGTGCAGCCACTCGCCATAGCCCAGGCCGGCTTCGATGGCATGGCCGAAGGTGTGGCCGTAGTTCAGGATGGCGCGCAGGCCGGACTCTTTCTCGTCTTGCCCCACCACCCAGGCCTTGATCTCGCACGAGCGCTGCACGGCGTATTTGAGGGCCTGACGGTCGCGGGCGAGCAGGGCGTCCATGTGCGCCTCCAGCCAGCCCAGGAAGTCGGCGTCCGCGATGGGGCCGTACTTGATGACCTCGGCCAGGCCAGCCAGCAGCTCGCGCTGGGGCAGGGTGTCGAGCGTGACCAGGTCGCAGATCACCCGCTGCGGCTGGTAGAACGCGCCGATCATGTTCTTGCCCGCCGGGTGGTTGATGGCAGTTTTGCCGCCCACGCTCGAATCCACCTGGGCCAGCAAGGTCGTCGGTACCTGCACGAAGGGCACGCCCCGCATGTAGCACGCCGCCGCAAAGCCGGTCATGTCGCCCACCACGCCGCCACCCAGCGCGTACAACACCGTCTTGCGGTCGGCCGCCTCTTCCAGCAGCTTGGTGAAGACCTGGTTCAGCGCCGGCCAGTCCTTGTACTGTTCCCCATCGGGCAATTCGACATCCAGCACCTGCTTGTGCAGCGGGGCAATGGCGGCGCGCAGCCGCGCCGTGTACAGGGGGCCGACCGTGGTGTTGGTGACGATGAGCGCCTTCGACGAGCGGGGCAGGCCGGCAAAGGTGTCGGCTTCCTGCAGCAGGCCCTCGCCGATGAGGATGTCATAACTGCGGTCGCCCAGGTCGATCACGACCTTGCTGGTGCCGGCGGGGGCGGGGCGCGCGGGAGGAAGCGGATTCAGGGACATGGATGCGGTCAGGTCACGAACAAGGGCCGGTGATCAGGCCGTGTGCGACAGGGAGGGCATCCAGCCCGGACAGAAGAAGGGTGACGAGCCTTAACCCCGGCACTGAAGGCAAACGGTTAGGGCTGCTTCGTTCCCGACCTGACCCGGTTGGCCGCGCCCCCATGCGGGGAGGCCCGTCACCGTGGATTGTATGCGATGCGCCGCCAGCCCGTTTGTGGCTGGCCGTCAGGCGGGTGTGGTCTGTTGCGCCAGCCAGCACGACAGACTGGCCAGGTGCAGGTCGAGCGAGCCCTGGAGCGCGGTCATGGCGCGCCGTACGGCCGCAGGATCGGCTGTCGCCATGGCGGCTTCCAGCAGTCCGGCTTGCTCGGCCAGTGCCGTCATGCCCAGGTTGCCTGCAGTGCCTTTTAACCGGTGGGCGAGTTGCCGCCCCCGTTCGGCGTGCGAGGACCAGGCATCCTGGCAGCGCACCACGCAATCGGCCTGTTCGTCGCGGAAGCGGGTCAGCAGGGTGCGCAGCAGATCGGCACGGTCGCCGCACCGTCTGAGCGCGGCGTCGTAGTCAATCGACGGGGCCTGCGCTTCATACCGCGTGGTGGGCGCGCAGCCGGTCGCTTGCAAGGGAGCGGTTGATGGTGTGGCCGATGGGGCCTCCGGCTGGCGACGCGTGTATCGCAACACCAGGCGCAGCATGTCGTCTGCCTCGAAGGGCTTGCTCAGGTGGCCCACCATGCCGGCTTGTTCGCAGCGCAACCGCTCCTCGGGCAAAGCGTGTGCGGTCAGGGCCACAACGGGCAGATCGGCATCGATCATGTGCAGCAATTCGGTGGCCTGCAGGCCGTTCATCACGGGCATCTGCACGTCCATCAGCGCGATGTCGAAGTAGCCCGGGCCGTGCTGCTTGAGCTGCAGAAGGGCCTGTCGGCCGTCTTCGACGCAGTGCACTTCGGCCCCCTGCTGGTTCAGCAGCCCCACAAGAATGTCACGGTTGATGTCCACGTCGTCGGCGGCCAGGATGCGCAGCCCTTGCAGGTGAGCCACGCCAGGCCACAGTGCACCGGTGCCTTGCGTGGCTTCGGAGGGGGCCGGCGCGTCGGTCACCTGGAGCGGCAGCGTGAGCGTGAAGGTGGCGCCCTGGCCGAGCTGGCTGCGCAGCGTGAGGTCTCCGCCCATCAGGCGGGCCAGCTGACGGCTGATGCTCAGGCCCAGGCCAGTGCCGCCAAAACGCCGCGAGGTCGAACCATCGGCCTGCTCGAACGGTGAGAACACCCGCTCGTGCATCTCGGGATGCAGCCCCATGCCGGTGTCTTCCACCACGAAGTGCAGCTGGTCTTCCTCCTGGGTGAGTTGCAGGACAACGCCGCCTTCGTGCGTGAACTTGATGGCGTTGCTCAACAGGTTGATGAGGATCTGGCGAATCCGCAGGGGGTCGCCCAGCACGGCTGGCGGCAGGCCCGCGCCGGCATCAAACCGCAGGGCCAGCCCCTTGTCGCGCGCGCGCTGCGAGACCATCGTGAGCGCGTCCTGTGCCACCGCTTGCGGGTCGATGGCACAGCAGGCGATGGGGAGCTTGCCCGCATCGATCTTGGAGAAGTCGAGGATGTCGTTGATGACGCCCAGCAGATGCCGCCCGGCGTGCTGGATGCGTGTCAGCGCCTGCCGCACCGGGGGCGGGGCGTCTTCGCGCAAGCCGAGCTGCGTCAAACCGAGCATGCCATGCAGCGGGGTGCGTATCTCGTGACTCATGTTGGCCAGAAAGGCGCTCTTGACGCTGGCCAGCCGCTCGGCTTCGTTCTTGGCATCGGACAGCTCGCGCTGCAAGGCCTTCTGATCGGAAATGTCCACCGACAGGGTGAGCACGGCTTCGGGCTGGCCATCCGCGCCGGGCAGGGCCACCTTGGTGACCAGGTGGTCGCGTTGCTCGCCGTTGCGGCGCGTGCGCGACATCTCGTAGCGTACGCCCGGCGTGCCCGTCAGCAGCGCATCGTCGTCGCGTCGGATCTGCTCGGCCATGTGGGCCGGGAAGACCTCTTCGGCAGTGCGCCCCAGCAGTTGGCTGCGGCTCAGACGGGTGGCCTGCTCGAACAAGCGGTTGCACAGCTGGTAGCGCCCATGGCGGTCCTTGATCGTCAGGCTGACGGGCAGCGCTTCGATGATGGTTTCCAGGCGGCGCTGCTGCTGCATCACCTCGGCCGTGCGCTCGCGAACTTGTTCGGCCAGGTGGGCGCGGTGTTCGATGAGGGCACGTTCGGCCTTCAGCCGCGCGGTGATGTCGTGGCCGAACGCGACAACATGCGGCTGACCGTCCAGCGACAGCACGTTCAGATTGAGTGCCCACCACATGGGTTCGCCGTCCGCCCCGCGGCTGCGCCATTGCAGGTCGCGCGCGCCACTGCTCCATGTCTCGCGCACGGCCTGCAGCATGGCCTCGCGGTGGTAGGGGCCGTCGCTGAAGAGGGCCTGATCGGCCAGATCCTCCAGCGAGGCGACGCCATGGGCCTGCAATGCGTGGCGGTTGGCGTAGCGCAGCGCGCCGTTGTGCTGGTCAAAGATCATGATGGCCAGCGGGGCGTGGTCGAGCAGGGTGGACAGGCGCTGCTCGCTGTCGAGCAGCTCGGCCCGGGTGCGCTCCAGGGTGTCCACCTGAGCCTGCAGGTGACCCCGTGCGCCATCAAGCGCCCGTAGGGCCTCCCAGAACACCGTGCTGTAGCGGCTGATCAGCGAGCCAATCACCAGAAAGACAATGATGTTGACCACGGCATACGACGCCGCCGGCGGGATGTTGCCGCCGCGGATGCCGGGGATGTGCCCGGCGAGCTCCAGGTACAGCAGCGCCACGACGCCGGCGATGGCCATGCGCGTCCACCACAGGCCGATGCGGGGCCCCAGCGTGAACGAGATCACCGCAATCATGGCTGCCGGGATCACGGTGCCGGCCGAACCCACCCCCGTGCCCAGATAGACCGCGATCCCGAAGGCCAGCACATACAGGCCGATGGCGAAAAACACCACGCTGGCGCGCGCGCCCCGCCAACGGGCCAGTGCCAGGGCAATCAGGGCGATGACGGTAAGGATGATGCAACTGCCCAGCCGCGACTCCTGCATGGTGACCGACTGGTGCGGGATCACCGTCAGGGCGATCAGCAGCAGGATGCCACCCAGCGCCGAGATGGCCACCGCCACTCGGACGGATTTCAGAACCTCGCCGTCGATCCGCGACCGAACCTGTGCCAGCGTGGTGTCCAGCAGACCGTCATGCATCGCTGTCAGGCATCACCGTTGAGCTTGCGGATCAGTCGCTGCATGTGCGCATCGATCTGGTTGCTCTGGTCGAAGATGGACATGGCCTGTTCGAGGTGACGCTGTACCGTGTCCGACAGCAGCTCCTCCTGTGTCTCCGACAGCCCCAGATGGATGTAGGCATGCTCGATTGCGGTCCGCATGCGCTGGAACACCTGTTCCAGGTGCATGCGGTTGGCGTGCTGTTGTGCGGCGATGTCCACCAGCGTTTCGCGGGTGAGGGCGACGAGACGACGCGCGTGCTCGGCATCGTGGTGTTGATTCTCAGCGTCCAGCGCGCGCATGCGTGCCACCAGCCCTTCGGCCAGCAGCGCGACGTTGTCCTTTGCGCGGGCGAGGCGCTCGATGGTGTCGGGGTCGAATTGCGCCGGAGACGGCGATTGCGGCAGCCCGCGCACCAGCATCACCACGCTGCCGTAATGAAAACTGGTGTTGTCATGGCCGACAGGCTGGATGCTGGGCCCCTTGTTTTGCTCGATGTGGTCCAGCAGCGAGTTCTCCAGGGCGCTGCATTCGGCGCGCGCCGTGCCCGACCAGACGCCAGCGCGGCCGACCAGCCGGATGCAGCCATCCAGACCCATCTGGGCCAGCGTGTCGAAGAACGCGTCGGCCAGCGCACGGTAGGTCCGGCATTCAGCCAGTCGGCGCTGGAAGCTGAGCACCACGCCCACTTCGCCGTACAGGTTGGCCGTGCTCAACACCGCGTTCATCGCCTCGTCGAGCTGGCCGCTCAGCGCGCGCTGGCGTTCGCGCTGTTCGACGGCGTGCGCGATCTTGGCGTGCAGCTCGGCCACCTCGAATGGCTTGGTGAGGTAGTCGCTGGCGCCGACGCGGTAGCCACGCAGCCGCTCGTCCAGATTCACGCGGGCTGAGAGGAACAGCACGGGTAGCTCGGCCGTCTCCGGCGCGGCCTTGAGGGCCTGGCACGCGGTGTAGCCGTCCATGTCCGGCATGTCCACATCCAGCAGGACCAGATCAAAGGCGCGGGATCGGGCGGCCTTCAGCGCCGCCTGGCCGCCGGTGACGGCCACAACCTCATGTTGTGCCGACAACGCGGCGTCGAGCATGGTCAGCGTGACGTCATCGTCATCCGCCACCAGCAGTTTTGCACGGTCCATTGTTCCCTCCCTGGATCGGCCAGCCGCGTCGTGGCGGTGGCGCTCGCGTCGGGGCCTGCTGCCCCTGGAGGGATATCGTGCAATGGCGCGCCGGACTTGAGCCGCAGCGCTCCCCGCGGTTCAGCGCAGCTGCAACTCGTCTGCGCCGTATGTCACACCCAGCGGCTCGATCACCACCTGCTTGGGGCCGTCTTCCACGCGGCCGGCCACCCAGGCGTCGATGCCCAGGGTCTTCGAGATGGCCACCACGCGCTCGGCCTGGTCGGCCGCCACATACAGGGCGAAGCCGGCGCCCATGTTGAGCGTGCCGTAGGCTTCGTGGTCGTCCAGGCCGCATTCCTGTTGCATGAAGGCCAGCACGGGCGTCTTGGGCGGCACGTGGGTGATGCGGTAAGTCAGCTGCTTGGGGTGGCGCAGCAGCTTGCGCCAGCCGTGGCCGGTGACGTTGGCACAGTAGTTGGGGATGATGCCTTCTTTGGCCAGGGCCTCGGTCACGGGCGAATACAGCACCGTGGGCGCCAGCAGGGCCTCGCCGTAAGTCTGGCCGTTGCCGATGTCGGTCAGGTAGCCCTGGGGCAGCCGCTCGGCCAGCTTGCGCGCCAGCGACAGGCCGTTGGCGTGGATGCCGCTGGAAGCCAGGAAGACGATGGCGTCGCCCGCGCCCAATTTGTCGCCCACAGACAGGCGAGTCTTGGGGCTGATGATGCCGGTGCACGAGGCGGCCAGGTCCACGCGGCCGTCAGCCACGATGCCCGCCAGCGCGGGGGTCTCGCCACCGCCCCAGGCCACGTTGCAGACCTCGCAGGCCTTCTTCCAGCCCGCCACCAGCGCGTTGGCGCGTACCTTGTCGCCGAACCAGTCGGAGCCGCCGGCCGCCCAGTAGGCCTGCACGACCAGGGGCGTCGCGCCCACTGTGATGAGGTCGTTGACGGCCATGGCGATCGTGTCCTGCGCGATGCTGTCGTAGTAGCTCCGGCCCGTCAGCGCGGCCATCTCGTCGGCCACCAGGGTCTTGGTACCCAGGCACTCGACGATGGAGGCCAGGTACATCGGGCCCACATCGACCACGTAGGCCGATTCGCCGCGCGAAGCCAGCACCTCGCTGAAGCCATGGCTGCCCAGGTGAGCGCCCGTTTGGGCGGCGGCGCGCTGGGCGGCCACCTTCAGCGGATCGATCAGGTCGTAGTTGACGCCGGCCTGGTCGTAGGTGAGCGGAGCCTGGTTCGAAGACGGGTTCTCGGGCGTGGCGGCGGTCATGGGCAGTCGGCGTCTGAAAGCGGAAAACCCGCAATTATCCCGTACCGTGGCGCGCCCGTGGCGACAATCGGACGTCTTCCTGGAGTGTCTGCATGACCGGATTCCTTGCTTCTCTGTCCGCGGCCTTGCCTGTTCCCGTTCAGACGGTGGGCCTGCTGGTGCTGTCCAATGTCTTCATGACCTTTGCCTGGTACGGCCACCTCAAAAACCTGGCGCACAAGCCGTGGGTGATCGCGGCGCTCATCAGCTGGGGCATCGCGCTGTTCGAATACCTGCTGCAAGTGCCGGCCAACCGCATCGGTGTGCAGCACTTCAGCGTGGCCCAACTCAAGATCATGCAGGAGGTGATCACGCTGAGCGTGTTCGTGCCGTTCGCCGTGTTCTACCTGGGCCAGCCGCTCAAGCTCGATTATCTGTGGGCGGGGCTGTGTCTGGTCGGGGCGGCTTACTTCATGTTCCGGGGGTGAGCCCTGGCGCGGCGCGCCTCACTGGCTCATCTTCAGCGCCTCTTCGACCTGGTACTCAAAGTAACGCTGTCCGGAAAACGCAATGGTGGACATCAGCACCGTGGCGCCGACCAGCAGGGCCACGATGACACCCAGCACGGCGCCCCAGCCGCTGGCCGGTTGGGCGTCGGGCGGCGCATCCGGGTTGTAGCGGGCGTGCCAGCGCTCGTCTGGCATGAGCCCGAAGACGATGGCCTGCAGCATGGTGGCCGCCACCGTGAAGCCCAGCAGGGGCATCAGCACCCAGGCGAGGCGGTCATCCTGACCCAGCTCGGCCACGCGGCGCAGCCCCCAGGCGCCCAGCAGCGTGGGCACGGGCAGCAGCCAGCCCAGCCAGTCGTTCAGGCCGTGAAGGTAGAAGCGGTGCAGGCCAAAAGGCCCGCCGACGACGGCGGCCCAGGTGGCCAGGGTCTTGGATTTCAGGCTCGGCATGGTGTCTGCGAGAAAGAACTACACAAGGACGTTGCGCGACCACTATAATGCGCGGTTTTCTGGCCCACGCTGGGTGCGAACCCGGCGCGTATCTAAGTGGGCCGACCGACGTGGTCTTGTCCTGGTTGGGGTGCAGTGTGCGCTCCCGGGGGCAGGGTGCCACATAGACCGTCGCCCCGGTGTGTCTCCCTCGGGTGTCGGTGGTTTGATTCAACTTGAAGGACACATCATGGTCGTGATTCGACTCGCACGTGGCGGCTCCAAGAAGCGCCCGTTCTACAACATCGTTGCTGCCGATTCCCGCTGCCGCCGTGACGGCCGCTTCCTGGAGCGCGTGGGCTTCTACAACCCCGTGGCTTCCGGCCAGGCTGAATCGCTGCGCGTCGCCACCGACCGCATCGACTACTGGGTGAAGAACGGCGCTCAGCTGTCCGAAACCGTGACCCGCCTGCTGCGCGAAGCCAAGGCCAAGGCCGCTGCGGCCTGAGCCAGCACGCCAGCCCCATTCCGGCCGCATGAACAACCGCACCGTCTCTGATCGCCCTGTGCTCGAAGACGGTGAGGTGTGGCCGGAAGACGCGGTCGAAGTCGGTCGCGTGCTGGATGCCTGGGGGGTGAAGGGCGGCTTCAAGGTGTTGCCGTTTTCTTCCGAGCCCCAGGCCTTGTTCTGCACCAAACGCTGGTTTCTGCGTCCCGCAGAGGCTCAGCCCGGCGCCGCATTGCCGCGCCCGACTGCAGCCGCAGCTGCATCGGTTGCCGCTGCGCCTGCGCGCTTGTCGCGCCCCCGTTTTCTGAAAGTCCGGCAGGCACGTGAGCAGGGCGATGCCATCGTCGTCACGGCCGAAGGCATCGATGACCGCAACACGGCCGAGTCGCTCAAGGGTGCCCGTGTCTTTGTGTCGCGCGCCGCCTTTCCGACGCCAGACGAAGACGAGTTCTACTGGGTCGACCTGATCGGCCTGGATGTGTTCAACCGCGACGGCGCCGCCCTGGGTCGCGTGGTTGATCTGCTGGACACCGGTCCTCACTGTGTGTTGCGCTGCGAGTTCGCCGATGCCGATGGCAAGCCGGCCGAGCGCCTGATCCCCTTCGTGTCGGCCTACATCGACAGCGTCAGTTTGGCCGACCGCCGTATCGTGGCCGACTGGGGTCTGGACTACTGACCCGAGGGCCGCCCATGGCCGTCCGTTTCGACGTCATCACCCTGTTTCCTGAGCTGTTCGGGCCGTTTCAGCATGTCGGCGTCACGCGCCGGGCGTTCGAGCAGCGCCTGGTCGATGTGCACCTGTGGCCGCTGCGCGAGCACGCCGAAGGCGCCTACCGGCGGGTGGATGATCGGCCGTTTGGCGGTGGCCCTGGCATGGTCATGCTGGTGGAGCCCCTGGCGCGCTGCCTGGCCGCCATCCGCGCCGAGCAGGCCGCCAGCGGTGCCCCGCGCCTGCCCGTGCTGTTGTTCAGCCCCGCTGGCCGCCCCCTGACCCAGTCGCGCGTGGCCGAACTGGCGCAATCGCCGGGCTGCGTGCTGCTGTGCGGGCGTTACGAGGGCATTGACCAGCGCTTCATCGACGCCCACGTGGACGAAGAGGTCAGCCTCGGCGATTACGTGCTCTCGGGGGGCGAGCTGCCCGCGCTCACACTGATGGACGCCGTGGCCCGGCTGCAGCCGGGTGTGCTGCACGACGCCGCCTCGCACGAGCAGGACAGCTTTTCCAACGGGCTGCTCGACTGCCCGCATTACAGCCGGCCCGAGGTGTTGCGCCTTGCGGCGCGCGATGCGGCCGCATCGGGTGACGCAGGAGAGACGGTCGAGATGCCGGTGCCGCCGGTGCTGCTGTCAGGTCACCACGCCGAGATCGCCCGCTGGCGGCGCGAGCAACAACTGGCGCTGACGGCACGCCGTCGCCCCGAGCTGATCGAGGCTGCGCGGGCGCGCGGTGAGCTCTCGCGCAAGGATGAAGACTTTCTCCGCGGATTGACGCTATAATCTGCGGTTTTCCGATCCTCTACCCGGCCAACCCGATTTCTTCAGGCGCGGGCACGATCATCTAGGAGCCTCTGATGTCCAACATCATCCAACAGCTCGAGCAGGAAGAAATTGCTCGTCTGAACAAGAACATCCCCGAGTTTGCCCCTGGCGACACCGTGATCGTCAGCGTCAACGTGGTGGAAGGTACCCGCAAGCGCGTCCAGGCCTACGAAGGCGTGGTCATCGCCCGGCGCAACCGCGGCCTGAACTCCAGCTTCATCGTTCGCAAGATTTCGAGCGGCGAAGGCGTCGAGCGGACGTTCCAGCTGTACAGCCCGCTGATCGCCGGCATCGAAGTCAAGCGCCGTGGCGACGTGCGCCGCGCCAAGCTGTACTACCTCCGTCAGCGTTCCGGCAAGTCCGCACGCATCAAGGAAAAGCTCGCCTGATCGGCGGGCGCGTGGCGGTGCACCACACGGTCCCGCCACGGTTGCTGCGCTCCTTGCGCTCTCAAGCCGCTCTCGCGTTGGCGACGGCGGCTTTTCTCATGGTCGCTTCATGTCGCTGATCATTGATCCCCGTCGCGCCGATCTGCTCGGGCTGGACGAGCACCTGCCGCCCGTCGACTCGACCCGCTGGTCGCGCGACGCGCTGCTGGACCGCTTCCGTCGTCCGCCGGTTTGGCGGCCGGAGGTCGAGGTCGAGCGCTGGGTGCCCGCAGCCGAGCCGGTGGCCGCGGCCGTGCTGGTGCCGCTGGTCATGCGCGACGAGGCGGCGGTGCTGCTGACCCAGCGCACCTCGCACCTGCGCAAGCACGCCGGACAGATCAGCTTCCCCGGTGGGCGCAGCGAGCCCGACGACCCCACCCCCGTGGCGACCGCCTTGCGCGAGGCCCATGAGGAGATCGGCTTGGCGCCGGAGCGCGTGCAGGTGCTGGGCAGCTTGCCCACCTACACCACGGCCACCGGCTTCATCGTCACGCCGGTGGTGGGCCTGATCGAGCCGGCGCCCCATGAGCATCCGCTGCTGGCGCTGCAGCCCGATCCGGGTGAGGTCGAGGAGGCCTTCGAGGTGCCGCTGCACTTTCTGATGAACCCGCGTCACCACCAGCGCCGCGCGTTCGACTTCGCGGGCAACCAGCTGTCGTTCTTCTCCATGCCCTGGCAGTCAGCGGCTGACAAGGAGTACTTCATCTGGGGCGCGACTGCGGCGATGTTGCGTAATCTGTACCGATTCCTGTCTGCCTGATGCGGGTGCCCATTTCCGGCCATCGGCCGGCGCCCGTGGCAGCTATGATCCCGGCATGAGTTTCTTCGCGGTGCTGTTTGCGCTTCTGGCCGAGCAGCTCAAACCCCTGTCCAACCTCAATCCCATCCACCACGGGCTGGTGGGCTGGGTGCGCTGGGCCGGTCGCAATTTCGACGCAGGCGACGAGGTCCATGCCAAGGTCGTCTGGGGTGTGACCGTGGTGGCGCCGGCCGTGCTGGTGGCGCTGGTCTATGTGCTGATCGACCGCTACAGCACGGTGCTGGCCCTGCTGTTCGACGTGGCCATTCTGTATTTCACGTTGGGCTTTCGGCAGTTCAGCCACCACTTCACCGCCATCCGCGACGCGCTGGAGCAGGGCCGTGAAGACCGTGCGCGCGAGTTGCTGGCCCACTGGCAGAACCTGGACGCCAGCGAACTGCCCCGCACCGAGATCCTGCGCCACGTGCTCGAGTATTCGTTGCTGGCGGCGCACCGCCATGTGTTCGGCGTGTTCTTCTGGTTCGTGGCGCTGTCGACCGTGGGCCTGGGCCCGGCCGGCGCGGTGCTCTATCGCATGGCCGAGTTCGCCAGCCGCTATTGGTCGTACAAGAGCCAGGTCACCGGCACGCCCACGCACGACCGGCTCATGGGTCTGTCGCAAACGCTGTTTTCCTGGCTGGACCACGTCCCGGCCCGCCTGACGGCCTTCGGTTTTGCCGTGGTCGGCAACTTCGAGGACGCGGTGGATGCCTGGCGGCGCCACGCCGTGCTGTGGGTGCGGGCCAACGAGGGCACCATCCTGTCGGCGGCCTCCGGCGCGTTGGGCGTGCGCCTGGGTGGGCAGGTGGCACCCAGCGTGGCCGAGCAGGCACGCGATGTCAGTCGCACCATGACCCAGGGCGACACGCCCGACGTCATCCAGGCGCAAGGCAGCACCTTCGGAGCCGACCCCCAGCCGGCGCACTTGCGCAGCGTGGTGGGCCTGATCTGGCGTTCCGTCGTGCTGTGGATGCTGTTGCTGGCCTTGCTGTCGCTGGCCAACCTCATCGGTTGACGCAGCTGGCCTCGTCTCGCCGCCGGGCCCGCCGTCAACAGGCAGGCAGTGCGCGGGCCCGCGTGAGCCAGTCGCGCAGCGCCCCGACCATGTCGGCCTGGCTGAATGAGCAGCTTTCTTCGGTGAACAGCGCGGCGCTTTCCAACTGGCTCAGCACGCGCTCGAGCACTTCCAGATAGCGCGCCGGCAGTGCCGGTTGATGCGCGTGCGCGGCGTCGCGCCACTGGCGGGTCAACTCGCTGACAGGCAGGCTGCCGGCGGCAAAGGCATCGAGGGTGGGGGCCAGGGCGGCAAGGCGATCGGTCATGGCGTGACGGGGCGGGGGTCACCAGCGGGGCTGGCTGAGTTCATCGAACAAGGCGGTATACAGGCCCAGCCGCGTCGGGCTGATGTCGCCACGCGCCGCGGCGGCCTGTACGGCGCAGCCCGGTTCCTGGCGGTGTGTGCAGTTGTGGAAACGGCAGTCGGCCACGTGGGGCGCCAGATCGGGCATCAGGCGGGCCAGGTCCATGGGCGCGATGTGGTGCAGACCGAACTCTTGAAAGCCCGGCGAGTCGATCACGGCAGTGGTATGGGCCGCATCCAGCCAGTACCACAGCGAGCTGGTCGTGGTGTGGCGGCCGGAGTTCAAGGCCTGCGAGATCTCGCCCACGGCCGCGGCGGCGTCAGGCAGCAGCGTGTTGATCAGCGTGCTCTTGCCGGCGCCCGAGGGGCCGAGCACCAGCGTGGCGCGGTCTGCCAGCAGCGGCATGACCTGGCTGCGCGCGGCCTCAGCCTCCTGCTTGAGCGAGAGTTCGACCACGCGGTAGCCCATGGCGGTGTAGGGCGTCAGGCGCGCCCGGGCCTGCGGCGCGCCGGGCAGGTCAATCTTGTTGAGCACGATGGTCACCGGGATGTCGGCGGCCTTGGCCGCAATCAGCGCGCGCGTGAGCTGCACCTCGCTGAACACGGGCTCCACGGCGATCCACATCAGCAACTGGTCAAGGTTGGCGGCAAACGATTTGCTGCGCCATTCGTCCTGCCGATACAGCAGGTTGCGCCGGTCGTTGACCGCCACGATGACGCCCTCGTCACCGCCTTCGAGCGTGGGCTGCCAGATGACCCGGTCGCCCACCACAGCTTCGGATTTCTTGCCCCGTGGGTGACAGATCAGGCGCTGCCCGTCAGCTTGCTCGACGATGACGTGGCGCCCATGGGTGGCCACCACCAGGCCCGTCTGACCACTGGCCGGTGCGGCGCGTTCGCGGCCCTTGCGCCCCTGCGCGCCGTGCTGGCTGCGCTTCATGCAGCCAGGGCGTCCACGTGGGCGGCGCAGATGAAATCGTTGATCGACAGGCCACCGACCGAGTGGGTGGACCAGCTCAGTGTGCAGCGGTTGTAGCTCACCTGCATGTCGGGGTGGTGATCCTGTTCGTGGGCAATGGCGGCCACGGCGTTGACGAAGGCCATGGTGGCGTGGAAGTCGGCAAAGGTGAACGTGCGGGTGAGCACGGCGGTGCGGCCATGCCCTTCGAGCGACCAGCCCGCCAACTGGGGCAACAGCGCGGCCTGGGCATCGGGCGCCAGTGCGGGGCCGCTCTGGTGGCTGCAGCGTTGTTGCGCCAGCGGAAGGGGGGCGATAGGGGGCGTCATGGTGCTCACGTCGGTGCGGCCTGGGCCTTCATTGCGGCCAGGCGCTCGATGGCCGGAGGATGGGAGTAGTAGAAACGCACGTACAGCGGATCGGGCGTCAAGGTGGACGAGTTGTCCTTGTACAGCTTGATCAGCGCCATGGCCAGGTCGTGGCCGCTGGCCTGCTGGCAGGCATAGGTGTCGGCTTCGTACTCGTCGCGGCGCGACAGCGCCGAGAACACGGGCGCCACGAAGAACATCACCGGTGGCAGCGCCAGCATGAACAGCAGCAGGGCGAGCGCATCGTTGGGTGCCTGCAGATTGGGCATGACGCCCAGCCCCTGGTAGAAGCCGACCTGGTTGGACAACCAGCCCAGCAGCGCAAAGCCCGCCAGGCTGATGCCAAACATCATGACCATGCGCTTGAGCACGTGGCGGTGCTTGAAATGGCCCAGTTCGTGGGCCAGCACGGCCTCGACCTCGCCATGCGAGAGCTTGGCCAGCAGCGTGTCGAAGAACACCACTCGTTTGGCGCGACCCAGGCCGGTGAAATAGGCGTTGGCGTGGGCCGAGCGCCGGCTGCCGTCCATCACGAACAAGCCCTTGGACTGAAAGCCGCAGCGTTGCATCAGCGCCTGCACGCGCTCGGCGAGGTAAGTGTCCTTCAGCGGCTCGAACTTGTTGAACAGCGGCGCGATGAACAGCGGGAAGATCACCATCAGCAGCAGGCTGAAGGCCACCCAGGCCGCCCACGCCCACAGCCACCACAGGTCGCCCGCCGCCCCCATCAGCCACAGGATGAGCGCCGCAATCGGCCCCCCCAGCAGCACGCCGACCAGCACGCCCTTGAACTGGTCGCCCAGCCACGTGCCCCACGACATGCGGTTGAAGCCGTGGCGCTGCTCGATGCGGAAGGTGTTCCAGGCATCGAGCGGCAATTCGATGAGCCCACCGATCAGCAGGAAGGCCCCCACCAGCACCAGCTGATAGGCCAGACCGCCCCATTCGGGATACACCGCCTCGCGCACGACGCCGTTAAGCCAGCCCAGACCGCCCAGCAAGGTCCAGCCGAGCAAGACGGCGGTGGACACGGCGGTGTTGACCAGGCCGAAGCGCAGCTTGTCGAGCGTGTAGTTGGCGGCGCGCTGGTGGCTGCTCAGCGACACGTCCTGCGCGAAGGCTGGCGGTACGGCGTCGCGGTGCCGCGCGACGTGACGGGTCTGGCGGCCATCCAGCCACAACCGCGTCAACAGGGAGGCGACCACGAAGAAGGCAAAAATCAGGGTGACGGTGCTGGCATCCATGGAGCGAGAGTGTACGTTTGCCGCACAATCCGTTCATGACCGAAGCCTTTACCTCCGATTCGACGCCCGACGGGGCACCGGCCACCCTGGCCAAGAGCGACCAGAACCTGATCTGGATCGACCTCGAAATGACCGGCCTGAAGCCGGAGAGCGACCGCATCATCGAGATTGCCGTGGTGGTGACCAGCCCCGATCTGGCGGTGCGCATCGAAGGGCCGGTGTTCGCGGTGCACCAGACGGATGCTGTCCTTAACGGCATGGACGCCTGGAACAAAGGCACCCACGGCCGCAGCGGCCTGATTGACCGCGTCAAGGCGTCTACCGTCAACGAAGAGCAGGCGGCCAAGGCCGTGATCGATTTCCTCAAGCAGTACGTGCCGGCCAACAAGTCGCCGATGTGCGGCAACTCGATCTGCCAGGACCGGCGCTTTCTGGCCAACTACATGCCCACGCTGGAAGCCTTCTTCCACTACCGCAACCTCGATGTCAGCACGCTCAAGGAACTGGCCAAGCGCTGGAAACCGGGTCTGGCCGAGGGTTTCAAGAAGGCGCAGAAGCACACCGCGCTGGCCGACATCCACGAGTCCATCGACGAGCTGGCGTACTACCGCGAGCACTTTCTGGTGAAGTAAGGGCCGTGACCGTGATCGTCCGCTTCGATGCCCCGACCGGCGCCGGGACCATCGATCATCCTCGCCCGGATCGGCTGGAGCAAGGCAACCCGCGCCGCGAGACCTGGGCGCTGTATGAATCGGCCGACGGGGTGATGAGCAGTGGCATCTGGGCCTGCGAGGTCGGGCGCTGGCGCATCGTGTTTCCGCCCGGCAAGCACGAGTATTTTTTCGTGCTCGAAGGTCTGGTGCGCCTGCACGACCAAGACGGCGGCTACACCGAGGTGGCTGCGGGCCAGGGCGCCGTGATCCCGGGCGGCTTTGAGGGTGCGTTCGAGGTGGTGGCGCCCGTGCGCAAGCATTTCGTGGTGGTCACCCACCCGGGCTGATCGCGCCGTGCGCGGCCATCACGGCCTGCCCGATCACGTCCTGCGCCAGGGCCAGGCCGCGACCGCCCCGGCCAGCAGCTCGCCCAGGGTCGCGCCTGACGCGTTCACACCCAGCACGGCGGCGGCCTGCTGGACGGCGGCCACAGGGTCGCGCAGATCGAGCGCCTGCGCGCCGTTCTGCTTCGAGAGTTTTTCGCCGTTGTCACCGCACACCAGCGGGGTGTGCAGGTAGGCCGGCGTGGGCGCCCCCAGGCAGCGCTGCAGCCAGATCTGGCGGGGCGTGTTGTCGGCCAGGTCTTCGCCCCGCACGACATGGGTGATGCCCTGTTCGGCGTCGTCGACCACCACGGCCAGCTGGTAGGCCCACAGCCCGTCGGCCCGGCGGATCACGAAGTCGCCCACCGCGTCGTGCAGCACCTGGTGCTGCGCGCCCAGGCGCCGGTCTGTCCAGGCGATGTGGCCGTGCGGGTCGTCGGCATCCGGCACGCGCAGGCGCCAGGCGCGGGCTGGCCGACCCTGCAGCCCGCCTTGCTCGGGTCGGCAGGTGCCGGGATAGGTCAGTTCGCCGTGACGCGGCTTGAGTCGCCCCAGCGCCGCATTGGCGCGGGCGATGTCGGCCCGGGTGCAGGCGCAGCCATAGGCCAGGCCGGCGTCGACGAGGCGGTTCAGCGCCGCCTCGTAGGCCGCACCGCGCCGGCTTTGCCACATCACGTCGCCATCCGGGTGCAGGCCGCAGCGCGCGAGCTGATCGAGGATCAGCGCATCCGCCCCCGGCACACACCGGGGCGTGTCCACGTCTTCAATGCGCACGCGCCACTGGCCGCCGTGCGCGCGCGCATCCAGCCAGCTGGCGAGCGCCGCCACCAGCGAGCCGGCATGCAACGGGCCGGTTGGCGAGGGAGCAAAACGCCCCACGTAGGACACGCTCACAGCACCAGCCCCTCGTGCAAATCCAGCAAGGCGCGTCGCGTGGTGGCGCTGCCGAGCTGGTGCAGCCACCAGCTCAGGGCCATGCCGGGCGGCAGGTCGCCCTGGCGCCAGGCGTAGTGCGGCCGGGCGATGCGGGGCGGACAGTCCACCTGCTTGCACACCAGCCGGCCTGCGGCCACGTGGGGCCGCACGATGGGCTCGGGCAGAAAGCCGCAGCCGATGCCGCGCAACTGGGCTTCGAGCTTGGCGGCCATCGAGGGCACAGTGAGCACGTCCTGGCCCGGCAGGATGCCCACCGTGGTCGGCTCCAGCCCGCGCGCCGTGTCGGCCACGGCCACCACCCGATGTCGGGCCAGCTCGGTGGTGGACACGGGTTCAGGCGCCTGGACGAGTGGGTGGTGAGGGGCCACGGTCAGCACGAAGTGGATGTCGCCGATGGCTTCGGCGCGGATGCCGGGGATGGCGGCCCGGTCGGCCGCCACACCGATGGCCAGGTCGGCTTCGCCCGAGACCAGCGCTTCCCAGGTTCCGGTGAGCACCTCGCTGCGCATGCGCAGCCGGGTGGGCGGCGACAAGGTGTAGAAGGCCTCTATCAGATCGAAGACGGCGTGTGGCGCGATGGCCTTGTCGACCGCAATCGTGAGCTCGGCCTCCCAGCCGGAGGCCACGCGCTTGACCCGGTTGGCCACGGCGTCCATCTGTTGCAGCAGCAGTCGGCCTTCGCGCAGCAGCTCATCGCCGGCGGCGGTGAGTCGGGCCTGCCGGCTGCTGCGGTCGAACAGCAGCACATCCAGCGCGTCTTCCAGCTGGCGCACGCTGTAGGTCAACGCCGACGGCACCTTGCCCAGCTCGCGGGCCGCTGCAGCAAAGCTGCCCGTGCGGGCAATCGTCACCATCATCTGGAGCGCTTCGGGGGTGAGCACGTGGCGGCGGTCTTGCGGCATACGGGCATTCAATTGTTTTGAACGGTGCCGACAGTGTGCCTCAGCCCGAGCCGGGGCGGTGGTCCGTACAGTGAATCCATGGCCGCACCGCTGCCACCTCACACGAAAGGAGCCCACCATGATGACCCTGCGCCGCGCCGAAGACCGAGGCCATGCCGACCACGGTTGGCTGCAAAGCCATCACAGCTTCTCGTTTGCCGAGTATCAGGATCCGGCCCATGTCCAGTTCGGGCCGCTGCGGGTGATCAACGACGATGTGATCGCGCCCGGCGCAGGCTTTGGCATGCACGGCCACCGCGACATGGAGATCGTGACCTACGTGCTGCAAGGCGCCATCGCGCACAAGGACAGCCTGGGCAATGGCGAGACCGTGCGCCCTGGTGAGGTGCAGCGCATGAGCGCCGGCAAGGGCATCCTGCACAGCGAGTTCAACCCCTCGCTGCGCGAGCCCACACGGCTGCTGCAGATCTGGATCCACCCGACGGAAACCGGGCTGCGCCCTGGCTACGAGCAGAAGGCCTTTGCCGAGGCCGACAAGCGCGGGCGCCTGCGTGTGGTGGCCTCACCCGACGGCCGAGACGGCTCGGTGCGCTTTCATGCCGATGCGGTGATGTACGCCGGGCTGTTCGATGGCGAAGAGGCCGCCGAGCTGACGCTGGACCCGGCGCGCAAGATCTATGTGCACGTGGCACAGGGCGAGCTGGTCGTCAACGGCGAGCGCCTGCGCGATGGCGATGCCCTCAAGCTGGAGGGCGAATCGCGCCTGACGCTGGGCGCCGGTCAGCAGGCCGAGGTGCTGGTCTTCGACCTGGCCGCCTGAAGCGGCAGCACGGTCTGAACACGCGAGGCCCCGGCCATGTCAGTTCTGCTGCGCTTCCAGGCTGTAGGCCGCGTGGTCGTCCTGCCCGAGCTGCTCGACCAGCCAGGGCAGGGCTTCCTCCAGGCGCTCGTACAGCGTCCACGGCGGGTTGATCACGAACATGCCGCTGCCGTACAGACCTCGGCCATCCGCCTCGGCCCGCTTGACGCGCAGCGTGGCGTGCAGCCAGTCGACCTTGGGCAACTGGCCCGCCAGCGCCTTGAGCTGGCTGGGCAGCTGCTGCGATTCGCGGCGCGCCACCTGGGGATACCAGATGGCGTAAGTGCCGCTCGGAAAGCGGGGCACCATGTCGCGAAGCGTCTGCACCACGCGGCGGTAGTCTTCCTTCATCTCGTACGGCGGGTCGATGTGGATCAGGCCGCGGCGCGGAGGCGGCGGCAGGCAGCTCTTCAGCCCCGTGAAGCCGTCTTCGGCATGGATGGTGATGCCGCGTTTGACGTCGCCGAAATGCTTGGCCAGCAGGCTCAGCTCGGTTGGATGCAGTTCAAACAGCCGCAGGTGGTCGCCCTCGCGCAGCATCTGGGCCGCCAGTTGGGGCGAGCCGGGATACCAGCGCAGTTGCCCCCCGTCATTGATCAGGGCGACCTGATCCAGCAGCGCCCGCACGGCGCCAGGCATCGCCGGATCCTGACGCAGCGCCCACAACTGCGTGATGCCGCTGTCGGCCTCGCCGCTGGTGGTGGCGTGGCGCCCGCCCAGGTCGTACAGGCCGCTGCCCGCATGGGTGTCGACCACCCAGAAGGGCTTGTCCTTGTGCAGCAGGTGCTTGAGCGTCTGCACCAGCACGATGTGCTTGAGGGCATCGGCATGGTTGCCCGCGTGGAAGCTGTGTCGGTAACTGAACATGGGCCAAGGGTAGCCGGTTTACGGGCGGCGTCCCTGCCTGTCGTGTGACTTTTTTCTTTCCCGGACACTGGCGCGAGCCTGCGTCCCGCCTTCCTCCCCCCTCCTTGTCTGAAAGGACTGCACCATGAGCAAGAAGATCGTGATCGTGTACTTCAGCGGCTACGGCCACACCCGCCGCATGGCCGAAGCCGTTGCCCAGGGCGCGGGCGGCACCCTGCTGGCCGTCGATGCCGAGGGCAACCTGCCCGAAGGTGGCTGGGACACCCTGGCCGCGGCCGACGCCATCGTGTTTGGCTCGCCCACCTACATGGGCAGCGTGCCCTGGCAGTTCAAGAAGTTCATCGACGCGAGTTCCAAGCCCTGGTACAGCCAGGCGTGGAAGGACAAGCTGGCCGCCGGCTTCACCAACTCGGCCTCGATGAATGGTGACAAGCTGTCGACACTGCATTACCTGTTCACGCTGGCCATGCAGCACAGCATGATCTGGGTGGGCACCGGCCTGATGCCCAGCAACAGCAAGGCGGCCACGCGCAACGACGTCAACTACGTGGCGTCGTTCAGCGGCGCCATGGCGTCGACGCCCTCGGACGCGAGCGTCGACGAGATGCTGCCAGGTGACCTGGAAACCGCGCGCCTGTTCGGCCAGCGCGTGGCCCAGGTGGCAGCCCGCTTTCAGGCCTGAACCATGGCCCAGCACGACACTCCTGTGAAGCTGCTGGCCATCGCTGGCAGCGCCCGCGCCGGTTCGCTCAACCGTCAGCTGGCCGAGGTGGCCGCGCACAAGGCCCGCGCGTTGGGCGCCGCCGTCACGCTCGTGGACTTGCGCGCCCTTGACTTGCCGCTGTACGACGAGGACTGGGCACAGCAGCACGGCAAGCCCGAGGGCGCTCGGCGCCTGCGGGCGCTGTTTGCCGAGCACGACGGCCTGCTGCTGGCCAGCCCGGAGTACAACGCCCTGCCCACGCCGCTGTTGATCAATGCGTTCGACTGGCTGTCGGTCGTGCCGGCCGAATCGGGGGAGGGCGGGTTACCGGGTGGCACGGCTGTCACCGCCGGCAAGCCGGTCGGCCTGATGGCCGCGTCGCCTGGGGCGCTCGGGGGCATCCGGGCTTTGCCCATCGTGCGCACCTATCTGAGCACCAACTTTGCGATGGTGGTGGTGCCCGAGCAGCTGGGCCTGCCTCTGGCTGATCAGCATCTTGGCGAGCCGCACGCGCTGAAAGACAGCAAGCTCGACGGCATGCTGGATCGCGTGGTGGCGGCTGTGGTCCGCCAGGCGCGCTGGCGGCTGCAGGCGGCCTGAACGTCGCCTGGCTTCTCGTCCGCGTCAGCGGCCGCTGCCGAGAAACTCGCGCAGCGGCAGCAGCGTGGCCCGCGGGTCTTCCTCTTGGGGGATGTGGCCCAGCCCGGGCAGCATCACCAGCTTGCACTGTGCGATGTCACGGCAGAACAGGGTGCCCTGGTCGGGCGAGATCATCTCGTCCCGGGTGCCCCACAGCACGAGCGTGGGCTGCTGAATGCGGCGAATCAGCGCCGCATTGCTGCCAAACTCGGCCTGGTCCATGCGCTGGAACAGCGCGCGCCGGTTGCCCACGCGCAGCGCCAGCTCGAAATAGCGGTCGATCTTTTCGGGTGTGGCGCGGGCCGGGTCACCGAACACGCTACGCACGCTGGAGGCCACCAGCGACTTGGGCAGGATGCGCTCGGACACCCAGCGCAGCCACCGCGAACTCGCCACCTGGAACGCGATCGGCATGGACAACACCGAAGGTTGATAGCCGTCCGAGGCGATCAGCACCAGGCGCTCGACCCGGTCGGGCGCAAGCACGGCCGTCTGCCAGGCCACCTCACCGCCCAGGGCATTACCCACCAGCACCACGCGCTTGAGGCCCAGCGTGTCGAGCAGGCGCAGCAGAAAGCGGGTGTAGGCGTCGATGCGGTAATCGCCCTGGGGGCTGGGCCCGGTCAGGCCGAACCCGGGCAGATCGACGCTGATGACGCGGCGGTCTTGTTGCAGCGACTGTTGCCAGCCTTCATAGGTGTGCAGGCTGGACGACATGCCGTGCAACAGCACCAGCGGGGTGGGGTCGTCACGCGGGCCGGTGTCGCGGATGTGGACCTGCATGCCGTCGAGCTCCAGAAAGCTCGACGGATCGGCACCCCAGCGCGCCACGAGCGGGCCGATCTGACGGTCGGGCTCCCAGGTGGTGAACACGACGGCGGCCAGGCCGAGCGCAAACAGCACGGCCGTCCACCACAGGCGCTTGAACCACTTCATCGTTGCAGGGCGGGGCAGGTCATGCGGTCGAGCGGGCAGGCTGACGCGGTTTGTTCATCTTGCGCAGCTGGCGCATGATCAGCACCTGGTAGCTGGCGCCCAGCAGGCGCACGACCTTGTCGAGGAACTTTGCGTCCGGGCCGACCAGCACGCGGCGGGCGTTCTTCTCGACCGCCGTGAGGATCTGCAGCGCAGCCGAGTCGGCCGTCGTGGTGCTGATCATCTTGTTGGCGCGGCGTTTTTGCTGCTCCTCGGTCACGCCGGTGAGTTTTTCCATCACCGGGTCGACCTTGCCGGCCATCGCGATGTTGGTCGCGATGCCACCCGGGTGCACGCAGGTGGCGCTCACGCAGGCGCCTTCCATCTCCAGCTCCATGCGCAGCGCCTCGGTGTAGCCGCGCACGGCGAACTTGGTGGCGTTGTAGCAACCCTGGGTGGGCACCGACATCAGACCGAACAGGCTGGAGGTGTTGATGATGTGGCCTTCGCCCGAGGCCTTCAGATGCGGCAGGAAGGCCTGGGTGCCGTAGACCACGCCCCAGAAGTTGATGCCCACGATCCATTCGAAATCGCTGAGCTTGACGTGCTCCAGCGGGGCGGTCAGGGCCACGCCGGCATTGTTGAAGATCAGGTTGACCTTGCCATGGTCGCGCACGACCTGATCGGCCCAGGCGTAGACCGCCTCCTTGTTGGCCACGTCCAGCCGCGTGACCGTGACCTTCACGCCGTGGCGGCCAGCGAGTTCCGCCGTCTTGACCAACTCGGTTTCATTGACGTCGCTCAGCGCGAGATGGCAACCGCGGCGGGCCAGTTCGACGGCCAGGGTGCGGCCCATGCCCGATGCGGCGCCGGTGATGGCCGCGACCTTGTTCTTGAAGTCTTTCATGGTGGTGTCAGCGGGTGATCAGCGGGTGCATTGGGCGATGAAGTCGCCGCATTCCTTGAGGGTCTGGCGCGCTTCGGGCAGCACCAGCATCGTCGGCCACACGTGCGGCATCTTGGGCTTGAGGTGCAGCGTGCTGCGGACACCTTGGGCCTTGGCGCGTTCGTGCAGGCGCGTCGAGTCGGACAGCAGGATCTCGTGCTCGCTGGCGTAGATCAGCAGGGGCGGCAGGCCGGTCAGGTCGGCAAACAGCGGCGAGGCCAGCGGCGTGTCAGTGGGCTTGCCCGCCAGGTACAGCGCAGCGGCTTCTGGCAGCGATTCAGGGTTGAACATCACATCGGCGTCGGCCAGCGAGCGCATGGTCTCGCCCGAGCAGCTGAGGTCCGTCCAGGGTGAGAACAGCACGGCGCCCGCAGGCAGCGGCAGGCCCTCGGCCTTGGCCGCCAGCAAGCAGGCCAGTGCCAGCCCGCCGCCAGCCGAGTCGCCACCGAACACCACGTTCTTCGGGTCCACGCCCTGGGCCAGCAGCGCCTTCCACCAGGCCAGTGCGTCGTCCACTGCGGCGGGGAAGACGTGCTCCGGCGCCAGCCGGTAATCCACCGACAACACCTTGGCCTCGGCTGTGCGGGCCAGGTAGGCGCAGGTCGGGCGGTGGGTTTCGAGGCCACAGAAGAAGTAGCCGCCACCGTGGAAGTAGACCACCGTGCGCTTCGGGTTGGCCACGCTCAGCCATTCGGCCGGGCACAGGCCCTGGTCGGGCTGGGCCGGCACGGGCGTGTGGCGGATCTCCTTGGGCGGCGGCGGGTAGCGCCGGGCCATCTGGTTGATCTTGCTGCGCGCCTTCTTGACGTTGAGCGGGCCCCGCCCCGCGCGCTTGAACTGCCAGCGCAGGACGAGGTTGGTGAGGACAGCCTGGATGCTCATGCGCGTTCGGTGCGGTAAGGTTGAAGCCGGAAGCGGCGGGTCTTGAGACGGTACGCAAATGTAAAGCCTGGCCAGGCCGCCGTGTTGCGACCGCGTTCGTTGAGGTACCAGCTCTTGCAGCCAGAGTTCCACACCGTGCCGGTCAGCGCCTGCTGCACGTGGCTCACGAACTTCGCCTGGGCCTCGGGTTTCACCTCGATCGTGCGCAGGCGGCGCTCTTTCATGACCTTCAGCGCCTCGATGATGTAGTGGGCCTGCGACTCGATCATGTAGACCATCGAGTTGTGGCCCAGGCCTGTGTTGGGCCCCATGAGGACGAAGAAATTCGGAAAGCCCGCCACGGTGATGCCGAGAAAGGCTTCGGGGCCCTCACGCCACAGGTCGACCAGGTCCACGCCGCCCCTGCCGAAGATGGCACCTTTGGGTATCGGGTCCTGCACCTTGAATCCGGTGCCGTAGATGATCACGTCTGCCGGGTGCTCGCGGCCGTCCTGCGTCACCACGCCGCGGGCCGTCACCTCGCGGATGCCCTCGGTGATCACGCTCACGTTGGTGCGTGCCAGGGCAGGGTAGTAGTCGTTCGAGATCAGCAGGCGCTTGCAGCCCGGCGTGTAGCTGGGCGTGAGTTTGGCCTGCAGGGCCGGGTCCTTGATGTGCTTGCGGATGCGGTGTTTGCCGACCTTGGCGACCAGGCCCATCCACTCCGGCTTGTACTTGAAGGCCAGAAAGCGGGCCTCCAGCATCCAGTAGAGCTTGTTGCGCGCGATGCGCTGGCGCCATGGGTTGGCCTGGAAGTCGGCGCGCTCGCGCGGGGTGACCGGACGGTCCATCTTGGGCACGACCCATGGCGGCGTGCGCTGGAAGTAGCTCAGGTGCGCCACCTTGGGGGCGATCTGCGGCACGAACTGGATGGCGCTGGCGCCGCTGCCGATCACGGCCACGCGCTTGTCGTTCAGGTCCACATCGTGGCGCCAGGTGGCCGAGTGGAACTGCGGCCCTTCGAAGCGGTCGAGCCCAGGGATGTCGGGGTAGGCCGGGTTGCTCAGGCCGCCCATGCCGGACACCAGCACCTCGCCTTCGAAGACACGGCCGTCTTCTGCCCTCACGACCCACAGGCGCCGGGCTTCATCCCAGCGCGCACCGATGAGGTTGGCGTGAAAGCGGATGTGGCGCATCAGGTCGTACTTGCGCGCCACGTGCCGCAGATACGCAAAGATCTCGGGCTGTGGCGCATACAGGCGCGACCAGTTCGGGTTGGGCTCGAACGAGAAGGAGTAAAGATGCGACTCCACATCGCAGGCGCAGCCCGGATAGGTGTTGTCGCGCCAGGTGCCGCCGACTTCGCCGGCGCGCTCGAGCAGGACGAAATCGTCTTCGCCCATCTCACGCAGCTTGACGCCCATGCACAGGCCGGAGAAGCCGGTGCCCACCACGATGATGCGGTGGCGCGACGCTGGTTGGGTGGTGGGAGAAGGCGGCGTGGCTGTGGGGGCCTCAGGATGGGGGGCTGTCTGCCTCATGTCGTACAAGCAGTCCTTGATATTTGACAAAGTTTCTTGTCACAATATCTTTGACAATGCTTCGTGTCAACATAGGGCCATCTATGGATGCATCAATTCCCGACACCCCCGCCCCCAGCCGCCGCCGCTATGGCGGGGTGCTGCCCGAAGAGCGCCAGCGCCTGCGCCGCGCCAAGCTCATCGAGGGCGCACTGGAGGTGTTCGGAACGCGGGGATTCCATGCGGCCACTGTGCGCGAGATCTGCGTGGCCGCCCACCTGACCGAACGCTACTTCTACGAGTCGTTCAAGACGCTGCCACAGCTGTTCCTGGCCACCTATGCCGAGTTGCGTCACCAGCTGATGGCGCGCACGCTGGCGGCCTTGTCCAAGGCCGAGCCCACGCCGATCGGCATGCTGGAGCCCGCCATTCGCGTGTTCCTGGAGTTCATCGAAGACGATCCTCGCCGGGGGCGCATCATGCTGGTCGACTCGTTTGCGGTCGATGACCAGGTGGCCGCGCTCAGTGACGCCACCGCGCGCGACTACTCGGCCATGCTGCGTCAGCATCTGGACAAGCTGGTGCCCGATGTGAAGCTGACCGGGCCCATCAGCCTGGACTTGCTGGCCGACGGCATGATCGGCTTGAACGTGCTGCTGGCCGCCCGGTGGATGCAGGGCGGATTTGCCGAGCCCATCGACCAGGTGGTGCAGACCAATCTGCTGCCTTACCGGGGCCTGCTGTCGCTGGTGACGACACCGGCCCCGTGATGGGGCCAGCGGGGCGGATCGCAGCGCGTCGGGCCGTCAGACCTGGGCGGTGGCCTGTGACGTGGCCGTGTCCTTCATGCCATAGGCCGTGACCAGGCGCTGACGTTGCGCCGGCAGAAAGTTGATGCGCGCCGCATCGCCCCCGGTGGCCTTGACCACCCTGGGGTCCATCACCTTGAACCACAGCGGTGGCACATAGGCGATCAGGAACATGCCCGTGTAGCCCAGTGGCAGAAAGGTCGGGATGTCGTGGAAGCTGCGCAGCGACTGGTAGCTGCGGGCCGGGTTGGCATGGTGGTCCGAATGGCGCTGCAGCTGGAAGGTCAGGATGTTCGACAGCACATGGTTGCTGTTCCACGAGTGGTGGGGCTGGCAGTGCTCATAACGGCCATCGGGCTTCTTCTGGCGCAGCAGGCCGTAGTGCTCGATGTAGTTGGCCGAGGTCAGCATGAAGGCGCCCAGGAAGGCCAGCACCATCAGCAGCATCAGCGCCTGCGTGCCCAGCCAGGCCGTCATGGCGCCCCACACGATGGCGGTGCCGATCCAGCCCTGGATGATCTCGTTGTCCAGGCTCCAGGCCGACTTGCCCTGACGCGCCAGACGCTCGACCTCCAGATCCCAGCCTCGGAAATAGGCGCCGGGCATCTCCCGGAACATGAAGCGGTAGATGGTCTCACCCATCTTGGACGAGGCCGGATCTTCCGGCGTGGCCACGTGGCGATGGTGGCCACGGTTGTGCTCAATGCAGAAGTGCGTGTAGGCGCCGAGTGAGAGGTTGAACAGCGCGGCCTTGCGCGGCAGCCACTCTTTCTTGTGGCCGAGTTCATGGCTCATGTTCATCACCAGGCCCAGCATGAAACCGTTGATGACCAGAGTGGTGACCATGCCATACCAGGGCACGGCGTGGGTGGACAGAAACCACACGTTGAACAGCGTGGTGGCCCAGCCCACGGGGATGGCCAGATAGATCATCCAGCGGTAGAAGCTGCGCGACTCCAGGTCGGGCACAGCGGCTTCAGGCGGGTTGCTGGTGTCGTCGCCGATCAGCCAGTCCAGCAGGGGCACCAGCACGAACATCACCAGAAAGGGCAGCACATACCAGGCCGCGTGTTCATGGCCCAGCCAGGCGGCCATGGGGCCGGCCGCGACGATGGCGGGGATCAGGGTGGGCAGGATCCAAAGGGGCTTCTTTCGGTCCTGGTAAGGGACAGCCATCGGATCGGGCAGCACAGCGCTCATGTTTGGGTCTCCTCGGTGGGTGGGATGCCCCGATCTTGCGAAACCACACCCGAATGGGATACCGTCGCTGCTGGCAACTTATCGTCATTTGGTGACACGCTCTGGTGACACGCCCCGCCCCCTCTGCACCGACTTCCGCCCAGGCCGCCGACTGGCTGGCGCCCGCGCTGCACCCCATTTATGCCCGGCTGATCTGTGCCGAGATGCGCCGCCGTGGCTTTGATGAGGCACAGATCCTGGCTGGCACGCGCCTGAACTGGGCGGCGTTGCATGAAGGCCAGCGCCATCTCAGTCTCGATGAGGTCAGCCGACTCATTCGTCGCGCCATTCACCTGACGCAGGCGCCCTGGCTTGGCATCACCGTGGGATGGGGCACGCAGCTGTCTGCCCACGGGCCGGTGGGTGTGGCCGCCATGTCCTGTGACAACGTGGGCCAGGCCCTGGCGCTCATCCAGCGTCATGTGGGGCTGAGGCAGTCGCTGATCGCCCTGACGGTGCAGCCAGATGGGCAGGATGTCGCCCTGGTGGCGCAGGAGCGTCTGCAGGCCCCCGACGTGCGCGAATACATCCTGGGCCACTTGATGGGCGCCGGCCTGCGTCTGCTGGACACGCTGACAGGCCTGGACATGACCCGCCTGGCGCGGGTGGAGTTTGCCTTTCCCGAGCCACCGTGGGGTGAGGCCTACCGGCAGTGGGGGCCCGACGTGCGCTTTGGTGCAGAACACACCGCCTTGATCCTGCCCCTGCGTCTGCTGGCGCATCCCGGCCTGGCCCCCGATCCGCAATCGCACCGCATGGCCCTGCGCGAGTGCGAGCGCCTGTGGGCACAGCAAAACGACCCACGCGACAGGCTCGGGCCGGTCGGCGACCGCATTCTCAAGGCCCTGCTGCGCTGCGAAGGACGCTACCCGCGGCTGGACGAACTCGCTGAACGGGAGCATGTGTCACCCCGAACGCTGATCCGCAAGCTGCGCGAGGAGGGGCTGACCTACCAGCAATTGCTCGACCGTGTCCGTGAAGACCTGGCCTGCTGGTGGCTGCTGCACTCGGACAGCAGCGTGGATGCGATTGCAGACCGGCTGGGCTACCAGGACACGTCGAACTTCAGCCGCACCTTTCGGCGCTGGGTGGGCATGACGCCCAGCGACTTCCGGCGCTCGGCCCGCGCTCAGCCCACCTTCACACCTTGAATACGGCCACCGACTGAACCAGCTCGGCCGCCTGCTGGCGCAGGCTTTCGGCGGCCGCGGCAGACTCCTCGACCAAGGCGGCGTTCTGCTGGGTGGACTGGTCCATCTGTTCGATGGCCGTGCCCACCTGCGACACGCCTTCGCTCTGTTCGCGGCTGGCAGCACTGATGTCTGTGACGATGAGGCTGACGCGCTCGATGGCCTGCACGATGTCCTGCATGGTGCTGCCGGCTTGCTCGACCAGGCTGGCGCCCTGGGCGACCTGCTCGGTGCTGGCCGAGATGAGCGTCTTGATCTCGCGCGCCGCCTCGGCGCTGCGTTGGGCCAGCAGGCGGACCTCACCGGCCACGACCGCAAAGCCTCGGCCTTGTTCGCCGGCGCGGGCGGCCTCGACGGCGGCGTTGAGCGCGAGGATGTTGGTCTGAAAGGCGATGCCGTCGATCACGCCGATGATGTCGGCAATCTTGCGCGACGCCTGCGAGATGCCCTGCATGGTGTCAACCACCTGGGATACCACCGCGCCGCCTTGCTGGGCGACCTGGCTGGCCGACTGGGCCAGCGTGCTGGCTTCCTGCGCGTGGTCGGCGTTGTGGCGCACCGCGGTGCCCACCTCGTTCATGGTGCTGGCGGTCTGCTGCAGCGCGCTGGCCTGGTGCTCGGTGCGGGCCGACAGATCCTGGTTGCCCAATGCGATCTGGGTGCTGGCGGAGGCCACGCCTTCGGCGCTCAGCCGCACATTGCGCACCACGCTGGACAACGACTGCTGCATGCCGGCCAGATCGGCCAACAGCGGCCGGAACTCGTCATGGCTGGTGTGGTCGGTCGGGCCGGACAGGTCACCCTCGCGCACCCGTTGCGCGACCGCGCAGGCGTACGCCACCCGGCGCTTGAGCATGCGTCCGACCAGCCAGGCCGATGCGATCTGCCCCACCACGATCGCGGCGAAGGCGACCAGCAGCACCGCCAGCGTCGCCTCGACATCCGCGCGCACTTCCGAGATGTCCTCGGTGATGCGCTCTTTCTGATAGTCGACGTTGTGCTTGAGTTGAGCCAGCAGGGCGTTGCGAGCCGGGATGGTGTGATCCACCAGATAGGCAAAGGCCTCTTCTTTCTGGCCGGACTCGATCAAGGCAATGTTGGCCTCGCCGGCTTGCCAGAACGCCGCCATCAGCGGTGGGATGCCTGAGAAGTTGTCCTTGCCCGTTCGCGTGAAAAGACGCTGTTCGTATGAGCGCAGCAGTGCATCGATCTGGACTCGTTTGGACTGGATATCGGCAAAGGCAGCGGCGCGCTCCTGCGGCGTGCGGGAGAGTATGGCGTGGCGCAACTGCAGCGAAACGCGGGTGACGTTGAGCTCGAGGGCTGCCATGTCGCTGAGTTGCGGCATGCGCACCTCGGCGGTCCGCTCGGTTACGGCGATGGCGTCCTTGAGTTCGCGGTGTGAAAACAGGGCCACCAGGACCAGCGCGGCGGCCAGCAGCAGCGCGAGGCCAAGCAAGCGACCCGAGATGCCGAGATGAGAAAGGCGGGGCATGGTTGCTCCTGACAAAAGCCATACCGTGATATCGGCCTTTCCCTGTTGGAATTTAGGACACCCCTCTCAGGGGAGGTCACCAGTGTGCGAAAACCGATGACAGTGCAGGCATCTTCTGGCGAAAGAGTCACAGTCCGCGGTTCTTACAATCCTCGTATGGCATTCGTTCACCTTCGCGCCCACACCGAGTACTCCGTCGTGGATGGCACTTTGCGCATCGACGACCTGGTCAAGGCAGCGGCCCAGGACGCCCAGCCCGCTGTGGCTGTCACCGACCTCAGCAACCTGTTCGGCGCGGTCAAGCTCTACAGCGGGGCGCGCAAGAAGGGTGTTCAGCCCATTTTGGGCGCCGATGTCTGGCTCGAGCCGGAAGAGGCAGGCAAGGCGCCCACCCGGCTGCTGCTGCTGATTCAGAATCGCGCCGGGTACCTGCGGCTATGCGAGTTGCTGGGCGAGGCCTGGACGGCTCCCGGCCAGCGCACGCACGCCTGGGTGTTCTGGCAGTCGCTGGTGGCCAATAACGAAGGCCTGATCTGCCTGTCGGGGGCCGACCTGGGCCCGGTGGGCCAGGCCCTGCTGATGGGCGATCAGACCAAAGCCGAAGCGTGGGCCCGCAAGCTGGCCGAGGCCTTTCCGGGCCGCTTCTACATCGAGCTGCAGCGCGGCGGCCACGCCACCAACGAGCCCCACATCCGTGGCGCCGTGCCATTGGCGGCCAGGCTGCAACTGCCGGTGGTGGCCACCCATCCCATCCAGTTTCTGGCGCCAGATGATTTCGAGGCCCATGAAGCCCGTGTGTGCATCGCTGAAGGCGAAACCCTGGGTAACCCAAAGCGCGTCAAGCGCTTCACCAAAGAGCAGCACTTCAAGACGGCCGCGCAGATGGAGGCCCTGTTTGCCGACATCCCCTCGGCCATCGCCAACACCCTGGCCATTGCACGCCGCTGCTCGCTGACGCTGGTGCTGGGCAAGCCGCAGCTGCCCGACTTCCCCACGCCCATCATGCCCAATGGGCAGCCCCAGCCCATGGAAGACTACTTCCGTGAGTTGTCGCACCAGGGCCTGGAAGAACGACTGCTGCACCTGTTCCCCGATGCAGCCCAGCGGGATGCCGAGCGCCCGCGCTATGTGGAGCGCCTGGACTTCGAGATCAACACGATCCTGAAGATGGGCTTTCCGGGCTACTTCCTCATCGTGCAGGACTTCATCAACTGGGCCAAGAACAACGGCTGCCCCGTGGGGCCAGGCCGGGGCTCGGGTGCCGGCTCGCTGGTGGCCTATGCGCTGAAGATCACCGACCTCGACCCGCTCAAGTACAACCTGCTGTTCGAGCGCTTCCTGAACCCGGAGCGGGTGTCGATGCCCGACTTCGACATCGACTTCTGCCAGGGCAACCGTGACCGCGTCATCGACTACGTGAAAGACCGCTATGGCCGCGAGGCCGTCAGCCAGATCGCCACCTTCGGCACCATGGCGGCCAAGGCCGCGCTGCGCGACGTGGGTCGTGTGCTGGGCATGGGCTATGGCCATGTGGACAGCATCGCCAAACTGATCCCGGCGCCACCGGGCAAAACGGTGACGCTGGCCAAGCTGCCGCCCGACTTCGACCCCGAGAAGGCGAAGGTGATCTACGCGCGCCATGAGGCCCCCGAGCTGAACGAGCGCGAGAAGGCCGAAGAAGAAGTGGCCGCGCTGCTGGAGCTGGCCGAGCGCGTCGAAGGCATGGTGCGCAACATCGGCATGCACGCCGGGGGCGTGCTGATCGCACCGGGCAAGATCACCGATTTCTGCCCCCTGTACCAGCAGCCGGGCAGCGACTCGGCCGTGAGCCAGTACGACAAGGACGACGTCGAGCAGATCGGTCTGGTGAAGTTCGACTTCCTGGGCCTGGCCACGCTGACGATTCTGGAGACGGCCAAAGAGTTCATCATGGCCCGCCACCCGGACCAGAAGGACTTCGACTTCGCCAAGATCCCGCTGGACGACGCGGCCACTTACCGGCTGCTGTCCGAGGGCAAGACCGTGGCCGTGTTCCAGCTGGAATCCCGCGGCATGCAAGGCATGCTGCGCGACGCCAAGCCCAGCGTGTTCGAGGACATCATCGCCCTGGTGGCGCTGTACCGTCCGGGCCCCATGGACCTGATTCCGTCTTTCTGCGCCCGCAAACACGGCAAGGAAGAAGTCACCTACCCGCATCCGCTGATGGAGTCGGTGCTCAAGGAGACCTACGGCATCATGGTCTACCAGGAGCAGGTGATGCAGGTGGCCCAGATCGTCGGCGGCTACTCGCTCGGTGGCGCCGACCTGCTGCGCCGCGCCATGGGCAAGAAGAAGGTCGAGGAGATGCAGCACCACCGCGGCCTGTTCGCGGAAGGGGCGGCCAAGAACGGCATCAGCGAACAACTGGCCAACGAGATCTTCGACTTGATGGAGAAGTTCGCGGGCTACGGCTTCAACAAGTCGCACGCGGCCGCTTACGCCTTGCTGGCCTACCACACCGCCTGGCTCAAGCAGCACTACACGGCCGAGTTCTTCGCAGGCAACATGACGATTGCCAGCGACGACACCGACAAGCTCAAGATCTTCCACGACGACGCCACACAGAACTTCGGCATCCGCTTCACGCCGCCCGACGTGAACCAGGGCCAATGGCGCTTCATCCCCATTGACGACAAGACCATCTGCTACGCCCTGGGCGCCGTCAAGGGCACGGGGCAGGGCGCGATCGAAGCCATCGTGCGCGAGCGCGAGGCCAACGGCCCGTTCAAGAGCTTCTTCGATTTCTGCTGCCGGGTGGACCGCAAGCTGGTCAACAAGCGTGTGGTCGAGGCGCTGATCAAGGCGGGCGCCTTCGACACGCTCCAGCCCCGGCGCTCGGCCCTGCTGGCCAGCGTGGCCCTGGCCTTCGAGTATGCCGACACCCTGGCCGCCAACGCCGATCAGGGCGGTCTGTTCGACTTTGGCGACAGCCACGCGGCGTCGACCAACGAACCCGATCTGGTGCCCACCGAGGACTGGACCACCAAGGAGCAGCTGACGCTGGAGAAGACCGCCATCGGTTTCTACCTGACCGGCCACCTGTTCGATGAACACGAGCGCGAGGTGCGCCGCTTCGCCAAGCGCATCGGCGACTTGCAAGACAGCCGTGAGCCCCAGATGGTGGCCGGCATCCTCAGCGAGCTGCGCATCATCAACGGCCAGCGCGGGCGCGTGGCCATCTTCAAGGTCGATGACAAGACCGATGCCATCGAGGCCGTGGCCAACCAGGATGTGCTGGACGCCCACAAGGACCTGATCAAGGACGACGAGCTGGTGGTCATCCAGGGCAAGGTGCAGACGGACCGCTTCTCAGGTGGGCTGCGGCTGAATGTGCAACAGGTGTTCAGCCTGGCGGCGGCGCGCTGCCGCTTCGCCCGCTTTGTGCGCGTGGTCGACCGCGATGGCCGCCTGCCACTCGACGAGGTCTTGCGCGAGTTCCCCGCCCGGCGCGTGCCCGCGGGCGACCCCGGCCTGCCGGATCTGATCCAGGGCCTGCCCATCCGGCTGGTGGTCGAGCGCCATGTGGATGGCCTGTCGGCCCGCGGTGAGTTGGAGCTGGGTGACCAGGCCCGCGTGTTCCCCAGCGACCAGGCGCTGCGCCGCGCGCGCGAACTGATGCCGGGGGCGGAGCTGGCCCTGGTCTACGGCGAGGGCTGAGCGGTTGTCATCGCGCCCCTCTTGAGGGGGATATGCGAGCTTGATCGTCTGGCTAAGATTGGTCGATCCGTTTTGGATGATGTCATCTCCGTGTTGACCCGGGGTGAGAGGTCCGTCCCAGCAGTTGTGTGAACGTTGGTCGTCAGTCTATTGACGGGGCGCAATGAGTGTGCCTGATGACGCCGTTGGTCGCATGTCTGATGCTCACCGGCTGTTTCGGTGATGGCGAGGCGAGTGATCCAGAGCCTTCTGCAATAGCTGGCGATGTGGGCAATACGTCGGGTGTCGAGCAGCCCCCGTCCAAAAAGATCATCACGAGCGCCTCAGTCCTGGATTGCGCGGTGTGGAGGCCAACCGGATACACAGGAGCAGCTCAGTTACTGGGAAGGCACGTCCAAAGACATCGATGCGTTGACGGCGACTACCGAAGAACGCTTCAGGGCCTATTGGGCCGCTGAGCGACTCAAAAGTGGCGCCGTATTCCGTTAACCGGATGGCCGCGTTTGTGAGTTAGGCCGAGCGCCGTTTTTTCAAAACAAACCCAGGATTCATGATCGTGATCTTTCAGTGGTGTTCAGTCTGGCGTGTGTCAGCTATTCGATGGCTTGCCAGCTTGTTGCTGTGTGGGATGCTGGCCGGCTGCCTAGGTGGTGGCGATTCGAGCGATGTGCCGCCTGCGCAGGTTGGCGAAGTGGGCGACACCTCAGGTGTCGAACAACCCTCGTCCGAAAAGATCATCGACAACGAAGACCTCAGCCCCGGATTGCGTGGTGTGGATGCCAACCGCAACGACATCCGCGATGACATCGACCGGTTGATCGCGCAGAAGTACGCGCGCACCCCCGAGATCCAACGTGCGGCGGAGCAGAAGGCCAGGGCCTTGCAGCGGAACATGGAGGCGACGACGCGGGAAGAGGCGCTGCGTGCAGGGGATGCGGTCGAACGTGCGGCGGAATGTGCGTATCAAACGCTGCCCCGTGCCACCAGGGAGCAAGTGCAGTTCCGCGAGGACATGTCCAAAGACATCGAGGCCCTGACCGCTAATACCGAAGAGCGCTTCAGAGCCTACTGGGCAGCCAACCGCCTCATGAGTGGCGCCGTGTTCCGTCAGCCAGATGGCCGTGTTTGCGACTGAGCCACCATGAAAGCCCTGCGCATGTTCCTCTCCATTCGCTCTGCAGCCTCTGCGCTGTTCGTGGTGCTCATGGCCTGCCTTGGTGGTGCCGAGGCCGGTACCTGCCCCAGCCACCCCCATCAGGTGGTGGTGTACTTTGGCAACGGGATCAATACCAGCCCTGAGTCGGCCAGGCGGTCTCGTGACCTGCTGAGAGACAACCTCGGCACCACCTACAACGACAAAGCCCTCCGCTATGACACGGCCTACAACGCCACAGACGGCATGGTGGATGATCTCAAGCAAGCCGCCCAGCAGGCTGGAGTCCAGTGGACCAGCGACCTGGCGAACTGGCTGATTCGGGAGCGGCGCGCGCCGCCGTGGTTCAATCGTTGGCACCGCGCGCAAATCGAACGATTTACCCTGGGTTTGTTGCCTGAAGTGGACCAGCACGTAGACAGCTACCGCCATGCAATTACCCAGGGGCAAAGTGTCTTGGTGGTGGCGCATTCGCAGGGTAACTTTTACGCCAACGACGCGCGTCGGTTGTTGCAGTCACAACTCAGCCCCGAACAGCTCAGGCGCTTTGCCATTCATGGGGTGGCGGTGCCAGCCAACAACGTTGGCGGAGAACCTGGGCCCTACTTGACCAACCACCGCGACTTCATCACGGAGGTACCTGGTGCGCTGCCCGCCAATTTCACACTGCGCCGAGGTGCTGGTGGCGCGAGCGCTGATGATGTGGGAGCGATTCAGGCGCACCTTTTCAACGACACCTACTTGTCGGATGATTTCAATGTCAAACAGCCGTTGTTACAGGGTCTGCGTGCTGTCCTTGATCGATTTCAAGCGGAGCCTCCGGCGTTTTGCCAGGACGAGGTCAGGGCGTACATTTTGGGTCTGGTCGGAGGCAGCTACACGTGTTTTGCCATCGATGATCAAGGTGACGAAGTGCCAGTGGGTCAGGCCACCGTGGGGTCGGATGGGCGCATTTCCGTGCAGTCCAAAGGTATGTTCGTCGGGTCGTCTGGGCAGGTGACTGACGTGCCTAGCCTGACGCTCGCGTTTGACGTCACACACCCGGACGTCTTGATGGACATTTCCGGGCCTTCCCCTGCGAAGGGCTTCGCAATCAGCCTGACGCGGGAGTACGAAACGTTGCAGGGGGCGGACGGCCCAAGGCCGCTGCGCACCGCCGACCTCCAGTGGGGCGGGGCGGGGGAGTTCTTGGGCTTCTCGATCACAGAAGGTGACGTGTCTGGTCTAAACCAGCACAGCGTCAGTTGTGACCCCACGAAAAGGCGACCAAACCGTCAGATCATCCAACTGCCAGACCATGCGCAACTGTGGGCGGGCGCCATGCGCGTGCTGACGGGGCCGCGCCGGCTTCGTTTTGAGTCTGGGCAGTGCGTGAACATGAACACACTGCGACCGCTTCAGGGCCCAGTTGAGGTCGACATGAGCGCCCGACTGGTCCGGATTAATGAGGTAGAGATCGCTGGCTTGTGGCCGGGGCAACGGGATTCTGGTCTCGTTTTTCAGCGCGCCATGACGGGAGCAGGCACTTTTCACCGTGTGGATGATTTTCTTCCGCGGCTGGGCTTCTTACTTGGCGACGATCCTGCGGTGTCGTTACTCGCCGATGCTGCACGTGGGCTGTACGGTTTGACGGTTTCCCATGCCGATGCCAGTCTGAGCTTCAGCTGTTTCAAGCCAAGTCAAACTGAGCTATCCGCAGGTCGGTGATCTGCAGGTGGACTGGCTCACGATTGAGTCCAGGGTTCCGGCGGTTCCCGCTATGTCGACCCGGCACAAGGTGCCTCGCGCCGTAATGTTTGTGGACGCTGATCGTGGTTTCGCTGGAGCAACGCAGCCGAGGGCTTCGCGGCTCAAAACTGGTCGTCGGCCAGCGCGAGCGTGCTGGCAGCACCATTGACCACCCGGTCGCGCCAGGCAGGCGCGCTCACCAGCATGTGGTGGTGGTAATGCTGGGCCACCACCAGGCGGGCTTGCAGAAACGCCGCATCGGCGTCAGCACCCTGGCGGCGCAGCACGGCGCCTTCGGCCGCCCGGTTCATCAGCCAGCCTGCCACCACCGTGCCGCACAGGTGCAGATACGGCACGGCTGCCGCTGCCGTTGCTGCAGGTTGTCGGGCGGCCTGGGTCAGCAGCCAGTCAGTGGCCTGCGAGAGTGCGTCCAGCGCACGCTGCAGGCTCTGGCCGAGTTGACGCAGCGACGCGTCGGGGCTGTCGCTCTGGCGCTGCGCCTCGGCCGACATCGTGCGCCACAACGCCTTCATCGTGGCGCCCTCGTCGCGTACCAGCTTGCGGCCGATCAGGTCGTTGGCCTGGATGCCGGTGGTGCCTTCGTAGATCGTGGTGATGCGCACGTCGCGCACATACTGGGCCGCGCCGGTCTCTTCGATGAAGCCCATGCCGCCGTGCACCTGCACACCGTCGGCTGCGACCTGCTGGGCCGTCTCGGTGCACCAGCCCTTGACGATGGGGATGAGCAGGTCGACCAGCGCCTGTGCCTGGGCCCGCACCGCCTCGCTCTCGTGCGCATGCGCGCGGTCCATCTGGGCCGAGGTGAAGTAAGCCAGGCCGCGCATGGCTTCCACACGGCATTTCATGTCCATCAGCATGCGGCGCACATCGGGGTGGCCGATGATGGCAGCGTGGCCAGTCAGCGTGCGGCCCTGCACGCGGTCCAGCGCATAGGCGCGGGCGCGCTGGTAGGCCCGATCCGACACGGCCACGCCCTCCAGGCCGACGTTGAGCCGGGCGTGGTTCATCATCGTGAACATGTAGCCCAAGCCCTTGTGAGGCTCTCCGACCAGGTAGCCGATGGCGCCGGGTCCGTCGCCAAAGGACATCACGGCCGTGGGGCTCGCATGGATGCCGAGTTTGTGTTCGATCGCGCTGCACACCAGGTCGTTGCGCGCGCCCAGCGTGCCATCTTCGTTGACCAGGAACTTGGGGCACACGAACAGCGAGATGCCCTTGACGCCTTCAGGCGCGTCGGGCAGGCGGGCCAGCACGAGGTGGACGATGTTCTCGGCCATGTCGTGCTCGCCCCAGGTGATGAAAATCTTGGTGCCGCTGATGCGGTAATGATCGCCCTCGGGGGTGGCCCGGGTGCGGATGGCCGACAGATCCGACCCGGCCTGGGGTTCGGTCAGGTTCATCGTGCCTGTCCACTGCCCGGACACCATCTTCGGCAGGAAGCGCTGCTGCAGCGCGGGGCTGCCATGGCGCACCAGGGCCTCGACAGCACCCATGGTCAGCATCTGGCACAGCGAGAACGCCATGTTCGATGCCTTCCACATCTCCATCACCGCGGTGGACACCAGCGTGGGCAGGCCCTGGCCGCCGAATGCTGGCGCTGCCGGCATGCCGTGCCAGCCCGCTTCGCAGAACTGGGCATAGGCCTCGCGAAAGCCGTCCGCGGCGCGCACCACGCCTTGGTCCCACCGTGCGCCCTGCTGGTCGCCTGGCCAGTTCAGCGGGTCGAGCACGCCCGACGCAAACCGGCCCGCCTCTTCGAGGATGGCCTCGACCAATTCGGGCGAGGCGTCTTCATGGCCGGGCAGGGCGCAGACGTCCCTGAGGCCGGCCACCTCTTGCATCGTGAAGCGCATCTCGCGCAAAGGGGCGTGGTAGCTGGACATGGAAGCGGGCCTTTCTCAGGATGACAGAAAGCAGGGCAGTCCGCAGGGCGCTCATTCGATGGCGCTGGCAGACTTCATTTGCTGGCGCAACACGAACTTCTGGATCTTGCCGGTGGCCGTTTTGGGCAGCGGACCGAAGATCACGCGCTTGGGCACCTTGAAGCGCGCCAGGTGGTTGCGGCAGAACGCGATGAGTTCCTCCTGGCTCACCTCCTGGCCAGGCTTGAGCTCGACAAAGGCGCAAGGCACCTCGCCCCACTTGGTGTCGGGCTCGGCCACGACGGCTGCCGACATCACGGCCGGGTGGTGGTAGAGCGCGTCCTCGACCTCGACCGACGAGATGTTCTCGCCGCCCGAGATGATCACGTCCTTGCTGCGGTCCTTGATCTTGATGTAGCCGCTGGCGTCGCGCACCGCCAGATCGCCGGTGTGGAACCAGCCGCCGGCAAAGGCCTCTTGTGTGGCCTTCTCGTTCTTGAGGTAGCCCTTCATGACGACATTGCCGCGGAAGCACACCTCACCCACCGTCACGCCGTCGCACGGCACCGGTTGCATGGTGAGCGGATCCAGTACGGTCACGTCTTCCTGCAGCGCATACGGCACGCCCTGGCGGCCCTTCAGCCGCGCACGCTCATCGAGTGGCAGACTGTCCCAGTCGGCCTGTGGTGCGCAGATGGCCGCTGGCCCGTAGACCTCGGTCAGGCCATAGACGTGGGTGATGTGGATGCCGGCGGCCTCGCATCCCTCGATCACGGCGGCCGGTGGTGCGGCCCCGGCGATCAGGCCATTGACCGGGTGGGCGATGCCGGCGCGCAGCTCAGGTGGCGCGCTGATCAGCAGGTTGTAGACAATGGGCGCGCCACACATGTGCGTGACCTGGTGGGTGCGGATCAAGTCGTAGATCAGCTTGGGGTCGACGCGGCGCAGGCAGACGCTGGTACCGGCCACGAGGGCCAGCGTCCAGGGAAAGCACCAGCCATTGCAATGGAACATCGGCAGCGTCCACAGGTAGACGGCGTGCTGCGGCATCGACCACGAGATCGCGTTGCTCGCTGCGTTCAGGTAGGCACCGCGGTGGTGGGTGACCACCCCCTTGGGGTTGCCTGTGGTGCCTGAGGTGTAGTTCAGGCTGATGGCATCCCACTCGTCATCGGGCAACGACCACACATGCTTTGGATCGCCTTCTGCCAGCAAGGCTTCGTAGGTGAGCGCGCCCAGGCGCTCGCCGTGGGGGCCTTGTTCGTCTTCCACATCGACCACGAGCACGTCGTGGTGCCCCAGCATGTCCAGCGTGGTGCGGATCACGCGGGCGTACTCTGGATCCGTCAGCAGCACCCGGGCGTTGCCGTGCTCCAGCTGGAAGGCCAGCGCTTCGGCGTCCAGGCGTGTGTTGAGTGTGTTGAGCACCGCACCTGTCATGGGCACGCCGAAGTGGGCCTCCAGCATGGCGGGCACATTGGGCAGCATGACGGCCACGGTGTCGCCCTTGCCGATGCCGCGTTGGCGCAAGGCGCTGGCCAGGCGCCGACAGCGGGCCTCGGTCTGCGCCCATGTCTGGCGCAAGCTGCCGTGGATGATGGCCACCCGGTCCGGGTAGACGCGCGCAGCGCGCGTCAGGAAGCTGAGGGGCGAGAGGCTGACGTGGTTGGCCGGGTTCTTGTCCAGACCCATGGCGTAGGGATTGGCGCTGATCATGGTGTTCTCTGCGTGAGAAGGTGGATGATCGGGGAGGACTTTTTCACCACCCCCGATCGAATGTGACCAATGTTTGCGGGTCAGTTCCGGACGACGCCTTGCGGGTCACTGGCTTCGATGTCGGCTGTGTTGTCGGCCAGCATCGAGCGGTCCTGTTTGGAGCGCTGCGCTGCATTTGGCCGCTCGATCAGCCAGTACAGAATGAGACCGATGACCACGGCGTACACCGTCGACTTCGGGTCGGGCATGGCCAGGGTCACGGCCACGATGCCAGCCACACCTCGCTCGGTGGAGTTCTTGAGCTCCTCCATGCCGACCATGATGCAGATGTAGGCTGTGAGCACCAGGGTGAGCGACAACGCGATTGGCAGCACTGGCTTGAACACTGTCACCAGCGGCAGGATGAAGATGGCGATGAGTCCGGTGATCCAGAAGGTGCCGCCACCGCTGTAGATCGAGTCCATGGCCTTGCGACCCAACGCGTAGCGTTCTGCGATCGTGGCGTGTGCAGCGGTCCACAGCGGGCCGGCCAGGCCGGGCCAGGGCGCAAACAGGGCGTGCAGCGCATTGCGAATGGCGGTGACCAGGTGCACGCGGGTGACATTGAGCTCGATCTTCTCGTCGGTGCGCAGGTGGTCGACACGCTGACACAGCGTGAAGCCCACGAGGATGTCACCGAAGGCGATCACATAAGCAATCAGCGCGGTCGGAATGGCCAGCAGGAACATGTCGGCGCTGGGCATGCCCACGTTGAAGACCAGGAAGTTGGCCATCAACGCAAAGTCGGGCTGCGTGATGCCCCACTGCACATCGGGCAGCGGGTACTCGCTCACGGCCCAGCCCACCAGCATGGCCACGACCATGCCGGGGATCATGCCGAAATTGGAGATGGTCTTGGCCACGCGGCTGGTTTCGACGAAGTGCTTGAACGACAGCGAGAACAGCACGTAGGCCGACACGATGCAGCCAATCAACAGCGAGACGGGGGTGTTGTCGATGCGGCCCCCGGTCTTGAGTTCGCCCATCATGGCCGCGATGCCAGCACCGATGATGATCCCTGACTTCAGCGAGTTCGGAATCACCTTCACCAGCTTGTTGCCCAGCCCGGTCAGCCCCAGGAACAGGAAGATGATGAACACCAGGATCTGCAAGGCAATCATTGCCTTGACGGCCTCGGGTCCGGGCTCGAAGGCCTGCAGGTACAGCAGCACCACCGGGATGGCCGGCGTGATCCAGCCGGGCACGAGCGGCACGCCCATCAGCGCGGGCAGCAGGTAGCCGATACCGGCGACCACGCAGAAAGCCAGCGCGGCTTCGTACGGCATGCCCAGGTATTTCATCAGCAGGGGGATCATGCCCAGGCTGACCACGAACATGATCAGCCCCTGGATCATCTCGGGGAATTCCCAGCGGTAGTGAATGAACGGGAGGCGGATCTTGAATGGGCCCAAAGCCCAGAAGGGGTGTTCAGCCCCGTGCTCGCGCTGCAGCGCCATGGTGTGCTCCTGTGGTGTCAGGGTAAAAACGCAATCGACCTGTACAAACCCATGGATTAGGGTTTACACTGATCATGCTGGTCTCCGTGTGGGTGCCAGTTGGCGCAGCCGACGGGTGATCGTGCTGCGTGGCGCCGGGCCGCATGATCCGGGAGGACCTTTTCACCACCTCCCAGCAAATGTGACGAATGTTTGCAACCCGGGTGCGGGGTGGGACGGCGGGCAGGGCCGTGCCTAGAATCCACGGGTCATGAGCGACACCACCATCCCGAGCAGGCCCGACAACGGCAACTGGCGGCAGTTCACACTGCAGGCTGGTGTGGATCTGCTGGACCGCGGACTGTCGGTCTTCGATGCCGATTTGCGGATGGTGGCGTGGAACCGGGCCTTTCTGGAATTGCTGGATTTCCCGCCTGAACTGGCCTTCGTGGGCGCCAGCTTCGAGAGCTTCATCCGCTACAACGCCAGGCGCGGCGAGTATGGCGATCAGCCTGAAGATGAGGCCGTGCGCGAGCGCGTGGCGCTGGCCATGCAGTTCCTGCCGCACGACATCGAGCGCATGCGGCCAGACGGTCGCATCCTGCGCATCACGGGCCAGCCGCTGCCGGGCCATGGCTTTGTGACCCTGTACTCCGACGTGACCGAACAGCGACGTGCCGAAGAAGCCCTGCTGCAGGCCAATGCCGAACTGGAGTCGCGTGTGCTGGCTCGCACGGCCGAACTGCAGCGCAGCGAGCACCAGATGCGGCTGGTCACCGACTCCATCCCCGCGCTGATCGCCTACTTCCGGCAAGACCGAAGCTACACCTACATCAACCGCGGCTACCAGGACTGGTTCGGGCTGGATCCGGCGCGACCCGAGACGGTGAGCGCGCGCAGCTTTCTGGGCTCGGAGGTCTACGAGCGCATCCGGCCTTTCGTGGCCCGGGCGCTGACCGGCCAGCCCGTCACCTTCGACTACGAGTTACAGAACCGCGCCGGGCGCACGCTGGCCGTGCGCACCTCGCTGATTCCGGACCGCGCACCGGACGGCGAGGTGCTGGGTTGCTTCGAGCTCACCTTCGACATCACGCAGGAAAAGCAGTCGCAGGCGCTGGTCGTGCGTGCCCAGAAGATGAAGGCCATGGGGCAGCTCACTGGCGGGCTGGCGCACGATTTCAACAACATTCTCACCATCATCATCGGCAACCTGTCGGCGCTGGCCGACGCGCGGCCCGACGACCCCATGGTCAGCGAGTTCACGGGCCCGGCCATTGCGGCGGCCCGTCGAGGGGCGGAGCTGATCCGCGGGCTGATGACCTTTGCCCGACAGCAGCCGCTTCAAGCTGGCGCAGTGGATGCGTGCAGCCTGGCCGATGCCGTCGTGCGTTTGGTGCGGCCTGCGCTGCCCGCCAACCTCACGCTGGAATGTGATGTGCCGGACGAACCGGTCTGGATCTGGATCGACCCGACGCAGCTTGAGAATGCGCTGGTCAACCTGCTGCTGAACGCGCGGGACGCCACGCGGGGGCATGGACGCATCGACGTGGACGTGTCGGTGCAGACGCTGGATGTGGGCCAGGCCGATGCGCTGATGTTGAGCCCGGGTGCGTACGCGCGGCTGTCCGTCCAGGACGACGGGGTGGGCATGGACGCGGCCACGCAGGCGCGCATTTTCGAGCCGTTCTTTACCACCAAGCGGCCCGGCAGCGGGACAGGCCTGGGCATGTCGATGGTCTACGGCTTTGTGCGGCAGTCCGGCGGTGCGGTCGAGTTGCACAGTGCGCCCGGCGCGGGCACCACGGTGAGCCTGTATCTGCCCCTGGCCGACATGCCAGAGGATGACCTGCCGCTGGCTGAAGCACCATTGATGGCGGGTCAGACGGCACATCGCGGTGTGGCGCTGCTGGTGGAAGACGATGCCGACGTGCGCCGCGTGGTCCGCCGCAACCTGCTGGACCTGGGCTATGCCGTGCTGGAAGCCGCCCATGCGCAGGAGGCGCTCGACATCCTGGCCCAGATGTCGGACATCCGGCTGCTGCTGTCCGACATCGTCATGCCCGGCGAGGTCGATGGCGTGATGCTGGCCCGCCATGCACGCCAGCGCCACCCTGGCATGCAGGTCCTGCTGATGAGCGGCTACGCGCCCGACGTCGAGGCGTTGACCGATCTGCCCGTGCTGTCCAAGCCCTTCACCGCGGCCGAGCTGGCCGCTGCCCTGGGCGGAGGCAGCGCATGAGCGCGCCCAACCAGCCCTCCGTGTCGGTGCCCTCACAGCGGCCCGCCTTGATCTATGTGATCGAAGACGACGCGTCGATTGCACGGCTCGTGGTCTCGGTGTTGCAGGAGTTCGGCTTCGAGGCCGAGAGCCATGCCTCGGGGGCGGCGGCCCTGCGGCGCCTGCAGGTACGGCGGCCGGATCTGTGCATCGTCGACCTGGGCCTGCCCGACATGGATGGCATCGAACTGGTGCGCCAGATCAGCCAACAGACGGCCGCGGGCCTGCTTATTCTGAGCGGGCGCGGACACGCGGCCGACCGCATCATGGGGCTGGAGCTGGGCGGCGACGACTACGTCACCAAGCCCTTCGAGCCGCGCGAACTGGTCGCCCGCGTACGCAGCATCCTGCGCCGGCGGGCCGTGGCCCCCGGCGGCGTCCAGCCCGAGCCACGGCGGCTGGCGCGTTTCCCGGGCTGGACGCTGGATTGCGCCGCCAACACGCTGCGGTCTGATGAGGGCGTCGAACACGTGCTGGGCGTGGCCGAAGTGCAGGTACTGCGGGCCTTTCTGGAGCGCCCGCACCAGATCCTCACGCGCGAGCAACTGATGGGGCGGCGCAACCTGTCGCCCATGGACCGGAGCATCGATGTGCGCATCTCGCGCCTGCGCCGCAAGATCGAAGACGACCCGATGGACCCGCGCATCATCAAGACGGTCTATGGTGCAGGCTATGTGTTTTCCGCCTCGGTGACCTGGTCCTGAGAAGCCGCTTGCGGTGGCCTGAATACTGTATGAAAATACAGTATGCGCAAGACCCGCCCGCCCGTGGCGCCCTTCACACCGACCGCGCCAGATGGCGCACCGGACGCGCGGCGCCTGGCGGCCCCAGCCAAGGGCCGCGGCACGGCCACCCGGCTGGCCCATCGCTTTACCTCATGGCAGCGTGAGGCTGAAGACGATGGCTGGGCGCCGCTGGCGCCACAAGCCAGGGTCGTATCGACGGATGGCGATGGCGACAATGACAGCCGAGATGACGACGCCTGGGCGAGCCGCAGCGCGGTGCCAGGGCGCACCCAGGTCGTGGCCGAGCAGGCCCGCAGCATCCTGTCGCGCAACGACTCTCCCGACATCCCGTTCACGTTGGCGATCAATCCATATCGTGGCTGCGAGCATGGCTGCATCTACTGCTATGCGCGGCCCACCCACAGCTACCTGAACCTGTCCCCAGGCCTGGATTTCGAGACGCGCCTCGTGGCCAAGGCCAACGCGGCCGAGTTGCTCGCGCGTGAGCTCGCGCGGCCGGGCTATGTCTGCAGTCCCATCAACATCGGCTCGGCGACCGATGCTTACCAGCCCGTCGAGCGCGAGTGGGGCCTGACGCGTGGCGTGCTTTCCGTGCTCGACAGCTGCCGTCACCCGTTCACCATCGTCACCAAATCCGCCGGGGTTGAGCGTGACCTGGATCTGCTGGCTGCGGCTGCAGCGCGTCAACAGACCTATGTGATGGTGAGCCTCACCACGCTGGATCCGGCGCTCGCCCGCATCCTGGAGCCCCGCGCGGCGGCGCCGCATCGGCGTTTGCAGGCCGTGCGGCGCCTGCATGCGGCCGGGGTGCCGGTCGGCGTCAATGTGGCGCCCATCATCCCCTTCCTGAACGAGCCCGAGATCGAACACCTCATCGACGCGGCGGCCGAGGCCGGCGCCCAGGCCATCCATTACACCGTGGTGCGCCTGCCGTGGGAGGTGCGTCCGCTGTTCGAAGAATGGTTGCAGCACCATGTGCCCGAGCGGGCGGGGCGCATCATGGCCCGCATCCATGACCTGCAAGGCGGCCAGGCCTATGACGCCCGCTTTGGCCAGCGCATGAAGGGGCAAGGGCTGTGGGCCGACCTGATCCGCCAGCGGGTGCGCAAGGCGGCTGCCCGCCACGGCCTGGGCCACAGTGGCCCGGCGCTGGACACGAGCCGTTTTGATCCGGGCCTGCTGCAGCCGCCACCCGCGCAGGGCAGCCTGTTCTGAGCGCCAGGCACCCGCTCAGGCTTGGCCTTTGACGTAGATGGGTGCGAAGGCGTGTCGCTCGATGTCCCGAAGGGTCGGGTCTTCGCCGGCCCACAGTGCCAGCGTCGGGCCGGGCAGGTCGACGGCCTGCTCCAACTGCCGACACAGACCGTGGCGCTGCGCATCGCTCAGGCCCGGCAGTTCGAGCAACAACAGGTAGGCCACACGGCGCCCGTGGCCCGAAACGTCCCGGCAAACCAGCCAGGCGCGCGTCACGGCGGGCTCGCGGGCGATGACAGCCAGCGCGTCGTCGAGATCCAGTTCGTCCAGATCATGGCGCGACACGCGTTGCAGCCAGGGTGGCGTGAGCAGCGCATCCCACACGCTCTGGTCGCTGGCCTGCGCGTCTTTCACGCGTTGTCGCCAGCGGGTCAGTTGCTCCGGCGGTGTCGTGTGAATGTGGGCTTCCAGCCGCTGCACGGCCTGCCTGGCTGCCCAACTCTGGCGGTTGTCATCGCATTGCCACAGCGCTTCCAGCCAGCCAAGCTGCTCGGCCATGGGCGCATCCGGCCGCGTCTGCGCCAGTCCCATCAGGGCGCGCGCATAGCCTGGGCGCAGCGCCAGCGCACGCGCGTAGCGGCTGGCCAGGTGGCCCAGGGCGGTCGCGTCTGTCCAGCGGCGTTCACAGTCGGCCCACATCACCAGCTCTTGCGCGTTGAGCTGTTCGGCTCGCGCCTGCCACGCGTCGGCGCGGGCGCGCAGACGCTGCAAGCGGGCGTGGTGCGCCTTCCAGGCCGTGGCGTGGTCGCGGCACCATTGCTGATCAAAGTGCTGGATGGCCCGTTCAGCCTGCTTGCCCAGCAGCCCCAGGGCCGACCGCGTCGACCACGTCGGCAGGCTGGGGCTGGCTGACAGGGCTTCGAGCCGATCCTTCAGGCCAGGATGCGTATCGTCGAAGTTGCTCAGGCGCTTGAGGCCCTGGCGCAGGGCCTCTGCAGCTTGTGCGGCGTCGGGCGGGCTGACCAGCAGGTGGCGCATGGCCCTGAATGGGCCCTGTGGCAGCGCCTGAGCGGCGGCGCCCCGCCAGTGGCTGCGCCAGAACGCCCGCGCCAGCCAATCTCCCTTGACCTCGATCTCGACCAGTGCGGCGGCCGTTTCCGCAGGGCCCACGAGGCTCGCTGCGATGCGGTCGGCTTCGTACTCATCCTGGCGCGCCAGCGCAAAGGTCTGAGCCAGAAACCGGGGCACATACCAGTTCATGAAGCGGGCTGTCAGCCACGACGCCAGCCCTTCGTCTTGATCCAGTCGGGCGTTGAGCTGGGCCCAGCTCTGGCGGCTGCGGTAGACCCAGGCGGCAAAGCGCCCGTGGTTGCCGCGCAGGTGGCCGTATTCATGGGCCAGCACCGCCGTCAGGCGCGGTGCGTCCAGCGCCATCACCAGCGGCAAGCCAATGTGCAGCCGGTTGATGTGGCCGCCAAACAGCCCTCGCCGCGGCAACTGGGTGATGCTGGCGTTGAACGCATCGTCCAGATACACCTCATCCAGCCGGGGGGCGTTCACCTTCTTGCGGATGGTGCTCAGCAACTTGAACAGGGCGGGGGCGTCTTCGCGGCGCAGGCGGATGCCCTCGGGCTGGCCGTCCAGCCGCACCCACAGTGCGCGCAGGCTGGTCCACGCCAAGCCCAGCGCGCCGAGCGCCAGAAAGGCCAGTCCCCAGCGCCGCTGGCCGCCCAGCATGACCGGGATCACCCAGGCCAGCACGGCCACGGCGGCCAGCAGGCAGCCTGCCACCCAGGCGTAACCGAGCGCGGCAAACGCCGCCACCTTGCGTCGGTACCGTTGAGGCGCCTCGGCGCTCGCGTATTCGCTCAGCCGCACGTAATGGATGAACTCGGCCTGTTCCATCGCAGCCATTCCCTGTGTGTTTCGTGTGTGATGACATGCACCCGTGTGGCAAGAATTGCAGCACGGATGACGACGCGCGTCACGCCGGGCAAGCACCCGATTTGCACCCCAGTTCGTCGCTTGGTGGCGCGGGCGCGCGGGCGCACTAAAATCCGGGGTTTTGTCAGCTCTGCATCGCCCACCATGCCCAAGACCGTGAAAGCCACGAAGGCCGCCCCGAAAGCCTCGACTCAGGCTGCCCCCAAGGCTGCTCCTAAGGCTGCTCCCAAGGCGGCCCCCGCACCTGCCGCTGTTGTTCCCGCTGCTGCCGGCAAGGGCAAGCAGGGCATCAAGAAGGTCGTGCTGGCCTACTCGGGCGGTCTGGATACCTCCATCATCCTGAAGTGGCTGCAGGACGAGTACAACTGCGAAGTCGTCACCTTCACCGCCGACATCGGCCAGGGCGAAGAGATCGAGCCTGCGCGCGCCAAGGCGCTGAAGATGGGCATCAAGCCCGAGAACATCCACATCGAAGACCTGCGCGAAGAGTTCGTGCGCGACTTTGTGTTCCCCATGTTCCGCGCCAACGCACTGTACGAAGGCGAATACTTGCTGGGCACCTCCATCGCCCGCCCGCTGATCGCCAAGCGCCTGGTCGAGATCGCCAAGAAGTCCAAGGCCGACGCCATCTCGCACGGTGCCACCGGCAAGGGCAACGACCAGGTCCGCTTCGAGCTGGGCGCCTATGCACTGCTGCCGGGCGTGAAGGTGATCGCCCCCTGGCGTGAGTGGGATCTGCTGAGCCGCGAGAAGCTGCTGGCCTACGCCGACAAGCACGGCATCCCAGTGGACTTCAAGAAGCGCAAGGGCGGCGCGCCTTACTCAATGGACGCCAACCTGCTGCACATCAGCTACGAAGGCGGCGTGCTGGAAGACCCGAACTTCGAGCCGGAAGCCAACATGTGGCGCCTGACCGTCTCGCCCGAGAAGGCGCCCAACAAGGCCGAAGTGATCGAGCTGACCTATGCCAAGGGCGACGTGGTCGCCATCAACGGCGTGAAGATGAGCCCTGCCCAGGTGCTGACCAAGCTCAACGAGCTGGGCGGCAAGCATGGCATCGGCCGCCTCGACAAGGTCGAGAACCGCTATGTGGGCATGAAGAGCCGCGGCTGCTACGAGACCCCGGGCGGCACCATTCTGCTGACCGGTCACCGCGCCATCGAGTCGATCACCCTGGACCGCGAAGTGCTGGCCCTGAAGGACGACCTGATGCCCCGTTACGCCCGCCTGGTCTACAACGGCTACTGGTTCAGCCCCGAGCGCGAACTGCTGCAAGGCCTGATCGACAAGAGCCAGGAAACCGTCAACGGCACCGTCAAGCTCAAGCTGTACAAGGGCACCATCATGTGCGTGGGCCGTGAATCGGCCACCGACAGCCTGTTCGACCCGCAGATCTCGACCTTCGACGACGACGGTGGCGCCTACAACCAGGCCGACGCGGCTGGCTTCATCAAGCTCAACGCCCTGCGCCTGCGCATCGGCGCCAACGTGAAGGCCAAGCGTGCGGCATCGGCCCGCGTCAAGCCCGCCGTCAAGAAGCCTGCTGCCAAGCCCGTGGCCAAGACGGCGACACCCAAGGCAGCATCGAAGGCCGGCAAGACCAAGTGATCGACTTCAAGGAGTTTCAAGCATGAGCACCACCACCCTGGCCGGCACCGTCAACACCCAGGCCAACGTCTACTTCGATGGCAAGTGCGTCTCGCACACCGTCACCCTGGCTGACGGCACCCGCAAGTCGGTTGGCGTCATCCTGCCTGCCACGCTGACCTTCAACACCGGCGCCCCCGAGATCATGGAAACTGTGACCGGCACGTGCACGGTCAAGATGGCCGGCTCGGACGAATGGAAGACCTACGGCCCGGGCGAAAGCTACAACGTGCCGGGCAACTCGTCGTTCGAGATCAAGGTCGAGGGCGAGCCTTACCACTACATCTGCCATTTCGGCTGAGGTGTCTGCCCTTCGGCTGCGTGCAGCAGTCGGGCGCATGAAAAAAGCCGCTGAGAGATCAGCGGCTTTTTTACTGGGGGCTTGCGCCTCCGTTCGGCCTCAGAGCTTCGGCTCCGGGAGCGCGTCCGGATCGGCTTTGTCACAGGCCATCTGCATGGTGCCGATGAGCTCGTCATTGAAGTCGAGCAACTCGCCTTCCAGTTCACCCTCCTGGCGGTCAATCGCCAGCCGGATGGTGGCCAGCCGCTTGAGGTTGGGCTGCCAGATCACCCAGGCGCCGTTGAGCCAATCATGGTGGTAACGCGCGCCGGGCTGACGCAGCTTGTAGACCATGGTGTAGCTGGTCGGCGTCTGCGTGTAGAGCAGGCGCTCACCCTTGGGCAGCACGTTGGAGCGCGCGATCAGGGCGGTCGTGTTGTTGTCTCTCAGCGCCAGATCCAGATGTCCCGGTTTCGACTTGCCCGAGGCCGACAGCGTCCCGGTGCACCGCACAAAAAGATGGAACTCGGCGGCGTGAGTTGCCGGGGCCAGCGCGCCGCCGCCCAGCACGGCTGCGGCCAGTGTTGCGCGGAGTGTCTGCATGCGGCGGGACAGGGGGTGTCCGTGCCGCATCACTTGCGCGCGGTGGATTTGGTGGTTGCCGGCTTGGTCGCACCAGCTGCGGGCTTGGCGTCCAACTCTCGGGATGCGGCAGTGTCGCCGCCCTGGACGCCCAGACGGCCACCCGTCCCCAGACCGCCACGCACCTGTTGCGCCTTGTAGTTGCGCAGGGCCTTGACCATCTGGTTGAAGGAGTCTGCGAAGGCGGCGGTGATGACCTTGCCCTCAGGGGTCTTGGCGTAGCCGCCCGCACCGCCGCCTACGCCGCCACCGAATGCGGCGCCGAATAGCCCGAAATCGAAGTTGGAGGCGGTACCTTCGGCTGCCGAGATCTGGACCCCCGACCGGTTGTCCACCAGCAGCAGGGTGGTTGACGCTTCGTTCTTTCCGAGGTTGCCGGCCACAAAGCCCAGTACCCCACCGCCAAAGCCCCCCAGGCCGGCCCGACCGCCGCCGGTCTTGCCAGAGAACTGGATGGCCGGGCTCATGGTGTAGTCGGCAGCCACCATCTGACCCTTCTGGAAGTTGCTGCCCGCCCGGGTTTCGTCGCCACGGGCCAGTTCCCGCTCGCGCATCATGTTGTTCATGGCGCGGCCGCGGTCGACGATCACAAAGCAGTTCGACTGCTGGATCATCAGGCGCAACACCGGCACGGTCGATCCGAGGCGATGCTCCTGAAGTGAGCGGTACCACTCGGCGCCGGTGTCTTCTTCGATGGCCAGCGTGCCCAGCGCTTCAGGACAGCTTTCGAGCTGGCTGTTGCGGTTCTCGGCGGTTTCACCGCCGGCGGCGCCGCTGACCGTGCCTTTGTTGTCTCCAAGTTTGGGCGCCGTGGCCACGCAGCCAGACAGCAGTGCCGCGCCGATCAGCGCTGAAATGGACAGGGGCAGAGAACGCGCAGGCGCGCGCAGAACGGAGGGGCTCAACATCAATCAACTCCCGAAAGATCTCCTGAATGGCGCGGGATCTTGCAGGATCAGATGAGCGTGCGGCACCCCCAGAAGGGGGTTCAGATACATTCGCTTGCAAATGCCCGGGTGGCGGCGACGTTGGGTCGAGACACGTGGCCGAAACATACGGCACAGGCATACGGCTGAAGCGTGCAACCCGAACGGCTGCGACCTGTCACCACACGACCGGCTCGGGCTCCAGCCGAATGCCGAAGCGCCCATAGACGCTTTCCTGAATGGCGCGCGCGAGCGTGACCACTTCGGCACCGCTGGCGCCGCCGCGGTTGACCAGCACCAGCGCCTGCTTCTCATACACACCCGCCCGGCCGATGGATTTGCCCTTCCAACCGCAGGCGTCGATCAGCCAGCCGGCTGCGAGCTTGAAGCTGCCATCGTCCAGCGGGTAGTGCACGACATGCGGGTCGCGGCCGATGATGTCGCGGCACTGCTCGGGCGTGACCACCGGGTTCTTGAAGAAGCTGCCCGCGTTGCCAACCACGGCCGGATCGGGTAGCTTGGCACGGCGGATGGCGCAGATCCAGTCGAAGATCTGCCGCGCGTCGGGCGCCGAGATGCCGGTCTCGGCCACCTTGCGCTCCAGCTCCAGATACCCCAGCACCGGCACCCAGGGCCTTGGCAGACGCAGACGAACGTTTGTGATCACGCTCTTGCCAGCCAGCTCGTGCTTGAACACGCTGTCGCGGTAAGCAAAGCGGCACTGTGCGGCGTCCAGCGTCACCGTGCGCCCGGTGATCAGGTCGATCGCATCGAGCGAGTCGAAGCGGTCTTTGAGCTCGATGCCGTAGGCGCCGATGTTCTGAACAGGGGCAGCGCCGACGGTCCCGGGAATCAGCGCCATGTTCTCCAACCCTGGCAGACCATGGTCCACACACCAGCTCACCAGTTCGTGCCAGCCCACGCCGGCCCCCGCCTCGATGATCCAGGCGTCGTCGCGCGTCTCCAGGAGGCGGATGCCGGTGATTTCCATTTTCAGCACGCAGGCGTCCACGTCGCGGGTCAGCACCAGGTTGCTGCCGCCCCCCAGGACGAACTTGCGCGCGCGCCCCAGTTCCGGGTCGTTGACCACCCGGCGCAGGTCGGCCGCCGAGCGCACGCGCACCAGCGTGTGGGCGTTCGAAGGCAGGCCAAATGTGTTGAAAGCGCGCAGGCTGGCACCCCGTTCGATATGAAGATCGGAGGGAGGGGCAGCGGCGGGCAGGGCAGACATGGCAGAATTTTCGCAGACAAAGGAGATTCCATGCCCACTTTCGACACCAAGCTTGACCCGAACCTCGAATCCGTCGGCAACGCCGTGGACACCGCATCCAAGGAAATCGGCACCCGTTTCGATTTCAAGGGCACCAGCGCCGCGGTCGAGTTCAACAAGAAGGACAAGCAGGTGACCGTCTTCGGCGACAGCGATTTCCAGATCGACCAGGTGCGCGACGTGCTCTATAACAAGCTCACCAAGCAGAAGGTCGACATCCGCTTCATGGATGTGGGCAAGATGGAAAAGATCGGCGGCGACAAGCTCAAGCAGGTCATCACCGTCAAGGCCGGCATTGACGGCGATCTGGCGAAGAAAATCGTCAAGCTGATCAAGGACAGCAAGATGAAGGTGACGGCCAGCATCCAGGGTGATGTGGTGCGCGTGCAGGGCAACAAACGCGACGATCTCCAGGCCGCCATGGCGCTGATGCGCAAGGACCTGGATGATGTGCCCCTGTCGTTCGACAACTTCCGCGACTGAGCCCGCAGTGGTCACGCGCGCACGGCTGGGCTTGGCAGTGGCCCTGATCGGCTGCCTGGGGGCGGCCCAGGCTGCCAGCGTCGCCATGACGGGGGGCATGGGCAGCAAGGCCCTGCTGGTCATCAATGGCGGCGCGCCCAAGGCCCTCGCGGCGGGCGACACGCATCAGGGCGTGAAGGTCGTGAGCGTGGCCAACGACCGGGTCACGATCGAGGTCAACGGCCGGCGTGACACCGTGATGCTGGGTGGGGCTCCGGTCAGCGTGGGTGCTGGCGCGGTGGCTGGTGGGGGACGCGAAATCGTATTGCACGCCAGTTCCGGCGGCCATTTCGTGACTCAGGGCAGCATCAACGGCCGCAGCACCCGGTTCATGGTCGACACGGGGGCCACCACGATCGCCATGGGAGCGGACGAGGCGCGCCGGCTGGGCATCCAGTTCGAGAGCGGCGAGCCTTTCTATGGCAGCACGGCCAACGGCACGGTGCGCGGCTACCGGGTGCAGTTGCGCTCGGTGCGCATCCAGGAAGTCGAGGTGTTCGGCGTCGAGGCGGCTGTGCTGCCGCAACCCATGCCCTATATCCTGCTGGGTAACTCCTTCTTGAGCCGCTTTCAGATGAAGCGCGAGAACGAGCAACTCACGCTCAGCCGCCGCTTCTGAGCGGCCCACTTTCAAGGCTGCAAGGCGCCTTCCACATTTCATGGCCAAGAAACCCCGCTTGCCCGCCGGGCACGCCCCGCTGGATCAGATCCTGTTCGCCCAGGGCTTTGGCGCCCGCCGCACCTGTGAGGGGCTGATCCTCCACGGCCTTGTGCAGGTCAATGGCGAGGTGGTCGACGATCCCGATGCCGTCTTTCCTGAAGACGGGCTGGTGCTGAGCGTGGAGGGCCAGCCCTGGGTCACCCACGTGCGGGCGCTGGTGATGTTGCACAAGCCGCCCGGCTACGAGTGCTCGCTCAAGCCGGGTGCCTGGCCCGGGGTGCACAACCTGCTGCCGGCGCCGTTGCGACAGCGCGGCCTGCAGCCGGTGGGCCGGCTGGATCAGGACACCACCGGCCTGCTGTTGATGACCGACGACGGCCCGTTGCTGCACAAGCTGACCTCGCCCAAACACCATGTGCCCAAGGTGTACGAGGTGACCTGCAAGCACCCCGTGACCCAGGCCATGTGCGACAAGCTGCTCAAGGGCGTGGTGCTGGACGACGACCCCGAGCCGGTGGCCGCTGCCGCAGCCGAGCGGGTGGTGGCCGAAGGTGATGAAACCGGCGCCGAGACGCTGCACCTGCGCCTGACCCTGCTGCAGGGCAAGTACCACCAGGTCAAGCGCATGGTGGCGGCGGTGGGCAACCGGGTCGAGGGGCTGCACCGCAGCCAGATCGGCCGCCTGACCCTGCCGGCCGACCTGGCGCCCGGGCAGTGGCGCTGGATTGACGACCCCGCCGTGGTGCTGCCCTGAGCGGCTAGGCGGATAATCCACCCCATGCAAGTCTTTCGTGGTTTTCACCATGCGGCGCTCGCGCCTGCGTGCGCCCTGACGATCGGTAATTTCGACGGGGTCCACCGGGGGCACCAGGCCATGCTGGCGCTGCTGCGCAGCGAGGCCCAGCACCGCGGGCTGCCGGCCACCGTGCTGACCTTCGAGCCCCATCCGCGCGATTACTTCGCCCAATTGGCAGGCAAACCCGAGTTGGCGCCGGCCCGCATCGCCACCTTGCGCGACAAGCTTTATGAGCTGGAACGCTGCGGCGTGGACCAGGTCGTGATCGTGCCGTTTGACCAGCGGCTGGCCGCGCTCACCCCCGAGGCCTTCATCCAGCAGGTCATCGTCGACGGCCTGCGCGCGCGCTATGTGCTGGTGGGCGACGACTTCCGCTTCGGCGCCAAGCGGGCCGGTGATTACGCCATGCTGGATGCCGCCGGCGAAGCTGGCGGGTTCGACGTGGCCCGCATGATGAGTTACGAGGTGCACGGCCTGCGCGTGTCGTCGTCGGTGGTGCGCGAGGCCTTGAGCGCCGGTGACATGGCGCGCGTGGCCATGCTGCTGGGCCGCCCCTACACCGTCAGCGGCCATGTGGTGCATGGGCAGAAGCTCGGCCGCAGCCTGGATTGCCGCACGCTCAACGTGCGTTTTGGCCATGAGAAGCCAGCCACCACAGGGATCTTCGTCGTGCGCACCCACGGCCTGGCGAACGAGCCGCTCGAGGGCGTGGCCAGCCTGGGCGTGCGCCCCACGGTAACCGAAGCCGGCCGGGTGCTGCTGGAGGTGCATTGCTTCGATTGGCCCGCCGCCCTGGGCAGCGAAGGGGGCTACGGTAAAATCGTGCGCGTGGAACTCCTGCACAAGCTCCGAGACGAAGCCCGCTATGACGGGCTGGAGGCCTTGCAGGCGGCCATCCACAAGGACATCGCCGACGCCAAGGGCTTTTTCCAGGCGCAGCGCCGCCAGACCACCCGCGACCGAATTTGACGCGGGCGTCCGTCCGCATCAGCGCCAGCGCCCTCGGGCTGGCGTGCGGACATGCAGGTCTCGCCCGCCTGCGCTCCCTGCCTTGCGTCGGCCGTCCGTGGCCTGATGCCCTGCACATCGCCGAGTCCTGAAGCGGGAGTCGGCCTCTAGAGATTGCCATGAGCCAAGACAACCCAGCCAAGCCCGCCAACCCGAAAAAAGGCGGTGCCGAGGCGCCCGAGTCGACCTACCGCGCCACGCTGAACATGCCCGATACCCCCTTCCCGATGCGGGGGGACCTGCCCAAGCGCGAGCCGGGCTGGGTGGCCGATTGGGAAAAGAACGATCTGTACGGCAAGCTGCGCGCCGCGCGCCAGGGCGCGAAGAAGTTCGTGCTGCACGACGGTCCGCCCTATGCCAACGGCAACATCCACATCGGTCACGCCGTCAACAAGGTCCTCAAGGACATGATCGTCAAGGCCCGCCAGTTGGCCGGCTACGACGCCATCTATGTGCCCGGCTGGGACTGCCACGGCCTGCCCATCGAGAACCAGATCGAAAAAACGCACGGCCGCAACCTGAGCCGCGACGACGTGCAGGCCAAGGCCCGCGTGTATGCCGGCGAGCAGATCGACGGGCAGCGTGCGGACTTCAAGCGCTTGGGCGTGCTGGGCGACTGGGCCCACCCCTACCTGACCATGAACTTCGGCAACGAGGCCAACGAGATCCGGGCCTTGAAGAAGATCATGGAGCGGGGCTTTGTCTATCGCGGGCTCAAGCCCGTGTACTGGTGCTTCGATTGCGGCTCGTCACTGGCCGAGTTCGAGATCGAGTACATGGACAAGAAGTCCAACACGCTGGACGTGGCCTTCCTGTGCGCTGAGCCTGAGAGGCTGGCCGCCGCCTTTGGCGTGAGCAGCCTCGCCAAGGACGCCTTCACCGTGATCTGGACCACCACCGCGTGGACGATCCCGGCCAACCAGGCGCTGAACATGCACGCCGAGCTGAGCTACGCCCTGGTCGACACACCCAAGGGCCTGCTGGTGCTGGCCGAAAGCCTGGTTGAAAAAGCCACGGCCCGCTACGGCTTCGAGCCCGAGCAGGTCAAGGTGCTGGCCACCACCTCCGGCGCCAAGCTGGAAGGCCTGAAGTTCAAGCACCCCCTGGCGCATGTGGATGCCGGTTACGACCGCCTGAGCCCGGTCTACCTGGCCGACTACGTCAGCGCCGAAGACGGCACGGGCATCGTGCACGCGGCGCCCGCCTATGGCGTGGATGACTTCAACAGCTGCGTCACTCACGGCCTGAAGTTCGACGACATCCTCAACCCGGTGCAAGGCAATGGCGTGTACAGCGCCGACCTGCCTCTGTTCGGCGGTCAGCACATCTGGAAGGCCGTGCCTGTCATCCTCGAGGCGCTGAACGACGCCGGCCGCCTGCTGGCCACCAAAGAGATCACCCACAGCTACCCGCACTGCTGGCGCCACAAGACGCCGGTGATCTACCGCGCCGCGGCGCAGTGGTTCGTGCGCATGGACGAAGGCGACGGTGTGTTCACGGCCGACAAGGCCCCCAAGACCTTGCGCCAGACCGCGCTGGATGCCATCGACCAGACCACCTTCTACCCCGAGAATGGCCGCGCCCGCCTGCGCGACATGATCGCCAACCGCCCCGACTGGTGCATCAGCCGCCAGCGCAACTGGGGCGTGCCGCTGCCGTTCTTCCTGCACAAGGTGACGGGCGAGTTGCACCCCGATACGCCCGCGCTGATGGACCGTGCCGCCGCACTGGTGGAGCAAGGCGGCGTTGAGGCCTGGGCCAAGCTGGATCCGGCCGAATGGCTGGGTGAGCAAGCCAGCGAGTACAGCAAGTCCACCGACATCCTGGACGTGTGGTTCGACTCGGGCACCACCTTCTTCCACGTGCTCAACAGCGAGCGTGGCAGCCATGCGCTGGCCGGCCATGCCGACGGCCCCGAGGCCGACCTCTACCTGGAAGGCCACGACCAGCACCGGGGCTGGTTCCACAGCTCGCTGCTGGCCGCTTGCGCCATCTATGGCCGCGCGCCCTACAAGGGCCTGCTGACGCACGGCTTCACCGTCGACGGCCAGGGCCGCAAGATGTCGAAGTCGGTCGGTAATGTGGTGGCGCCGCAAGAGATCAGCAACAAGATGGGCGCCGAGATCATCCGCCTGTGGGCGGCCTCGACCGACTACTCCGGCGACCTGGGCATCGACGACAAGATCCTCGCCCGCGTGGTGGACGCCTACCGCCGCATCCGCAACACGCTGCGCTTCCTGCTGGCCAACACGTCGGATTTCAACCCCGACACCGATGCCGTGCCGCTCAGCGAGCTGCTCGAGATCGACCGCTACGCCCTGGCCCGTGCCTCGCAGCTGCAGGAAGACATCCTGGCGCACTACGAGCGCTACGAGTTCCACCCCGTGGTGGCCAAGCTGCAGGTCTACTGCTCGGAAGACCTGGGCGCCTTCTATCTCGACGTGCTGAAGGACCGCCTCTACACCACCGGCGCGAAGAGCCACGCACGGCGCAGCGCCCAGACCGCGCTGTGGCACATCACCCATGCGATGCTGCGCTGGATGGCCCCTTTCCTGAGCTTCACGGCCGAAGAGGCCTGGAAGATCTTCCAGGCTGGCCATGGTCAGACCGAGACCATCTTCACCGAGACCTACTGGGACTTCCGCGAGGCCGACAAGGACACCGAATTGCTGGCCAAGTGGACGCGCATCCGCGCCTTCCGTGAAGAGGTCAACCGCCAGATTGAAGAGGTGCGCACGCGTGGTGAGGTGGGCGCCTCGCTGCAGGCCAATCTGTTCGTGACCATCAACGCCGATGACGCCCGCCTGCTCGCCGATCTGCGCAGCCTGGGCGACGACCTGAAGTTCGTCTTCATCGTCTCGGGCGTGGAGCTGGCAGAAGGCCATTCGACCCAGATCGAGGTGAACCCGTCGAAGGCCGTCAAGTGCGAGCGTTGCTGGCACTACCGCGACGACGTCGGCATCAACCCTGCGCACCCGACCATTTGCGGGCGCTGTGACACCAACCTCCACGGCGCGGGTGAACACCGCGTGCACGCGTGATGGCCAAGAAGTCTTCTGCCGGCAACCCCGGCCTGCTGCCCTGGTTGGGCATCGCCTTCATCATCATCCTGTTGGACCAGTTCACCAAGACGCTGATCGTGGGCTACTTCCAGCTCGGCGACAGCCGTGAGGTCTTCTCGTTCTTCAACGTGGTGAGGGTGCACAACCACGGCGCCGCGTTCTCGATGCTGGCCGGAGCCGGAGGCTGGCAGCGCTGGTTCTTTGTCGGGCTGGGCGTGGTTGCCGTCGGTTTCATGCTTTACATGCTGCGTCAGCATGGCGGCCAGCGCCTGTTTGCCTGGGCGCTGACGCTGATCATGGGCGGGGCGGTGGGCAATGTGATCGACCGGCTCATACACGGCTACGTGGTCGACTTCCTCGACTTCCACTTCGCCTTTCTGACGCCCGTCTTTCATGGCGGGCACTTCCCCTCATTCAACATCGCCGACGTGGCGATCACGGTGGGGGCCATGCTGCTGATCGCCGACGAGATTCGCCGAGTGAGACAAGGCGGCTGAGCCCCGCACGGTGTGGGGATAAGCCCCGCATGGCAGTGTCAGAGGCCTGTGCTACGCTGAATGCAGCACATTGACTCTGACACCTGTTCACCATGCCTGGCCTGCTGCCCCACATCGATCCCGACGGACTGCTGGAGTTTTCGGTCGTCTACACCGACCGCGCGCTCAACCACATGTCCAAGCGCTTCCAGGGCGTGATGACTGACATCTCGGCCATGCTCAAGCGCGTGTACCACTCCCATTCCGCGGTGCTGGTGCCGGGCAGTGGCACCTTCGGCATGGAGTCGGTCGCGCGCCAGTTCGCGCATGACAAGCATGTGCTCGTGATCCGCAACGGCTGGTTCAGCTATCGCTGGACGCAGATCTTCGACATGGGCCGCATTCCGGCCAGCCACACCGTGATGAAGGCGCGCCGCATCGGCGACGGCCCCCAGGCGCCGTGGGCGCCGGCTCCCATCGACGAGGTCGTGGCCACCATTGCGCGAGAGAAGCCCGCTTTGGTGTTCGCGCCGCATGTGGAGACGGCGGCTGGCATGATCCTGCCGGATGACTACCTCAAGGCCGTGGCCGATGCGGTGCACGCTGTGGGCGGGCTGTTTGTGCTCGATTGCATCGCCTCGGGCGCGATGTGGGTCGACATGCAGGCCACGGGCGTGGACGTGCTGATCAGCGCACCGCAGAAGGGTTGGAGCAGCTCGCCCTGTTGCGCCATGGTGATGCTCAGCCAGCGCGCCCGCGAGGCCATCGACGCCACGCAGAGCTCCACCTTCGCGATGGATCTGAAGAAGTGGCTTCAGATCATGGAAACCTATGAGGGCGGCGGCCACGCCTACCACTCGACCATGCCCACCGACGCACTGGTGCGTCTGCGCGAGGCCATGGCCGAGACCGAGGCCTATGGCTACGAGAAGGTGCGACAGGAGCAGATCGCGCTGGGGCGCGAGGTGCGCGCGCTGACCGTGCGCCATGGCTTCCCGAGCGTGGCGGCCGAGGGCTTCCAGGCCCCGGGCGTGGTAGTGAGCTACACCACCGACCCAGACATCCAGAACAGCAAGAAGTTCCTCGCGATGGGCCTGCAGACGGCCGCCGGCGTGCCGCTGCAATGCGACGAGCCGGCCGATTTCCGCAGCTTCCGCATCGGGCTGTTCGGGCTGGAGAAGTGGCACAACGTGCCGCGCACCGTGCAACAGCTGTCGGAAGCGCTGGCGGCCGTGGCGCCGGCGCAGGCCGCAGCGGCCTGACACGCCACCGCCTCCTTGGCACAACCCGGCCGTGGTGGTCGGGCTTTACGCGACCCTTGCCGCGAGCCGGTTCGCCAGCGCTTAGCATCGGGGCTCCATACAGGAGCAGGGCATGCGTGTGACGTTGGCGGCGACTCACCTGCGCCGATGGCTGCCGTGGGCAGTGGTGGGTGCATTGGCGGTGGTGGCTTGGGGGCTGTGGGCCCAGGGGCGTGATGCGGGCGGCACGGGGCCGAAGCGGGCTGCAGCGCCCGCCCCGGTGCGCGTGGCCACCGTGGGGCAAGAAGATGTGGTCGCCGAGGTGCAGGCGGTCGGCATGGTGCAGGCCGCGGCGCAGGTCGTCGTGCGCCCACGTGTCGAAGGCCTGCTGGCCAGCGTGGCGTTTCGCGAAGGACAACTGCTGCGCCAGGGCGAGGTCATCGCCCGGCTCGATGACCGCGAGGCGCGCGCCGAGGTGGCCCGCTGGCAGGCAGAAGTCGACCGGCTGACGCACCAGCTCACACTCGCCCGAGCAGACCAGCAACGTTACGACGATCTGGCCAGCCAGGCGGCAGTCTCCACCCAGCAGCGTGACCAACAGGCCGCACAAACCCGCCAGATCGATGCCCAGCGCCGCGCAGCACAAGCCAGTCTGGCCGCCGCGAAAGTGCAGCTCGACCATACCGTGATCCGAGCGCCCATCAGCGGTCGCGCCGGGCTCAAGGGCGTGGATCCGGGCAATCTGGTGCGACCCTCCGATGAGCGCGGGCTGCTTACCATCACGCGGCTGGATCCAGTGCATGTGGTGTTTGCCGTGCCCCAGGCGCGCTGGCAGGCCGTGCGCGAGGCCTTGCAGACGCCGGGCGGCGACGCCGTGCCGGTGCGCCTGAGCGAGGGGCCGGAGGGCGCGCAGAATGCGACCGCCGGTGCGGCGGCGCCGCTCATGGGCCGCGTGCTCACGCGCGACAACCAGATCGATGCCGCCACGGGCACCTTGCGCCTCAAGGCCGAATTCGCCAACGCCGACGAGCGCCTGCTGCCGGGGCAGCCGGTCACCGTGCGCCTGCCGGTCCAGACCTGGCGCCAGACGCTGGTGGTGCCGGCCGCGGCGCTGCAGCAGGGCCTGCGCGGGCCCATGGTGTGGCGCCTGAAGCCGGGTGATGGCGCGCTGCAGGCCGAGCCCGTGTGGATCGAGGTGCGCTGGCAGGACGACGCGCGTGTGGCCGTGGTCAGCGGGCTGGCGGCGGGCGACCGTGTGGTGGTCGATGGTCATGCGCGACTGAAGCCGGGCGCACCGGTGCGCGTGCTGACACAAGAGGGTGCGAAAGAGGGGACGCAGGAGGGCCGCGATGGCGACAGCCGCTGAGCAGGCTGACCGGCAGACCAGCCCGCCGCCCGCCAGCCTCATGGTGCGTTGGGCGCACTGGTGTGTGGCCCATCCAGTCGCCACGGTGTTGCTGACGCTGGCGGTCGTGCTGCTGGGCGTGCTGGCGTTCCCCAGGCTGCCGGTGGCGCCGCTGCCCCAGGCCGAGTTTCCCACCATCCGGGTGTCGGCCAACCTGCCCGGCGCCAGCCCGGAAACCATGGCATCGGCCGTGGCCACCCCGCTGGAGGTGGCGCTCAGCGGCGTGCCCGGCATCCTCGAGATGTCGTCCACCAGTGCGCAGGGGCGCGTCAGCATCACGCTGCAGTTCACGCTGGACAAGAACATCAACGTGGCCGCGCAGGAGGTGCAGGCCGTGCTGACCAGTGTGCAGGGGCGACTGCCGGACGACATGCCCTCGCCCCCGACCTGGCGCAAGGTCAATCCGGCCGACAGCCCGATCCTGGTGCTCAAGGTGCAGTCCAGCGTGTTGTCGATGACCGAGCTCAGCGACCTGGCCGACACGGTGATCGCCCGTCAGATCGGCCAGATCGACGGCGTGTCCGAGGTCGGCATCACGGGTCAGCAGCGCCCGGCCATCCGCATCCAGGCTTCGCCCGCCGCGCTGGCCGCCCGCGGGTTGACGCTGGCCGATGTGCGCAGCGCGGTCAACCGCACCAGCCTCAACCAGCCCACTGGCGCGCTGGTGGGCAGTGAGCGCAGCGCCAACCTGCAGACCAACAACCAGTTGCGCGAGCCGGCCCAGTTCGCCGATCTGGTCCTGCGCAGCGCCGATGGGCTGCCGGTGCGGCTGGGCGACGTGGCCCGCGTGAGCTGGGGGGCGGAGAATGATTTCGTGCAGGCCTGGCAGGACGGCCGCGAGGGCCTCAACCTCATCATCCGCCGTCAGCCCGACGCCAACATCGTCGCCACGGTGGACCGCATCCTGGCCGCGCTGCCCGCGCTGGCCGAACGCCTGCCGGCCAGTGTTGACGTGGGCGTGCTCAATGACCGCACGCGCACCATCCGCTCGTCGCTGCATGAGGTCCAGCTCACGCTGGTGCTGACGGTGGTGCTGGTGGTGGCGGTGATGGGCGCTTTTCTGCGCCAGGTGTCGGCCACCATGATCGTGGCCACCGTGCTGGGCGTATCGCTGTGCGCCACGGTGGGGGTGATGTACCTGCTGGGCTTCAGCCTGAACAACCTCACGCTGGTGGCGCTGATCATCGCCGTGGGTTTTGTGGTGGACGACGCCATCGTCGTCGTCGAGAACATTCACCGGCAGATGGAAGCGGGGCTGCGCATGCCGGAGGCGGCCATCCGGGGTGTGGGCGAGATCGGGTTCACCGTGGTGTCCATCAGCCTGTCGCTGGTGGCGGCCTTCATCCCGTTGCTGTTCATGGATGGCGTGGTCGGTCGGCTGTTCTTCGAGTTTGCCGTCACGGTGGCGCTGGCTGTGCTGCTGTCTGTGCTGGCCGCCCTCACGCTGGCGCCGATGATGGCCGCGCGCATGATGCACAAGGCGCCCGCGCATACCGAATCAGGCTGGGTCGAGCGGCTGGTCGCGGCCTATGGCCGCAGCCTGGGCTGGGCGTTGCACCACCCGCGCACGATGATGGGCGTCTTTGCGTTGAGCGTGGCGGCTGCGGTGTGGGGCTACATCGCGATTCCGAAGGGCTTTTTTCCGCTTCAGGACACGGCCTTCGTGCTGGGCACCACCCAGGGTCCGCAGGATGCCTCGTTCGAGGACATGAAGGCCCGCCATGCGGCCCTGGCCGAGATCGTCTCGCGCGACCCGGCCGTGCAGGCCTATGCCCATGCCGTGGGCGCCACAGGGGGCAGCGATCACTTGTCGAGTGGGCGCTTTTGGATCGTGCTCAAGGACCGCAGCGACCGCGACGTGTCGGCCCAAGGCTTCATCGACCGCTTGCGGCCGCAGCTCGCTCAGGTGCCCGGCGTCACGCTGTTCCTGCGTGCCGCCCAAGACATCAACCTGGGCACGGGCCCGGCGCGCACGCAGTATCAGTACGTGCTGCGTGGCGCCGACAGCGCCGAGCTGGCCGAGTGGGTCAGCCGTCTGACGCCCCGCTTGGCGGAGATGCCGCAACTGCGCGATGTGTCGAACGATCTGCAGATGGGCGCGGGCCTGTTGAGGCTGGAGATCGACCGCGATGCCGCTGCGCGCCACGGCCTGACGGTCGACGACATCAGCCAGGTGCTGTACAGCGCCTATGGCCAACGCCAAATTGCCGAGGTCCAAACCGAGGTCAGCCAGTATCCCGTGCTGCTCGAAATCGATGCGGCCCTGCGCGGCCGCGCCGACAGCCTGGAGTGGTTGCATCTGCGCTCGCCGACCACCGGCGCCATGGTGCCGCTGGGGGCGGTCACGCGCGTGGCGCCGCGCAGCACCGGCCCGGTCAGCATCGGGCGCGATGGCATGCAGCCGGCCGTGACGTTGTCGTTCAATCTGGCGCCTGGCGTGTCGCTGGGTGAGGCCGTGCAGCGCATCGAGGCGGCTCGCGTCGAGATGGGCGTGCCGGCCACCGTGACAGGCCAGTTCCGTGGCGCGGCCCAGGCCTTTCAGGACGCGCTGGACAGCCAGCCCTGGCTGATCCTGGCCGCGCTGGTGGCGGTCTACATCATCCTGGGGGTGCTGTATGAAAGCTTCGTCCACCCGCTGACCATTCTGTCAACGCTGCCCTCGGCCGGCGTCGGGGCCGTGGCCTTGCTGTGGCTGGTCGACGAGCCGTTTTCCATCATGGCGCTCATCGGTCTGGTGCTGCTGATCGGGATCGTCAAGAAGAACGGCATCCTGCTGGTGGACTTCGCGCTCACGGCCCAGCGCCAGCAGGGCCTGCCCGCGCGCGAGGCCATGCATGCGGCGGGGGTGGCCCGCTTCCGCCCCATCATGATGACCACCCTGGCGGCGCTGTTGGCCGCGATTCCGCTGATGCTGGGTTTGGGCACGGGGGCGGAGCTGCGCCAGCCTCTGGGCTATGCGGTGGTGGGCGGTTTGCTGGTCAGCCAGTTGCTCACGCTGTACACGACGCCGGTGGTTTACCTGATGCTGGATCGCTTCGTGCGCCAACGTGCCCCGGGTCAACCCCCGAACCACGCGGTTTCACCAATGACGTGAATCCGTCACAGGCGTAACTTGGTGGCATCCCCAAGCGCTGGAGAGGATGCACCATGGGCACCACCACCCGTCTGTCGCCTGCTGTGATGTCGCGTCGACGCAGCCCGCGTCGCAAGGTGTCGGCCCGCCGACCTGCATCCTGGCCGGCGCAGCCCAGCGTGAGCGAGGCGGCTGAGCCGGTGCCTTCCGTGTTCATGACCCCGCTGGCCGAGGCGCCACTCAAGCCGGTGATGGGGCTGGCCGAGACACCCGGGCAGGTGGCCTGGTCGCCCGTGCTGGATGCCGAGCGTGACCCCGCCCGCGAGCCCAGCGTGCTCGACATGCCGCTGGCCGAACTGAGCTGGCGTGACCCGTTTCGCTGGCTGGCGCTGGGCTGGCAGGATTTCTCGCGCACGCCGGGCATTGGCCTGTTCTATGGGGTCTGTTTTGTGGTGATGGGCTGGCTGCTGCTGGCCGTCTTCAATTACGCGCCCGAGTACACGCTGGCGCTGTCGGCTGGCTTTCTGTTGATGGGCCCGTTTCTGTGTCTGGGCCTGTATCAGGTCAGCCGCAGCCTGAGCCAGGGGCGTCAGCCCAGGCTGCTGAGCTCGCTCACCGCCTGGCGCTTCAGCAGCGGCCAGCTGGCCATTTTTGCCGCCGTGTTGCTGGTGCTCGAGATGCTCTGGGGGCGGGCGGCCATGATCGTGTTTGCTGTCAGCTTCAGCGGTGTGCCCGATTTCAGTCTGCCGCTGGCCGAGTTGATGACCGAAGAATATCTGGTCTTCTTCACCGCCTACCTGGCCGTGGGCGCCGTGTTCGCCGGCCTGATCTACGCCATCAGCGTCATCAGCATGCCCATGATCATGGACCGGGCGGTTGACGCCATCTCGGCCGGCTTGGCCAGCATGCGTCTGGTGACCACCCAGCCCGGCATCATGTTGCTATGGGGCGCCCTGATCACCTTGCTGGTGGGACTGGCCATGCTGCCCGGCTTCCTCGGACTGCTGGTGGCTGCGCCGGTGCTGGGCCACGCGTCGTGGCATGCCTACGTTGCCGCCACGAAGCGGCCGGCCGACGCGCAAGACAACTCGCCTTGAATCAAAGCCCTGCTCTTTGAAAGGGCATGCATCCAGTGTGAATTCCGTCACGTAGCTGGAAGAGGTCGCGCATCCGCGCGGCTTTCACCATCACACATTCCAGCTAGGAGTTCACCATGAAATGGCGTATTGCGGCCCTGGCCGCGGCTTGTCTGTCCGTCCAAGTCCTGCCTGCCCACGCAGAGCGGCTTGTCGGTCTCACCACCACCAACCAGCTGATCCAGCTCGACAGCACGGCGCCCACCATGGGATTCAACGCTGTGCAGGTCAGCGGGCTCATGAGCAATGAACGCCTGCTGGGCATGGATTGGCGTCCCTCCGATGGCATGCTCTACACCTTGAGCAGCCTGGGCCGCCTGTACACGCTGGACGTTCAGTCCGGCGCGGCCACCCTGCTGGGCACGCTGAACGCCGGCAGCCCGGCGGCAGGCGGCGGGAGCTTCATGGGCTTGTCTGGTACCTCGTTTGGCATCGACTTCAACCCCGTGCCCGACGCCGGCATGAGCCTGCCATCGCTGCGCGTGGTCAGCAACGCGGGCCAGAACCTGCGCATCAACGTCAACGCTGGCAACGAAGGACAGACCTTCGTTGATGCCCCGCTCAATGGCGCGACCAGCACCATCGTGGCCTCCGCTTACACCAACAACGACACCAATCCGGCCACCGGCACCACGCTGTACGGCATCGATGCCAGGACGGGCGCACTGTTCACCACCGCGGCACCCAACGCCGGCACCATGACCTTTGTCGGCAGCCTTGGCGTGAACGTGATTGGGGTCTCCGGATTCGATGTGTCGCCCAGCGGCAAGGCCTACGCGGCGCTGACCGATGGCGACACCGGCCTGAGCCAGCTCTACCGCATCGACCTGATGACGGGGGCCGCCACCAGCCTTGGGGCCTTTGGCGTGGGCGGGAACGTGCTGCAGGCGCCGCTGGTCGGCCTGACCGCCATTCCCGCCGTGCCGGAGCCGAGCACCTGGGTGATGGCCATCGCTGGCCTGGCGCTCGTGGCGGGCGTGGCGCGCCGTCGTCAGGCCGTCGCCTGACGCACTCCGCCGGCTGCTGGTGTAATCGCAGGGTGTGCCATCTTCCCTGAAGGGATGCCTTGTCGATTGCCGTGCCGCCTTGGCGGGTGCTGACCTGCCTGCTCATCCCGCCTGTCATGTGGTCTGCCAATGCCGTGGTGGGCCGACTCATGGTGGGCGTGGTGCCGCCTGCCACGCTCAATGCCCTGCGCTGGGCGCTGGTGGCGGTGTTGCTGCTGCCCCTGGCTGCGCGTGCGGTCAGGCAGCCTGCAGATTGGTTGTCGCGCTGGCGCCACCTGATCGTGCTAGGGGCGCTGGGCGTGGGCAGCTACAACCTGCTGCAGTATCTGGCGCTGCACACGGCGTCGCCCATCAACGTTACCTTGATCGCGGCCACCTCGCCGGTGTGGATGATGCTGGTGGGGTGGTTGCGCCATGCACAGGCGCTGCACGCGCGGCAGGCGCTGGGCGCGGTCGCATCGCTGGCCGGCGTGGCCACCGTCATGTCGCAAGGGCGCATGGACACGCTCACGCACTGGCAGTGGGTGCCTGGCGACCTGTACATGCTGCTGGCCAGCCTGGCCTGGGCGATTTACAGCTGGATGCTGGCGCGCCCGCCGGCCCACCTGCGGGGCGCTGCGCGCCCCGACTGGAACTGGGCCGATTTCTTGTGGGTACAGGTCATGTATGGCCTGCTGTGGGCCGTGCTGGCCGCCGGGGTAGAACAGGCCCATGTGCCCGATGGGGCGGGGTGGGTCTGGTTGCGTGACCCGTGGGCCTGGCTGGCCATCGTCTTCATCGCGCTGGGCCCGTCGCTTTGGGCCTACCGCTGCTGGGGTCTGGCTGTGCAGGCGGTCGGCCCGACCCGCGCGGCTTTCTTTGCCAACCTCACGCCGCTGTTTGCGGCCATGTGGTCGCTGATGCTGCTGGGCGAAGGCCCTGCCTGGTATCACCCCGTGGCACTCGGCCTCATTGCGGCAGGCATCGCCCTGTCATCGCGCCGCGAGGGTGCGGCTGACAAACAGGTCGATAAACAAGGAGGCGACCAGGCCGCGGGCCCGCCCTGATCCTGCGCCAGACCGCGGGTTCAGCGCACGCGCCGCGGGCCACCGCCACCGAACGGCGGTTGACCGCGCCAGTAGCGCATCATCAGCCAGCCGCCCAGCATGCCACCAAGGTGGGCGAAGTGGGCCACGCCAGAGGCTGTGCCCGTGACGCCGAAGAACAGCTCGATGCCGCCGTAAATGGCCACGAACACCTTGGCCTTCATCGGGATCGGCGGGAACAGCGGCATGATGGTGCGGTTGGGGAACATCATCCCGAAGGCCAGCAACAATCCGAACAGGCCGCCCGAGGCGCCTACCGTCGGGTTGGGCGAGCCGCTCAGCAGCGAAATCACCAGCTGCGCGCCGGCTGCAGCCAGCACCGAGGCAGCAAAGAACTGCATGTAACGGCGCGGGCCCCAGATCCGCTCGAGCTCGCCGCCGAACATCCAGATCCCGAACATGTTGAAGAACAGGTGCATGATCGAGCCGTGCAGGAAGGCGTAGGTGCCGATCTGCCAGGGCATGAAGAAGGGGCTCTGCACCGGCCACAACGCCATGTAGGCCGACAACATGTGGTTGAGCGCGATGTCCAGGCAGAACACGGCCACGTTGATGAGGATGAGCGCCTGGGTGATGGGGGGCAAGGGTGGCATGCGGTGCAGCGGGTGAACGCAATGGAACCCGCATGATAGGCGCATCGGGCATTGGCATGCATTTCGCTGGGCTCTGGCAACATGTCCATGGTCTGTCATCAGGAGCGCGCATGCACGCCGACTTCCCCGCCTTGAACGTCGTTCACCACCCGCTGGTGCAGCACAAGCTCACCTGGCTGCGCCACGCCGACACCAACACCGATGTCTTTCGCAGTCTGCTGCGCGAGGTCAGCCAGCTGCTGGCTTACGAGGCCACGCGCGACCTGCCCACCGAGCCCATGGCCATCCAGACGCCGGTGGCGCCCATGGAGTCGCCGGTGATCAGCGGCAAGAAGCTGTGCATCGTCTCCATCCTGCGCGCGGGCAACGGCATGCTCGATGGCGTGCTCTCGGTCGTGCCCCTGGCGCGTGTGGGGCACATCGGCCTGTATCGCGACCACGCCACGCTGCAACCCGTCGAGTACTACCTCAAGCTGCCGGCTGACATCGCCGAGCGCCAGGTCATCGTCGTCGACCCCATGCTGGCCACCGGCAACTCGGCCGTGGCCGCCATCGACCGTATCAAGGCGGCGGGTTGCGGCCAGATCAAGCTCTTGAGCTTGCTGGCCGCGCCCGAGGGGGTGGCCACGCTGCAGGCCCACCACCCCGAGGTGCCCATCTTCACCGCGGCGCTCGACAGCCACCTCAACGAACACGGCTACATCGTGCCGGGCCTGGGCGATGCGGGCGACCGCATCTACGGCACGGTGTAAGGCGCACCATGCTCGACCTCATTGTTCGCGGCGCCAACCTGCCTGACGGCCGCACGGGCATCGACGTGGGCGTCTCAGCCGGACGCATCGTCGCGGTCGAGCCCGCCCTGTCAGCGCAGGCCGCCACCGAGCTCGATGCGCAGGGTCAGCTGCTCAGCCCACCCTTTGTCGACGCCCACTTCCACATGGACGCCACGCTCAGCCACGGCCTGCCGCGCGTCAACGCCTCGGGCACGCTGCTGGAGGGCATCGCGCTATGGGGCGAGCTCAAGCCACTGCTCACACAAGACGCCCTGGTCGAGCGGGCCTTGCGCTATTGCGACTGGGCCGTGGCCCAGGGCCTGTTGGCCATCCGAAGCCATGTCGACGTGTGCGATCCGCGGCTGCTGGCGGTCGAAGCGCTGCTGTACGTACGCGAGCGTGTCAAGCCGTATCTGGATCTGCAACTGGTCGCCTTTCCGCAAGACGGCCTGCTGCGTAGCCCGGGGGCACTGGATCACCTCACGCGTGCCCTCGACATGGGCGTGGACGTGGTCGGCGGCATCCCCCACTTCGAGCGCACCATGGCCCAGGGTGCCGAATCCGTGCGCATCCTGTGCGAGATGGCTGCCGAGCGCGGCCTCCGGGTCGACATGCACTGCGACGAAAGTGACGACCCGCTCTCGCGCCACATCGAGACCCTGGCCTGCGAGACCGTACGCCTGGGCCTGCAGGGCAGGGTGGCCGGCTCGCATCTGACCTCCATGCACAGCATGGACAACTACTACGTCAGCAAGCTCATCCCGCTGATCCGCGAAGCCGGCGTGGCCGCCATCGCCAACCCGCTGATCAACATCACCCTGCAGGGCCGGCACGACACCTACCCCAAGCGCCGCGGCATGACCCGGGTGCCCGAACTGCTGGCCGCGGGCGTGCCCGTGGCCTTCGGCCATGACTGCGTGATGGACCCCTGGTACAGCCTGGGCTCGGGCGACATGCTCGACGTGGCCCACATGGGTTTGCACGTGGCTCAGATGACTGGGCAGCAGGCCATGCGCCAGTGTTTCGATGCCGTGACGACCACGCCGGCGGGCATCCTGGGTCTGGCGGATTACGGGCTGGCCCCGGGCTGCCGCGCGGACTTCGTGCTGCTGCAGGCGCGCGACCCTGTGGAGGCCATCCGGCTGCGCGCCACGCGGCTGGCGGTGTTCCGCGGCGGCAAGCAGGTGGCCTGCACCCTGCCGCGCACCGCACAGTTGGCGTTGCCTGGCCGGCCAGCGGCCATCTCCTTCCAGCCATGAGCTGTGCTATCCTTTCAGGCTGACTGCTGTGCCCTGGTGGTGAAATTGGTAGACGCGCCGGATTCAAAATCCGGTTCCGAAAGGAGTGCCGGTTCGAGTCCGGCCCGGGGCACCACGCAGCAAGTCCACACCCGCGCTGGCCATGCGCGTGAGCCGCGTGACCATGAACTACCCCACCCTCGAAGACGCCATCGGCAAGACCCCGCTCGTACGCCTGCAGCGGGTGCCGGGTGCCGACAACGACGCGCGTGGCAATGTCATCCTGGCCAAGCTCGAGGGCAACAACCCGGCTGGTTCGGTCAAGGATCGCCCCGCGATCAACATGATCCGCCGGGCCGAAGCCCGGGGCGAGATCAAACCCGGCGACACCCTGATCGAAGCCACCTCCGGCAACACCGGCATCGCGCTGGCCATGGCGGCCGCCATCCGCGGCTACCGCATGGTGCTGATCATGCCGGAAGACCTCTCGATCGAGCGCGCCCAGACCATGAAGGCCTTTGGCGCCGAACTCATCCTCACGCCCAAGAGTGGCGGCATGGAGTACGCCCGCGATCTGGCCGACCAGATGGTGCGCGAAGGCAAGGGCGTCGTGCTCGACCAGTTTGCCAACCCCGACAACCCGGCGGTGCACTACGACACCACCGGCCCTGAGATCTGGGCCGATACGCAAGGCCGCGTCACCCATTTCGTCAGCGCCATGGGCACCACCGGCACCATCACGGGCGTGTCGAAGTTCCTCAAAGAGCAGAACCCGGCGGTGCGCATTGTGGGTGCCCAGCCGCAGGACGGCTCGCGCATCCCCGGCATCCGCAAGTGGCCCGAGGCTTACCTGCCCAAGATCTACGAACCCAGCCGGGTGGATGAGCTGGTGCTGGTCAGCCAGACCGACGCCGAAGACATGGCCCGTCGCCTGGCCCGCGAAGAGGGGCTGTTCTGCGGCATCTCTGCAGCCGGCGCCTGCTGGGCGGCGCTGCAGGTGGCGCACAATGTGCGCAACGCCACCATCGTCTTCGTGGTGTGCGACCGCGGAGACCGCTACCTCTCCACGGGCGTGTTCCCCGCCTGAATCCGGAAAGCCGTCATGGAGATCCACAAAGAAATCGACACCCGCGGCCTGACGTGCCCGCTGCCCATCCTGAAGGCCAAGAAGGCCTTGGCAGACATGCACAGCGGCGAGGTCCTCAAGGTGCTGGCCACCGACCCCAGCTCGGTCCGTGACTTCCAGGCCTTTGCCCGTCAGACCGGCAACGACCTCATCGAGCAGCACACCACCCAGGTCAACGGGCAGGACGAGTTCGCTCACCTGTTGCGTCGCCGCTGAGCGGCGGCGCGTCCCGCGCTTACTCGGCCAGCAGGTCGCCACCCTGTGGCGGTAGCAGGCCGAGGTGGCGATAAGCCGCGGCCGTGGCGATGCGCCCGCGCGGTGTGCGCTGCAGATAGCCCTGCTGGATCAGGTAGGGCTCGATCACATCCTCGATCGTCTCGCGCTCTTCGCCAATGGCTGCGGCGAGGTTGTCCAGCCCCACCGGCCCCCCGTCGAAGCGGTGAATGATGGCGTCCAGCAGCTTGCGGTCCATCACATCCAGGCCAATCGGGTCGACATCCAGCATCGCGAGTGCCTTGTCGGCCATATGTCGTGTGATGCGACCGTCTCCCTTGACCTCGGCATAGTCGCGCACCCGGCGCAGCAGGCGATTGGCGATCCGGGGTGTGCCCCGTGAGCGACGGGCCACCTCCATGGCGCCTTCCGGGTCGATCGGTGCGCCCAGCAACCCGGCCGAGCGCGTCACGATGCGCTGCAGCTCGCTGGCGGTGTAGAACTCCAGCCGCGCCACGATGCCGAAACGGTCGCGCAGCGGGTTGGTCAGCATGCCCGCGCGCGTGGTGGCGCCCACCAGCGTGAACGGCTGCAGATCCAGCTTGATCGAGCGCGCTGCCGGCCCCTCGCCAATCATGATGTCGATCTGGTAGTCCTCCAGCGCGGGGTAGAGGATCTCTTCCACCACCGGGCTCAGCCGGTGGATCTCGTCGATGAACAGCACATCGTGCCGCTCGAGGTTGGTGAGGATGGCTGCCAGGTCCTTGGGTTTCTCGAGCACCGGCCCCGAGGTCTGGCGCAGGTTCACACCCAGCTCGGTGGCGATGATGTGGCTCAGCGTGGTCTTGCCCAGTCCCGGTGGGCCGAACAGCAGCACGTGGTCCAGTGCCTCCTGACGCTTGCGCGCCGCGCCAATGAAGATCTCCAGCTGCTCGCGCGCCTTGGCCTGACCCACATACTCATCCAGATCTTTGGGGCGCAACGCGCGCTCCAGCGCCTCCTCGCCGCCGGGCGCCACCACGCCGCTGACCATCCGATCGGCTGCCAGGCCTTCCGGCTGATCCACCGCGGCGGCTGGGCGTTTGCCTTTGCGCATCGCGCCACCGGCCATGTCATCGGTCTGAATGCTCATGAGCTCATTATCCGCGCGCATCAACCTGTTGCCATCAAGCAACAATGGGCCGTGTGGACGTCCACATATGACAACCCTGTCATCAAAGCCCCGGAAAAACTCTGATGGAATGTGTGCAGTTTCGGCGAACGGGAATCATTCCTGCCCACAGGGCAACCCGGTCGAGACCCCTGGATCAACATTGGAGAAGTCAATGAAAAAGACCCTGATTGCTCTGGCTGCCGTCGCTGCCTCGTCTGCTGCTCTGGCTCAATCTTCCGTCACCATGTATGGCGTGGTGGATCTGTCACTGGAAAGCGTGAAGGGCGAAGAGTCCGTTTCCCGCGTGACCTCCAGCAACCACACCACGTCGCGTTTCGGCCTGCGTGGCACCGAAGACATCGGTGGCGGCCTGAAGGGCAAGTTCGTGCTGGAAACCGGGGTGGGCGCGGATACCGGTGCCAGCGGCAGCACCAGAGGCAGCTCGGTGTCCAACGCTCGCACCACTCGTTTCTTTGACCGCGCTGCGTGGCTGGGCCTTGAAGGTGGTTTCGGTGAACTGCGTCTGGGTCGCCAGGACACTTCGATCGGCGCCATCGCTGGCAACACGGCCATCACCGGTGCTCAGGCATACGATGATCTGGCCATCGTCGGTGTGTTTGCTGCGAGCAGCAACGCCTACCGTTATACGGACAACGCCATCACCTATGTGCTGCCCAAGCTGGCTCAAGGTCTGACCGCCCAGTTGCAGTACAGCACTGACGTGAACGGCACCGAAGTGGCGGACAGCGATGCTGGCAAGAACTATGGTCTCAGCGTGCAATACGCTGGCGGCCCGTTCGGCGCCGGCCTGGGCTATCTGCACGCCAAGGCAGACAATGACGAAGATCTGAAGCAGAAGGCGTTGCTGGCTTACGTGTCGTATGACTTTGGCGCGGCCAAGCTGACCGGTTACCTGAACCAGGACGACCAGACCAACGCCGACAAGAAGCGCAAGGTCTACGGTGTGCGCGTCGACGTGCCCGTGACGGAAGCCTTCAAGGCCCAGGTGTCGTTCTCTCAGGCCAAGGACATCAACTTCGGCGCGACCGCCGACAACGATGCCAAGATCCTGGCTCTGAAGGGCACTTACAACCTGTCCAAGCGCACCTCGCTGTACGGTCTGTTCACGCATGTGTCGAACGACGACGGCGCTCGCCTCCGCGTGGGTGGCTCCGACATCGCTCAACCGGACGCAGGCGACAGCTCGCGTGGTTTCGCGGTGGGTGTGGTTCACCGCTTCTGATTGGTTCCTACGGACCGACAAAGGGCCTTCGGGCCCTTTTTTATTGGTTTTGCGGACAAGCAAGCCCCTCTGTCGTCATTTCACGACACCTAGGTCAAACCCGGTGCGGTGATTCAGGGGAGAAAAGGACAATCCATTGACCCCTGAAACGCGGGGGGACCAAGGAGATACTTCATGCAAAAGACTGTTCTGACCCAAGCCGTTGCCGTGGCCCTCGCCACGTTCGGCGTGGGCGCTGCATACGCTCAATCCAGCCTGACGCTGTACGGTAACGCTGACGTCAGCGTTGACCACGTCAAGAAGACAGAAGGCGTTCGTCTGGTTCCGTTGAACCCCGCATCGCAGGGCGTGAAGTCCAGCGTGACCCGTGTGTCGCCCAGCGCCACGTCGCAGACGTCTTACGGCATCCGCGGTACCGAGGACATCGGTGGTGGCTTCAAGGCCTCGTTCGTGTTGGAAGGCCAGCTGTCACACGACACCGGCGCGCTGTCGCAGGATGGCCGTTTCTTTGGTCGCCAGAGCTACGTTGGCCTGACCACCCCGGTCGGTGAAGTCCGCCTGGGCCGTCAGTACGCCCCCATCTTCTACTCCACCGCCTTCGTGACCGGTGAGCGCTTTGGTGCAACCGACCTCTTCATCGAGGGCGGTGCCACCAACAACCTGATGGTGCGTCAGGACAACCAGATCAGCTACTGGCTGAAGGCAGGTGGTCTGACCGCGTCGGTGGCCTATACACCCAATGCCGGCGCCAACGACATCATCTCGGCGGCTCGCGGTGGCCAGGTGAGCTCCGCCAACGGCGGCATTCTGGGTAGCTCGGGTGCGGGTGGCGAGCGCGCCGGCAACAAGAACGGTCGCTCTGTCGGCTTCTTCGGTAACTACGCGTTCAACGACAACCTCAACGTTACCCTGGGCTACCACCGTAACGAGTTCGACGGCGCGGGCTTCGGTCTCTACAGCAGCGCGACCAACTCGACGACTGTGTCGACGTTCTCCCTGGACAAGTACAGCGCGCTGAACCTGGGCGCCAAGTACATCGTGCCGGGCAGCAACATCATGATCAGCGGTACCGCTGGCCAGGGCAAGTACGACATGACCGATGGTGACGGTTCCCTGAAGCTGCAGTTTGCGGCTGCGGGCGTGCGCGTGCCCGTGGATGCATGGACGTTCTCGGCTCAGGTGTCGCAGATCAAGTTCAAGAACTTCACCAAGGGTAAGGACACCGGTCTGATGCTGGGTACCGAGTACGCGCTGTCCAAGCGGACCTCGCTGTTCGCACGGTTCGTCCAGATCAAGGACGACGAAGGTCAGGCTGCAGACGCTGGTTTCCGCGCTGGTCCTGCAACCCTGGCTGTCGTGGGTGGTCCTGACGTGATCGCCACCTCGCTGGGCTTCCGCGAAACGCCGGTGTTCGCTGGCGCTGGCATCAACGCCGGCGGCAAGTCGACCTACTTCGGTGCAGGCGTGCGCCACACGTTCTGATCGCCTCGCGCGACCAGCAAAAAACCGCCTTCGGGCGGTTTTTTTTACGCCTGCGTGGCGAGCGCAGCAAGCGGGCCGGCGGCAGACGCCGGCCTGTCCCGCTCAGTCCACCAGCTTTTCCAGTTTGAACAGATCGGCCGCCTTCTCGCGCTCGCGTACCAGCACGACGCGCTCGCCATCCACCATCACCTCGGCTGCACGGCCGCGGGTGTTGTAGTTGCTGGCCATGGTCATGCCATAGGCACCGGCCGACAGCACGGCCAGCACGTCGCCGGGCTGTACCGCCAGTTGCCGGTCACGCCCCAGCCAGTCGCCAGATTCGCACACCGGGCCGACCACGTCCCAGGTTTCACCGGGCTCAGTGCGCTCATGCGTGTTGACGATGCCCATGTAGGCTTCGTAAAGCGCCGGGCGCATCAGGTCGTTCATGGCGGCATCGACAATGCAGAACTGCTTGTGCTCGCCAGGCTTGAGGTACATGACCTCGGTCAGCAGTACGCCCGCGTTGCCCACCAGGGAGCGGCCGGGTTCGAACAGCACCTCGCGGTGACCGTGGCCGCGTGCGTCGATCTTGGCCAGCAGCGCGGCGATCAGGGTATCGGCGCCGGGGGGGGTCTCATCGGTGTAGGTGATGCCCAGGCCGCCCCCCAGGTCCATGTGGTGCAGCGTGATGCCAGCCGCCTCGATGGCTTCAACCAGATCGAGTACACGGTCGAGCGCATCCAGATAGGGCGCCACCTCGGTGATTTGCGAGCCGATGTGGCAGTCAATGCCCACGACCTCAATGCCGGGCAGACTGGCGGCACGCCGGTAGGTTGCCAACGCTTGCTCGTGGGCGACGCCGAACTTGTTGCCTTTGAGGCCAGTGGAGATGTAGGGATGCGTGCCGGCATCCACGTCGGGGTTTACGCGCAGGCTCACGCGCGCGCGCTGGCCCATGCCTGCAGCAACCTCAGACAGCACCTCCAGTTCGGCCGTGCTTTCCACGTTGAAGCAGCGCACACCCGCGGCGATGGCCTGGCGCATCTCGTCACGCGTCTTGCCAACGCCCGAAAACACGACCTTGCTGGCTTCACCGCCCGCTGCCAACACGCGCGCCAGCTCACCGCCTGAGACGATGTCGAAGCCGCAACCGGCTTGCGCAAACGTCTGCAGCACGGCCAGGTTGGAGTTGGCCTTCACGGCATAACAGACCAGGTGAGGGCGACCGGCCAGGGCGCGTTGATAGGGGGCCAGCGCCGCCAGCATGGCACGGCGCGAGTACACGTACAGCGGCGTGCCGAAGCGGGTGGCCAGATCGCGCAGGCGATGGCCGTCAAGGCACAGTTCACCCGCATCGCGGCTCAGAAAGGGGGATCCAGGCAGGTTCATGGTCGGGTCGGGGGGGCAGGTTGCGCCGGTTGGTCTGGCGTGGTGGCGGCATGCGGTGCGCCGCCCGTCGGGGTGTTGGGCGATGACCGAGGCGTCTGGCCACCTTCTGGCTGGGGCAGGTACAGCGGGCCTTTGAGGCCGCAGGCGTTCAAGCCCAGGCTGGCGGCCAGCGCCACCAAGAGGGCTGCTCGCCGTCGTGGAGATGTGCGAGCAGGGTGTGCGTCACGCTGGCACATCCCTAGAATCCGGGCAGTGTTGTTCATGCCCACATTCTAAGGAAGCACCGATGTCCGCCCACGAGACCCCCTCTGGCTTGTCTGATGCGCAGTATGACGAGGCCATTCGCGCCACACTGGCCCGGCTGGAGCGCACAGTGGACGCCTGGCTGCAGGACGACGTCATCGACATCGACAGCGCCCGTACGGGCGGCATGATCACCCTGACCTTGCCCAATCGCAGTCAGCTCATCATCAACGCGCAGCCGCCCCTGCACGAATTGTGGTTGGCGGCGCGCAAGGGCGGCTTTCATTTCCGGCTGAGCACGGATGGGCGCTGGCTGGATACGCGCAGTGGCGCCGAGTTCTTTTCGCTGTTGTCGGACTGCGCGAGCGACCAAGCAGGGCAGCCGCTGCAGTTCGCCTGAGACGGGGCCCGCGAAAAGGGCCCCGCGGGGCTCGACTCCGTGACTCAGTTGTTGAACAGGTCGAGAATGTCGCGCCGCTCGCCCTCGCTGGGTACCGGCGGCGCATCGCGTGGTTCGCCTTCCTCCACCACGAGCTCGCGCACCCCGGTTGCGGGCGTGAATTCCTCGTAGTACCACTCGCCGCCCAGGTTCACGAGACCTTCGGGAGGCGTCGGCTCCATCACCGGCTTGCCACGCAGGGCGGTGCTCATGTAGTCGATCCACACAGGCAAGGCCAGCCCACCACCGGTTTCGCGGTCGCCCAGCTTGCGCGGCTTGTCGTAGCCGATCCACACCACGGCCACCTGGTGCAGCGAGTAGCCCGCGAACCAGGCATCCATCGAGTCGTTGGTCGTGCCGGTCTTCCCGTACAGATCAGGACGTTTGAGCGTGCCCTGCGCGCGCGCGGCGGTGCCTGAGCGGGTCACCTCCTGCAGCAGGCTGGACGTGATGAAGGCGTTGCGCGCGTCAATCGCGCGCATCCGCTCGTCCAGCGGCGACTCTCGGTGCTCGGCCAGCACCTGCCCCTGGCTGTCGGTCACCTTGACGATCAGTTCCGGATTCAGGCGATACCCGCCGTTGGCGAACACGGCGTAGGCGCTGGCCATCTGCAGGGGCGTGACGGAGCCGGCGCCCAACGCCATGGTCAGGTACGGCGGGTGGCGTTCGGCATCGAAGCCGAAGCGTGTCACCCACTCCTGGCCATACTGGGCGCCGACGGAGTGCAGCACGCGAATGGAAACCATGTTCTTGGACTTCGCCAGCGCCCGGCGCAGGCTCATGGGCCCTTCGAACTTGCCGTCGTAGTTCTTCGGCTCCCATGGCTTGCTGCCCGTGGCGCTCCCTGGGAAGAACAAGGGGCCGTCATTGACCATGGTGGATGGGGTGAAGCCTTTTTCCAGCGCAGCCGAGTAAATGAAGGGCTTGAAGCTGGAGCCGGGCTGGCGCCAGGCCTGCGTGACGCGGTTGAACTTGGCGCGATCGAACTCGAAGCCACCCACCATGGCGCGCAGCATGCCCGTTTGTGGATCAAGCGCCACGAACGCACCCTCGACCACTGGCATCTGCACAACGGACCACTTCTTTTGCCGATCCGGCATGACACGGATGATGGAACCCACCCGCACCTGTGTTTTGGGGTTGGCTTTGTCGCCCAGGCCGCTGGCGGCGGCGCGCACCGCATCCCCGGTCAGCTCGAGATGCTCGCCTGACTGCAGCGCAACCTTGAGTCGTCGCGCTTCGGCCTCCAGCACCACGGCGGCCACGATGTCGCCGCTGTCCGGATGATCCTCCAAGGCTTCTGCAATGGCCACATCCCACTGGTTGCGATCTGCGGGCAGATTCACATGACCTTCGGGGCCGCGCCAGACCTGGCGCCGGTCGAAATCCAGCAAACCCTTGCGCAACGCGTGGTAGGCCGCAGCCTGCTCGGCCATTGAAACCGAGGTGTACACATTCAACCCGCGGGTGTAAGCCTGTGAGCCGTAACGCTCGTGCACCAGCAGGCGTGCCGTCTCGGCAACGTACTCGGCTTCTGCCGGGATGCTGTCCTTGCGCCGGTAGCTCAGCTGTTCTTTCTTGGCTTGGTCCCGTTGCGCAGCCGTGATGAATCCGTTTTCGTACATCCGGTCCAGGATGTACAGCTGCCGCACGGTGGCGCGTCTCGGGTTGCGGATCGGGTTGTAGGCCGATGGGGCCTTTGGCAGGCCCGCCAGCATGGCTGCCTCGGCAATGCTGATTTCCTCCAGTGGCTTGCCGAAGTAGATCTCGCTGGCCGCCGCGAAGCCGTATGCCCGCTGACCCAGGAAGATGTGGTTCATGTAGAGCTCGAGGATCTGGTCCTTCGTCAGCTCGCTTTCAATCTTCAGCGCCAGCAGGATCTCGTAGATCTTGCGGGTGAAGGTTTTCTCGGTGGGCAGGTAGAAGTTGCGCGCCACCTGCATCGTGATGGTGGACGCGCCCTGGCTTCGGGCCTCTCCGAAGTTCGCCAGACCAGCCCGGATGACGCCGATGTAGTCCACTCCGTGATGCTCGTAGAAGCGCGCATCCTCGATCGCCAGCACGGCGTCCCGCATGACCTTCGGAATCTGCCGAATGCGCACGAAGTTGCGCTTTTCCTCACCGAACTCGCCGATCAACATGCCTTCGGCAGAGTACACACGCAGCGGCATCACCGGCCGATAGGCGCTCAGCCCGGTCACCTCCGGCAGCTTGGGGTAGGCCACCGAGAGTGCCGTGGCCAACAGCATGGCGCCAGCCAGGCCCGCCGCTGCCAGCAGTCCACCCGCGATCAGCAGGGGGCGGCCAAGGTACTGCCACCACCAAGTGTCGCGCAGCGCGCCGCGGCTGCGTGGCGAAGAAGATCGGGGCTCGGATGCGCTCATGGGGTTCGGCTCAATGCGGAGCCGTGATTATAGAAACCCCGGGGTTCTGACGCCCGGCCGATCTGCCTGCCCCAGCCCGCGGGTTTTTTGCGCGCGGGTTGCAACGGTTTGTAAGGCGTGTGCATCGCGCAACGAGCGCGGGATTTCTCCTGCTTTCTTCGCGTTCATTCACATTTTTTTTGCTGATACGATTCAACGGCTTTCTTTAACGTTCCAGCGCCTCTTTGGGCGCGTGGAGGATGGTGTGAGTTTTCTTGACACGCTCCTGGGCCGCAAACATCCGCCGATGATCGGGCTGGACATCAGTTCATCGAGCGTGAAGCTGGTAGAACTGAGTCAATCAGGCAATGGGGAATACGTTCTCGATCGATTTGCGTCCGAGCCTTTCGATAAGGGATGGATCGCGGATGGCCAGATTGAGAAATTCGACGAAGTCGCCGAGGCGGTGCGAAAAGTTGTAAGCAAAAGTGGCACACGTACCAAGCACGTGGCCATGGCCATGCCCCAGTCGGCCGTGATCACCAAGAAGATCATGTTACCGGCCGGCCTGCGCGAAGAGGAAATGGAAATGCAGGTCGAGGCGGAAGCCAACCAGTACATTCCGTTCTCCCTCGACGAAGTGAGCCTGGACTTCTGCGTGATTGGCCCCAGCCCGACCTCGGCGGGCGATGTCGAAGTGATGATCGCTGCCTCGCGCAAAGACCGCGTTCAGGACCGCCAAGGCCTTGCCGAAGCGGCTGGGCTGAAGCCTGCCGTGCTGGACATCGAGTCTTACGCCTCGCGCCTGGCCATGCAAAGACTGATTGCCTCTCTCCCGGGCGAGGGCAAGGACGCACTGGTCGCCCTGTTCGAGATCGGCGCAGAAAACACCAGCCTCAAAGTGCTGCGTGACAATGAGTTGTTGTACGACCGCGATCAGGCTTTCGGCGGCGCCCAGCTGACGCAGTTGATCTCGCGTCAGTACGGATTTTCTTACGAAGAGGCCGAGCAGAAGAAGCTGTCGGGAGACCTGCCCGAGGATTACCAGGGCGCACTGCTGGCCCCGTTTGTCGACAGCCTTTCGCAGGAGATCGGCCGTGCCTTGCAGTATTTCTTCACCAGCACGCCGCACCACAAGGTCCATTACGTGATGCTGGCTGGTGGTACCGCAGCCCTGCCCGGGTTGAAGGACCGGGTCACCGAACTGACCGGCTTTGCGTCGATGGTGGTCAATCCCTTCGAAGGCATGAAGCTGGGCTCTGCCGTGCGTGAAAGCAAGTTGCGGCGCGAAGCGTCTTCCTATCTGACCGCCTGTGGCTTGGCCATGCGGAGGTTCCTCGCATGATCCTCATCAACCTTCTTCCCCACCGCGAAGAGAAACGCCGGCTGCGCAAGCAGGCGTTCTTCGCCGGTCTGGGGGTCTCCGGCCTGGCTGGTGTGGCCATCGTGGTGTTCTGGTACGGCGTCCAGATGCAGATGATCAGCAGCCAGCAGGAGCGCAACGCGGTCCTGATGGACGCCATTGCCAAGCTGGAAACCGAGATCAAGGACGTCTCGACGCTCAAGGGTGAGATCGAATCGCTCAAGGCCCGGCAGCGAGCGGTCGAAGATCTGCAGACCGACCGCAATGTGCCCGTCCATCTGCTCAATGAACTGGTTGCCCAGACGCCCGAAGGCATTTACCTGACCGCCATCCGGCACAGCGGCGAAAGCGTACTGGTCAGCGGCATGGCGCAAAGCAACGAGCGCGTGTCCGAGTTCCTGCGCAACGCGAACAGCCGGTCGCCGTGGTTGGCGCAGCCCGAGCTGGTTGAGATCAAGGCCGCGCCCGCGGGTCGCGGTGCCAGCGAGTCGCGCAGGCTGTTCGAGTTTTCCATGCGCTTGACGCTCAAGCGGCCCCAGGATGTGGCGCCAGCAGAAGCGGCTTCGGGCGCGTCGGCGCCCGCTGCGCCGAAGGTGTGAGGTAGGAATGGCCAAACTGAACGCCAACATCGACCTGAACGCGTGGTTCCAGGACGCGCAGGACCAGTTCAAAGGACTCAATCCGAACGAGCCAGGGCAATGGCCAGTGCTGCCCAAGGCAGCAGCCTTCGTGGCAGCCGCCGCGCTGGTGGTGCTGCTCGGCTGGGCGGCCCTGCTGTCCGGCCAGCAAGAGGAGTTGCAGTCCGAGCGCGACCGTGAGCCGCAACTCAAAGCCGATTTTCAGAACAAGGTGACCCAGGCCGTCAACCTGGAGTTGCTGCGCAAGCAGCGTATCCAGGTCGAGGAGTACGTCAAGCAGATGGAAAAGCAGTTGCCCGGCAAGGCCGATATGGACGCGCTTCTGTCGGACATCAACCAGGCCGGTCTCGGTCGCGGCCTGGAGTTTGAGTTGTTCCGGCCTGGGCAGGTGGTGGTCAAGGACTACTACGCAGAACTGCCCATCGCCATTCGCGTGACGGGTCGCTACCACGACATCGGTGCGTTCACCGCCGACGTAGCCAACCTGTCGCGCATCGTGACCCTGCACGAACTGGTCATTGGCAACGTCGTGGCCAAGGATGCGTCGGGCAACCTCTACATGGAGGCCACCGCGAGAACCTACCGCTACCTCGACCCAGCCGAAGTTCAGGCGAACAAGGATGCGAAAGCCAAAGCGGGGGCCACGAAGTGATGACGCGTTATTCCCCCAGACTGCTGTGGCCGCTGTGTGTGTCGGCGGCCTTGCTCGCCGGATGCAGCGGGCATGAAGAGGAGCTGCAATCTTGGATGGCGCAGCAGCGTCAGCAGGTGCGGCCCAATGTGGAGCCTCTGTCGCCGCCGTTGCGCTTCAGCCCTCAGGCCTATGCCGGCGCCGAAGGGGCCGAGCCGTTCAGCGTTCAGAAGCTGACCGGGGCTCTGCGTCAGGAGGCCGCGCAGCCCAATTCCGTTGTGTCGGCTGAGCTGAACCGGCGCAAGGAGCCACTGGAAGCGTTCCCTCTGGACAGCATGACCATGGTGGGCAGCGTGAGCAAGCGCGGCGCACCTTATGCGCTGCTGCGCGTGGATAACCTGTTGTACCAGGTCAAGGCGGGGGACTACCTCGGCCAGAACTACGGGAAGATCATGAAGATCACCGAGACCGAGATCGAATTGCGAGAAATCGTGCAGGACGCCGCAGGCGAGTGGATCGAGCGCACCGCCACCCTGCAGCTGCAGGAGGCAGGACAATGATGACGATGCTGGAGACCCCCAAGATGAAACCGTGGCGCATTGCAATGGCTGGCCTGACCTTGGCCGTGATGTCGCCGCTGACCTGGGCCGCCGCGGCGATTCAGGCCATTACCAGCTCGCAGCAGGGCGGTGCCGATGTCATCCGCATCGAGATGAGCGAGCCGCTGGCGTCTCTGCCGGCCGGCTTCGTGGTTCAGGCGCCGCCGAGGGTGGCCATTGACCTGCCGGGTGTCACCAACGCGCTGGGCCGCAATCTGGTGGACATCAACCAGGGCAATGTTCGATCGGTCAACGTGGCGCAGGCCGGTGAGCGCACGCGTCTGGTGCTCAACCTGCGGCAGCCCTCCACCTACAGGGCCCAGGTTCAGGGCAAGACCCTGCTGCTGACGCTGGAGGCGGCTGGCGCAGCCCCGGCGCCTGTGGCCGCGGCTGAAGCGCCTGCGCAGGCCACGCCCGTGCGCGAGTCCGGGACCCGTTTCGCCTCGAACATGAACGCCGTACCGTTGGCGCTGCGTGACATCGACTTCCGCCGTGGTTCGGATGGCTCCGGTCGCGTGGTGGTTGAGTTGCCCAACAATCAGGTGGGTGTCGACATTCGCCAGCAGGGCAAGGCCCTCGTGGTCGAGTTTTCTGGCGCGAGCTTGCCAGACCGGCTGCGCCGCAAGTTCGACGTGTCCGATTTCGGTACGCCCGTGCAGGACATGACGGCCACGCAGATGGGTGAGCGCGTGCGACTGAACGTGACGCCGACTGGTGACTGGGAACACTCTGCCTACCAGAGTGACAACCAGTTCGTGCTGGAGGTGCGCGCCCGCAAGACCGATCCGAACAAGCTGACGCAGGGTCCCGGCTATGCGGGTGAGAAGCTGTCGCTGAATTTCCAGAACATTGAAGTGCGTGCGCTGCTGCAGGTGATCGCCGACTTCACCAACTTCAACGTGGTGACCAGCGACACCGTGACGGGCAATGTCACCCTGCGCCTGAAGGACGTGCCCTGGGATCAGGCGCTGGACATCATCCTGCAGGCCAAGGGCCTGGGCGTGCGCAAGACCGGCAATGTGCTGTGGATCGCCCCCAAGGACGAGATCAACGCCAAGGAGAAGATGGACCTGGAGGCCAAGGCCCAGGTGGCCGCGCTGGAGCCACTGCGTACGCAGTCCTTCCAGCTCAACTACACCAAGGCTGAAGAGATCGCCAAGGGCCTGACCGGCAACAACACGGGCGGCTCGGCCGGGGGCAACAACTCGACGCGCATTCTGTCGCCGCGTGGCAGCGTGATTTTCGAGACGCGCACCAACCAGCTGTTCGTCAACGACATTCCCAGCAAGCTGGAAGAAATCCAGCAGATGATTGCCAAGATCGATGTGCCCGCACGCCAGGTGCTGATCGAGGCGCGCATCGTCGAGGCCGACGATTCTTTCGGCCGCACGCTCGGTGTCCGACTGGGCACGCTCAATCGCAATTCAGTTGCCTCATCCGGGCGGCTCAATTTGGGTATCGGCGGTAACTATTCCGGTGTGGTCGGCTCGACTGGGCAGATTGCCACCGGAGGCACGGGGGGAACAGGCGGAACTGGTGGAGCTGCCACCTCCTCTATCGCCAACAGCTACTTCGTCAACCTGCCTGCTAATGGCTTGAACGGCTTCTCTGCTGCCACCATGGGCGTGTCGCTGTTCTCGTCGAGCGTGAACCATGCGCTGAATCTCGAGATCTCTGCATTGGAAGCCGATGGTCGCGGCAAAGTGGTTTCCAGCCCCCGCGTGATCACGGCAGACCAGGTCAAGGCGCTGATCGAACAAGGTACCGAGATTCCGTACGAAACGGCGACCTCAAGCGGCGCCACCGCGCTGGCCTTCCGCAAGGCCACGCTGAAGCTGGAAGTCACACCGCAGATCACGCCTGAGGGCAGCATCATCCTGGATGTCGATGTGAACAAGGACAGCGTCGGTCAGGAAACCCGTGCCGGCCCGTCCATCGACACCAAGCAAGTCAAGACCCAGGTGCTGGTGGAGAACGGCGGCACGGTGGTGATCGGTGGCATCTTCCAGCAAAGCGAGAGCGTGACGCAGCAGAAGGTGCCGCTACTCGGCGATATCCCCGGCGTTGGCGTGCTGTTCCGCAACAGCCAGCGTTCATCGCGTCGCTCAGAGTTGCTGATTTTCCTCACCCCGAAGGTCGTCTCGGATCGCTCAGGTCTGCGTTGATCCCTGTCTGTCTGGAGCAGTTGGTTTGACGGTCATTGCCCTGGTGGGCCTGCCCGGCGGCGGCAAGTCCACCGTCGGGCGTCAGCTTGCGCGCCGCCTGGGCGTGCGTTTCGTGGATGCCGATTCGACGCTGGAGGCGCGCTTCGGCATGCCCATCAAGGCCTACTTTGCCGAGCACGGTGAGGCAGCCTTCCGAGACGAAGAGGCCAAGGTCATCGATGAGTTGACTTGCGCCGGCCCCGGCGAGTCGATGGTGTTGGCCACGGGGGGCGGTGCCGTGCTGCGCCCAGAGAACCGCGAACACCTGCAGTCACGCTGCACGGTCGTCTACCTGCGGTCCACGCCCGATGAGCTGTTTCGCCGTTTGCGGCACGACACGCAGCGCCCCTTGCTGCAGGTGGCCGACCCGAAGGCGAAACTCAAGGCCCTGTACGATGAGCGACACCCGCTTTACGAGGCCGTGGCGCATTACAGCATCGACACGGGGCGCCCCTCTGTGGCCACGCTGGTCAACATGATTGCCATGCAGCTCGACATGGCGGGCCTGCTGCCCCTTCCCGGGGCGCAGGCGCCTCAGTCGGCGATCTGAGGCGTCAGGGTGCGCAGGTAGGCCGCAAAGCCGGGGCCGATCTGCGGGTGGCGCAGTGCCAACTCGACGTTGGCCTCCAGAAAACCCTCCTTGCTGCCGCAGTCGTAGCGTTTGCCCTCGTAGCAGTAGGCGTAGACGCGTTCGCTGGCCAGCAGTCCGGCGATGCCGTCCGTCAGCTGGATTTCGCCGCCCACGCCACGGGGTTGGGCGCGGATCTGATCAAACACCGCAGGGGTCAGGATGTAGCGGCCCGCCACGCCCAGGCGTGATGGCGCCGCGTCCGGTGCGGGCTTCTCGACGATGCGTTGCACATTGACCAGGCGCTCCGAGACGGTGTTGCCCGCCACGATGCCATAGCGCCGCGTGTGCTCGGCCGGAACCTCCTGAACAGCCAGGATCGAGCTCTTGAGCGCAGCAAACTGCTCGACCATCTGTTGCAGCACAGGCGGCTCTCCGACCATCAGGTCGTCGGCCAGCAGCACGGCAAACGGCTCGCCGCGCACCAGGCGCTCGCCACACAGCACGGCATGGCCCAGGCCCAGGCTTTTGGGCTGGCGCACGAACACGCACTCCATGTCGTCCGGCTTGATGGACTGCACGGTGCGCAGCAACTCCAGCTTGCCGGCTTGCTCCAGTTCGTACTCCAGCTCGAACGCGGTATCGAAGTGGTCCTCGATGGGGCGCTTGTGGCGACCGGTCACGAAGATCATCTCGCGGATGCCGGCGGCGTACGCCTCCTCGACCGCGTACTGGATCAGCGGCTTGTCGACCACCGGCAGCATTTCCTTGGGCTGGGCCTTGGTGGCAGGCAGGAAGCGGGTGCCGAGGCCGGCAACCGGGAAGATGGCCTTGGTGATCTGCATGTTGGTTCCGTACTGCTGAATCGGATCAGCCCAGGCGCTGCAGCTGTTCGCGCACGCGGGTGAGGGTGGCGCCGAAGTCGGCCAGGCGTTGTTTCTCCTGGTCGACCACGGCAGCGGGCGCGCGGGCGACGAAGCTCTCGTTGCCCAGCTTGGCTTCGGCCTTGGCGATCTCGCCTTCGAGGCGGGTGATTTCCTTGCTCAGGCGCGCCTGCTCGGCCGCCACGTCGATCTCGACATGCAGGGCCAGCCGGGCGTCACCCTGAACGGCCACAGGGGCCATCTGAGTGGCAGCCGCGAAGGCCGCCTCGTCCAGCACCTTGACCTCGCTGAGCTTGGCCAGGGCCTGGATGACCGGGGCGGCTTGCTGCATGAAGGCGGCGTCGCCCGTGGCGAGCAGCGGCATGCGCTCGGCCGGTGAGAGGTTCATCTCGCTGCGCAGGTTGCGCGTGGTGCCCACAATGGCCTTGAGCTTGGCCACCCAGGCGTCCGACTCGGGGCAGATGCGGCCCAGGTCGGCGCGCGGGTAGGCTGCCGTCACCAGCGACTCGTCGCTGCCGGCCTGCTTGCGCCCGGCCACGGGGGCCACGACCTGCCACAGCGCTTCGGTGATGAAGGGCGTGATGGGGTGCAGCAGGCGCAGCACGGTTTCGAGCACGCGGATCAGGGTGCGGCGCGTGGCGCGCGCAGCAGCCTCGTTACCCGACGCCTTGGCAGCGTTGAGCTGGGCCTTGGCGATCTCGATGTACCAATCACAGTACTCGTCCCAGACGAACTGGTAGATGGTGTTGGCGACGTTGTCCAGACGGAAGTCGGTGAAGCCTTGCTCCACCGCAGCCTCGACGCGCTGCAGTTCGCTCACGATCCATTTGTCAGCCGGGCTGAAATCCAGGTAGCCGCCCACGGCGCACACGCCGGGCTCGTGCGCCTTGAGGCCACAATCCTGGCCCTCAGTGTTCATCAGCACGAACTTGGTGGCGTTCCAGAGCTTGTTGCAGAAGTTGCGGTAGCCCTCGCAGCGCTTGGAGTCGAAGTTGATGGCGCGGCCCAGGCTGGCGAGTGCCGCGAAGGTGAAGCGCAGCGCATCGGCGCCATAGCCCGGGATGCCCTCGGGGAACTCCTTCTCGGTGGCCTTGCGGACCTTCGGCGCCGTCTCGGGCTTGCGCAGGCCGGTGGTGCGCTTCTCAAGCAGCGGCGCGAGTTCGATCCCGTCGATCAGATCGACCGGGTCGAGCACATTGCCTTCCGACTTCGACATCTTGTTGCCCTGTGCATCGCGCACCAGGCCATGGATGTAGACGTGCTTGAACGGCACCTTGCCCGTGAAGTGCTTGGTCATCATGATCATCCGGGCGACCCAGAAGAAGATGATGTCGTAGCCGGTGACCAGCACCGACGACGGCAGGAACAGGTCCATTTCCTTGGTCTGTTCGGGCCAGCCCAACGTGGAGAAGGGCACCAGCGCCGACGAGTACCAGGTGTCGAGCACGTCTTCGTCGCGCGTCAGTTCGCCCTCGTAGCCGGCGGCCTTGGCACGGGTGCGGGCTTCGTCTTCGCTGCGTGCAACGAAGATTTCGCCGTTGCTGCCGTACCAGGCCGGGATCTGATGGCCCCACCACAGTTGGCGACTGATGCACCAGTCCTGGATGTTCTTCATCCACTGGTTGTAGGTGTTGACCCAGTTTTCGGGCACGAACTTCACATCGCCCGATTCCACGGCCTCGATGGCCTGCTCGGCAATGGACTTGCCCTGGGCGCCGGGCTTGGTCATGGCGACGAACCATTGATCCGTCAGCATCGGCTCGATGATCTGGCCGGTGCGGGCGCAGCGGGGCACCATCAGCTTGTGCTTCTTGACCTCGACCAGCAGGCCTTCGGCGTCCAACTGGGCCACCAGGGCCTTGCGGGCCACGAAGCGGTCCAGCCCGCGGTAGGCCTCGGGGATCTCGGGTAGATGCGACACCACCTGCGCTTCCAGCGTGAAGATGGTGATCATCGGCAGGTTGTGCCGCAGGCCAACCTGGTAGTCGTTGGTGTCGTGGGCCGGGGTGACCTTGACGACGCCAGTGCCGAAGTCCTTGTCGACGTGCTCGTCGGCGATCACCGGCACCAGTCGGCCGGTGATGGGCAGCTTGACCAGCTTGCCGATCAGGTGCCTGTAGCGCTCGTCTTCGGGGTGGACCATGACGGCGGTGTCGCCGAGCATGGTCTCGGGACGGGTGGTGGCCACGACCAGGGTCTCATCGCTGCCATCGATGGGATAGCGGATGTGCCACATCGAGCCGTCTTCTTCCTCGCTTTCGACTTCGAGGTCGGATACGGCCGATTTCAGAATCGGATCCCAGCTCACCAGCCGCTTGCCGCGGTAGATCAGGCCTTCTTCATACAGCCGCACGAAGGTCTCGACCACCACCTTGGACAGCTTGTCGTCCATGGTGAAGTATTCGTGCTCCCAGCTGACCGAGTCGCCCATGCGGCGCATCTGCTGGGTGATGGTCGAGCCGGATTGCTCCTTCCATTCCCAGATCTTGGCCACAAAGTTCTTGCGACCTAGGTTGTGCCGGTTCTGGCCTTTCTCCTGCAATTGGCGTTCGACCACGATCTGCGTGGCGATGCCTGCGTGGTCGGTGCCAGGGATCCACAGCGTGTTGTGGCCCTTCATGCGGTGGTAACGCGTCAACGAGTCCATGATGGTCTGGTTGAAGGCGTGGCCCATGTGCAGGGTGCCGGTCACATTCGGTGGCGGCAGCTGGATGCAGAACGAGGGCTTGGACTCGTCAAGCGTGGGCTTGTACAGGCCGCGTTGCTCCCACAGCGGGCCATACAGGGCCTCGATCGGAGCGGGGTCGAAGGATTTGGCGAGTTCGGTCATGGCGTGCATTTTAGGCGGCGGGGCGACCTCGCCAGCTTTGCGTTTTGGTCACGAATGGGGATGCAACTGGAACTCATGGGCCTGATCTGGATCAAAGATGACACCAGCGGCGTGGCCGTCTTGCCGAAAATGGCTTGGCGTGGACGGATTGCGCCTCTAGGATGAATTGCATTGCCGCCCATGTCGGGCGCGACCTGCATCCCAGGAGGAAGCCCCATGTACGAACATCTGCTGGTGCCGGTTGACGGCGGAGACCTGTCACAGAAGTCAATGGACCATGCGATTGGCCTGGCCAAGATGCTGGGTGCGCGCATCACCGGGCTCACGGCCGAGCCGCCGCTGCCTGTCATGGTGGTGGAGACGGCGGCCGTGGCCTATGACGTCGAGACCTTTCAGGAGCACGAGCGTCGCTGCGAGCAGCACGCCCGCGAGTTGCTGGGGCGTTTTGCCGACCAGGCCCGTGCGGCCGGTGTCGAGTTCGATGGCCAGTTCGTGATCACGGACAACGTGGAGCAGGCCATCGTCGACGCCGCACAGGCGCATGCATGCGACCTCATCGTGATGGCCACCCATGGTCGCCATGGGCTGGACGCCCTGATCCACGGCTCGTTGACCAAGAGCGTGCTGGCGCACAGCAAGGTGCCTTTGCTGGTGCTGCATTGACCGTTTTTTTCACCCTGACCACAAGGAGCAAGCCATGAGCGAACTGACCACCGCCCAAAAAGAAAAGCTGATGTCGGACCTGAAGATGGTGATGGCGGACGCGGAAGCCTTGCTGGCGGCCACCAGCGACGATGCGCAGGCCGGCATGGCCGAATTGCGCGCCCGGGTGGCCGATACGCTCCTGCGGGCCAAGGATGGCCTGATTGACGCCCAGGAAGCCGTGGTCGACCGTGCGCGTGCCGCCGCCAAGGCCACCGACCACTACGTACACGACCACCCCTGGAAGTCGGTCGGCATTGCGGCGGGCGTGGGGTTGCTGCTGGGCATGCTCATCAGCCGGCGTTGAGTCGCGCAGGCATGGCCGACGACGCGCGTCCCGATGCGGGCCGCGGCGCTGCCGGGGGTTTGAAGACCTCGCTGCAGTCGCTGGCGGCCACGCTGATGGCCATCGCTCACACGCGGCTGGCCCTGCTGTCAGTCGAACTCGAAGCCGAGAAGCGTCGCTTGCTGGGCGTGCTCGCCTGGGGTGCGCTGGGCATCTTGCTGGGCGGCTTCGGGCTCGTCTTTCTCGCCGCGTGGTTGACGGTGCTGTGGTGGGACACCCATCGCTTGCTGGCGCTGGGGTCGTCGGCGTTGGCGTTCCTGGCCGTGGCGGCCGTGGCAGCGTGGCGCGTGCGCGCCTTGCTGGTGGCCTCGCATGAGTGGCTGGGCGGCACGCTGGCTGAACTGGAGGCGGACCAGCGCGCGCTCGCGGGCGCGGCTTCTGCCGAGGCGACGCCCCGTGATCGGGAGGACGTATGAGCCAGCGAGACGCCGAACTGGCGCGGCGCCGCGCCTCGTTGATGCGGCGCAGCGCCATGCTGCGCCTGCAACTGGGGCGGCAACTCGACGAGGGCCTGGCACCAGCATGGCGCACGGCCGACACGGCGGCGCGTGGTTGGCAATGGCTGCGTCGCAATCCGTGGGTATGGGCCGTTGGCGCCGTGGCGCTGGCTGTCTGGCGCCCAACGCGCGCGGCCGGGGCGGCCTCGCGTGCCTGGGGGGCGTGGGTGCTGATAAGGCGGTTCGCGCCGGTGCTGGCGCCTGTGCTGAGCACCTTGCTGCAAATCGGTGCCGGCCGCGCCGGCCATCGGAAGGGATGAGATGGATCTGACGTTCTACGGCGCCACCGGCACCGTCACCGGCTCCAAGTCGCTGGTGGAAGTCGGGGGGCTGCGGGTATTGGTTGATTGCGGCCTGTTTCAGGGCTACAAGACACTGCGCGAGCGCAATTGGGCGCCGCTCCCGTTCGATCCGCGCACGCTGGATGCGGTTCTGCTGACGCACGCCCACATCGACCACAGCGGCACCTTGCCCTTGTTGACGCGGCACGGCTACAAAGGCCCGATCTGGACGACGGCGGCCAGCGCCGACCTGTGCGAAATCCTGTTGCAGGACACGGCCAACCTGCAGGAGGAAGAGGCCCGCTACCGCAATCGGCACCGTGCCACCAAACACCACCCGGCCGAGCCCTTGTACACGGTGCAGGACGCGCAGGCTTGCCTCAAACGCTTGCGCGCCGTGCCGTCGAACGGGCAACTGGAGCTGGCCGATGGCGTGCAGGTGCAGTTCACGCCAGCGGGGCACATCCTGGGCGCAGCCAGCGTGCATGTGGCCTGCGAGGGGCGCTCGGTGCTCTTCTCGGGCGACCTGGGGCGTCAGGATGACCTGGTCATGTCGCCGCCAGCCACGCCACCTGGGGCAGATTGGGTGGTGGTCGAGTCGACTTATGGTGACCGCCTCCATCCTGATGTCGACCCGATCGAGCGTCTGGGCGACATCGTGCGCCGCACGGTGGCGCGTGGCGGCGTGGTGGTGGTTCCGGCGTTCGCTGTCGGGCGCACGCAAGGGTTGCTGTATGCGCTGTACCGTCTCAAGCAGGCGCGCGCCATTCCGGACGTGCCGGTCGTGCTCGACAGCCCGATGGGGATCGCGGCCACGCAGGTCTATGAGCGGCACCGTGACCAGCATCGGCTCACGCACGACGAGTGCGTGGGCATCCGCGAAATGACGCGCTTTGTGCGCAGCGTGGACGAGTCCAAAGCTTTGTTGCAGCAGCGCTACCCGATGGTGATCGTGGCCGGCAGCGGGATGGTCACTGGCGGGCGGGTGCTGCACCACCTGCTGCACTATGGCCCGAACGCGCGCAACAGCGTGGTGCTGGGAGGCTTCCAGGCGGGTGGCACGCGGGGCGCGGCCCTGGCGTCCGGGGCGACCTCGATCAAGCTGTTTGGTGAGTACGTACCCATCCGCGCCGAAGTGCAGCAGATCGAAGGGCTGTCCGCCCACGCCGACCAGCGGGGGTTGCTGGACTGGCTGCAAGCCTTGCCGCGCGCCCCTCACGAGGTGTTCGTGACGCATGGCGAGCCGCAGGCGGCCGACACGCTGCGTTTGCGCATCCGCGAGACGCTGGGTTGGAAGGCCCGGGTGCCCGACTACCGTGAACTCGTCCACATGGATTAACGGGCCCTGCGGCCCGGTCGCTGCTCAGTGCGTGGCGGTGTCCGCGGCCTTGAAGCGGGCGATGCGCTCGGCGTCTGCTGGGTGGCTGCTCAGCGCGATGCCGATCTGGCTGCGCTCGGTCTCGGCGTCTTCCTCGTCGGCCAGTCGTTCGAACAGCACGGCCATGATGCTCGGCCGCATGGCGTTGGCCCGCAGGAAGACGATGGCCACATCGTCGGCCTCGCGTTCCATCTGGCGCGAGTAATGCAGATGGCCGAGCAGGGCGGGCGCGCCCGCCAGCAGGCCGCTGACATCGCCCAGGGCCAGAGACGTGACCGCCCCGAGCAGGCTGGACTGGATCACCATGCGCATGCCATGGCGGGCTTCCACATGCCCGAGTTCGTGGCCGAGCACACCGATCAGCACGTCTTCGCGGTCCTTGAGCAGCTTGACCATGTCGTCGGTCACGACGATGGTGCCGTCAGGCAGGGCCAGTGCGTTCGGGCCGATACCCGAGTCACGAAACAGGATGCGCACCCCGGCGTGAGCGGGGTGCGGCCCGCCTTGCGCAAGCTGGTGCTTGCTCAGAGCCGCCTGGAACTGCGCACGCAGGTGTGCCTGGGTGGCTTCGGGCACCTTGCTGGGCTTGAGCAGGCCGCCTTCGAGGCTGTCGAGCGTCGATTGACCCAGGCTCTGGTCCACCGAGTGCGGCACGACTTGCAACAGCCCGCTGGCTGCCAGCGGCAAGCCCCACCGGTAGCCGGCCGCGGTCACCACGCACAACAGCAGCACGGCCACCAGTGTGGCGCGCCAGCTCTGCTGCGCCCGCACCACCCAGCTTTCGCGGCCGTGGTGCGTGCGCATCCAGGTGTCCCAGGCAGCGCCGTCGTCGCTCTGGATGCTGCCCCCGCTGGCGATGTGGGCGTTGCGCGTGCCGTGGCGCGTGCGCTCGGGCCAGTCCACGTCGCGCCAGGGCAGCCGCACCTCGCCGGTCGATGTCCGGAGCACGGCGTGCGGGCCTTCGCGGGTCAACACGGCGTCTTGGGCCCGGGCGCTGCGGCCATCGAAGTAGCGTACAGGCAACCCCGCGCCGGCCGCCGGCGGCTGGCTCACCATGGCGGGCTGGGCGGGCTGAGCCGGCTGCGTGTCGGCAAAGGCCTCGGGCGGCGCGTCGTGCATCAGAGGCCCACGTCGATGCCAAGCAGGTCTGCAGCCATGTCGCCTGCGGCGTCCTGGTAACGGGCCTGGGCTGCCACCACCAGGTCATCCGGATGCTGGCGGGTGTGGACGCTGACCGACTCGAGTTTGAGACGTGCCATGGCCACAGCTGCGAAGGGCCAGTACAGGCCCAGGGTCAGGCCCGTGAGCACGGTGTTCTTCATCATCAGCTTGGTCAGGCCCCACACGGGCACGTGGCTCTTGAAGCGGATCTGGCGGTTGCCGGTGCTGGTCCAGACCAGGTTCTGCATCTTGGCTGTGAAGTAGGCGGCGTACAGCGCCTGCATGATCAGCATCCCGATGATCACCACGGGCGTGATCATCATCAGGCCGGCCATCATCCCGGCCATGCCACCGCCACCGATGAGCGCGGCCAGCAGGCCCACGACCGCGCCAAAGGCCACGACCGATCCGAAGCCCACGGCTGCGGTGGAGAGGAACACCTTGGCCACGTCGCCACAAGTGGCCCGGAAGGTGGTTTGCCAGGGACCCAGCGCGTAATGGTTGTGCTGATAGGCCTTCAGGCGCCACAACAGATAGGGGCCGACGCCGACGGCCACCAGCACGAAAAGCAACAGGGCCAGCGCCTGGGGGCCGCCGGGGCGCTGGTTCTCACCCAGCCCGCTCAGGGCTACTGCCAGAATGATGCCGGCTGCCGCGATGGCGGCCATGGGACCTGCGAAGACGAGGTAGGCGTCGCGTAGCGAGCCGCGGAAGGCGAAGCGCAGGCCACGCCAACTGGTCTGTGCGAGACGGAACTGCAGCGAGGCGCGCAGCAGTGCGGGCCATACGGCCGCCAGGATCAGACCCGCGATGCCGCCGGCGAGATCCGACACGTTGCCGGCCAGGCCATAGACGAACAGCAGGGCGGCCATCAGCAGGAAGCCGCGCAACATCTGCTTGGGGTTGCCGTGGAAATCCAGCGGGTGGCCGGCGACCTCGGTGTGACCATAGAAGTAGCGCAGCTTGCGCACCTTGGCCCACGGGTAGTACAGCCCCAGCGTAACCAGCATCAGCAGCAGGTTGACGATCCAGATGCGAAAGTACTCGCTGCCTGAGCCCGTGAACTGCACGGGGAAGCTGTGCACCGAAGTGGGCTGACGCGACGGCGCGGCAAAGCCGGACCCGATGTGGGTGCCGCCCGGGGGCGAGTTGTCGGAGATGAGGCCTTGCGGCTGATCAGGGCCTGCGGTGGGCAGACCCATGGGGCGAGAGGGTGTGTGCATGTGGCTCCCTGAGGGCCGGCGAAGCGGCCGCGATGCTGTTGTCACGAACTCTGCAGCGGTTGACCCGCCAGCCCCATTTTGACCCAGCGCCTAGAATTTGCGGATGACCGAGCCCACTGCCCAAGCCACATTTTTTCCGCAATCGCAGCCGGGGGGCAATTCCCCCATGCTGGTGGGCCTCAACCCCGAACAGCTGGCTGCCGTGACGGCGCCGCCCGGCCCCGCGCTCATCCTCGCCGGCGCCGGTTCGGGCAAGACCCGCGTGCTGACTACCCGCATCGCCTGGCTGCTGCAGACGGGCCAGGCGTCGCCCGCAGGCATCATGGCCGTGACCTTCACCAACAAGGCGGCCAAGGAGATGCTGGCACGGCTGTCGGCCATGCTGCCGGTGAACGCGCGCACCATGTGGATCGGCACCTTCCACGGGCTGTGCAACCGCTTTTTGCGGGCGCATGCGCGCGTGGCAGGCCTGCCACAGGCCTTCCAGATTCTGGATACGCAAGACCAGCTCTCGGCTGTCAAACGGGTGATCAAGGGGCTGGGCTTCAACGAAGAAAAGTGTGTGCCCAAGCAGACGACCTGGTTCATTGCCAACGCCAAGGAAGACGGCCTGCGGCCCCAGGACATTCAGCCGCGTGATGAGCTGGGCCGCATGCAGCTGGCTGTCTATCAGGCGTATGAAGACCAGTGCCAGCGCGAAGGCGTGGTCGACTTTGCCGAGCTGATGCTGCGCAGCTACGAGATCATGCGCGACCACCCTGAGGTGCGCGAGCATTATCAGCGCCGCTTCAAGCACATCCTGGTCGATGAGTTCCAGGACACCAACCGCCTGCAGTACCTGTGGCTCAAGATGTTCGCGGGCGACCCGGCCGTGACCGGCAACAGCGTGTTCGCCGTGGGCGACGATGACCAGAGCATTTACGCCTTCCGTGGCGCGCGCGTGGGCAACATGACGGATTTCGAGCGTGAGTTCCGTGTGCAGCGCGTCATCAAGCTGGAACAAAACTACCGCAGCCACGGCCACATCCTTGATGCGGCCAACCAACTCATCGCTCAGAACAGCCGCCGGCTGGGCAAGAACCTGCGTACCGATGCGGGCCAGGGCGAGCCCATTCGTGTGTACGAGGCCGCCAGCGATTACGCCGAGGCGCAATGGATGGTGGACGAGATCAAGAGCCTGCGCCGCGAGGGCTGCGACCTGCACGAGGTGGCCGTGCTGTACCGTAGCAACGCGCAGTCGCGGGTGATCGAGTCGGCGCTGTTCAACGCAGGCATCTCATACAAGGTCTATGGCGGGCTGCGCTTCTTCGAGCGGGCCGAGGTGAAACACGCGCTGGCCTACCTCCGCCTGATCGAGAACCCGAACGACGACACCAGCTTTTTGCGGGTGGTGAACTTCCCGGCGCGTGGCATCGGGGCGCGCACCATCGAGCAGTTGCAGGACGCCGCACGACAGAGCGGCCGCAGCCTCAGCCAGAGCGTGACGGCGGTGCCCGGCAAGGCCGGCGCCAATCTGGGCGCCTTCGTGGCGATGATCGACGCGATGCGCGAGGTGACCACCGGCCTGACGCTGCGCCAGATCATCGAACACGTGGTCGAGGCCTCGGGGCTGGCCGATTTCTACCGCAGCGAGAAGGACGGCCAGGAACGGCTGGAGAACCTGGCCGAACTGGTCAACGCGGCAGAAGCCTTCGTGACGCAGGAAGGCTTTGGCAAAGATGCAGTGGCACTGCCGGCCGATCAGCCGGTCGGCGCGATGGCGCCCGGCCTGCCTGCCGCTGTGGCCCAGGTGGATGTGCTGCCCGACGCCGAAACGGGCGAGATCATCTCGCCGCTGCTGGCCTTCCTGACTCATGCTTCGCTCGAGGCGGGCGACAACCAGGCCCAGGCCGGGCAGGACGCCGTGCAGCTGATGACCATCCACGCGGCCAAGGGGCTGGAGTTCATCAATGTGTTCCTGACGGGGCTGGAAGAAGGCCTGTTCCCGCACGAGAACGCGATGAGCGACGTGGATGGCCTGGAAGAAGAGCGCCGGCTGATGTATGTGGCCATCACACGAGCGCGCCAGCGCCTGTACCTCACCTTCAGCCAGACGCGCATGCTGCATGGCCAGACGCGCTATCACATCAAGAGCCGCTTCCTCGACGAACTGCCCGAGGAAGCACTGAAGTGGCTGACGCCACGCAACCAGGCCTTTGGGTCGGGTTTCGCGGGGGCCTACCAGGAGGCATGGTCCAGCGGGCGGGGCATGGGCTCGATGGTGGGGGCGGGCGCGCAGCCTTATCGGTCAGGGGGCGGCGGCCGAACGGCGCCGGCCTGGCGAGGCGGAGCCCGCGAAGACAACTTCAAGGACCTCACCGCACCGTTGCCCAAAGCCATGGCCGAGGCCAAGTCGGAAGCGGGCCTGCGTGTGGGACAGAGCGTGTTCCACAACAAGTTCGGCGAAGGCGTCATCCTGACGATGGAAGGCAACGGCCCGGATGCGCGCGTGCAGGTCAACTTCGGGCGCCACGGCACCAAGTGGTTGATGCTCAGCGTGGCCAAGCTGACGCCCATCGAGTGAGCCGCGGGTTTGCGGCCTGCTGGATCACGCAGGGATTTGGTCCGTGTCATCTGCCTGCCGCGTGAACTTCGCTACAGTTGGACCATCCCCTGCATCAACTCACACACGTTCACCAGAAGGAGCTGCACATGGCCAAGTCCGACAAGAAATCTGCCGTGAAGGCGCTGCCCGCCAAAGGCCTGCCCATCGACATCGGCATTTCGGCCGCCCACCGCGAAGCCATCGCCAAGGGCCTCAACACGCTGCTGGCCGACACCTTCACGCTGTACCTGACGACCCACAACTTCCACTGGAACGTCACTGGTCCGATGTTCAACACGCTGCACAACATGTTCATGGAGCAGTACACCGAGCTGTGGAACGCGGTGGACCCGATCGCCGAACGCATACGCGCGCTGGGCTACCCCGCGATCGGTTCGTTCGCCGATTTCGGCAAGGCCACGAGCCTGCCTGATGCCCCGGTGGAGCCGCCCAAGGCCAAGGAGATGATCCGCATCCTGGTGGCAGGACATGAAGCCGTGGCCCGCACAGCCCGCAGCCTCTATCCGCTGGTGGACGAGGCCTCGGACGAGCCGACCGCTGACCTGCTCACCCAGCGACTGGACATCCACGAAAAGACCGCGTGGATGCTGCGGTCGATGTTGGAAGAGTGATGGATGGTTGGTGGAGTTGCATCCAGTTGCAACTTCCCCCCCATCAGATGGAATTGAACGCATAAGGGGCCGACCTAGACTTGCTTGCTTAAACAGGCAAAACCCAGGAAGGCCCCATGACCCCGCGCAACCCGCTGGCGGCACTGCTGCCGCATTGGCCGAACTGGCAAAGCCAGAGCCGGCTGTACCAGCTTGAAGCGGTGGGGCAAGGCGAGCTGCCCGGTGAGTTGATGGTCGAGCGCTTTGCGCTGCACGACGCGCTGTCCGAGCCCTTCATGCTGGATGTGCAGGTCTTGTCGCTTCAGGCCGATCTGCCCTTGAAGCGCCTGTACGCGCGCCCCGTTCGCCTGGGGCTCACGCTGGCCGATGGCAGCCGCAGCCACCGCAGCGGCTACATCACGCGCGCCAGCGCCCTGGCGGCCGATGGCGGCCTGGCGCGCTACAGCCTGCTGATCCAGCCCTGGCCCGCGCTGCTCGACCACACCCTGGCTAGCCGCGTTTGGCAAAACCGCTCGATCATCGAGATCGTCGACGACGTGCTGGCCGAGCACACCCGCGTGGCCGCCTGGCGCTGGTCGGATGAAGTGGCCGCCCACGTGCGCGACGGGCTGTATCGCCGCCAAGGCGGCCAACGCCCCTACTGCGTGCAATACCGCGAGACCGATCTGGCCTTCATCCAGCGCCTGCTGGCCGAAGAAGGCATCGGCTGGCGCGTGGAAGAAGACATCGGCAAGGGCAGCAAAGACGCGAGCGCTGGCCAGGCCCCTGGCGGCCACACCGTCGTCTTCTTTGCCCACAGCCATGCTCAGCCCGAAGACGCCACCAGTGCCAGCCCCGTGGGCGGGCGCGGCATCCGCTACCACCGAAGCAGCAGCCAGGAAGAGCAAGACAGCATCCAGGCCCTAGGCGCCGTGCGCCAGCTCGGCCCCACCGCCACCGTCGTGCTCAGCTGGGACAGCACCGCCCAACAGGCCCAGCACGCCGAGGTGCCCACCCACCACCAGTGGGGCGGCCCCGAGGCCCGCAGCCTGCACAGCTGGCTGAGCCAGTACGACCCGCACCACAGCCTGACCGCACTGGGCGCAGACCCCGCCGCCTGCGCCACCTTGCTGCAAGAAGCGCAGGAGGCCCGCTACAAGAGCTGGCTGGGCCGCGCCAGCGTGCGCACCCTGCGCCCGGGCACCTGGGCCGAGGTCACGCAGTCCACGCTCGATGCGCTGGCCGATTTAGGCCAGGGCAGCGCAGACGATCGCGCCTTCTTGTTCACCCATGTGCAGGCCGTGGGCATCAACAACCTGCCCAAGGACCTGGCCCAGGCGGTGCAAGCCAACCTCGGCCCCGCCGACTGGCCTGCGCTGCCCAGCCTGCCAGCCCAGCAGCTCACCGGCCCGGCTGACCCCGGTGCACCAGTCGCCAGCGCTGACCTCGAGCCCTTGATCGCCCAGGCCCAGGCCAGCGGCTACGCCTGCGCCTTCGAGGCCCTGCGCCGCAACGTGCCCTGGCGCCCCGTGCTGCTGGACGCCACCGGCACCCGGCCCCGCCCGCGCCCCACCGCGCTGGGGTTTCAGACGGCGGTGGTGGTGGGCCCCACCGGCCAGCCGCAGGCCCAAGGCGCCGACGAGCTCTACACCGACGGACAGGGCCGCGTGAAGGTGCGCTTTCATTGGCAGGCCAACCCCTATGCCCCGCCCCAGCGCGCGCAAAGCGATCACAGCTGCTGGCTGCGCGTGGCCCAAGGCCACAGCGGCGCTGGCATGGGCCAGCAGTTCATCCCCCGCATCGGGCAAGAGGTGCTGGTCGGCTTTCTGAACAACGACATCGACCTGCCCTATGTGCAGGCCAGCCTGTACAACGGCCAAGGCGAAGCCGGTATCCCGCGCACGCCCGGCGGGCAGGCCGCAGCCCACGACACCAGCGCCTACCAAGCCTCGACCGACCACCGCCCCAGCGCCCAGGGCAACCGCATCGGCAGCGGCACCGGCGGCCACAGCCCCGCCTGGCACGGTGGCGCCCCGGGCGCAGCCCAGACAGGGCAAGACGGCCAGGCCAACGCCGCCGCGCTCAGCGGTGTCAAGAGCAAGGAGTTCGGCGGCCAGGGCGCCAACCAACTCGTGCTGGATGACACCCCCAGCCAGGGCCGCATCCAGCTGCACACCACCCAGCACCAGAGCTGGCTGCAGATGGGCCACCTGCTGCACCAGGCTGACAACCACCGCGGCAGCTTCCGCGGCCTGGGGCTGGAGCTGCGCACCGACGCCTGGGGCGGCATCCGCGCCGTGCGCGGCGTGATGCTCAGCACCTATGGCTTGAGGAATGGCTTGGGCCAGACGGCGGAGCCCGCAGGCGACAACGCCGCCGGCATCGCGCTGGCCAAGCAGCTGCAGCAACTGGCCACCACCTTCGGCCAGGCCGCCACCACCCACCAGACCGTAGCCCTGGCCGCCGCCCAAGGCAGCCACGCTGCCAACCAGAGCACGCTGGACGACGCCCTGGCCCCGGCTGCCGCACTCACCAAGAGCCTGCAAGGCAGCGTCAGCACCACCAGCCTGCCCAATGCCATCGCCGATGCGGCGGACAAGGCCACAGCCACCGGGCAAGACAAAGTGCCCCACATGGCCGACCCCAACCTCGCCCTCATCGGCAAGGCGGGCATCGGGCTGACTGCCGGGCAAGACATCCATCTGAGCAGCGGCGACGCCACGACGCTGGCCAGCGGCGAAGACACCCACTGGGCCATCGGCGGCCAGGCCTGCATCCACACCGGCCAGGCCATCGGCGTGCTGGCCGGGGCCATTCAGGCAGGCAGCGAGGCCGCAGGCAAGGGGCTGACGCTGATGGCCGCCAGCGGCCCCATCGACCTGCAGGCGCAGGCCGGGCCGGCGCAGATCGCCGCCAAGCAGCGGCTGGAGTTGAAGACAGCCAGCGGGGTGGTCAACCTCGCCGCAGCCAAGAAGGTCACGCTGGCCGTCAGCGGCGGGGCGAGCATCACCATCGAGGGCGGGCAGCTCACCGTGCAGTGCCCCGGAACGCTGACGGTCAAGGCGAGCAAGCGGTCGATGGTGGGGGGCGGGACGATGTCCCTGAGCTTCCCTGCCATGCCCAAAACCGTCTGCGTGGAGTGTTTGCGCAAATCGCTTCAGGCCGCACCCGCCTTCACCCGACTGGAGTGAGCCCGTGATCAACCACTTCGCTGATGATTGCGTCGATCAACTGCTGACCATGGTGGCTGGCTCGCCGAACCCCTGCCATCTGCTGATTGACGGTGTATTCCTGGAATCCCTCCAATCGGTACTGAGGGGCTGGCCTTCGCCTATCTCGAACCAATGCGCGTTGTTCAATGAGCGAGCCAACGGCGACACCCAAACCCTCGCGGCGTCACCCTGGCTGCTGCCCATCGCTGGCGACGCGCCGGCGGTGCGCGAGCTGCTGGTACGCTGCGACCGGCTACCCGCAGTCACCCTGATCCGTTCACCCTCGAATATCACCACCCTGCTGGGTCGCCTGAAACGATGGACGGTCGTGAACTGCGGAGGCGTCCACTTCAACTTCCGCTATCCAGACACACGTCGCTTGCCGGGTGTCTTCAGCGTCATGACCAAAACGCAACGCAGCAGCTTGTTTGGTAACGATGCCTGGTCATACATCGGGCGAGATGGACGCTGGCATCACTTGCCTTCGTGCTCGGCCCCCATGGACGGTCGCACCACATCATTCGAGGACTCGGCTGACCCGGAGCTGACTGACGCACAGTTCGCAACCTTGTTGAGCGACAGCGAAGCGGACGAACAGCTGGCCGTCGTCTGGCTGGATCTGCCAGAGAACGCCCCAGCGCGCACGACCGCGTTACCTTCGGAGGTCCATGAGTGGACGAAGTCCGCGCTGGCGCAGGCAGACCGATTGACAATCACCGACATGCCCGAACGCACACGCCTTTGCGCATGGGTGCTTTCAGGTGATCCGACTGCGCGCTTGGCGAAGTTGATGCAGCAGACCTGCGGGCCCTTCAGTGCAATCGAAGATAACCTTGTGCGGGAAGGGATCTGACATGTCGCTGTTTTCCAGTTTGAACACGCTGCGACTGGTGCGTGTCACAAGCGCCTCGCTGTCCATCGTGCTGGCCTTGCTGCTTCCAGCAGCATGTGCACGCACGGATGACACCGTTGGTGTATCGGTCTCTGCCATCAACTACACCGACAAAGAACTCAACGGATTCATTTTTGAGCAACCTGGCAGCGAGACGAGAGTGGCCGGTGGCGTGCCTGTCAGACCCTTTCAAGGGGCGGGTCGAATGTGCTGCTTCAGTCTGCCAAAGACATGGCGTCCGGGCATCAAGGTACAACTTGAGTACGACTGGTGGCAGGGGGAAGACAAACCACGTCAGTACATCACCAAGGAGTTCGAGGTGCCGCCCTATCCTGACGGGCAGGTGGGCACGCTGTGGGCGCTTTTTTATCCCGATGGGAGTGTCGAGGTCGTTTCCAGCGACTTCGCGCCTGGTCACGACAAATGGCCCGGCAAGATCAACGGGGGGCCCATTCCCACGCTGGAGTACCGCCGCAAGGTTTGGCAAGAGGATTACGACCGACTCCAACAGCAAGCCAACGATTTTGCACACATGTCCACGAGCCCCTCCAACAAGGACATCGAAGAGTCTTGGAAGTTCGACATGGCGAGACGTCCTGAGGCCGTCCAGGGATTCAGAGGTCCTCAGGATCCTCGCTATATCGAGCAGGTTAGAACGCAGTTCGCTGAATCTTTTGAAAGCACGAAGCTGCGAATGCAGCAAATGGAGAGGGATCGCCCATGACCGTTGAATTGGTGTCGCCCTTCGAAGAAAGATGGGCAGATCTCTCAAACCCCAAGAGGTGCTTCTCAGTAAAAGAACTGCAGCTGCTTGAGAAGCAGTATGCCCCGCGCGAGGCTGTCCCCCTCTGCCAACCCGGCAAGTCCTGCGAGAACAACCTCTTCCTTGGATTCTTCTTTGATGGCACGCGCAACAACTACGCCAATAGCTTCAAAGCCAAGGACAACACCTTCTCTAATGTCGCTAGGCTGTTTGACGCCTTCCCTGGCGAAGTCATTGCACCCAAGGCGGTCATATCAACGGCAGAGCCTTGGCCCAGTATCGGATCGTTCAACAACTACCTCCGCATCTACACCCCCGGCGTCGGAACGCCTTTCGAAGAAATCAAGGACAGCGGCGAAGGACTGGATGCCACCATGGGCGCAGCCACCGCTCGCTGGGGCGAACGCCGCCTCGTCTGGGCCTTGTGCCAAGCCATCAATGCGGTGCACCTGTATCTGACCAAGGACACCTTCGTCAAACCGCAACAAGTGCTGCAACTGGCTGAGCAGATCCGGCTTGATGGCGAGCAGCTCCGGCACCAGCCCAGTCGCTGGCAGGTGCTGTTCTACGGACCCAAAGCCAAGGATTTTCTCCAGCGTCTGCTGGCGTCATGGCACCAGTCCATTCGCGCCCACATGCCTGAGTTGGTCACGGGCACACGTCCCCGAATCGACCCTGGCATCATCAAACATGTCTACGTCAGCGCCTTTGGCTTTTCGCGTGGCGCCACAGCAGCCCGCGCCTACACCAACTGGTTGCTCGCCTTGTGTGAAATGGACGCGCAACTCACGGGCCAGACAGGCTATACCCTGGGCGGGTTTCCTGTCACGTTCGATTTCCTCGGTTTGTTCGACACGGTGGCCTCAGTGGGCACCGCGGGCATCGCACCCAGCGGCTTCGGCACCGGTCACGGCGCATGGGCCGATCCTGAGCGGTCGCTGCGAGTCCCTGCCGACGTCAGATGTCTTCACATCGTCTCGGCCCATGAGGTGCGTCGTTGTTTCCCCTTGGACGCGATATCCGTGCGTGGCGCAATGTCCGCCAAACACCGCGAAGTCATCATGCCGGGGGTGCACTCCGACATCGGCGGCGGCTATGCCCCTGGCGAGCAAGGACGCGGAGTGGACCCGCAAGGCGCAGACATGCTGTCGCGTGTGGCGCTGGCCTTGATGTACCGAGAGGCCCGCTTGTCAGGCGCCCCCTTGAAGCTTGAGAAAGCGGCGCCAGTCGCACGGCAGCGCTTTGCCGTACACCCTGATGTCATCCAGGCACTCAATGCATACATCAATGCATGCACAGTGCGAACCGGCCACTTCCGCGACATCATGCGCGACCAGATGAGGTGGAGCATCTTGTGGCGTAAGCAATGGGCTGGCCGAATGGCACGCAGCGCCAGCGTTCAGCGCGCAGCGCAAGTGGACCGAAACGACATCGAGAGTGCGGACCAGGAGTTCGTCGCGGAGATCGCGGCCTTCCAGGCCTGGATGAAGGCACCTTCATTCACCAAGCAGGTGATGGTCTGCCCCAAGCCTGAGATGGGCATCTGCATCGACATGGAGCAAACGGTCAGCAACCTGCCCGGCATCGACCCCGAGCGGCTGCCCGAATGGCGCGATATCGCAGCGTTCTGGCACGAGACCGAGATCCCTGCTGCCATCGCTCATCTGCTCGAGAACTTTGTGCATGACTCCCGCGCCTGGTTCAAGCTCATGCCTGGCTCCACCGAGGCCGCTGATGTTGAGAAAGAACTCAAGCAGTGGGTCAAACTGTACGACAGCTATACGGCCATTCAGAAAGACCCTGTGGCACTTGGGTTGGCAGGAGGCTACGTACCGCAGCCTCTGAGCAAGGACAAGATCGAGTGGGTCAAGGCTTACAAGCAGAATGGCAAGATCCCACCGATGAAGACAACGGGACGCGAGCCTTTCGAGCTGGGGGCGGGCTACTTGCGCTTCCGACGCGTTTACTCGGGCGCCAGAAACTGGAGGCTGACACAGCAGTCTCCAGCCACACCAATCGGTGAGCCCATGACAGCGGTGAGCTAGTTCTGGGCGCCGATCGAGGTCGACCGTGAGCGATCCATCCCCCTACGCCATGTCGTTGCGCTCCTACCCCGGCGGCCACTGCTGGCGTGTCGAGGTCATGCGCAAGGGCGAAGTGTTTCGCAAATACTTCACGGCGGCCCGCTATGGCTCGGTCGAGCAGGCGAGGGTGGCGGCCGAGGCGTGGCGCAACATGGTTTGCGAGAGGCACCCGCTGCACACCGCTCAGGAAGTATCGCAGCGCTTGACGGTGCGAAACACCAGCGGGTGCCCGGGTGTGTACCGTATCCGAACCCGGCGCAAGCGCCCCGATGGCACGGTGCGCGAGCACTGGCACTGGGAAGCGCGCACGCCCAACGGGATCAAGCCGACCAAGAAGCGGGCTTTTGCCGTGGAACGCTACGGCGAGCAGGGCGCGTATGACCGCGCGGTTGCGGCCAGGCAGGAGTTTGTTCAGGCGCTCACTGGTTACTTCGTGGGTGGCTTGCTGACTTGGCACAAGGACGATCTGCCTGGGTTGGCACTCCGGCAAGGGGCTGAGTCGGCACCGACAGATGCCCCGCTCACACCAGCCCGTTGCGGATCGCGTACACCGTGAGCTCGGAGTTGTTGCTCAGGCCGAGCTTCTCCAGCACCCGTGCGCGGTAGACGCTCACGGTCTTGGGACTGAGCAGCAACTGCTCGGCGATGTCCGACAGGCGTTTGCCCGAAGCGATCATCACGAGCGTCTGCAGTTCACGGTCAGACAGTTTCTGGTGAGCTTCTTCCTGCGCGGGGGCTGTCAGGTTGTCCACCAGCATCTGCGCCATTTCGGGCGTGACGTACTTTTTTCCCTGAGAGACGGTGCGCACGGCGGCGACGATCTGCGCCGCGTCGCTGCCCTTGTTGAGGTAGCCGCTGGCGCCGGCCTTCAGGGCCCGCATCGCGTACTGGTCTTCCGGGTACATCGATACCACCAGCACCTTGACCGGGTTGCCTTCTTCTTTGAGCACGTGCAACACGTCCAGGCCGCTGCGCCCGGGCAGGTTGATGTCGAGCACGAGCACATCGCAGCGCTTGTCGCGCAGCAGCGTACGCAATTCACCGTAATCGGCTGCTTCGCCGACCACTTCGATGTCGTCGGCATCGGCCAGGGTGTCCCGGATGCCACGGCGGATCAGCGCGTGGTCGTCACACAGCATCACTTGGATCATAGTCTGCCCCATGAGGTGGGGTCGTCTGGGTCGGTGTCGGTGTCGGGGTCGGCGTCGAGATCAGGGAGCAGGCGATCAATGAAGCCATTCTCGGGGCCGGACAGGGGGACTGACAAGATCAGGGTTGTCCCGCCCGGGTTGCTGCTGATGTCCACCCAGCCGCCCACGGTTTCGGCGCGCTCGTGCAGGCCGCGGATGCCGAAAGAGCGGGCCTTGGCAAGGTCTTCCGTGCTTAAGCCTCGGCCGTTGTCGGTGACCTCAATGGACAGCACGCCCCCCGCCTGGGTCACGTCCACGCTGACCCGGGTGGCCTGCGCGTGCTTGGACACGTTGGTGAGCGCTTCCTGAGCGAAGCGGTAGGCCACCAGCGGCACACCGGGGGGCAGCACGATTTTTTCCTGGCTGGTGCGGAACGCCACCTGCAGCCCGGTGCGCTTGGCGAAGCGGTCGCTCATCCACTGCAGCGCCGCCACCAGCCCCTGCTCCAGGATGGCGGGCCGCAGGTTGTGCATGATGCGCTGGCTGGCCTCGTGGGCATGATTGACCGATTCGAGGGCCTGCTGCACGCGCTCGGCGATCTGGGGGTTGGGTGCATGGCGGGCAATCCAGGCCAGGTCGAACTTGATCGCCGTGAGCGCCCCGCCCACGTCGTCATGGATCTCGCGGGCAATGGCGGCCCGCTCCTGCTCGATGCTGGTCTGCAAGTGCTGCGCGAGTTCGCGCAGTTGCTGGCGCGAGCGGCTCAGCGCATGGTCTGCCCGCTGTTTGGCGATCCGGGTGCGGTTGGCCTCGATGGCCAAAAGCGCCGCCGGCGCCAGACGGGCCAGGTTGCTCTTGAGCAGGTAGTCGTTGGCGCCGTTGCGCATGGCCTGTACGGCGATGTCTTCGCCGATCTCGCCTGACACCAGGATGAACGGGATCAGCTTGCCGAGCGAACGCACCTTGTCCAGCGCAGCCAGGCCCGAGTAGCCGGGCAGGTTGTAGTCGGAGAGGATGAGATCCCACTCTTCGGCCAGGGCCTCGGTGAAGGCAGCCTCGGTCTCAACGCGGTGAATCTCGGCGCGGATGCCGCCCCTGTGAAGGTGGATGGCGACCAGGTCGTGGTCACCCTCATTGTCTTCCAGGTGCAACACGCGTAGCCGCACGGGTAAGGGTGCGGCTGCCGGGGTGGCTGGCAACGGGGCGTCGGGGAGGTGGGGATGTGGCTCCGGCACGTATGGACCTTCGATCTGGCGATTTGCGCCAAGTTTTCCCGCGTCATTGTCTCCACCTGACGCGCTGAAGTGGAAAAAATTCTAACAACCGCGCAGAACCGGCAACGGTCAGATGTCCTGGCCTAAGGATTTCCGGGCATCTGCCGAGAACCATGCTGTATCAGGCTGCCCCACCGGCTGGCCTGACCCGAATCTGGTTGAGTGGAGCCAAGATGAGCCACGACGATACCGTCGATCCCCCACATGGCGAGCTGTCCCTGCTGCTGGCCGCCGAGTTGCAGGACCATCTGATGACCGCCAGCAATGATCTGGAGCGGCTTCAGCGCTTGCTGGACGACGCCTGCGTGGCGTTGATGGACGGCTTTCATGCCTCCGCCGGCCAGCTGGGCGAGGTCATCGACCAGGGACACGACATTACTCCGAACCTGTTGGCGGTTCGGCAGCAATTGTTCAAGACCGTGACGGCGCTGCAGTTCCAGGACATGGCCACGCAGCTGATTGCCCACACCAACAAGCGCTTACGCAGCTGCGCGGACCAGATTGCCCGCGATGCACTTGGCGACGACGACCCTGACGGCGCGGCCGTGGTCGACGAAGGCCCCCTCAAACCCAATCCGGTGACCCAGGACGAAATGGACGCCGGATCGGTCGAGCTGTTTTAAAGATTCCGTCTCATCTGCCGAAATACGGTACGCCCACCTGCACCCATCGAAGCCCCGGAGAGCGTCATGCACTCGATCCTTGCCGTCGACGATTCCGCATCCATGCGTCAAATGGTCTCGTTCACGCTGAAAAGCGCTGGTTACAACGTGGTGGAGGCCGTGGATGGCCAGGACGCCTGGGAGAAGGCGGGCTCCCGCAGCTTCGACCTGGTGCTGACCGACCAGAACATGCCGCGCATGGACGGCATCAGTTTGACCAAGAAGCTGCGTGAAAGCCCCCAGTTCAAGAGCACGCCCATTCTGATCCTGACCACCGAGTCGAGCGATCAGATGAAGCAGGCGGGCCGCGCGGCGGGCGCCACGGGATGGCTGGTCAAGCCGTTCGACCCCAACAAACTGATCGAAGTGATCCAGAAGGTGATCCGCTGAACGCGGCAGTCTGATCCGCACCCAGCGCACCCCGACCCATCAGGAGCCAGACATGGCAGAGACCAGCACCGACCAAAGCTCTTCCGCGGGCATCGACCTCAGTCAGTTCTACCAGGTCTTCTTTGAAGAAGCCGGCGAGAACCTGCAGAACATGGAGCAGCTCCTGCTGGAGCTGGACATTGAGGCCGCCGACGACGAAGAGCTCAACGCCATCTTCCGGTGCGCGCACTCGATCAAGGGCGGTGCAGCCACGTTCGGTTTCACGGATGTGGCCGAGTTGACCCACCAGATGGAAACGCTGCTCGACAAGCTGCGCAGGCATGAGCTGGTGCCCACGCCGCCGATGGTGGACGTGCTGCTGCAGTCGGGTGATGCGCTCAAGGCCATGCTGGCCCGCCATCAGGGCTCGGGCGGCGAAGAGGTGGACACGACCGAGTTGCTGTTCGGCATCCGCGCGCTGGTGGACGGCGGCGCTGCCCCGGCTCCTGCTGCAGTGGCCCCGGCTGCGGTTTCCGCATCTGTCCCTGCGCCTGTGGCCGCGCCCAAGCCCGCCGCGATGCCGGTGGCCGCCGGGGCTGCGCCGGCACCCACGTCTGGCGACCGCACAGTGGAGCTGCGTGTGGGGCCACTGAGCGACCCGGCTCAGGCCGACAACCTGGTCGACCTGTTCAAGGAGATCGTCGACCTCGGCAGCATTGAGCCGCTGCCCGATGACCCTGCGCTGGCAGGCGTCCGCCGCTTCAAGGTCAAGACGGCGACCGAAGAATCTGAATTGCTCGATTTGTTCACCTTCCATGTGGCGCGGGAGCAGGTCAGCTTCGTGGCCATGGGTGGTGCTGCGCCCGCCCCTGCGGCCGATCCGGGTTATGGCTTCTTCGACGATGCGCCCGGCGCCGCACCGGCTGCACCCGTTGCGCAAGCCGCACCGCCCGAGAACAAGGGCTACGGCTTCTTCGATGATGCGCCCGGCTCGCCTCAGGCCGCATCGGCCGCCCCGGTGGCCGCATCCGAGCCGCCCGCTGCGCCCAAGCCCACGGCCGCTGCCAAGCCGGCGCCCAAGGCCGACAAGCCGGCCGCGGGCCTGGAGGCCTCGACCATCCGCGTCTCCGTCGAGAAGGTTGACCAACTCATCAACCTGGTGGGCGAACTGGTCATCACCCAGGCCATGCTGGCGCAGAACAGCCGCGGGCTGGATCCGGTGATCTACCAGCAACTGGTGTCCGGCCTGACCGACCTGGACCGCAACACCCGCGACCTGCAAGAGGCCGTGATGTCGATCCGGATGATTCCGATGTCGACGGTCTTCAGCCGCTTCCCGCGCATGCTGCGCGACCTGGCCAACAAGCTGGGTAAGAAGGTGGAGCTGGTCACCCAGGGTGAGGCCACCGAGTTGGACAAGGGCCTGGTCGAGAAGATCACCGACCCGCTGACCCATCTGGTGCGCAACAGCTGTGACCACGGCATCGAAATGCCGGCCGATCGGATCGCCAAGGGCAAGCCTGAGGTGGGCACGATCACGCTGGCCGCCTCCCATCAGGGCGGCTCCATCGTCATCGAGGTGCGCGACGACGGTCGTGGCCTGTCGCGCGAAAAGCTGCTGAAGAAGGCCCGCGAGAAGGGCATCGACGCACCCGACAGCCTCACCGATCAAGAGGTCTGGAACCTGATTTTTGCGCCGGGCTTCTCCACGGCCGAAGAGGTCACCGACGTGTCAGGCCGCGGGGTTGGCATGGACGTGGTCAAGAAGAACATCACCTCGCTGGGTGGCACGGTCGAGATCGACTCGGCCGAAGGCTACGGCATGCGGGTGGCGGTGCGCCTGCCGCTGACGCTGGCCATCATGGACGGCATGAGCGTGGGCGTGGGCGAAGAGGTCTACATCCTTCCGCTGTCGTCGGTGGTCGAGTCGTTCCAGGTCACGCCGGAGATGATCAAGACGGTGGGTGGCTCCGGTCGTGTGGTCGAAGTGCGCGACGAGTACATGCCGGTGATCGAGCTGGAGAAGGTCTTCAACGTGCCGCGCTTCGACTGGGAGCACAACAGCGGGATCATGGTGGTGGTCGAGGCCGAGACGGGCCGGGTCGCCATGCTGGTCGACGAGCTGCTGGGCCAGCAGCAGGTGGTGGTGAAGAACCTGGAAACGAACTACCGCAAGGTGAGTGACGTCTCGGGTGCCACGATCATGGGTGATGGCCGCGTGGCGCTGATCCTGGACGTAGGCAGCCTGGTGCGTCGGACCCGTCACTGAGCGCGGGCTGAGCGAGACAACACGGAGTGCAAGCCATGGGCATGATGGAAAAACTGGATGTGCAGGCGGATCTGGCGCGCGAGTACCTGACCTTCCGTCTGGGCAATGAAGAGTACGGCATCGATATCCTGAAAGTGCAGGAGATCCGCGGCTATGAGAACCCGACCCGCATCGCCAACGCGCCGCACTTTCTCAAGGGTGTGATGAACCTGCGCGGCACGATCGTGCCCATCGTTGACCTGCGCTTGCGCTTTGGCTGCGAATCGGCCGAGTACAACGGCTTCACGGTGTCGATCGTGCTGCACATCGGGCAGCGCACCATCGGCACGGTGGTCGATTCGGTCAGCGACGTGATGGAGATCCCCGCCGAAGCGATCCGCCCGGCCCCCGAGATGAACTCGGCCATTGACGCCACCTATATCCGGGGGTTGGCCCAGGTGGGCGAGCGGATGGTGATCCTGCTGGACATCGAGAGCATGCTGATGAGCCCCGACATGGGCCTCATCGACTGACGGGGCCCTGTGGGGCCCTTTTTCATGCCCGCTTCAGCGGGCAGTTTCATTCTCCCTGAGGACTGGAGGTTTCCCATGAAGAAAGCAGTCAGGCAGTTGTGTGTGGCCGCCGTGGCCGCGCTGGGCGTGGCATCCGTGTGGGCCAATGGCGCGTCCAAGGACGAGGCCGTGGCCATGGTGAAGAAGGGCGTGGCCTACGTGAAGTCCGCCGGCCCGGAGAAGGCCTACGCCGAGTTCAGCGACAAGGCCAATGCCACCTGGCGCGACCGAGACCTGTACCTGGTGGTCTATGGTCTGGACGGCACCGTGCACGCCCACGGTGCCAACAACAAGATGATTGGCAAGAACCTGATCGATCTGAAAGACATCGATGGCAAGCTCTTCGTCAAGGAGCGCGTCGAGCTGGGCAAGGCCAAGCCCTCGTTCTGGCAGGACTACAAGTTCACCAACCCCGAGACCAAGAAGATCGAGCCCAAGACCATGTACTGCGAGCGCCTGGCCGAGACGGTGGTCTGCGGCGGCGTGTACCAGTAAGCCTCGGGCGGTCTGTTTCAGAATCTGGCGGTGGGCGCCCGGTACACACTGGTCAGCTCGCCTTGCGGGCCGAACAATCGGGTGCGCCACGTGTCCTCCAGCGCAGCCGTCACCTGCTGACGAGGATGGAAGCGCCGCCGCCAGAACTTGGGCATGTGTCGCAGTACGTTGCTGATCAAAGCTCTCCGGCCGAAGAGTGCCTGGTAGCCGCGTCGGTTTTCCTGGCGATTGAACAGCTGCCCCTCCTTGATCAGCAGGCGCAACCAGGCAGCCATCACGGGCAGCAAGACGAAAATGCCCACCAGCCAACCCGCCTGTTTACGCTCCTTCTGGGTGCCACCAATCAACTCGAACACGTCGTAGGCCACGGACTTGTGTTCAAGCTCCTCCAGCGCGTGCCAGTACCAGAGCTGGAGCATCTGAGGATTCGATGACTCGGCCAGCCGTTGGTTGGTCAGCCATTCCTCCGCCAGATGGGCGGTGAAGTGCTCCATCATGGTCGTGCAGGCCAGTTGCAGGCGAGGCGAGAATCGCTCAAGCTGGCGCAGACCGAAGCGCACGTAGCGCGCCGGTAGGTCCACATCAAACCCGTGTTCACGGAAGACGTCGTTGAGGCGCTCGTGCTCACGCCCGTGCAGGGCCTCCTGCCCCATGAAGCCCGATACCTGGGCTTTGAGCACTGGATCCTGAATGCGATCCCGGAAGTGGCGCACCGACTCCATGAAGAACCGCTCGCCCGGCGGAAAGATTCCGGAGAAAACGACGAACAGCAGGCTGGCCAATGGGTTGCCGTCGTAGAAGAAATAGCGCTCGGTATCGCGGGGAAATTGGAAATCGATATGGCGGGGCGGGATGCCGACCTCGGCGCTGGTGAGCGGGCGGGTGGTCGTGTCTGGCATGGCGGGTTCTCCGGCTGGGCGCTCACACGTACGACTGACGTGCACGATAATCAGCGACAGTGTGTTCCGAATGTTTGTTCGGATTCAATTCGGATCACGTGTCCCTCGCCGCAGCCCGATGCCCATGCCCCGCATTCCCCGACAGCAGCGCGCCAAGTCCACCGTCGATTCCATTGTGGAGGCCGGCTTCATCAGTCTGAGCCGACATGGGCTGGCCGGAACGACCACCAAGCACATAGCCGACATTGCCGGCGTCAGTGTCGGTTCGTTGTACGAGTATTTCAGGAACAAGGAAGCCATCTACGAGGCCATGCAGGCCCGTTTTGTACGGGACCTGATCGGTGTATTGCAGCCCCTGACGCCGCGCATCGTGCGGCTGCCGTTGACAGAGGCCATCCCGGTCCTTTTGTATGACGTGCAGGCGCTGCTGCTGCGTGACGACCAGCGCTACCTGAGGTATGCCCGCGAGGTGTTCAACGCCGATGTGCGTTTTGAGCTCAACGATGTGTCTCGGTCCTTGGGCGACATCGTTGTGCAGTACCTGCTGCATAACCCGCAGTACGCCGGTCTGCAGCGACTGGCGGCCATGAGCTACATCTTCGTCAATGCCGGGATGTATACCGTGATCCGCCACATGTCAGATCCCAACCCGCCGGTGACGTATGACGATCTGGTGGATGGTTTGGCGCACATGGTCAGCCATTACGTCCGCATGGAGCGTCAGTTGGCCAGGCGACAGCAGGCGGCATCCGAGGGGGGCGTGGCCCATCGCCCGTGAGGCTCAGGGCGTCTGGAGAGCGTCGGCTACGCGCGCGTCAAGTTGCGCCAAAGGCACGGCAAGCCGGGCAGCCGCATCCGCGACGGTGCGCTGAGCCGGAGCCCAGACAGGGGCCGGCCAGCGGGCATCCCAGTCAAAACGGGCGATCACGTGCCAGTGCAGGTGCGGCACCATGTTGCCCAGCGACGCCAGGTTGATCTTGCTGGGCTTGAGGTTGTCGCGCAGGACCGTTTCGACCTTGGCCACCGCCCGCATGAGTTGGCTGCGCTGTTCGGGCGGCAGATCGGTCCATTCAGCCACGTGTGCGTTCCAGATGACGCGGTAGAAAGCGGGATGATCCGCGTCTTCGGCACGAATGATGCGCAAGTCTGGCGTACGCAAGATGAGCACGCCACCCGTTTGTTCGCACAGCTCGCAGCCGGGCACCTTGCTTGTCTCTCCACCCGACAACGCCAAGCTCACACCAGCACCCGTTCGATGCCACCGGCGTTGGCGCGATCCACATACTCGCGCATCCAGTTCTCGCCCAGGATCTGGTTGGCCATCTCGACGACGATGTAGTCCGCTTCGAGCAAGCCGTTCTGCGTGTCTTCGCCATAGCGGCTCAGGCCTTGCAGACACGCCGGGCACGAGGTCAGGATCTTCACGTTGTCCTTCGGCGCGATCAGGCCCTGCTCGCGCAGCGCCTTCTCACCCTTGCGGATCTCTTCTTCCTTGCGGAAGCGCACCTGGGTGGAGATGTCGGGGCGGTTCACGGCCAGCGTGCCGGCCTCGCCACAGCAGCGGTCCGACTTGATCACGCTGTCGCCCACGAGCGCCTTCACCGTTTTCATCGGATCCTGCAGCTTCATCGGCGAGTGGCAGGGGTCGTGATACAGGTAGGCGTCCTTGCCTTGCAGGGTGATGCCCTTTTCCAGCAGGTACTCGTGGATGTCGATGATGCGACAGCCCGGGAAGATCTTGTCGAACTGGTAGCCCTGCAGCTGGTCATAGCAGGTGCCGCAGCTCACCACCACCGTCTTGATGTCCAGGTAGTTCAGCGTGTTGGCCACGCGGTGGAACAGCACCCGGTTGTCGGTGATCATCTTCTCGGCCTTGTCGAACTGGCCGGCGCCGCGCTGCGGGTAGCCGCAGCACAGGTAGCCCGGCGGCAGCACGGTCTGCACGCCTGCATGCCACAGCATGGCCTGCGTGGCCAGGCCCACCTGGCTGAACAGGCGCTCCGAGCCGCAGCCGGGGAAGTAGAACACCGCCTCGGTATCGGCCGTGGTCTGCTTGGGGTCGCGGATGATGGGGACGTAGTCCTTGTCTTCGATGTCCAAGAGCGCGCGCGCCGTCTTCTTGGGCAGGCCGCCCGGCATCTTCTTGTTGATGAAGTGAATGACCTGTTCCTTGATCGGGGCCGGGCCATGCGAGGCGGGCGGGGCAATCGTCTGCTTGCGCGCCACCACCTTCATCACGTCGTTGGCCACGCGCTGCAGGGGCATGGCCACGTCCACCAGCGCCGAGCGGATCAGCTTGATGGTCTGCGGGTTGTTGGTGTTGAGCATGGCCATGCCTGCCGCGCCAGCCGGGCGGAAGCTCTTCTTGCCCATCTTGCTCAACAGGTTGCGCATGTTCATCGACACGTCGCCGAAGTCGATCTTGACCGGGCAGGGCGTGTAGCACTTGTGGCAGACCGTGCAGTGCTCGGCCACGTCCTCGAACTCGGACCAGTGCTCGATGGACACGCCCCGGCGCGTCTGCTCTTCGTACAGGAAAGCCTCGACCAGCAGCGAGGTGGCCAGGATCTTGTTGCGCGGGCTGTAGAGCAGGTTGGCGCGCGGCACATGCGTGGCGCACACCGGTTTGCACTTGCCGCAGCGCAGGCAGTCCTTGACCGAATCGGCGATGGCGCCGATGTCGCTTTGCTGCATGATCAGCGACTCATGGCCCATCAGGCCAAACGAGGGTGTGTAGGCCTCGGTCAGGTCGGCCGCGTGCACGTCGTCGCCCAATTGCTTCAGGGCGGCGCCGCGCAGCAGCTTGCCCTTGTTGAAGCGGCCTTCGGGGTCAACTTTCAGCTTGTAGGCCGTGAAGTTGGCGATCTCGTCGTCGGTCAGGAACTCGAGCTTGGTGATGCCGATGCCGTGCTCGCCCGAGATCACGCCGTCGAGCGAACGCGCCAGCTTCATGATGCGGGCCACGGCTTCGTGAGCCGTCTGCAGCATCTCGTAGTTGTCGCTGTTGACCGGGATGTTGGTGTGCACATTGCCGTCGCCGGCGTGCATGTGCAGGGCCACCCACACGCGGCCGCGCAGCACCTGCTTGTGGATGCGCTTGAGCTCGTCGATCACGGCCGCCAGCGCGGCGCCATTGAAGACCTTGGCCAGTTCGTCGCGGATCTCTTTCTTCCAGCTGGCGCGGATGGACCATGTCTGCAACAAGTTGAAGACCGTGTCCCCGACTGCCGGCGTGTAGCTGCCGTTGCGGTGCTGCTCGTAGCCCAGGGCCACCAACTGGTCTCCGACCTGGGCGAGTGGGGTGTCGAGGTGGTCGTACAGGAACTGCCACCGCTCACGCACCGCCTGCAGATGTTGCAGCGCGAAGCCGACCTTCTCGGCCAGGGCTTCGGGGCTGGGGAGTTCGGCCGGGTCTTCGACCTTGCCAAGCGGCAGGTTGCCGGCCTTGAACAGCGCCTCGAACGCATCCACCAGCGCGAGCTTGTTGCGCAGGCTCAGCTCGATGTTGATGCGCTCAATGCCCAGGGTGTACTCGCCCATGCGCGGCAGCGGGATCACCACGTCTTCGTTCACCTTGAAGGCGTTGGTGTGCTTGGCAATGGCGGCTGTGCGCTTGCGGTCGGCCCAGAACTTCTTGCGTGCGTCGGCGCTGACGGCCACGAAGCCTTCGCCGCTGCGGCCGTTGGCCAGGCGGATGACCTCGCTGGTGGCGCGGGCCACGCGGTCTTCGTCATCGCCCACGATGTCGCCGATCAGCACCATCTTGGGCAGGGTGCCGCGCTTGCTCTTGGTGGCGTAGCCCACCGCGCGCAGGTATCGGTCGTCGAGGTGCTCCAGACCGGCCAGAATGGCGCCACCCGGCTGCTTCATCTCCTCGAACATGAAGTCCTTGATCTCGACGATCGAGGGCACGGCTTCTGTCGGGTTGCCAAAGAACTCCAGGCACACCGTGCGCGTGTGGCTGGGCATGCGGTGCACGATCCAGCGTGCGCTGGTGATCAGGCCGTCGCAGCCTTCCTTCTGGATGCCGGGCAGGCCGGCCAGGAACTTGTCGGTGACGTCCTTGCCCAGGCCTTCCTTGCGGAACACGCGCCCGGGGATGTCGAGCTTGTCGGTGCGCAGGTGGGTCTTGCCGTCAGCCGCGTAGTAGCGCAGCTCGAAGTTGGCGACCTCCACATCGTGGATCTTGCCCAGGTTGTGGTTGAGGCGCACCACCTCCAGCCATTCGGCGTCGGGCGTGACCATGCGCCACGAAGCGAGGTTGTCCAGCGCGGTGCCCCACAGCACGGCCTTCTTGCCGCCGGCGTTCATGGCAATGTTGCCACCGATGCACGACGCCTCGGCGGAGGTCGGGTCGACCGCGAACACATAGCCGCCGCGCTCGGCCGCATCGGCCACCCGCTGGGTGACCACGCCCGCGCCCGTCCAGACGGTGGCCACAGGCTTGTCCACGCCGGGCAGGTTGACCAGCTCGACCTCGGTCATCTGCTCGAGCTTTTCGGTGTTGATGACCGCGCTCTTCCAGGTCAGTGGCACGGCGCCGCCGGTGTAGCCGGTGCCGCCGCCACGGGGGATGATGGTCAGGCCAAGCTCGACGCAGCCCTTGACCAGGCCAGCCATCTCTTCTTCGGTGTCGGGCGTCAACACGACGAAGGGGTATTCGACACGCCAGTCGGTGGCGTCGGTCACGTGCGAGACGCGGCTGAGGCCATCGAACTTGATGTTGTCGGCCTGGGTGACCTTGCGCAGCACCTTGGTGGCGCGGTCGCGCAGTGCGGCGACTTCGTCGAAGTTGCGTGCAAAGCGGTCGACCGCCTGGCGTGCGGCGTCCAGCAGTTCGCCCACCAGCTTGTCGCGGGCGGCATCAGCGGCCGGATTGCGGCGCTTGTTCACCTCGCCCAGGCGATGGTGCAGGGCTTCGATCAACTGGCCGCGGCGCTTGGTGTGCTTGAGCAGGTCGTCCTGCAGGTAAGGGTTGCGCTGCACCACCCAAACGTCGCCCAGCACCTCGTAGAGCATGCGGGCCGAGCGGCCAGTCTGGCGCTCGGTGCGCAGCAGGCTCAGCACCTCCCAGGCACGCTGGCCCAGTAGGCGCTGGACGATCTCGCGGTCCGAGAACGAGGTGTAGTTGTATGGAATCTCGCGCAGGCGGGGCTGGCCGTCGTCGTGGGCGTCGGCGGCCTGGGCGGTCATGTGGGTCAGCTCGGTGGGTGCATTCATGAGGACGCCAGTCGCGACAACCGGAAAAGGCCGGAAAAACGGTGAAACTGGCGCAGGCGCGGCTGGCGCGTGCTGCCTGTGGGGAGAGAATTTCGCGACTGAGGCGAGATGGTACCGCAGGCCACCTGGCCCTTCCCTGGAAAAGGGCACTTCAGTCCACCTTGTGGCGCCTTTTGGGGAGCGGGTGGCTTGCTATGCTGAACCACCTTTTTTGACTGGTTGGTAGTTTCATGTCGGAATGGCCCTATCCCTGCTGGATCGCGCACCGTGGCGCGGGCACCCTGGCGCCGGAAAACACCCTGGCGGCCTTCCGCATGGGCGCGGACCACGGTTTTGCGATGTTCGAGTGCGACGTCAAGCTCAGCGCGGACGGTGAGCCCTTTCTGCTGCACGATGCCGAGCTGGACCGCACCACCAACGGCCAGGGCGTGGCCGGGCTGCTCAGCTGGGACGCCCTGTCGCGGCTGGACGCCGGCAGCTGGCATGGCCGCGTGCACGCCGGTGAGCCGCTCCTGCGGCTGGAGGCGCTGTCGCGCTGGCTTCAGGCCTTGGGTTTGCTGGCCAATCTCGAGATCAAGCCCACGCCGGGCGAAGAGTCGCGCACGGGGCGCGTGGTCGCGCAGCATGTGGCCCGTCTGTGGGGCGGCGCGGCCGTCAAGCCGCTGTTGAGTTCATTCAGTGTGGACGCGTTGGCCGCAGCGGCCGCCGCTCAGCCCGAGTTGCCCCGGGCCTTGCTGCTGGACCGTTGGCTCGTGGACGGCATTGACCTGGCGCGCCAACTTGGCTGCGTGGCCATGGTGGTGCACCACGCCTTTCTCGATGCCAAGCGCATCGACGCCATGCACGAAGCCGGTTTCCGGGTGCTGACCTATACGGTCAACGAGTCCAATCGGGCCGACACGCTGTGGGAGGCCGGTCTGGACGGCCTGATCACCGACCGGGTGGATCTGTTCGAGCCGCAAGCGCGCCTGGGTGTGCACCCGGGGCGCTTCCTGCAGATTTCGTCGCTGGCCGACGCGGTCTGAGCAGTCGGTGGCCCTGGGCCCGCCGGGTGATCACCTCGGCCTGTGCCCTCAGGCCAGCGCGCTCAGCAGCTTGCCGTGGATGCCGCCAAACCCGCCATTGCTCATGCACAGGATGTGGTCGCCTGGCCGGGCCGCCTTGACCACCTTGGCCACCAGCGCGTCGATGGTGTCGGCCACCACGGCACGCTCGCCCATTTCCGCCAATGCCTCATGGGCATCCCAGCCCAGCCCGCCCGAGTGGCAGAAGGCCAGGTCCGCCTCTTCGAGCGACCAGGGCAGTTGGGCCTTCATCGTGCCCAGCTTCATGGTGTTGGAGCGGGGCTCGAACACGGCCAGGATACGGGCGTCGGGCCCGACCTTCTGCCGCAGGCCGTCCATCGTGGTGCGGATGGCCGTCGGGTGGTGGGCAAAGTCGTCGTAGACGGTGATGCCGCGCACCTCGCCTTTGGTTTCCATGCGGCGCTTGACGTTGGCAAAGCGGGCCAGGGCCTCGCAGGCCTGCTGGGGCGCCACCCCCACGTGCTCGGCCGCCGCGATGGCCGCCAGCGCGTTCATCTGGTTGTGCTCGCCCATCAGGGCCCACTCCACGCGCCCCACCAGCACGCCGGCCTTGAGCACGTCAAACGCATGCGGCTCGCCACGGGCGCGGAAGCCCGGGGTGTCGCCGCGCACGCCAAAGCGCGCCACGTCGCTCCAGCAGCCACGGGTCAGCACGCGCTCCAGTGCCTCTTCGCGGGCGTTGACCACCAGGCGGCCCGAGGCCGGCACGGTGCGCACCAGGTGGTGGAACTGCGTCTCGATGGCGGCCAGATCGGCAAAGATGTCGGCGTGGTCAAACTCGAGGTTGTTCAGCACCGCCGTGCGGGGGCGGTAGTGCACGAACTTGCTGCGCTTGTCGAAAAACGCCGTGTCGTACTCGTCGGCCTCGATCACGAACGGGAAACCGCCAACTGGGCGCGCGGCGCCATCGCCTGAAGCCTCGGTGCGGCCCAGCCGGGCCGACACGCCGAAGTTCTCGGGCACGCCACCCACCAGAAAGCCAGGCTCCTGCCCACAGGCTTCCAGAATCCACGTCAGCATCGAGGTGGTGGTGGTCTTGCCATGGGTGCCGGCCACGGCCAGCACATGGCGGCCTTGCAGCACATGCTCGCTCAGCCATTGCGGGCCGCTGGTGTAGGGCAGGCCGGCGTCCAGGATGGCCTCCATCAGCGGGTTGCCGCGGCTGACCACATTGCCGATCACGAACAGATCGGGCTTCAATGCGATCTGGTCGGCACCATAGCCCTCGATCAGGTCGATGCCCAGCGCCCGCAACTGGTCGGACATGGGCGGGTAGACGCCGGCGTCGCAGCCGGTGACCCGGTGGCCGGCTTCGCGGGCCAGGGCCGCCACGCCACCCATGAAGGTGCCGCAGATGCCAAGAATGTGGATGTGCATGGAATCAGAGCTTTCGGAAGGCATTCGCCGCCGCTGCAAGCGTGTCGGCGATGTCCTGTTCGGTGTGGGCGGCACTCACGAAGCCCGCTTCGTACATGGCCGGCGCCAGGTACACGCCCTGGTCCAGCATCAGGTGGAAGAAGCGGTTGAAGGTGTCCGTGCCCTTGGCCATGACCTGCTGGTAGTTCTGCGGCAGCTCATCTGCAAAGAAAAAGCCGAACATGCCGCCTTCGCTGTCGGCCGTCAGTGTGACGCCTGCGCCTGCCGCGGCCTGCACAAAGCCGTTCATGAGTTGCTGGGTGCGCGCGGTCAGTTGCTCGAAGAAGCCAGGGCGCTGGATCAGCCTGAGCGTGGCCAGGCCGCAGGCGGTGGCCACCGGGTTGCCTGACAGGGTGCCAGCCTGGTAGACCGGGCCCAGTGGGGCCAGCCGTGACATCACCTCGCGGCTGGAGGCGAAGGCGGCCAGCGGCATGCCGCCGCCGATGACCTTGCCGAACACGCTCAGGTCAGGCTGGAAGCCGGGGATCAGCTGCGCGTACAGCCCCTGGGCGCTGCCCAGACCCACCCGGAAGCCGCTCATCACCTCGTCGAACACCAGCATGGCGCCGTGCTGCGAGCACAGCTCGCGCACGCGTTTCATGAACGGCACGCTGGCGCGCACGAAATTCATGTTGCCGGCAATCGGCTCGATCATCACGCAGGCGATGTCTGCGCCCTGAGAGGCGAAAGCCTGCTCGATCTGCTCGATGTCGTTGTAGGTCAGCACCAGGGTGTGCTGCACCACCTCGGCCGGCACGCCGGCGCTGGTGGGATGGCCGAAAGTGGCCAGGCCCGAGCCAGCCTTGACCAGCAGGGCATCGGCATGGCCGTGGTAGCAGCCCTCGAACTTGATGATCTTGTTGCGGCCCGTGGCGCCACGCGCCAGACGGATGGCACTCATGCCGGCTTCGGTGCCCGAGCTGACCAGACGCACTTGCTCGGCGCTGGGCACCAGCTTCAGGATCTCTTCGGCCAGTTCGATTTCGCGCTCGGTGGGCGCGCCGAACGAAAAGCCGTCCAGCGCAGCCTTCTGGACGGCCTCGACCACCTCGGGGTGGCCGTGACCCAGAATCATCGGGCCCCAGGAGCCGATGTAGTCGATGTAGCGCCGACCCTCGGCGTCCCAGATGTACGGGCCTTGGGCGCGCTGGATGAAGCGGGGCGTGCCGCCGACCGCCTTGAAGGCGCGTACAGGCGAGTTCACGCCACCCGGGATGACGCGCTGGGCGCGTTCGAACAGCTGGGCGTTAGTGGACATTGCGGGTGGGGGTAGGGGGATGGTTCCCATCACTCGGGTCGCCGCCGAGGTCGGCGGCCAGTTCAGCTGCGCCGCCGTCTTCCGGTGCTTCGCCTGGCGGGAGGGCCCAGAAGAAGCGGTCCGGAACGACGCCGCCCATGCCCGGGCGAAAGCCTGCATCCAGCGATTGATCCAGGAAGCTCAATGCCTCGGATACGGCGGCATCCAGCGGGGTGCCGCTGGACAGCACGGCCGCCAGCGCAGCCGACAAGGTGTCGCCCGCGCCCACGAAGCTGGCTTCGAAGCGCTCGAAACGCTCACCCGCAATGGCACCCTCGGGCGAAGCCAGCACGTTGTCGATGAACTGGTCGGGCAAACGCACACCGGTCACGAAGACATAGCTGGCGCCATGCTCGGCGGCTGCCACGGCCAGCTCGCGGGCAGAGGGCTGCCGTTCGGCATCCCAGTCGGGGAGCAGAAAGTCGGTCAGCGTCTTGTGGTTGCCGGACAACACGAAGGTGCCCGGGAGGATGAGTTCGCGAAACGCGTCCAGGTAGGCCATCTGTTCGTCATCGCCCATCCACGAGAGGTTGGGCAGATGCGCCACAACCGGCACATCGGGGTAGTCGGACACCACTTCGGCCACCGCGCTGACCACGTCGGCGCTGCCGAGAAAACCCAGCTTCCAGGTGCTGGGTGTCACGTCTTCCAGCACCGATCGGGCCTGTTCGACCACGAGGTCGGCGTCCAGCGCCTGCGAATCGAAGACTTCCGCTGTGTCGCGGACGATGACGCCCGTACACACGGGCAGCGCGTGGGCGCCCATGGCCGCCACGGTGGCAATGTCGGCCCCGAGCCCGGAGGCACCCGTGGGGTCGCTGGCGTTAAAGCACAGCACGCAGGCCGGGGCCCCGCCGTCGGCGTCGGCTGTGGCGGGGGTGTCATCCGGGGCGTCGGAGGGGCTGGTCATGCGGGGATGGGGTGAACGTGTGAGAAAGCTGTCTACCTTGCCCACAAACCCTTGCATTTGCAAGGGTGTGGGCTGGCTACAATGGATTCATTGTATTCAAGCCGATTCGAAGCAACGTGAGCGAACTGAGGACCTGGATGTGCCTGATCTGCGGGTGGATTTACGACGAAGCCGCAGGGATGCCTGAGGAGGGCATTGCGCCGGGAACCCGGTGGGAGGATGTCCCGGTGAACTGGGTGTGTCCGGAATGCGGCGCACGCAAAGAAGATTTCGAGATGGTTCCGGTGTGATGTGCACAACGCAGGCAGCATGCGCTGGCCTGCGTTTGTCCGTCATGGGCCGCACCAAGACTGTGCACAAGGAGGACCGCATCCGTGTCAGATGCCGATCACGCTGAAGCCAGACCTGTCACCAAGGTGCTGGTGATTGATGACAGCAACACCATCCGGCGCAGCGCCGAGATATTCCTGAAGCAGGGTGGCTACGAGGTGGTCCTGGCGGAAGACGGGTTTGATGCCCTGTCCAAGGTCAACGATCACGAGCCGAACATCATCTTCTGTGACATCCTGATGCCTCGGCTCGACGGATACCAGACCTGCGCCATCATCAAGCGCAACCCGCGGTTCGCGCGTACACCGGTCATCATGCTGTCTTCGAAAGATGGCCTGTTCGACAAGGCGCGTGGCCGCATGGTGGGATCGCAGGATTACCTCACCAAGCCCTTCACCAAAGACCAGCTGCTACAGGCGGTGGCCCAGCACGCCGCCTGAGCTTTCACCGCAAGCCAGACGGTGCGTGAGACCCGAGACAGGGCGCACGCGCCAACCTTTGTGAGCCAGTCATGCCGATCCAGAAGATTCTGCTCGTCGACGATTCCAAGACCGAACTGCACGTGCTGTCCGAACTGCTGAGCAAGAAGGGCTACCAGGTCCGCACCGCAGAAAACGGCGAGGAGGCCTTGCGCCGCCTGCAGGAAGAGGTGCCCGATCTGATCCTGATGGATGTCGTCATGCCCGGGCAGAACGGCTTTCAGCTGACCCGAACCATCACCCGCGACCCCCAGTTCGCCAATGTGCCGGTGATCATCTGCACCAGCAAGAACCAGGAAACCGACCGTGTCTGGGGCATGCGTCAGGGCGCGCGCGACTACGTGGTCAAGCCCGTCAATCCTGACGAGTTGCTGGCCAAGATCAAGGCCTTCGGCTGACGCGCCCATGGCAAACAAGGAAGCCCTCAAGGCCCTTCAGGAACGGCTTGCGCAACGGCTGCAGGATGCCCGTCAGCAGGCGCCCGCGCGCAGTTGGCTGGCCGTCGACATCGCCGGCCAAGGCTTCCTGCTGCCGCTGGATCAGGCAGGCGAGATCTTCTCCCCCAGTGCGCTGCACGCCGTGCCGCACAGCCGCCCCTGGTTCCTGGGTGTGGCGAACTTGCGGGGGCAACTTCATGGCGTGGTCGATCTGGCCAGCTTCCTGGGCATGCCCCGCCTGCAGCCGGCGTTGCCGGCTGTGCCCGAAGGGCGCGACCCGAGCCGTCTCGTGGCGTTCAACGCAGCGCTTCAGGTCAACGCCGCGTTGTGGGTCGACCGGTTGCTGGGCCTGCGCAACGCCGCTGCGTTGCAGCTTGCGCCGCAGGGCGGGGCAGGCGAGAAGCCGGGCTTCATGGGGCAGACCATGCGCGACGATCAGGGGCGCACCTGGTATGAACTCAATCTGGCCGCGCTGTCGGCCGACGACGCTTTTCTGAGAATCGACGCCTGACCGGCCCAGAGGGCCCGCAGGGTGGCAACAAACGTTTGGAGTGTGGACACATGAGCATCCTGAGCCGCATCAAGGATCTGGGCAAGAAGCAGGACGAGGAAGAGGTTCAGCCCGACGCCTTGAGCACCGAAGGCATGGTGACGGCCAATGGCGCCCAGGCGGTGGACACGCAGTCTGCCGGGTCCACGATCTCTCCACCCTCCACGACGGCGTCGACCGACTCCATCATTTCGGAAGCTGCGCCATCCGAGTTTCCGCCGGATTACCTGGATGCCCGCAACACGGAGTTGGCGCCGGACGCCGCGTTGTCCGAGCCGCGCACGGGCCTGCCGCTGATCGGCCATCTGCGTCTGGACCGGCAGCAGCGCGCGCTGGCGGGTGCCTTGGCTGTCGGTGTGGTCGGGCTCGTCATCAGTGCGGTGCTGTCGGTCAACTCCGCCGACCGTCGTGCAGCCCAGGCCGGTGCGACCGGTCAGGCGCTCATGCAGTCGCAGCGTCTGGCCAAGTCGGTGTCACAGGCGCTGGTGGGCCGCGATCAGGCTTTCCAGGAGGTGTCCGAGAGCGCCCAGGTGTTGGCCACCAACGTGCGTGGCCTGGCTGAAGGCAACCCCGAAGCCGGGATTGCGCGGCTGGGCGGCGATGCGGCCGAGGCGTTGACGCCGCTGCTGCCGCTGGTGACCCGTGCCGAACAGAATGCCAAGTTCGTGCTGGATCAGAAGCAGACGCTGACCAAAGTGAGCGCCGCGCTGCGCGAGGTCAATGGCCAATCGTCCGAGTTGCTGGATCTGGCGGAAGGCATCGCCACAACCCGCATCGAGGGGGGCACGCTGACGGCCGCCGAGGCGGCTGCACTCAACCAGCTTGTGATGCTGACCCAGCGCATTGGCAAATCGGCCAACGAGTTTCTGACGGTGGAGGGCGTGTCCACTGAGGCCGTGTTCCTGCTGGGCAAGGACTTGAACGCGTTCAAGGAACTGGCCGAGGGCCTGCTCAACGGCAACGCAGATCTCGGCCTCACCGCAGCGCGCAATCCGGACATCAAAGCGCAGTTGCAAGACCTGCTCAAGATTTTCGAAGACACGCGCGCGCAGGCGTCTTTCATTCTGGGCTCGCTGCAGGGGCTGGTGGCCGCTCGCGACGCGCAGGTGGCCGTGATCGACGACAGCGAACCTCTGCGCAAGGGCCTCGAAGCCGTGCAGACGCGGCTGGCAGAGGGGGCCGGCATCGGTGGCATCAACGTTGCGCTGATCTTGCTGTCGCTGCTGGTCACGGGTTGTGCGGCCTACGGCCTGCTGCGCGTCTTCCTGACCGACCAGCGTCACCGCGCCCAGGTTGCAGAGTTCCAGCGCCAGGAGGCCGAACGCCAGGAGCGCGAAGCCAAGCGGGTGAACGATGCCAACCAGGCGGCCATTCTGCGTTTGATGAATGAGCTGCAACAGGTGGCCGAAGGTGACCTGACGCAACAGGCCACTGTGACCGAGGACATCACCGGCGCCATCGCCGACTCGGTGAACTTCACCGTGGAGGAACTGCGCACACTGGTGTCGCAGGTGCAGAGCACCGTGCAGCGCGTGACCGACACCACCGGCCAGGTGGAAGCCACGTCGACCGAGCTGCTGGCCGCCTCCGACGAGCAACTGCGCGAGATTCGCGAAACGGGCGAATCGGTGCTGCGCATGGCCGGCCGAATCAACGACGTGTCCGGACAGGCCCAGCAGTCTGCCGAAGTGGCCCGCCAGTCGCTGAGTGCGGCCGAATCCGGCTTGCTGGCCGTGCAGAACGCCATCGGTGGCATGAACACCATCCGCGAGCAGATTCAGGAAACCTCCAAGCGCATCAAGCGGCTGGGCGAGTCGTCTCAGGAGATCGGCGAAATCACCGAGCTGATCTCCGACATTACCGAACAGACCAACGTGCTGGCGCTGAACGCCGCCATCCAGGCGGCGTCTGCAGGTGAAGCCGGTCGGGGCTTCTCGGTGGTGGCCGAAGAAGTGCAGCGCCTCGCTGAACGCTCGGCTGATGCGACCCGCGAAATTGCTGCACTGGTGCGCACCATTCAGACCGACACGCAAGACGCTGTGGCCGCCATGGAGCGCTCCACGCAAGGTGTGGTCGAAGGGGCCCGCCTGTCTGACGCCGCCGGCACCGCACTGAACGACATCGACCGCGTGTCGCGTCGTCTGGCCGAGCTGATTGAAGAGATTTCCGATCAGGCACTGAAAGAGGCAGAAAGCGCCAATGTGGTGGTGGCCAACATCCAGCACATCTTTGCCGTGACCGAGCAGACCGGTGAGGGCACGCGCTCCACCACCCAGCTGGTGCGAGAGCTGTCCCGGATCGCCCAGGAACTCCAACAGTCGGTGGCCCGATTCAAGATTGCCTGATCCATGGACAGCCTGCACCACGACCAAGCCGCCCCGGCGGCCGACGACCTCAGCGCCCTGGCCTGGGTGCACGAGGAGTTGCGCCGCTCGCTGGATGCGACCAACAAAGCCTTGCAGCGCTGCCTGAAGGACCTGGCTGCGGCGCAGGCCTCCGACATCGACGCGCTGGATCCCTCCGTGCTGCGCACCGCACGTCAACAGCTGCACCAGGGTGTCGGTGCGCTCGAACTCGCGGGCCTGCCGGCCGGCGCGACGTTGCTGCGCGCCAGCGAGAACCTCGTGCAGAAGTGGGTTGCGCGCCCCCAGGCCATGGACGCCGACGGGGTGCAGGACGTCGAGCGTGCCTCGTTTGCGCTGCTGGACTACATTGCCCGCCGGCTGGCTGGCAAGCCGGTGACGGCAGTGGCGCTGTTCCCTCAGTACGAGGCCCTGATGGCGCGACTGGGCCAGGGGCTGCCACGCCCGTCCGACCTGTGGAGCCAGGACTGGCCCAGTCTGGCGCTGGAGTCGGTGCTGGCCCCGCCGGAGGCTGTGGCACCACGCGCCGCCGACGCGGTCACCATCGACGACTTCGAGCGTGGCCTGCTGAGCCTGCTCAAGCGCAACCAGCCTGAGGACGCGCGGGCGCTGGCCGAGTTGTGTGGCGCACTGGCCAAGGATGCCGATCAGCGGCGCGCTCACCGCGAATGCGCCACCTGGATGCTGGCCGCTGGCTTCCTTGAAGGGCTGGCGGGCCGCCACGTGCCGTTGGGGGTGCACGCCAAGCGCGTGCTGTCGTCGCTGCTCAGCCAGCTCCGGCAACTGGCCAAGGGACAGGGCACGCCGTCCGACCGGCTGGCCAATGAGTTGCTGTTCTTCTGTGCTCAGGCGGCCTCGGCGCCCGATGAGGCCGCCGACTCCATTCTGGCGCGTGTACGTCAGACCTTTGGACTGTCCCGTCATCGCCCGGTTGACCTTGACCAGCCCGCGCTGGGGCGCCACGACCCGAGCTGGATCCAGCAGGCGGTCAAGCGTGTCGCGGGGGCGAAGGAGGGCTGGTCTGCCGTGTGTGCAGGTGAGCTCTTGCGTATTGGCGGGCTCAACGAGCAGTTCAGCCTGGTGGGCGACTCGCTGCGTCGGCTTTACCCCGAAGGGGACGTCCTGGCCGACAGCCTGAGCCAGGCCATCCAGCAGACGGTGGCCGCGGCTCAGGCGCCCGATCCGGGCCTGGCCATGGAGGTCGCCACGGCCATCCTGTATCTCGAAGCCAGCCTCGAAGACGGCGAGTTCGACCATCCCGAGCAACAGGTGCGGGTCCAACGGCTGGCGCAGCGCATTGCGCAGGCCCGTGACGGGGGCGAGGGCGCGCCGCTCGAAGGCTGGATGGAGGACCTCTATCGGCGGGTCTCTGATCGCCAGACCATGGGCAGTGTGGTCGCCGAGTTGCGCACGACGCTGACCGAGTGCGAGAAGCAGATCGACCAGTTCTTCCGCGACCCGACCGAGCGGGCTCCCCTGGTGCCTGTGCCGGCGATGCTGCAGAGCATGAAGGGCGTGCTGGCCGTACTGGGCCTCGATACAGCCGTGCAGGCCTCGATGCGCATGCGCGACGATGTGGACCGCCTGCTGCGCGAAGACCTGGATGTCACGCAGGCCGGCGAGGACGGGGTGTTTGACCGCCTGGCCAACAACCTGGGCGCGCTGGGCTTTCTCGTGGACATGATGGGGGTCCAGCCCACGCTGACCCGCGCTCTGTTCACCTTCGACGAGGCGACCGGGGTGTTATCGCCGCTGATGGGGCGAGAAAAAAAAACACGTGACCTGACACCGGACGACCCGGTCGAGGCCGCCGTGCAACATGTGCACACGGTGCAACTCACCGAGGCCAAGGCCGTGGCCGAGGAGGTCGCACAGGTGCTGGAGGCCGAGGCGCCGGTCGCATTGATCGACGAGCAGGTGCAGCGCCTGGCCGACACGCCGCTGGTGCAAGAACAGCCCGAGCTCGCCGAGACGCTGGCGCAGGCACAGGCCGCTCTGACCATCGCAGACGATGAGGGCAGCGTGGCGGCAGCCAGGGAGCAGATTGAACTGGTCATCGCTGAGCTGACGGCAGAGCCCGAACCCGAGCCTGAGCCCGAGCCGACCCTGCCATTGCCGCCGCTGGTGCCTGAGGCCCCCGCGCAGCCGCAGGCAACAGGGCTGGAAGAGGACGATGAGATGCGGGCCATCTTCCTGGAGGAGGCGGCCGAGGTGGTTCAGGATGCGCGCCTGGCCCTCGACACCTTGGCCGGGACGCCCGACGACCCCACGGCGATGACGGCTGTTCGGCGCGCTTTCCACACGCTCAAGGGCAGTTCGCGCATGGTGGGCCTGAAGGACTATGGCGAGGCAGCTTGGGCGTGCGAACAGCTCTACAACACCTGGCTGGCCTCGCAGCATCCCGCTTCTTCGGATCTGATGGGGCTGACGGGCGAGCTACTGGATGCTTTCGGAGAGTGGACCGCAGACATTGGTGCCGGCCTGGACGGCGCCTGGCGTGGCCCGCGCATCTCGGCTGCTGCCGACGCCATGCGCGAGCACGGTCAACGACAGACGGTCCTGAACGACGCGGGCAGTTCTAGCTTGCTGACGCAAGCGGTCGATAACTTGCGTGACGATGCCACGCCAGCCGAATCGGCCCCCGCGGTCACCATCCTGCTGAGCGATTCCAGCGCCGATGGTGGCGGGGAGGGACCGTCCCAGGGAAAGTCCCCGGAGGGCACGGATGGCGAATCTGACATCGGTGCCCTGACGCTCAACCTCAATGATCTGGACGCAGGTCCTTCGACCGTGGTCGATGAGGTCGAGACGCTGTCCCCGGAGTTGCCGGTGACAGAGCCCCAGCCGTTGCTGGACAGCATGCCCGCCGACGAACTGATCGTGCTGGATCTGGAGGCCGATGCCACGCCTGCGCCTGATGAACTGGCTGGCGGGCCGGTGGACGCGTCCGGCGTGCCGGACGACGAGCAGGTCAAGGTCATTGGACCGCTGCGCATCAGCATCCCTCTGTTCAACATCTACCTGAACGAGGCAGACGAGCAGTCCCGCCGCCTTACCACCGAACTGAGCGAATGGGCTCTTGCACCCACGCGCCCGGTGTCGGACGAAGCCGTCGCCCTGGCCCATTCGCTGGCGGGCAATTCGGCAACTGTGGGTTACGCCGACCTGTCTCAGTTGGCCCGGCTGCTGGAGCATGCGCTGTCGCGCAGCCAGACCGTGGCAGGCGGCCTGCCGGAGTGCGCCGGCCTGTTCAACGAAGCGGCCGAAGAGATTCGGCGCCTGCTGCACCAGTTCGCAGCGGGCTTCCTGAAAGAAGCGCCGCCTGAACTCATCGAGCGCCTGACCCAGGCGGACCTGCTTGCCTCGCAGCGCCTGGAGGTGCAGGCGCTGGGAGGGGGGGCGGAGGAAGACGCGGACAGCGCTGACAGCGAGGGAGAGCGACCGCATTTGCGGCTTGTCCACGACGCGGACGCCATGGCAGCGGAGCCGGACTCGCAGGGCGATGCCGTGCCGCAAGCCCCGCCTGAGCCTGAGCCTGAGCCTGAGCCTGAGCCTGAGCCTGAGCCTGAGCCTGAGCCTGAGCCTGAGCCTGAGCCTGAGCCCGTATCCGGGTCCGAAGCCGAACACGAGCCGCTCGCACAGCCCGAGCCGCAAGACAGCGCGCTGCAGCCCCTGCCGCCCACGCCCTTGGCCGCCACGCTGGCTCATCCCGTCTGGGAAGACGACAGCGACATCGATGCGATCGACGCGGTCGACCTTGATCTCTTTCCCATCTTCGAGGAAGAGGCGCAGGAGTTATTGCCCCAGCTGGCCGTCCAGGCGCGCCAGTGGCTGGAGATGCCCTCTCACCCTGCTGCGGCCACGGCGTGTCTGCGCACACTGCACACATTCAAGGGTGGTGCGCGTCTGGCGGGCGCCATGCGCCTGGGCGAAATGGCACACCGCATGGAGTCGGCGGTCGAGCGGTTGCTGGCGTTGCCCACCCTGACCGAGGACGACCTGGCGCCGCTCGAATCCCGCGTGGACCAGTTGATCGACGTGTTCGAGGCACTGCGGCGTGCGCAGGCCGAGGCGCCAGCGGCGGTGTCGGTGCCATCGGTGGTCGACGAGGTGATGCCCCCTTCCGAGGCGACTCCCACGGACCCAACGGGCGACGAGTCTTCTGACCCACATGGGGCGTTTGTCGCCCCGGTGCCTCTGCCCGGTGCGGGCGATGCTGGCGGGGCGGGTGAGCCGGACCGTGCGCCCGATGGCGGCGAGGTGCCATGGGCACGTTTTGCGGCTGTGCATGGCGCATTGCAGCCTGTGGCAGACCTGATCGCCAAGACGCGCGAGCAGGCGGTCGCTCAGGCGGCCGTGCGGGTGCGCCCCCAGTTGCTGGACCGCCTGGTGAACCATGCAGGCGAGGTCGCCATCACCCGGACCCGCCTGCAGTCGCAGGTGGAGCAGATCCGAGGGTCGTTGACCGACCTGACCGATAACCTCGATCGCCTACGGCACCACCTCCGCGACATCGAGCTGCAGGCCGAGACCGAGATGAGTACCCGGATCGAGGCGGCCCGCATGGCGCGGCAGGATTTCGACCCGCTGGAGTTTGACCGTTACACGCGTTTCCAGGAACTCACGCGCATGATGGCCGAGTCGGTCAACGACGTGGCCACGGTGCAGCGCACGCTGCAGCGCAATCTCGAGACGGCGGAAGACCAGCTGGCGGCTCAGGCGCGCTTGACGCGCGATCTGCAGGATGACCTGTTGCGCACGCGCATGGTGGAGTTTGAAGGCCTGTCTGACCGCTTGTATCGCGTGGTGCGGCAAGCCGCCAAGGAGACGGGCAAACAGGTCCGGCTTGACATCGTGGGCGGTAGCACGGAGGTGGATCGCGGCGTGCTCGAGCGGATGACCGGTGCGTTCGAGCACCTGCTTCGCAACTGCGTGACCCATGGCATCGAAGCGCCGCAGGAGCGCCAGCAGGCGGGCAAGGAGGCCGCCGGGCAGATCACCGTCAGCCTGCGCCAGGAAGGCAACGAAGTCAGCATTGAGGTGCAGGACGACGGCCGGGGGCTCGATCTGGAGCGCATCCGTCAGCGCGGTGTGCGCCTGGGCCTGGTGGACGCCCAGGCTTTGCCCAGCGAAGCGGAGCTGACCCAGCTGATCTTCACTCCCGGGTTCTCTACGGCCGACCATGTCACTGAGCTGGCGGGGCGGGGCATCGGCATGGATGTCGTTCGCTCCGAGGTCAATGCGATGGGTGGCCGGATCGAAACCGCGACCCAGGCGGGCGCCGGCACCCGCTTCACGCTGATCCTGCCCCTCACCACCGCGGTGACCAAGGTGGTGATGCTGCGCTGTGGCGGCATGAACCTCGCTGTGCCCACCCACCTGATCGACATGGTGCGGCGCGCCCGACCGGCCGAGGTCGAGCAGGCCTACCGCACTGGCCTCTTCCCCTTTGGCGACCAACAAGTGCCTTTCCATTGGGTCGGTGCCCTGCTGTCGCACAGCCCGTTGGGGCAGGAGGCCGGCCGCAGCCTGCCCGTGGTGATTGTGCGTTCGGCCCAACAGCGCATTGCGATGCACGTCGACGAGGTCCTGGGCAACCAGGAAGTGGTCGTCAAGAACCTGGGGCCGCAGCTCTCGCGCATGCCGGGTCTGGCTGGCATGACGCTGCTGGCATCCGGCGCCGTGGCGTTGATCTACAACCCCGTGGCGCTCGCCACGGTGTACGGAGAAAGCTCGCGCCAGGCGACGGCGACCGCGCTGGGCGCCATGGGCGACGTCAGTGGCTGGCTTCAGCCGGGCGCGGCTCTGGCGCGCGCGGCGGTGAGCAAGGCAGACGAAGCGGCTGCGTCGCAGACGCCTGCAGTGCTGGTGGTGGATGACTCGCTCACGGTCCGCAAGGTCACCCAGCGGCTGCTCAGTCGTGAAGGCTACCGCGTGGTGCTGGCCAAGGACGGTCTCGAGGCGCTGGAGTGGCTGGCCAAGGAAACCCCGGCCGTGGTGTTGTCCGACATCGAGATGCCACGCATGGACGGCTTCGATCTTGTGCGCAACATCCGCGCCGATGGGCGCCTCGCGTCGCTGCCGGTGATCATGATCACCTCGCGCATTGCTCAGAAGCACCGTGACTACGCCACACAATTGGGTGTGAACCACTACCTCGGCAAGCCGTACAGTGAGGAAGAGTTGTTGGCGCTGGTGGCGCGGTATGCCGCCGTGGCCCCCGCGACCGTCATGTGATGCACGACCAGTCCCCTCTTGCCGTTCCTGACGGCCGCCCGGAAGCCAGTGACGCCATGGCTCACCTTGCTGCGCTGACCGCGCAGCGAGACCGCGAGTTGCTCGATGTGTCGCTGGCTCAGGGGGTGCTGGAATTGCTCGGGGCATGCAGCGCCGGTGTGTACCGCCTGGTGGGACGGGAAGATGAGCAGCGGCATTGGTATCAGTGCGGGCTGGCGCGCAAGGGGCAGATTGCGGTCAGCGATCCCGCCTGGATTGACCTGCACGATCTGCCGGACGAGGCCGCTTATCCGGTTCGCCAGCAGGCGCTGGCCGCGCGCGCGCTGGCCCAGGTCGAGGTGCATGCCACCCCGCTGGACCCCGGCCCTCACCTGACGGTGTTGCCCCTGCTGGTCGAGTTGGGCCTGCCCGGCGTGTTGGAAGTGCGCACCGAGCAGCCGCTGACGGCGGCTGCATTGCGGCCGATCCAGACTTTGTTGAAGGTGTTCGGTAACTTCCAGAATCTTCTGGAATCGAGCCAGCGCGATGCGCTGACGGGCTTGCTCAACCGGCAGACGTTTGATGCGACCTTCCTGAAGGCCTCCATGCCGGCCAGCAGGATGGGCGCTGGCGGGCCTTCGGATGATCGGCGGACGAACCCCGCGACCGGCTACTGGCTGGGCGTGGTGGACATCGACCATTTCAAGTTGGTGAATGACCGCTTCGGCCACTTGATTGGCGACGAGGTGCTGGTTCTGGTGGCGCGCATCATGCGGCAATCCTTCCGGCACTATGACCGGCTGTACCGCTTCGGTGGCGAGGAATTCGTTGTCTTGCTGCGCGGCGGCATCGAGTCGGATGCGCAGGGGGCGTTCGAGCGCTTCCGTCAGAACGTGGCGTCCTACCCCTTCCCCCAGGTCGGGCAGGTCACGGTCAGCGTGGGCTTCACTGAGGTGCGCCACCAGGACACGCCCAATGTCGCCTTCCAGCGCGCAGACGAGAGCGTCTACGTGGCCAAACACCAGGGGCGCAACCGGGTGCTGGGCTACGAAGGCCTGGTGCGCGACGGCGTGCTGAGATCCGGCGACGCCGTCATCGGCGACGTCGAGCTCTTCTGAACGCGCGCCGCTGATCAGCCGCGCGGGGCGGCGCCTTCCTTGACCACGGCAAACCGGGCCAGTGTTTCGGTTCGGGCCTCGTCGTGCTGCACGATGGGTTGCGGATAGTCCCGCCCGATCACCACGTCGTCACAGGCGGCCAAGTCGGCTGGCCGAGCGAGCCAGGGGGCGTGCAGCGCCTTGTCGGGCAACCCGGCCAGTTCCGGCACATAGCGACGGATGAACTTGCCTTGCGGATCGAAGCGCTCGCTCTGGCTCACAGGGTTGAAGATGCGGAAGTAGGGCTGCGCGTCGCAGCCGGTGGAGGCCGCCCACTGCCAGCCGCCATTGTTGGCGGCCAGGTCGTAGTCCAGCAACTTTTCGGCGAAGTAGGCCTCGCCCTTTCGCCAGTCGATGCCCAGATCCTTGGTCAGGAAGCTGGCTGTGACCATGCGCAGCCGGTTGTGCATGTAGCCGGTCTGGTTGAGTTGCCGCATGGCCGCGTCCACCAGCGGGTAGCCGGTCCGACCCTCGCACCAGGCCTGGAAATGCGCGTTGGCGCGCGCGCCATGGGCCCATTTGATGCGGTCGTACTCGGGCTTGAAGGCGTGTTCGACCACGCGCGGGTGGTGGAACAGGATTTGGTGATAGAAATCGCGCCAGATCAGCTCCGACAGCCAGCCCTCGGCACCCTCGGTGTCCTTTGATGCCTGCGACCTGGCCTGCATGCGCTCCCAGGCCAGCCCTGCCAGTTCGCGGATGGAGACGGTGCCAAAACGCAGGTGGGTAGACAGGTAGCTGGGCCCCTTGACGCCTGGGAAGTCGCGCGTCTCGCGGTAGCGGTCCAGACGGGGCAGGAAATCGGCCAGCAGGCTGGCGGCACCCGACATGCCGGTGGGCAGCACCAGGTCGTCCACCGGCTCGAAGCCGATCTCGGTCAGCGTGGGCACCGCCTGGCCAGCCGGGCGCCGCAGCGCCTCTGGCACCGGTGCCAGGTGACGCGCGTGCGCCTCGACGCCGTATGGTTTCAGGTAGAAGGGCTCCAGCTTCTTGAGCCAGGCGCGCTTGTAGGGGGTAAAGACGCTGTAGGGCGTGTCGTTGCCTGTCAAGACCTCATCACGCTCGAAGACCACGTGGTCCTTGAAGGTGTACAGCATGATGCCGTCGTCGCTCAGGCGCCCCCGCACCTGGGCGTCACGCGCCAGCGCCACCGGATCGTCGTCATGGTTGGCGTAGACGTTCTGCACCCCCAGTTCGCGAGCCAGGCGGGGAATCTCGGCGCGGGCCTTGCCGTGGCGCACGATCAGCCCGACATGCTCAGGGTGTGGCACGCCCGTGGTCAGCGCAAGCTGCCGCAAGCCCTGGTCCAGCTCGACCAGGCTTTCGCGGATGAAGGCCACGCGTCGGTCGCGGCGGGGCAGGGCGTCCAGGATCGCGGTGTCGAACACGAATGCGCACCACACCCTGCGGGCGCCTTTCAGGGCGTGAAAGAGCGCAGCGTGGTCGGTGTGGCGAAGGTCTCGCCGGAACCACACCAGCGCGGACAACATCGGCTCGCTCATGGTGATGCGTTGATTTAAGGGCGCAAGGGGGCAGGGCGTCTAAAATCCGGGTCATGTCTGCCGGCACCGCCTCATCCCCCATCGATCTGACCAATCAGTTTCTCATTGCCATGCCCAGCATGCGCGATGATCATTTTGCCGGCACGGTGGTCTACCTGTGCGAGCACAACGAGCGCGGTGCGCTGGGCTTGGTCATCAATCGTCCCACCGACATCGGGCTGGCCCACCTGTTCGACAAGGTTGACCTCAAACTGGCGCGAGCTGACTTGAGCGAGGCGCCGGTGTTCTACGGCGGGCCTGTGCAGACCGAACGCGGCTTCGTGCTGCACGAGCGACTGGACGAAGAGGGCGGTCACTACGCCTCGACGCTGAAAATCGACGGCGGCCTGGAGATGACCACTTCGCGGGACGTGCTCGAGGCCATGGCCAGCGGGGCAGGCCCGCGCAAGGTGTTCGTGGCGCTGGGTTACTCCGGCTGGGGCGCAGGCCAGCTCGAAGACGAGATCAGCCGCAACGGCTGGCTGACGGTGCCGGCCCAGACTGACCTCATCTTCGACACCCCTGTCGACGAGCGCTACGACCGCGCGCTGTCGCTGCTGGGCGTCGACCGCCATTTCCTGATGGGCGAGGCAGGCCACGCATGAGCGCGTCTCCGGCCGCGCGGGCACAGACCTTTCTGGCGTTCGATTTCGGTTTGAAGCGTGTGGGGGTGGCCACCGGCAACACCCTGCTGGGTCAGGCCCGACCGCTGCGCACGATTGCGGCCGAGGGCGACGCCCGGTTTGCCGCCATCGGCAAGCTCATCGAAGAATGGGCGCCTGACGCCCTGGTCGTGGGCGTGCCCTTCCATCCCGACGGCGCCGAGCATGAGAACACGGTGCGTGCGCGCCGTTTCGGGCGGCAACTGCACGGGCGGTTTCGTCTGCCTGTCATCGAAGTCGACGAACGTTACTCGACCACGGAAGCACAATCGGCCCAGGCGCGCGATCTGGATGCCGCCTCGGCGGCCATCATCCTGCAGCAGCACCTCGATGCGCTGGCATCGGCGGCCGTGATTCCTGACGAACCAAGCGAGGCCTGAGTGAACACCCCCCATACCCTGCGGCTGGACGCCGAAGCCCTGTACGACAACCTGCTGCAAGGCGTGCGCCGCCTCGTCGAGCCCGGCACCGTGCTGGTGGGCGTGTGGTCGGGCGGGGCCTGGCTGGCCGAGCGGCTGAGCCGCGACCTGGGCCTGAACGCGCCACATGGCGTCATCTCGTCGGCCCTGCACCGCGATGATTTCGGTTCGCGTGGCATGACGGCCACCAAGGCCGCGAGCACGCACCTGCCCTTCGAGGTCGATGGCCAGCGCATCCTGCTGATCGACGATGTGCTCTACACCGGGCGCACCACGCGGGCCGTGATCAACGAGCTGTTCGATTTCGGCCGGCCTGCCAGCGTGACACTGGCCGTGCTGGTGGATCGCGGTGGCCGCGAGCTGCCCATCGAGCCCGCCTTTTCTGCTGCCCGCATCACCCTGCCGGCCAACGAGCGTGTGTCGCTCGACCGCGCCGAGGACGGCCGCTTCCAGTTTCATTTCGAGAGGGTCTGATGTCCACCCCCGCCCCCTTCCGCAAACCGCAGCGCAACCCGCAGCTCAACAGCCACGGCGAGCTGATCCACCTGCTGTCCACCGAGGGCCTGCCCAAGGCCATCATCCACCAGATCCTGGACACGGCCGAAACCTTTCTGAGCGTCAACGACCGCGAGGTCAAGAAGGTGCCGCTGCTGCGCGGCAAGAGCGTGTTCAACCTGTTCTTCGAGAACAGCACCCGCACGCGCACCACCTTCGAGATCGCGGCCAAGCGCCTGTCGGCCGATGTCATCAACCTGGACATCGCGCGGTCATCGGCGGCCAAGGGCGAAAGCCTGCTGGATACCATCGCCAACCTGTCGGCCATGAGCGCCGACATGTTCGTGGTGCGTCATTCCGAGTCGGGTGCCCCTTACCTGATTGCCCAGCATGTGGCGCCGCATGTGCACGTGGTCAACGCCGGTGATGGGCGGCACGCACACCCGACGCAGGCGCTGCTGGACATGTACACCATCCGGCACTACAAGAAGGACTTCACCAACCTGACCGTGGCCATCGTCGGTGACATCGTGCATTCGCGCGTGGCGCGGTCCAACATCCACGCGCTGACCACGTTGGGCGTACCCGAGGTGCGCGTGGTGGGTCCACGCACGCTGGTGCCCGGTGACCTGCGCGAGATGGGTGTGCGGGTGTGCCACAGCATGGAAGAGGGCATCAAGGATGCCGACGTCGTGATCATGCTGCGCCTGCAAAACGAGCGCATGAGCGGCGGCATGCTGCCCAGCTCCGGCGAGTTCTTCAAGGAGTTCGGCCTGACGGATGCCAAGCTGGCGCTGGCTCGGCCGGATGCCATCGTCATGCATCCGGGCCCCATCAACCGCGGGGTGGAGATCGCCTCGTCGGTGGCCGATGGCAAGCAGAGCGTCATCCTGCCGCAGGTCACGTTCGGCATCGCCGTGCGCATGGCCGTGATGTCCATTCTGGCTGGTAACGAAGCATGAGCAGCAAGATCCTCATTCGCAACGGTCGCCTGGTCGACCCCGCTTCCGGCCTGGATCAGGTCGGTGACCTGGCCATCGCCGGTGGCCGCATCAGTGCGATTGGCAGCGTGAGCGCCGATTTCGCTCCCGACCGGGTGATCGATGCCACCGGTCTTGTCGTGGCGCCCGGCCTGGTCGATCTGGCGGCCCGCCTGCGTGAGCCCGGCTACGAGCACGAAGGCATGCTCGAGTCGGAGCTGGCGGCGGCGGCAGCCGGCGGCGTCACCAGCGTGGTGTGCCTCCCTGATACCGACCCGACGCTCGACGAGCCTGGCCTGGTCGAGATGCTCAAGCTGCGTGCGCGCAAGCTCAGCCGTTGCCGCTTGTTCCCGTTGGGCGCGCTCACGCGCGGCCTCAAGGGCGAGGCGCTGACCGAGATGGCCGAGCTCACCGAGGCGGGCTGCGTGGGCTTTTCTCAGGCCGAGGTGGCGGTGCGCGACACCCAGGTCCTGCAGCGCGCACTGCAGTACGCCGGCACCTTTGGCTACAGCGTGTGGCTGCGCCCGCAAGACCCCTGGCTGGGCAAAGGCGTGGCGGCCAGCGGCCCCGTGGCCACCCGGCTGGGGCTCGCGGGCGTGCCCGTGGCCGCCGAGACCGTGGCGCTGCACACCATGATCGAGCTGGTGCGCGCCACGGGCGCGCGGGTGCACCTGTGCCGCATCTCGAGTGCGGCGGGCGTTGAACTGGTGCGCCAGGCCAAGGCGCAGGGCTTGCCCATCACGGCCGATGTCAGCATCAATTCGCTCATGCTCACCGATGTGGACATTGGCTACTTCAACCCCGCCATGCGCCTGAACCCGCCGCTGCGCCAGGGGCGCGACCGCGATGCGCTGCAGGCCGGCCTGGCCGACGGCACGCTGGACGCGCTGGTGTCCGACCACACCCCGGTGGATGCCGATGAGAAGACGTTACCGTTCGGCGAAGCCACGCCGGGCGGGACCGGGCTGGAGCTGCTGCTCAGTCTGGCGCTGAAGTGGTCGGGCGCCGACGCGCAAGACCAACCTGATGCCGAGCGCCTTCGCCAGGCGCTGGCCGTGGTCACGCAGGGGCCGGTCAAGGTGCTGGGCGAGGCGCTGGGCTCCTTGTCATCCAGCGCGGGCCGGCTTGTCTCTGGCGGCGTGGCCGATCTGGTGTTGTTCGACCCGGCCGCACGCTGGCGCGTCGAGCCGGATCAGCTCATCAGCCAGGGCAAGCACACGCCGTTTGCCTTCCAGACCACCGGGTTCGAGCTGGCGGGTCGCGTGCGTGCCACGCTGGTGGCCGGGCAGGTGGCCTACGAGCAAGAGGGCGGCCTCGGCGCATGAGCGCAACGGCGCCCGGCTCCCAGCGCAGCGCGTCCGCGAGCAGCAGGGCGCCGCGCTCACGCTGGCCCCTGCCGCTGGCCGTTCCCGTTGCGACCTGGCGCCTGCTGAGGGTGTGGATCCATGTGCTGGGCGCGCTGGCGCGCACCTACACTGTCTGGCGGGCGCTGGATCGCCCTCGGCTGGAGGCGGTCACCCGTGTCTGGTCGGGGCAGTTGCTGGCGATCCTTGGGCTGCGTCTGGTGGTTCACGGCACGCCCCGTCCCGGCGCCAAGTTGATCGTGTCCAACCATGTGTCCTGGCTCGACATCGTGGCCATCAACGCGGTGGCGCCTTCCCGGTTCGTGTCCAAGGCCGAGGTGGCCCGCTGGCCGCTGGTGGGGCGCCTGGTGACCTATGCCCGCACGCTGTACCTGGTGCGCGAGCGCCGACGCGATGCCATGCGCGTCCTGGGCCTCATGGCGCAGGCCATGAAGGACGGGGACACCGTGGCCGTGTTTCCCGAGGGCACCACAGGCCCAGGCGACCACGTCATGCATCTGCATCCCAATCTGTTGCAGGCCGCCATTGACGCCCACGTGCCGGTCCAGCCCGTGGTGATTCGCTACGAAGACCCCTTCCACCGCTTCAGTCCGGAGCCCGCCTACGTGGGCGACACCAATCTGCTGCAGTCGCTGTGGTGGGTGGTCAGCGCGCGCGACGTCACGGTGCACGTGGGCTTTCTTGCCCCGCAAGCCGTCGCCCATGCGGACCGCCGCGCCCTGGCCGCCCGCCTTCATGAAGGCATGTCCGCATATCTGGAGCAGACTCCATGAGGGTCTGACGTTCTGGCGCTGTGCGTGAAGAATTGCACGTGGTGCAACAGCCTTTTCGGACAAAAGGTGTCAAGTAGTAACACTACTCTGACGACAACCGCTCAGCCTTTCGGCAAAGTGGTTGCGCACCCGGACTGACGCGCGTCGCGCATTCAGGCGCGGCGTCGGACGAGGTGGCGCACCGTCAACCCTGTTGAGGAGTCACTCCATGTCCGATAAATCCCTCCGGCGCCTTCCCCTGGCGGCCGCGGCCCTGCTTGTGTGCGTGAGCGCGCAGGCTGACTACACGTCTCCCGATGGCAAGTTCCACATGTCTGGCTTTGGCACGGTGGGCTACAGCCGCTCGTCGACAGATGACGTGCTGTTTAACTACAAGGGTCAGGGCGGCGGGTCCAAGAAGTCCGGCAGCTTCCATCCGGACTCCAAGATCGCCGTGCAGGGCACGTACAGCATCACTGACAAGGTGTCTGGCACGGCGCAGATCATGACCAAGTACAACGCCGAAGGCGACTATGTGCCGACCTTCGAGTGGGCTTTTGCCAAGTGGCAGGCGCTTCCCTCATTGGCTTTGCGAGGCGGCAAGATGGGCGCGCCCTTCTTCATGATCTCGGATTTCCGCGACGTGGGTTATGCCAACACCACCGTGCGCCCCCCTCTGGACGTCTATGCCCAGGTGCCTGTCAGCAACTTCGAGGGGGTCGATGCCACTCACCAGTTGTCCTTGGGCGCCATGACGCTGACCTCCAGTCTTTGGCTGGGTGAAGCGCGTGCCGATTACACCAACTCTTTGAGCAGCGCACCCGCCACCATCAAGATCAAGAATCTGACGGGCCTCAATCTGCTGGCAGAGTTTGACAACGGCATCTCATTGCGGTTTGGCCACGCGCAAGGCAAGTTGAGCATCGGATCGCCGTCGTCTGATCAGATCAAGGCGGGTCTGGCACCTGCGCTGGCGGGCCTGGCTGGTCCAGCAGTGCAAGCGCACGCCCAGGCTTTGGCCGCGGCCATCACCCAAGATGACGATGACGCGTCATTCTCCGGTGTCGGTATCTCCTACGACCAAAATGACTGGGTGCTGTCTGCCGAGTACACCAAGCGTCGCATCGATGGCGGTTACGTCGCAGAGACCACAGGCTGGTATGCCACGGTGGGACATCGGTTCGGTGCCTGGCTGCCCTACGTCGGGTATGGCAAGGTGAAGGTGGATGACCCGAACGCAGTGATGCCCAGTGGCCCGCTGCCGGCCAACAACCCCGCGGTCGTGGGTGTTCAGGCCACGCTCAACACCCAAAAGGTGAGTCAGAAAACTGCCACGGTCGGGGTCCGCTGGGATGCCAAGCCCGGACTGGCAGTCAAGGCCCAGTTCGACCGCGTCAGCAAGCCGGCGAACTCGTACGGTATGTTCCTGACCGCTGACCCTGTGGGAGACATTGCCGGCGGTAGCCAGTTCCTCAACGCCAAGAAGAACATCAACGTCGTGACCCTCTCGGTCGATTTCGTGTTCTGAACCGAAGGGAGTCCACATCATGAAACTCACACACACCCTTCATGCCCTGGCCGCTGTCGGCCTGCTGACCCTGGCCCAGGCTGCCAGCGCGCAGATCGCTGTGATCGTCAATCCCAAGAGCCAGATGGCTTCCATGACACAGGAGCAGGTCGCGGCCATTTTCCTGGGCAAGAGCAACCGCCTGCCTTCCGGTGCCACCGCTGTGCCAGCGGATCTGCCTGAGTCCAGCGCCGTGCGGGAGCAGTTCTACAGCAAGGCAGCAGGCAAGAGCTCGGCTCAGGTGAAAGCCACCTGGGCGCGGCTGACGTTCTCCGGCAAGGCAACGCCACCTCGCGAGATGTCCACGGCCGCCGATGTCAAGAAGCATGTGGCCAGCAATGTGGACGCGATCGGCTACATTGAGCAGTCGGCCGTGGATAACACGGTCAAGGTGGTGCTGGTCGTCGACTGAGAAAGGCCCGCATCAGCGAACAGGGGTGCCGATGTCCTGAGCATTGGCACCCCTTTTGCCATGGCGCAAGCTACAGTCATCTACGACACCTACAATCCCGCATCCTCTTACTGGTTCTCTCGCATGTCTGATTTTCTGTTGTCCGGGCCCGTCCACGACGCCCTGGTGAACTGGGCGATACAAGGCCTGGCCGACGCCAGCTGGTGGCAAATTGTTGCCTTCACCTTGCTGGTGACGCACATCACGATCGCATCTGTCACCATCTTCCTGCATCGTGCTCAGGCTCATCGCTCGCTCGAGCTGCATGCCGCTCCGTCACATTTCTTCCGCTTCTGGCTGTGGTTGACGACGAGCACGGTGACCAAGCAATGGGTGGCGGTCCACCGCAAGCACCACGCCAAGTGCGAAACCGACGAAGATCCGCACAGCCCGGTGGCCCATGGCATCCGCAAGGTGCTGCTGGAAGGGCGTGAGCTTTATCGCGAAGAGGCGCTCAAGGAAGACACGCTCAAAAAGTACGGCCACAACACGCCCGACGACTGGCTTGAGCGACACCTCTATACCCCGCGCAACAACTGGGGCCCGATCCTGATGCTGCTGATTGATGTGGCGCTGTTCGGCGCCATCGGCATCACCGTCTGGGCGGTGCAGATGTTGTGGATTCCCATTTTTGCTGCCGGTGTCATCAATGGCCTGGGGCATTTCTGGGGCTACCGCAACTTCGAAGCGCCGGACGCGTCCACCAACGTGTCGCCGTGGGGCATCCTGATTGGCGGCGAAGAGCTGCACAACAACCACCACACCTATCCCACATCGGCCAAGCTCTCGGTCAAGCCCTATGAGTTCGACATCGGCTGGGGCTACATCCGTCTGATGGAAATGGCGGGGCTGGCGAAGGTGCGCAAGACGCCGCCTCGCCTGCAGTTGGGCGACATCAAGCCTGTGGCCGACGCCAAGACGCTCGAGGCCATCGTGGCCAACCGGTATGAGCTGATGGCTGGTTACGCCCGCGAGGTGCGGCTGGCCTGCACGGCAGAGGTGCAGCGTTTGAAGGCATCGGGTGAGACTTCTGCCGCACGTCAGCTGGAACGCGTACGAAAGTGGCTGCACCGCGACGTGGCCCAAATGCCGGAAGGCATGCCCCAAGCGGTGGACCAGGCGCTCGCCGAGCACCCCAAGCTGGCCAAGTTGATCGCCATGCGTGAAGAGTTGCGGGCGCTGTGGACGCGTACCAATGTGTCCGCTGAGCAGCTCGTGCTGGACCTTCAGGCATGGTGTCACCGTGCCGAATCCAGCGGCATCGCCGCCCTGCAGGAGTTCTCCCACAAGTTGCGAGCCGCACACGCCACCTGATCCGCGCCTTCGCTCTACTCCAAGGGCCGCTGACGTCGTCGACGCAGCGGCTTTTTTCATGGCGTCGTCTCGTTCCCGGGCTCGCACCGCAATCACGTGTCGTGCTGCAGCGTGAACGATGTCGCGCGTTTGTCCGTTTTGGGCCGGGCAGACGCCGCTTTTCCGTTTCAGTTTTGCGTGCCTGTCCCGTAATCTGGGATGGACTTCGACAAGGCAGAACAAGATGGACGAAGCAGTGATGCGCCAGACCGGACTGCAGCAGCGGGGTGCGTCGACACAGAGCGGCGCAGGGGCCTCTCCGAACCCGATGCGCAAGATCATCATCATGGTCGGCGTGGCCATTCTGGTGTTCCTCGGCGTAACCACGCTGAGCGTTCAGAACTCGTTTCGCAGCAGCGACCAGCTGACCGGCGTGAAGGAAGTCTATTTCCCGGTGCTGCAGAAGATCGAGGCCAACATCGTGCGCCTCGACAAGATGGAAGAGCTGTTCATGCGCTCCGTCATGATTGGCGAGACCGATCCGCTTGACGAGGCGCAGGACTTCTATCAGCAGGCAGACGCAGCCTTTGTCGAGATCGAGACCATCTATCCGGCCCGTAAGGCAGACTTGGAGGCCTTGCGCAAGGAGTTCCGGGCCTACAACGAGCTGGCGCTGTCGACTGCCAAAGCCTTTCTGGACAAGGCCGACATCGACATGCCCACGCAGACGCGCCGCATGAACGATGCGCTGAACGCGTTGCGCGAGTCCATCAAGCGCTTCCGCGAATCCAGCTACGACAACTTCGTCAGCACGCTGGCCGACTCGCAGGCCACGGTCAAGCTCAATCTGTACATGGGCATGGCGCTGGGCGTGATGAACCTGTGTTTCATGGGGGTGCTGGTCTTCTTCATTCGCAACAACGTGCGCATGATGGCGGTCATCGCGGAGCAGAACGCGACCCTGGAGCGGCGCGTCGCCGAGCGCACATCGCAGCTGCGTCAGAAGACGAACGACATCCAGGCCATGTTGCAGAACATGCCGCAGGGCGTGATGACGGTGATGCCGGGTGGGGTCATCCATCCAGAGTACTCAGCCTATATGGAGGCGATCTTTGGCACCCGCGAGATTGCGGGACGCCAGGTGATGGATCTTGTGTTCGCCAACTCCAGTGTGGGCTCCAATGACCTGTCACAGGTGGATGCGGCGATCGGTTCGTGCATCGGCGAAGACGTGATGAACTACGAGTTCAACGCCCACCTGCTGGTCACCGAGTTTGACAAGACCCTGCCTGACGGCAGCGTCAAGAGCCTGGAGCTGAGCTGGTCGCCGATCGCCGACGACAACGATGTGGTCGAAAAGCTGATGCTGTGCGTGCGCGACGTCACCGAGCTCAAGCGGCTGGCGAGCGAAGCAGGTGCCCAAAAGCGCGAGCTGGAAATCATCGGGCAGATTCTGGCGGTCAGCCAGGAGAAGTTCCAGGAGTTCATCGACAGCGCCCACCGCTTCATCGCCGAGAACGAAACACTGGTCCGCGAGGCCACCGGCAAGGATGCGGACACCATCGGCCTGCTGTTCCGCAACATGCACACCATCAAGGGCAACGCACGCACCTACGGCCTGCTGCACATGACCAATATCGTGCACGAGACCGAGCAGGAGTACGACGCCCTGCGCAAGGACGACGACAAGCCGTGGGACGCGGACCACCTGCTGGCCCAGCTGGCTGCAGTCAAAGCACTGGTCGACGAGTACCAGAAGGTCAATGAGGTCAAGCTGGGCCGCAAGGGCCCGGGCCGCCGTGGCAGCGTGGAGCGCTTCCTCATGGTCGAGAAGGACCAGGTGGCCCGCGCGCTGGCCTTGATCGAGTCGGCCCACCAGGCAGAAAGCCGTGACGTGCAGTCCGTGCTGAAAGAGGTCGGGCAGACCCTGCAGCTCATCGGCACCGACAGCATGTCTCACGTGCTGGCAGGCATTGTCGAGTCCTTGCCTTCGCTGGCACGGGAGCTGGGCAAGGAACCGCCCAAGGTCACCATCGACGACCATGGCATCGCCGTGCGCAACCAGGTCACCGGTCTGCTGAAGAACGTCTTCACCCACCTGTTGCGCAATGCCATGGACCACGGCCTGGAAACGGCGGAGGCACGGCTGGCCGCCGGTAAGGATCCAGCCGGACACATCCACCTGACACTGGCGCTGGACGGCGACACGCTGACGATGCAATTGGGCGACGACGGTCGCGGGCTGGCTGTGGGCAAGATCCGCGAGAAGGCCATGGCCCGAGGTCTGGTCAGCGAGGGCGCGCTGCCCGATCCGGAAACCGCGGCCAACCTGATCTTCGCCTCCGGTTTCTCCACCGCTGAACAGGTGACCGAGGTATCGGGGCGCGGTGTGGGGATGGATGCCGTCAAAGGCTTCCTGCAGAAGGAGGGCGGCGACGTGGCCATTCGCTTCACCGGCGGGCGCGCTGAGGACGAGTGGCGCCCGTTCGAGCTGTTGATCACGCTGCCTGCCCGTTTCGCCGTGAAGACCGGTGTGGCCTGAGGGCTCATCCCACTTCACCTTCCTGTCGCGCAGCCGATAACGGGACAGACTGATTGGAATTCAGGACAAGGCAAAGGTTCAAGATGTGGCTAGACCTCGGATTGTTCTTGATCGGCGGCCTCGCTGGCTGCCTGATCACTGGCTGGTGGATGCGACGCATGCTGCGCGCACGCGGTGAACTGGTGCCGGCTGCCGTCGCCGCAGAACGTGAGCGGGAGCTGCTGGTGCGCATCAGCGAGCTCGAAGGCGAGCTGCGTGAGCACCAACAGACGCTGGAGTCCCGCCACGCCACGTCTCAGGCCGAACTCGCCCAACTGCGTGACAACCTGGAGCAGCAGCTTCAGCATGTGCAAAGCGGCGCAGCAGGTACGCGCGAGCAGGCCTTGGTAGCCTGCAACCAGCTCGCTGAGTCCATCACCAAGCTGCTGGGTCTGATCAAGACCTTCGAGCGCTGGCATGCGGACATGAGTGTGCTACTGACCCACAACCGCGAGATGCACGAGCGCAATGACGAGTTTGCCGCCATCGTCCGCCAGGTCGTCATCGTCGCGCTGAATGCGTCGATCGAAGCGGCGCGAGCCGGGGAGATGGGCAAAGGTTTTGCGGTGGTGGCCAATGAGGTGCGCGCGTTGGCCAATCGGGCTGAGGCCTTGTCGAATGACTACCGCAATAACCTCCATAAGAACGACCTGATCACCACCACGACCTTCCAGGACCTGCAGGCTGGCGGCAAGATGATCATTGGTGCCGTCACAGAGCTGCAGGTCATCAACAACCGGACGCGCAGCGCGCTCGTGACCGAGCTTGCGTGACACCCCATGATCAGTCAGCAAGCCAAGGACGCGTTCGAGTTCTTTGTGTGCAATGCGCTCAAGGGCGCGTTGGTGTCGGCACCGGACGACCGCTGCGAGGTGACGGTCATAGACGACCCCGGCGAGATCAAAGAGCAGAAGTTCGTGCTGTTGACGGTCTCGTCTTACCTCTTCCGCGCGATGACGCTGGTGCACTTTACGTTGGATGCGCCCACGCGCTTGCACTTGGCTGCCATCAACCGCGCTGAGGTGGGCAGCATGAGCCAGGATGACTTCTTGGACGTCATCGGCGAGGTGGGCAACATCTTCTGCGGCGCGCTCAACCGGGACCTGGCGCACCACTTTCCCTACCTGGGCATGTCCACACCCAATGTGCTGGACCGCCACTGCATCGACTACCTCGACGAGCTGGATGCGAGCTACATCCGGCATTTCCGTGTCGTCGTCAATGACGCGCTCACGCTGCATGCCAGCCTGTGCGTCTGCGATTTCGCCGACATCGATTTCCATGTCGACACCACCGCGGTCGAAGAGAGCAACGGCGAGCTGGAGTTGTTCTGAGCGTAGCTCGCATCTTCCATTCATCACGAGAGGAATCACCCATGGTCGAAGCCGCGCAACTGGTCAGCAAGGTCCTGGTACTGGACGATGACCCTGCCGCGACTCAGCGCATCAAGGCCTTCTGCGACGACAACAACCTGGTGGGCGTGAAGACGCAGTCAGCCAGCGTGATGTCGGTGCTGCGCTCCAACGTGGACCTGGGTGCGATCTTTCTGTCAGAGACCTATCGCAACGACGGTGAAGACGCGCTCGCGTTCGCGCGGGAGATCCACACCATTCGTCCTGAGTTGCCGGTGTTTCTGCGTCGCGAAGCCTTTTCGCGTCTGGATGATCTTTCCGAGCGCGACCAGACCTTGTTTTCCAAGGCCTACACGCTCAATGACATCGAGGCGCTGGTCCCGGTGCTGTCGGAAACCATCTTCAGTCTGGTTTACCCCAATGGGCTGGTGCGCGGCATTACCGAAATCACCAAGGCGGCACTCGAAAGCCAGTTCAAGGGCGTGGAGGTGCACACCGAGGCGCCCTACATCGTCCGCGATCGGATCATCTTTGGTGAGCTGTTCACGCTGATCCCGCTGGAGAGCAACTGGTGCCGCGGCTACATGATGCTGCAGACAGAAGAAAAGCCCCTCATCGGATTCGTCGAGCGCGACAAGACCCACATCGTTACCGATGCGGTCAACTTTCGCGACATCAATCACGTGCTGGGCGAGGTCACCAACCTGGTGTGGGGGTCGTTCAAGAACCGCTACATCGCTTTCGAGCCACTCGAAGGCCGGCAATCGCAGGTGCCCATCATCGTCAATCACCTGCACCGCTACATCTCATTTGGATCCGAGGACCCGCAGCTGTGCTTCAAGTACATGCTGACCGACACCGACGGTGGTGGTCCTTCGCTCGTGATCTATCAGCGCTTTGTTTTCAACCTCAGCTGGGCTCCGGAGAAATTCAAGGAGAACGAGGCCGTGGCAGAGGATCTGTTTGACTCGGGTGAGCTGGAGCTCTTCTGAACTGTTACTGCATGAGAGGTGAACACCATGGCACAAGTGCTTGTCGTCGATGACTCTGCCACCGTCCGCAACGAGGTCGGTGATTTCCTGAAAAAGAACGGCCTGGACGTGATCACGGCCGTGGACGGCCGAGACGGTCTGGCGAAACTCAAAGCCGATCCGCGCGTCAAGCTGATCGTCAGCGACGTGAACATGCCCAACATGGACGGCCTGACCATGGCCGAGAAGATCCGGGGCGAGTTGGGCAACAGCACGGTCAACATCATCATGCTGACCACCGAGAACACCCCGATCATGAAGGAGCGCGGCAAGGCCGCGGGCATCAAGGGGTGGATCGTCAAGCCCTTCAAGGGCGATGCCGTGATCGCCACATTCAAGAAGCTGGCCGAAGGCTGATTTTCTCGGCAGCTCGGCACGCCACATGCAAGACAAGCCCGCCTGGAAGGAGACACCACGCGGGCTTGTCTTGCGCCATCGCTTTGTCACAGGAAGCCGAATCATGATGTTCTTCCGTGTTTTGATGATGACCCTGCTGGGTCTGCTGCTGGCGCTGCCGGCAAGGGCAGCCGATGCCCGTCCGGGTTGCGACTCCTGTCGCATCGACGTGCGGTCGCTGGATGAGCCAGTCAAGCTGGCCGGGACGTGGCTGTTCACGCGCGATGACCGCCCCGAGAACAAGAATCCCGGCATCAGCACGCAGGACTGGAAGCTCGTCAAGGCGCCCGGCCCCTGGAAGGAAGCTTATGGCGACGGCAAGATCTTCACGGTCGGCTGGTACCGTGGCGAGATGCAGTTTGACCCGGCCCTGGTGGGTCAGGAGGTGGTGTTGCTGGTCAACACCTACATGGCGCGCATGAATGTCTACGTAGACGGCCAGGAGGTGTACCAGCGCCCCCGCAACATCAACGTCGAGCGCTATTACTCGATTCAGCCCATCCCGGTGCGCTTCAAGGTGACGCAGCCCTCGCATGTCGTCGCGTTCCGTGTAGAGACCCCGCTGATGACGGGCGTGTACCAGCTGCCGTTCGAGATGCATCGCTATGACCAGGCCGACACCAGCCTGGCCTGGTGGCAGATCTGGGGCGGTGAGGCCCGCACGATCGCGGCTTACACGATGCTGGTGTTCGGCCTGTTCTTCCTGCTCGTGTACTCCAAGACCCAGTACCCGCTTTATCTGATGGCTGCTCTGGCGGGTATCTTGATCTTCCCGTTCTTCGGGTCGCCAGGTGACTACTTCCTGAAGCTGTTCAGCCCCGAGGTGATGCTCTACTCGCACTACACCGGGCTGATGGGGGTGTTCATGTTCTACATGTTCGCCCAGTACATCGCCGGCCGCTTTCTTCCAAAGCTGAACTGGCTGTTCGGCGCGATCTATCTGGGCCTGTGTGTCACCATCGGCAGCATGATGTGGGTTCCCAATGTGGAGCTGTTCCAGAAGGTTCGCCCCATCCTCTTCATTCTGACCCTGGTCTCGGGCTTCATCGGGCTCGGCATTCTGAGCATGGCCTGGCGTGAGGGCAAGAGCGGCGCAGCCACTCTGGTGCTGGGCATCTGCGTGTTCCTCGTCACCGGCGTGAACGACGTGGCCCTGGCCCTGGGCAAGATCTCCTCTGTCTCGCTGATCTTCAGTGGCACGGTGTTCTTCGCCTGCACCATGATGTATGTGGCTTCCACCCGGTTTGCCAACACGTTCATGGAGAATCGCCAGCTGGTCAAGGACCTCAAGGTCATCAACGACAACCTGGAAGACCTCGTCTCCGAGCGCACCGAACAGCTGCGTGAGAAGACACAGGACATCGAGAGCATGCTGCAGAACATGCCCCAGGGGGTGCTCACGATCACCGGCCAGAACCAGGTCCACCCCGAGTATTCGGCTTACCTGGAGACCATTCTCGAGACCAAGGACATTGCCGGTCAGAGCCTGATGGCACTGATGTTTGCCAACACCAACCTCGGCTCGGACGCGTTGTCGGCGGTGGAGACCGCGGCGGGCGCCTGCATCGGCGAAGACGTCATGAACTTCGAGTTCAACAGCCACCTGATGGTGACCGAGTTCGACAAAACCATGCCGGATGGCCGGGTGAAGTCGCTGGCCTTGAGCTGGTCACCCATCTGCGACGACAAGGACACGGTCGAGAAACTGATGATCTGTGTGCGCGATGTCACCGAACTCAAGCGCCTGGAACAGGCCGCCAGCGAGCAAAAGCGCGAACTGGACATCATTGGCGAGATCCTGGCCGTGACACAAGAGAAGTTCTCCGACTTCATTGATGGCGCGCGCGGCTTCCTGGCCGAGAACCGCCAGCTGATCGAGCGCACGCAAACCAAGGACCTGGACGTGGTGGGCCTGCTGTTCCGCAACATGCACACCATCAAGGGCAATGCGCGCACTTATGGTTTCGTGAACCTGACCAACCTGGTGCACGAAGCCGAGCAGGCTTACGACGTGCTGCGCAAGGATGCGGAATCCGTTTGGGATGGCGCGGCCCTGCTGCACGCGCTCGACCAGGTGCAGGCCATGGTCGACGAGTATGCTCGCATCAACGAGCATGTGCTGGGCCGCAAGGGGCCCGGCCGCCGGGGCAGCGTCGAGAAGTACGTCATGGTCGAGCGTCACCAGGTTGCCGAGTCGCTGGCCATGCTGTCGAGCGTGGATCTGGACGATGTGGTGGCACTGCGTCGTGCACTCAAGCAGGTCGGCCTGACGCTCAGCCAGATCGGCACCGAGCGGCTGGATGCCATCCTCGCCGGACAGGTGGATTCGCTGCCCTCGCTGGCGCGTGAATTGGGCAAAGAGCCGCCCGTGGTCCGGGTGGACGACCGCCAGATCGTGGTCCACAACCAAGTGGCGCCGCTGCTCAAGAATCTCTTCACGCACCTGCTGCGCAACAGCATGGACCATGGCCTGGAGCCTGCGGACGTGCGCCGGGCGGCTGGCAAGCCCGCTGCGGGTCTGATCCAGATCGACATGGCGCTGGATCCCGAGCGCCTGCAGATCCGGTTGCGCGATGACGGCCGTGGGCTGGCGCTGGGGCGCATCCGTGCGCGGGCCATCGAGCAAGGGCTGCTGAGTGAGGATGAAGCCCGATCCGATGTCGAAGTGGCTCAGACCATCTTCCGCTCGGGCTTCTCGACGGCCGAACAGGTCACCGAGGTGTCGGGCCGTGGGGTCGGCATGGACGCCGTCCGTGGCTTCCTGCAGAAAGAGGCCGGCGAGATCGACATCCGCTTCCTGGATGACAAGGACGGGGCCGAGTACCGCGCGTTCGAGCTGGTGGTGACCTTGCCTGCGCGCTTTGGCACGCAACTCGACCACGCCACCGTCGAGCGCATGGCCGCACCGGGCGTGACGCCTGCCGTGGCTGGCTGAGCGCCGGATGCCGGCTTGGCCGGCATGCGTACATCCGGTCAACAAAAAACCCGCCTGGTCGCCCGGCGGGTTTTTTCATGCGGCCTGCATGTGCAGGCTGCGAGCCGAATCACTTCAGCTTCACTTCCTTGTACAGCACGTGCTTGCGTGCCTTCGGGTCGAACTTCATGAATTCCAGCTTTTCAGGCGTGGTCTTCTTGTTCTTGGCCGTGGTGTAGAAGTGGCCGGTACCCGCGGTGGATTCCAGCTTGATCTTTTCGCGTCCGCCTTTAGCAGCCATGGTTCAGTCTCCGATCACAGTTCGCCACGGGCGCGCAGGTCAGCCAGGACCTGATCGATGCCCACCTTGTCCACCAGGCGCAGGCCAGCAGCGCTGACGCGCAGGCGAACCCAGCGGTTCTCGCTCTCGACCCAGAAACGGCGGTACTGCAGGTTGGGCAGGAAACGACGCTTGGTCTTGTTGTTGGCGTGGGACACATGGTTCCCGACCATCGGGCCCTTGCCCGTGATTTGACAGACGCGTGCCATGACGCTTCTCCGTTCGCTTGTATGCGTAGTGTTGCGATCGGTGCCCAGAGCAGGGGTGCGGCTGACCTCGAGAGGCCCGGCGCCGCAAACGCCTGATGGATCACCCTTCCGGCAGCGTGTGCGCCCTGATGCGGTCGATCATATCGGCGCGCGACTGGCTCACCCACTCCGGGACGAATTTTGCGAAAACCGAGATTATAGCCAGTTTCCGCGTCTTTGGCAAAACGCCCGCATGCTCAGGCGCCGTTCTGCTCCAGGAAGCGCTGCGCGTCGAGCGCGGCCATGCAGCCCGTGCCGGCGCTGGTGATGGCCTGGCGGTACACGTGATCCTGCACATCGCCAGCGGCGAACACGCCCGGCACGCTGGTCATCGTGGCAAAGCCCTCGTGGCCGCCCTTGGTGATGATGTAGCCGTCCTTCATCTCCAGCTGGCCCTGGAAGATGTCGGTGTTGGGATGATGTCCGATCGCGATGAAGCAGCCCTTGAGTGCCAGCTCCTTCGTGGTGTCATCCTGCACGTTCTTCAGGCGCACGCCCGTCACGCCCGACTGGTCGCCCAGCACCTCGTCGAGCACGTTGAACAGATGCAGTTCGATCTTGCCAGCAGCCACCTTCTCCATCACCTTGTCAATCATGATGGCCTCTGCGCGGAACTTGTCGCGCCGGTGGATCAGGTGCACTTTGCTCGCGATGTTTGACAGGTACAGCGCCTCCTCGACGGCCGTGTTGCCGCCCCCGACCACACAGACCACCTCGTCGCGGTAGAAAAAGCCGTCGCAGGTGGCGCAGCCGCTCACCCCTCGGCCCATGAAGGCCTCTTCCGAGGGCAGCCCGAGGTACTTGGCCGAAGCGCCCGTGGCGATGATCAGGGTGTCGGCGGTGTAGGTGCCCGCATCACCGGTCAGTGTGAACGGCCGTTTGGAGAGGTCGACCGAGTTCACATGGTCGAACACCATGTTGGTGTGGAAGCGCTCGGCGTGTTGCAGGAAGCGCTGCATCAGGTCGGGGCCTTGCACGCCGTGGGCGTCTGCGGGCCAGTTGTCCACCTCAGTGGTCGTCATCAACTGGCCACCCTGGGCCAGCCCGGTGACCAGCGTCGGCTTCAGGTTGGCCCGGGCGGCGTAGATGGCCGCGGTGTAGCCGGCTGGGCCCGATCCGAGGATGAGGACTTGGCTGTGTTGGGGGGTGCTCATGGCGTGGCCTTTCTGGTGCAACTGGACAGCGGGGGGAACTGTGCGGCCTTCTGGGCACTACTTTCGCGACACCTCTTGGCAAGGCGTTCTAAAGTGCTCAATATTTCCGCATCACTGCCGAAAATTGTAGAGACAGGTTGTTTGTCACACGGGGAAGCAGGTGAAAAGTCACCCAACCTTCCAAATTTTCCTTGACAGGCCACAACGTCTGATGAACTGAGGAGCTGCCATGGCCATGTTGTCCAATCTTGATCTGATTCGCCGCGTACCGTTGTTTTCCATGTTGACCCAGGCGCAGGCGGAGTCCATCGCCGACGGCGTGGTGAAGCGGCGCTACCGCCGGGGCGAGTTGATCGTGGAGCGCGGGCGCAAGACCAATTCGCTGTTCATTTTGCTGACCGGCCGAGCGCGCGTGGTCGCATCGGACGAGCGCGGCCGCGAAGTCATTCTCGCCGTGCTCGAAGCGGGTGATTACCTGGGCGAGATGAGCCTGATCGACAACGAGCCGCATTCGGCCACGGTTCGCGCCGAGGTGCAGACCGACGTGCTGGTGCTGGGTCGCACCGAGTTCGCCCGTTGCCTGCCCGAGAATTCGTCGCTGTCTTACGCCATCATGCGCGGCCTGGTGCAGCGTCTGCGCAACGCCGACCGCCAGATCGAGTCGCTGGCGCTGCTGGACGTGTATGGCCGCGTGGCCCGCGCCTTGCTGGACATGGCCGACGAAGACCACGGTGAGAAGATCATCCGCGGCAAGGTTTCCCGTCAGGATCTCGCCAAGCACGTGGGGGCCTCGCGCGAGATGGTCTCGCGCGTCATGAAGGACCTGGAAGAGCGCGGCCTGATCGAAACGCAGGAAACCGGCAGCGTGGTGCTCAAGGACAGGCTGGCAGCCACTGCCTGAGCGTCGTCTGCCTGATGGTGGCCCCCGGCCCGCCGCTGTTGCGTTCGGCAACGCGGTGGGCCGTGTCGTTTGCGACACAATGCGGCCATGACCTTTCCTCTTGGCTCCATGACCGACGATGCGCCTGCTTCCCGACGCAAGAAGCGGGTGGCTGAGCGCGGTGTTGAAGCGGCGCCTCCGCTGCCCGCGCCCCCGGTGCGCTTGAACCGCACTGCCGGTCCCGTCGGGGCGCCCGTGGCCCCGCCTAGCCAGGACACTGGCCTGCGCGCGCAGGCGGCGTTGCTGGCAGGTGCGGTCGGTCTGGTCTTGCTGGTGCTGGCCCTGCTCACGCATGACCGTCTCGACCCCGCCTTCAGCACATCCGGCGAGCGAGTCATCGCTCAGAACTGGGTGGGTGCGCTGGGCGCCCATGCCTCCGATCTGCTGTTCGTGACCTTCGGTCTGTCTGCCTGGTGGCTGGCGCTGTTTGCAGGCCGGCTGTGGCTGTCTGCGCTGGCTGACTGGTTGCGCCGAGACGCCGCCGTGCCCGCGCAGGCCGGCGCCGCGCCAGTGCGGCCACGCTGGATGGCCGCGCTGGGCTTGGGGATGCTGATGTCCGCCAGCTGCGCGCTGGAGTGGTCGCGCCTGTATCGCCACGAGTCCGCGCTCGCAGGTGAGCATGCCGGCGGCGTGCTGGGCATGACGCTGGGGCAGTGGGGCACGACCTGGCTGGGCTTCAACGGCTCAGGCGTGTTCTGGGTGGCCATGCTCGTGGCCGGGCTGGCCCTGGCTTTCCGTTTTTCGTGGCTCACGGTGGCCGAGCGCATCGGCGAGCGGCTCGAGCGCCTGCGACAGCGGCATGAAGCACAGCGTGAGGTTGAGCACGACCTGCGCATCGGCGAGAAGGCCGCCATTGAGCGCGAACGCGTGGTCGAAGAAGTGCGCCATGAACTGCCGTCCGAGCCCGTGCCCATCATCATCGAGCAACCGGTGATCGAGGTGCCCAAGTCCGAGCGTGTCGTCAAGGAAAAACAGAAACCCCTGTTCGCCGAGATGGGCGACAACAAGCTGCCCCAGATCGACCTGCTGGATGCCGCCACCGGCCGCATGGAGACCGTGACGGCCGAGTCCCTGGAGATGACGTCTCGCATGATCGAGAAGAAGCTCAAGGACTTCGGGGTCGACGTGCGCGTGGTTGCGGCTTCGCCGGGTCCTGTCATCACCCGTTACGAAATCGAGCCGGCTACCGGCGTGAAGGGCTCGCAGATCGTCAACCTGGCCAAGGACCTGGCGCGCTCTCTGTCGCTGGTCAGCATCCGCGTGGTCGAGACCATTCCAGGCAAAAACCTCATGGCGCTGGAGTTGCCCAACGCCAAGCGCCAGATGATCCGCCTGACCGAGATCCTGGGCTCGCAGGTCTACCACGAGGCCCAGTCCATGCTGACCATCGGCCTGGGCAAGGACATCGTGGGGGCACCCGTCGTGGCCGATCTGGCCAAGATGCCACACTGCCTGGTGGCTGGTACCACCGGTTCGGGCAAGTCGGTGGGGATCAACGCCACCATCCTGAGCCTTCTGTACAAGGCCGAAGCGCGCGATGTGCGCCTCATCCTGATCGACCCGAAGATGCTCGAAATGAGTGTCTACGAAGGCATTCCACACCTGCTGTGCCCGGTCGTGACCGACATGAAGCAGGCCGGCAATGCGCTGAACTGGGCCGTCGGCGAGATGGAGCGGCGCTACAAGCTCATGTCCAAGATGGGTGTGCGCAACCTGGCCGGCTACAACAAGAAGATGGACGAGGCCAGGGCCCGCGGTGAACTCATTCCCAATCCGTTCAGTCTGACGCCCGACGAGCCCGAGCCGCTGGACCGCTTGCCGCACATCGTCATCGTGATCGACGAGCTGGCTGACCTGATGATGGTGGTGGGCAAGAAGATCGAAGAGCTGATCGCGCGCCTGGCCCAGAAGGCCCGTGCGGCCGGCATCCACCTCATTCTGGCCACGCAGCGCCCCTCGGTCGATGTGATCACCGGCCTGATCAAGGCCAACATCCCGACGCGCATCTCCTTCCAGGTCAGCAGCAAGATCGACAGCCGCACCATCCTCGACCAGATGGGGGCTGAGGCCTTGCTGGGGCAGGGCGACATGCTGTATCTGGCTCCGGGAACGGGCTTGCCCGTCCGCGTGCACGGCGCGTTCGTGTCGGACGACGAGGTTCACCGCGTGGTCGAGTACCTCAAAACCCAGGGCGAGCCCAATTACATCGAAGGCATTCTGGAAGGCGGTTCGCTCAGCGACGAGGGCAGCAACCTCGACGGCTCGCCCGCCGGCGGCGGCGATGGCGAGCAGGATCCGATGTACGACAACGCCGTGGCCGTGGTGCTGCAGCACCGCAAGGCCTCGATCTCACTGGTGCAGCGTCACCTGCGCATTGGCTACAACCGGGCCGCGCGTCTGCTGGAGCAGATGGAGAAGTCGGGCTTGGTATCAGCCATGTCGACCAACGGCAACCGCGAGATCATCACGCCGGCCCGCGGCGGCGACGGTGGCGCCACGGCCGCCCCGTGGGACAACTGACACGGGGCGGGCCGGCAGGGTATGCCGGTTGCTCGGGGAACCCCGAACGGCTGACACGATCACATCGCACATGACACATCAGAAGCATTTGCCCCGGCGCGCCTGCCTGATTCTTGCTGCCAGCGCCTTGGTGGGCTTGGCGACGCCGTCCCATGCGGTGGACGCCGGTGCCGTGCAAACCTTGCGCGGCTTCGTCAAGGAAGCCCAGTCCGGTCGTGCCGCGTTCACGCAGACCGTGATTTCGCCCGATGGCAAGCGCCAACGGCGCTCGACCGGCACGCTCGAATTCCAGCGGCCAGACCGTTTCCGGTTCGCGTACACCACACCATCCGAGCAGCTCATTGTGGCCGACGGCCAGCAGGTCTGGCTGCACGATGTGGATCTGGAACAGGTGACGGTGCGGCCGGTGGCGCAGGCCATGGGCAGCACGCCTGCGGCCATTCTCTCGTCCGAGGCGCTTGAGCGCGATTTCGTGCTCAAGGCCATCCCGGCGCCGACGGCAGGTGCGGTGTCCGCGACCCCGTCGCCAGCACCGGGGGCGCTGAAATGGGAATGGGTGGAAGCAACGCCACGTCGCAAGGACGGCGCCTTCCAGTCTGTCGAAGTGGGATTTGCCAACGGCCGCCTCGCGGCCCTGGACATCCTTGACGGGTTCGGCCAGCGCACGCGCCTGTCGTTCTCGCGTTTCGAGACCGGCGTGCGCTTTGCGCCGAACCACTTCCAGTTCACGCCACCCGCGGGGGTGGACGTGTTGCGTCAGCCCTGATCAGCCTTCGCGCTTGCCGAAACCGGCGCGCTTCGGGCCGCCGAAGCTCGGCTTGCCGCCCTGCTTGAAGCCTGGCTTGCCACCAAACGGCTTGCGGTCACCGAACGGCTTCTTGTCGCCGAACTTCTCACCGAACGCCTTCTTCTCGCCGAAGGGCTTGTTCTCGCCAAACGACTTGTTTTCGCCGAAGGCCTTGCGTTCGCCAAAGGTGCGTTCGCCCTGCGGCTGACGGTCACCAAACGGCTTGCCGAACGGCTTCTTGTCGTAGGGCTTACCGAAGGGCTTGTCCTGGCCGCGATCCTGGAAGCCACGGCCCGCATCGGCGCGCTGCTCGAAGCGCGGGTCAAAGCGCTGTTCGCCGCGTTGCTCGAAACGGTTGTCCGATCGGCTGTCAAAGCGGTTGTCACCACGGTGATCGCCGCGGTTGTCGAAGCGAGGCTCAGCTGCGCGATCGCGGAAGGGCGCCTCGCCGCGGCCGTCACGACGGCGGTCGTCAAAGCGGTTCTCACCCTGACCACGCGGGCCGCCAAAACGCGGACCACGGTCGTCACGATGACGTTGACCGGGCATGGGCTTGCCGAAGCGGCCGCCGGTCTTCTCAGGCGCGAGCTTGGTCTTGGGCTCCAGGCCGGCGATGACCGCCTCGGGAATGCGTTGCGTCGTGAAGCGCTCGATGCGGCGCACCATCGGGATGTCGCGGCGCTCGGCCAGCGTCAGGGCCAGGCCACTGCGGCCCGCGCGGCCGGTGCGGCCGATGCGGTGCACGTAGTCTTCGGCCTTCATCGGCATGCCGTAGTTGATCACGTGGGTGATCGTGGGCACGTCGATGCCCCGAGCGGCCACATCGGTGGCGACCAGCACGCGCAGCTGGCGCATGCGCAGCGCCTGCAGCACGCGGTTGCGACGGCCTTGCGGCATGCCGCCGTGCAGGGCTGCCACGGCGTGACCCATCTCGGCCAGGCGGTCTGCCAGCACATCGGCGTCGCGCTGCGTGCTGGTGAACACCACGGCCTGGTCCACTTCGCGCGACGTCAGCACGTGGTCCAGCAGGTCGTTCTTGTGGTGCAACGAATCGGCCACGTGCAGACGTTGCTCGATGTTGTCATGGCTGTCGGTGTGCGAGGCCACCGAGATGTCCTGCGGGTCGCGGGTCAGGCGGTGTGCCAGTTGGCCGACGTGCCCGGCGAAGGTCGCGCTGAACATCCAGGTCTTGCGCTCGGCCGGCGTCTGGGCAGCGATGGCCTCGATGTCTTCGATGAAGCCCATGTCCAGCATGCGGTCCGCCTCGTCAAGCACCAGCACCTCGAGGTTGTTCAGCACGGCAGCACCCGTACCCAGGTGGTCCAGCAGACGGCCGGGGGTGGCGATTAGCACGTCCAGCGGGCCCTTCAGCGCTTTGAGCTGGGCGCCATACGGCACGCCGCCCACGATGGTGGCCACACGCAGGCCTTGCACATGGCGGCCATAGGTCGTGGCCGCCTTGGCGACCTGCATGGCCAGTTCACGGGTGGGTGCCAGCACCAGCACGCGCGGGCCATGCACGATGCCCTTTTCGCGGCGCTTGGTGTTTTCGCCACGGGCGGCGAGCACCTGGGCCAGAGCCGGCAGCATGAACGCGGCGGTCTTGCCGCTGCCGGTCTGCGAGGCGACTTTCAGGTCGGCGCCACCCAGCGCGGCCGGGATAGCCAGGCTCTGAACAGGCGTGGGCGAGGTGTAGCCCGCATCTGCGAGCGCGCGGCACAGCGCCTCGGGCAGACCCAGGTCGTCAAAGCGCACACCCTCGTCTTGCGCCACTTCGGGCGTGGTGGCGGTGTCCATGGGGAGCCCCTGTTCGTCCAGGGTCACGGCTTCGCGGTCGGCGGTAATTTGGTTCGAGTTCGACATCACAACTTTCTCAAGCAAAAGCGGCCCAGCGACCTCACAAGGAGGTCGACAAAGGGCCATAACGCAGCGTGGTTCCAGCACGGAACGCGCGTCAGGGCAGGTCGCTGTGGAACGTGTCCAGACTTCGTGGCAAGGGGCCAGTCGTGCTTGCACGCTGGGGTACCCGGACGGGGCCACGTCGAGTCGGCTGAAAGCGACGGCATCGCCGCCAACCGGAACTCAAGACACGTTGAAATCGGTTGCGATGCGCTGTCTGGATGACAGGTGCAACCCGGCTTGAAAAAGGTCAGTGGGGATGAACGAATCTGCGGATCAAGCCGCAGAAGCTCGCATTGTGGCAGATCGGCGCGGTTTTGCCTAGGGGTTACCCTGTTTGCGGGGGCTGCTGCCAAAATGGGGGCATGCAAGAGACCCTCTCGCTCGACCTTCCGGAGCCGCCCGGTCGCCCCACGCGGGCTGATTCAGGGCCCGCCGGCCCTGCTGCGGACCCGACGACTGCACCGCTGGCCGAGCGCCTGCGTCCGCAGACGCTGGACGATGTCGTGGGGCAGGATCACCTGTTGGGCGCAGGACAACCGCTGCGTGTCGCGTTCGAGTCCGGTCAGCCGCACTCGATGATCCTGTGGGGCCCGCCCGGCGTGGGCAAGACCACGCTGGCACGCCTGATGGCCCATGCGTTTGACGCGCAGTTTCTGGCCATCTCGGCTGTGTTGGGTGGGGTCAAGGACATCCGGGAAGCCGTCGAACAGGCGCAGCTTGCCCGGCGCGCCGGACGCCGCACCATCGTCTTCGTTGACGAGGTCCATCGATTCAACAAGGCGCAGCAGGATGCTTTTCTGCCGCACGTCGAATCCGGCCTGTTCACCTTCATCGGTGCCACGACCGAGAACCCTTCGTTCGAGGTCAACGCCGCCTTGTTGTCGCGCGCCACGGTGCATGTGCTGCGGTCCATGGATGATGCGGCCATGGCGCGCCTGCTGGACAAAGCCCGCACGGCCATCGCCGGGCCGGCGCTGACGCCAGCCGCGCGCGAGCGCCTGATCGCATACGCAGACGGTGACGCACGGCGACTGATTAACACCTATGAAACCTTGGCCGGCTTGCTGCGGGGCCGGGACGAGGTCGACGAAGCCATGCTGCAGCAGGCCCTGGGCGAGCAGCTGCGACGCTACGACAAAGGCGGCGACCAGTTCTACGACACCATCTCGGCGTTGCACAAGTCTGTCCGAGGCTCCGACCCGGACGCGGCGCTGTACTGGTTCGTGCGGATGCTGGATGGCGGTGTCGACCCGCGCTACATCGTGCGCCGCCTCATCCGAATGGCCAGCGAAGACATTGGCCTGGCCGACCCGCGGGCGCTGCGCATGGCCCTGGATGCAGCCGAGACCTATGAGCGCCTGGGCTCGCCCGAAGGCGAGCTGACGCTGGCGCAGTGCGTGCTGTACCTCGCCATCGCGCCCAAGAGCAATGCGGCTTACATCGCCTACAAGTCGGCGCGCGCCTGGGTGCAGCAGGACGTCAGCCGACCGGTGCCCATGCATCTGCGCAATGCACCGACCAAGCTGATGAAAGAGTTGGGGCACGGCCACGGTTACCGCTACGCCCACGATGAGCCGGGCGGCGTGGCCGCTGGTGAGCGGTATCTGCCCGATGGGATGACGGCGCAGCGCTTTTACGAGCCCGTACCGCGCGGGCTGGAGATCAAGATCGGCGAGCGACTGGCGCAGCTGCGGGCGCAGATACAGGAAACATGACCAAATGCCCCCACAAGGGGGTATCGATTCGGATGCTGCGAGCATTCAGAATGCGCGCTCATGATCCCTAGCAGTGCCTTGACACAATTCGGCAGAGCCGCGGCGCTCGTTATCGCGGGAGCAGTTAAGGCGTTTGGTTTCGCCCCTTATGACCTGTGGGGCGTGGCAGTGCTTTCCTACGTCACGCTTTTCTATATCTTGGCGCGAAGTGAGTCAGTGGCGCGCACGGCGATTTACGCGCTGATTTTCTTCTGCGCGTCGCAGCTGTCGGGGCACCACTGGATACTTCACGCACTGAGTGCCGAGGTGGGATGGCCAGATACCTACTCAATCGTCGTGCTGTTCCTGCTGGCGCTCTACTTGGCGCTGCCGGTGGCATTGGCTTTAGCCATCTGGCGTGCGCTTTATCACAGTCTTAGGCGGCGTATTGCCTGGACTGTATGGCTTGGGGCCGCGGCATGGTTCCTGATGATCGGCGAGTTCGTGCGTAGCTGGGCTTTCGGCGGCTTTTCCTCGTTGTTCATGGGTTACGTCGCGCTGGAAACGCCGCTCGCGGGCGTTTTTCCTATTGGCAGCGTATGGGGAGCAGGGTGGGCCTTGCTCATCACCGCCTATGCGATCTACCTCTGGCTTGAGCCGAGAGCAGTTGCCCCGCTGGCCCTCAAGCTGGTCGTACTTGTCGTGGCGACCGTTTTGTGGGCTGGTGGCTGGTGGAGCGCGCAGCGTGAATGGGTGCACGTGGATGGCGCGCCGCTGCGTGTCACGCTTCTACAGACCGACATACCGCAAGGGGACAAGTTCAACGAGCAGAAGATGGGCCAACTATGGGCCCAGATCAAGCAGCTTGCCGCGCAAGCAGAGGGGCAACTCTGGGTGGCGCCAGAAACCGCCATACCGGTTCTTCTGGCAGACGTTCCAATTGACGTCCATCGGGCGATCAGTAGCCGGCTGGGGCGCCTTCAGGCCCGAGGCTACTTCGGCGCCCCAGTCGAGCAGCATGGGAGCCTGTACAACGCCGTGGTGGAATTTGGCGCCGAGGGGCCGACAGGTCTCGCATATCGCAAGGCGGTGCTGATGCCTTTCGGTGAGTACGTGCCCCGTGGCTTCGGGTGGCTGGCGCCTGCCCTGGACATCCCTCTGAAAGACCTGAGCCCCGCGCCAGACGACGCACCGGCTGACATGAGCTTCAGTGCCACGCGTCTCGCTTTCTTGGTTTGTCATGAAGACCTTGATCCAGCGCTTGGGCGCCGTGCCGCAGCGCACGCCGGCTTGATACTGAACCCCACAAATCTTGCCTGGTTTGATAGCTTGGCAGGCAAACAGCGTTTGCAGATCTCTCGTGTCAGAGCGGCAGAGGTGGGAAGACCGGTGCTGCGAGCGGCGAATCGCGAAGGGTCCGCTGTCATTGATCACAGGGGCCGCGTGTTGGTCCAGGCACCGGCGGGCGCCCGCGCATTGCAGGCCGAAGTGTGGCCCGCCCACGGATCAACACCGTTCTCGCAAGCTGGCCTGCTCGGGGTGCTTCTGATTGTTGCCGCTGCGCAGGCGACCCTTACGTTCGCTTACGGGTTTATCGCCGGAATCCCCAAGGAGGGGGAGGGCTCCCCCAGCTCGACCTCAATAGCATAGGCGTGCTGTTTTTAACACTCAACTTCGTACACCAAGGGGTCAACATGAGCAAGCAATCCGTTAAGAAGTCACAACGCGGTCAGGGCATGACTGAGTACATCGTCATCGTCGCACTGATCGCCGTGGCGGCTATCGCCACCTACCAGTTCTTCGGTCAAACCGTGCGCACACAAACCGCTGGTATGGCGCAGGAATTGGCAGGCCGCTCCGCCCAGCAGACGATCCGTGCTGCAGGCGACAACGCCCAACAGGCCGTCCAAGAGGGCAACCGAGCCAAAGGCCTCAACGCCTACAACAACGAAGCTGCTCGCTGAGTCAAGTGTCATGTCTTATTGATGTGGTCACCATGCATGCGTCCAACCCCCGCAGGGGTTGGTCCGTGAAACATGAGCGACGCCATCAACGCGGTCAGGCAATGGTCTTCGGGCTGTTCGTGCTGGTGGCGGGGCTGGCGTCTCTATTCTTCATGTTCAACGCGGGCCAGCTGGTTCATGACAAAGGCAAGCTGGTTAACACAGCTGATGCGGTCGCGTACAGCGCTGGGGTGATGCATGCCCGCGCGCTGAACTACGCTGCCTACACCAACCGCGCATTGTTGGCCAATGAAATGACGGTGGCGCACGTCGTCAGCGTGTCTTCGTGGCTCAGATTCATGGAGCGGCATGCGGTAATGGCCAACGCGTTCAACTGTCGCACGCCCTATAACCTTCCCTTTGCAGACTCTATGGCACGTTATGGGTTGGTGTGCATGGCGCTAGCCAACGCACAGCTCCAAATCAGCCAAGGGTCAATGAATTTTGGGTGGATTGCCGGCCCCCTTTTGGGGTTTGTCGAGGCATCAAAGCTAGCCCTCCAGGCAGGGCAGACCGCCATGCTGGCGCGGATGATTCCAGAGCGGCAACGCGTGATGCAGGAGGTGGCTGACGCCAACTTCAGAGACGACGGCGCAGTCGAGGTTCAAGTTCTGACTGACGACTACGCTCTGTTTGATGGCGCGCCTCTGTTGAGATCGAACACTGGCGACAGACGGGTTCGCTTCGCGGACGCTGCGCGACAAAGCGCATCTCGAGACAGCTTCATGAATAGCCGACGTTGGCGCGACGAAAGTCTTCTGCCAAGCTGTTTTGGCACAAATGGAATTCGGCGTAACCGGGTTGACCGTGCCGGGGGCACTTCGCTGATTGGACTTGATGAATGGAAGGCCATTGACTCGGCGTCGCGCTACACATATCGCCACGACAAACGTGGGAGGTGTGTGCAGCGCCGCGAGCAGGTCATTGCGGGGGGACGGGGGGCAGCCTACCGTGACGCTGACGTTGAGTCCAACAATCGAACTGCATTTGGGCGCTCCCGTGCTATCAACCCGCGTGCTAGTCGATCCGCTTCGTCGAGTGGCGATTGGCGGATTTATTCAGGCTTGCCAACCTTCTTGTCTTTGTCGGATCGTGCGCAGGCCTATTCGCCTACCAATGCCAATCCCGATCGCCGGGCGGTGAATGTGCGCTTCTCTGTGCGACTGGCCCGTCGCCCTGCAGAAATCCGAAACTCGGAAGGGCGGTCATTGATCCGATCGTCGCCAGACCCGGTCTATGGCATTAACAGCTACCGTGGCGCGCCGCTGCGCGGGCGTTATACGGCTGTCTCTACCTCTGAAGTGTTTTTTGATCGTCCTTCAGCTCGCCAAGATGGTCGGACAGAACTTGCCAACGCCTTCAATCCTTATTGGCAGGTCAGGCTGGTGCGATCCGAGGCGGCCATCGCAGCTGCCACGGCCCTGCAAATAAACTGAAAGGTGTGGCGAAATGTTTGCTGTGCCACTGATTTTTGCATGGAGGATGGGTGTCCCGGGCCTTTGCGTGGTTGCGGGAGCGCTGATCTCCGTCGCCGTTCCGTTTGGTGCCAATGCCACGACCGCTGCAGAGAGGCGCCTGCTTGCTATCGAGGCGCCACATGAGGCAGTCGTCTCGGGAACGAAAATGCGCGCTCACTGGGTTCGGCAGATCATTTTCCCGGGCGATGCCAAAAGCCGCGAGGGGGCATTGGAGTTGAAGCGGCAGTATGAGGAATGCGCTCGCACGGCATCACCTCGTGCCACAGTCAAGCCCGTCCAAGAGTGGCCCGAACGTTCGGCTTTCTCAATCAAAGACTTTTATCTCGCTGAGGGCGTATTTGTAGAGTACGGGTACTCTGTGAGCTACATGGTTGGGCCGACTGCAGATTTCGGGTGTCAGTTGGCTGAGGTTACTCAATTTGAGGCGCGTGGGCGCCTATTGTCCGAGAAAGGGCTGTGTTCCTTTGACTTGTCCTCCAAGAAGGCCGATGGTGAATGCAGGGCGCAATTGGCAAAGGCTTCTTCGACGCCCGCGGCAAGGGCGCGGCGCATAGTTCCTGCGCGTAACCCGGCCATGCCCGGCGCTGTGCTGGGGCTTTTTAGCGTAACCGAGGAAGTAAAGCGGGTTAACAGAGTGCCCTGTAGAGTGGTCAAAGCAAGGTTCGGAGAGAGTTCAATATCGCATTGCTTCGCCCAGATGGGAACCTTTAAAGGCTTTCACGCCGGCGCCCCGCGCCCGGATGACACTATTGCTTTGAGTTTGGAAGATGTCCACGAAGACGCATCGGGCGTTTATTTCGAAGGGCGCGCATTGAAAGCGGTTCCGGATATGCTCATCTCGGCGGCGGTTTTCTTTCCTTTCCTCAATGGTGGTTTCGACATCTCTGAGTCATCCTCCTTTTCAGGTGGTTTCTATTCCGATGATGAAGGCCCAGACGAGGTGGCTGAATGAGGCGTCGTCACCCTCATTATCCGCGGCGTGCGAAAGGTCAGGCACTCACAGAGTTCCTGGTTGCTGCGCTGGCACTCGTTCCGCTATTTCTGTTGGTGCCCATGATCGCGAAGTATCAGGACGTATCGCATAGCACACTGATGGCGAGTCGTTATGTGGCTTTTGAGGCCACTAATAGACACCCCGGCATCAGTTCATGGAAACCTGAGGCCCAGCTCGCACAAGAAGTGAGGCGGCGCTTCTTTAGCAACAGCGACGCACCCATCAAGACCGGTGATTCGGCAGGAAATTTTGACGCCCATCGGAACCTGATGTGGACCGATGGCTTTGGGAACCACCTGCTCCGGGACGTGGATAGGGACGTCACGGTGACGTTCGGCCCCTCTCGAAGCGCCTCCCATACCGGTGCTTTTTCCGCGGCGCGGGACGGGCGACCTTTCCTAGAGTTTGGCCGTTTCGGGCTTTCTCGCCAAGGAATCTACACAGCCAATGTGAGCGTGTCTCTTGCAAACCTTCCTGGCGGCTTGAGGTTCATCCAACCGTTCGACGACATCAATCTCGTGATCACTAGATCATCGAGTCTGCTGATCGACGGGTGGGCGTCTCCCTCCCCGCAGGAGACACAACAGCGCCTCACTAATACTGCAGTCAATCCTGGCAGAGCGTTGGCTAATTTTTCAACGTTTCTTGACCCTGTCGTGATGGCACTAGACGGTAGCGCGGTGGGTTTGGGAAATATCCGCGCTCCCCGGCTTGGTCAACTGGACTATTGGCGCGACGTGGTGCCTTCAGACCGATTGCGCTGACATCGTTCTCATGCTGAATAAACCCATTCGACGCACGGCAAGCGCGATTAGTCATTTTTTTTTCGTGATGCTCTTGACTGCGCATGGCATGGTTGCCGCGCAAGATTTGCCGGGGGGGCTCCCCATCTTGCCTCAGGATGCCGAGATATTTTCGGTTCCTGGCGAAACGACGGTGAATGGGAATCCTTCGCGTCTTTGGGGGTTTCGTAGTTGGCGAAAGTCATCTGACATTGCCGACATCTACCTGCAGCGATGGGGTGCGCCGCTTGTCCGAGAGTCGGTGGCCGGTTCGATAGTCTTAGGCAAGATGATTGGCAACGATTTCATCACAGTTAAGCTAAGCCCAACAACTTCGGGTGGCACTCAAGGAATTCTCTCTGTTGTGAATCTTCGGTCGGCAGGTTTCCAAAGAGATCGCCTGCTAGAGGAGGCCGAAACGTGGCGTAAGCGCATGGGGCCGGACGCTAGGCTGATTGATTTTTCTCAGTCAACCGAGGCAAACGCCCGGTCGCTGTTGTTCGTTTTTTCGACTGGCGGCACGCTGGAGGAAGCGGCGCGTAGAGCGACTCAGCATTTGCAAAGCCTTGGCTATGTTTTGGAGCGAGATATTAGAGACCCCATCAAAGGACGCGACGGGAATCAGCGTCACGGCAGTTCAGCGGTGCGTTTGTTCAAGCGGGCTGACGGTGCGGAAGCACAAATCACGGTGCACAGGCAGGAGGACGGGCGCACCTACTCGACGATCACCATGATCACAAAGAAATGAAGCATTCTTATCCTAACCCATCCGCGGACGCCTCGCGCAAACTCGCCATGACCTTCAGGGCCCGCGCCGCAAGGGGGCAGTCCATGATTGAATTTGTTGTCATTTGCGCAGCGCTGGTTGCTGCACTGTTCGTGCCGGTGATCGACGATGTCAGCGGTGGGCGCCGCCTGTCCACCGCCCAGTTGTTGATTGACAGCTTGCAGCAGGGGTACCAGAGAACCTCTGGTGCGCTGTCGTTACCGGAGTAAAGCTGTGATCAATAGGTTTAAATCGTTCCGGCCCAACAAGTCTGTTGTTGTACTGATCATTTCGGTCGTGTTGGGTTTGGTGGCGGCACTCGTGGCACGCTCGTACATGAGCAACAGAATTGAAGAAATTGAGTCTGGCTTCAAGGGCAAGCTGGTCGAGGTTGTGGTGGCCAAGGCGGATCTTGAGCGAGGGGCCATCCTGACGCCCGAAACCGTGGCGATCCGCCAAGTGCCCGTCGAATTTGCTCATGAACAGGCCATTACGCCCTCTAACTACGAGTCGGCCGCAGGTGAGACGTTGGCCTTTGGGGCCAAAAGTGGGCAGCTCATCCTGTGGCCCATGCTGCAAGAAAAGAAAGCGCCAGCGTTCTCTCATCGAGTTGAGGTCGGCCGTCGCGCCATGACGGTGCCTGTAGATGAAATCAGCTCCATTTCTGGCATGTTGGAGCCCGGCGACATGATCGACCTCATGGTGACGGTAGATCGGTCGGGGCGCAAGATCACGTTGCCGTTGCTGCAAAACGTTCAGGTGCTTGCTACGGGTCAGCGGTCGATCGATGACCCAAAAAGCGGAGAGCGCCGCGAGTATTCCACCGTGACGCTGGATACCACGCCAAAACAGGCGCAGCAGGTTATCGCTGCCCGAGAAGAGGGTCGTATCACTGCGCTGCTGCGGAACCCTCAAGACAAGGAAATGTTGGCGGAGGGCGCGACGAACCTCGACACGTTGCTTGGGCCGCAGGCGGCCGCACCCACTCAGTCTGCGAGCTCGCCTGCGAATTCAAAAAGCACCATTCCTGTTCTGTACGGGGGAACCAGTTCGAGCTTTACCCCTGAGCAGCTCAATCTGCGGTCCAGCGGCAAGCTGCTAGAGATTCTGAATTCCATCGGCGCGCGGGCAGTACAAGAATCCGGTGCCGACGCAGTCGCGGCCTCGGTCAAGGAAACAAAATGAGTAAGGCAGTCAGGTGCGGCAAGGCACTGATCGGTGTGATGCGCGCGGCGCCAGCAGTGGCCTGCGTTGTGGTGGGCGGGGGATGCGCTTTTGGCGCCTTTGCGCAGTCGCAGGTGGTGGCGCCCTCGGCGCCGAACACGCAAGGTAACGGCGTGGCCGTATCCGCCCCTGGCCTCGCAATGCAGAGTCGTGCTATTCAGCCAAACAGCAGGGTCAACGGGAAAAGGGCAGATCCAGTCGCAACTCAGACAGCCAAGGCCTACGCCCCCATCAAGACGTTCGAGGATGCCAAGGACGTGCCGGAGATCGAAATGTTCGTCGGCGAGTCACGTGTGTTGCCGGCGCCAGGCGTCGGGCGGGTTGCAGTTGGCAACGGCAAAATCATGACCGCTGCCGTCCTGGACAACAAAGAGATCCTGTTGTTCGCCAACGAACAAGGTACGTCCTCGCTGTTTATCTGGAACGATCAAGGCAAACATCAGCGCATCAAGATCAACGTGGTCTCTGGCGACACCTCCCGTGTTTCTCGAGAGATTGCGGCCTTTGTGTCTCGTATCGCGGGTGCAAAAGTGTCGGTCGTGGGGCAAAACGTGGTGGTAGAGGGCGATCGACTGAGCAATCAGGATCTTGAAAAGATCCGCAGGCTTGAGAAGCTCTACCCGCAGTTGCTCAACTTCACCCATCCTGACGGTTGGGAGAAGATGGTCATGATTGATGTCAAGGTCGTGGAGTTTCCCAAGAACTATCTTCGCGAACTGGGCTTGCGCTGGACGTCAACTGGTGGTGGCACGGTCGGCGCGATATGGGCGCCCGCACGGCGGGGTAATGACGGGCCGTACGTGGTTAACATCCCTCAGAGTGCCGGCGGCCTGCCCATCACGGGGCCCGACGGTGCCGCACCACGCTTGCCGGGTAGCCTGAATGCTGTCGCTGCGCTGAATATGGGGTTCAACGTGTCTCTGAACGCTTTGGTTCAGGATGGGCGCGCCACCTTACTGGCTGAGCCCCAGTTGTCAACCCGGAGCGGAAAGCCAGCCACGTTTGATGCGGGCGGAGAGTTTCCCTATTCTGTCGTCACCGCTGAAGGACCGTCGGTTCTGTTCAAGAAGTACGGGGTACTGCTCAGCATCAACCCCGTGGTAGATCGCGATGGCTTCATTCGCTCCGAGATATCTGCTGAGGTCAGTTCGATAGATCCTGTCGTGAGCACGCCATTTGGGCCGGCCTTGCGCTCTCGTAAGGTCGACACCCATTTCAACGTGGCCAGCGGCCAGACCATTGTGTTGAGTGGGATGCTGTCTGCTGAGAAGAGTGCTTCGGCCGACAAGTTGCCATTTCTCGGCGAGCTTCCTGTCATCGGTGCGCTGTTCAGCTCCAAACGCTTTGTCAATAACGAAACCGAATTGGTTGTATTTGTCACGCCGCGCATCGCTGATCCGCATGATGAGAAAGCCGCGTCGAGAATAGAGGGTGCAAGGGATCGTTTGGAGACCCAACTTGACGGCCGTACGCTGTTGGAGCCGCTTGAACCTTCGCGCCCCAGAGATGCGTCCCCTGCCGTTGAGCAGCCCAAGCCCTTACCAGACGCGTCTGCGTCTGCCACAACCGTAACGCCTCCAGTAGAGCGGGGCGGCAGCGTCCTGAGGGTGACGGGATCGGGGGTCGTCGTACGTGCGCAGCCGCACCCCCGCGCGCAGGCATTGACCGTTTTGGATCAGGGGCACCTGGTTCGCATGGCGGCCGATGGCGTGAGTGAAAGCGAGTCCGTTTATTGGCGAAGAGTGGTCGTGGGTTCGTTGGTGGGCTGGGTGCCAGCGCGGGCCGTCGAGCCGGTCGGGGCGGCGTTGGGTGCAATTCAACACGCGGGCAATGAGTCACCGCAGGGCAAGCAGATCGACGCCGCTGTTACTGCTTCGAACGCGCTGCCGCTGATCCAGGGGCCGGACAGTGGAAAACCGACCCGCAGCACCGAAGCTTTTCGCGTCGTCTTGTCCAGGCTGGCGCTTCGCGTGTCGCCCGACATCAATGCCATGGTGCTCACGCAGATTCCACAAGGATCCTTGTTGATGGCTGATTCGCGTGCGCCGGTCGGCCTGTGGCAGCCGGTGACATTCGATGGGCGCGAGGGTTGGGTCGACGTGCGTTGGCTTGAACCCGTGGCGAGGTGATCATGCTCATTCGTCTGACGCAAAGTGACGGCACGTCGCGCGACCTCGATGTGCCCGACGACAGCATCATCGGCAAGGGCGCGGAATGTGAAATCAAGGTGCCAGGCTGGCGCGTGGCGAAAGAACACGCGCGCCTCTTCATGACGCCTGCTGGGCCAGTAGTGGAGGACCTTGGTGCCTTTGGCGGCATCACTGTCAACGCTTCACGTATCGATGTGCAGTATGGGCCTTTGAAGCCAACCGACGTGATTGCTGTCGGTTCGTACAAGATCTCTGTCTTGGATGGCGGACAGCGTGCCCCAGCGAAAGCGCCGGCTCAGAATCACGAGCCTCGTGCCACAAGCGAGAAGTCTCGTTCGACGACGGCTCCAGCCAGGAACCGCATGGCGGCCGAGACCATTGCCGCATCACGAGAGCTAGCGCAAAAGGTTCAGTCCGAGCTAACCGGCCAGGCGGCTCCGATGTCTTCGAGCGACAAGGTCTACCCTGTTCTTGTGCCCGTGGACAGCAGGGTTCAAGAGCAAGAATTCGAATGGCGTCAGCGCATACACGCGTTGTTGCTTGAAACCATGGATATTCGGCGGCAAGATATCTCCCGAATGTCCGACGACCGGTTGAGGCAAGAAACTCAGGCCGTGATTCAGAAGCTGATTGAAGATCGGTCAGCCGAACTGCCGGCGTCGCTTGACAAGCGCTCTCTGTGTCGTCAAGTCCTCAATGAGGCGGTGGGGCTCGGCCCTCTTGAAGAATTGCTCGCTGACGACTCTGTCAGCGAAATCATGGTGAACAGGCACGACCAGATTTTTGTTGAGCGTTCCGGGCGGCTTGTGCGTCACCCAATGACGTTTACCGGCGATCGGGCCGTCATGGGGGTCATTGAGCGCATTGTTGCTCCGCTGGGGCGGCGTATCGATGAGTCCTCGCCAATGGTGGATGCCCGGTTGAAGGACGGCTCCCGGGTCAACGCGATCATTCCGCCACTGGCATTGAAGGGCCCAACGATTACCATCCGCAAGTTCTCGAAGCGTAAGCTCTCCGCAGATGACTTGGTTGGCTTTGGTTCGGTGAGTCGCGAGATGGCGGAGTTCATGCGCATCTGCGTCGCCGGGCGCAAGAACGTCATCGTTTCGGGTGGTACCGGCTCGGGCAAGACGACCTTGCTCAACATCCTGTCGAACTTCATCCCCCAGGGGGAGCGCGTCATCACCGTTGAAGACGCGGCCGAGCTTCAGCTCGGGCATGAACACCTGATCTCGTTGGAGTCCAGGCCTTCCAACGTGGAAGGCAAAGGGGGCGTGAGTATTCGCGAGCTCGTGCGCAACACCCTTCGCATGCGACCCGATCGGATCGTCGTCGGCGAGTGTCGGGGCGCCGAGGCCCTTGACATGCTGCAAGCGATGAACACAGGTCACGAAGGATCGCTGACCACGCTTCATGCCAACACGCCCCGCGATGCGCTGGCCCGTTTGGAAACCATGGTGTTGATGGCCGGTATGGACTTGCCGTTGGCTGCCATTCGGGAGCAGATTGCCTCTGCGGTGGATGTGATCGTGCAACAAACCCGTTTTTCGTGCGGCACACGGATGGTGACTCACATTGCCGAAGTGACCGGCATCGAAAGCGGCACCATTCAGTTGCAAGAGTTGTTCAAGTTTGTGCAGCAGGGGCACCACCCGGAAACCGGTCGTATCACGGGATACTTCACCGGCTGCAACATGGTTCCGAGCTTCTATGAGGAGTTGATCGCCGCGCGCCAGCCGGTCGATATTTCCATCTTCAAGCCCGCCGACGTGTTGGGGGCTCCGCCACCGGACAGCGACTTCGGCGACCTGGACTACGAAACGACAGCCAGTCGAGGAGCGCGACCTTGAGCGACGACGTCTTCATGCTGGTCGTGTCCGGTGTTGTTGCGCTGGCAGTGGGTCTGGTGGTGTGGCTGGCGGTGGACATCGGCACGGTCGGGCTTGCCAAGTACAGAGCCCAGTTCACCGGTCGGGTGCAGTTCCAGGCCCGAGAGTTCTTTCTTTTCATCGACCCACGACAGCTGTTCCTGATCAACGTGGGCGTTATGGCGCTCGCGGCGGTCATGACATGGCTTGTGACACGAAGCTTCATCGCATGCCTGGTTGTGCTGCTGGCACTCGGCCTGGCGCCCCGCTTTCTGTACGCGCTCATGCGCCAGCGCCGTTTGGACAAGTTTGAGTACCAATTACCAGATGCGCTGATGATGCTGGCAGGGGGCATGCGCGCTGGTGTGGGCCTGACCTCTGCGCTGCAGCAACTCGTTGCCGAGTCGCAGGCCCCCATCAAACAGGAGTTCTCTTTGCTTTTGCGCGAACAGCGTCTCGGCGTCACGCTGGAGCAGAGTCTGGCCAATCTTGCGCGTCGCATCCCCACTCAAACCACAATCCTGGTGGTGTCAGCCATGCGAATCGCCGTCGAGACCGGTGGTGGTTTGTCTGAGACCCTGGAGCGCACCGCCCACATGATTCGCAGCCGGCTCCAGATGGAGGGCAAGATCAAGGCACTGACCGCGCAGGGCAAGATGCAGGCCTGGGTGGTCGGTCTACTGCCTTTGCTGCTCATGCTCGTACTGGATCACATGGAGCCAGAAGCCATGAGCCAGCTATGGCATACGCCCATGGGGTGGGGGGTGCTTGCGATCGTGGCCTTCCTTGAGATCATGGGCCTGTACATCATCCGCAAGATCGTGATGATCGATGTGTGACTCGGGCTGGCCATGCAAGAAACTGAACAACTGATGATCCTCGCGCTGGTGGCTCTGGGCGTAGGGGGCAGCGTGGGCTTGTTGGTCTGGCTGGTCAGCAAACTGATTGTTGACGTCCCACCTGAAGACCGAGAGTACAAAGATCCTCCCCCTGTGGGGTTCAAGCTGACCTGGTTTCTGGTTCAAGCGTTGGCCTACTACATCAACCTATTCATGAGTGACAAGTCCCGACGTGGGGTCTTGAGGAAGTTGATGGCTGCTGGGCTTGAGTTCAGCCTGTCTCCTGCGCAATACCAAGCCGGTCGTCTGGTATGCGGCATGCTCACCGCGGGCGTCTTTGCGCTCGTCTGTAGCCTGTTCGACCAGTCCGGGGGCATCACTGCGAGCATCTATGGCCAAGTGGCATTGATTGGGGCTGTGCTGGGCTGGCTTTATCCTGCGCTGTGGTTGAGGGACCGCATCGCAGTCCGCAAAACTGAATTATTGAAAAGCCTGCCGTTCTTTCTCGACATGATCACCTTGTGTGTCGAGGCCGGCTTGAATCTTCAGGGGGCCATGTCTCAGGCCGTGGCGAAGGGCCCGAAGGGCGTGCTCCGTTCGGAATTTCTTCGTGTGCTCCGCGATGTGCGAGCGGGCAAGCAGCGCGCTGAAGCGCTGAGGGCCATGGCGGCGCGCCTCAGAGAGCCTGCCGTGACCAGTTTCACCCAGGCGGTGATTCAGGCTGAGGCCATGGGCATGAGCTTGGGGCCGGTGTTGAGGGCGCAAGCAGACCATCGCCGCTCGGAGCGATTCCTGCGGGCCGAGAAGAAAGCGATGGAAGCGCCCGTGAAGATGTTGTTCCCTTTGATTGCATTCATCTTCCCCTGCACGTTCTTGATCTTGTTCTTTCCGATCGTCGTCAAGTTCATGGATTCAGGCATCTGAGCGATATGAGCCTCGGTAGCCTTTATATAAAAACTGGGAAATCACATGGCAACGTCGTTGCAACGCGCATGGTTGCGCAATCGTGGTGGAGACACGCCGATTGACCTTCAGGTCGCAGACAGCTTCTGGTCTCGGTTTGTGGGCCTCATGTTTCGCCGGGCCCTCGGTATCGGATGCGGCCTGTTGCTGAAGCGCTGTTCCAGCGTGCATACGGCCTGGATGCGTTTCAGCATCGACGTGCTGTATCTCGATCAACAGGGAGTGATCTTGGGTGTTCGTCATGGGCTCAAGCCTTGGCGTGCCTCGGCCATCACGACGCAAGAGCGCCGCGGCTCTGCCGGGCCCGTTGACGTCTTGGAGCTGCCGGCGGGAACCGCAAGACAATTGCAGATCGGTTCTGGAGACAGGCTGATTCTCGCCCCGCAAGCTTCAGGCATCACGGCGTCTGCGGTTCCGATGCGGCAGCGTGGCGCCGCAATGGTCGAGTTTGCGGTCGTCGGCCCTTTGCTCATCCTGATCGGGCTCGCCAGCGTTCAATATGGCTTGATCTACAACGCCAAGAACGTCATCAACCACGCTTCGTTCATGGGTGCACGTGCCGGTGCCATGGCCAACGCCAAGATTGAAACAGTGCGCACCTCCTACATTCGGGCCATGGTGCCCTTGTACGGTGGCGGGCGCAATGCGCAAGAGATCGCTGCCTCCTTGGCACGTGCAACGCAGGATTTCGCGCTCCACAGCCGAATCGAGTTGCTCAACCCCACGCGCGAAAGCTTTGATGATTGGCACGACCCCAGGTTGCAGACCGTCCTCAATACCAATGGGAAGAGAGTGATTCCGAACCGGCACCTGGCGCGCAATCTAGGCGACCGCGCTGCGCTCGTTGCGCTGGGAAACAACCGCGATGTGCAGAACGTGAGCGGCTCACTGGTCAAGAATCGGTCCGGGCAGAGCCTCGCGGACGCCAACATGCTGAAGATCCGTGTCACGCACGGCTATCAACCCAGCGTGCCGCTGATGGGCATGATCTACACCAAGTTCCTGAAGTGGATGGACACAGGGCAGGACGCCTTCGCCACAGCCTTGCTCAATCAGGGACGTATCCCCGTGGTGTCCCACGTCATGGTGCAGATGCACACGGATGCCATCGAGGGCAGCAACATCTCCGCCCCGGGCATGGGCAACAACGGGCAGCCGCAAGATCCCGGCCCCCCTCCTCAGACGACGGAACCGCCCCCACGGTGTGTCACCATGGGGTGCTCGGATGTTCCTGAGCCAACCGATCCGGGTGGTGGTGGAGATGACGGGACGGGTGAGTGCACCACGTCGGATTGCCCGTCTTGCCCGATCAGACCCAGCGACGTCAATCTACCCAGCGACATCCTCTTTGAGTTCAACCAGGCAGAACTTTTACCTGCTGGCAAGCAAGAGCTTGATCGCGTGATTGAACAAGCCAAAGCGGCGGCGCGAGATGGGCAGTCCTTTGATGGCCTGACCGTGATAGGGCACACAGACCAATTGGGCAGCGACGCGGTCAACGACCCACTGTCTCGGCGCCGTGCTCAGGCTGTCGCTGATTACTTGAGGAACAACGGCTTCCCGGGCCAGAACATTCAAGTTGAGGGGCGCGGATCTCGTGATCCTGTCGTGCAGATGTCCTCATGTGCCAACTTGACCGGTTCTGCGCAGCAGGATTGCCTGGCGCCTAACCGGCGCGTTGTGTTGAAGTTCCCTGGAGCGCAGTGAGTCGATGATGCGAGTTCTGAATAAAAAAATGCAGGGGTTGTGCGACTGGTCACGCCGAGGCGTGTTCAGCGCTGTGATGCTGGCGGTGCTGACTTCACCGGTGTTGCACCAGGCGCATGCGGCGGAAGCCCTCACCACAAGCAGCAACGCGGGGCCAAGCGGGTCAAGTGGAGGGGCCCAATGCGGCCCTGCTGCGGGCGGCAGCCCGCGATGTGGTGAGTCGGGTCCGGCGAGTACGAGCGCCCAGCAAAGTCAGGTGGGTGCGGGCAACCCGATCAACGTGCTGACGGGCAACAAGTACCAGCGGGAGGTGGACCTGGCGCCGCTGCCTGGGGTGTTGGGGCTGGAACTGGTTCGGCACTACAACAGCGTGCACAGCACACCCACGACGCCCAACGGCTTGCTGGGCCGAGGCTGGAGGCTGTCATATGAAACCCGCCTGTATCCCAAGGGCCGGCAACTGGAGGTGGTGCAGGCCGATGGTTCGCGCCTGGGTTTTGGCCGTGACTGGCGCAACCCGGCTGTATGCAGCCCGGCCAACCCCGAGCATGGCAAGATCTTCATCGAAGGACAGGGCCCGCAGACCCGCTACCAATGGGTGTGGGCCGATGGCCGGCGCCTGAGCTTCAACGCCGCAGGCCTGCTGCAGCAGATTGTGGCGCCCAGTGGCGAGATCCTTGGTCTGCAGTACGACCCGCGCGGGCTGCTCATCAAGGTGACCGACCCGCAAGGCCGCAGCCTGCAGCTCAACTACCTCGATCGTGATCGGCGCGATGGCAGCC
>NZ_JAAAPN010000003.1 GCF_009909205.1 Aquabacterium fontiphilum
CGAGACATCACCTTGATCTCCACTACTTGCTCCTGGGTCAACATCGGCGGCCAAAGCCGCCATCCTTACCCCAGGTGGGTCACTTTTACGCCGACGAAGTGGGTCAGTATTACTGCGGCGGTGACAATTAAGCCGCGCCGCGAAGCGGCGTCGGCTTGAATGAACTGTTAGGCTGCAGCCTCCGCACGTGGGTCCGGCCTTCCACTGACGGCAATCATTATCCACTCACGGCCCTGCCTGAGATACACCTCGGTCCACTTGCCGGTGACGTCAAAAGACGCTGCACCGTGCGGTTGAACGGCGGCCCGGTATGAGTAGTGGACTATCCCTACCAGATGATCGTAGACCTGAATGCTGCGCGGAGAGAGGACGTAGCCTTTAAGCTCGGGGGCGTCATCAGTTACTGAAGCGACGGCACCGTCCTTGTTATGTGGCAGTTCGGCGGACATGTCCCAACCGACATACTGAGGATGTATAGCCTGTGCGATGAGCGTGCGATCTCGGCCGCGAGACTGTTCCCAGAGTTCGCAGACTCGATCCCAAAGCTCGCGCTGCTCCGGGGACAGTGTTTCGAGAGAGAGACTGGTTGGCATGGTGGTGCTCCTACGGTGCGCCTAGCTACCAAGGTAACCGGCGCCAGAGCCCCGCAGGGGCGTAGGGCACCAACACAGGCCATGAAAACGGCGAAGCCATGGCCTGTGTTGGCGTCCGCTTGACCTGACAATTAGGCTGAGGCGCGAAGGAGAGGGCGTGGAGCCCACGGCGACCGTTCCGCGGTTCGATGAACAACCCAGTTGCACAGACGCTCCCTTTGACGTTTTCAGAGAGTCTGCCAGATGGCTCGGCCCGGTGGAAGTGCGCCAATGGCGTTTGGCTGAACGACCGATGGCGATTGGCACTTTGGCGCCCCTGGATGTTGCGCTGACTGCCGAAGGACAGGCAGCCCTCAAGGCCGATGGCATGTGGCACGTTGGGGCCGCGCGGTGGTGAGCAGGCTACCGGCGGACAGACGGCCAAAGTGAGCCGAAGAAGTAAGGCTGGCAGCGTGGCGCTTCGTCGGTTCGGTGCGCGTTTTTAAGGCTTCTGAAGCGCGGTGATATGGATATCCAAAGGACTTCCAGAGCCTTTGTTTTCGGGGAGCCTAACGTTGGAATTAAGCGGCAAGAAACCGCGCAGCGGTTTTTTGCCCGCTTGAATGACTGGTTAGGGCTACCTTGTTATTAATGCGTTTGAGTTCACATGGTAGCCAGCTAGCTTGGCAGAACCATCTTTGAGTCTATAAACGAAGGTTTCGGTGGCCTCTCCATGCTGGTAATTTGATTTATAGGCGAGAGTAACTAAAGTGCCGGAGGTGTGATAATTAACATGCCACGTTTCTCTGGTTGTACTTTCCATGGTGCCAAGCTTGCGGTGAACTGCCTCCAGAAGTGCAACGAAATCTGCCTCTGAAGTAGCCTGCTTTAGATCATCTGCTGCAAAGGTATATACCCCCTTGAAATCGCCTGAGTTAAAGGAGGAGTGGAAATTTGGAACTTGGGATTCCGCTAGCTGGGTATCTGCTGACATGGAGCAGCCGGCAAGGACAAAGATGCCGAAAGCGAACATTACCAATCTTAGAAACTGCATTACCTTCCCCTGGAATTTGACAAAAAAGCCCTAACGAATGAAAGGGACTTCCCGTCCCGAGCTAGCCGCGATTTGCGGCGAACGGCATCGAAGTGCCACGATGGGGTTGCGAATCTCATCCACTCACTCGGAAGGGGAAGTCCATGGCCATTATTGCGATTGGGATCGATCTCGCCAAGAACGTGTTTGCGGTGCACGGGGTGGATGCAGCGGGCAAGGCGGTGCTGGTGCGGCCAGCGGTGCGGCGAGATGCGCTGCTGGAGCTGATCGCCAAACTGCCGCAGTGCCTGATCGGCTTGGAGGCGTGCTCTGGAGCGCACCACTGGGCGCGGCAGTTTCAGCAGTTTGGGCACCAGGTGCGCATCATGGCGGCCAAGTTCGTGGCGCCATACCGGCTCAGCGGCAAGCGGGGCAAGAATGACGCGGCCGACGCGCAGGCGATCTGCGAAGCGGTGCAGCGCCCGCAGATGCGGTTCGTGCCGATCAAGGGCGAAGACGCGCAAGGCCGCTTGAGCATCCACCGCGTGCGCCAAGGGTTCATCGAACAGCGCACTGCCACGATCAACCGCATCCGGGGTTTGCTCAGCGAGTACGGCCATGTGCTGCCGCAGCGCGCCGAGGTGGTTCGGTGCGAAGCCGGCCAATGCCTCGAAGACCTGCCGGGCTGGGCCAACACCGCAATTGGCGATTTGCTCAGCGAGCTGCACCGGCTCGATGAACGCATTGCCGAGTACGACCGCCACGTCGAGACGATGGCCAAGGCGGACGACCGCTGCCGCAAGCTGATGGCGATACCCGGTGTGGGCGACAAGACGGCCACGGCCCTGATGGCCAGCATTGGCAGCGCGCACGACTTCAAGTGCGGCAAGCAGCTTGCGGCGTGGCTGGGCCTGGTGCCCAGCCAGTACAGCTCTGGAGGCAAACAAAGGCTGGGGCGAATCACCAAAGCCGGAGACGGCTACTTGCGCATGCTGCTGATCCTGGGCGCGCGAGCGGTGGTGGCCAAGAATGCGGGCATGGCCTGGGCGATGCTCAGCAAAGGCGAAGCGTTCAGGCCGTTGACCTGACGACTGCCTGAGAGTGCCCGTGTGACGATTCATGGCGTGATGCCGCGTTGATGAGAACCAAGGTTGGACCTGCGCGGGGAAGGCTCGGATAACCTGTGAAGGCGCCATATGGCGACCTTGACTAACGAATGGAGCCCCCGCGTGCGTCTTTCATCAGGGTCCGCAGCACCTTGATGCTGCATTGAAGACCGGTTGTAGTGTTGCCGTCCTTATCCCTTGGTTGCTGTCCGCGCGTCTGATCCCTGGGTTGGTGTTTGATGGTTTGAAGGTCCCAGGTGAATCGCCTTCGGCGAATCACCCGGGGATGGTTTTGCTTGACAGATGGGGAAGCCCTTGTAGCCCAAGGTAAGCGGCGCCGGAGCACCGGAGGTGCGGAGGGCACCAACACAGGCCATGAGAATGCCGAAGGCATGGCCTGTGTTGGCGTCCGCTTGACCGACCAGTTAGGCTATGCGTCATTGCCGCCTCAGCTTTCTAAGCCATGTGTCCCATGACTCGATCTTTATTGGCGGAGAGACGCCATGCTCGAAGTCGTGGCGCTTTCTGCTCTCTACAAGGTCGTTGCGAGTTCGCCCCCCCACAACCACCGTTCTTATGGTGATGTCTTTGTTGGGATCTACTCCGAGAGGGCATTGAGGGCCAAGGAAAGCACCATGAATCTTTTCGCCGGCCTCCGCGCGCGCCCGAATCTTGTGGGCTTGTTTTCGAAAGGAGTTCAAATCTCTATAGATGTCTCCAACTCTGCGTCTAATCTGGCCGGCGGCGCGATTCACCGATTGTGCGAACTCGCCGTAGGCATCATCGTTGACGAGGAAAAAGTCGGCGCCTTTGATTTCTATGAGAACGATCTCCATCCGAGATGTACTCGTGAAAAGAGTGAAATCTACAAACCCTTCTGCCAAAGGGAATTCAGAGAAGGCAATGTAATGCTCGTGAGGGCTGCTATATAACTCGCCAAAGAGTGATAGGTCCCTCTTAAGTAGCGACTGAAGCTCTCGTTCTGTTGCGCCGCGATCAACTAGTGCCTGAATATCCTTTTTTGAAACCATGCTTGCTTGAATGTCGGAGCGGCGGTTCACGACCTCAGGTGACTCGAGCCAAGGTGATTTAGCGAATGGGTCAATTGCGGAACTCATCCTGTCTATTTCTTCCGCGAGCCGAGGCACAGAGAGTGTCTGAGCTTTTAGTTCAGCTAAGGTGCATTGAAGGATTTCCATTGCCTGTTCAAGAGACAGAGATCGCCAGCTAGGCGACCCGCTCTCTGTGAAGCTCACAAGATCGAATGTTGGCTCGCCGTAGTTGACTTCTTCATAGTGTTCGATCAGCGCTGTGCCTGGTAGAACAATGCCGCGATTGATTAAGGTGGAGTGGACCTGCTCGATTGCGTTGGTAATGGATTGGCCGGGGTGTATGTTACTCAAGTCCGTGACAAGTGCTACGACCGCGTTTGACGCCCCAAGAAACGTTCGCACTCGGCAAAGATTCTGCTGATGGCTACTCCATCCGGGAAACTGGACGATCTGATCAGAGAGCTTCATCTATGGTGCCAAACTACCAAGGTAAGCGGCTCCGGAGCCCGTGAGGGCGGAGGGTAAAACCAAGGGCCATGAAAATGCCGAAGGCATGGCCCTTGGTTGCGTCCGCGTTGACCTGACAGTTAGGCTGGGGCGCGGAGTGGAAAGTTTTTGCCACAATTTAAGTATTGGCTGGCGCACAGTAAAATTGGCTCCTCAGTAAGGATTTGAGGAATACTGAGAGCCAATTGATATTGCTGTGCCAACAAGGAAATAAAGAATGCAGCCAATACCTGTCATGAAAACATTGGCGGCAATCTCCTCTGCAGGTTGTGCTCGATCTGTTCCTGCGCGTTGGAGTTTTTTCTGTGCACTTTTGGAAAGGGCAATTGCTGGTGCAAATGCTGCAAGGCTGATGCCGGCGGCGCCGAGCAACCCCGCCCTCTCAGGCAAGAGGATGAGTGCCGCCATGCCTATGGGGTAAAGCAAAACAGCAATTGCAAGGCTGCGGGATGCTCCGAATTCCGAAAGAACTGAACGTTGTTGCCACAGCGTTAGGGCAGATTTAAGTGACACAGTCACGACTAAGAGGAGAAAAATGAAACCCATTTTTTTTCGCTGGTTGATTTTTATGCTTGCTGCGACAGGGAGCCTAACTACCAAGGTAACCGGCGCCGGAGCCCTTCAGGGCGGAGGGCACAACCAAGGGCCATGAGAATGCCGAAGGCATGGCCCTTGGTTGCGTCCGCGTTGACCTGACAGTTAGGCTGGGGCGCGGAGTGGAATGTTTTGATGGTACGTGAGCCTGCTTTTTTGAGTGTTGCATTTCACGTGGCAATCTGCGTAGTAAATAATTCAGTTGAGCGTGTTCGGCTGCCCACCTTCCCATCCAGGTTCACAGGCTGGACTGAGCGTCTTTTCTCCCTGAATGATGTTCTTGGACAGAATTTTGATTGCTCGATGTATCGAATTTTCAAGTTCTTCTTGTGCGCCCCACATGAATATATTTGAGTCGTTGCCAAGGTAGTCATTTCCGTCAACGTTTACGCAGATAACGGCTGAAGCAGTCTTGTTTCGTGAGAACTGGTTCATAAGCTCGATCATCGGTAATGCGATTAGACCATGCATTGAGACTAGCGTTGATGTCATAACTGGATCTGCCTTGGTTGTATCTGGCAATGACAATCTAACATCAAACGTCTTAATGACGATAGTTCTCGCATTTCTAGCGTGAAGAGCTGGAGCAAGTGTCTGGGGAAGGAATTTTACGATTCCTCCGTCAAAGGCTTCATCTCCAAGGTGTTGAATTACGCCTTGTGATGTTGAAAAAACTTTTGTGGTTTTCCAGTGGTTCGCGCGCATGTCATTTACATATCCGGTATATGGAATAAATGCTGCCTGAGATTTGCTGGCGGACGGAGTGGAGCAACCCAAAAATAGAGTTGATGCGGCAAGGTAGCAGATAAGACAGAGGGATCTTAAAATCATTCTCTAGCTCCGAAGGCCTAACTACATAGTTAACAGGCCCCGACCTGCGCAGCAGGTTGGGGTCCTGTTGAACGCAAAGTTAGGCGGGCGCGCGAAGGCACTGTGTTGCACGCGTTCTGAACCGGCGCTGTGGCGCGCAGTGGACGGAGGCTGGAAAAGATGATTTACCAGAGATCGCATCTCGTGTGCATAAGATTGGCCGAAAGATAAGCTGCGCGATGCATAGCTGCTTTTCGATCTGGAGCATCCTTGATCAAGGATGGTTCGTACCCATGATGTAGTCCAGCCATCCGATAAAGCTCTGGACTGATTTCGTCCGCGTATTCTTGATTGCACTTCTCGCAGAGAGTAACCATGTTCCGGCTGCTTGTCTCACCGCCTGCGGAGAAGGGCCAAACATGTTGAAGAGTAAGTGCATCATTCGCATTGCACACAAGACATGCCCCCCCGTCCCGGTCATGTATTTCTCTCTTTGCCTTGCCTCTGTAACTTCGTTTAAGGACGCCTTTAGACGCAATTTCGATATCCGTGTATGAACGCAAGCTAGAAGTGATGCACTTATGCTGCTTGAGCCACTGAGGCATATGTGCTCTAGCAAAACGCGGCTCCACGATTGACCAGCCGTGAAGGTATAGCCACCTCCTGTAATCGCCCTCGGATTCAATAAAAACGGCCTTCTGTCCCAACTCTTCAAGCGCACGGAGAAAGCGATCTGCGTCCACTTGAGATGGTTCTCTGATCTCAAACCGATCATCTTCTGAAATGTTGCCTAGTGTGAAGGTGCTGAAGTAGGCATAGCCCCCACACACTTGCTTTAGGTCGAAAACATATGCCATAGATAAAGAGGCCTAACGCCCAGGTTAACCGGCGCCGGAGCGCGAAGCGCGTAGGGCACCAACACTGGCCATGAAAATGGCGAAGCCATGGCCAGTGTTGGCGTCCGCGTTGAACCGACAGTTAGACATTTTTTGCGCTGATACGAATAATTTCCCCGAGCAGTTGATCCAGTTGATTCCTGAAGTCAACTTGAACCTTTGTTGGGGTGTCTTCCTTGGCGCGTATTTGCGTGTGTATTAAGCCGTCAGAAATATTTCGCAGAGAATTTTGAAGTTGCTCCATGCTCTTCTTGAATGACTTTGTTCCGGCGTAATTTGATGCCACCTGCGAAAACGCTTCGCAACCAAAGAGCGGTGGAATGTGATCAATGATCGCTCGGAGTAGATAGGCCACCGAGTAGGTGCAGCTATTTAAGTTGGCGAAGTTTAACTCCATGAGTATTTGAGCCAGCTTCGAATAGTCAAATCTGCTAGATTTGAGGGCGGATATTGCGGCTATCCGTTGCTCGGAAACATACGGTAGGGTACCGCCTTCTGTGTGTGGTTGCTCGTCAAGTCGCTTGTCTAGAGGGCTGTACATCTCTGGCGCGGGGTCCGATGTTCGGCAATAGTATTCGAGCGCACTAGCGCGGTTATAGCCTAGATGAAAGAGAACATCGCCCAACTGAAAGCCCAGGGCGGTTAAATGCATGACATATGCATGGCGAAGTGATCTCATGGTGAGCGACTTTGGCGCCCCCACTTTGTCTCTTGCTTCAGCCCAAACCCGCTGCAGCTTTTGCTCGTATAGAGGTGCGCCATCGACTTTCGCAAAAAGATAGGCTTCTTTGGCCTTGCCCTCAGACAGAAATCTTATATTTTCCCGCAGGCACACGGGAATAGCGGACAATCTGGCTTTTTGTGTTCGCTTGGGTTGTATCTTGATTTTCCAATTAGCGAGGTCGAGGTGCTTAATTTTTATGTTTATGACCTCAAGCAACTCCAGCCCCATGCCGTATAGGCATCCGAAGGCAGTGTGTAGTGTTTTGTCTTCTACCAATGAAAGGATGGCAAGCACGTCACGCTGAGTCGGAATGAATGGATCAGCTTTGCTCCTCTTTGATTTTGGCAATGAAGATATTATCTCCGGCCTGGGGAGCACATCCTTGAAAATGAATTTGGTTGCGGCCTTGGCACTTTTTACTGATTGCTCGCTAAATCGTCTTTCCTGCAGAAACTGGAGAAATCCATTAATGTCTGCTGGCTGTAGCTTTGGCAAGCTTTTGCCCGGGAAGTGGGTGGTGAGCTTGTCGAGCCACATCACATAAGACTCTACAGTCCGGTTGCTGTAGCCCCGCCCATTCAGCGTTGCCGCAAGTTTTTCTCGATAAGTGCTCATGTGGTTATGTCTAACTACCAAGGTAACCGGCGCCGGAGCCCTTCAGGGCGGAGGGTACAACCAAGGGCCATGATAATGCCGAAGGCATGGCCCTTGGTTGCGTCCGCGTTGACCTGACAGTTAGGCTGGGGCGCGCAGTGGAAGGTATTGACAGTGTGGAAGTCAGCATTTTTTGGCGTTACTCTCCGCGTGTCAAGTGGCGGCTGCGGCGCGTATTGGAAGATAAGGGCGCCTGCAATAGGCATTATTGGCTTTGCGATTTATGCCTCTTTGGGTGGTTTGCGTGTAGAATATTGATAGTGCCGTTGGTTTTAAGGTTGGTGGTTTTAGGGATGAGTACAGAATTTACAAAAATTGAGAAGATTTCTCTGGTGGGCGGCGTTTTGTGTGCTGTAGCTCTTCTGGCTGTCATGTGGCGTTTTGAGCCGGGGGCAGCTTTTTGGGCTACTCGGAAAGCTGTCTGGCTGGTGTGCGTTAACTTGGGCCTATTTTTGGTTTTGAAGAGGCTTGTTGCTAAAGAGTACGTGGGCAAGGAGGGTTGGGGCGCTAAATTAATAGGCAAAATTATTGCCTTCAATAGGGCTTTCGCCTTGTTTTCTGTCGCTTTTGTTGTCGTTGTCTGCTCGGTTGAATATCTGAGAAAATGATTCGCATTTTGCGATGTGTCTGTGCTTGAGCGGAGATGAGCGGGCGTATGTAAGCCTAACTACCAAGGTAACCGGCGCCGGAGCCCTTCAGGGCGGAGGGCACAACCAAGGGCCATGAGAATGCCGAAGGCATGGCCCTTGGTTGCGTCCGCGTTGACCTGACAGTTAGGCTGGGGCGCGAAGGAGAGGGCCTGGAGCACACGGCAAACTGGCCATGGTTGGATGAACAGTGATGCTGCACAGACGCTCCCTTTGATGATTTGCTGTGATTCTGGCTGATGCTAGTGCGCGGTGGCATCACTGATTCGTGCGCTGACCGCAGGCGGACGGGCTGCCCACTTGGCATAGGCGTGTGGCACTTCATTGCGGCAGTTTGACGACCACGCATCCGTGCGATCGAACTTCTGAGCCGCGAACGGATGTCCAACAAAGACTCTCGTCCACGACGAGATAGTCCAAAACATGCCGCTGACCGTCCGGGGACGCCGCTTCCCAGTGAAACGACTGCGTTCCCCAGGTGGCGCTCCCGGAAGCAGTTGGCGGCGACAACTTGTTCAGATCGAACCCGAGCGACGCTGCGGCGGGTCCAGCCGCGTGCACAGCGTTTGCGGCGCTCATAGGCTCTGGCCGCATCACTAGCCCAGCAATGACCACACCGATCACAGCGGTCACTATGAGCATCACTCGCATTTGGTGCAGCCTAACGCCACGTTAACAGGCGACTGCCAGCGTAGCTGGTAGACGTCCTGTTGAACAACCAGTTAGGCCAAAACATGAGGCAGAGAGATTTTTTAGCATTGATTTCATAGAACGGTAATGGTTCTCTGCTCATGGCTAATGGCGCATCGAGCGTGGCAGTCCGCCCCGGCAAACAGTTGCCCCATGAAGTGCTCTACGACATTGCCCTTTGACCACTTAAGTACTGTTTTGATGGCGTGGGTCCCTAAGCTGGACTGGATGCGTTCCTTGCTAAGGATTAGTTCCTCGGGGATAACGACGCGATACTCGTTTATAGGATAAGGAAAGCGCGAGTTCCGAACCATGCCTGCCTCATTGACCTCATAGTAGGCGATGGCGCCATCTTGGAGTGTTTGTTCGATGTGCAGCCATCCATCTCGCATCATGTATTTGAACTTGGTCGTTTGACCCGTTTTTGTCTCATAGAAGCGCCCGACCTCAGGAGACCAGCACTCTTGTAGCTCTGGGCCAATGATTTGATACGTGCCATTTGGTTCGGCCTGAGGGACGCTCAGGAGAATTTTTTTGATCGAGGCTTGCTCTGCTGCTACTTCTTCGATGCGGCGAAGTAGCAGATCAGCGTTAAAAACGACTTCGGGAAGCTTCTCGTGAGAGCGTTTGATTTCTTGAAGTCTCGCCACGGTGTAGCGTAGTTCGTCATCGGTTTCTTTGTGATGCTCATGGCACATGAACATGAGATTGCTTGGCGCCCGACGCTCTTCATCTGTCAACAATGGGTTGTATCGTTGGCCGCCCGGCTCTGCCGCCTCAATATGGCAAAGCTCCGCCACGTAGTCATCATGCTCGTTAAGCAGCGGACGCCCGCAACCGGGAAACGCACATTGGTTCTTTGACTTAATGGCGAGATCCCGAAGTACCTCTTTTCGTATAGCAAGGCGTGACATGTGTTTGAGGGATTTTGGCCTAACGCCCAAGGTAAGCGGCGCCAGAGCACCGAAGGTGCGGAGGGCACCAACAAGGGCCATGAAAATGCCGAAGGCATGGCCCTTGTTGGCGTTCGCTTGACCGACCAGTTAGGCGCGCCGCTCGACCACGCCGCCGAAGTGATTTTTGTAGATGCATAAGAAGCTCTCCACTTCGTGCGCCTTAAGCGGCATAAGTGCTTCGGGCAACTCTGTCATTGGAACGTAGTCCCGATTCGTGGGTATACCCAGTCGCTTCGCTCCCACTCTAGTGCCCGCATGCAAGTAGACAAGCGTTGGTTCGTGCCCCTTATTGGCGGATATTCGGAGAGCGGTGTCGTAGGCGTAGAGTTCGCCAAGACCATGAACTTTGGACGTAACGTCCCGAACGCCCTTCAGTACTTCATCGAAGGATGTGGCCTTTTGAAACGCTCCGAGCATGCTCATGATGGCTTGCTTGCCTTGCTGTAGGCTCTCACGAGTAAGCCTGCGCTGGTGCGAGAAGCGCTTTCCTCGAGAGTCCTTCGCCAACGCTGCAAATTCAAGCGCTTGTTCTGGCGAGAGTTCTTTGAAGAACGCAAGCTCATCTCGCTCACCCAGCCTGTACGTGTCGATGAACTCCCTCACCATCGCCTCTAAGGTGATGAGGCGACGCGTTGGGGGCGAACATGTTTTCTTTGGGCTTCTTCGGCAACCAGACATAGTTTCCTTTTGCGGGCCTAACTACCAAGGTAACCGGCGCCGGAGCCCTTCAGGGCGGAGGGTACAACCAAGGGCCATGAAAATGCCGAAGGCATGGCCCTTGGTTGCGTCCGAGTTGACCTGACAGTTAGGCTGGGGCGCGGAGTGGAAGGTTTTGATAGCACTACGGCCTGCATTTTGGGTGTTGCACTTCACGTGTCAATCCGAGCTTTGGGCCGTATAGGTGTTGGCGCCGGTGTGACTGGTTAGATGGCTTTGCATCATTTGTCAGTGGTCTCCATCGTGAATGACCGGCCGTACAAGCATTCGTATTTAACTTTCATGTTTGCACGATTGAGAAGCTCCATAAAAGCTTGTTCGTTCTGCTTTTTCATGCCGGGCAAGAAGATGCGCGCAACCTCAATCGTTGCTTGGCTCGGCACCGATGATCCGATTCCCGGAAGTGACTGAGCTTGAACCTGATAGTCTCTAGTCCCCTTGAGCAGATGGTCTGCCACTTGCTCCACCGGATCGATTGGGCGCAGGCCAAAGCGCCGCTTATCAATAAAAAACTGAATGTCTTTGATGATGGCGGGGCCTATGCCATTGTTCTTGATGTGCAGATGGAGAGTAAGGCCTGCATCGGTCCATTTTCGGTGTGTATCCCAGACCAGATGAGGCTTGACCGACAACCGGTTGTGTTGGCGACTAAGCCATGCCTGATACATGGTCAGGCTAAGCGCAGACAGCGCCAGAACTGATTCGAGGGTTACCTCGACACTTCCGATGGAGGCCAGTGTTGTCATGAAAGCCTAACTACCAAGGTAACCGGCGCCGGAGCCCTTCAGGGCGGAGGGCACAACCAAAGGCCATGAGAATGCCGAAGGCATGGCCCTTGGTTGCGTCCGCGTTGACCTGACAGTTAGGCTGGGGCGCAGAGTGGAGGGTTTGTGCATTACGACTACCTAAAATTCTGGGTGTTGCACTTGACGTGTCAATCCGTGCTGGTGACAGATGCGCAATCCCTAGCGCTATCCCTAAACATGTTTGTTGGATTTGATCCGAGCCGTGATGCAGAAGCACAGTTGATCTGTTGTGCCAGCATTTTCGCTTTCCCAGCTTGCTGCATCCTCTGCAATTCCTTGGCGAGTGATGCGCGCAGCTTCTTTGGGTGTTTGGTCGTGAAGTGAGATTGACGAATACTTCCCTGCGCTTCCATGTCCAACGCGCCCGTCCGCGCACTTGACCCACCCCTCCCAACCGAGAATGTGAAAGCCGGCACCTTCGAGAAGGTCGATCGCTCGTAGTGCCTCTGCCAGTGGCAACACGACCTCGCGACTAGAGATCGACTTGTGCGATAGGTCGGTAGGTAAGGCGGACAGTGCTTCGTTCATGAGAGCCTAACTACAAGTTAACCGGCGCCGGAGCCCGAAGGGCGTAGGGCACCAACATGGGCCATCAAAATCGCGAAGCGATGGCCCATGTTGGCGTCCGCGTTGAACGTAACGTTAGGCTGGGGCGCGTAGGCAGAAAATTTCAAGTACGCAAAATTACTTACGGATTGGGCATTCATGCGAATATGAACAATTTTAGCCGGTAGGCTGAATTTCTCGCGTAACCGCAGCGATTTTCAACTGCTCAACAGCGATTGCCAGAAATTTTGTTGCTAACTCTACACTTCCGAGGCGGGGATCAATTGATGCTTTGCTCAGTGCAGTAGTCATGTTCTCCCATATCTGAATTTTATTTATCAGATAAGGCGCAGAGGCGGCAGCGGCTGCAGTGGCTAGCTCAAGGCGGTGCTTGAGCTCTCCGTATTGGTACTGTCGTGTTTCCTCGCTGTCCGTCGAGCAGGAAATTTGAATGCGTGCATCGTTTAGAAACTGAAGCGTTTCTTCAAATGTGGCGAGTGCGCGAGAAGCGACAATGTTCTGTGTCATTTCGTTTCGCGCTCTTTGTGCTTTGATTGCGTATTTCCATGACAGTGTTGCGCCACCAATGGACGCAAGCGCTGCGAAGCCTTGGACAAGAGGTAACCAATGCGAGAACCAATTTAGTAGATCTTCCATCTGCGTGCGAATTTTGTTGAGTATCGTTTGGCGTAATTTCAAGAGGCCTAACTACCAAGGTAACCGGCGCCGGAGCCCGTCAGGGCGGAGGGCACAACCAAGGGCCATGAAAATGCCGAAGGCATGGCCCTTGGTTGCGTCCGCGTTGACCTGACAGTTAGGCTGGGGAGCGAAGGCACGGGTTTGCATTTTTACATTGGACTTAGAAGTTAATTGCCAATACTCTCGATTGCAAAGTTTACGAACGCAGAGCAACAGACTAACATGAACTTGGCGTCAGCTTTTGTCAGGTTGCCCTCATCAAGAAGTGCGTGCCGTATGCCCTCAGCATCATTCGTATAACCGTACAAAGACGAAAATGCGCTCTTCAGGGCTGGGTGAAGCTTCTTAGATCGCTCCAGCTCTTTGAGGATTGCTCCGAGAGTGCCAGAGTCATCGCCTGTCAGCTTCCGGGCTAACGATTCGACTGCGCTAATGCTTTCTTTTATCGAGTTGCGGAAGTCGGGGTTTTTTCTATCGGAAAGTAAATCAAGTGCTGCACGGAGGTGCGTCTTGGCTCCGCGGTAGTCTTCGGCAATAGATAAAGCTTCTTCGACGGTACTTATTTCTTCCGCCGACGTAATTTCACAGATGCGATCATTGACAAAGCGATAAGCGGAGTTTTCTCTTTCAAGGTAGCTGTTGGCGAGTTCAATAAACCTTGCCTTTTGCTGCTCAGGTCCGTAGTTGGCAACAAACTCAACGAAGTCGTAGACTTCGTACCATTCGGCCTGGAAAAAGTGCTTCCGGAGACGCTCGTAGCAATTTCCCCAGTACTGATCAATCGTGTCCGTTGGTTGCTTGAAGTAATGAAGCCAAAAGCAGATAACTAGGCTGTGCAGGTTTGAGTTTTTTACATAGTCAGACCGGCCGTAAGAGCCGCCCCCAGGAGATCGGTATGTGTCCCAATAGCACAGGGATAAAAGGCTCCATAATGAATTACGAAGCTCATCATCAATGGCTTCTCGCTGAGCCAACTTTGTCGCAGGAGTTAATCCTGCTCGCTGTGAAAAGCGCATGTTCTTTAGAGCCTATCGAATTTTGGTGGAGCTGAAAACCAAAGCCTAACTACCAAGGTAACCGGCGCCGGAGCCCGCCAGGGCGGAGGGCACAAGCAAGGGCCATGAAAATGCCGAAGGCATGGCCCTTGGTTGCGTCCGCGTTGACCTGACAGTTAGGCTGGGGCGCGAAGGAGAGAGCATGGAGTAAGGCGAAAACATGCTGGGCTTGATTAATTTCAGCCTTGAAGTGCAATTCACTTTGCATTCAAGTTCGGGTTCGCGGGGTAAAAAGTTTAAGGGCCGGACGAGTAAGCGAGAATAAGAGCTGCTAAGCTGGGGGTTGTGACTAATGCTATGCTTGTGATTGTTTGCTTCGATTGCCGATAATATAACCGGCAAAGGGTCGCTGCCGGAAGAAAAGCAAACCACCACCAGCTAGCCATGATGGTTTGAGCCCAATTCGGTGTTTGACCATAATCCGGGCCCCCGTAGGGGCGGAGTGCCTCGTATAAACGCTTCCACTGTTCTGCTGTTATGGGGGTTCCCGGGTTCTCTTTGATAATTTTTTGCGCCTCTTCCGGCCACGCATCCGTATTCACTCTGTGACCGTTCGATGGGAAGGTAATAAATTGAGCTAGCAGCATTGAGATAAATAATAAAATTACACCGAGGCCTGCCGCTTTAATCGTGGATACATGCAAATTCTTGGGTAATGATTGTGTCATAACGTTTTGTGGCTAAATGATATGAGCTCGCATTATCTACTGTCCGAAGAAGGCCTAACTACCAAGGTAACCGGCGCCGGAGCCCGCCAGGGCGTAGGGTACAAGCAAGGGCCATGAGAATGCCGAAGGCATGGCCCTTGGTTGCGTCCGCGTTGACCTGACAGTTAGGCTGGGGCGCGGAGTGGAAGGTTTGCGCAGCATGACAGCCTGCAGTTTTGAGTGTTGCACTACACGTGTCAATCTGCGCCATTTCTCCGAAGTGCTCATGTTCTCGCCTTCCTAAGCTTTAGCGAGACTCTTGCGCCTATGGCCAAACCTAGAAACGGCAGCCAGACCCAAAGCAACTCTGAGAGTATGACTCGCAAGCCTGGCTCACCAAAAAAGCGACGCAGACTCAGAGGCGAGGCCTCGATGGGCCTTAGCGGTGCGAAGACCCTCTGTTCGCTGAACGGCCACAAGATTGCAGCGCCATGCCCTGCATTCGTGCATGTATCTAAGAGAGGGTGCGATGCAGCGCAGATGAAAAGGTAGAGCCATGGCCAAAAGAAAGTGCGACTGTAAGCCCGAGCATATGAGAACGCGCAGATCGTTGCTGCAATGAATGCGAATACTAGCGAGTGACTCGCTCCCCTATGCCCGAACTCGCTCTCGTAAGGTACGCCAAGGCGCAAAAGAAGCACATCTGCATCGGGGAGGATCGATAGCAAAAGGCCCAGAAACAGTAGCTTTGCAGGAAGAAGGTCTTTTCCGATTCCAATGCGAGTAGCTATTGGAACTGCGATGTGGCTGAATACACTTGGCATTTTTTGGTTGGCCTAACTACCAAGGTAACCGGCGCCGGAGCCCTTCAGGGCGGAGGGTACAACCAAGGGCCATGAGAATGCCGAAGGCATGGCCCTTGGTTGCGTCCGTGTTGACCTGACAGTTAGGCTGGGGCGCGGAGTGGAAGGTTTTCATAGTACGACTCACCGCATTTTCGGTGTTGTATTTCGCGTGTCAATCTGCGGTTTATCGCTAATGGGGAACAGACCAGGCCAGCCTTCATCTGGCCTTGAGTCATGAGAGAAGCGTGCCTGAGCCTTAGCGAAGCACTGCTTTGACAAGTTGCTGAAGTCGCCTTGGTTGCGAGGGTGCTCAACATAGAAAATCACCTCCCGCGAGTTTGCAAATACAAGTAGCGAAACAGCGTCACTAGAAAAAACAGAAGTCTTGCCCTCTAAGTCCCAGCTAAAGCCGAGTGCTTGAGCCGCGGCCTCATTGTTGGAGTACGGGCCAAGAATACAGACCCTGCTCCATGCGTTAGGCGAGATTTTTGCCAGATTGACTAGCTTTCCGCCGGTGTCAGTGAACTGCTTTGCAATTGCGGCGGAAGTCGGATTCTTTTCAGTGCAACCAGCGATAAAGAAAATACCTGCAAGTAGCGCTATCGATGTGGCACGCATGAAAAGCCTAACTACCAAGGTAACCGGCGCCGGAGCCCGCCAGAGCGGAGGGCACAACAAAGGGCCATGAGAATGCCGAAGGCATGGCCCTTGGTTGCGTCCGCGTTGACCTGACAGTTAGGCTGGGGCGCGGAGTGGAAGGTTTGTGATAAGTACATTGCCTGAAAATCGGGTGTTGCACTCTTCATGGAAATTCGCGCTGGGGCGCGTAGTGAAGATGTGTTCTACCTGGTGCGGCTGCGACTAATTTTTAGTTGCTGTCATCTTGCTCATACGCAGTTCAATGCTCCTGGAATGTTCCATCTGAATGCCTTGCCCAACCTTTCGCGAAGATGCCGGACTCAAGGTCAAAGATGCTCTCAAACTCTTGATCCAGTATTCCATCAGTTCCAAAAAGATAGCCGTGAACGCGATGCAACCTCAACGCTAGCACCTGCTCAGATGAGTCCCAGGGGTGCTCGCCGTCATAGTACTTATCAAGCGACATGGCTGCGTTGTAAACACATTCACCTTCTTGGGTATAGCCGATGAGGATCGCCTTATCAACGATGGTGCGTGGACGTTTCATCTTGCTCATGTTGTTAGGCCTAACTACCAAGGTAACCGGCGCCGGAGCCCGTCAGGGCGGAGGGCACAACCAAGGGCCATGAAAATGCCGAAGGCATGGCCCTTGGTTGCGTCCGCGTTGACCTGACAGTTAGGCTGTGGCGCGAAGGAGAGGGCGTGGAGCACACAGCGATGCCCGTGTATTACTGCGTACCGCCAAGCTGGATGGAACACATGTAAGCAACTTGAGATGAGGTTGTTGAGGGGACCATCGGCATTGAGGCCGAGCCTTTATAAACGATGGCCTCACCCCTGCCGGACTTGCCCATGAACAACACGCCAGGGGGCAAGGAAGGCGCCTCATTAGGGTACTTACCCTTGAGTGCCTCAATGAGCGGACTTGCAGTGGTGCCACATGACTCACCGAGTACGGACAAGGTGCCAAATGATCCGAGGATCGTTGCGTTCTTCACGCACGCTTTATCTGTTGAGACCGGCTTCGCCAACACCATCGCTTCACCTGCGCTCCGAATCGCGCCTGATTTGACTTGTGCTTGCAGGGTCGATGAGTTTGATTTGGGACTGCAAGTTAGCAAGTCAATTAGCTGTTCATTGGGGGTGCCCGTAGCAGGGACACACACAACGCATAACAGCAGTGCATTAATCTTTGGATTGATCATCTTCTCAGCCTGAAAATTTGTGTCTTTAGTGAGGGCCTAACTACAAAGGTAACCGGCGCCGGAGCCCGCTAGGGCGGAGGGCACAACCAAGGGCCATGAGAATGCCGAAGGCATGGCCCTTGGTTGCGTCCGCGTTGACCTGACAGTTAGGCTGGGGCGCGGAGTGGAATGTTTTGATAGTACGGCTGCCTGCATTTTCAGTGTTGCACTTCACGCGTCAATCCGCGCCGCGGTTGATATGGGCAGAGGTCATAGATGCTCGCACTCCAATGCTTGTGGGTTCCACTTGCCGCCACGATCGAGACACTTGTCTATGGCCAAGGCTCGTTGTGCCGGCGGCACCAGAAGCATTGAGATGGCCAATAACGCGATTGCCCAGGTGCTTCGCGCAATGCTCGGGACTTGCTTGATAGCGCGAAAGACAGCGACGCCAAGCAGCAAGGCGCCGATGGCCCGAAAGAGACTTGCTTGCGAGCGCAACTCCCAACCGAGCTTATGAGCACTTGGCGGGCCACCGGCTATCCAAGCGCTGTAGGCAGCGTCATTGAGGTAGTACAGGCAAGCGACGACTCCAATTGCTAATAAGGCCCAACGAAATGTTTGTGCTCCGAGTCCGTTCACGCGCATTGCTCCGTTTAGTGGCCTAACTACCAAGGTAAGCGGCGCCGGAGCCCCGCAGGGGCGTAGGGCACCAACACAGGCCATGAAAATGGCGAAGCCATGGCCTGTGTTGGCGTCCGCTTGACCTGACAGTTAGGCTGAGGCGCGAAGGAGAGGGCGTGGAGCCCACGGCAACCGTTCTGCGGTTCGTTGGACAACCCAGTTGCACAGACGCTCCCTTTGATGTTTTCAGAGAGTCTGCCAGATGGCTCTGCCCGGTGGAAGTGCGCCAATGGCATTTGGCTGAACGACCGATGGCGAGTGGCACTTTGGCGCCCCTGGATGTTGCGCTGACTGCCGTCGGACAGGCAGCCAGACAGGCCGACGGCATGTGGCACTTTGGTGCCTCGCGGTGATGAGCAGGCTGCCGGCGGACAGACGGCCAAAGCGAGCCGAAGCAGTAAGGCTGGCAGCGTGGCGCTTCGTCGGGTTGATGCGCGTTTTTAAGGCATCCGAAGCGCGGGGATATGGATATCCAAAGGACTTCCAGAGCCATTGTTTTCGGGGAGCCTAACTACCAAGGTAAGCGGCGCCGGAGCCCCGCAGGGGCGTAGGGCACCGACACGGGCCATGAAAATGGCGAAGCCATGGCCTGTGTTGGCGTCCGCTTGACCTGACAGTTAGGCTGAGGCGCGAAGGAGAGGGGGTGGAGCCCACGGCAACCCGGCCGTGGTTCGATGGACAACCCAGTTGCACAGACGCTCCCTTTGATGTTTCCAGAGAGTCTGCCAGATGGCTCGGCCCGGTGGAAGCGCGCCAATGGCGTTTGGCTGAACGACCGATGGCGAGTGGCACTTTGGCGCCCCTGGATGTTGCGCTGACTGCCGAAGGACAGGCAGCCCTCAAGGCCGATGGCGTGTGGCACGTTGGTGCCGCGCGGTGGTGAGCAGGCTGCCGGCGGACAGACGGCCAAAGCGAGCCGAAGCAGTAAGGCTGGCAGCGTGGCGCCTCGTCGGTTTGGTGCGCGTTTTTAGGGCTTCCGACGCGCGGTGATACCGATATCCAAAGGACTTCCAGAGCCTTGGTTTTTGGGGAGCCTAACGCCCAAGGTAAGCGGCGCCGGAGCCCGATAGGGCGGAGGGCACCAACACTGGCCATGAAAATGGCGAAGCCATGGCCAGTGTTGGCGTCCGCTTGACCGCCGAGTTAGGCTGGTGGCAAATGATTGACATTTCGCGCTGCTTATTCGTCAAGGTTGCCCTCCTCTCCGGAGTCAAAACCGAGGTTTGCGAAAATTTCCTCGGAGATGCGCCTATTTTCTTCTATGGGCATTGATAACCATTCAGTCATCTCGTTTAGGCCTTGCCAATGCCGCATCATGAATTCCGCCACTGGCTTTGTTTCGTACTCCAGCCTTTTTCTCTCGGTAAGAGTAGAGCGGCCGTTGGGCCACCAAACTTTCGTTTGGCACAATGCAAATGTTTTGAGGGTGTGTGAGGATGGATCGGTTCGCGCGAAGAAAAATAGTTCCGGCAAGGCGCGCGCTAATATTGGTATATATCGCCTTACTTCTTCTATCTCGAATAGCTCCCGGACATCTTTGTCGTAGCCATGGAAAGAGATTTCCACCTTGCCTTGACTACTATAGGCAAGCTCTTTGGTCGTCCGTAGGCGATCAAAGAACGACCGAGCTGATTGCGTGTCCTGGATTACTATCTGTGGTCTATCAATGACAAATACGATAAATGCTGATTCTTGCAATACATTGTTGGTTGCCCAGTATTCCTCAAGCTCCGACAAGCTATCTTTAACTGGTGGAAGGATTGCATTGATAAGGGGCTTCGACGCCTCGAGCTTGTTTTCGAATGGGATTGTTGCCTTCCAGCCTGATTCTGTTTTTTGGCATTGATTTGGCTCAAATCTAGCCCAATAGCACTCACCAGAGCTTGGGTGGCATATAACTATTAATACAGGTACAGGGTAATTCGAGAGGTAGTTGAAGTGCTTCAATTCGCCTCTATAAATATAGCCCCAAGGATTTTTCTCTTGAAAGAATGACTTGCCGAATTTTATCTGCACAGCCAGCATTTGCCCTGTGACTGTTCCATCATCAAGGACAACATCGACCAGCCCGTCAATGCCAAAATCGTGCTCTTGGTGGTTTCTTTTGAAAATCCATCCAAAAACTTCGTTGAATACCCTGGAGACAACATTGACACCGTTCTCTCCTTTTTTTGCGCTATTTGAGTAGCTGGGGAATCCTGTGCTCATAAAGCCTAACTACCAAGGTAAGCGGCGCCGGAGCACCGAAGGTGCGTAGGGCACCAACACTGGCCATGAAGATGGCGAAGCCATGGCCAGTGTTGGCGTCCGCTTGACCGCACAGTTAGGCGGCACATCGTAGCGCGAAGAGGTCTAGGTGGCATTGCGAAGCAGTTCCTTGGAAAAAACTTCAGTAATGACGCCATTGCCGACTACCTTCGAGCCTTCCTGCACTGTGAATCGAAAGCCGACGTGTAAACGCCCTTGTTGATACTGTGGGGCTAGCAGCCAAATGTTGGCCAGACTCGTTTGGCCTGGGTAAAGGGTGTCTGTGCCAATGTACTCATGAGCTGCATCGTTCAATGTGCCTGCCAACCCGAAATCGTGGTTTGGGCGGTAGCCGGATACCGCGGGCCCTTGCCGACCGCCTTGCTCAGTGGAGAGGAGCGAGATCTTGGCTTGCAGATCAGGTGGACGAATGGTGATAGCCATGACGCCTAACTACCAAGGTAACCGGCGCCGGAGCCCGCCAGGGCGCAGGGCACAACCAAGGGCCATGAGAATGCCGAAGGCATGGCCCTTGGTTGCGTCCGAGTTGACCTGACAGTTAGGCTGGGGCGCGGAGCGGAAATTTTGCATGTCGCCAATCATTATGATTTTAAAGTCGTTATCTACAAATAAGGCGCCATACTTTTGAAACCAAAATTCTTGCACTGAAATTGTGGGTTGCATGATTTTAAAAGATCCTGCGTTTCGGGCGCGCTGCAATGATTCCTGATTGTGCGGTAGTTGGGTAAAAGAATATCAGCGCTGTATCGATCATGTCAGTGATGCGTGAGTTAAGTTCAATTGATTTGGAATCCATCCGCAGGCGCAGTTCTTTTGGGGCGTACCAGGTCAAGCGCCGCCCTTGCCCCTCTATTCTTCTGAGACGCATCACTTGAATTGATTCAGTTTTAACTATCGAACCTTCCCGCCAGAACATTCTGCAGGCCGAATTTATGACATCCGAGATGCTGGTTCCATGCTCAAGCGCAATAATTTCCAGCGCGTGGTGAGTGGGCTCAGGGCACAGCCAATTGGTGGGGGTTAGGTTGTTGCGGGATAGGTGTTCGTAAAGGCGTTCAGTTGATGGTTTTAGGTTTCTGAAATTTGCATATACAACATTGGTTGTCATTTGTGGCTCCGTTGGTGTGAATATATATATTTAATCACCAATCGGGGTCGTTTGCAAGTCTGTGTTAATCTGGGTTAACGGGGGGTATTGAATTTGTATTCGTGATGCAAATCACATGAGGCCTAACGCCATAGTTAACGGGCGGCGATGCGAAGCAGCGACGTCCCTGTTGAACAACCAGTTAGGCTGGGGATATGTGCGAATACGTTCATTTATTCAGCCGCCATTAACTGCTGTAAGAAGCTGATCGAATCCATTGAGATTGCCTGGTGATAGCGACGCGGATCTTGGATTTCTTAAGTTAAGGAGATGGTCGTACGTTGCGAGCTCTGGAATGGCGCCGAACCAAAGACTTTGACCTCGCATGCAAACAATGAGCGCCTCACGTTGCATAGCCTGCTTGACTAGCTGAAAGGAATACTCTTGCGATGGAAGTCGAAGATGGCCATGGCCAAAAGACTTCGAGTGATAAGGTGAAAACTCAACACTCAGTAGTCGACTGGGAAGCGATTCAACCTGCTCCAAGGCCCTGCAGGCCTTTTTCCACCAGACGTACCCCGGGCCTTTGGATTCATCAACCAGGTGGAAGTGCTCAACGCTGGCGCCTTGTGTGATTGAGCTTCGAAGCGCCTGAGCGAAAGCTGCATTTTTGTGCAGCTTGTCCTCCTGTGTGCCAACGCCAGGATTCAGCAAGAGAACAACGACAGGCGCGCCCGGGTTGCCGTGAAATGGCTCTGGCAAGAGGCTCGTATGAATGCGAAAGCTTTTTGCCTTTGTACTTTTGTTGTACTGATCGACGAATGGGCGGTCACACGGAAGTACGAAGGGTGCCTCCGTTGGGAGCGCAATCCATGGATTTTGATGCGAACTCATGAATAGCCTAACTACCAAGGTAACCGGCGCCGGAGCCCGCCAGGGCGGAGGGTACAACCAAGGGCCATGAAAATGCCGAAGGCATGGCCCTTGGTTGCGTCCGAGTTGACCTGACAGTTAGGCTGGGGCGCGGAGTGGAAGGTTTGAGCATTGCGTTGCCCTTATTGGCGTTGCGCGTCGCTACGACCTGAAAGCGGGTGGCTGATGAGTTTGTCACCATAAGTGCCTACGACTTGCGCAATGACTACTTGATAGCCCTTCAGCCAGCGAGCCTGTTGCTGTTTGGCTTTGATGTGATCGGGGTGCTTCATGAGCGCTTGTAATGCGTCTATGGATTCCCAGTAGTACACATTGGAGATGAGGCCCGTCTGGGGGTTCTCCCATGATTCTTCACCGATGTAGCCGGGAATGGACTGGGCGGTGCGAGCAATGGCTTGATCGAGTTCGTGGAACTCTGCGTCGTACTCGCCTTTGGCGAAAGTGAAGGTGGATGTGTACATGCCTGATTTATGGCCGAGCCAGAACCGCAGCGATTGTTTTGTGAGAGCCTAACTGGATATAGACGTCACAAATGACGGTTTCGACCGCCAAACGTGACGCATAACCTGTGAGGTAGGGGCCGGAGTGACGGATAACCTCGGCGTGTTTCTGGCGCCCAAGTGCCTGTCACGCCTCATGAAAGCGTCGGTTCTTTGCATGGTCCTCCCAGGTTATCCGGCGTGGTGTTCTGATGGATGAACCATAGCCTACAAGTCGGCCTCCCGGAGTGCAATCCTGGTGCGGTTGCGGCCCCCTCTTGAGGGGGATGCATGGGCTGTTTATTTGTACAGTATTGTTGCGCCATGGTTGCGACGAATCTTCACCACACCGCGTCCACGGCGTCGCCCTCCGGCCGATTGCTCGATCAGGTCCGTGAGCGGATCCGTTACCTGCACTACAGCCGGCGCACCGAAGAGGCCTACCTCTACTGGATCAAGGCGTTCATCCGGTTTCACGGCCTGCGCCATCCGCTTGAGATGGGTGCCAACGAGGTCGAGGCCTTCTTGCGCCATCTGGTTAATCAGCGCAGCATCGCAGGCAACACCCACAAGCAAGCGTTGGCCGCGCTGCCGCCGCAACACCGCCTGCTTGGGCAGTTGCTCTATGGTACGGGCATGCGCCTCATGGAAGGTTTGCGCCTGCGCGTGAAGGACATCGACTTTGAACATCGCGCCATCGTTGTGCGCGAGGGCAAGGGCGCGAAGGACCGCACCGTGATGTTGCCGGATTCGCTGGTGCTCCCCTTACGAGCGCATCTGCAGCAGATCCAGTTGTGGTGGCAAGCTGATCGTGACGCCGGCAGGGGGCCCGTCTACCTGCCGCATGCGCTCGATCGCAAGAACCCGCGCGCCGGCCACAGCTGGGCATGGTTCTGGGTATTCGCGCAGCCCGAGCTGTCTGTCGACCCCCGAACCGGTGATGAGCGGCGACATCACGCGCAGGATCAGGCATTTCAGCGGGCTTTCAAGAAAGCGTTGGGCGTGGCGCAGATAGCGAAAGCGGCCACACCGCACTCGCTTCGCCATTCTTTCGCGACGCACCTGCTGCAGGCCCGGTACGACATCCGTACCGTGCAAGAGCTGCTGGGTCACAGCGATGTCAGCACCACGATGATCTACACGCATGTGCTCAAAGTCGGCGGCGGTGGGGTGGCCAGCCCGCTGGACGCCATGGTGCAACGCGACAGCCATTGGGGCGTGTCACTTCACGGGGCGGGCGGCCGGCCCGGCACGCCACAGCAGGCACAATAGGCGCGGCTTGTCATTCAGATCCCCATGTCTCAGCAAACGCTTGAATTTGCCCGGCCGCCCAGCGATGGCGGCGAATCCCTGACACTCGCCCACTACGCCGAGCGGGCCTACCTGGAATACGCCCTGAGCGTTGTGAAGGGCCGTGCGCTGCCCGACGTGTGCGATGGCCAGAAACCCGTGCAGCGTCGCATCCTGTACGCCATGGAGCGGATGGGGCTGGCCTTCGCTGGTGCCGGTGGTGCCAAGCCCGTCAAGAGCGCCCGGGTGGTTGGCGACGTGCTGGGCCGTTTCCATCCCCATGGTGATTCGGCGGCGTACGAGGCGCTGGTGCGCATGGCGCAGGATTTCTCGCTGCGCTACCCGCTGATCGATGGGCAGGGCAACTTTGGTTCGCGCGACGGTGATGGCGCGGCGGCCATGCGCTACACCGAGGCGCGCCTGTCGCCGATTGCTCGCCTGCTGCTCGACGAGATCGACATGGGCACGGTCGACTTCGTGCCCAACTACGATGGCTCGACTGACGAACCGCGTCAGCTGCCCGCACGCCTGCCGTTCGTGCTGCTCAACGGCGCGAGTGGCATCGCCGTCGGCCTCGCGACGGAAATCCCGAGCCACAACCTGCGCGAGGTAGCCGCCGCAGCGGTGGCGCTGATCAAGAACGATCAACTGCCCGACAGCGAGCTGGCCGAACTCATCCCTGGGCCCGACTTTCCAGGTGGCGGGCAGATCATCTCTGCGCCGCAGGACATCCAGGAAGCTTACCGAACCGGACGCGGCAGCCTCAAGGTGCGCGCGCGCTGGAAGATCGAAGACCTGGCGCGCGGGCAGTGGCAGTTGGTGGTCACCGAGCTGCCCCACGGCACCAGCGCGCAGAAGGTGCTCGAAGAGATCGAGGAGTTGACCAACCCCAAGGTCAAGGCCGGCAAGAAGGCCCTGACGGCCGAGCAGACCCAGCTCAAGGCCACTGTCCTGTCGGTGCTGGATTCGGTGCGGGATGAGTCCAGCAAGGATGCGGCGGTGCGCCTGGTGTTCGAGCCCAAGAGCCGTACGGTGGATCAGCAGGAGCTGATCACCACCTTGCTGGCCCATACCAGCCTGGAATCATCTGCACCCATCAACCTGACCATGGTGGGCGCCGACGGGCGACCCATGCAGAAGAGCCTGCGTCAGATCCTGAGCGAGTGGATCGGCTTCCGCATGGAAACCGTCACGCGGCGCACGCAGCATCGCCTGAGCAAGGTGCTGGACCGCATCCATGTGCTGGAAGGCCGGCAGCTGGTGTTGCTCAACATCGACGAGGTGATCCACATCATCCGCAACAGCGACGAGCCAAAGGCCGCGCTGATCGAGCGGTTCCAGCTCAGTGACCGGCAGGCGGAAGACATCCTCGAGATTCGGCTGCGGCAGTTGGCGCGGCTGGAAGCCATCAAGATCGAGCAGGAGCTCTCCGATTTGCGGACCGAGCAATCGCGCCTGGAAGACATTCTCGGCAGTCCGGCCGCGCTCAAGCGCACCGTTGTCAAAGAGATCGAGGCCGACGCAAAGCAGTACGGCGATGAGCGTCGCACACTGATCCAGGCCGAGAAGCGCGCCGTGGCCGAGGTCAAGGTGCTCGATGAGCCGGTCACGGTGGTGATCAGTCAGAAGGGGTGGGTGCGCGCTCGCACCGGTCATGGCCACGACGCCGCGAGCTTTGCCTTCAAGGCGGGCGATGGTTTGTACGGCACGTTTGAATGCCGCACGATCGATCCGCTCATCGTGCTGGGCAGCAACGGCCGCGTCTACAGCGTGGCGGTGAGCGCGCTGCCAGGTGCGCGGGGCGACGGTCAGCCCATCACGACCATGATCGACCTGGAGTCCGGTACGCAACCCATGCACTACCTGGCCGGTAACCCGGAGCAGACTGTGCTGTTGGCGAACTCGGGCGGCTTCGGCTTGCTGGCCAAGCTGGGTGACCTGATGACGCGGCAGAAGGGGGGCAAATCCTTCCTGTCGCTCGACGAGGGCGACACCCTGCTGCCGCCCGTGCGGGTGGCGCCCACGCACACGCAGGTGGCCTGTGTGAGTCAGGATGGCCGCATGCTGGTGTTCGGCCTGGACGAGCTCAAGCTGCAACCCAATGGGGGGCGGGGTCTGACCTTGATGGATGTCGACCCGAAGAAGACGCCGCTGATCGCTGCAGCCACGGTGCACCAGGGGGTGCGTGTCATCGGCACCACCCGCGGCGCCAAGCCCAAGGAAGAGGATGTGCGCAACTCGGCCTTCCAGGCCCACGTGGGTAAGCGGGCGCGCAAGGGCAAGGCAGTGGATGCATTCCAGAAGGTGTCACGCATCCAGGCACTGGGCTGAAGTCACCACCACTGTTGGATGACCCACGTGTACAGTGGAATGCCGACAAGGATGTTGAACACGAAGGTGACGCCCAGCGACATCCCCAGGTACAGCGCCGGCTGGGCCTCTGGGATGGCTTGACGCAGCACGGCCGGCACGACGATGTAGGACGAGCTGGCTGCCAGGACGGCCAGCAGCGTGGTGTCGCCCTGGGGCAGGCCAAACGACCAGCCCAGGCCCACGGCCAGTGCAGCGTGGGCCAGCGGGCCCAGGACTGCATACAGCAGCAGGTAAGGCGGAACCTGGCGCAGGGTGGGCAACTGGCGTGCGACCAGCAAGCCCATGTCGAGCAGGAAGATGGCCAGCATGCCCTTGAAGAGCGCCCCCGAGAACGGTTCCATCATGGCCTTGCCTTGGTCGCCGGTCAGTGCACCAATGGCCAGGCTACCCAGCAGCAGCAGGTGCGAGCCATCGGTGAAGGCTTCGTGCACCACATGCCCGAAGGTCGGGGCGTTCTCTGGCACGGCTGCTCGGGTGTGCTGGCGCCTGCGTGCCCAGGCTGCCAGGCCCATGGCCATCAGGATGGCGGGGGATTCCATCAGCACCAGCGCAACCGACATGTGACCACCGAACTCGATGTCTTGCAGGCTCAGGTACTGTGTGGCGGCAATGAAGGTGGTGGCGCTGACCGAGCCGTAGGTGGCCGCGATGGCGGCCGCATTGAACGGGCTCAGGCTGCGACGCAGCAGCGCATAGCCGATGATGGGCACGACCAGCGAGAGGATGGCAGCGGCCAGCAGGGCCAGCAGCACGCTGGCACCCAGGCCGCTTTTGGCGAGTGCAAATCCGCCCTTCAGGCCGATGGACATCAGCAGGTACAACGACAGGAAGCGCGCAATCGCCTGCGGGATCTCCATGTTCGACCGCACCACGCCGGCAAAGATGCCGAACAGGAAGAACAGGATGGCGGGGTCGAGCAGGTTCTGTAAGCCGGGCATGGGACAAGCGGATCGGACAAAGCCGCTATGTTATGCCCCTCCGGCCTGTCCGAGCTTGGCCCGCATCGCCTTGCGCAGCGCGACCGCGTCGGCTTGCCGCTGGATGTCGGTGGTGTCGAGGCGGAACACCTGGACGGTTTCAGCCACCTGTCTGGCATGGCCGGCAAGGTTCATGGACGCTGCAGCGATCTGCTCCACCACGGCGGCATTCTGTTGGGTGATGCCGTCCATGTGGGCGACGGCGTCATTGACCTGTGAGATGCCCGACAGCTGCTCGTGAGCGCCGGTGCTGATGCTGCCCACGAGGGTGCCCACCTGTTCAACGGCCTGCAAGGCCTGGTGCATGGTGCTGCGGGCGGCCTGACTCAGCGCGCTGCCTTCTCGTACTTTCTCGGATGAGTCGGTGATGAGCTGCTTGACTTCCTTGGCTGCTGTGGCCGTGCGTTGCGCGAGCGCACGGACTTCTGACGCCACAACGGCAAAACCACGCCCTTGCTCGCCTGCACGCGCGGCCTCGACCGCCGCATTGAGGGCGAGGATGTTGGTCTGGAAAGCAATGCTGTCGATGACCTGGATGATGTCGCCTATACGGCGTGAGGCTTCTTCAATGCCTTGCATGGTTTGGGTGACGTCCTCGACAGCGGCGCTGCTGCGTCGGGTGACGTCCAGCGTGTCGTCGGCCAGGTTTGCGGCTTGCTGGGCCGTGTCCGCGCTGTGACGCACGGTGCCGGTGATCTGCTCCATGGATGCGGCCGTTTGCTGCAGGCTGCCCGCCTGCGACTCGGTGCGGGCAGACAGATCCTGGTTTCCGGCGGAGATCTCCTGCGTGGCGTGCAACAGCTCGTCCACGCCGGTGCGCGCGTCACGCACGATGGAGCGCAGGTTGACGCTCAGCTGGTTGAGGCTGCGCATGAGCTGGCCCACCAAATCGTCGCGGTCGATGTCGATGCGCTGGGTCAGATCGCCCGCCGCCATGCGGTTGGCAATGCCCACCAGGCGGTGCATCGGTCCCATGGTGAGTTGTCTGACCAGTCCAGCGGCACCGATGACGGTCAGCATCAGCAGGGGCAAGGTCATGTACGGAGGGAGGCCGTCCCAGTCAGGGTGGGCACTGGCCCAGCCCAGCATGAAGGCCAGCAGGGCTACCAGACTGCAGATCAGCATCAGCCGGCCGGCCAACCCGAGTCTGGCGCGTTCGCGCAGGCGGCCCACCAGCGTCTGCTCCACCACCCGTCCACCGCGCAGCACATGTCGCAGCGCGCCGGCGGCTTTCTCTGCCCGCATGACGGCGTACAGCGCCTCGGCCTCGGCCACCGCCTCGCGAGAGGGCTCGGTCCGCACGGACATGTACCCCTGGGGCTGGTCACCCTGCAACAAGGGTGTCACATTGGCCTGCACCCAGTAAAAACTGCCATCCTTGCGCCGGTTCTTGACCATCGCCGACCAGGGTTTGCCGCGTGCAATGGTGACCCACATGTCGCGGAATGCCTCTTCCGGCATGTCGGGGTGGCGGATGAGGTTGTGGGGTTGTCCGAGCAACTCCTCGCGCGTAAAGCCGCTGACGCGAATGAATGCGGGGTTGCAGTAGGTGATGCGGCCTTGCAAGTCCGTGGTGGACACCAGTGTTTCACCGGGGGGAAACGGGTATTCGTGCGGGGTGACGGGCAGGTTGTGTCTCATGACGGTCAAGCACTGAGGCTTCAATGACAGGCGGCAAGGGCGCTGATGCTGAAGGGGGTGGCACCGGTTGGCCAGATTGTGATATCGGCTGTTTTCCGTTGACGTTGATGTCCATCAAGTTGCACATGGCGCTCCAGCATGATCTGCGTCAAGAAAGGAAAAACTGCACAGCGCAGGCAGGCACGCGGCGTGCTGGCTCGCCGTGAAGCCTGACGCGCTGTCGTCAAGGCGACTTCAGCGCGGACGCCGTCATGCGTCCGGATTTGATAGCATGGCCGCATGCTGTTGCAGATCGGTGCCCTTGCCGCATGATGACCTTCATGAGAACCGCAGAACAAGAAGCCGTGCTGCGCTCGGTGCGCAAGCTGGTGGATTTCTGGCAGATCGAAGCCGACGAACTGGTGCTTGACCAGGCCGACCGATTTTGTGCGCCGCCGGCGGCGGTGGAGGCTGTGCCCAAGTACCGGCACCCACGTACGGGCGACACCTGGGACGGAGAAGGGTCGCAGCCCCAGTGGCTGCGCCACGCCCTGACCAAGGAGGGCTACACGGTCGAAGAACTGCGCGCTGGTGCCATGGCACCGGGGGCGCAGCAACTGGCCTCCCCGACAGGAATCGAACCTGTATCTGCCCCTTAGGAGGGGGCCGTTCTATCCATTGAACTACAGAGAGCGGGCCAGCGCACCGGAGGGTGCAGCGACGCGCATTATGCCTTGAGCATGCCCTTGGTTTCGATGAAGGCGATGACGTCGGCGAGGCCCGCCTGGGTCTTGAGGTTGGTCATCACGAACGGACGCGTGGGCCGCATGCGCTTGGTGTCGGACTCCATGATCTCGAGGTTGGCGCCCACATGGGGCGCCAGATCGGTCTTGTTGATCACGAACAGGTCGCTCTTGGTGATGCCTGGGCCGCCCTTGCGCGGGATCTTCTCGCCTGCGGCCACGTCGATCACGTAGATCGTCAGGTCAGACAGTTCGGGGCTGAAGGTGGCGGCCAGGTTGTCGCCGCCCGACTCGATGAAGACGATGTCAGCGTTGGGGTATTTGGCCAGCATCCGGTCGACGGCCTCGAGGTTGATCGAGGCGTCTTCGCGGATCGCAGTGTGCGGGCAGCCGCCGGTTTCCACGCCCATGATGCGGTCCGGATCCAGCGCGCCGGCCACGGTCAGCAGGCGTTGGTCTTCCTTGGTGTAGATGTCATTGGTGATCACCACGAGGTCGTATTGCTCGCGCATGGTCTTGCACAGCATCTCGAGCAGGGTGGTCTTGCCGGAGCCGACCGGCCCCCCCACGCCCACGCGCAGCGGGGGCAGCTTCTTGGTTCGGCCAGGAATGTGATGCAGGTCGCTCATGATCGGAAGAGGCGGGAATACTGGGTTTCGTGCTGGGCGCTGAGGATGGCCAGCATCGGGGCGAAAGCCTGTCGTTCGCCATCGGCCAAGGACAGGGCATGGTCGATGGCGGGCGGAATGGCGTCGACGAGCGCCTGCAGGATGCGCTGGCCGGCGCTTTGGCCCAGGGGTACGGCCTTGATCGCCGTCTGGGTCATGTTCTCGGCCCAGCCGAAAGCAAAGCTCAGCAGCGCTTCGCGCAGGGCCGCTTGTGACAGGGCCTGATCGCCACCGGTGGCGGCGGCAGCCATGGCCGGCAGGCATTGGGCGACGGCCAGCGCGAAGGCCACAGGCCAACTGGGTGCGGGCGCCAGCCCAGCGCAGGCGGCGAGCCGGGTATCGGTATCCGGCACGTGCGCGCCCCCCACGCGGTTGCGCAGCCATTCCACCAGGGACCGGCCCATTTGCTCGGTTTGCAGGCGCAGCTCACTGGTTTCACGCGTCTGCAGCACCCAGTCGTTGAGCGCCTGCACGCGGGCCAGGTCGCCAGCCTGCCACGCGGGCGCAGCCTGGGCCACCACGGCCAGGTCGCTGCGGGCCAGCGTCAGTTGCAGCTGATCGAGCAGCCACTGGCGCGCCTGTGCTTCGTTGCCCACGCGGCCGGAGTCGACCGCCGACTCAAAGCCTTCGGAGTAGCTGAAGCCGCCCACCGGCAGGGCGGGCGAGGCCAGCCACATCAGCTGGAGCCGTGCGGCGGCGCCCAGGCTCGGCGGATGGGACGCGGATGAGGTCATGCTTGTGGGGGCGGCACGGCGTCAATGATCGTGGCCGCAGCCTGGGCCGTGGACATGGGGCGCGGCCTTCACGGCGATGCCGATGGGTTTGCCACGAGCAGGCGCGGATGCGGGCTCCGCCTCGTGGTGCCCATGGCTGCACCCCGGGCCATGGACGTGTCCCGGCGCACCGTGCGGCGGGTTGGCGTGCGCGTGGCCGTGGTGGTCATGTCCATGGTCGTGCCCATGACCATGGCTGCCGTGCGCATGTCCGCCACTGGCATAGGCCCCGCCTTCCGGCTCGAAGCCCAGCGCGGCCTCACGCACCGTCAGGTGCATGGACCGCAGCATGTCGGCCAGCACGTGGTCCGGTTCGATCTTGAGGTGGTCGGGCTGCAACTCGATTTGCACGTGGCGGTTGCCAAGGTGGTAGGCCGCGCGCACCAGATCAAAGGGCGAGCCGTGCTCGGCGCAGGGCGTGATCACCAGCACCGGCTGCGGGGCCGCCACCACGCGGATCATCGAGCCGTCTTCGGCGACCAGCACGTCACCACCACGCACCACGGTGCCGCGCGGCAGAAAGACGCCGAGCACGCGGCCCTGGCTGTCGGTGGCGTCAAAACGGCTTTTCTGGCGCACGTCCCAGTCGAGCTCGACGGTGGCGGCGCGCTTGAGCAGCACGGGGGCCAGACCCTGGCCTTGCGGAAGAAGTTTGTTGACGGTCAGCATGCCCGACAGTGTGCGTCAGAACAGGAAGTAACGCTGCGCCATGGGCAGTTCGGTGGCCGGCTCGCACACCAGCAATTGCCCGTCGGCACGCACCTGGTAGGTCTGCGCGTCGATCTCCATCTTCGGCAGATAGCTGTTGTGCACCATGTCGGCCTTCTTCACCGTGCGGCAGCCCTTGACGCCCACAATGGTCTTTCTCAGGCCGTATTGCTCGGGCAGGCCGGCCGCAATGGCGGCCTGGCTCATGAAGGTCAGCGAGGTGCGTGACATGGCGCCGGCAAAGGCGCCGAACATGGGCCGGTAATGAACCGGCTGCGGGGTGGGGATGGAGGCGTTGGGGTCGCCCATGGCGGCGGCTGCGATGAAGCCGCCCTTCATGATGATGCTGGGCTTGATGCCGAAGAAGGCCGGCTTCCAGATCACCAGATCGGCCCATTTGCCCTCTTCGATGCTGCCCACCTCGTGCGCGATGCCATGGGCCAGCGCCGGGTTGATGGTGTACTTGGCCACATAGCGCTTGACGCGCGCGTTGTCGTGGCGTGCGGTGTCACCGGGCAGTGCGCCACGCTGGGCCTTCATCTTGTGGGCCGTCTGCCAGGTGCGCAGAATGACCTCGCCGACGCGGCCCATGGCCTGCGAATCAGACGAGAACATGCTGATGGCGCCCAGGTCGTGCAGGATGTCTTCGGCGGCGATGGTCTCGCGGCGGATGCGGCTTTCGGCGAAGGCCAGGTCTTCGGCGATCGAGGCATCGAGGTGGTGACACACCATGAGCATGTCGAGGTGCTCGTCGATGGTGTTGACCGTGAAGGGGCGCGTCGGGTTGGTCGATGACGGCAGCACATTGGGCTCGCCCACCACCTTCATGATGTCGGGCGCGTGGCCACCGCCCGCGCCTTCGGTGTGGAAGCTGTGGATGGTGCGGCCCTTGAACGCGGCCACGGTGTCCTCCACAAAACCCGATTCATTGAGCGTATCCGTGTGGATGGCCACCTGGATGTCGGTTTCCTCGGCCACGCTCAGGCAGGTGTCGATGGCTGCAGGCGTGGTGCCCCAATCTTCGTGCAGCTTCATGCCGATCACGCCGGCGTCGACCTGCTGGCGCAAGGCCTCGGGGCGCGAGGCGTTGCCTTTGCCCAGAAAGCCCAGGTTCATTGGGAAGGCCTCGGCCGCCTTGAGCATCAGCGCGATGTTGTCGGGCCCCGGCGTGCAGGTGGTGGCGAAGGTGCCGGTTGCGGGGCCGGTGCCGCCGCCGATCATGGTGGTCACGCCGCTCATCAGCGCCTCTTCGATCTGCTGCGGGCAGATGAAGTGGATGTGCGTGTCGATGCCGCCGGCCGTGACGATCATGCCCTCAGCCGCCACGATCTCGGTGCCTGGGCCGATCACGATGTCGACGCCCGGTTGCACGTCGGGGTTGCCCGCTTTGCCAATCTTGACGATGCGGCCGGCCTTGATGCCGATGTCGGCCTTGATGATGCCCCAGTGGTCCACGATCAGGGCGTTGGTTAGCACGCAGTCGCACGCATCGCCCGCGGCCGGACCGTTGGGCCGCTGGCCCTGGCCCATGCCATCGCGGATGGTCTTGCCGCCGCCGAACTTGACCTCTTCACCATAGCCACCGGCTTGCAGTGTGAGGTCGCGCTCGACTTCGATGATGAGGTTGGTGTCGGCCAGGCGCACGCGGTCGCCGGTGGTGGGGCCGAACATCTCGGCATACGCGCGTCGGGGGATGCTTGCCATCTTGCGTGTGTCTTTCAGAGCTTGCCTTGCACCAGGCCGCGAAAGCCGTAGATGGTGCGGTCGCCAGCGAAGTCGACCAGTTCGACCGTGCGCTGCTGTCCGGGCTCAAAGCGCACGGCCGTGCCCGAGGCGATGTTGAGCCGCATGCCGCGTGCCGCCTCACGGTCGAAGCGCAGTGCGCCATTGGTTTCGGCGAAGTGGTAGTGGGAGCCGACCTGGATGGGCCGGTCGCCTGCGTTCTCGACCACCAGGGTCAGCGTGCGGCGTCCGGGGTTGAGGTCGATGTCGCCCGGGTCGGTCAGCAGTTCGCCGGGCTGCATCACTTGCGCCCCTTGAACCAGATCAGCGCCACCGCGACGGCGCCCACGGCGATGAAGCCCAGCACGTCAGTGGCGTGCCAGTGGGCCGCACCGGGCAGCCCGTGGCCCTCGTGGGCCAAGGACAGGGGGGTGATCAAGGCCAGCGAAGCGGCGGTCAGAACGGTGCGAAGGTGCGTCATGTTGGGGCTCGCGGTACGACGTGGGCCACTGGAGGGCGGCGTGGCGCACGTCAATTGAAAACGAATTGAACCAATGTGGTGCATAGCCTGTCAGCAGGGGTGACCATCTGCCGCGTCATGCAATGGGTTGGTGCACGGTCACCAATTTGGTGCCATCCGGAAATGTGGCCTCGACCTGAATCTCCGGGATCATGTCGGCCACGCCGTCCATCACGTCTTCACGCGTGAGCACGGTCTTGCCGTCGCTCATGAGCTGGGCCACGGTCTTGCCATCGCGTGCGCCTTCCATGATCGCGGCTGTGATCAGTGCGACGGCCTCGGGGTAATTGAGCTTGAGGCCGCGGGCTTTGCGACGTTCGGCAAGCAGCGCCGCTGTGAAGATCAGCAGCTTGTCTTTTTCGCGGGGAGTGAGTTCCATGAGCGTTATGCGTACTTGCGGCCTGCCATGGCCCGGCCGGCGGAATGGATGGGCGGCATTGAACTTGCGTTGCATGCTGCCCCAGTCAGACAGCCATCATGCAAGAGCCAGACCAGTTTCCTCCACCTTCGGGCGCCCCCGCCCAGGAAGCGCCCCAGCGGGTGGTCAAGGTGCGTCGGGATTACAACAGCTGGGTGGCTGACGAGACGCTGGAAGACTACGCGCTGCGCTTCACCCCCCGCTCTGCGCGCAAGTGGCGTGGCGCCTGGGTGGCCAACACAGCCTTTGGTGTGGCCTCGTTCCTGGTGCTGGAGGCCATCGGCGCCACGTTGCTGGTGGAGTACGGTTTCGTCAACGCCTTCTGGGCCATCGTGGCCACCGGTCTCATCATCCTGCTGGCCGGCTGGCCCATCAGCGTGTATGCCGCGCGCCATGGCGTCGACATGGACCTGCTCACCCGCGGGGCAGGTTTCGGCTACATCGGCTCGACCATCACCTCGCTGATCTACGCCTCGTTCACGTTCATCTTTTTTGCGCTGGAGGCCGCGGTGATGGCCTACGCGCTGGAGTTGGCGTTCGACATCCCGCCGGCCTGGGGCTACCTGATCTGTGCGCTGGTGGTGATCCCGCTGGTCACACACGGGGTGACCATCATCAGCTGGCTACAGGTGCTCACCCAGCCAATCTGGCTGATCATGCTCGTCGTGCCCTTTGTGTACGTGTTCCAGGCACATCCCGGCATCCTCGATGAGCTGGCGGGCTATGCGGGCAAGACCGGCACGCACAGTGGGTTCGACCTGCTGGCCTTTGGCTCGGCGCTGACCGTGGGCATCGCGCTGATCACGCAGATGGGCGAGCAGGCCGATTACCTGCGCTTCATGCCCGAGCCGCGCGCGGGCCGGCAGGCCTGGCGCTGGTGGGCCAATGTGTTCATCGGTGGGCCGGGCTGGGTCATCATGGGCGTGGCCAAGATGCTGGGCGGGGCCCTGCTGGCCTACCTGGCCATCCAGTATGCGATTCCCGTCGAGCAGGCGCTCGACCCCAACCAGATGTATCTGGTGGCCTGGGAAATGGTGGTCAGCCACCAGACCTGGGCCATTGCGGCGGTCGCCCTGTTCGTCGTGATCTCCCAGATCAAGATCAACGTGACCAACGCTTACGCCGGCTCGCTGGCCTGGTCGAACTTTTTCGCGCGCGTCACGCACAGCCACCCCGGCCGGGTGGTGTGGGTGGTGTTCAACGCGCTGATTGCCCTGCTGCTGATGGAGCTCAACGTGTTTCAGGCTCTGGGCAAGGTGCTGGGCCTGTACGCCAACATCGCCATCGCCTGGATGATGGCGGTGGTGGCCGATCTGGTTGTGAACAAGCCCATGGGGTGGTCGCCCCGTGGTATCGAGTTCAAGCGGGCGTATCTCTACGACATCAACCCGGTGGGTGTCGGGGCCATGATCCTGGCCTCGCTCGTGTCGATGTTGGCGCATGTGGGCTGGATGGGCGAGGTGGCCCAGGCGTTTTCGGCCGTCATTGCCATGGTGGTCGCGTTTGTGACCTCGCCCTTGATCGCCTGGGCGACCGGCGGCCGCTACTACCTGGCGCGCGCACCGCTGAATGTGGGCTGCGTCACGACACCTGCGCCCCCGTTGGACGAGGGCGCACCCTTGTCACGTGTGATCCGCCTCAAGGCGCTGCACCGCTGCACGGTGTGCGAGCGCGAGTACGAGGCCGACGACATTGCGCAGTGCCCGGCTTATCAGGGTTTCATCTGCTCGCTGTGCTGCTCGCTCGATGCGCGGTGTCAGGACCTATGCAAGCCCCACGCGCGGTGGGCCGTGCAGTGGCGGGCGCTGGCCACGCGACTGATGCCCGGTCCGGTCTGGCAGAGGGTGGACACCGAGTTGGGCCACTTTCTGCTCATCATGCTGGTGCTGGCCCCCCTGTTGGCGGCCCTGTTCGGGCTCGTCTACCAGCAGCAGCTCAAGGACATGGGCCTGATGGAGGCGGGGGCGCACGCGGTGGCGGCCGGCATGTTGCGCGACACCCTGATCAAGCTGTTCGCGGCACTGCTGCTGATCGTGGGCGTGGTGAGCTGGTGGGTGGTGCTCACGCACAAGAGCCGTACCGTGGCACAAGAGGAGTCCAACCGCCAGACGCACCTGCTCGTGCGCGAGATCGAGCTGCACCGCATCACCGACGAGAAGCTGCAGCAGGCCAAGCAGACGGCCGAGCAGGCCAACCAGGCCAAGAGCCGCTATATCTCCACCATCAGCCACGAGTTGCGCACGCCGCTCAACGGCATCCTGGGCTACGCCCAGTTGCTCGATGAAGACCTCAAGCTGCCTGAGCACGTGCGCCATGCTGTTGGCGTCATCAAGCGCGGGGGCGACCACCTGCTGTCGCTCATCGAAGGCACGCTGGACATTGCCCGCATCGAAAGCGGCAAGCTGACGTTGGACGTCAAGCCGGTGCTGTTGGGTGAGTTGCTGCGCCAGATCACCGACCTCATCGAACACGAGGCCCGGGCCAAGCAGTTGCGCTTCGTGGCCGACATCGATCCGGCCTTGCCTGAGGCCGTGCGGGCCGATGAGCGGCGGGTGCGCCAGATCCTCATCAATGTGCTCGGCAACGCCGTCAAGTTCACGCAGAGCGGCGAAGTCACGCTGCGTGTGCGCTACGCGCGCGAGATTGCGCACATCGAAGTCAGCGACACCGGGCCGGGCATTGCACAGGCCGAACTCGACAAGGTCTTTGAGCCGTTTGCGCGAGGCTCCTCCGCCGCTGGGGCGCCTGCCGGCGGCACCGGCCTGGGACTCACCATCAGCAAGATGCTCACCGACCTGATGGGTGGCGACATGACGGTACACAGCGTGCTGGGGCAGGGCACCACCTTCCGCATCAGGCTGTTCCTGCCCCAGGTGCGCCGGGCCGAGGTGGCGCAGGCCATGCCCCGCGGGCAGCGCATCGGCTATGTGGGCGATCGCCGTCGCGTCTGGACGGTCGACAACGAAGAAGCCGACCGCGGGCTCATCGTGCGCATCCTGGAGCCGCTGGGCTTTGAGGTGACCCCCTTGCCCTCGGGCCTGGAGTGTCTCCATCAGCTTCGTCAGTTGCCGACCTCGCAGCACCCGGACGCCATCTTCATGGATCTGGCCATGCCGGGGCTGGACGGCTGGGACACGCTGCGCGCCATCCGCGAGGAGCGGCTGACCGACGCGCCCGTGGCCATCGTCTCGGCCAATGCGTTCGACAAGGCGCTGGACAACGACGTGGGCATCGGCGCGGACGACTTCATCGTCAAGCCGGTGCGGGTGCCGGAGTTGCTCGACTGGCTGGGCCTGCGACTGGCGCTGCAATGGGTCGAGGCGGCGCGCCCGGCGGGCCTGCCGGGTGCCGCATCCACGGCGATGCCAGCCAGTGGCGAACGCAGCCCGACCGCGGCGGAACCGCTTCCCTCGGTCGAGGCGCTGCGGACGCTGGAAGACCAGATTCATGCCGGCTATGTGCGCGGGGTGCACAAGGTGCTTGACCAGATCGCGGCCTCGGAGCCGCAATGCGAGGCCTTTGTGCGCCGCCATCGGGACTGGGCGCGCCAGTTTCAGCTCGACGCCCTGGCCGCGTCGGTCAAAGCCAGCCTGACGCAGGCACAATCCTGACCGCACCCACCCGCAGGACCATGCTCGAACGCCTTGATCGCAGCCGTACCGATGTCGTGCTCATCGTTGACGATGTGCCTGACAACCTGTCGCTGTTGCACGATGCGCTCGACGAGGCCGGCTACACCGTGCTGGTGGCCACGCATGGCGAAGCGGCCCTGCAGCGGGCCACCCAGGCCGTGCCCGACATCGTCTTGCTCGACGCCATCATGCCGGGCATGGACGGCTTCGAGGTGGCGCGGCGGCTCAAGGCCCAGCCGGAGACCACTCACATTCCCATCGTGTTCATGACCGGCCTCAGTGAGACCGAGCACGTGGTGGCCGCCTTTCAGGCCGGCGGGGTGGACTACGTGGTCAAGCCCATCCGGCCGCGCGAGGTGCTGGCCCGCATCGAGGCCCACATGCACAGCGCCCGCCAGGCGCGCCAGGCGCGCAATGCGCTCGATGCCTTCGGCCATGCCTCGATGACGGTACGCATCAGCGATGGCCGCATCCTGTGGCAGACGCCGCTGGCCCGCAAGCTCATGCAGACCTTCTTCGATGTGCCGGAGACGGCTGCGCCCGCCGAGTTGGCCGACTGGCTGATGGTCCACGCGCCGCGCATGGCGCAGGCCATTGCTCAGGGGCAGGCGCCCGCCGTGCCGCCAGCATGGGTGGTCAACCTGGGCAACCGTCGGTTGAGCTTTGCGCTGCATCAGCCCACCGGCGACGACGAGTGGCTGCTGGTGATGCAGGAAAGCTCGGATCAGGCCGCCATGGAGGCACTCAGCCTCGAGTTCAAGCTGACCACGCGCGAAGCCGAGGTGCTGTACTGGGTGGTCAAAGGCAAGACCAACCGCGACATCGGCGACATCCTGGGCAGCAGCCCGGCCACCGTCAAGAAGCAACTCGAACACATCTTTGCCAAGCTGGGGGTAGAGACACGCACGGCTGCAGCCGGCCTGGCCATGAGCCGCGTGGCCTTGCTCAAGGCCCGCTGAGGGGGCCGTTGCCCTTCACAGCGCCGGCAGCGGCAGCGGTTCAGGGGTGTGTCCCTGGGCGATCAACCAGTCGCGCAGGGCCAGGCCGGTGGCGGCGGGCCAGTAGCGGGCTTTGGCCGGGGGAATGCGTTTGTAGTCCACCAGTTCGTGGTTCAGAACAATGCTGCCCCTGGCCACCACGTGATACGCGAGGATGAGCTGGTTCTGCCTGGTGAATGCGTAATGCCCGACGAAGCTGGCGGGCCCGACCGGGTCCAGCCCCAACTCTTCCTTGACCTCACGCAGCACGGCGTCGGCCGGGCTGGGATCGTGTCGCTCCAGAAAGCCCGTGATCAACGCATAGAAGGGCACGGGCCAGGCTGCGTTGCGGGCGAGGATGATGTCACCCTCGTGCTCCACAATCGCCGCCACCACCGGCACGGGGTTGTCCCAGTGGATGTAGCCGCAGGCCGGGTCGGGGCAGCGCAGCCGGGTCACGCCGTCCAGATCAGGAGCGGCGGCAGGGGCGACCGTGGTGAGTGGGGTGGCGCATTGAGGACAGTATTGAAAGCGCATGCGCCCAGCATAGGGCAAGCGCGCTCAGCCTGCCGGCCCACCCCGCCGCATCAGCGCCCGCTCGATGCGGCTGGACGCGGCACCCAGCGTGGCCTGGTGGACGGGCGCCAGCGCCGCCCAGCGGCCGGGGAAGTCAGCCAGCGCGGCATCCAGCACCGTGCGGTCGCTGGCGGCCGTGACGATGTCGTTGCCGCCTTCGTCGGACTCGACGGAGATGATCTGCCCATCAAAGGCTTTGTGGATGCGCTGGCGAATCAACCGCGCCTGTGCGGTTTCCGCCTGCACGTTGGCCACCATGAGCCCTTCGGGCGACAGCGCCCGGCGCACGGATTGGTAAAAACCGCGGCTGCACAGCGCCTCGGGCACCCCTTGGCCGTCAAAGCCATCGACCAGAATCAGGTCGTACCGTGCAGGCGGCGTACGCAGGAAGGCCGCGCCGTCGGCACAGACGATGCGGTGGCGTGCATCGTCAGGCGGGATGCAGAAGGTTTCGCGCAGGTCGATCACCGCGGGGTTGATCTCGACGGTGGTGAGGTCTGCGGCAGGCACATGCCGGTGCAGGTACTTCAGCATGGATCCGCCGCCGAGGCCGATCATCAACACCGATCTGGGTGCCGGCGCGATCAGCAAGGCGCCCATCATGGCCCGCGTGTAGTCGAGCACCAGGTCGTCCGGCGCGTCCAGCCGCATGCAACTCTGGATCAACGTGGTCGACAGGCTCAGCGAGCGGGTCTGGCGGTTGGTGTGGACGTGAACAGGCGTATCGGGCATGGGCATCGGCGCGGCAAGCCGACAGTCTAGATGCCTCGCCGCCATCTGGCGCGATACGTCATGACAGCGCCAACTGGTCTGATAAGCTGATCACATGACTGCAGTCTTGCACACCATCGAACGGCTCCCCCTGTCGGAAGCCCTCTATCGCCAACTCAAGGACCGCATCGTCGCGGGCGATTTCCGGCCCGGTGACCGGTTGCCCTCCGAGCGCGTGCTCAGCGAGGAAACGGGCGTCAACCGCGGGGCCGTGCGCGAGGCCATCAAGCGGTTGCAACAAGCCGGGCTGGTCGCGGTGCGACAGGGGGGCAACCATGAGGTGCTGGATTACCTGCAAGAGGCCGGGCCCGAGTTGCTGCCCTGGTTGTTGATGGACCGGCATGGCGTGTTCAGTCCGAAGGTCGTGCGCGATCTCATGGCCATGCGCTCGGTGCTGGCGCCCGAGATTGCCAGGGCGGCGGCGCTGCACGGGGGCGACGCGCTGCACGCCTCACTGTTGGCGACCTGGCAGACCATGGTGCTGCGGCAGGACGATGTGCGCGCCTTGCAACGCCATGCGCTGCAGTACTGGCAGGCCCTGGTGACGGGCAGCCAGAACGTGGCCTTCCAGTTGTCGTTCAACGCCATGCGCAAGAGCTACCTCAAGGCCTGGGACGCGATGACCACCGTGATGGCCGACGAGTTTCGTGATCTCGACAACCTGCGCGCGATCACCGACGCGGTGCTGCGGCGCGACCCTCTGGCTGCCACCGAGGCGGCGCGCCGTCATGTGCGCATCGGGGAACAGGCCATCGCCCGTTTGTTCGGAGAACAGTCATGAGCGTGCCGCGTGCGACCGATCCCACCATGCCGACGGCGCAGCAGACGGCGCGCGTCAACCCGATGCGGCCGCCAGCCGACTCGCCGCGCACGGCCGCCCAGGCGCTGGCCGTCTTCTGGCGCCACCCCAGCGTGTGGTTGTTGCTGGCCGGTTTCGTGGGCGTGACGGGCTGGCGGCTGGTGGAGGCCCCCCTGGGCTGGCTGGATGTGGCGCTGGTGGTGGCCGTCTGGGCGGTGTTTCCGTTCGTGGAGTGGGTGGTGCATGTGCACATGCTGCATTTCCGGCCGGTTCAGCTGGGGCGCTGGCGAATCGATTTCTACCTGCCACGCACCCACCGGCGTCACCATGCCGAGCCTTGGAATCTGCATTGGGTGTTCATCCCGCGTCATGTGCATGTGCTGGTGTTGGGCGGCATGTTGCTCAGCCTGCTGGCGACCGATATGGGGCGGCCCTGGTTGCTCACCATCTATGCCGCCTTTCTGATTCAGGGCCTGCATTACGAGTGGGTGCATTACCTCGCGCACATCCATTGGCAGCCACGGCTGGCCTATTACGCGCGGCGAGTCCGTGAACACCGATATCACCACTTCCGTCACGAGCGGCTGTGGTGGGGTGTCTCGCGCGGGCTGGCCGATGTGTGGCTGGGTACGGCGCCCGACGTCAAAGCCGTGGCGCGCAGCGACGGCACCACCGATCTGGGGATCAAAGGCTGACATCTGCCGCCCCGTTGCGCAATGCAACGGGCGCGCAAGCGGGTTGCGCAGGTCGCCGTACGCCATGTGGCGTATTCCGCGTTCCAGGGGCGCTGGGCACACTGAATCCATCGATTCACCAACCCACGCTTCCAAGGAGCGCTCACCCATGAAACTCACCCGTCGCAGTGCCGTTCAATCTCTGTCCGCGGTCGCCCTGGGCGTCGCCGGTCTGGCATTCAGCACCATGGCCCAGGCCGCCGACACCATCAAGGTCGGTGTGCTGCATTCGCTGTCCGGCACCATGGCCATCTCCGAGACGGTCCTCAAGGACACCGTGCTCATGGCCATCGACGAGATCAATGCCAAGGGTGGCCTGCTGGGCAAGAAGCTCGAGCCCGTGGTGGTCGACCCGGCTTCGAACTGGCCCCTGTTCGCTGAAAAGGCCAAGCAGCTGCTGACGCAGGACAAGGTGGCCGTCGTGTTCGGCTGCTGGACGTCCGTCTCGCGCAAGTCGGTGCTGCCGGTCTTCAAGGAGAACAACGGTCTGCTGTTCTATCCCGTGCAGTACGAAGGCGAAGAGCTCGAGAAGAACGTGTTCTACACGGGCGCGGCCCCCAACCAGCAGGCCATCCCTGCGGTGGAGTACCTGATGAGCAAGGACGGCGGCTCGGCCAAGCGCTTCGTGCTGCTGGGCACCGACTACGTCTACCCGCGCACCACCAACAAGATCCTGCGCGCCTTCCTGAAGTCCAAGGGCGTGTCGGACGCGGACATCATGGAGGAGTACACCCCCTTCGGTCACTCCGACTACCAGACCATCATCGCCAAGATCAAGAAGTTCTCGTCCGAAGGCAAGAAGACGGCCGTGATCTCCACCATCAACGGCGACTCCAACGTGCCCTTCTACAAGGAACTGGGCAACCAGGGCCTGAAGGCCAAGGACGTGCCGGTGGTGGCCTTCTCCGTGGGTGAAGAAGAGCTGCGCGGTGTGGACACCAAGCCCCTGGTCGGCCACCTGGCTGCATGGAACTACTTCATGTCCATCAAGAACCCGACCAACGACGACTTCATCAAGAAGTGGTCGGCTTACGCCAAGGCCAAGAACATCCCTGGCCACAAGGACAAGCCGCTGACCAATGACCCGATGGAAGCCACCTACATCGGCGTGAACATGTGGGCCCAGGCCGTGACCAAGGCCAAGACCACCGATGTCGATGCCGTGATCAAGGCCATGGGCGGCCAGACCTTCAAGGCCCCGAGCGGCTTCGTGGCCAAGATGGACGAGAAGAACCATCACCTGCACAAGCCGGTGTTCATCGGCGAGATCAAGGCCGATGGCCAGTTCCGCGTGGTGTGGAAGACGCCGGGCCCGATCAAGGCCCAGCCCTGGAGCCCCTTCATCGCCGGCAACGACAAGAAGAAGGACGAGCCCGAAGCCAAGTAAGGCACGCCCAGGCGGTGATCAGCTCACCGCCAGCCGGAGCGGGGCCAGGCGCCCCGGCTCCGGCTCGATGGATCGAACCTTGAAGCAAAGCGGTTCGCCCCGCTGGGTGCAACCCCCAGGGGGCGTTTTTTTTGCTTTGTCAGACGCAACGAGAGACAGGATATGTCCGACAACAACGGGTTGATGAGGAAATGCCGAGGCGGTCGCGCCGCTCGGTGGGCGGTATGGAGCCGGCTACTGTGGCAGGGCGTCTGCGCGCTGGCCCTGATCTGGAGCGGCCCCGTGGCCCACGCACTGACCCAGCAGGAGGCGCTGGCTGTCGCCGCGGGCGACAACGACAGTCGGGCCGAAGCCCTTCAGAAATGGGTCGGCCAGGTCGACGCCAGCAAGGAAGCCTTTCTCCAGGCCTTGCTCAACGACCAGGTCTGGGTCGCGGGTGAGCGCGTGCTCGTCGTGGAAGGCGATGCGGCGCGCGACGCGGCCACAGGCGAGTCGGTCAAGCTGCCAGCAGATGCCGAAGAGGTCGTCAACAACACGCGCATGGTCGGTGAGATCGAGGCGCTGCTGGCCGCGGGCAAGCTGCGCTCGCCCGACCGTGCCGTGCGTGCGGAGGGCATGGACGCCATCGAGGCGGCCCTGGACGGCAGCAAGTTGCCCGTCATCGATGCCGCGCTTGCACAGGAAACCGATCCCGTGCTGAAGGCGCGGCTGGTGCGCCTGCAGACAAAAGCCCAACTGCAGGCCGACGACCCCGCTGTCCGGCTGGCGGCCGCGCAGACGCTGGCTGCCAAAGCCAGCCCCGAGACGCGCAGTGTATTGATGGAGCGTCTGCAGGATGACGCCGAGACCGACCCGGCCGTGCGCGAGGCGCTGACCGAATCACTCAAGGCCATCGAGCGCAAGCTGGCCTGGGGCGAGTATGCAGGTGTGCTGTTCACCGGGGTGAGCCTGGGCTCCATCCTGCTGCTGGCTGCCCTCGGCCTGGCGATTACCTATGGCCTCATGGGCGTGATCAACATGGCGCATGGCGAGCTGATCATGATCGGCGCCTACGCCACCTTCCTGGTCCAGGCGCTGTTCCGGCAGTATCTGCCTGGCTGGTTCGACGCCTACATCCTATTGGCCATTCCGGCCTCCTTCCTGGCCTCTGCGCTGGTGGGGGCGGTGCTGGAGCGGTCCGTGTTCCGCTTTCTGTATGGCCGCCCGCTGGAGACACTGCTGGCCTCGTGGGGTATCAGCCTGATCCTGATGCAGGCCGTGCGCTCGGTGTTCGGCGCGCAGAACGTCCAGGTCGAGAACCCGGCTTGGATGTCGGGGGGCCTGCCGGTGCTGAGCAACCTCACGCTGCCCTACAACCGGCTGGCCATCATTGCCTTTGCAGCGCTGGTGCTGCTGGGCGTGACGCTGCTGATCGCGCGCACTCGGTTGGGTCTGTTCGTGCGCGGCGTGACCCAGAACCGGCCCATGGCCTCTTGCATGGGCGTCAACACCGCCCGCATCGACACGCTGGCGTTCTCACTGGGCGCGGGCATCGCCGGGCTCGCGGGCTGCGCGCTCTCGCAGATCGGCAATGTGGGTCCCGACCTGGGCCAGGGCTACATCGTCGACTCGTTCATGGTCGTTGTCACGGGTGGTGTAGGGCAGATCGCCGGCACGGTGTACGCCGCGCTGGGCTTGGGGATGATCAACAAGCTGCTGGAGGGGTGGTCAGGGGCTGTGCTGGCCAAGATCATGGTGCTGATCATGGTGGTGATCTTCATCCAGAAGCGTCCGCAAGGCCTGTTCGCCTTCAAGGGCCGCGAGGCATGACGCCGTCCCCTATACGACTGAGGTTTCCACGATGAGTTCAATCACACGTTCTGCCCTGCTCATGCCGCCCAGCGGGCTGCTGCTGGGCCCCACGGGATGGACGGCCCTGATGGCCGCAGTCATCAGCGTGGTGGTGCTGGCCCCGGTGCTCAACCTGATGGTGCCGGCCGATTCCGCCTTCCATCTGTCGGACTACATGCTCTCGCTGATCGGCAAGATCATGTGCTACGCCATCTGTGCGCTGGCCATGGACCTGATCTGGGGCTACACCGGCATCCTGTCGTTGGGTCACGGCCTGTTCTTCGCGCTGGGGGGCTATGGCATGGGCATGTACCTGATGCGGCAGATCGGCCGCGACGGCTCCTACGGCGCCGACATCCCCGACTTCATGGTCTTCCTCGACTGGAAAGAGGTGCCCTGGCATTGGGCCTGGAGCGAAAGCTTCATCGGCCAGATGTTGCTTGTGGTGCTGGTGCCGGGTCTGCTGGCCTTCGTGTTCGGCTTCTTTGCCTTCCGTAGCCGCATCAAGGGGGTGTACTTCTCGATCATCACCCAGGCCATGACGTTCGCGGCCATGCTGCTGTTCTTCCGCAATGAGACGGGCTTTGGCGGCAACAACGGCTTTACCGACTTCAAGCGCATCCTCGACATTCCCATCGCGCAGCCTTCCACCCGCATGGTGCTGTTCGTGGTCACAGGGCTCACCCTGATCGGCTTCTATCTGATGGCTCGGTGGTTGGTGAACACCAAGTTCGGTCGGGTCTTGCAGGCCATCCGTGATGCCGAGAGCCGCGTGATGTTCTGCGGCTACAACCCGCTGGCTTACAAGCTGACCATCTGGACGCTGTCTGCCGTGATGTGCGCCATCGCCGGGGCGCTGTACGTGCCGCAGGTGGGCATCATCAACCCCAGCGAGATGTCGCCGGCCGCCTCCATCGAGATGGCCATCTGGGCGGCAGTGGGCGGGCGGGCCACGCTGATCGGGCCGATCATCGGCGCTTTCTTCGTCAACGGTGCCAAGAGCTGGTTCACCATGGCCTTCCCGGAGTTCTGGTTGTACTTCCTGGGGCTGCTGTTCGTGCTGGTGACCCTGTTCCTGCCCGATGGCATCGTCGGTGGCGTGAAGAAGCTGTTCAACAAGAAGGCTGAGGTAAAGGCATGACCCCCGATCTGATGGAAGAAGGCGCCAAGACGCTGGCGCGTGCGTACAAGCTGCCCACCAACGCGGGCGAGTCGGGCGGGCGGGAGGCCAGCTACGGGCGCGTCGTCGAACCTGGCCAGCTCGATGTGGCCCACGGCTCCATCCTCTACCTAGAAGACATCGAGGTGAGTTTCGATGGCTTCAAGGCGCTCAACAAGCTCAGCCTGGATATCTCCGTGGGCGAAATGCGCTGCATCATCGGCCCCAATGGCGCAGGCAAGACCACGATGATGGACGTGATCACCGGCAAGACGCGGCCCGACAGCGGCACGGCCTTTTTCGGCTCGACCATCAACCTGTTGAGCATGCGCGAAAACGAGATCGCGCAGGCCGGCATCGGGCGCAAGTTCCAGAAGCCCACGGTGTTCGAGCAACTCAGCGTGTTCGAGAACCTGGAGCTGGCGCTCAAGGCTGACCGCAGCGCCCGTGCGTCGGTGTTCTTCAAGCTCAACAGCGAGCAGCTCGACCGCATCGGCGACATGCTGCAGCTCATCCATCTGAGAGACCAGGCCCAGCGCACAGCCGGGCTGTTGTCTCACGGGCAGAAGCAGTGGCTCGAGATCGGGATGCTGCTGATGCAGAACCCCAAGCTGCTGCTGCTGGACGAACCCGTGGCGGGCATGACCGACGAAGAGACCGAGCGCACGGCCGAGCTGTTTCTCTCGCTCGAAGGCAAGCACTCGCTCGTGGTGGTCGAGCACGACATGAAGTTCATCCACGAGCTCACCACTCAGGGCGCGACGGCCGACCGCAAGAAGGTGACGGTGCTGCATGAGGGCTCGGTTCTGGCCGAAGGCACGCTGGCCGATGTGCAGGCCAACGACAAGGTGGTCGAAGTCTATCTGGGGCGCTGACCGCGCCGCCTGCGGCGCAAGCGGGGCCGGGCGCCCTGCGCGAAGGAACAACACACATGCTGAACGTAGAAAGTGTCAACCAGTATTACGGCGGCTCGCACATCCTGCGGGGCCTGAGCTTCGAGGCCAAGGTGGGCGAGGTCACCGTGGTGCTGGGACGCAACGGCGTGGGCAAGACCACCTTGCTCAAGAGCCTGATGGGCTTGGTGCCCATCAAGAGCGGCGACATCCGGCTGGATGGCCAGTCGATCAACGGCCTCAAGCCTTACGAGCGCGTGCGCCGCGGCGTGGGCTATGTGCCCCAGGGGCGCGAGATCTTCGGCCGGCTCACCGTGGCCGAGAACCTGCAGATGGGCCTGGCCTCCAAGCCAGGCAGCACCCCGGTGCCCGAGCAGCTGTTCGAGCTGTTTCCGGTGCTCAAACAGATGATGCATCGACGCGGGGGCGACCTCTCGGGCGGGCAACAGCAGCAACTGGCCATTGCCCGGGCGCTGGCCGCCGGCCCCAAGGTGCTCATCCTGGACGAGCCCACCGAAGGCATCCAGCCCAGCATCATCAAGGACATCGGGCGGGCCATCCGCAAGCTGGCCGACGAGGGCTTGAATGGTGAGCGCATGGCCGTGGTGCTGGTCGAGCAGTTCTACGACTTCGCCGCCGAGCTGGCCGATCAGTACCTGGTGATGGAGCGCGGCGAGATCATCCGCCGCGGGCGGGGCCAAGACATGGAAGCCGACGGGGTTCGCCAGCTGATGTCCATCTGACGGCGGGCGGGGCAGGTAGACTCGGCAGCCTGTTGAACCCGGGCTGCCAAGCCCCGCCTCTGAAAGGATCTCCCATGCCCGTCGTGTCCTCCCCCTCCGGCCTGCAGTACGAAGACGTTGTCGAAGGCAGCGGCGCCACCGCCCAGGCTGGCCAGTACGTCAAGGTGCACTACACCGGCTGGCTGTACCAGGACGGCGTCAAGGGTGCCAAGTTCGATTCCAGCAAGGACCGCAACGACCCCTTCGCCTTCCCGCTGGGCGCCGGCCACGTGATCCGTGGCTGGGATGAAGGCGTGCAAGGCATGAAGGTGGGCGGCACCCGCATCCTCGTCATCCCGCCGCAGTTGGGCTACGGCGCACGTGGCGCAGGCGGCGTGATTCCGCCCAATGCCACGCTGATGTTCGAAGTCGAACTGCTCGACGTCTGAACGAGGCCGGCGCATGTTTGCTCCCAATCAGGAAACGGTGCGCCGTTTTTTCTGCCAGGCGTGGTCGCAGCACCGCGCCGGCGCACCGCTGGCGCCCATGGAGGCGCTGGCGGTTGACTGGATCTTGCACCACCCCGAGTACCACGACGACCTGGCCGATGTGGAGCAGGCCGTCGCAGCCCAGTTCACGGTGGAGGAAGGGCGCACCAACCCTTTTCTGCACCTGTCCATGCACCTGTCCATCTCTGAACAGGTGAGCATCGATCAGCCGCGCGGCATACGCGAGGCCGTCGAGCGGCTGGCTGCGAAACGCGGTTCGTTGCATGAAGCGCATCACGGTGTGATGGAGGCTCTGGGCGAAACCATCTGGGAATCGCAACGTCTGGGGCGCCCGCTGGATGCCCATGCCTACCTCGATCGGGTTCGCAGGCTGGCAACTAGCGACTGACCCCCTCGGTTTCGGTGTGACGCTTGTCACACAAATGCGGCTTGCCCTGCCGATTACCATCCATCCAGGGGAGTCGCTGGCGGTTTGTAACGTTTGAAACTGCCTAAACTTCGTGCACCTCTGCTTTTCTTGAGAGTGCACTGCAATGCCCATCCTCGCCATGTCCGCCGGCACCGTCACCGGCATCTGGGGTAACGCCTACATCCGTCTGCCCAACGGCAAGCTTCAACCGCTCAAGGTTGGCGACAAGGTCAAGGGCGGGCAACACATCGTCACCGAAGACAACGGCATCGTTCAGATCACGCCCGAGAAGGGCCCGCCCGTGGCGGTGGCCAGCAAGCCGGCGGAGCCTGTCGAGCAGGCCATTGCCGCCATCGAGGCCGATGATCCGCTCGAGGCCCCCGCGGCCGGTCTGCAAGGCGGTGCGGGCGGCGGCTTGCTGCCTGGTTTGCGCGTGGACCGCGTTCAGGAAGGGGTATCGCCCCTGTCGTACCAGTACGGTACCGAGCGCGATCCCTCGGGCTTCCCCATCGGCTCGACCGCCGATCAGCGCGAACTGCCTGCGAGCGAGCCTCCGTCTCCGCCAACAGCACCGCCCCAGATCGACCTGGACGCCAACGACTCCGTGGCGCCCGGCACCGGCTATGCAGGCTTGGCGCTGGGCAACGGCAAGGCGGTGGCCATTGTCGATACCGATGTCCTGATCACCGATGCCGACAGCACCAACCTGCAGGGTGCCACGGTGGTGCTGACCAACCCACAGGCCGGCGACACGCTCAACATCGGCACGCTGCCGGCCGGCATCACCGCCACGCTCAGCGCAGACGGCAACACCATCACGCTGTCCGGTTCTGCCACGCTGGCCGCCTACCAGGATGCGTTGCGCGCCATCACATTCCAGTCCAAGACCGGCGATCCATCGACCACGCCGCGGCTTATTGAAGTGACGGTGACCGACGGCACGAACACCAGCAACACCGCGGTCAGCACCATCACGGTTCAGCAGCCACCGGTCCTGTTGGTCGACGCGCAAGGAGCGGTCGAAGGCAAGGATCTGCGCTTCACCCTCGCGCTGACCCGGCCAATCGACGAGCCGGTGACCGTGAAGCTTGCGCTCAAGAACGGTACGGACCTGCCCGGCACGTCTCAGAATGAATCCGGCACGGTGGGGGTGGACACGGCCACGACGCTGTATTACGAGGCCAGCCCGGGCAACTGGGTACCCGTTCCCGCATCGGGCGAACTGACGTTCGCGCCCGGCCAGCAGACGATCAATCTGAAGCTGGCCACCATCGATGACCTGTTGATCGAGCCCAGCGAGTTTGTGCGCCTGGAAGTGGACGTCGTTGCCGGCCCCACCCGGAATGCCAGCGCAGCCAACGAGGCCGAGATCATTGACAACGACACGGCCCCGGTTCTGGATCTGGATGGCGATGATTCCAGTGGGGCCGTCGGCTCGGGTTACCAGACCAGCTATGTCGGTAAGGGGCAGGGCGTCGCCGTCGTGGACGCGGATGTGGTGGTCAAGGACGAGGACGGTACGCCCATTCAGTCGGCCACGGTCACGCTGACCAACGCCCAGCCCGGCGACAAGCTGTCGGTCGGCCCGCTTCCGGCAGGACTGTCTGCCACGGTGGTGGACAACGTGGTGACGATCACTGGCAGCGCCTCGGCAGCCGATTACCAGACGGCACTGCGCGCCATTCGTTTCAGCAACGACAACGCGGACGTGAGCACGACGCCACGCTCGCTGGACGTGGTGGTGTCCGATGGCGCGAATGTGAGCAACACGGCCACCACCGTCATCACGGTGCAGCAGCCGCCGGTTTTGTTGGTCGACGCCCAGGGTGCGGTCGAGGGCAAGGATCTGGGCTTCACCATTGCGCTGACGCAGCCGGTCAATGAGCCAGTGACCGTGAAGCTGACCCTCAAGGACGGCACGGATCTGCCGGGCACGTCTCAGAACGAATCGGCAACGGTCGGTGTGGACACGGCGACCGCGCTGTACTATGAGGCCAGCCCGGGCAACTGGCTGCCCGTGCCGGCATCGGGCGAACTGACCTTCGCACCCGGTCAGCAGACCATCAATCTGAAGCTGGCCACGGAGGACGACCTCCTTGTGGAGGCGGACGAGTTCGTGCGTCTGGAGGTCGACGTCATTGCTGGCCCGACGCGCAATGCCAGCGCCGCCAACGAGGCGCAGATCCTGGACAACGATACGGCCCCAGTGCTGGATCTGGATGCCGATGATTCGGCCGCACCGGGTTCGGGCTACGCCGCCACCTTTACCGAGGATGGCGAGCCGGTCGGTATCGTCGATGCCGACGTCTCGATCAGCGACGACGACGGGACACCCATCCAGCGTGCTGAAGTCACGCTGCTCAACCCGCAGTCCGGAGACGCCCTGCTTGTCATCGGCGAGTACCCCTCGAATCTCACGCTGACCATCGTGGATGGCGGCACGCGCGTGGTGATCACCGGCAGTGCGCCGCCGGCTGACTACCAGACGGCCTTGCGCGCCATCGGCTTCCACAACACCTCTGACACGCCCGTCACCACACCGCGCGAAATCTCGGTGGTCGTGTCCGATGGTGTCAATGACAGCAACGTGGCGACGTCAGTCATCGCTGTGACCGCGGTCAACGATGCGCCGGTCGTCAAGCCCTCGGTGGGAGATGTGTCGGAAGAGGGGTTGCCCAAGGGCCTGGCCGACAACGATGGCACAGGTGACAACACCGACAGCGCCGTCCACACCGGCCAGATCGTGATGACCGATCCGGATGGCGACCTCTTGACGGTGAGCTTTGTGGCGCCGAGCACCCCGGTGTACGTGGTGGGGTCCTCCACGCCCATCAGCTGGACGCCGGACGGCGCTGGCGGTTTGATTGGTCAGGTGGGTTCGCAAGTGGCTGCAACCCTGGAGGTTGGGGAGGAAGGCGCTTATACCTTCACCTTGAAGATGCCGCTGCAGCATGCAGCGCAGGGTGAAGACGTGCTGCCCATTGTCTTTGGCGTGCGGGTCAGCGATGGCCAGGCCACGACGGAGTCGACGCTGACAATTCGGGTCCAGGACGATGCGCCTGCCGAGATCGCCCCTCAAAGCCGCGATGTCGCGGCGCTCGATACCAACCTGCTGATCGTGCTGGATACGTCGTCCAGCATGCGTGCCCCCTCTGGCATCAACGAAGTCGATGAGGATGGCGGCATCTCCCGGCTGGCGGCGGCCGTGCAGGCGATCGGCAAGCTGCTGGATCGTTACGACGACTTCGGGAACGTGGCCGTCCGGCTTGTGACCTTCAACAACACCGCGCAGACTGTCGGCGACACCTGGCTGACCGTGAACCAGGCGAAGGCCTTGCTGGCCACCGTGACCGTCAACGGTGCGACGAACTACGACTTTGCGCTTCAGCAGGCCATGACTGCCTTCGGCACCCCCGAAGGCAAGCTGGGCAATGCGCAGAACGTGGCTTACTTCCTGTCAGACGGCAACCCGACGCTGTCTTCGCGTTTCCCGAATCCGGGCGCGCCCCAGGACGGCAACACCACGCAACCCGGTCTGGGCGATGGCATTGATGCCAACGAGGAGGCGGTCTGGCGCAGCTTCCTGCTTGAGAATCAGATCAAGAGCTATGCCATTGGCATGGGCCGAGAGGTGGAAACCCGGTACCTCAACCCGATCGCTTATGACGGTCATGCCGGCGTGGACGCTGATGGCGTGGTCGTGCAGGATTTTGCACAGCTGGAGTCCGTCCTCAATACGACGGCCAGCGAGTTTGCCACCGGCAATCTGGCCGCCACCGGGGCGCTGGAGCCTGCCATGGGGGCCGATGGCTTCCAGCGTGTCGAGTCCATCACGGTGGACGGCAAGACCTACTTCTTCGACCCGGCTCAAAGCTCCCTGCAGATCCAGACCAGCCTGGGCGGCACCCTGACGGTCAACATGCTGACGGGCGACTACCGGTACGCCGCGCCGCCCGCCGTGGTGGGCAAGCAGATCGAGCAGTTCGGCTTCACGCTGAGCGACGGCGATGGCGACAGGGTCGACTCCGTGCTGACCATCAACGTGGACAAAGCTCAGGTCATCAGCGGCACGGCGGCAGACAACACCCTGACGGGCTCGGACGGCGCAGATGTGATCTACGGCGGTGGCGGCAACGACATCCTGTTGGGTGGGGCAGGCAACGACCTCATCTATGGCGGGGAAGGCAACGACCGCATCGTGGGCGGCAAGGGCAACGACATCCTCATCGGTGGGCCGGGTAAGGACGTGTTCGAGTGGCGCTTCGGCGACCAGGGTGCGTCTGGCAGCGATGCCGACCGAGCGGTCGACACGATCCGTGATTTCAACACCTTGCCTGCCAGCGCAGGCGGCGATGTCCTGGATCTGCGGGATCTGTTGCAAGGCGAGAACACGGCGGGAGGCACCGGCAACCTCGACAGCTATCTGCGCTTCGAACAGGCGGGCGCCGACACCATCATCCACGTCAGTCCGACGGGTGACTTCACCGGGATTGGAGGCGGAACAGAGTCGCAGCGCATTGTGCTGGAAGGCGTGAACCTCCGTGCAGACTTGTCGCTGTCAAGCGGCTCGGGCGACGTCGAGGTGATTGCCAAGCTGCTGGAGCAGGGCAAGCTGCTGGTGGATAACACCTGAGCGCGGACTGCAGACGTGAACAAGCCCGCCGAAAGGCGGGCTTGTTCTTTGTGGACGGCGCTGAACGGTGCCAGTCAGCGGAACCGCGCCTGAGGCACTGTGCGCAGGTCGCCCGGCAGGCCGGCCATGTAGTTGGCCAGCAACTTCAGTTCGGCCCGGGTGAAATCCTTCATCTGCGCCGCCATGATCGCATTGGCCCGCCCGATGTAAGGATTGTTGTCGATCTGATAGGCGCGCATGGCCACCAGCAGGTAATCGGCATGCTGGCCCGCCAGCTTGGGATAGGCTGAATCGATGGGCTTGTTGAGGTTTTCCCCATGGCAGGCCACGCAGTTGCCACGTGTGAGCAACGCCTGGATCTGCTGGCTGGGCACTGGCACAGTGCGCGAGGAGGCCGGCGCGGCGCCTTGCCCGTGGGACTCGTAGTAGGCCGACAGGTCGGCGATGTCCTGGTCGGTCAGCGAGGCCGAAATGCCGCGCATGGTCGGGTGCTTGCGGTCGCCCTTGCGATAGGCCGACAGGGCCGCGCTTAGGTAGCGCGCGTTCTGCCCCGAGATCATCGGCACCTTGTGGATCTCCGGAAAGCTGGACTGGTAGCCCGGGATGCTGTGGCAGCCGATGCACATGGCTGCCTTTTGCTTGCCGGCGGCCGGATCACCGGTGACCGGGTCCTGTGCAAGGGCATGGGAGCTGGCCAGCGCGGCGGTGGCAAGGCATCCCAGGATCCGGATCGAGCGGGGCAGAATGTTCATGAGTAGGGGGACCTCGGACGAAAAAGGTCAAAATCAGGGGCCTGCGGGTCATTATTGGGTGTCCGCCTATACTCGAACACAGTAACAACCCGGTTGAGACAGCGCATGAAATTCCAAGGTACCGACCAATATGTGGCCACCGATGACCTGAAACTGGCCGTCAACGCGGCCCTGCAGCTGCAGCGCCCCTTGCTTGTCAAGGGCGAACCGGGTACCGGCAAGACCATGCTGGCGGAGCAGGTTTCCCAGGCTCTGGGCATGCCGCTGTTGCAATGGCACATCAAGTCCACGACAAAAGCGCAGCAGGGGCTCTACGAGTACGACGCTGTCAGCCGCCTGCGTGACAGCCAGCTGGGCGAGGAGAAGGTCAAGGACATCCACAACTACATCGTCAAGGGCGTGCTGTGGCAGGCCTTTGAAGCCGAGCAGCCTGTTGCGCTGTTGATCGACGAGATCGACAAGGCCGACATCGAGTTTCCCAACGACCTGCTGCGCGAACTCGACCGCATGGAGTTCTACGTCTACGAGACCCGTCAGCTGATCAAGGCCCGTCACCGCCCTCTGGTGATCATCACGTCGAACAACGAGAAGGACCTGCCGGACGCGTTCCTGCGCCGCTGTTTCTTCCATTACATCCGCTTCCCGGACGCGACCACGATGCAGCAGATCGTCGATGTGCACTTCCCGCACATCAAGAAGGATCTGCTGGCCGCGGCGATGCGCCAGTTCTACGAAGTGCGTAACCTGCCCGGCCTGAAGAAGAAGCCGAGCACGTCCGAGCTCATTGACTGGCTCAAGCTACTGGTGGCCGAAGACATTCCGGCCGAGGTGCTGCAAAGCAAGGACGACAAGGCCGCTGTGCCGCCGCTGGTGGGCGCGTTGCTCAAGAACGAACAGGATCTCAGCCTGTTCGAAAAGCTCGTCTACATGGCGCGCCACAACCGCTGAGCATGCCTTGACAGGCGCTGCCGGGGGTCAGGCCGCGCGTCGGATCTGCGCAGCCACGACGCGGTTACGGCCTTCGCCCTTGGCGCGGTAGAGCGCCTCGTCTGCCCGGCGCAGGATGCCGTGCAGCGCCTCGCCCGGGTCGTGGGTGGAAGCCAGCCCCACACTGACGGTCACGCTGATGTTTTCCTCTGCCCACGGCACGACCGTGTGCAACACCGCCTCACGGAAGCGCTCGGCCGCTTGCAGTGCGCCCTCGACATCGGTGCGCGGCAGCAGCACGCAGAACTCCTCGCCGCCGAACCGGGCCACATGGTCGACCTCGCGCGCCTGACTCTGCAGCACGGCCGCCACCGCACTGAGCACCATGTCGCCTGCGGCATGGCCAAGCCGGTCGTTGATGCGCTTGAAGTGGTCCACATCGATCAGCAGCAATGCAAAGGGGTCGCCGAAGCGGTGAAGGCGCTGGGCCTCCTTGTCCATGAGGGCCTCGATGGCGCGGCGGTTGAGCAGGCCCGTCAGCGCGTCGTGTTCCGAGAGGTATTCCAGCCGGCGAACCAGCCGCATGATGACCACATAGCCAAGGACGAAGCACCCCACCACCGACAGAGAAACACTGAGGAACACCACCCAGAACTTGAGCGTCTCGATGGTGTAGGGGGCGCCTTCTGCGCCGGGCACCCAGCCCAACGAGACGACGGCGATGGCCACAAACATCGTGGCTGCCAGCATGTGAACGGCCGCGCACACCCAGGCGGTGGTCTTATCGAACTCGGTGTAGAGCGCTGGAAATGTCTGACGGGCGCTCAGCGACAGGATGAGGATGGAGACAACAACGGCGGTGAGGGCGCCGGCCTTGACCCAGCCGAACGGCAGACAGATGCCAAGCGTCCAGATCGTGAGCGACACCAGCACGGCCCACTGCAGTAGATCGCGCGTGGGCAGGCGCAAGAAGGCCTGCAACCCCCGGCGCAAGCCCATGGCGCCCCAGGTGGCCAGCGTGGCCGACACCAGCACGCGCCATGTGTCACCGCCAAACTGGTCCACCACCAGCAGCACCAGCGCCAGCCCGTTGGTCAGACTCGACAGCATCCAGTGCCGGGCAGCCCGGCGTGACAGGCCCATCACTGCCCCGCCGATCAGCCAGGTGAGCGTCGTCAGCGTATGGGTCAGCAGGATGAAGGCCAACAACTGGTGGCGAGGTTCCATGGAACAGCTAAGGTCACATCGGGTTGGCGCGGCGCCTACCCCGGGAACGGATCATGCCCGAATGGCCGAGCGTGGGCGACTGGAACGATCCAGGGCCACAATACGGGAACAACGGCGAGACTTCTATGCTCATTGATTTCTTTTTCGCTTTGCGGTCGGCCCGGTTGCCCGTGACGATCCCCGAATACCTCACCTTGCTGGAGGCGATGAAGAACGGGGTGATCGAGCCCACGGTGGATGATTTTTACCACCTGGCGCGCCTGACGCTGGTCAAAAACGAGACACACTTCGACAAATTCGACCGCGCCTTCGGAGCGTATTTCAAAGGCGTGTCCGAATCGGTGGATCTGACGCAGGGCATTCCCCTGGAATGGCTGCGCAAGCACCTCGAGAAGGAGCTGAGCCCCGAAGAGCGCGCACAGATCGAGCGCATGGGCTGGGACAAGCTCATGGAGCGCTTCAAGCAGCTCATGGAAGAGCAGAAAGAGCGCCACGAGGGTGGCAACAAGTGGATCGGCACGGGCGGCACCTCGCCTTTCGGCGCCTATGGCGACAACCCCGAGGGCTACCGCATCGGCCAGGACCGCTCGCGCAAGCGAAGCGCCGTGAAGGTCTGGGACAAGCGCGAGTTTCGCGATTACGACGACACGATCGAGCTGGGTACGCGCAACATCAAAGTGGCGCTGCGGCGGTTGCGAAAGTTCGCGCGTACCGGTGCCCACGAAGAGCTCGATCTGGATCACACCATCCACGCCACGGCGGCAAACGCCGGCATGCTGGACATCAAGATGGTGCCTGAACGCCACAACGCCGTGAAGGTGCTGCTGTTGATGGACATCGGCGGCACGATGGATGATCACGTCCACCGGGTGGAGGAGCTGTTCTCGGCGGCCAAGTCGGAGTTCAAGCATCTCGAGTTCTACTACTTCCACAACTGCGTCTACGACTTCATGTGGCGCAACAACCAGCGGCGCTACACCGAGAAGATCCCGACGTGGGACATCATTCGCAAGTACAACAAGGACTACAAGCTGATCTTCGTAGGCGACGCGACCATGAGTCCCTATGAGATCCTGCAACCGGGGGGCAGCGTCGAGTACAACAACGACGAGCCTGGCGCAGAGTGGATCGGGCGGCTCATCCATGCCTTCCCGAGCCATGTCTGGATCAACCCGGAACCGCCCGGTGTCTGGCCCTATCGCCAGAGCATCGACATCATTCAGCGGCTGGTGGGTGGCCGGATGTATCCCATGAGCCTGCAAGGTCTGGAATCGGCCATGCGTCTGTTGAGCAAATGACCCGTCTGCGTGGGCGTGCGGGCAGCGCGGCTTGTGTGGCCGCTGCGTGGCTGTGGTCGTGCGGCGTGGCTGTGGCCCAGGAGGCCGCCGTCGCGCCACGGGATGCTGCGGCCGCTGACCTGGCGCCCCCCCTGGCCGCGCAGCCGCTCCCCGCGACCGCAGGGGGGCAGGCAGCGACGCGTGCGCCTGTCGTCTGGCAGTTGAAGGTGGTGGCGCCGGACGAGCTGCGCGCCTTGCTGCTGCAGTATCTGGATCTCGCGCGGTTTCAGGACCAGAAGGAAAACGGCGAGCCGGTGCGCGTAAGCCGTGCGGAGTTGCGGCGCCTGGTGGCGGCCGTACCGGAGCAGTCGCGCGCCTTGCTGGAAGCCGAGGGCTATTTCGGCGCCCGTGTGGCGGTGCGGGTCGACGACCCTGGGCAGGAGCGCCCGCAGTTGGTCACAGTCACGGTGGAGCCCGGTCCCCGTGCGCGCATCCGTTCGGTGCGTTTCGTGTTCGAAGGCGAGCTGGATCAGCAACTGGACGCCGAAGACACTTACGCGACGGGGCTGCTGGAGCGCTTGGAGCGCGAATGGGCGCTGCCCGCTGGCGCGCTGTTCTCTCAAGGCGATTGGTCCGCTGCGAAGAATGCGGCGCTCGCGCGCCTGCGATCCGAGAGCTACCCCACAGCGACCTGGAGCGGTACGTCGGTCACTGTCGACGCCAGCACGCACGAGGCCCGGCTTTTTCTGGTGGCCGATTCGGGGCCGGAGTTCCGCTTCGGAACGGCGCGCGTGGAAGGGCTGCGCGCGCAGCCTGCTTCGGCGGTGTTGAATCTCGCGCCGTTCCGCCCAGGCGAGCGGTACAGCGAGCAGTTGCTGCTCGACTGGCAGGAGCGCATTCAGAAGCTCAACCTCTTCGAGGGCGTGTTCGTGTCGGCCGATCTGGATCCGACCCAGGCTGAGGCGGCACCGGTGGTCGTGCAGCTGCGTGAGCTGCCCCTGCAGGCGGCCACGCTGGGGGTGGGCGTCAGCAGCGATACCGGCCCGCGCGTGTCCGTGGAGCACCTGCATCGCAATGCCTTTGGGCTGGGCTGGCAGGCGCGCACCAAGGCGCAGCTCGGCAGCAAGGCCTCGGACGCGCAGCTCGACCTGACATCGCATCCCTGGGAAGGGCGGCGACGCGGCCTGATTTCGCTGCAGGCGGCCCGGTTCGAAGACACCTTCAATGCCATCAACACCAGTCAGCGCGTGCGCGTGGGTCGTCTGCGTGAAGGCGAGCGGCTGGAGCGCACCAGCTACCTGGAGTTGCAGCATGCAGCCGTGCGGGATCGGGACGGGCAGGACGTGTCCAATGCGACCGCGCTCAGCGGCACGGCCCAGTGGATCCTGCGCGAGGTGGACAACCAGGTGCTGCCCACGCGTGGCTACACCAGCCTGACCCAGCTGACGTTGGGACGCACCTACGCCTCGCGGGACGAGGAGGGCTGGTTCAGTCGCGTCTATGGCAAGGTGAACGCCTATCTTCCCTTGCCCAATGACTGGCACTTGAGCGTGCGTGCCGAGGCGGGCCAGGTGTTCACGCCAGGTAAGGCCAGCGTGCCGGATCCCTTGCTGTTCCGTGCCGGCGGCGATGAGTCGGTGCGGGGCTATGCCTTTCGGTCTCTCGGTGTCAACCGCGATGGCATCGTGGTGGGCGGGCGCAGCATGTACACCGGCAGTGTGGAGCTGGCCCACCCCCTGCCCAAACTGCCGCCGTCGGTCTGGGGCGCTGTGTTCGCCGATGTCGGGGACGCGGGTGAGCGCTTCAAGGATCTGCAAGCTCGCACTGGCTACGGCTTTGGCGTGCGATGGCGCAGCCCCGTGGGGCCTTTGCGGCTGGATCTGGCTTACGGCACCAAGGTGTCGCAGTGGCGGCTGCATTTCAGCGTGGGGATCAGCCTGTGAACGCGGTCTGGAGCCTGCTGGGCAAGTTGGCGCGCTCCGTGGGGCTGCTGCTGGCAGCGCTGGCGCTGGTGGTATGTGGGGCCTGGGCCATGCTTCACAACGCCTGGACGACGCGTCAGCTGCTGAACTGGGTGCCTGGTTTGACCGTCCAGGCGCCACAGGGGGCACTGCTCGGGGACTTCCGAGCGGAGCGCGTGGTGCTGGCGCTGCCGCGGGGCGGACAACTCGCGCTTGAGCAGCCGGTCTGGCGAGGGCTGGCCCTGCGGTGGGATGCGGGTGCGCCCTATCAGTTCGGTTTGCGGGCCGACGCATTGGGCGCGGCGCGGCTGGATCTGCAGTGGGTGGCTGCCCCCCCCGAGCCGCAGCCGGCCACGCAACCGCCCACTGATCTGGTGCTGCCTGTCTCGCTCGACGTGACGCATCTGCAGCTCGGCGAGATCCGCAGCAATCTGCTAGGCGAGGTCGTCGTGAGCGGTCTGGATGCTGCCGTCGCGCTGCAGTCCCCTGTGGACGGCTCGCAGGCCGGGCACCGTGTGGTGTTGCGTGCGTTGGCGTTGCAGGGTGGCCCAGTGCCGCGCTGGGGGCTGCGCGGCGAGGCCCGCGTGCTGGCCCGAGGGGCCATGACGGTGGCGGCCACGCTGGCCGCAGAGCGTGCGGCCGAGACGGCGCAGGGCGACACCGGCGAGCTCAATGTGGCCGTCGAGGGGCCGTTGCGGCGCCTGGTCTGGCGGGCGGCTGGCGCCTTGGCGCGCCCGGGCGAGGCGCCTGCTTCGGTGCAGATGAACGGCGTGCTCGATCCGTTCGCACCCTGGCCTGTGCTCGCACTGGCTGGCACCCTCAAGGACCTCGATTTGTCGGGCTGGCATGCCGGCTGGCCGCGCACCGGCCTGAACGCGACGGTGTCGCTGGCCCCGCAAGAAGGCGGCGTTGGTTTGTCCGGCGAGGTGGCTGTCACGAACTCTCAGGCCGGTGCGCTGGACGCCGGGCGCGTGCCGCTGCGGGCGCTGAAGGCGCGCATGCAGTGGCAAGCCCTGCCGGGACAGACGCCATGGGAGGAATGGCTGCGCGGGGCGGTGGTGGATCTGGAGGCGCGGCTGCCGGTGACGCCTGGGCGGGGGGTAGACGAAGCCACCTTGTTCATTCAAGGGCAGCCGGGGCATGACGAGGGCGTACGCGTGCGCTGGCAGGCGCTCGACGCCCGTGCGCTGCATGGCGCTGCGCCTGACCTGTCGACCCAGGCCAGCGTGACGTTGCGTCCGCAGTGGCAGGGCGCCGCGCTGTCAGGCGCGAGCCTGCAGGGTGAAATGTCGGGCACCCATGGGCGCGCCGCACAGAGCCAGCCGGTTCGCCTGACGCTGGATGCCCAGTATCGGCCTGGCGAGATCTTGCTGCGCAGCTTCAACCTGCGCGCGGGCGGTGGACAGGCGGATGTGACGACCGGCCGATTCCAATGGCATGAGGCCGGGGGATGGCAGGCCGATGCGGCCGCGCGTTTCCAGGCGCTGGACCCTTCGGTGTGGCTGCCTTGGCCGGCAGCAGTGCAAGGCCGCCATGCGCTGAACGGGCGCCTTGTGCTCGCGGTCGATGCCGACTGGCGGGGGCAGGCGGAACTGCAGCTCGACGACAGCGTGCTGGCTGGCGTGCCTGTGGCAGCGCAACTGCAATGGCGTTCTCCCAAGGATGTGGCGCGCATGGCCCTGCAGGCTCAGGCCCGTGCTGGCGGTAACACGGTCGAGGGCAAGGTGCTGGTGCCGTGGCGACGGGGCGCGCAGGGGCAGTGGGAGCCCGTCAGGGGCCTCAACGGCGAGTTCCAGGTTCAGGCTCCCCACCTGGCTGCGCTCGGTCCGCTGGCTCCGCTGTGGCAAGGCCGTGACGTGCAAGGCCGACTGTCTGCGCAGGTCAGGTTCCAGGGCGAATGGCCCGCGATTGAAACGGACGGGCAGGTGCAGGCGCATGCGCTACTGCATCTGGGGGCCGACGGCACACGCGTGCAGCTGGGCAGCGTGACGGCGCAATGGGACTGGCGTGGCGGGCAGGCGCAGGCACCGGTTGCCTTGCAGGCTCGGCTGGAGGATCTGCAGCTGGACGCGGTCCGCGTGGATGAGGCGACTTTTTCTCTGGACGGCACGGTAGGCGCGCATCAGGGTCGCTGGCAGATGCTGGCGGTATTGCCGCCGTCCGGTGAGGCCGCGCAGCGTTGGCGCGCGATGGGCAGCCTGCAGGGCCAAGGGCGAGTGGCGGCCGAGGTGGGGGAGTGGCGGGGGCATCTCCGCGAGGTGCGGGTGACCCAGGAGACGCCCTCCGTGCAGGAGTGGGTGCGAGTGGCGGATTTGCCATTGAGTTGGCGGCAGGATGCTGACAGCGCGTCCTGGCGCGTGGGCGCTGCGTCGCTTGAGCTGGCGGGCCTGCCCTGGCGGGTGACGCAGGCGATGTGGCAACGGCCACGCGGCGGGGAAGGGGCGCAGGGCGAGTTGCAGGCCGACCTGGTGCTCGAGCCATTCCAGGTGGCGCGTTGGGCCACCAATTGGCGCCTGCGTGATGACGTATCGGGCGACCTCGTGGTGGCCGGCAGTGTCCGACTGCGGCACAGTGCGCAGGCACCGTGGCAGCTGCAGGCGCAGCTTTCGCGTCAGTCCGGGGATCTGTCTGTGATCGAGGCGGCCATCCAGGGTGGGCAGGCGCAGCGGCTGGGCATCCGGGAGGCGCGGGTGACCCTCCAGGCCGATCAGGGCGTGTGGGAGCTGACCCAGGAGCTCGACGGGCGCACGCTGGGCACCGTCAAGGGGCGACAGCGTGTGACCGTGTCGGATCCGCACCGCCTGCCGGCTGCTGCCGATCCAGTTTCGGGTGAACTGGTGTTGCAGGTGGAAAGCCTGCGCCCTTGGGGTAACTGGTTGCCCGCAGGCTGGCGGTTGGGCGGACGGCTGGACGCACGCGCTCAGATGGGCGGCACGCTGGGTGGCCCTCGCTTCAGTGGCCGGGTGACGGGCGACAACCTCAGCGCGAGCCAGTTACTGGAGGGCATCGCTGTGAGCCAGGGGCGCCTCGTGCTGGAGTTGGAGGGCGAGCGCGCGCGCCTGCTGGAGCTGAGTCTGCAAGATGGGCTGGGCGGGCAACTGCGTGTGACTGGGCAGGCCGAGCTCGGCGAGCAGCCGCTGGCGAATCTGGACGCCACCGCCACACGGTTTGCCGCGTTGCAGCGCGTGGACCGACGCGTGGTCGTATCGGGCCAGCTGCAGGCCCGGCTGGCCCAGGACGACGTGCAGGCCCGCGGCCAGTTGCGCGTGGACGAAGGGCTCATCGACATCTCGCGGTCTGACGCGCCCACGATCGGCGACGATGTCCGGGTGATCAACCGGCCGGGCGTGCCGGACGATCCGGAAGAGGCCGGCGGCCGCAATGGGCGTGATGTGCAGCGACGCGTGGATGTTGCTGTGGGCATCGACCTGGGCGAGCGCCTGCGGTTGCGGGGTCGCGGACTGGAGGCCACGCTCATGGGCCAGCTGCGCTTCACCACGCCGGCCAACCGGCCCAGTCTCAGCGGCACGATCAATGTGCGTGACGGGGTGTATGCCGCCTATGGTCAGAAGCTGGTCATCGACCGCGGGGGCATCACGTTCACCGGTCCGATCGAGAATCCCCGGCTGGATTTGCGCGCGATGCGGGCCCAGTCGCCAGCGGCGCAGGCCGATGACGTGAAGGTGGGCGTCACCATCACTGGCACCGCGCAGGACCCGCGTATCCGCTTGTACTCGGAGCCGGCCATGTCTGAAACGGAAAAGCTGTCGTGGCTGCTGCTGGGGCGTGCGCCGACGGGGCTGGATGGCGCGGACATTGGCCTGCTGCAGACGGCGGCCGTCGCCTTGCTGTCAGGGGAGGGCGGTGGGCCCAGCGACACGCTGGTCAGCCGCCTGGGTCTGGATGAGTTGTCGATCCGACAGACCGATGGCACGGTGCGCGAAACCGTGGTGAACGTGGGCAAGCAGGTATCTGAGCGCTGGTATGTGGGCTACGAGCGCAACCTCAACGCCACAGCGGGCAACTGGCAGCTCATCTACCGTGTGGCACAGCGCTTCACGCTCCGTGCACAGGCCGGCGAAGACAATGCGCTGGATCTGATCTGGCAGTTCCGCTGGCGCGGCCGCGAGCAGCTCAGCGAGCCGGCGGCCCGTTGAGGCCTGCCGGGTTTCGCGTGCAAGGACGCGCGGGTACGCCGGCTCAGGGGTGCAGCCGTTTGCGGATCTGGCGTGTGCCCCACCAGATGGCCAGCACGACGAATGGGGTCAGCGCGCCGGCCAGCATCTCGGGATTGACGTGGATGCCGGCCGCCTTGGCCGCCTTGCCGCCGTACAGGATGAGGCTGACAACGTAGTACGAGATGGCTGCGATCGACAGGCCTTCCACCGTGCTTTGCAGTCGCAGTTGCAGTTCCTGCCCGCGGGTGAGCTTCTCCAGCAACTGCTGGTTCTGCGATTCTGTGGCGATGTCGACCCGCGTGCGAAGCAAGGCGCTGGTGCGCTCGATGCGTTGTGACAGCGCGTTGAGCCGCTGCGCCGTCGCCTGCACCGTGTTGATGGCCGGTGCGAGCCGCCGCTGCAGGAACTCGCCCAGCATCTGCGTGCCCGGGATGGGTGTTTCGCGCATCTGCTCAATGCGTTGCTCGACCAGACCGTGGTAGGCCATGGTGGCCGAAAAACGGTACATGTGGCTGGCTGTGGCCCGCTCCACGCGGGCCGCCAGGCCGATCAGCGTGTCGAGCAGTTCCTGATCCGAGGCGTCGGCGCCTTCCATGCGCGCGGTGATGCCGGCCAGCTGGCTCTCGGCCTCGCCGAGCATGGGAGCCAGCTCCTTGGCAACAGGCAGGCCTCGCAGGGCCATGAGGCGGTAGGTCTCGGCCTCCAGCAGGCGCTGCGAGATCCGACCCACCCGCAGCTCGGAGGTGCCCGGTGGCGAAATCACCAGCAGGCGTTCGAAGCCGCTGGGGCGAAGCCGGAAGTCGGTCATCGCGCAGGATCGGCGCACCCCGAGCCACGACGCCAGCGGCTCGCGGCTGTTCAGCCAGGGCTCGGCCAGCTGCCGCATGGCGACCGGGTCATCAACCTCGCCATGCACCATGGCCATCATGATGGCCGCGACCGTACGGCCAGGAATGGCTGCCAGCCACTGGGCCGGCACGGCCAGCGAGGCGATCAGTTGCGCTTCGTCGCCCTCCGAGAGGGCGCCTTCGGGCAGGGCCTGGACCAGCGAGTAGCGCGAGAACTCGGTGTGGCGCTCCCACTTGAGGGTGTGGTCGGCAAAGCGCAGACGCAGGAAGTTGCCCGCCAGCGCGTCGGACGTCAGTTCGCCTTGCCCGGGCAACTGGCGCAGGTGCGCGCATTCCTGCTCGCGCGTGATGCCGTCGTTGAGCACCGCAACGTAGACCACCAGCGCAGGCAGCCGGATGCGGGCCGGGGGGCGTGCGTGCACCTCGTTGTGCAGCACCACACGGGCCGGATCATCCGGAGGCAGGGCGGGCGCGGTCAGACCGGCCAGTGGTGCGCGAGCGAGCGAGGATTCTGTCGTGTGCGGCATGGCGCCATTGTCCGTCAGCCCTGCATGGGCCGGCCCGCGCGGAGGGGCGAGCCGCTGCCTGGCTCAGGGGCCCGTTCAGAACGCGTTGATCGGCAGCTTCAGGTAGTGACGTCCGTCGGCCTCGGCCGGCGGCATCTCGCCCGCCCGGATGTTGACCTGCACCGATGGCAGGATGAGCCGCGGCATGGCCAGTGTGGCGTCACGGGCCTGGCGCATGGCCACGAAGCTGGCTTCATCGATGCCCTCGCGCACATGGATGTTGCGCTGGCGCTGTTGGCCGACGGTGCACATGCCTTGCGGCGGGCGATCGGTGGGCGGGTAGTCATGGCACATGAACAAGCGCGTGTCATCGGGCAGCGCCAGCAGCCGCTGAACAGACTGGTAGAGCTGGTGCGCATCGCCACCGGGGAAGTCGCACCGCGCCGTGCCGACATCGGGCGGGAAGATGGTGTCGCCCACGAAGACCGCATCGCCCACCTGATAAGCCATGTCGGCTGGGGTATGGCCAGGCACGTGCCACACGGTGGCGGTCAGTGTGCCAATCTGGAAGGTGTCCCCGTCTGCAAACAGGTGGTCGAACTGCGAGCCGTCCGCAGCGAAGCCTTCCTCCAGGTGGAACAGCTTCTTGAACACGCCCTGAACGCGCTGGATGGGGGCGCCGATGGCGATCTGCCCTCCCAGTCGGCGTTTCACATGCGGTGCAGCTGAGAGGTGATCGGCGTGGGCGTGCGTCTCGAGGATCCAGTCCAGCGTCAGCTGTTCGCGTTGCACAAAAGCGATCACCTCGTCGGCGGATTGCGTGCCCGTGCGTCCGCTCGCACCGTCAAAGTCGAGCACCGGGTCGACGATGGCGGCACGCCCACCCGGGCGGTCGTAGACGACATGGGTGAACGTTGAGGTGTCTTCGTGGAAAAAGCTTTGAACGTGGGGGACGGCGTGAGCCATGGTCGATCTCCTGTGCACCGGGTTCTGCAGGTGCCTGATCTCACTTTATTGACTGACAATATATCTGTCAATAGAATATCAATCATGAAAGTGAACTCGCCTCTTCCTCCTTCTTCGCCTGCCCTGTCTGAAGACCGAGGCGAGCCGTGTGATCGCCCCGGGGTGCCCGTGCCTGATCTCGCGGCGCTGCAAGCCTCGGCGGCGAAGGCGTGTGCCTTGCTCAAGGTCATGGCACACGCGGACCGGCTGGTCTTGCTGTGTCGGTTGGCGCAAGGGGAGTTCTGTGTCAGCGAGCTGGAGGCCGATCTCGGCATTCGGCAACCCACGTTGTCTCAGCAACTGGCGGTCCTGCGCCAGGAAGGGCTGGTCGACACGCGGCGCGATGGCAAGCACGTGTACTACCGGCTGGCCAGCGAGGACGCTGCCGCGGTGATGGCCGTGCTGCACAGCCGCATGTGCGGTGCACAAGGCTGAATCGCTTGCCTTCCATGCGCACCTCGCCCGTCTTCCGCATCCACCGTGCTCCCTGGGCATGGCCACCCGCGTGGTGGCACCGCTGGTCCCGGGCCGACCTGCCTGGTGACGTGACGGCCGGTTTGGTCGTCGCCGTCATGCTGGTGCCGCAAAGTCTGGCTTACGCCATGCTCGCCGGCCTGCCGCCGCAGGCCGGACTGCTGGCCAGCGTGCTGCCTTTGCTGGCCTACGCCCTGTTCGGTAGCAGCCGCACACTCTCGGTCGGGCCGGCTGCCATCACGTCCTTGATGGTGGCGCAGGCGCTGGCGCCATTGGCGCCGGCCGGTTCGGTCGCGTACCTGGGCTTGTCGGCCTTGCTGGCTGTGGGCAGCGGCCTGCTGTTGATGGGCATGGGGCTGCTGCGCCTGGGCTTTCTGTCGCAGCTCATGAGCCAGCCCGTCGTACAGGGCTTCACCGTGGCGTCGGCCGTGTTGATTCTGGCCGGGCAACTCGGGCCCATGCTGGGCGTGGGCAACCTGGGGCACACGCTGCCCGAGATGGCGCTGTCGGTGTGGCGCGCGCTGCACGACCAGGCGTGGCATGGTGGGGGCGACATGGCGATCGGCCTGGGCGCCGCCACGATGTTGTGGGCAGGGCCTCGCGCCATCATGCGCTTGGTCGGGGCCGAGCGTGCCCGAGTGGGCATGCTGGCGACACGGCTGTGGCCGCTCGCGGTGTTGCTGCTGGCCGGCGCGGCTGCGGCAGGGTGGAATCACGTTCAGCCCGAGGCCGTGCGGGTCGTCGGCGGACTGCAGTTGGGGGGCTGGGCCGAAACCTGGGACGGTCTGCGTGGCGTGGCAGACGCGGCCACGCTGCGCGGTCTGGCGCTGCCAGTGCTGTTGGTCGGCCTCGTGGGCTTTGTCAGCAGCGTGTCGGTGGCTCAGACCTTCGCGCTGCGCGAAGGGGACCGCGTCGACGCCGACCGGGAGTTGCTGGGTCTGGGGCTGGCCAATGTGGGGGCAGGGCTGCTTGGTGGCCTTGCCGTGGCGGGTGGGCTGTCTCGCACCGTGGTCAACCAGGCAGCCGGTGCACGCAGCCCTCTGGCAGGGGTGGTCACGGCGGGGCTGCTCGTGGCGCTGATGGCGGTGCTCTTGCCGGCGCTCGCCTGGCTTCCGCGTGCTGCGCTCGCGGCGGTCATCGTCATGGCGGTGGTCAATCTGGTGTCCTGGCAGCCGCTGCGCGTCACCTGGTCTTACGACCGCGCCGATGCTGGCGCGTTCGTGGCCACCGCCGCCGGCGTCATGCTGGTGGGCTTTGAAGCAGGGCTGCTGGCAGGGCTGACCTGGTCGCTGGCCGCCATGATCTGGCGCCGCAGCCAGCCTCATGTGGCCGAGGTGGGCCGGGTGCCCGGAAGCGAGCATTTCCGCAATGTTGCCCGCCACCAAGTCGAGCGCTTGCCTGGGGCGGTGCTTATCCGCATCGACGAGAGTCTGGACTTCACCAACATCCAGCAGGTCGAACACCGGCTGTGCGAACTCATTGCGGGGCGTCCGGAGGCACGCCACGTGGTGCTGCTCATGAGCGCGGTCAACCACATCGATCACACCGCGCTGCAGGCATTGCTGGCGTTCGACGCCTCCCTGACCGAGCAGGGGCGTGTGCTGTACCTGACCGACATCAAAGGGCCCGTGGCCGACCGGCTGCACGCTGGCGAGTGGTCGCGGCGCTTCGCGGGCCGAACCTTTCTGAGCGCGCAGCAGGCCTGGGAGCGGCTGACCGCGGCAGGGCCCATGCATTCCACCACCGGGGCCGCAGGCCCCTCTCACTGAAGCAGGAGAAGTTCCATGAAAGCAAATGTTGGCGGCATCGACCGCATCGCACGCATCGGCGCCGGCGTCGTGCTCATCGCGCTGGCGGCCACGGGCACCGTCGGCGCCTGGGGTTGGATCGGCGTGGTGCCCCTGGCCACCGGGCTCATCGGCTGGTGCCCCGCGTATCTGCCCTTCGGGCTGTCGACTTGTAAGACCCGCTGAGCCCTGGGGCCAGCGTAGGCTGGTCCAGCAAGATCCGCTTCAGCGGATCTTGCTCAACAGGGATTCCATCTCCTGGATGACATCGCCCAGTTGGGCTGGCACGGCCTGTCCCTGCTGGGTCAGCGTCTCCTCCAGTTGCTTTTCCATGAAGCACAGTGTCATGCGCATGTAGGTGGAATCCAGTGCCTTGCGCACCGCGGCCATCTGCGTGGCGATGGGCAGACAGCCCTCGCCGGCCTCGATCATGCGCTGGATGCCACGTAGCTGACCTTCTGCACGTTTGAGGCGGTTGAGGATCTCCGTGCGGCTCTTGTCGTCGTCCAGTGCGGCCATGTTGCTGTGATGCTGAAAAGCGGAATGCGCCATTGTCCTATGTCTTGACCGCGGCCGCTGGCGGCATGGCGGGTTCGGCGACCAACAGCGTGCCCTGACGCAGCCCGCGCCATGTGCTGCTGCTCAGCATGAGGATCACGCCCGAGGCGAGTGCCAGCGTGGCCACGGCCGCGGTGTGCCACACGACGGGCAGGGCAGGTGTGGTGAACAACCACATGCTCAGGCTGGCCCAGGCCGTCATCGGAAAGCTCATTCCCCAGTAAGGCAGGCCGAAGGGCTGGCTCAGCAAGCGCCGTCCCTGCGTGAACACCAGACCTGCAAGCAAGGCGCTGGACAGCGCCCACGCCAGCCACGACCACAGCGCGGCTGCGCCCAGCGCAGCCAGTGCGATGCCGATGACGGCCGGTGGTGCCACCTGGATGAACAGCGCTGGCGCGAGACGGTCAGGCAGGGCAGGACCCTGTCGTGCCCGGCGCCACATCATCGCGCTCCATACGGGCCACAGGATCAGCCCGAGCCCGAACTGCAGGAGGGACCAGGTTTCATGGCCCAGCGCCACGCCGCCCAATGGGGTCAACACGTTGCCAACGATGGGAATCAGATGGACAGGGGTGACCAGGCCCAGGCCACCTCCTTTTCGCCACCAGCGCTGCAACACCCACACGGTCGCCAGCAGCTGCCCGGCCGAACCCATGAGCCAAAGGACCTCGGCCAGCGTGAGCAACATGCCTGCTGCCGTCACACCTCGACTGACCAGCGGCGCTGCATGCCAACTTAGCCAGGTGCCCAGCAGCAGCATGGAGACGGGGATGGCTGCGACAAAGGCATGGCGGACAGGGTGAGCCAGGTCGTCGCGCCAGGCCCGGCCGAACCGGCGGCCGCGCCATGCCGATGCGATTGCCAGGACCGTGAACAGGGCGAATGCGACTGCGCCAGCCACACGGGCCACCCACAGCGCTTGAGGGCCCATCAGGGCGGCGGCGCGGGTCCAGGCCATGGCCAGTCCGATCCAGCCCATCACGAGGGTGAACCAGCCGGGGTGAAGGTGTTGCAGCGGGGCAAAGACAGACATGGTTGGTATTGTACCCACGGGGGTATGTGGTGTGTATCTTCTGCGGTGCGTCTCGTGTAGCGGCCGGGCTTTTTGGTGGAAGATGTCAGATCCACCTTGCACGATTCCTGCCAGCGCGCCGCATGCCCGATTCCAAGCCCGTTCCCGGTCACAGTCCTTTCTATGCCCATCTGTCCCGCCTGCGCTTCATCAAGCGCTGGGGGCTGATGCGCAATGCCGTTGAAGAGGACGTGGCGCAGCACAGTTGGGAGGTGGCGGTGCTGGCCCACGCGCTGGCCGTGATCCGCCGCGACGTGCTCGGCCAGCCGGTGGACCCGAACGCCGTGGCCGCCCGCGCGCTGTTTCACGATGCGACCGAGGCCATCACCGGCGACCTGCCCACGCCGGTCAAGTACTCGCCCGCCATGCGCCAGGCCACGGCCCACCTGGAAGACGAGGTGGCCCGCGAGATGACGGCCCTGCTGCCCGAGCCCGTTCGGGCTGCGCTGGCGCCGATGATGGACCATGCAGCCTGGCCCGCAGACGAGGCTGCGCTGATCAAGTCCGCCGACCGGCTGGCCGCCTGGCTCAAGTGCCGCGCCGAGTTGCGCTACGGCAACCGCGAGTTCGAGCAGGCCGAGCAGCAAGTGCGCGACAAGATCCACGCCACCATGACGCCCGAGGTGCGCTACTTCCTTGATGTGTTTGCGCCGGCCTATGAGCTGACCCTCGATTCGCTGATGCAGGGGGGCTGAGCGGCATGCACGCCAACATGCCGCTGATCGTCACGCTGGCCGCGGCGCTGGGGTTGGCGCTCGTTCTGGGCTTTGCGGCCTCGCGTTTGCGCCTGCCGGCGTTGGTCGGCTACCTGGTCGCCGGGCTGGTCATTGGGCCGCATTCGCCGGGCTTCGTGGCCGATGTGGACCTGGCCATGCAGTTGGCCGAGATCGGCGTCATGCTGCTGATGTTCGGGGTGGGCCTGCATTTCTCGTTGGCCGATCTGATGGCGGTGCGACGCATCGCGGTGCCCGGGGCGGTGGTGCAAATGGCCGCTGCCACCGGCATGGGCGTGGCCGCCGCCTGGTGGTGGGGCTGGAGCTGGCCGGCTGCACTGGTGTTCGGCCTGGCGCTGTCGGTCGCCAGCACGGTGGTGTTGCTGCGTGCGCTCGAGAGTCGGGGTGCCCTGGATTCGGTCAACGGCAAGATCGCCGTGGGCTGGCTGGTGGTCGAAGACCTGGCCATGGTGCTGGTGCTCGTGCTGCTGCCCACGCTGGTCGATGTGGCGGGTGGAGGCGGTGGCAGTGCAGCGGATGAGTCCGGTGGCCGGGGTCTGCTGGAAAGCCTGGGGCGCACCTTGCTGGCCGTCGGCGCTTTCCTGGTCGTGATGCTGGTGGCCGGCCGCAAGGTGCTGCCCTGGGTGCTCTGGCAGATCCACCGCACCAGCAACCGTGAGCTGTTCACGCTCGGCGTCATGGCCGCGGCCGTCACGATCGCCTATGGCTCGGCAGCGCTCTTTGGCGTGTCGGTGGCGCTGGGGGCGTTCTTTGCGGGGCTGGTCCTGCGTGAATCCGAGTTCAGCCAGCGCGCGGCGGAAGAGTCGCTGCCCTTCCGCGATGCTTTTGCCGTGCTCTTTTTCGTGTCGGTCGGCATGCTGTTCGACCCCCGCGTGCTGATCGACAGCCCGATCCACGTGCTGGTGGTGGCCGCCATCATCATCCTGGGCAAGTCGCTGGCGGCCACCGTGCTGGTGCTGGCGTTTCGTTACCCGCTCAACACCGCGCTGACCGTGTCCGTGAGCCTGGCGCAGATCGGCGAGTTCTCGTTCATCCTGGCCGCCCTGGGTACCTCACTGGGCGTGTTGCCGCCCGAGGCCAAAAGCCTGATCGTGGCCGGGGCCATCCTCTCCATTGCGCTCAACCCCTTGCTGTTCTCGGCCGTGGAGCCCTTGCGGCGCTGGGTGCTTGCGCGCTCGGCGTTTGCGCGCAAGCTGGAGGCGCGCGACGACCCGCTCGCCGAGTTGCCGATGACCACCCATCAACGCTATCTTGCGCGGCAAGTGGTGCTGGTGGGCTTCGGGCCGGTTGGCGAGCGCGTGGCTTCGGCGCTGCACGATCGGCGCATCCCCTTCGTGGTGGTGGCCAACAGCCGCGAGGTGGTCGAGGGCCTGCGTGCACAGGGTTGGCCGGCCGTGTTCGGCAACGCCACCGAGCCGGCCACGCTGATCCAGGCCCATGTGGCCACCGCCCGACAGCTGGTGGTCACCGGGCATGCCGCCGTGGAGGCCTTGTCCATGCTTGAGATCGCGCGCATGCTCAACCCGGAGATCGTGGCCCTGGCCGAGGTGGCCAGCGAAGATGAGGCGCGCTGGCTGCGGCAGTCCGGCTTCAATGAGGTCCTGACCCCCGAAGCCGGGCTGGCGGGCAGCCTGGGGCAGGCTGTCATGGCCCACGGCGCCATTCCCGCGCCCGCCGGCACCGAAAGCTGATCTGTTTCCGTGAGCAGGAGAACCACATGATCCACGCTGATCCAGTCCTTCGCACCGTTGTTGCGGCCACTGATCTCTCTGAACCCGCAATGGTGGCGTGTCACCGTGCGGCGCAGCTGGCGCATGCCCACGGCGCCAGCCTGAGTCTCGTTCACATGGTGACCCTCGGGCTGCTCGACCGTCTGCGGTTGGTCGCAGCAGATGACGCTGAGCAGGTCGAGGGGCTGTTGCTGGCTGCGCTGGCCGCTGACGTACAGGCCGTCGCCGACGACCTGGCGGCCCGCTACCAGGTGAAGGCCCAGGTCACGGTTGAACGGCAGCCCATTGTGGCTGGCCTGCTCAGCCACGTGGCGGCAACCCAGGCCGATCTGGTGGTGGTCGGTCCGCAGGGTGCGGGACGCGTGCGGCACGCTGTTCTGGGCTCGACCGCCGAAAGGCTGGTGGGCCGTTGCCCCGTGCCGGTGCTGGTCGCGCGGCAGGGCGGGCCGGCAGGCTACCGCCAAATCCTGGTGCCAGTGGACTTTTCGCCTGCTTCACGCGCGGCGATCGAGGCGGCGCGCCGCCTGGCACCGCAAGCGCAACTGATCCTGATGCATGCCTTTCTGGTGCCGTTTGAGGGCAAGATGAAGCTGGCCGGCGTGGACGACGACCACATCCATCGCTATGAGCTCCAGGCGCGTCAGGATGCCCATGCGCACATGCAGGCCCTGATGGCCGAGTGCGGCCTGGATGCGGATCGGGTCGCTACCGTCGTGGCACACGGTGAGCCGACGCGGCTCATTCTGGCCCACGCCGACGAGCTGGGCGTCGACCTCATTGCGATGGGCAAGGGACAGGACACGGTACTCGAGGAGCTGCTGGTGGGCAGTGTGACCAAACACGTGCTGGTCGAGGCTGAAACCGATGTGCTGGTGACAGCCTGAAAGCACAGAGCCCAGCGCGAAGGCTGGGCTCTGGCTTGATCTGGCTCCCCGACCTGGGCTCGAACCAGGGACCTACGGATTAACAGTCCGGCGCTCTACCGACTGAGCTATCGGGGATCATCTGGGGTGTCGGGCCTTGCGATTTCGGCAGGCAAGGCCGTCTTGAATTTTTGGCTCCCCGACCTGGGCTCGAACCAGGGACCTACGGATTAACAGTCCGGCGCTCTACCGACTGAGCTATCGGGGATCAGATCAATGTCGTGCAGGCCATTTTTCAACGAACCGGCACAACATCAGTCGAGAACGCGACTATAGCATGGAACGCCGGGCGCACTGAGCGCTGTCGCTTTTTGCATGCACATCGCGCCAGCGCTGTCCGCCTTAGAAATCGAGCCGGGCCGACAGCGTCACCGTGCGCGGCAGCATCGGGAACAGGTAGTAGTGGCCCGTCAGGGCCGGTGCCTCCCGCCAGGCCTTGGCGTCGAGCAGGTTGGTCACGCCCAGTTGCACCGTCCATTGCTGGCCTGCGGTGTGTGGCGTGGTGGTCTTGAGCGTCAGGTCGACGCGGTTCCATGCGGGCAGCCGCGCGGTGTTGGCCACATCCACCCAGCGACGACCCTCGCGTACCAGATCGGCCTGAACCGACACCGGCCAGGTCAGTGGCAGCGTGTACTGACCTGACAGGCGCAGCGTGTGCTCGGGCACGTTGGTGCTCTCCTGCCTGTTGACCGCAGGATTGGCGCTGCCGCGGCGCTCTGTGTCGATCCACATGCCACCGGCGGCGAGTTGCCACGGTCCACGACGACCCTGCCATTGCAGTTCCAGCCCGCGATGGGTGGCGGTGCCGTCAAGCAGGAACTCGCCGGTGGCCGGGTTGCCTGCCCCTTGTGGCTTGCGAATCGCAAACAGGCTGACCGACCAGTTCTGCTGTCCGTTCAACCAGGGTGCCTGTCCCTTGAGTCCCACCTCGGTCTGGCGGCTCTTGTGCACAGGCAGTGGCGCGCCCGCATTGCCGTACCACACCGCCGGCACATGCAGCACCTCCACGCCCTCGCCCCAGCTGACGTAGGCCTGTGTCGAAGGGGCCAGGGTGTAGCCCAGGCCCAGCCAGGGGGTGGTCAGGTCTTCGCTGATGCGCGGCGCAGCTGTGCCATCGGCCGTGCTGCGCGCGTTGCGGCGGATCTGGGTGTGGCGCACGCCGAGCCAGGCGCGCAGCGATTCGCTCAATGCGACCTCGTCACGCAATGCCAGTTCGGTGCTGCGATCGGTGCGGTCAAGCCCCGCACCCAAGGCGGTGTGATCCGGTGTGAGCCCAGGCACGCCGGTGTACGTGTTGCCGTCGCCGACATAGTTGAATGCGGTGTTGTTGACATCGGTCTTGTGCAGCGAGCGCAGCAGCGACAGCTGCCACCTGTGGCCCATACCGCCGATGCGCGCCTCGCCTTCCAGCTCGCTCAGCAGCGAGCGCGTGATGCGACGTTCGCCCTCGGATCGGTAGTCGTAGTAGGCGAAGTCGCCATTGGCGCAGTACTGCGCGAAGTCATCGAAACCACAGCCGAACGGAAAGCCAGCCCGGTCGGCTGACTGCAGGTGCTGCTCGCCATAGGTCACGCGCGCGCGCAGCCCCTGGCCCAAGTCGCCTTGCCAGCGCAGCGAGCCGGTCGTGCCAGCCATCACCACGGGAAGCGTCCAGTCTTGCCGGTTGAAGTTGCGGGTTCGGTCGACCGAGTGGATCGACGGCACCCGGCCGTCCAGCAGGCTGTAGCCCGGCGCGCTAGGCTGGGCCAGTCGGCTGCTCTCGATCTCAAACTCGATCAGGTGACCCGGGTTCAGCCGCCAGTCGGTGGCCAGAGCGGCCAGTTTGCGTTGGCCGCGTGTGCCGTCCACCGGCGTGTCCAGGCGTTCGGCGGCCAGGTTCAGGCGGGCGCCGAACTGGCGGGCGTCGCCGAAGCGGTCACCCAGATCCACCGTGGTGAGGTGGGCGCCAGCATCCGTGGCCGACAGGCCGACCGAGCGGGTGCGGCCCTCGGGCCGCTTGACCAGCAGGTTGACCAGCCCGCCCGGCGCGCTGACGCCCGCCTGCAGGCCGCTGATGCCCTTGTACACCTCGACAGCGGCCTTGTTGTCCAGCGGCAGCCGGGTCTCGCCGTTGATGGGCAGCCCGTCGCGGCGGTAGTTGCTGGTGTTGTCCAGCGTGAAGCCCCGGATGGCCAGGATGTCCCAGTAGCCGGCCGTGTTGTAGCTGTCCGTCACGCTGGCGTCGAGCTTGGTCAGCTCGGCCAGGCGGGTGACCTGGGCTTGCTGCAGGGCGTCCTGGCTGAATGTCTGGGCCTGATACGGTGCGCGCCAGGCGGGGCCATCGCCCCAGCCCGACACGCTGGCGCGGTTCTGCCGCTCGGGCGTGGCGGTCACGCCGATGGTTGGCAGTGTGGCGGCTGCGGTGCCATCGGTCTGCGCGTGGGCCGGGGCCCAGGCCAGCGTGGATGCCACGGCTGAAGCCAGCGTGGCGGCAAAAGGGGACAGGGCGAACGGAAGAAGGCGACGCATCAGGCAGGCTCCGGCACAGGTGGTCGCGCGGGTGCGATGGACAGATGCGCGACAGCGTTGCCGGCGATGCGGGCCATGCTTCCCTACGCGAGGATGATCTCGGTCAGGTTCGAAGGGACTCTCTCAGCGATCGCGCCCAGACGGCAAGGCGATCACACCCCTAGCAATGACCGGATTCTAGCCCCGAGGCGCGTGTCATGCGCGGCCGAGCCGCTGCTTGAGCAACGGGCTGGTGGTGGTGTAGAGCAGGTGTTGCGGCGCGTCGGGGTTCAGCGCGGCCGACGCCGCGTGCGCGGCCAGCGTGGCTTCATGAAAGCCACACAACAGCAGCCGCTTCTTGCCAGGGTAGGTGTTGACGTCGCCCACGGCGTACACCCCAGGCAGGTTGGATTCGAAGGTGGCCGACGAGACGCTGACCTGTTTGCGCTCCAGCGTCAGGCCCCATTCGGCCAGCGGCCCCAGCCGTGGGCTCAGTCCCTGGCGAATCAGCAGGTGGTCCAGCGGCAGACTGACGGGTTGGCCATCGCTGCCCAGGAGGCGCAGTGCCGTGACGCGGCCGCCGTCGGTGTCAAGCGCATCGGGCAGGCCAGTCTGAAGGCGCACTGCACCGTCGCGCATCAGCAGCCGCACGGCCGCATCCAGCTCGGGTTCGGCCTGAAACACGTCGCGGCGGTGCTGCAGCGTGATCTGTGCGGGCCGACGCTCGGGCGTGTCGGCGCTGAGCGCCACCACGGTCGACAAGGCCTCATCGCCGCCACCGCAGACCACCACGTGCTGGCCTGCCCAGGGCGCGGGTTGACCGGCATCGGGCAGATGGTGGTGAACGTTGGTGCAATCGCCCAGCCCGGGCAGGTTGAGGCTGCGGGGCACGAAGGCGCCAGCGCCCGCGGCGATGAAGACGGCCCGAGCGCGGAAGGCGCGGCCCTGCTGCGTGGTCAGCTTGAAGTGCCCGCAGTCATCTCGGCTCAGGTGGGCGACCTGCTGGCCCAGATGCAGGCGCGTGCTGTGTCCCTGCGCATCACGCGGCAGAAAGGGCGCGGCCTGGTCCAGCAGCAGTTGCGCGAGCTCACGTCCCGTGCACGCGGGAATGCCCGGCACATCGTAGATGGGCTTGTCCGGGTACAGGGCCACGCATTGGCCCCCCGGTTCGGGCAAGACATCGACCACATGGGCCTCCAGCCCGAGCAGGCCGAGCTGGAAGACCTGAAACAGGCCCACCGGGCCCGCGCCGATGACGACGGCGTCTGTGTCGATCATGCCCGTTGAAGGCAGGTCAGCGGATCAGCTGATCCAGCTTGCCCGTCTTGTCCTTCCACTCTTCGGCATCGGGCAGCGCGGCCTTGCGCTTGGTGATGCTGGGCCACTTCTTGGCCAGATCGGCGTTGATCTGGATGTACTGCTGCTGGTCGCCAGGCACGTCTTCCTCGGGCACGATGGCGTTGACCGGGCACTCCGGGATGCACACGGCGCAGTCGATGCACTCATCGGGGTCGATGACGAGGAAGTTGGGGCCTTCGCGGAAGCAGTCCACCGGGCACACGTCCACACAGTCCGTGTATTTGCAGCGGATGCAGGCTTCGGTGACGACGTGGGTCATGACAATCTCTTGTTGCGGTTTGAGGGGATTGAGGGCGGGATTTTACGGGGGCTCAGCCTTCGGCAGGCGGGCGGCCTTCGCCGCAAAGGGGGATATGGGTCAAAGGTTCGTCAGGAATCTCGGTGGCGGCGGCCCCCACGATGACCAGGGTGGGGCGCCCGGCGTGGATGTCCGAGGCCTCGCCCAGCGTGGCGACGGTGTGCAGCGAGTGGCGCATGTCGGGCCAGCCGGCGCGAGACACCACACTCACCTGTGTCTCGCCGGGCCAACCGGCATCCAGCAGACCCTTGCTGAGCGGGGCCAGCTGGCGGCCTGCCATGTAGAACACTTCCGTGTCGGCGCGTTGGCCAGGGCCCATGCCGCATTGCAGGTCGCCCGTGCGGGTCATCGCGGTGGTGAAGCTCACGCTGCGTCCCGAGCCGCGGCGCGTCAGCGGCCGTTGTGTGGCGGCAGCAGCGGCCAGCGCGGCCGTCACGCCCGGCACCACCTCACAGGGGATGCCGGCGGCGTGCAGCGCGTGCAGTTCTTCTTCAAGGCGACCGAACAGGCTCGGGTCCCCGCCCTTGAGTCGGGCCACCAGGCCACGTTCGCCATGAATGGCACCCACGGCCAGCGACTGCTCAACCAGCAACCGGTTGATGCGCGTCTGGCCGTTGAAGTCGCTGCCTTCCTTGCCGGAAAAGCCACGCTTGCCCACGTCGATCCAGTCGGCCTGAGGCGCCAGATCCCGCAGGCTGGGGTCGGCCAGGGCGTCGAACAGCACCACCTGAGCCTGCCCGAGCAGCCGGCTGCCCCGCACCGTGATCAGATCGGCCTCGCCGGGGCCGGCGCCAATGAAGACGACCTTGGCGGCCACCAGTGAGCACGGCGAACTGGACACGGTACGGACGTCCTGAACCACGGCCTCAGGCGGCCTGGACCAGCAGCGCACCCGAGGTGCGGTTGGTGGTCGGGTCGACCACGATCAGCGCACCGCCCACGCGGTTGTCCACGTAGGCCTCCACGGGCAGCGGTTGCTGCGTCTGGATGGTCACGCGGCCGATCTCGTTGACGGCCAGCTCATGCGCATCGGTGTCTGCCAGCGAGTGAATGTCCAGGCGGCTGGCGATGGCGGAGATGCGGGCCTGCACCCAGCGATTGCCATGGCGCACCCAGTACTTGCGGCCGACCACGGCGGGCTCGGTGTCCAGCCAGGCCAGCGTGGCGCTGAAGCTGTCGGTGGGCTTGATGGAGCCGGGGGTGTGGATCCAGTCGCCGCGCGAGATGTCGACCTGGCGGTCCAGCACGATGCCGGCCGACTGGCCCGCTTCACACTGGTCCACCACCAGGGCCGCGTGGCGCACTTCGGCCACCACGGCGGTCTGGCCGCTCGGGAAGATCTGCACTTCGTCGCCGGCCTTGACGGCGCCATGGGCGATGCGACCCCAGAAGGTGCGGTACTGGTGGCCAGTACCCGAAGCATTGGCTTCGCCTTCGCCCACCGCGTCGCGGGTCACGTACTGCACGGGGTGCAGCAGGGCGCCGTCGTGGCGCTCGTCTGTCACGGGCAGTTGTTCCAGCACCTGCAGCAGGGTGGGGCCCTGGTACCAGGGCCAGTTGGCCGACGGCGTGGTGACGTTGTCGCCACGCAGCGCCGACACGGGGATCACACCCTTGTTGACGATGCCCGCTTGCTCGGCAAAGGCTTCCAGCGAGGCCTTGACGGCGTTGAAGGCTGCTTCCGTGTCTTGCTCGATGGCGTCCAGCTTGTTCACGGCGAACACGATCGAGGGCACGCGCAGCAGGTGGGCCAGCAGGCTGTGGCGACGCGTCTGCGCCAGCAGCGGCACGGGCGAGGCCTTCCAGTCGATCTTGGTGATGTCCACCAGCACCACGGCGGCATCACTGCCGGCGGCAGCCGTCACCATGTTGCGGGTGTATTGCTCGTGCCCCGGGGCGTCGGCGATGATGAACTTGCGCGTCTTGGTCGCGAAGTAGCGGTAGGCCACATCGATGGTGATGCCTTGCTCGCGCTCGGCTTCCAGGCCATCGGTCAGCAGCGACAGGTCAATGGGCGCACCGGCGGCGCGCTTTTCCAGCGCGTCGAGCTGGTCGGCCAGGATGGCACGGCTGTCAAACAGCAGGCGGCCGATCAGGGTGCTCTTGCCATCGTCCACGCTGCCCGCAGTCAGGAAGCGAAGTGCTTTGTGGGCCAGTTCTTCGCTGGCTTCGTTGTGAATCACGGTGCTCATCAGAAATAACCTTCCTTCTTGCGGCGCTCCATCGAGGCCTCGGACGTGCGGTCGTCCATGCGGGTGGCGCCGCGCTCGCTCACGGTCACGTGCAGGGTCTCGGCGACGATGTCGGCCGGGCTGGCGGCATCGGATTCGACCGGGCAGGTGCAGGTCATGTCGCCCACGGTGCGGAAGCGCACGTCCACCGTCTCGATGGTTTCGCCTTCCAGGGCCGGTGTGACCTCGGTCAGCGGCACCAGCAGGCCCTTGCGGCGCATCACCTGGCGGGGGTGCTTGTAGTAGATGTTGGGCAGCGGGATGCCTTCGCGGGCGATGTACAGCCACACGTCCAGCTCAGTCCAGTTGCTGATCGGGAAAGCGCGGAAGTGCTCACCCGGCTTGATGCGGGTGTTGAACAGGCTCCACAGCTCGGGGCGCTGCTCCTTGGGCTGCCATTGGCCGAAGCTGTCGCGGTGGCTGAAGATGCGTTCCTTGGCGCGGGCCTTTTCTTCATCGCGGCGGGCGCCGCCGATCAGGCAGTCGAAGCGGTTGTCTTCGATCGCTTCCAGCAGCGTCACGGTCTGGTGGCCGTTGCGCGACTCCAGCGGGTGGGCCAGGCGCACGGTGCCGCGCTTGATGGAGTCTTCCATGTGCGCGACGATCAGGCGTTCACCGATCTCGGCCACGCGCTTCTCGCGGAAGTCGATGACCTCAGGGAAGTTGTGACCGGTGTCCACGTGCAGCAGCGGGAAAGGCAGCTTGCCTTCGAGCTTCCCCGTCGCGGGGTTCTTCATCTTGAAGGCCTTCTCGGCCAGGTGCAGCACCACGCAGGAGTCCTTGCCGCTGGAAAACAGCAGACCGGGGCGCTCGAAGCTGGCCGCCACTTCACGCAGGATGAAGATGGCTTCTTCTTCCAGCGCGTCCAGGTGGCGGTGGTCAACCTCCGCCAGCAGTTGGTTCACATCACTCATCTTGTTCTCGCTTTTGAATCTTCAGGCGCACGTTCACTTGTGAACATGCAGGCCGCATTCTTTTGCTTTCTCGTCTTCCCACCACCAGCGCCCAGCGCGGAAGTCCTCGCCCACGGCAATGGCGCGCGTGCAAGGTGCACAGCCAATCGACGGCATGAACTGGTCGTGCAGCGGGTTGTAGGGCACGCCGTGTTCTTTCACGTAATGCCACACATCGCCCCAGGTCCACTCGATCATCGGGTTGAACTTGGCGCGGCCCTTGTCGTCCGACTCGCGGGCCAGCATGCCGCCCCGGTTGTTCGACTGCTCGCGGCGCAGGCCGGTGATCCACGCCGTGCGGCCCTCCAACATGCGCGCCAGCGGCTCCAGCTTGCGGAGGCCGCAGCAGGCCTTGCGCAGGTCGATGCTTTCGTACATGGCCTTCTCGCCGTTCTTCTGCACGAATGCGATGACGGCTTCGGCCACGGGCTTGTAGACCTCGACCTTCACCCCTTGGCCGTCGAAGGCGTCGGCATAGTGTGATTCGATCGTGCCGATCAAGGCCACGGTCTCGGGGTGCAGTGCGCCCGTCTCCAGCGTGCCCACGGCGATGCCGATGCCGTGCCGCGCGATCAGGTCAGTGACGATCATGTCCTCCACGCCGAGGCTGGTGGCCTGGATCACCTTGCCTGGGTGCTCGGCCGCAGCGGCCTTCAGCAGGGCGACGGTGTCAGCCAGCTTGGCCTCGAAGTCAGGACTGGCCTTGGCGTACAGACCGATGGCCGAGCCGGCCGGCGAGGGCGCACCGCCGAGGCTGCTCACGCCACCGAAGTCGAGGCTGGACACGTTGCTCATGAGGGGGCTCTCCGATCGCGGGTGTTCAGGCCGTGGCGCGGCCAAAGACCGGCTTGCTCACGTTCACGTCGCCCTGGTAATGGCCACGGGCGGCAAAGAAGCCCAGCGTGCGCTCGGCCGTGGCGCGATCTTGATCGCCGCGCAGCACCACGGCGTCGAAGCCGGTGCGCGCCAGCAGGGGCATCATGTCGACCAGCACGTCGCCCGTGGCACGCACCTCGCCGCCAAAGCGATAGCGGGCGCGCAGGATGCGAGCCTGGGTGTAGGCGCGACCATCCGTCCACTTCGGGAACTGCAGCACGACCAGGTCGAGCTTGGCCACATCGGCTTCCAGCACCTCGATGTCGGTGTCATTGGCCAGGATCACGCCCACAGGCTTGTAACCCTCGCTGCCCTTGGCCGGCCATTGCTCGCGCACGGCGTGCCATTGGGCCAGGGTCAGCAAGCTGTAAGACTTGACGGGCGGGTGGGCCATCGGGCCGTCTTCGCCACCCACGGTGTGCCACTGGTCGTGATGGGGATCGATGAATTTCATGTTGGATGTCCTTGCTGGATGTCCTTGCTGTCGGCCCCGTGATCAGGCGCTCTTGGCCGTGGTGCGGCGAACGGCGTTGGCGGCGGTCTTGAACGGCTCCAGCCCCACGCGCTTGACGGTGTCGACAAACTTCTCGCCGGCGGTGCGTTGAGCCTGGTAGGTCTCGATCACGGCCTCGACCGCGTCCTGCACCTCGTCGGCAGCGAAAGACGGGCCGATGACCTTGCCGGCCACCGCTGCGGGGGCATGGTTCGAGCCATCCGAGCCACCCAGCGTGATCTGGTACCACTCGGTGCCGTCCTTGTCCACGCCCAGGATGCCGATGTGGCCGCTGTGGTGGTGGCCGCAGGAGTTGATGCAACCTGAGATGTGGAGGTCGATCTCGCCAATGTCGTAGAGCTCATCCAGGTCCTGGTAGCGCTCGATCAGCGCGTTGGCAATCGGGATGGAGCGGGCGTTGGCCAGCGCGCAGAAGTCGCCGCCCGGGCAGGCGATCATGTCGCTCAGCAGGCCGATGTTGGGCGAGGCCAGCGTCGCGGCCTTGGCGGCTTGCCACAGGGCGTACAGGTCTTCCTCGCGCACAAAGGGCAGCAGCACGTTCTGGTCGTGCGTCACGCGCAGCTCACCGCAACTGAACTGGTCGGCCATGTCGGCAATGGCGTCCATCTGGGCATCCGTCACGTCGCCAGGGGCCTGGCCCACACGCTTGACCGACAGCTGGACGCACTTGTAGCCCTGCAGCTTGTGGCCCTCCACGTTGCGCTCCAGCCACTTGGCGAACTGCTTCTTGTCGGCTTCCGACGCGTCGGCCGGCAGGCCATTGCCTGAGGGGGGGTGGGCCTGCACGGCGGCGGGGTAGGCGAAGCCGGCGTTGACGCGGTCGAACTCGGCCTGCGGGATGATGTGGGCGGCGCCGTCGGCGTCGCGCTCGAGGATGTTCTTGAACTCGGCGTTGACCTGATCGAAGAACTTCTGGCCTTCGGCCTTCACCAGGATCTTGATGCGGGCCTTGTACATGTTGTCGCGGCGACCGTAGCGGTTGTACACGCGCACGATGGCCTCGATGTAGACCAGGATTTGCTGCCAAGGCACAAAGTCGTTGATGACCGTGCCCGTGATGGGCGTGCGGCCCATGCCACCGCCCACCAGCACCTTGAAGCCGACTTCACCGGCGTCGTTCTTGACCAGGTGCAGGCCGATGTCATGCCAGGCCACGGCTGCGCGGTCTTCCTTGGCGCCATTGACGGCAATCTTGAACTTGCGCGGCAGGAATGCGAACTCGGGGTGCAGGGTGGACCACTGGCGCAGCACCTCGCAGTAGGGGCGGGCGTCGATGATCTCGTCTTCGGCCACACCGACCTTGGCATCGGCCGTGATGTTGCGGATGCAATTGCCCGAGGTCTGGATGCCGTGCATGTTGACCTCGGCCAGCAGGTCCATCACATCGGCCGCCTTGGGCAACGGGATCCAGTTGTACTGAACGTTCTGGCGCGTGGTGAAGTGGGCGTAGCCGCGGTCGAACTCGCGCGCGATGCGGGCCAGCTGGCGGATTTGCTTGCTCGAGAGCTCGCCATAGGGCACGGCCACGCGCAGCATGGGTGCATGGCGCTGGATGTACCAGCCATTCTGGAGCCGCAGCGGGCGGAAGTCGTCGTCGGCCAGCTTGCCGGCCAGGTTGCGCTCAAGCTGGTCGCGGAACTGGGCCGCACGTTGGCGGACGAACTGCTTGTCGAACTCGGTGTATTGGTACATGGTGCGCAGCGAGGAAAAGAACGGTGGGGATGCGTGAGCGGTCAGGAATCAGGCCAGCGCACGGTACAAATTGTAGGCACTGGTCAGGCAGATCACGGTGCCGACCAGCACCAGCAGCGTGCGAGTGGGCAGGCGCTTGGTCAGAAATGCGGCAAACGGCGCGGCAAACAGGCCACCGACCACCAGGCCGGCGACGATGGGCCAGGGGCCTTCGTCTACGAGCACGGCAAACACGGCGGCCACCGCAAACGTCAGGAAGAACTCGGCGAAGTTCACCGAACCGATGGTGGTGCGGGGGTCTTGTCCGGTGCCCACCAGCGTGGTGGTGACCACGGGGCCCCAGCCGCCGCCGCCCACCGCGTCCACAAATCCGCCCAGCAGGCCGAGCTTGGCGACGTGCTTGGGAGGCTTGCGGTTGGTCTGAATCTTCTTGAACACCTTGGACATGATGTACAGGCCCATCAAGAACAGGTAACCCGCCACAAACGGCTTGATCAGGTCGCCATCAATACTTGACAGCAGCCAGGCGCCAACGGTGGCCCCCAGCAGCCCAGGGATCAACAGCCTCAGAAACAGCGATCGGTTCACGTTGCCCAGCTTGGCGTGAGACAGGCCGGACACGCCGGTCGTGAACACCTCGGCGATGTGCACGCTGGCACTGGCCACCGCAGGCGAAGCCCCTGAGGCCAGCAGGAAGGTGGTCGACGTGATGCCATAGGCCATGCCCAGCGCGCCGTCCACCGTCTGGGCCAGCAGGCCGACGGCCACCGCCTTCCAGAAATCGGAACTGCGCAGCGTGTCCTGGATCAACTCGAAGCCGGTGCGGCTGTGCTCGCCGTTGAACAGGCGCGAGCCCAGGTAAATCATGACGCCGGCCAGCATGAACACGACCGACCACATGGCGATGCGCATGACCGGATGGTCGGACGGGTGGGTGATGTCGTCTTCGACAGGCGGCAGCCCGAGCGCTTGGTGCTCGGCGTTGATCGTGTTGTCAGACAGGTCGAGGTTGCGGATCTTCATGCTGGAGCAGCCCGTGCACATGCGACGCCCATGGACGGGCCCCACAATCGAGGTCGGGATGCTATCGGGCTTCCATATATATGAAAACGATTTTTTCAGAAGTTGCTAATAGCCATATCGAATATAGACGTCGGTGCCGTGTCGTGCTGTTCGGGCTGGTCGCGCTGGCAGTGGGCCTGACGGGGTGCGCGAGTAGAGCGCCCGAGGTGCGCCCGCCGCCGCCTGTCACCCAGACCAGCCCCCCGTCTGTCACGCCGTCTGACCCGGTCATCACGCCGCGGCCGCCCGAGCGAGCGCCGCGCATCGGCCTGGCCTTAGGTGGCGGCGCCGCACGCGGGTTTGCCCACATCGGCGTGCTGCAGGTGCTGGAAGAGCAGGGCATCAAGCCCGACTTGGTCGTGGGCACCTCTGCCGGCAGCGTGGTTGCCACGCTCTATGCCGCGGGCCGCACGCCCGTGGAGATGGGGCGCATGGCCATGACGCTGGACGAGTCCACCATCACCGATTGGGTGTTTCCGGGCCGCTCCGTGCTCAAGGGCGAGGCGCTGGCCCGTTTCGTGCGCAACCAGGTGGGCAACCGGCCCATCGAGGCCATGCGTCTTCCGCTGGGTGTGGTGGCGGCCGATCTCCAGACCGGCCAGCCGGTGCTGTTCAGACGGGGGGATGCCGGCGCTGCCGTGCGTGCGTCCAGCGCCGTGCCAGCGGTGTTCGAGCCGGTGCGCATCGGCGAGCGCGAATACATCGACGGCGGCGCCGTCTCGCCGGTGCCGGTGCGCTTTGCCCGTCAGATGGGCGCCGAGGTGGTGATCGCGGTCGACATCTCGGCTGTGCCGGAGGGGCAGCCAACGCGGCGGGCCACCGACATTCTGCTGCAGACCTTCAGCATCATGGGCAAGGCGCTGGGCCAGTTCGAAACGCGTGACGCCGAGGTCGTGATTCGCCCCAAGCTGGAAGGCATCGGCAGCGCCGATTTCAGCGCGCGCCGCCTGTCCATCCTTGCGGGCCGGGAGGCCACGCTGATGGTGTTGCCCCAGATCAAGGCCGCTGTCCGGCCTCGTTGAAACGGCCTCAGCGCGGTGTGCCGAAAGGGGCGCCTGCCAGGCGGTCGCCTGGCTTGACGCCACGGCGGCTGAACCAGCCCTGGTTCATTTCCAGAGCAAAGCGCACTGGTTCGGCCGAGCAGTGGGAGTCCAGGCTGCCCGCCTTCATCTCGGCCACGTTGACAACCGTTCCGTCGTCGCGCAGGAACGCGATCGACAGGGGAATCAGCGTGTTCTTCATCCAGAAGCACTGACGTTCGGGCCGGTCAAACACGAACAGCATGCCGTGATTGACCGGCATGCTGCTGCGGTGCATCAGGCCGATAGCATGTTCCTGGGGAGTGCGGGCCACCTCGGCCTTGATGTTGTACATCCCGGCGCCCAACTGGATGACCGGCAGACTCTGCGGGCCATCCAACGCGGCAGCCGACAGACTGGTCAGGCTCACCGCAGCGATGGCGAGCCTCCGCAGCAGGCGAACGAAGGGCCGCGAGGAAGGTCGCGCGGAAGGCCGCGAGGTCGGGCGCCCGACGGGGCACGCTGCGTACGTGCCAATTCCGCCGATTTTGGTGGGGGGCGCGGCTTCGCTGACAATGAAGGGTTGGCTCATGACGAGGACTCTGGCGCGGTGCCGGGTCTGGCATCGATGTGGGCCTGACTGTAGCAGTCTCTTCTCTCATGAATGCCGCTGTGAATGTGCCCTTGGCCGATGGCCAGCCGCTGCCCTCTCTGCCACCGCTGACTTCCGCCCAGGTGGCGGGCCTGGATGACCCCGAGCTGCTGCGCCAGTGTGTGCTGGATCAGGTGCCCGGCTCATCGCTGCGGCGCATCGGGCTGGGCCTGTCGGGCATGTACTGTGCGGCCTGCTCCATCACCATCGAGGATGCGCTGCGTGGCGTGCCTGGGGTGTCCGACGTCCAGGTGCAGGCTGCCTCGCAGAGGGCGCGCATCACGCTTGACCCCTCTGCCGTGCGCCTGTCCGACCTGGTGGCGGCGGTCCAGCGTGTGGGGTACAAGGCGTGGCCGGACGCGGCGGCACGAGCCGGCCATGAGCGGCTGAAAGAGCGTAGGCTGCTGTTGTGGCAGTTCGCCGTAGCGGCGTTCTGCATGATGCAGGTGATGATGATCACGTTCCCCCAGTACGTGGCCGGGCGTGACGAGATTCCGCCTGACCTGTGGAACCTGATGAACTGGGCCAACTGGGTGTTGAGCCTGCCCGTGGTGCTCTTTTCCTGCGGGCCATTCTTCCGCGGTGCCTGGCGGGCGGCCATGCAGGGCCGTGTGGCCATGGACACGCCGGTGGCAATCGGCATGGCAGCCGCGTTCATCGTGTCGACCGGCGTGACCTTTGGCTATGACGAGGTGTTCGGCCCGGATGCGTACTTCGATTCGCTCACCATGTTTGTGGCGTTCCTGCTGGCTGGGCGCTGGCTGGAAAGCCGTGCGCGCGAGCGGGTGACGCAGTCACTGGAAGCGCTGTGCGTTCGGCTTCCGGAGGCGGTCGATCGGGCGGTGGACCCGGCCGCGGCATTGGCCCAGGCCGAAACCGAATCGGTGCCAGTGTCGGCGTTGCGCCACGGCGATCGCGTGCGTGTGGCTGCGGGGCAGGCGTTTCCCGCTGACGGACAAGTGCTGGAGGGGCGCACCGAAGTCGACGAGTCTCTGCTGACCGGGGAGTCGCGTGCGGTGGTGCGCGAACCCGGGCAGATGGTGGTGGCTGGCAGCATCAACCTGTCCGCGCCCGTGTGGGTCAGCGTCGAGCGCCTGGGGCCGGACACCCGCTACCAGCAGATCGTCTCGCTGGTGCAGCAGGCGATGACAGAAAAGCCGAGCTGGATGCGGGTCGCCGACCGGTTCGCCAGCCCGTTCCTGTGGGGGGTGCTGGTGCTGGCCGCGCTGGGCGGGCTGGTCTGGTACTGGATCGATCCGAGCAAGGCCATCTGGGTGGCTGTGTCCGTGCTTGTGGTGACATGCCCGTGCGCGTTCTCGCTGTCGGCGCCGTCGGCGCTGCTGGCAGCGGCCGGCAACATGGCCACACGCGGCGTGCTGGTGCGCCGGCTCGATGCGCTCGAAACCCTCGCCCACATCGACGAGGTCTACTTTGACAAAACGGGCACGCTCACCGAAGGCATGCTGACGCTCAAGGCGGTGACCACGGCGGATGGGGGTGAGATGCCCCTGGCGCCAGACGGATCAGACTGGCGCACGCGCTGGCCCCAGGCTGCGGACCTCGCCGCGCATTCGCAACACCCGCTCTCACGCTCGCTGGTCGCCGCGGCAGAAGGCGAGGGCGGCTGGGCGCGGCAGGCCTGGGACGAGGTGCATGAGCTGGCTGGGCAGGGGGTGACCGCGCAGGCAGCTGACGGGCGCACCTGGCGGCTGGGCCGGCGCGACTGGGTGCTGGCCGGCCATGGTCCGGCCTGGGCTCTGGCAGCCGAGCGGCCACGGGTGTGGTTGGCAGCGCACCGTCCAGACGGCTCGCTGGACGAGGCCACACTGGTGGGGTTTGTATTCGATGAGGTCTTTCGACCGCAGGCTGCGCCGGCTCTGGCCGAGCTCGCAGCCCAGGGCATCCGCTCGGCCATTCTGTCTGGCGACCAGCGTGACCGGGTCGAGGCAGCCGCCCGCGAGCTTGGTCAGGTGGCCGTGGCCGGGGCCGAGGCCACGCCCGAGGACAAGCTTCGCCTGATCGAGCAGGCCCAGGCCCGGGGCAAGCTGGTGGCGGTTGTGGGCGACGGCATCAACGATGCCCCCGTGCTGGCCAAGGCCAATGTCTCGATCGCGCTTGATCAGGGCGCCGCTCTGGCACAGTCCCAATCCGATTTGCTGGTGCTCAATGGTCGCCTGTCTGGCGTGCCACAGGCTGTATCCATCAGCCAACGTGCACTGCGCATCGTGAAACAGAACCTGACCTGGTCTGCCATCTACAACTTCAGCAGCATCCCGCTCGCGCTGGTGGGACTGATGCCCCCTTGGCTTGCGGGGCTGGGCATGGCCCTCAGCTCGCTCGGGGTGGTGCTCAATGCACTTAGACTCGGCGCCGCGCGTCACTGACGGCAAACCACTTCGTCATGGAAATTCTGTACGTTCTGCTACCCGTCTCGGTCCTGCTTGTGCTCGCCATCCTGGCGGTGCTCGGCTGGGCTGTCTTCAATGGTCAATTTGAAGACATCGAACAAGAGGCCGTTCGCATCTTGAAGACAGAAGACGAAAAAGGTGAGGATAAGGTTGAGCCTCATCAATATTGAGTAGTGGTTTGCCCTCACAATTCAGCCTGCAACAAAGGAGAACAAGAGATGGCAACCACCCACTCTGCCACCTATAACGACACGGTCGTGCGGCAATTCGCCGTCGCGGCGGTCGTCTGGGGCGTCGTCGGCATGGCGGTCGGCGTCCTCATCGCGTCACAATTGGCGTGGCCGGAGCTCAATTTCGGCATTCCCTGGCTGTCCTACGGACGGCTGCGTCCGCTGCACACCAACGCCGTGATTTTTGCGTTCGGTGGCTGTGCCCTGTTCGCCACGTCCTACCACGTTGTGCAAAGAACGTGCCAGGTCCGCCTGTTCGGCGGGCCTTTGGCCGCTTTCACGTTCTGGGGTTGGCAGTTGGTCATCGTCCTGGCCGCACTGTCGCTGCCCATGGGCTTCACCAGCGGCAAGGAATATGCCGAACTCGAGTGGCCCATCGACATCCTGATCGCCGTGATCTGGGTGGCTTACGCCGTGGTGTTCTTCGGCACGATCGGCATCCGCAAGGTGCGCCACATCTACGTGGCCAACTGGTTCTACGGCGCCTTCATCATCGCCGTGGCCCTGCTGCACATCGTCAACAGCGCGGCCATCCCGGTCGACCTGACCAAGTCCTACTCGGCCTACGCCGGCGTGCAGGATGCGATGGTGCAATGGTGGTACGGTCACAATGCCGTAGGCTTCTTCCTGACGGCTGGCTTCCTGGGCATGATGTATTACTACATCCCCAAGCAGGCTGAGCGTCCGGTCTACTCCTACCGCCTGTCCATCGTCCACTTCTGGGCGCTGATCTTCACCTACATGTGGGCAGGTCCTCACCACCTGCACTACACCGCGCTGCCTGACTGGACGCAATCCGTCGGCATGGTGTTCTCGCTGATCCTGCTGGCGCCTTCGTGGGGCGGCATGATCAACGGCATCATGACCCTGTCGGGCGCCTGGTACAAGCTGCGCGATGACGCCATCCTGAAGTTCCTGATCGTGGCCCTGTCGTTCTACGGCATGTCGACCTTCGAAGGCCCGATGATGTCCATCAAGACCGTGAACTCGCTGTCGCACTACACCGACTGGACGGTCGGCCACGTGCACTCGGGTGCCCTGGGCTGGGTGGGTCTGATCTCGATGGGTTCGCTGTACTACCTGATCCCGCGCATGTTCGGTCGCAAGACCATGTACAGCGTGCCGGCCATCTCGCTGCACTTCTGGGCGGCCACCATCGGCATCGTGCTGTACATCGCCGCGATGTGGATCGCTGGTGTGATGCAAGGTCTGATGTGGCGTGCGGTCAACCCTGACGGCACCCTGGTCTACACCTTCGTCGAGAGCGTCAAGGCCAGCTACCCCTTCTACGTGATCCGCGTGGCGGGCGGCCTGCTCTACCTGGGCGGCATGATCCTGATGCTGTGGAACACCGTGATGACCGCCATGGCCGGCCGCGCCACCAACGCGCCGATCCCCCAGGCTGCGCCGGCTCACGCCTGATTGGAGAATCTCATGGCTGACAACAACCACAAGCCCAAGCTCTTCTCGCACGAGCGGATCGAAACCAGCAACTTCCTGATGATCGTTTTGACCCTGGTGGTCGTCGCGGTCGGCGGCCTGGTCGAGATCGTGCCCCTGTTCTTCCAGCAAAGCACGACCCAGCCGGTCGATGGCCTCAAGCCCTACACCGCGCTGCAGTTGGCCGGTCGCGACGTCTACCTGCGTGAGGGCTGCTACGGCTGTCACTCGCAGATGATCCGCCCGTTCCGCGCCGAGACGCTGCGCTACGGCCACTACTCGGTGGCGGGTGAGTTTGTCTACGACCACCCGTTCCAGTGGGGCTCCAAGCGCACGGGTCCGGACCTCCACCGCGTGGGCGGCAAGTACTCGGACGAATGGCATCGTGTCCACCTGATCAACCCGCGTGACGTGGTGCCCGAGTCCAATATGCCGGCTTACCCCTGGCTTGAGAACGCGCCCGTGAATGCCAAGGGACTCGCACCGCGGATGGAGGCCCTGCGCAAGGTCGGCGTGCCCTACAGCGACGCCGAGATCAAGGCCGCGGAGATGGAAGTGCAAGGCAAGACCGAGATGGACGCGCTGATCGCCTATCTGCAGGTCCTGGGCACGGCCCTCAAGTAACAAGGAGTTGCGCAATGGACGTCATGGATCTGAGAAGCCTCTTCACCGTGGCATGTCTGGGCGTATTCGTGGGCATCGTTGCGTGGGCCTACTCGCGCAGCAACAAGTCCCAGTTCGAAGAGGCAGCGCGCCTGCCTCTTTCTGAAGATTGACTGGAGGCTCTTCATGAGCGACTTCGTATCGAGTGGATGGGCGTGGTATGTGGCCGCGCTCGTCGTGGCCGGCCTGTTGTATTGCGCCTTCGTGCTGATTGGCGCCGCACGCCACAAGGTGATTTATGACGCGCAAGGCAACGTCGACAAGACGACTGGCCACGTGTGGGATGGTGACCTGCAGGAGTTGAACAACCCGCTGCCGCGCTGGTGGCTGATGCTGTTCATCATCACGCTGGTGTTTGCTGTGGCTTACTTCTTCTTCTATCCTGGCCTGGGCATCTACCAGGGCAGCCTGAAGTGGAGCGCCACGGGCCAGTTGCAAAACGAGATTGCCAGGGCCAAGCTGGAGCAAGACAAGATCTTTGGCCAGTTTGCCGGCAAGTCTCATGAAGAGCTGGCCAGCGACCCCGCTGCCATGGCCATCGGCCAACGTCTGTTCCTGAACAACTGCGCTGCCTGTCACGGTTCGGACGCCAAGGGTTCCAAGAGCTTCCCAAACCTGACTGACGGCGACTGGCTGCATGGTGGCTCGCCCGAGAAGATCGTCGAGACGATCGCACAGGGTCGCCAAGGTCAGATGCCGCCGCTGGCAGCTGCGGTGGGCTCGCCGGAGGAAGTTCGTCAGGTCGCGCACCATGTGCTGAGCCTGTCCGGCAGCGGTCACAACCCCGTGCTGGCTGCGCAGGGTCGGGAGAAGTTCAAGGCCGTGTGCGCGGCGTGCCATGGCGCCGACGGCAAGGGTAACCAGGCCATCGGCGCGCCCAACCTGACCGACAAGATCTGGCTGCACGGCTGGGGTGAAGAGGCCATCGTGAGGGCCATCAACAATGGCATCGTGAACGTGATGCCGGCGCAGAGCCCGCGTCTGTCGGACGACCAGATCAAGGTGGTGGCCTCGTATGTGTGGGGGCTGTCGAACACGACCAAGGTGGCCGACGCCAAGTAAGGTCCAGTCAGAGGGGGCGGTTGCCCCTTCTTGATCCCCATCAAGCCAAAGGCAAAAATCGAATGCGGCGGAGGCGCCCCATGATACCCTGATGGGTATATGGCGCCTCCGCCGCTTTTTTGTGTGCCGTCATGAGCGAAACCGCGAATTCCTCCACCCCTGCCGCCCCCAATCGCGAGGATCGGCGCGAGCAGGTCATCTCGCTTTACAAGAAGAGCGAAACCATCTACGCCCGTGCCGTCGATGGCTGGTTTGCCAAATGGCGCTGGGCCATGGTGTGGGCCACCCAACTCGTGTTCTACGGCTTGCCTTGGCTGTCTTGGAATGACCGTCAGGCCGTGCTGTTCGAGCTGGACACCAGGCGCTTCTACATCTTCAACCTGGTTCTCTACCCGCAGGACTTCATCTACCTCACGGCGCTGCTGGTGATCTCGGCCTACGGGCTGTTCCTGTTCACCGCGGTGGCGGGTCGCTTGTGGTGCGGCTATGCGTGTCCGCAGTCGGTCTACACCGAGATCTTCATGTGGATCGAGCGGCGCTTCGAAGGCGATCGCATGAAGCGCATGAAGCTCGACAAGGGGCCTTGGACGCTGGAGAAAGCCTGGCGCAAGGGCGGCAAGCATGCCGCATGGATTGGCGTCGCGCTGTGGACGGGCTACACCTTTGTGGGCTACTTCACGCCCATCCGTGAATTGGGCTCGTCCGTCCTCACCCTGGGCATGGGGCCGTGGGAAACCTTCTGGGTGCTGTTCTACGGTTTTGCCACCTACGGCAACGCCGGTTTCATGCGCGAGCAGGTGTGCAAGTACATGTGTCCGTATGCGCGCTTCCAGAGCGCCATGTTCGATCGCGATACGCTGATCATCAGCTATGACACCAAGCGCGGCGAACCGCGGGGCGCCCGCTCGCGAAAGGCCGCAGCGGCGGACAAGGGGCAGGGCGACTGCATCGACTGCACGCTGTGTGTCCAGGTCTGTCCCACCGGCATCGACATCCGCAACGGCCTGCAGTACGAGTGCATCGGCTGCGCCGCATGCATTGACGTCTGCAACGGCGTGATGGACAAGATGGGCACCCCGCGGGGCCTGATCCGCTACACCACGCTCAACGCCATGGATCAGGGACTCAACCGTGGGGAGATGTGGGCCCGGGTGGCGCGCCCCCGCGTGCTGCTCTATGCTGGCATCCTCGTGCTTGTGGCTGGGGCCTTCCTGTACAGCCTCTACACCCGACCGCCGTTCCGTGTAGACATCGTCAAGGACAGAGGCGCCTTGGCCCGTATCGTGGACGACGGCTATGTCGAAAACGTCTATCGCATCCAGGTGATGAACGCCAGTGAAGCCGTCCAGCGTTATCGCATCGGCGTGGACCAGCTGCCGCAGGCTGTGGTTGAAGGAGGGCAGGATGTCGTGCTCGGCCCCGCAGAAGCTCGCTGGGTGCCCGTCGCGGTTCGTATCCCGCCTGAAACGGCCGCCCGACTCGGCAGCGGCAGTGTCGGTATGACGGTCGTGGTCGAGCAGATGCGCCAGGGCTACGCCGCTCAAGTCGATGTGCGCGAGAAGTCCACTTTCATGATTCCCCGCTGATATCAGGAGACACCATGTCTGCTTCCGCTGTTTCTTCTCCCGAGGCCAAGCTGAACCCCCCGTGGTGGAAGCTGCCCATCGTGTGGCTCGTCATTGCCGGGCCGGCCATTGTGGTCGTCGCAGGGATTGCCACGGTCGTTGTTGCGGTGCGCAACGTCGATCCGGTGCTGGACACCTCGGTAGGCCATGTGGAGTCGGCCAAGGACTTGCCGGCCTCCAAGGCGCGCAATCACGCCGCCAGCCCGGATGCTGCGGTCGACCAGGCGCGCTGAGCGAGACGCCCCCTGCAAACCCCCAGGGGTTTGCGGGTTAATCCTCGTGGCAGTCTGACACGTCCGTCACATCATGAGGCGTCTGGTTCACGCACTGAAGGAGGTGCCCATGACCCGCCGCTCCGTGTTCGTCGCCCAGGTGCTCTGGCCCACGTTTCTTGTGGCCGCCGTGCTTGAAATGGTGGTGTTCTCGGTGGTCGATCCGAACCACCTGCAGATCGGGTCGTGGCAGCCAGATGCCATGACTGTCTACAGCCTCAGCTTCCTGGTGTTTTGGGCCTTGGCGGCCGCCGGGACATTTCTCTCGTATTGGATGACCGCGGCTGTGCCCCGCTCAACGGGCCGCCGCACGCGCCGGGGACGGCGCCTGGCGCATCACGCACACGGCTGATGCGCGATGGCCGCCAGTCAGGCGGCCGTCTGGCTGACTGCGGTCAGCAGCGCGCGTTGTTGACCAGCGCGCGCAGACCCGCTTCGTCCATGATGCGGATGTCGCGTTGCTTGACTTCCAGAAAGCCCTCTTCCTGGAACTTCGAGAACGTGCGGCTCACGGTCTCGAGTTTGAGGCCAAGGTAGCTGCCGATTTCTTCGCGTGTCATGCGCAACACCAGCGCCGAGGCCGAGAAGCCCCGCGCGTGCAACCGCTGCGTGAGGTTCAGCAGGAAGGCCGCAAGGCGCTCTTCGGCACGCATGCTGCCCAACAACAGCATCACACCATGGTCGCGCACGATCTCGCGGCTCATGATCTTGTGGAACTGGTGCTGCAGGTCGGATACCTCGCGAGAAAGGTCTTCCAGCTGCGAGTAGGGGATCACGCACACCTGGGAATCTTCCAGCGCAATCGCATCACATGCGTGGCGGTCGGTGCTGATGCCGTCAAGGCCCAGCAACTCACCGGCCATCTGGAAGCCCGTCACCTGGTCACGACCGTCTTCCGCCGAAATGCGCGTCTTGAAGAAGCCTGTGCGCACGGCGTAGAGCGAGCGGAATGGGTCGCCCGTGTGGAACAGAGCCTCCCCACGCTTGACCATGCGGCGCGAAGCCACCAGATCATCGAGGTGGTTCAGCTGCGTCTGTGTCAGGCCGACCGGCAGGCACAACTCACGCAGGTTGCAGCTGGAGCAGGCGACCTTGAAGGAATCCAGTCTCATAGGACGGGATTGTGACCCACATCCGTCCGGATGCGAAGCGGTGCCGCCATGCACACAGGGATTTCGGTCAGCCCGCTGTTGGGGCTCGATGGAGATGGGGGTGGGGTTGAGCATGAGCGACCTCAATGTTTGCTGGGATTGTTGCTGTTGCTCGCCGACAGACCTTGAGCCACATCAACCCTGCTCGCGTCAGGGGTGGCACAGTGCCGCCATGACACATCTGGCTCACTCCCCAGCAACCCATCCCGTGCCGGTGGCGGTGACTCCCGAACTGCTGACGCGACTCGACGTCAGCGGTCCTCGGTATACCTCCTATCCGACGGCTGACCGCTTCGTCGAAGCCTACGGGGCAGCACAGTACGCCCAGGCGCTGCAGCAGCGCGGCACCGGGGGCGGCGCCGTGGCCGGCCCTTCCGTGCCTTTGTCGGTCTACGTTCACATCCCGTTTTGCGAGTCGGTCTGCTACTACTGCGCCTGCAACAAGGTCATCACCCGGCATCACGAGCGGGCGCAGCCCTATCTTGCATCTCTCAAGCGCGAGATCGAACTGGTCACAGCGCAGCTGGGTGGGCGGCAGACGGTGTCGCAGCTGCACTTCGGCGGGGGCAGTCCGACCTTTCTGAGTGACGATGAACTGGCCGACCTGATCGCGACGTTGCGCGAGGCGTTCAAGTTTGTGCCCGGCGGCGAGTACGCCATCGAAGTCGACCCCCGCACGGTGGACGCCCCGCGGTTGGCGCGCCTGGCGCAGGCGGGCTTCAACCGCCTCAGCCTGGGTGTGCAGGACTTCGACCCCGAGGTGCAGAAGGCCGTGCACCGGGTGCAGCCGTACGAGCAAGTGGCCGAGCTGATGCAAGCCGCACGTACACTGGGGTTCGATTCCATCAACGCCGACTTGATCTACGGGCTGCCGCGCCAGACGCTGGCGAGCTTCCGTCAGACGCTGGAGCGCATCACCACGCTCAAGCCGGACCGCATTGCGCTGTACGCCTACGCGCACCTGCCGCAACGCTTCAAACCTCAGCGCCGCATCGACGCGGCCGAGTTGCCCCCAGCGCAGGACAAGGTTGCGATGCTCGCCATGGCCATTGAGGTTCTGCGCGAAGCTGGCTATGACTACATCGGCATGGACCACTTCGCGCTGCACCACGACAGCCTGGCGGTGGCCAAGCGCCAGGGGCGGCTGCACCGCAACTTCCAGGGCTACAGCACCCACCCTGACAGCGACCTGATCGGCCTGGGGGTGTCGGCCATCGGCCGCGTGGGGGCGCACTACAGCCAGAACGCCAAGAGTCTGGAAGACTACACCGATGCGTTGGCGCGTGGTCAGCTGCCCATTGAGCGGGGACTGATGCTGTCAAGAGACGACCTCGTGCGTCGGGCGGTCATCATGGCGGTGATGTGCCAGGGGCGGGTGGACATCGAATCCATCGAGCTGGCTTACCTCATCGACTTTCGTAGCTACTTTGCCGCGGAGCTGCAGCAGCTTGCCGGGCTGGTCGACATGGGGCTGGTCGAGCTGGAAGACGACGGTGTGCGGGTGACGCCGCTGGGCTGGTACTTCGTGCGCGCCATTGCCATGGTGTTCGACCGGTATCTGCAGGCTGACCGGCAGGTCGAGCGGTTTTCGCGCATCATCTGAGCCGCGAAGACGCGGCCATGCCGGCCGCATCAAGGGTTTGTCGTGCTGAGTAGCCTCCTGTTGACCGCGTTGCTGATGGGCCTGGGTGGCATGGCGCACTGTGCCGCCATGTGTGGTGCTGCGTGCGCCGTGGCCATGCCGGGCGGCGTGCCGATCAAGGCCTTGATCGGGCGCAGCCTGGGTTATGCGATGCTTGGTGCGTTGGCGGCGGCCAGTGCGGGGGTGATTGCCCAGGTCGGTCGGCAGGTCGCCTTCTTGCAACCTTTCTGGATCATGCTGCTGGTGGCAGCCGTGGTGCTGGGGCTGTGGCTCGTGGTCACCGGGCGTATGCCTCAGCGTCTGGACCATGCAGGTCTGACGGTGTACAGACGGGTGCGCGCACGCTGGCAGGCGTTTGCCGCGCGGCATGTGGACGCACCGTGGGCGCCGGCCACGCCGCTGCTGGCTGGCGCACTATGGGCTTTCCTGCCCTGCGGGCTGCTGTATGCCGCACTGATGGTGGCGGCACTGGCGCCCAATGCCGCAGGCGGCGCAGCCGTCATGCTCACTTTCTCTCTGCCCAGCGCGGTGGGCGTGTGGGCGGCCCCGTGGGTGCTGGGGCGCTTGCTGCGTCGCACCGACGGTGCGTCCGGCGCCGCGTCCGGTGCGGTGGCACCGGTGTTGTGGGCGCCCCGCGCGGCTGCGACGGCGTCAGCGGTCCAGCCGGCTTCGCGCCACACATCTGACGAGCGCCTGACGGTGAGCGGGCCGGCGCGTCCAGCCAGTCCCCTGGGCGCCTTGGTGGACCCACGTTGGGCCGTGAGGGCCGCGGGCGCAGGCCTCGCCGCGATGGCGGCATGGGCAGTGTCACATCACGTCTGGGCGCAGTATCAAGCTTGGTGTGCGTGAGCCCGTTGGCCCGTTGGTGCGGAAAAACCGCAACCAACGCGCCCAACCTGGGTTTCCAAGCATGACCCAGGGTTGCGCTGGCGTAAAATCAGGCGAGCCTGCCCACCATCCGTGACGCAGGCATCTCAAGGAAACGCCAACCGCGGAGACCACGCACATGTATCAGCACATCAAGGTGCCCGAAGGCGGGCAGAAGATCACGGTGAACCCGGACTTCTCGCTCAACGTGCCCCATAACCCCATCATCCCTTACATCGAAGGCGACGGCACCGGCTTTGACATCACGCCCGTGATGATCAAGGTGGTTGATGCGGCCGTGGCCAAGGCTTACAACGGCGAGCGCAAGATCCACTGGATGGAAATCTACGCCGGTGAGAAGTCCACCCGCGTGTATGGCCCCGACGTCTGGCTGCCCGAAGAAACGCTGCAGGTCCTCAAGGACTACGTCGTGTCCATCAAGGGCCCGCTGACCACGCCCGTCGGCGGTGGCATCCGTTCGCTGAACGTGGCCCTGCGTCAAGAGCTCGACCTGTACGTGTGCTTGCGTCCGGTGCGCTACTTCAAGGGCGTGCCTTCGCCAGTGAAGGAGCCCGAGAAGACCGACATGGTGATCTTCCGCGAGAACTCGGAAGACATCTACGCCGGTATCGAGTTCGAAGCCGAAAGCGACAAGGCCAAGAAGCTGATCAAGTTCCTGCAGGACGAGTTCGGCGTCAAGAAGATCCGCTTCCCCGAGACCTCGGGCATCGGCATCAAGCCCGTTTCCCGCGAAGGCACGGAACGCCTGGTGCGCAAGGCCCTGCAATACGCGATCGACAACGACAAGCCCAGCGTGACCCTGGTTCACAAGGGCAACATCATGAAGTACACCGAAGGTGGCTTCCGCGACTGGGGCTATGGCCTGGCTCAGAAAGAGTTTGGCGCCGAGTTGATCGACGGCGGCCCGTGGTGCAAGTTCAAGAACCCGAAGACGGGCAAGGACATCGTCGTCAAGGACGCCATTGCCGACGCCTTCCTGCAGCAGATCCTGCTGCGTCCGGCCGAGTACAGTGTGATCGCCACGCTGAACCTCAACGGCGACTATGTCTCTGACGCCCTGGCCGCCCAGGTCGGTGGCATCGGTATCGCGCCCGGGGCCAACCTGTCGGACACGGTGGCCATGTTCGAAGCCACCCACGGCACGGCGCCGAAGTACGCCGGCAAGGACTATGTGAACCCCGGCTCCGAGATCCTGTCGGCCGAGATGATGCTGCGCCACATGGGCTGGTTCGAGGCAGCTGATCTGATCATCTCCTCGATGGACAAGGCCATTCAGAGCAAGAAAGTCACGTATGACTTTGCGCGTCTGATGGAAGGTGCGACCCAGGTGTCGTGCTCGGGCTTCGGTCAGGTCATGATCGACAACATGTAAGCGCCCGCAGCGCCCAAGAAAAAACCTGCCGAGAGGCAGGTTTTTTTGTATCCGCTGAGCGCGCCGCATGGCGCCCGCAGTGGTGCCGGTCAGTGAGGCAGACGATGCCCCCCCATGTTGCCCGCTTCGCGGAAGTGCATGTCGGACAGCGCATCGTGGCTTTCGTCAGCACGGGCGGGGCCGTCCAACTGCTGGATGTTCTGTGCCAGCATGCCTTTCGGGCCGGCGACGAGGTCGTACCTCACCTTGGAGCCCTGCTTGAGGGTCCGGAAACCTTCCATCTGGATGGCGGAAAAATGCGCAAAGACGTCTCCGCCGCCCTGGTCGGGCTCAATGAACCCGAAGCCCTTGGCGTCGTTGAACCATTTCACAGTACCGGTGGCCATCTACTCCTCCTGTTAATTTGGTCACATTTTCTGCATGCGCGTTCCCACGTGTCAAGCAGGGTGGCATGCACCAAACCGAGCGATAACCCTCGGTTTTGGGGCATGCTGACCGAATGCGCCAAGCCTTTGTTGCACCGATTACAAGCTGTTCGATTCGCGGCACTGCCGCGACACGTCCGCGTCATCGGAAAAGTCCGGCACCTGTCGCGGTATTCAGCCCTTGTGATCGGGCGGGACACCCCAAGATGACATGCAAGAGCGCGGGGCCTCCCGTAGAATCAATCGCATGTCTGACCTGCTTCGCCTCCACGCATCGCAACCTCCCGCCGGCCCTTCAGAGGACGGTGAGGGCGCCGCGGTGGTCGAAAAGGAGGAACTGGCGCTCGAGCCGCCCAAGCTGTATCAGGTGGTCATGCTGAACGACGATTTCACGCCCATGGAGTTCGTGGTATTCGTCTTGCAAGAGCATTTCCGCCATGATCTAGACACGGCGACTCAGATCATGCTCAAAATCCACCACGAAGGTCGTGGTGTGTGCGGTGTCTACAGCAAAGACGTCGCGGCCACCAAGGTCGAACTCGTTCTTGCCGCCGCCCGGCGTGCCGGGCACCCCCTGCAGTGCATCCTGGAGACCGCATGATTGCGCAAGAGTTGGAAGTGAGTTTGCACATGGCCTTCGTCGAGGCCCGGCAGCAGCGCCACGAATTCATCACCGTGGAACACCTGCTGCTGGCGCTGATCGACAACCCCTCTGCTTCCGAGGTGTTGAAGGCCTGTGCCGCGAACCTGGATGAACTCCGCAAGAACCTGGACCAGTTCGTCCGGGACAACACGCCCACCGTGGGCGGGACGGACGAGGTCGACACGCAGCCGACGCTGGGTTTTCAGCGCGTGATCCAGCGCGCGATCATGCATGTCCAGTCCTCCAGCGGTGGCAAGAAAGAAGTCACCGGCGCCAATGTGCTGGTCGCCATCTTTGGTGAGAAGGACAGTCATGCGGTGTACTACCTGCACCAGCAGGGCGTCACGCGCCTGGATGTGGTGAACTACATCGCCCATGGCATCCGCAAGGTGGATCCGCCCGAATCGGCCAAGTCGGCTGGTGCAGAAGGTGGCCAGCCCGAGGGCGAGAAGGAAGAGGCCGACAGCAAGGCCTCGCCGCTGGAGCAGTACACCCAGAACCTCAACCAGTTGGCTCGCGAAGGCAAGATCGATCCGCTCATCGGCCGTGAGACTGAGGTCGAGCGCGTGATCCAGGTGCTGTGCCGCCGTCGCAAGAACAATCCCTTGCTGGTGGGTGAAGCTGGCGTGGGCAAGACAGCGATCGCCGAGGGTCTGGCCTGGCGCATCACCCAAAACGATGTGCCCGACGTGCTCACCGATGCGCAGGTCTATGCGCTGGACATGGGTGCGCTGCTGGCAGGCACCAAATACCGTGGCGATTTCGAGCAGCGCCTCAAGGCGGTGATCAAGCAACTCAAGGAGCAGCCCAACTCGGTTCTGTTCATCGACGAGATCCACACGCTGATCGGTGCCGGCGCGGCGTCGGGCGGCACGCTGGATGCGTCCAACCTGCTCAAGCCGGCGCTGAGCTCTGGCCAGCTCAAGTGCATCGGCGCCACGACGTTCACAGAGTTCCGCGGCATTTTCGAGAAGGATGCGGCGCTGTCGCGTCGCTTCCAGAAGGTCGAGGTGGTTGAGCCCACGGTGGAGCAGACGGTCGAGATCCTCAAGGGGTTGAAGTCGCGCTTTGAAGAGCACCACAGCGTCAAGTACGCGCTGGGCGCGCTCCAGGCGGCTGCCGAGCTGTCGGCCAAGTTCATCAATGACCGCCACCTGCCTGACAAGGCCATTGACGTCATTGACGAAGCCGGTGCTGCTCAACGCATCCTGCCCAAGAGCAAACAGAAGAAGACCATTACGCGCGCCGAGGTCGAAGAGATTGTGGCCAAGATCGCGCGCATCCCGCCGACCAGCGTGTCCAATGACGATCGCAGCAAGCTGAAGAACCTGGACCGCGACCTCAAGAGCGTGGTCTTCGGTCAGGACACGGCCATCGATGCCCTGTCAGCCGCCATCAAGATGGCGCGTTCGGGCCTGGGCAAGCCGGATAAGCCGATTGGTGCCTTCCTGTTCAGCGGCCCCACGGGGGTCGGCAAGACGGAAGTGGCCAAGCAATTGGCCTACATCCTGGGCATCGAGCTGATCCGCTTCGACATGTCGGAGTACATGGAGCGCCACGCCGTGAGCCGTCTGATCGGTGCGCCTCCGGGTTATGTGGGCTTTGACCAGGGCGGTCTGTTGACCGAGGCCATCAGCAAGAAGCCGCACGCGGTGTTGCTGCTCGACGAAATCGAGAAGGCGCACCCGGATGTGTTCAACATCCTGCTGCAGGTCATGGACCACGGCACGCTGACGGACAACAACGGTCGCAAGGCTGACTTCCGCAATGTGTTGATCATCATGACTACCAATGCGGGCGCCGAGACGCTGCAGAAGTCCACCATCGGTTTCACGACGCTGCGCGAGGCGGGGGACGAGATGGCCGACATCAAGCGGATGTTCACACCCGAGTTCCGCAACCGGCTGGACGCCATCGTGGGCTTCAAGCCGCTGGACGAAGAGGTCATCCTGCGGGTGGTCGACAAGTTCCTGCTGCAACTCGAAAGCCAGTTGGCCGAGAAGAAGGTCGAGGTCACGTTCACAGATGCGCTGCGCCGTCACCTGGCCAAGCGCGGTTTCGACCCGCTCATGGGGGCCCGCCCGATGCAGCGCCTGATCCAGGACACGATCCGGCGCGCGCTGGCCGACGAGTTGCTGTTCGGCTCGCTGGTCGATGGCGGCCGCCTGACCGTGGATGTGGCGCCCAATGCCAAGGGCGAAGACGAGGTCAAGCTCGACATCCAGGCCAAGCGCAGCGACAAGCCCAAGGCCGAGCCTGCCACGGCCGAGTAAGCTGCAACGTAAGCCGGACGGGCTCCTTCGGGAGCCCGTTTTCATTCATGTTGGGCTGGTCCCCGGGGCGGTGCGTGCTCGGCCGGTGACTCATTGAAGTAGACGCGCAGCAGCGCGTAGACATCGGGGTAAGCCTGAGCCAGGCCATGTGGGGCCGTGAAGAAGGCCTCACACACCACTGGCAGGAACTCGGTCAGACCGTGTTCGGCGGCATAGGGGTCGAGCCAGGTGGGCTCGCCGTGGGCGAGGGCATTGCGGTGGTGATCAAAGGCCTGCCACAGGGTGTCCAGCCACTCATCGCGACTCACCTCGGGCGGCAAAGGTGGCAAGCCGTCTGCTTCGCCGTTCGACATGTCGAGCGCGTGCACGAATTCGTGGACCACGACGTTGTAGCCCTCAGGGTGATCGGCGCCCATGTCCACGTCGTGCCACGACAGCATGATGGGGCCGTCGGGCTGGGCTTCGCCAGCCAGCACCTCGTCGTATTGGTGCACGACGCCGGCCTCGTCCATGGTTTCCCGGCGGGCGACGACCTGATCTGGGTGGATGACCACGCTGACGAAGCCGCTGTACGGGTTCAGGCCCCAGCGCAACACGGGCAGACAGGCCTGTGCCGCGATGGCCACGGCCATGGCGTCGTCGAATGCGACACCGGGCATGGGCGTGAACTCCTTGTGAGCCAGAAACAGCGTGCTGAGCTCGCGCAGGCGCGCCTGACGCGCGGGCGTGCGCCATGCCAAAAAGGGGTAGCCGGCCAGCGTGCGCGCCCACAGCGCGTCAGGGATGGCGCGATGGCGCAGCACCATCGCGTCCGGTAGCAGCGCAGCAGGCAGGCTGCGGATCAGGCTGCTGAGCCAGTTCATGTCAGCGCGAGGCTGTGGTTGCGCCTTCCGATGCGCAGGCGTCCATGAGGCCCAGCCGCTGGACGCCACGTGCTGTCAGGCGCAGCACCTCCGCACGCGGGGCGCGGGTGTCGTCCAGATCCCAGTCGCTCAGCACTTCGCGCGCATGATGCGCATCGAGCGCAGAGCGTCCTGGCTTGTGGGTGTGGCCGTGCACGAGCTCAGTGCAGCCTGCATGCTGCAGCCAGGCCACGGCACGCGATGGCGTCACGTCGGCCCACTGGGTCGCATCGCCTTGATGCTCGGCCTTACGGGCTTCGCTGGCCTCACGCATCTGGCGCGCGGTAGCCAGTCGTGCGTCGAGCGGCTGGCCCAGAAACGCCTGCTGCCAGGCGGGCTGGCGTACTTGCTGCCGGAAGGCAAGGTAGGGCGCGTCGTCCAGACACCATGCGTCCCCATGGGTCAGCAGGCGACGGGCGCCGAAGGCTTCCAGCACAAACGGGTCGGGCAGGGCCTGAGCGCCGCAAGCGTTCATCAAGCCCTCACCCATGAGGAAGTCGCGGTTGCCGACAAGGATGCCCACCCAGGCGCGTTGCGCAATCATGGACAGCGCATCGACGCAGCGGGCCTCGAAGGGCTGTTGACGCATGTCGTCGCCGACCCAGGCCTCGAAGAGGTCGCCCAAAACCAGCACCGCGTCTGCCGGTGTGTGTGCCAGGTAATGCGACAAAGCCGCCAGCGTCCGCGGGTGGCGTGGGTCGAGGTGAAGATCAGAGATGCAGTCGATGGCCTGCCAGTGCGCTGGGGCGATCAGGCGGGCGCAAGGAGCCTGTGGCGGCCAGTCGTCGGCGCTGGCCACAGGCTGGGGCACCCGCAGCACCACAGCGGGCGCCCTGTCGTCCATGATCAGACCTCGATGGCCTTCGTGATCATCACGTCTTCCAGCGGTACATCGTCGTGGAAGCCGCTGCGGCCGGTCTTGACTTTCTCGATGGCGTCGATCACCTCGGTGCCGGCCACGACTTTGCCAAACACGGCGTAACCCCAGCCTTGCGGCGACTCGGATTTGAAATTCAGGAAGTCGTTGTCGGTGGCATTGATGAAGAACTGCGCGCTGGCCGAGTGCGGTGCGCTGGTGCGGGCCATCGCGATGGTGTACTTGTCGTTCTTCAGGCCGTTGTTGGCTTCGTTGGCGATGGGCTCGCGGGTGGACTTCTGCTTCATGCCCGGCTCGAAGCCGCCGCCCTGGATCATGAAGCCCTTGATGACGCGATGGAAAATGGTGCCGTCGTAATGGCCAGCCTTCACGTACTCGATGAAGTTGGCGACCGTGGCGGGTGCCTTGGCTTCGTCCAGTTCCAGACGGATCACGCCTGCGGTGGTGTGCAGTTCAACGTTCTTGCTCATGTTCATTTCTCGATGGTGGCTGTTTGAATGATGACGGGCTTGACCGGCACGTCATCGTAAGGGCCGCGGCGAGTGGTGTCGACCTTCCGGATCTTGTCGACCACGTCCATGCCTTGCACCACGCGCCCGAAAACGGCATAGCCGTTGCCGTCGGGCGAGCGCGCCGCGTCCAGGAAGTCGTTGTCGCGTACGTTGATGAAGAACTGCGATGTGGCCGAGTTCGGCACATTGGTACGCGCCATGGCCACGGTGCCGCGGACATTGCTCAGCCCGTTGCGGCTTTCGAGCGGGATGGGTGCGCGGGTGGGCTTCTCACGCAGATCGGGAGTCATGCCGCCGCCCTGGATCATGAAGCCGTCGATCACGCGGTGGAAGACCGTGCCGTTGTAGTGACCGGCGCGCACGTACTGTACGAAGTTCTCGACCGTCTTGGGCGCCTTGGCTGCGTCCAGCTGGACGACGATGTCGCCCATGTTGGTCGTCAGCTTCACCGTTTGCGCCTGCACATGCACGCTGGCCACCATCAGGGCCGACATCACCAGGTGTCGAATCATCCGATCACTCCTTCGTAGAAGATTTTCCACAAGCCGCCTTCCTTGCCCCAGTATTGACGCTTCATCACGCCGGTACGTTGACCCTCGACGACTTCGCCAAAGGTGACCACGAGCACCTCGTTCTGGTCACGCCAGCCGAGAATGGCAAGGTCCTTGATGTTGACCGGACGTCCGCCGGCCTGGTTCATCTCACGGCCGACCAGCTGGCGCCACTGGCTGAGGTTGCGGCTGCCACTGGCGAACTGTGGCGAGTAAAAGCTCATCAGTCGTTCGATGTCGCCGCTGCTGCGCGCCACCCGCCAGCCCTCGATCAGGTTGCTCAGGGCGCGACGCTCTGGCTCGGCCCGGGCGCGCGTGACCCAGTCCAGACTGCGCGCGATGACGACGGGCGTGGTGCGGGGCTGAACCGTCTGCAAGATGGCCTGCAGTTCGGGGTTGGCCAGTGCCACGCACCCGTCGGTACTCTGGGGCGGGCGCACGTAGCTGTCGCGCGGCACGCCATGCAGCCAGATGCCGCTGCCTGTGCGGCCCAGCCGACGGTCGTACTCGTTGGGGTAGTTCAGCGGCAGTGCACCCGCTCCGTAGAAATCGGTCAGCTGGCGCGCATCCAGGCGGCTGGTGATGTAGTAAACCCCCAGCGGGGTGCGTTGATCGCCCTCGATGCGCTTGTCGGCTCCCAGCAGCCCGACCGAGGCGTAGTGGTCAGACACCAGCCGCAGCCCTTGGGCGGTATTCTCGAACAGGTACAGGCGCGACCGGCTTACGTCTACCGCGATCGCATGCCGACTCGACAGCGGCAGTTCGACGAACTGCGCCGGGATCAGGCCGTCCTTTGGGCGGTCGCGAAATGCCTGGAGCCGGCGGTTGGCTTCCAGCCGCAACTGCTCCAACCGCTTGCCGGCGGCGTCATTGAGCTGGCCGGCGCCGCTGCCTTTGGCCTGCAGAGGCTGAACCTGGGCCAGCAGCAGGTCACCATACACGAGTTGGGCAAGCTGGAAGTTGGGATGATCGCGCACCAGCGCCTCAATGCGCTGCAGGGCCTCCCGGCCGCGCCCCTGGGCCAGCAACCGGTAGGTTTCCATCAGCCGGGCTTCCGCCGAGGCAGCAGCCGGCTGGGCAATCTGCTGAGCCGCAGTCGTGGGCGGGCTGCTGCTCAGCTCCGCTCGCGTGCGAACGGTCTGAGCGCAGGCCGTGCCAAATCCCACCAACAAGGCGAGGGCCGCGGCCAGATGCCGTGCCCTGAAGGCCTTACGGTTTCCCATCACGAGCCGGTGCTTTCCTTCACGATCAGCCACTTGTTGCCCGAACGAACGAGTTCCAGCCGCTTGTTGCTGTTGACGCTCAGGCTGTCGGCGCGGTACTCCTGGCGGAAGCGGGCCGTGGCCTTGTCACCATTGACGTCGATCCGCAGCCCCACCACACGCACGGTGATGCTCTTCTTGCTCATGATGCGGTCGCGACGCTCTTCTTCCCAGACGCGGCGCGGCTTGCCGGCATCGAAGTCCTTGGCATAGGCGGCCAGATAGGCGTTCATGTCGCGACGGCTCCAGGCGCTGGCCCAAGCATTGACCGCTGCCTCGACCTGGCGAACCTGGGCGGCTTCTTCGTTGGCGGCCGGCGCCGGTGCAGGCGTCGGCGCGGGGGTCGGCGCCGGTGCGGGAGTCGGAGCCGGCGCTGGGGTCGGAGCGGGTGCGGGGGTGGGTGTTGGTGCCGGCGTGGGCGTCGGACGCGGCGCGGGGGTCGGCGCAGGCGCAGGGCTAGGCGCTGGTGCGGGCGTCGTCTGTGCCGACGCCACGGCGATGCTGTTGCGCTCCTTGGGGAACAGCTCGCGGATCATGGCCAGCTTGGGCGCCACGGCGGAGCGGGTGTCGATCTGCAGGGCCTTGGAGTAGGCCTGGCTCGCCAGCTTCGCGTACACGTCGCCCAGGTTTTCGTAAGCGGTCGCGTAGCTGGGGTTGGTGCGGATCGCCATCTCCAGCGCGTTGCGCGCCTTGTCGTACTGGCCTTGCTGCGCGTACAGCACGGCCAGGTTGTTGAACGGCTCGGGCAACTCGGGGAAGTCTTCGGTCAGCTTGGTGAAGACCGTGATGGCCTCGGCGCTGCGACCGGCCTGCGACAGGCTGATGCCGCGCAGGAAGCGCATCATCGGGTCGCGCGGCTTGGTGGCGAGGAACTGGTCTGCGCGCTGCAGGGCCTCGGCATTGCGGCCGGCTGCCAGCATGCGCTGAACTTCGGCGATGTCGTCGGCACGGGCGGGCAGGGCAGCGAGGGCCATCGCCACGGCAGCCAGAGACTGGATGGCCAGGCGGGTCAGTCGGGGACGAATGTTGGGCGTGACAGCAAGCATGGGTTCGTTACCGGTGTGAATGCAATGACGGCGACGACGCCCCTGTCTCTGCCAGGCTCGGCGTCCTGCAGGTTTTCGTCAGCCGACAGACCATGAGGATAGCAGCACGGGACACTCGTTTGACGCAAGGGACACCCTGATCTGAGGAGGGCCCGGTATACTCGTCAGATTGTATCCAGACGACCCGGGTGGTTTAATGCGTCGCATCACGGTGTGCGGGCGTCCCGTGTCGCGCGAGCCGCCGTCCAGCAGGGCGCGCCGTTCGCATCACCTCACACGTTTTCATGAGCTTGCGCGTATTCAACAGCCTGTCGCGTCAGGTCGAGCCCTTTGTTCCCATGACCCCGGGTCAGGTCCGCATGTATGTGTGCGGCATGACCATCTATGACCTCTGTCACGTTGGCCATGCCCGCATGATGCTGTCGTTCGACGTGGTCCAGCGCTGGCTCAAGGCCTCGGGCTACGCGGTCACCTATGTGCGCAACATCACCGACATTGACGACAAGATCATCCGTCGCGCCGTGGAGCGTGGCATCACGATCCGTCAGTTGACCGAAGAGATGGCGCAGGCCATGCACGAGGACATCGCCGCGCTGGGCATCGAACCGCCCACCCACGAGCCCCGCGCGACCGAGTACGTGCCGCAGATGCTGGCCTTGATTGGCAAGCTGGAGACCCGGGGACTGGCCTACCGGGCCGGCAATGGGGACGTGAACTATGCCGTGCGCAAGTTCGACGGCTACGGCAAGCTGTCGGGCAAGACGCTGGACCAGTTGCGGGCGGGCGAGCGCGTGGCCGTGGACGACGGCAAGCACGATCCGCTGGACTTCGTGCTGTGGAAGGCCGCCAAGCCCGACGAGCCTGAGGATGCGCGATACGAGTCGCCTTACGGCGCAGGTCGCCCGGGCTGGCACATCGAGTGCTCGGCAATGAGCTGCGCGCTGCTGGGCGAGCAATTCGACATTCATGGTGGTGGGCTGGATCTGCAGTTCCCTCACCACGAAAACGAGATTGCCCAAAGCGAAGGCGCCAGTGGCAAGCGATTCGTCAACTACTGGTTGCACAACGGCTTCGTGAACGTGGACAACGAGAAAATGTCCAAGTCACTGGGCAACTTCTTCACCATCCGCGAGGTGCTGAAGCAGTACGACGGCGAGACGATCCGCTTCTTCATGTTGCGCACGCACTACCGCAGCCCGTTCAACTACAGCGATGCCGGGCTCGACGATGCGCGTGCCGGCCTGCGGCGTCTGTACACGGCGCTGGATGCCATCGGTGACGTGCCTGCGCAGCCAATCGACTGGCAGGAGCCCCATGCGGCCCGTTTCAAGGCCGCCATGGACGAAGACTTCAACACGCCCATTGCGCTGGCCGTGCTGTTTGACTTGGCGGCCGAACTCAACCGTGGTGGATCGCTGAAGGTGGCAGCGCAGTTGAAGGCGCTGGCCGGCATGCTGGGTCTGCTACAGCAGTCGCCCAAAGCTTACCTGCAGGGCGGGGCGGCGGGGGCCGGTCTGGATGTCAACGCGATCGAGGCATTGATCGCGCAACGGGCCGAGGCCAAGAAGGCCCGCGACTTTGCCGAGTCCGACCGCATTCGAGACGAACTGGCCGCTCAGGGCATCGTGCTCAAGGACAGCCCCCAGGGCACCACCTGGGTGAAAGCCTGATGCCCGGATCCACCACGCCCAAGCCGCCTGCGGCCGAACCCTCCGGCGCGCTGGTGACGCCACCCTATTGGGACGATGCCTGCCGGCACCTGGCCCGCCGTGATCGCGTCATGCGCAAGCTGATCGCCGACCACGGCAGTGCACGTCTGTACAGCCGCGGTGACGCATTCACCACGCTGGCGCGGTCCATTGTGGGTCAGCAGATCTCGGTCAAGGCCGCGCAGGCCGTCTGGGAGCGGCTGCTGGTGTTGCTGGGCCAGGACCTGCAGGTCGCGCGCTCCGCCGTGTCGGTTCAGGACCTGATGCGCCAGTCACCTGAGGCCCTGCGGCAGGTCGGGCTGTCGACGCGCAAGGTGGATTACCTGCTGGATCTGGCGCGCCATTTCGACACCGGTCAGGTGCACGTGGACCAGTGGCAGCAGATGGACGACGAGGCCATCATCGAAGAGCTGATCGACATCCGCGGCATCGGCCGCTGGACGGCCGAGATGTTCCTGATCTTCCACCTGATGCGCCCGAACGTGCTCCCCCTGGACGACCTCGGTCTGATCAAGGGGATCAGCCACAACTATTTCAGCGGCGAGCCGGTCTCCCGCGCCGAAGCGCGCGAACTGGCCGAGGCCTGGTCGCCGTACCGGACCGTCGGAACCTGGTACCTGTGGCGCAGCCTGGACCCGGTTCCAGTGGAATACTGAGCGCCACCGCGCCAACATGAAAGGATGTTTGTCATGAGCAAACGGCATTTCCTGGAATTCGAGCAGCCGATCGCTGAGCTCGAATCGAAGATCGAAGAGTTGCGCTACGTGCAAAGCGAGTCGGCCGTCGACATCTCTGAAGAGATCGACCGCCTGAGCAAGAAGAGCCAGCAACTCACCAAGGACATCTATGCGAGCCTGACCCCCTGGCAGGTGACGCAGATCGCGCGCCACCCGCAGCGGCCGTATACGCTGGACTACGTGAACGAGCTGTTCACCGACTTCCAGGAGATGCACGGCGACCGCCATTTCGCGGACGACCAGTCCATCGTTGGCGGACTGGCCCGTTTCAATGGCCAGCCCTGCATGGTGGTGGGCCACCAGAAGGGACGCGACACCAAGGAGCGCGCCGCGCGCAACTTCGGCATGTCGCGGCCCGAGGGCTACCGCAAGGCCCTGCGCCTGATGCAGACGGCAGAGAAGTTCGGTCTGCCCGTGTTCACCTTTGTGGACACCCCTGGCGCATATCCTGGCATCGGCGCCGAAGAGCGCAACCAGTCCGAGGCCATTGGCCGCAACATCTTCGAGATGGCCAAGCTCGAAGTGCCCATCATCACCACCATCATCGGTGAAGGTGGCTCGGGCGGCGCGCTGGCCATCAGTGTGGCCGATCAGGTGCTGATGTTGCAGTACTCGGTCTACTCGGTCATTTCGCCGGAGGGCTGTGCCTCGATCCTGTGGAAGACGGCCGACAAGGCGTCGGATGCCGCCGAGGCGCTGGGCATCACGGCGCATCGCCTCAAGGCGCTGGGCCTGATCGACAAAATCATCAGCGAGCCCGTGGGCGGCGCCCACCGCGATCACAAGCAGGCCGCAGCCAACCTCAAGCGCGCGCTGAATGACGCGCTGCGTCAGGTCAGCGACCTCAAGGTCAAGGATCTGCTGCAGACACGTTACGAGCGCCTGCAGAGCTACGGCCGCTTCAACGACACCAAAGAGCATTGAGGCACCGTGGCGCCCGAGGCGTCGGCTGTGTCTGATCTGGCGCCCCTGGCGGTGGCGGTGGCCTGCAGTGGTGGCCGCGACTCGATGGCCATGCTGCACGCCGTTGTGCGGGTGGCCGCCGAACTGGCCCGCGAGGGGCCTGGGCAGCCGCCCATCCAGGTCTGGGCGCTGCATGTTCACCATGGCCTGAGTGCCCATGCCGACGACTGGTGGGCCCATGTGGAGGGCACTTGCCAGGACTGGCAGGCGCGCGGCTGGCCAGTGTCGGCGCGCGTGCGGCATGTGTGTGTGCCGCGGGGCTCGTCCGAGGGGTTGGAGGCGGCCGCCAGAAGGCTGCGACACGAGGCCCTGCATGCGATGTGCGACGAACTGGGGGCCTCGCTGCTGCTGTTGGCTCATCACCGCCGTGACCAGGCCGAAACCGTTCTGCTGCAGGCGCTGCGCGGCGCCAGTGTGGCCGGGCTGGCCGGTATGCCGCGTTTGGCGTGGCGTGGCGGCGTGGCCTGGGCCCGCCCGTGGCTGGACCGCCCACGTGAGGAGGTCGAGGCCTACGTGCGGCTGCACGGCGTACGCCACATCGAAGATGACAGCAACGCAGACGCGCGCCACGCCCGCAACCGGTTGAGGCTGGCCGTGTGGCCGGTGTTGGCGCAGGCCTTTCCGCATCTGGAAACGGCGTTGTCCCAGACGGCTGCCTGCGCGGCCGATGCCGCCGAGGTCGTACAGGCGTGGGCGGGCGAACAGGTTGGGCAGGCGAGGCAAGCGGCGTTGGGCGGACAGGCCGGCGCCTGGCCACTGGCGGCATGGCGTCAGTGGCCAGCCGCCTTGCGTCGCGAATCCTTGCGGCACTGGTACCGACAGTGCTCGGGCAGCGGGCTGTCTGCCTCATGGGTGCGGCGTCTGGCAGATGAGTTGCCGCGCCTGCTTGACGAGGGCGCGGCGGCGCGTTGGCCGGCAGTGGGCTTGTCGCTCTACCGTGGCGCGCTGGTCTGCGCCCCTGCTGCGCCTGGCTTCGGTGACGCACTGGCATTCGGCGAGCCGGTCCAGGCGGCCGCGGGTGGCATGCTCGGGGAAGGTGTGTGGCGGTTTGCTGGTGCACCCGGATGCTATGAAGTTCGGCCCGCGGTTTCTGGCGGCCTGAACCCGCGCGTGCTGCCCACGCTGCGGCCGCGGCCGCGACAGGGCGGCGAGCAATGGCAGGCCGGCGCCGGGCGTCCGCCTCGCGCCTTGAAGAAGCAGTTCCAGACTGCGGGCGTGCCGGCCTGGGAGCGGGCGGGCGCGCCCCTGTGGGCGGGCGAGGCGCTGGTGTTCGTGCCCGGGCTGGGCGTGGATGCGCGCTGGCGCATGCCGGATGGCGCGCCTCAGTGGGCCATTCAGTGGCACCCGGGGCCTGACGCCGACTCTCCCTCATTCTGACAACGTTCGGTGTCGGCTGGCGACTCGGGCCGCTGGCGGGCTAGAATGTCGGGTTTGATGGCGCGCGTTCTGCGCCGTTTTTTCCTCCACACATCCGACATGGCACTGATCGTTCACAAATACGGCGGCACGTCGATGGGCTCGACCGAGCGCATCCGCAACGTGGCCAAGCGCGTGGCCAAGTGGGTGCGGGCGGGTCATCAGATCGTGGTCGTGCCCTCGGCCATGAGCGGTGAGACCAACCGCCTGCTGGGCCTGGCCAAAGAACTGTCCGAGCGGCCGAGCCCGCGCGAGCTCGACATGATTGCGTCCACCGGCGAACAGGTGTCGGTGGGCCTGCTGGCCATCGCATTGCAGGCCGAAGGCATGGACGCCGTCAGCTACGCTGGCTGGCAGGTGCCCATCAAGACGAATTCGGCCTTCACCAAGGCCCGCATCGAAAGCATCGACGACGCCCGCGTGCGCGCCGACCTGAATGCCGGCAAGGTGGTCATCATCACCGGCTTCCAGGGCGTGGATCCGGATGGCAACATCACCACGCTGGGCCGTGGCGGTTCGGATACCTCGGCCGTGGCCGTGGCGGCCGCGCTGAAGGCCGATGAATGCCTGATCTACACCGACGTTGACGGGGTCTACACCACCGACCCGCGCGTGGTGCCGGAAGCCCGCCGCCTCAAGGCCATCAGCTTCGAAGAAATGCTGGAGATGGCCTCGCTGGGCTCCAAGGTTCTGCAGATCCGTTCGGTGGAGTTCGCCGGCAAGTACCGCGTGCCGACCCGCGTGCTGTCGAGCTTCACGCCCTGGGACATCGATCTGGCTGAGGAAGCCAAGTCGGGCACCCTGATCAGTTTTGAGGAAGACGAAGACATGGAACAAGCCGTTGTTTCCGGTATCGCGTTCAGCCGCGACGAAGCCAAGATCACCGTGGTCGGCGTGCCCGACACCCCCGGCATCGCCTACCAGATCCTGGGCAAGGTGGCCGAGGCCAACATCGATGTGGACGTGATCATCCAGAACGTCTCGCACGACGGCAAGACGGACTTCTCGTTCACCGTGCCGCGCGGCGATTACGCCAAGACCATGGAATTGCTGCAGGCCCAGGTCCAGCCGGCGCTGGGCGCGCGTGAGATCGTGGGTGACCCCAAGATCTGCAAGGTGTCCATCGTGGGCATCGGTATGCGCAGCCACGTGGGCATCGCCTCGACCATGTTCAAGACGCTGTCGGACGAGGGCATCAACATCCAGATGATCACCACCTCCGAGATCAAGACCTCGGTCGTGATCGACGAGAAGTACATGGAACTGGCCGTGCGCGCGCTGCACAAGGCCTTTGGCCTGGACGAAGCGAAGGCCTGATGGCCGTTGTTTTGACGCGCAACGCCCGGAATGCACGCTTTTCGGGCTAGAATGCGCGGGTTGTTGGAGACGTGACCGAGAGGCCGAAGGTGCTCCCCTGCTAAGGGAGTATGTGGGCAAAACCTGCATCAAGGGTTCGAATCCCTTCGTCTCCGCCAAGACAGAGCGCCCCTGATTCGTCAGGGGCGTTTTCTTTTGTGTCGAAGGACGGAACGTGTTCAAGAATCTCACGGTGTACCGGATCGGCGAAGGCTGGTCATCCGACGCAGCCGCGGTCGAAGATGCCCTGGCGCAAGCGCGCTTTCTGCCTTGCGGTGCCACGCAGCAGAAATCATCGGGCTGGGTCGAGCCGCGCGGCGAGGCCCATGCGCCTCTGCTCGAACTGGTGGGCGGGCACTGGGTGATGCGGCTGCAGACCGAGCAGCGCGTGGTGCCCGGCTCGGTGGTCAAGCGCCGGGTCGACGAGATGGCCCGCGAGATCGAGCAGACCACCGGACGCAAGCCCGGCAAGAAGCTGGGCAAAGAGCTCAAGGAGCAGGCCCTGCACGAGTTGCTGCCCCGCGCCTTCACCAAGCAGTCGTCCACCTGGGTGTGGCTGGCGCCGCGCGAGCGTTTGCTGATGCTGGACACGGGCAGCCAGGCGCGTGCCGACGAGGTGGTCACGCTGCTGATCAAGTTGATCGATGGCTTGGCGCTGTCGCTCGTCCAGACCGAGATGTCGCCCGCTGTGGCCATGGCCCACTGGCTGGGCACAGGCGAGTCGCCTTATGGTTTCACCATTGACCGCGAGTGCGAACTGAAGGCGCCCGACGCCACCAAGGCGGTGGTGCGCTACGCCCGCCACCCGCTGGACACCGACGAGGTGCGCCAGCACATCACCGGCGGCAAGATGCCCACGCGTGTGGCGCTGACCTGGCGCGATCGGTGTTCGTTCGTGCTGACCGAGTCCATGCAGCTCAAGAAGCTGGCCTTGCTCGATGTGGTGCTGGAGCAGGGCAAGGCCGAAGGGGCAGAAGGTTTCGAAGGCGATGTGGCCATCGTGACCGGTGAGCTGATCGAGCTCATTCCTGATCTGGTGGAGGCCTTGGGTGGTGAGCAGCAGATGGGGCAGTCGGCCCAGGTGCCTGGTGCGCCTGCGTCTGCGCCCACAGCAGCAACTGCGTCACCAGCCAGTCCGGCGCATCCAGCGGCAGATCATGCCCCGCCGTGGGATGCCTGAGCATGGGCAACCCCCATGCGCGCGCCAGCACAGCCGTGCAGTCTGGATGCACCAAGCGGTCGCCTGCGCCGTTGATGAGCAGCATGGGCACGCTGGCGCGCGCGCGCGGGGCGCGATAGCGCGCAGCTGCCCAGAGTTGGCGCACCGCGTTGGCGGCTGAGACGGGATGGCGGGCGCTCAGGTGGGCCCAGTGAGCGAGCGTGCCCGCGCGGTCCGCGGGGTGGTTGGCGGTCATCGCGAGGATGGTGGCCGCCATGGCGTGTGGGGGCGGTTGCGTCAGCAGCAAGTGCAGGATGCGTGGGTAGTTCGCGGGCCGCAGCCGATGCCAGAACGGACTGAACGGCCGAAGGCTGGTGTTGATCAGTGCGGCGCAGGCCAGCTCCTCCGGATGCGTGTGGGCCCAGTGCACGGTCACCATGGCGCCCAGAGACATGGCGACGACGTGATACGGCGGTGCGTGACCCGCGTCAGCCAGTTGGGCGCGGCAGGCCTCCAGCATGCCGGCCACGGTGGCCGGGCTTCGCATTTGGCACAAGGTGCCGTTGCCAGGCAGGTCGGGCGTGAGCACCACATCGCCTGCCGGCAGCGCCTCGCGCAGACGGGGCAGGAAGTCACCCCAGTGGCCTTGTTCTCGGGTCAGCCCGCGTAGCAGCAACCAGGTGCTCATGGATGGCCTCCCGTCGAGCCCCGCGGGTGACTGTCATACCACCTCGCGAGCGCCTGGCGGTGGTGCAGATCCCGGTCTGATGGGGCGGGGCGCCAGCGCGCATGGCTGGCCGCGGCACGGGCCATGAAATCGAGCAGCCCCATGTGGCGCCGCAGCACCCGCTGCTGTCGATGGGCAATCAAGGGGTTGAAGATGCCATGGCGACTGAACAGCTGTCGCGGGTTCTTCTTCACCCACAGCCACGAGCCCATCTCCAGTGTCAGCGGCAGCATGATGCCGGCTGGGTGCCTCTGCCGCTGTTGCAGGTAGAGGTGATCCCACAAATCGCCATGCGCGAGGTACTGAAGGCTCTGTGGCTCAAACACGTAGTGATGGTGGGCGTGGGTCTGCTGGAACACGCGGTGCAGGGCATGCAGCTCCGCCAGGTGCGCAATGGGGCGGCGCGTGTGCGCGAACGGAAACCAGATCCGGTCCTGGATGCCGAAGCCCGAATGGCAGTCCACCACCAGGCTGAAGGGGCGGGGCAAGAGCTCCTGCCCGGCCAGACGGCACAGTGCCTCGCTTTCAGGCTCCATGGGTGCGCCCATGGGGCCGCGGTACCACGGCAGGGTGGCGCTCCAGCGCTGGCCGCCGATGAGAAAGGGCACAGGGTCTTGGGCGTCCACGGGCGCGTTGCGCATCAGATCCACGCCCTGCGGGTTGGCGCGTGTGCCCAGCAGCAGACCACCCGGGTTGACCATGGGCACGAAGACCATGCGCAACCGGCCGAGCAACTGGTGCAGCAGGTCGTCCCAACGCAGGCGCTGCACCACGCTGGCCAGATGGGCCAGCACCACCTCGGCGCCGATGCGCTCCAGGCCGTGAACGCCGCCCACGTAAGCCACGGCAGGCAGTGTCGGGTCGGCTGCGCCCAGCATCACCGCGGTGACGCCCAGTTCGCGGCCATTGGCCTGGACCGCGCACAGACGCTGCGTCTGAACATGGGGCCCACCCAGCTCGATCAAGCGATCCAGTTGTTCCAGTTCGGTCGGACGGATGGGCTGCACAGTGGCGCGGCTCGGGGCAAAACTGCCGAGCTTGCCTGGCCAACATGTCAGTTTGGCGACACCCCGGGCGGGTGCATGAGCGTGCAGGTGTCATGCGACTGTCATGATCGGCCGGCAAGCTCCCGCCCATGTTGACTCGGCGTACACGTTCACTGGCCTACCGCAGTGCGGCCATCTGCTTTGCGGTGCTGGCAGGCATGCAGGAATGGGCCGCCCTGGCGCGGTGCCGCCTCGGGCGCACGTGGCTCAGCCGCCCGGGCGTCTGAAGCCCGGCAGCGCGTCAAGAAACCGGTCGACCGCCTGGGGTCGACACGCCTGGTGTAGACCGGATCCTCTCCCAGCTCGACATTGATCTGCCGGTGGCTTTTGTCGATCGGCATCACCTGCGCCGGCACAGACACGGCAGCAGACGTCCGCTCGAACAGCCCGCGCTGCGCACATGACGTGGCCGCGGCCCGCCCTGTCGCCATGCCGCCATCCGCTGCCGTGAACGAAGAAGACGATGGGCCAGCCTCTCGTCTGCGCCGGCAGGTGCGCGTGGTAGCGGTGTCGTGCATGTGGACCGTAGGCACGCGCTCTCTCGTTTTGTGCATGTCGATGCGCATTTTGATTCGTTTGTCGAATGAGGGCATGTGGCTACGATCCCTTCATCGCTCAACAACACATGGCTGTCCACGATGAACCGTCTGCTGTCAACACGCCGTCGTACCTTGGCTCGAACCGTCGCTGCGGTGGTGGGGGGTGCTTTGCTGGGAGGGGCTGCTCTGGCGCCTGTGGTCGCCCACGCCAGAGATGTGACCCTGCTCAATGTGTCGTACGACCCGACCCGCGAGCTCTACCAGGACTTCAACAAGGCCTTTGCCGCCCACTGGAAGGCCCGTACGGGTGAGACGGTGTCGGTCAGACAATCGCACGGCGGTTCGGGTCGGCAGGCGCGCGCTGTGATCGACGGGCTGGAGGCCGATGTTGTGACGCTGGCCCTGGCCTACGACATCGATGAGATCGCCGAGAAAGCCAAGCTCCTGCCTGCGGACTGGCAAAAGCGTCTGCCGCACAACAGCACGCCTTACACCTCGACCATCGTGTTCTTGGTGCGCAAGGGCAATCCCAAGGGCATCAAGGATTGGGACGACCTGGCCAAACCAGGCGTGCAGGTGATCACACCCAACCCCAAGACCTCGGGCGGCGCGCGCTGGAACTATCTGGCGGCCTGGGGCTATGCCCTGAAGAAGCACAACAACGATGCGGCCAAGGCACAGCGCTTTGTGGCCGATGTGTTCAAGAACGTGCCGGTGCTGGATGCCGGCGCGCGTGGGTCGACCACGACCTTCGTCGAGCGCGGCATCGGCGATGTGCTGCTGGCCTGGGAGAACGAAGCCTTCCTGGCGGTGAAGGAGTTGGGGTCGGACAAGTTCGACATCGTCGTGCCGAGCATCAGCATCCTGGCCGAGCCACCGGTGGCGCTGATCGACAAGGTGGCCGAGCGCAAAGGCACGGTGGCTGCAGCCAAGGCCTATCTGGCGTTCCTCTACAGCACGGAAGGCCAGATCATTGCTGCGCAGAACTACTACCGGCCACGTGATCCCGCGGTGGCCGCGCGCTACGCCAACCAGTTCCCCAAGCTTGCGCTGTTCGACATCCAGCTGTTTGGCGGCTGGGCGCAGGCGCAGCGCACGCATTTTGCAGACGGAGGGATCTTCGATCAGATCTACACCAAGCGATGAGGAGCGTCAGAGGGTAAGGGGTGTGACGCAGGATATCGGGAGGGCGCAAGCCCTCCTTTTTTTGTTGGAGTACCAGAACCGCCGCCGCAGGCCGTCAGCGCGCGATGTTGATGATCTCTTTATGCGCTGCGCGCATGAGCAACACCAGAAAAGTGGTTTTGGCCTTGGGCGCTTCCGCTCTAGCATTCGCGAATTGCATCGAACCGAGGAGTAGTCATGCGTTTTCTGTCCAATGTGTCGCTCAGGCAGCTGATCGGAGCCACCTTGTTGTCGTTGGCCGTAGGTCCCTCATTTGCGCAGGCCACGCTGCTCAACGTGAGCTATGACGTCTCGCGTGAGTTCTACAAGGACTACAACGCCGCCTTCCAGCGCCATTGGCGGCAGACGAATGGTGCGAACCTGACGATCAACCAGTCCCATGGCGGCTCCAGCCGGCAGGCCGCCAGCGTGATTGCAGGCCTTGAGGCTGATGTCATCACCATGAATCAGGCGATCGACATCGACATGCTGCATGACCGCGCCAAGCTGATCCCTGCAGATTGGGCCAAGCGACTGCCGAACGGCAGTGCGCCCACGGCGTCGGTGACCGTCATCCTGGTGCGACCCGGCAATCCGAAGGGCATCAAGGACTGGAGCGATCTGGCCCGCAGTGGTGTCTCGGTCGTCATCCCGAACCCCAAAACCTCCGGCAATGGCCGCTACACCTATCTGGCCGCATGGGGCTCGGTGATCAAGTCGGGCGGCAACGCCGCCCAGGCACGCCAACTGGTGCAACGCATGTTTGCGAATGTCCCGGTGTTCGATGGTGGCGGCCGAGCGGCCACCACCACCTTCGCACAACGGGGCATCGGCGACGCGCTGGTGACCTTCGAAAGCGAGGTGCCCCTGATCAAGGCAGAGTTTGGTGGTGATTACCAGGTGGTCTATCCGAAGTCGACCATCCTGGCAGAGAACCCAGTGAGCGTGGTCGACCGGGTGGTGGACAAGAAGGGTACGCGTCGCGAGGCCGAGGCCTACCTGCGCTGGCTGTGGTCGGAAGAGGGGCAGCGTATTGCCGTGAAGCACAACCTGCGTCCCCGCTCGCCCGAGCTGCTGGCACAGAACGCCAGCCGCTTCCCGAAGGTGCCAACCTTCACCGTGGACGAAGCGTTTGGCGGCTGGCGCAAGGCCCAGGCTGAGCACTTCAATGATGGTGGCATCTACGACCAGATCACAGCTGCGCGGGCTCGCTGAGCTTTCAAGGGGCCAAGATGTTGTTGAGAAAGGCGCTGCTGCGCCGTCACACGGTCCTGCCCGGCTTCGACCTGGCGCTGGGCATGACCTTGTTGTATCTGAGCCTGATCGTGCTGATTCCCCTCAGCGCGACCTTCCTGAAAACGGCCACGCTGAGCTGGACGGAGTTCATCGATACTGTGACCACGCCGCGGGTGGTGGCCACTTATCGCCTCACTTTCGGCTCGGCATTTGCAGCCGCCCTGCTGAACGCGTTCGCGGGCCTGCTGGTCGCCTGGGTGCTGGTGCGGTATCGGTTCTGGGGCAAGCGGGTGGTGGATGCGCTCGTTGACCTGCCGTTTGCCTTGCCCACCGCGGTGGCGGGGATCACGCTGACGGGCCTGTATGCCACCAACGGCTGGATCGGTCAGTATCTCGCGTTGGCCGACATCAAGGTGTCATTCACCCCGCTTGGGGTGTTCGTAGCCATGACCTTCATCGGCTTGCCTTTTGTGGTGCGCACAGTTCAACCGGTGCTGGAGGATGTCTCGAGCGAGCTGGAAGAGGCGTCGGCCACGCTGGGCGCAAGTCGTTGGCAGACCTTCAGCCGCGTGATCTTTCCGATTCTGATGCCAGCCTTGTTGACGGGCTTCGCGCTGGCTTTCGCGCGGGCGCTTGGCGAGTATGGTTCGATCATCTTTATCGCAGGCAACATGCCGATGGTGTCGGAGATCACGCCGCTGATCATCATCACCAAGCTGGAACAGTATGACTACGCGGGCGCCACCGCCATTGCCGTGGTGATGCTGGTGATGTCCTTCCTGCTGCTGCTGGCGATCAATGGCCTGCAGGCGTGGGCGCGCCACCGTCAAGGCAAGGTCTGAAAGGAATCACCATGAGTGGCGCATTGCCTCAAAACCGTCTGTCTGCCGCCACGCGCGAGCCCGCGTGGGTGCGCTGGCTGTTGATTTCGCTGGCCCTGGTTTTCCTGAGCCTGTTCTTGTTCCTGCCGCTGGTCTCGGTGTTTTTCGAGGCGTTCAAGCGGGGGTGGGACGTCTATCTCGCGGCGGTGGTCGAGCCCGATGCGCTGTCGGCCATCAAGCTCACGCTGATCGCGGCAGCCATCTCCGTGCCGCTGAACCTGGTTTTCGGCGTGGCAGCCGCCTGGGCGATCGCCAAGTTCGACTTCCGCGGCAAGAGCGTGTTGTTGACGCTCATTGATCTGCCGTTCTCGGTGTCACCGGTGATTGCGGGCCTGATCTATGTGCTGGTGTTCGGCCTGCAGGGCTGGTTCGGCGCGTGGCTGATGGAGCACGACATCAAGATCATTTTTGCGGTGCCGGGCATCGTGCTGGCGACGATCTTTATCACCTTTCCGTTCGTGGCGCGTGAACTGATCCCGTTGATGCAGGCGCAGGGTCTCGAGCAGGAAGAAGCGGCCGTCGTCCTGGGCGCTTCTGGCTGGCAGACCTTCTGGAAGGTCACGCTGCCCAACGTCAAGTGGGCGCTGCTGTACGGGGTGATCCTGTGTAACGCGCGGGCGATGGGCGAGTTCGGGGCGGTGTCGGTGGTGTCGGGCCACATCCGAGGCATGACCAACACCATGCCGCTGCACATCGAAATCCTCTACAACGAGTACCAGTTTGCCGCCGCCTTTGCCGTGGCCTCACTGCTGGCCAGCCTGGCACTGGTGACGCTGGTCCTCAAATACATTGTTGAACGTCGGGTGCAGCAGCAGCTGGCCCAGGCGAAGTCTGCTGGAGCAACCGCATGAGCATTGAAATCCGTAACCTGGTCAAGCGATTCGGGTCGGTCACGGTGTGTGACAACCTGAACCTGCAGGTGCCCTCCGGTGAACTGGTGGCGTTGTTGGGCCCATCTGGCTCGGGCAAGACCTCGCTGCTGCGCATCATCGCTGGCCTGGAGCAGCCAGATGGCGGCGCCGTGTTGTTCAACGGCGAAGACGCCACCGACGTGGCCGTGCGCGAGCGGCAGGTGGGATTTGTGTTCCAGCATTACGCGCTGTTTGGTCACATGACGATTTTCGAGAACGTCGCTTTTGGCCTGCGCGTGCGCCCCAAGAAGCTGCGTCCGTCCGAGGCGGTGATCCAGAAGAAGGTGCACGACCTGCTCAAGCTCGTGCAGCTGGACTGGATCGCCGATCGCTATCCGCACCAGTTGTCAGGCGGCCAGCGTCAGCGTATCGCTTTGGCCCGCGCCCTGGCGGTCGAGCCCAAGGTGTTGCTGCTGGATGAACCCTTCGGCGCACTGGATGCCAAGGTGCGCAAGGAGCTGCGCCGCTGGCTGCGCCGGCTTCATGACGAGATGCACATCACCAGCGTCTTCGTCACCCATGATCAGGAAGAGGCCATGGAAGTGGCCGACCGCATCGTCGTCATGAACCAGGGCCGCATCGAGCAGGTGGGCTCGCCCGATGAGGTGTACGACCACCCCGCCACCCCCTTTGTGCTGGAGTTTCTGGGTGATGTGAATCTCTTCCATGGCCGCGACCATGCGCCGGGTACGACGGCTTCCGACGCCGTGAGCTATGTGCGACCGCATGAGATCCAGGTGTTGGCGCGCGAAGAGGCCGGCAGTGTCACCGTCTCGCTGGTGCATGCGTTGACGGTCGGGCCCAACACGCGGCTTGAGTTTCGTCGCGAAGATGGCCGCGGCGAAATCGATGTGGAGCTGCCTCGCGGCGAGTTCCAGGCTTTGCGCGACAGCGGCGTGCTGGCGGTGGGCTCGCGGGCCTACCTCAAGCCGCGCCGCCTGCGTCGGTTTGACCCGGCCAGTGGCAACGGCGGTTTTGTCGAGTCGGATCCGGCCACGATGATCTGAGCGCGCATCCCGCGCCGGCCGAAGCCGGCGCGGGTCACGCCGCGTCGATGGCTTCCTGCACCACAGCGCGGGTCAGCGGTGGCGCGAACGCCTCGATGAAGGCATACACGTAGCTGCGCAGGAAGCGACCGCGCTTGAAGGCCAGACGCGTGGTGTTGACGGCAAACAGGTGCCCTGCGTCGATGGCCACAAGATGGTTGTCGCGCTGCTCGTCGTAGGCGATCGACGCCACGATGCCCACGCCCATCCCCAGGTCCACATAGGTCTTGATCACGTCGGCGTCCATGGCGCTGAGTACGATCGAGGGCGTGAGCCCCGCCTGCTCGAACGCGGTGTCGATGTGTGAGCGGCCGGTGTAGCCAGCGTCATACGTGATCAACGGATGCCGGCTGAGCCGGCTCAGCGTCAACGGCTGCCCGTCGGCGAGGGGGTGATCGGGGCGTACCACCACGCTGTGTGTCCAGCGATAGCAGGGCAGGGTAACGAGCTCGCTGTACTGCGTCAGGGCTTCGGTGGCAATGCCGATGTCGGCCTCGCCGCTGAGCAGCATCTCGGCCACCTGGCGTGGCGAGCCCTGGTGCAGGTTGAGCGTGACGGCAGGGTACAGCTGCCGGAAGTCGCGCACCGCTGCCGGCAAGGCATAACGGGCCTGTGAGTGGGTGGCAGCCACCGACAACGGGCCTGCATGCGTGGCGGCGAAGTCGCTGGCCGCGCGCCGCAGGTTGTCCAGATCCTGCAGCATGCGTTCGATCACGGGCAAGACGTGCTGCCCCGGTTCGGTCAGGCCCAGCAGGCGCTTGCCCGAGCGGACGAACAGTTCGACGCCGAGCTCGTCTTCCAGCTCGCGGATCTGTCGGCTCACGCCTGGCTGAGACGCGTGCAGCACATGCGCTACCTCGGTGAGGTTGAAGCCCTGGCGGACGGTTTCGCGCACGGAGCGCAGTTGCTGAAAGTTCATGGTGCGAATCGATACGACGACACCGAACTCATTGTGCGGCGCCTCATATATGCGCATAACGACTGTTTTGTTCTAATGTTATGCGGTTTTCTTTTGTTGCGTGGCGTCGCTGAAACCGGTGGATGCCGCTGCGCTGCTCAGGGTGCATCCGCACGTAGACTTGCAGACGCTGCATGTGGCAGCGGCTTGCGAGGTCAATGTGTCGGATACCCATGCGTCAGCGTCTCTGCTTGTGTTCAGCCCGGCTGGGGTGGTGCCCGAGGTTGCGGCTGCCCGCCGCGCGGTCAAGCGCCTGAAGCAACTGGGTTTTGACGCCGCGCTGGACCCTTCAGCCCTGGCGCGCCGCCAGCGCTTTGCAGGCGATGACAGCGAGCGGCTGGCCGCTGTGTACCGGGTGGCCGACGCCGCACCTGCCGTGGCGCTGGCCACACGCGGTGGCTACGGCCTGAGCCGGCTGCTCGATGTGATCGACTGGGCCCGCATCGGCCGCAGCATCGAGCGCGGCACGGCCTGGGTCGGCTACAGCGATGTGACGGCCCTGCATCTGGCGGCACTGGCCCACGGCGCTGGCGGCCCGGTGTCGCCCGGTGAGGGCGTCACGGCTGGCTTGTGGGCTGGACCCATGGCATGCGGCGATTTCGGCTTGGCCGACGACCCGCTGGGCGGCGATGACGTCACGCAGGACTGCTTTGTCGAGGCCATGCAGGGCGAGCTCGAGGCGGTGGGCTTTCGGAGCGAGGCTGGCTTCGACGGCCTGGAGGTACAGGGCCGACTGTGGGGCGGTAACCTCAGTGTGGTCCAGGCCCTGCTCGGCACCCCGCATTTCCCGCGCGTCAAGGGCGGCATCCTGTTTCTGGAGGATGTCAACGAGCACCCTTATCGCACTGAGCGCGCGCTGCTGCAGTTGCTCCAGGCCGGCGTGCTCGCCAATCAGAAGGCCGTGGTGCTGGGCTCGTTCACGGCCTACAAGCCCTCGCCTTTGGACCGGGGGTACAACTTCAAGCAGATGCTTGCCTACATCCGCAGCCAGCTGAAGGTGCCGGTGCTGACGGGTCTGCCCTTCGGGCATGTTCCGACCAAGGTCTGCCTGCCGGTGGGCCGGCGGGCGCGCCTGATCGTGGAAGACCGCGATGCGCTGATTCTGTGGTGAACCGCACAATGCAGTCATGAAACGCCTGTTCGCTCTGCTTCTTCCTCTGAAGCTGCTCATCGTGCTGTCGCTGACGGGCTGCAACAACAGCCCGTACCCCGATGGTGCGGCGGCAGAGAACACGCTGTACACCGCGTTCAGCGGCAACTCGCCGCGCTATCTGGATCCGACCTCGTCCTACAGCAGCAACGAGACGCCTTACACCTATCAGATCTACGAGCCGCTTTACGGCTATCACTACCTCAAGCGGCCTTATGAGCTGATTCCCAAGACGGCCGTCGAAGTGGCGCAGCCGCGCTACCTCGATGCGCAGGGGCGCGAGCTGCCTGCTGGGGCGCCGGTCGACCAGATCGCCGAGAGCGTCTATGACATCCGCATCAAGCCGGGCATCCGCTTTGCGCCGCACCCGGCGTTCGCGCGAGACGAGCAGGGCCGATTGCGCTACCACGCGCTGAAGGCAGAGGAGTTGGGCAAACGTCGCAGCCCATGGGACTTTGAACACCAGGGCACGCGCGAACTGGTGGCCGAGGATTACGTCTACGCCATCAAGCGCCACGCCACCACCCGCACCGTGGCGCCGGTATTCGGCAAGTTCGCTGAGTACGTCGTGGGCCTGGAGGCCTATGGCAAGCGGGTACGCGAGGAAGACAAGAAGCTGCGTGCTGGGCTGCCCGCAACCGCGCGCGACAAGCCCTTTCTGGATTTTCGCCAGTGGCCGCTGGAGGGCGCTCAGGCACTGGACAGCCACACGTTGCGCATCCGCATCAAGGGCAAGTACCCGCAGTGGTCTTACTGGCTCGCCATGACCTTTCTGGCGCCGATTCCCTGGGAGGCCGATGCCTTTTATGCCCAGCCCGGCATGGCTGACAACGGGTTGTCGCTGAATACCTGGCCGGTGGGCACCGGGCCCTACATGATGTGGGCGTACCAGCAGGATCGCCGGCACGTGCTCAAGCGCAATCCGCATTACCGGGGTGAGCCCTATCCCTGTGAGGGCACGCAGCAAGACCGCGACGAAGGCCGCCTGGCCGATTGCGGCAAGACCATGCCCTTCATTGACACGCTGGTGTTCACAATCGAGAAGGAGGGGGTGTCGCAGGATGCGAAGTTCCGCCAGGGCTACCTGGATGTGCCCGAGTTCGATCAGATGAGCTATGGCAATGCCTACAAGATTCAGACTGAAGACTCGGACCGCTTCCGCGAGGAGTTCGAGCGCAAGGGCATCGTGCTGGCACGCACTGTGGACCTGTCGGTCAGCTACCTGGCCTTCAACTGGCTTGACCCGGTCGTGGGGCAGGGCGACACGCCCGAGCAGCGCGCGCGCAACCGCAAGCTGCGCCAGGCCTTGTCCATTGCGATCGACTGGGATGAGTTCAACCGCCTGTTTCCCAGAGCGGCCGGTGAAGTGGCGCACGGCCCGTTACCGGGTGGGGTGTTCGGTTCACGCCATGGCAGCCCGCAGGGCATCAATCCGGTCACCCATCACCGCGTCAATGGCTTGGTGGTGCGGCGGGGCCTGGAAGAAGCGCGCCGCCTGATGGCCGAGGCTGGCTACCCTGACGGGCGCGATGCGCGCACCGGCAGGCCGCTCGTACTGAACTACGACTATGGGCGTCCGCCTTCGCCAGAGAACCGACCCATGCTCGACTGGATGACCAAGCAGTTTGCCAAGCTGGGCGTCCAGCTCGAGGTGCGTGCGACCGACTACAACCAGTTCCAGGACAAGGTGCGGCGTGGCAAGCACCAGATCATCACCTGGGGCTGGCTGGCCGACTATCCCGATGCCGAGAACTTTCTGTTTTTGCTTTACGGCCCGGGCGCCAAGTCGATCAACGACGGCGAGAATGCGGCCAACTATCAGAATCCCGAGTACGACCGGCTGTTTGCGCGTCTGCGGTTCATGGAAGACGGCCCGGAAAAGCAGGCGGTGATCGACCAGATGGTCAAGATCCTGCAAGAAGATGCGCCATGGTCCTGGGGCTACTTCCCGTACGCCTCCGGGGCCTACCACCATTGGGTAAAGAACGGCAAGCCCAGCATCATGGTGCGCGATCAAGGGCAATACAAGCGCTTGAATGTCGAGGACCGCGCCCGCAGCCTGGCCGAGTGGAACCGTCCTGTTTACTGGCCGCTGGCGGTGTTGCTGGCGGTCCTGGTGGCCATGGCCTGGGGCGCGCGCTCGGTGTTCCGGGCACGGGAGCGCCAGACAGGGCGGGTCGACCCCTTGCACACGTCGGAGGCTGGCTGATGCTGTCATATGTGTTGCGGCGCCTCGCGTATGGCTTCGTGATCCTGATCGGGGTGAACCTGATCACCTTCGTGTTGTTCTTCACCGTCAACACCCCCGATGACATGGCCCGCCTGAATCTGGGCGGCAAACGCGTCACGCAGGACCAGATCGACAAGTGGAAGGCAGAGCGGGGCTATGACAAGCCCATGCTGTACAACGCCGAAGCCCAGGGGAGTGCACGCCTGACGGAGACCGTCTTCTGGGAGCGATCCGTCTCGCTGTTCGTCTTCGATTTCGGGCGGGCCGACAACGCTGCAGGAGGCGACATCGGCCACGAGATTCGGCAGCGCATGGGGGTGAGTCTCAGCCTGACCGTGCCGATCTTCATCCTGGGTCTGTTGGCCAGCGTCATCCTGTCGCTGTGGTTGGTGATGTTCCGAGGGTTGCCGGTCGACTTCTGGGGTGTGGTTGTCTGCGTGGTGATGATGTCGATCTCGGCGCTTTTCTACATCATCGTCGGGCAGTTCCTGTTCGCCAAACAGGCCATGCTGGCGCCGGTGTCGGGCTATGCCAGCGGGCTGGACGCGGCACGCTTTCTGGTACTGCCCATTGGCTTGATGGTGGTGGCCAGCCTCGCCGGGCAGGCCCGTTTCTACCGCACGCTGTTTCTGGAAGAAGTCAGCAAGGACTACGTGCGCACCGCGCGCGCCAAGGGCTTGGGCGAGACGGTGGTGCTAGGGCGCCATGTGCTGCGCAATGCGGCCCTGCCCATCATCACCAGTGCGGGCAGCGCCTTGCCGGGGCTGTTCATGGGCGGGCTCCTGACCGAAAGCTTCTTCGGCATCCCTGGGCTGGGCGCCTACACGATTGATGCCATCGGCAGCCAGGATTTCGCCATCGTCCGGGCCATGGTCTTCCTCGGCTCGGTGCTGTACATCCTGACCAACATCCTCATCGATGTGGTCTACACCTGGGCCGATCCGCGCGTGCGGATGCAGTGAGGGGGCACGGACATGGGTTTCAAGTTTGTCGTGCTGTGGACCGACGTGGTCATGTGGCTGATGGTGTTGGGCGTGTTGCTGTATGCGCGCGTCGTGCGCCGAGATCAGGCGTTGCGGGCCACCTGGCGTCGGGTCTTCACGCGTCCGGCTGCCATGGCCTCGGCCGTGGTGCTGCTGTCCATGCTGGTGATCACGCTGGCTGACAGCATTCACTTCCGCCGGGCGCTGCCGCTGGTGGAGGGCAGTGTGAGGGCTTACGATGCGCGGACCGAGTCGGTGCTCGATCTGGCGCTGGCAAAGCTGATTCAAAGCCGGGAGAACAGCTACTCCCGCCCCTGGGCAACGCACGGCTTCTTAAAGGAATCCGTGCCTCTGCCAGCCGGTGTGAAGCCGGAGTTGGATGAGTTTGGCGTGCCCAAGCTGCCGCCCCGGGCGTTTCCTCGGCTCAAACACGGTGGCGCCGGCCTGACTGATCCTGATGGCCAGTGGGCTGGCGACATCGCCTTGCGCCTGAGCTTGGGAACGGCGTCGGCGCTGATGGTGGCAGGCTTGCTGCGCTGGCCGCTGCTCAGGCTGCAGCGTAGACAGTCGCGAGCGGCCGCGCAGGCCGGTGATGCGCTGGCATGGGGCGCGGCCTGGTGGGCACTGAGTGCGTTGCTGCTCGTGGCTGGCTGGTGCGTGGCGCTGAGTTGGGGTCAGGGCTACCATGTGCTCGGCACGGACCGCACGGGCAACGACGTGCTCTATCAGGCGCTCAAGAGCGTGCGCACCGCCTTCGTCATCGGTGGGCTCGCCAGTCTGGCCACCCTGCCGCTGGCCCTGCTGCTGGGTATTGCCGCGGGTTACTTCAAGGGCTGGGTCGACGATGTCATTCAGTACATCTACACCGTGCTGTCGTCGGTGCCCAACATCCTGCTGATTGCCGCCTGTGTCCTCATGGTTCAGGTGTTTCTCGACAAGAACCCCGAGCTGTTCGAAACCGGGCTGGAGCGGGCCGACCTCAAGATTTTCCTGCTTTGCCTGATCCTGGGCCTGACGGGTTGGGCCGGCCTGTGCCGGTTGCTGCGGGCCGAGACGCTCAAGCTGCGCGAACTCGAGTTTGTTCAGGCCGCGGTGGCTTTCGGGGCCAGCCCCTGGCGCATCATGCGCCACCACATCCTGCCCAATGTGATGCACCTCGTGCTGATCACGACGGTGCTCGAGTTCTCCAGCCTGATCCTGTATGAGGCTGTGCTGTCCTATGTCGGTGTGGGGGTGGATCCGGCCATGAACAGCTTTGGCGGCCTGATCAACCAGGCCCGCATGGAGATGGCGCGCGACCCCATCGTCTGGTGGTCGTTCGCTGCGGCCTTCGTGTTCATGGTCACCATCGTGCTGGCCGCCAACCTGTTTGCCGACGCGGTGCGCGACGCCTTCGATCCGCGTGCCCGTGTGGTGCGCCCGGTGCGTCGCCTGCTGGCGCCCGCACGCTGAGGAGCCGAGATGCTGCATGTGCATGACCTTCAGGTGTCGCTGGCCTCGGACGCAGGGCTGGTTCGGGCCCTCGACGGGATGAGCCTCACGCTCCGGCGGGGCGAAACCTTTGCGCTGGTGGGCGAATCGGGCTGCGGCAAGAGCATGACGGCGCTGGCGCTGATGCGGCTGTTGCCGGACAACGGTTGGGTCTCACGCGGCCAGATCGACCTGGGCACCGAGGCGCCTGACGCCAAGCCCACCGAGTTGCTGGGCCTCACCGAAGCCGATATGCGACGGGTGCGCGGCGGCAAGGTGGGCATCATCTTTCAAGAGCCCGCCACCAGCCTCAACCCGGTGATGCGCGTGGGCGACCAGATCGTCGAGGTGATCGAGACGCACACTCGCCTGCGCGGCGCCAGCGCGCGGCGCAAGGCCATCGAATGGCTGGATAGGGTGGGCATCCCTGAGCCCGAGCGACGCATCGACAGCTATCCGTTCGAGATGAGCGGCGGCCAGAAGCAGCGCGTCATGATTGCCATGACGCTGGCAGCCGAGCCACCTTTCCTGATTGCCGATGAGCCGACCACCGCCCTGGATGTCACCATCCAGAAGCAGGTGCTGGATCTGCTCAAGCGCCTGCAGCAGGAGCGCAGCCTGGGCCTGCTGCTCATCACCCACGATCTCGCCGTCGTGGCGGGTATGGCCCATCGGGTCGCGCTGATGTATGCGGGGCAGGTAGTGGAAGAGGCGCCCGCCGCGGCCTTTTTCGCAGCGCCCCGCCATCCTTACGCACGCATGCTGCTGGATGCTCTGCCAGACGCCCGGCGCAAGGGCCAGCCGCTGACCGCCATCGGCGGCACCGTGCCACCGCTGTGGCAGCGCTTCGAGGGTTGCCGCTTTGCTGACCGTTGTCCTCGCGCTCAGCCGGATTGCCGCAAGACGCTGGTGCAGCTGTCCGCCATGGGTGGCGAAGCCGTGGTGCGCTGCCTGTATCCGGTGGCCCCTTCTGAAGCGGCATCGCCGTCTGGAGGCTGGTCGTCCGGCGGAGGCGCAGCCCTGGAGGCCGCCGCCCAGCAAGCCCCCCGCTTCACCGGTGAGGCGGTCAGCGCGTCATCGCCGGTGTTGGCGGTAGAAGGCCTGAGCGTGGCGTTCGCGTCCGGTGGGGGCCTGTGGCGCCGCCCGCATCGCGTCCAGGCGGTCGATGATGTCTCCTTCAGTGTGCGTCCAGGCCAGACGCTGGCGCTGGTGGGCGAGTCCGGCTGTGGCAAGACCACCACCGGGCGCGCGATCGTGCAGCTGCTGCGCGGCCAGCCGCAGGTTGACGTGCGCGGGCAGGCCTGGCTGGATGTTGACGGGCAGCGTCGAGACCTGTTCGCCCTGCACGGGCCCGCGCTCATGGCAGCCCGCCGGGCGATCCAGATGGTGTTCCAGGACCCGTTCGCCTCGCTAAACCCTCGGATGCGCGTCGCCGATGTTCTTCAGGAGGGTCTGCTGACCTTGCGTCCAGATCTGGATGCGGCCGCACGCTTGCAGCGTGTCGGCGAGTTGGTCGAGCGGGTGGGGCTGCGGCGTGACGCACTGGGCCGCTTTCCGCACGAGTTTTCGGGTGGCCAGCGCCAGCGGCTGGCGATCGCACGAGCCCTGGCGGTCGAGCCGCGCGTGCTGGTATGCGACGAGCCTACCTCGGCGCTGGATGTGTCGGTGCAGGCCCAGATCCTCAACCTGCTGCGTGAACTGCAGACGCAACTGGGCCTGGGCCTGCTGTTCATCACGCACAACATGGGCGTGGTGGCCTACCTGGCCGATGAGGTCGTGGTGATGCAGGGCGGCCGCGTCGTGGAAAGCGGCCCCGCGGCGCAGGTGCTCGATGCGCCGCGCGAGGTCTATACCCAGACCTTGATGGCGGCGGTGCCGCGGCCGCCGCGCTGACGCCGGCGGCCGCGCGGGCTCAGATGCCCATCTTGCCCAGGCGATCGAGCAGGTCGTTGAGCGCCGAGGTGAGGTAGGGGTGGTCCGCGGCGAAGCGGGCCTCCAGTTCGCGGGCGCGCTCGGTGAGGTCGCCCGATTCACCCTCCGCGGTGGGCGCCACGGGCGCCGGTTCGGCCAGCACCTTGCGGATGTCGCCATCCAGTGCAGCCAGGGAGGCGCGCAGGTCCGCATCCACCGGCTTGCCCGATTCCAGCTCCGCGCGCAGCGCGTCCAGCAGTCGGCTCAGTTCTTGACGTTCCATGGTGTGCTCCTGACTCTGGGTCACTCGCCCGCGGCGTCCAGGCCACCCATCACGTGGCTGAAGCCGCCGTCGACATAGGTGATCTCGGCCGTGACGCCAGCTGCCAGGTCAGACAGCAGGAACGCAGCCACATTGCCGACGTCTTCGATCGTGACGTTACGCCGCAGTGGCGCGTTTTCTTCCACGATGCTGAGGATCTTGCTGAACCCCTTGATGCCTGAGGCGGCCAGGGTCTTGATCGGGCCAGCCGAAATGCCGTTGGCGCGGATGCCCTTGGGGCCGAGGCTTGCGGCGGTGTAGCGCACGCTGGCTTCCAGAGAGGCCTTGGCCAGGCCCATGGTGTTGTAAGCCGGCACGATGCGTTCAGCGCCGAGGTAGGTCAGCGTCAGCAAAGCGGCGTTCGGGTTCAGATAGGGCAGGGCCGCCTTGGCCATGGCCGGAAAACTGTAGGCCGAAATGTCGTGCGCGATGCGGAACGACTCGCGCGACAGGCCTTCCAGGAAATCGCCAGCGATCGCCTCGCGAGGCGCAAAGCCGATGGAGTGAACAAAGCCGTCGAAGGTCGGCCACGTCTTGGCGAGTTCCTTGAACATCGCGTCGATCTGCTCGTCGCTGCCGACGTCGCAATCAAACACCAGCTCGGTGCCGAACTCCTTGGCGAATTCCGTGATGCGGTCCTTGAAACGCTCGCCCACATAGCTGAACGCCAGCTCGGCCCCTTCGCGGTGGCAGGCCTTGGCGATGCCATACGCAATCGAACGGTTGGACAACAAGCCCGTGATCAGCAGGCGCTTGCCGGCAAGGAATCCCATGAACGCTCCAGTCGAATGGTTGGGTCAATCCCGAATTCTGGCACGGACGCGCCACGCAACAGGAATTTCGGGAACAAGCCTTGCCCGAGACGATTCCTCAGGATAAAATGCGGGTTTGGCTCTTCAGCTGCGCTACTTTGGTGGCAGCCGCCCATCTCGCTGCATTGCGGCAGATTGTGGTGGTGGCTGAAGCAGTTCGTCTCGTGTTTTCACGTCTGGGCGGATTTTTCCAGCCCATTTTTTTTGCTCGACGCATTTTCGACTGGATGGCATCCTGGCTGACCCTCATCGAGAGCACCGTCACGGGTCTCGGATTTGAACTCGTGGACTGCGAACGCAGTTCACACGGGTTGCTGCGCGTGTACATCGACCGGCTGCCTGGGCAGACCTACGATTCGCCCGGCGATCTGGTCACGGTCGAAGATTGCGAGAAGGTCACTCGTCAGCTGCAGTATGCACTGGAGACGGTCGATGCGGACTATGCCCGGCTTGAGGTGTCCTCGCCTGGCGTTGATCGGCCGCTGAAGACGCCGGCGCATTTCGCGCGCTTCGTGGGCGAAGAAATCGAGATTGCGCTCAAGCATCCTTTTCAGGGTCGCAAGCGTTACACCGGCGTGCTGTGCGCGTCTCCCGATGGCGCGCCCGAGGCAATCGAGGCCGGGCTGGCCTGGGGGCTGATCCTGCCGCCTGCCGTGCCGCGCCAGCCTGTGTCGCGCACTGCGGCAAAGAAAAAGGCCAAGGAAGAGGCTCGGGCCGCCGCGCTGGGCGAGACCCTGCCCGAGCAGGAAGTCGATCAGGTCATGGGATTCACGCTCGATGAAATCCGCGAGGCGCGTCTGGTGCCCGTCGTGAGTTTCAAAGGGCGCAGAGCTGCAGATGCATCTGCAGCAGGTCAGGTTGCCGTTGATGAGGCGGAAGAACTCGGAGGTCAGAAGAAATGAACCGCGAATTGCTGATGTTGGTGGATGCGATCTCCCGCGAGAAGAGCGTGGATCGCGACGTGGTGTTTGGCGCCGTCGAACTGGCGCTGGCGTCGGCCACCAAGAAGCTCTACCAGGGTGAGGTCGACATCCGTGTGGCCATCGACCGCGACAGTGGCGAATACGAAACCTTCCGCCGCTGGCTGGTCGTGCCCGACGAAGCCGGTCTGCAGAACCCGGACGCCGAGGAAATCCTGTCGGATGCCCGCGATCGCATCGCCGACATCGACGAAGGCGACTACATCGAAGAGACGGTCGAGTCCGTGCCCATCGGTCGCATCGGCGCCCAGGCTGCCAAGCAGGTCATCCTGCAGAAGATCCGCGACGCCGAGCGTGAGCAACTGCTCAACGATTTCCTCTCGCGCGGCGAGAAGATCTTTGTGGGGACCGTCAAGCGTCTGGACAAGGGCGATGTGATCGTCGAATCCGGGCGCGTGGAAGGTCGCCTCAAGCGCAACGAGATGATCCCGAAGGAAAACCTCCGTTCGGGCGACCGCGTGCGTGCCTACATGCTGGGCGTCGACCCGACCCAGCGCGGCCCGCAGATCATGCTGTCGCGCTCGTCGCCCGACTTCATGATCGAGCTGTTCCGTCAGGAAGTGCCCGAGATCGAACAGGGCCTGCTCGAGATCAAGAGCTGCGCGCGTGATGCCGGCTCGCGCGCCAAGATCGCCGTGCTGTCGCACGACAAGCGCGTCGACCCCATCGGTACCTGCGTCGGCGTGCGCGGTTCGCGCGTGACCGCCGTGACCAACGAGCTGGCCGGCGAGCGGGTCGACATCGTGCTGTGGTCGGACGATCCGGCGCAGTTCGTCATCGGCGCGCTGGCGCCCGCCAATGTGCAGTCCATCTTCGTCGACGAAGAAAAGCACGCGATGGATGTCGTGGTCGATGAAGAGAACCTGGCGATCGCCATCGGCCGTGGCGGCCAGAACGTGCGTCTGGCCTCGGACCTGACCGGCTGGCGCATCAACATCATGACCGCCGAGGAATCGGCGCAGAAGCAGGCCGCCGAATCCGAAAACATCCGCAAGCTGTTTGTCGACAAGCTGGATGTGGACGAAGAGGTGGCCGACATCCTGATCGCCGAAGGCTTCACCAGCCTGGAGGAAGTGGCCTATGTGCCCATCCAGGAAATGCTGGCGATCGAATCCTTTGACGAAGACACCGTCAACGAGCTGCGCAATCGTGCCAAGGACGCGCTGCTGACGATGGAAATCGCCAAGGAAGAAGAGGTCGAAGCGCTGTCCGAAAGCCTCAAAGGCATGGACGGCCTGACCCCTGAACTGATTGCCAAGCTGGCTGAAGCCGGCATCCATACCCGTGACGACCTGGCTGACCTGGCGGTGGACGAGCTCACCGACATGACCGGGGTTTCCGAGGAGCAGGCCCGTGCCTTGATCCTCAAGGCACGCGAACACTGGTTCGCCTGATCCCCCGTCCCCCCGACGCCGCCACACCTTTTCACGCAAGCTCATCGCAAGGATCTACACAATGGCCGTGACCACCGTCGCACAATTTGCCGCGGAGTTGAACCGCCCGGCAGCGACACTGCTGGAGCAGCTACAGTCAGCGGGCGTGCCCAAGGGCTCGCCTGAGGACGTGCTCACGGAAGCCGACAAGGAGCGCCTGCTGGACCACCTGCGCACCGCCCACGGCACCGCCGGCGGCGATCGCAAGAAGATCACGCTGACCCGCAAGTCGACCACCGAAATCAAGCAGGCCGATGCCTCGGGCAAGGCCCGCACCATCCAGGTCGAGGTCAAGAAGAAGCGCGTGTTCGTCAAGCGCGATGAGACGCCTGAAGAGGCAGCCTCGGCCGAGGCCGATCTGGCGCGCCGCGAAGAAGAGGCGCGTGCCCAGGCTGAGGCCCTGCGTCAGCAGGAAGAGGCCCTGGCCGAAGCCCGACGCCAGCGCGAAGAGCAAGAGCGCCGTGAACGTGAAGAGGCGGCGGCTCGCGAGCGCGAGGCCGCTGAACGCGCCCAGCGCGAGGCTGCCGAGCGCGAAGCCGCGGCCAAGGCGGCAGCGTCTGTGCCCGCCGAAGGTGGGGACGATGACACGGCCGAGCGCGATGCCGCAGCAGCCCGCCGGGCTGCTGCCCAGGCAGCCGCGCGCGCCGAGGCGGCCGCCCTGACGGCAGCTGCCCAGCGTGTGGCCAAGGGTGGCACGCTGCGTGCGGCAGAAGACAAGGCTTCTGCAGCGCCTGCTGCTCCGGTGTCCAGCACGCCGGCTGCGGCCGAGGCGGCTGCGCCGGTCGCAGCGGAACCCGCCCCCGCCGAGGCGCCCAAGCCCACACCGGCAGTTCGCGTGGTCAAGGCCGCCGACATCGAAGCCGAAGAACAGAAGCGTCTGGCCGATCTGGCCAACCGTCGCAAGGCCGCCGAAGCCGAGGCCGCCGCCATTCGCGCGATGATGAACGCGCCCAAGAAGGTGCTGACGGCCAAGAAGCCGGAAGAAGCCAAGCCCGCCGATGCCGCCGGCATCAAGGGCACGATTCACAAGCCCAAGGGTGCGCCTGGCGCGACCACGGCGCCCGCAGGCGGCGCCAAGCCCGGCGACAAGAAGTCCATCAAATCGGAGAAGCTGTCTTCCAGCTGGGCCGACGACACCAAGAAGCGCGGTGCGCCGGCCGGCAAGGGCCGTCCCGATGCCGCCGCCACCAGCACCCGCAACGGCTGGAAGGCTCCGGGCGGTGGTCGCGGTGGTCGCCGCGGCGACCGTGGCGAAGGCGCATCGACCTTTGTGCCGCCGAGTGAACCGCAGGTCATCGAGGTGCATGTGCCCGAGACCATTTCGGTGGCCGATCTGGCCCACAAAATGTCCGTCAAGGCCACCGAGGTCATCAAGCAGCTGATGAAGCTGGGCCAAATGGTCACCATCAACCAGCAGCTGGATCAGGAAACCGCCATGATCCTGGTCGAGGAGATGGGCCACAAAGCCTTTGCGGCCAAGCTCGACGATCCGGATGCCTTCCTCGAAGAGGAGCACGGCGAGCAGACTGCCGAGGTCTTCCCGCGTGCGCCTGTGGTCACGGTCATGGGTCACGTCGACCACGGCAAGACCTCGCTGCTGGACTACATCCGCACCTCGCGTGTGGCGGCTGGCGAAGCCGGTGGCATTACGCAGCACATTGGCGCGTATCACGTCGATACGCCGCGCGGCATGATCACCTTCCTGGACACCCCGGGCCACGAGGCCTTCACGGCCATGCGGGCGCGCGGTGCCAAGGCGACCGACATCGTCATTCTGGTAGTGGCAGCCGACGACGGCGTCATGCCGCAGACCAAGGAAGCCATTCACCACGCCAAGGCGGCAGGTGTGCCCATCGTCGTGGCGATCAACAAGATCGACAAGCCGGGCCACAACATCGACCGCGTGACGCAGGAGCTGATCGCCGAACAGGTGGTGCCGGAGTCTTACGGCGGTGATTCGCCGTTCTGCCCGGTGTCGGCCAAGACCGGCCAGGGCATCGATGCCCTGCTGGAAAACGTGCTGCTGCAGGCCGAAGTGCTGGAGCTCACCGCAGCCAAGGACGCCATGGCCAAGGGCCTGGTCATCGAAGCCCGCCTGGACAAGGGCCGTGGCCCTGTGGCGACCGTGCTGGTGCAGTCTGGCACGCTCAAGCGTGGCGACGTGGTGCTGGCAGGTGCGTCGTATGGCCGCGTGCGCGCCATGCTGGACGAAGACGGCAAGCCCGCCACCGAGGCTGGCCCGTCCATCCCGGTCGAGATCCAGGGTCTGACCGAGGTGCCCTCGGCCGGTGACGAGTTCATGGTCCTGGCCGACGAGCGCCGTGCCCGTGAAATCGCGACCTTCCGTCAAGGCAAGTACCGCGACGTCAAGCTGGCCAAGCAACAGGCCGCCAAGCTTGAGAGCATGTTCGAACAGATGGGCCAGGGCGGCGACGTCCAGACGCTGCCGCTCATCATCAAGGCTGACGTGCAAGGCTCGCAAGAAGCCCTGGCTGCGTCGCTGCTCAAGCTGTCGACCGACGAGGTGCGTGTGCAGATCGTGCACGCCGCCGTGGGTGGCATCTCCGAGTCGGACGTCAACCTGGCCATCGCCTCGAAGGCCGTGCTGATCGGTTTCAACACCCGTGCGGACGCCAACGCCCGCAAGGTGGCCGAGCACAACGGCGTCGACATTCGCTACTACAACATCATCTACGACGCGGTGGACGATGTGAAGGCAGCGATGGGCGGCATGCTGGCGCCCGAGCAGCGCGAGGAAGTCATCGGCACTGCCGAGATCCGTCAGGTGTTCACCGCCTCGAAGATCGGCACCATCGGTGGTTCGATGGTCACCAGTGGCGTCATCCGCCGCAGCGCCAAGCTGCGCCTGCTGCGCGACAACGTGGTCATCTACACCGGCGAGCTCGACGGCCTCAAGCGCTTCAAGGACGATGTCAAGGAAGTGCGCGAGGGCTTCGAGTGTGGTCTCACCATCAAGGGCTACAACGACATCAAGGAAGGCGACGTCCTCGAGTTCTTCGAAATCAAGGAAGTGGCCCGTACGCTGTAAACCCGGCGCCGGCCTTCCCGCGGAACCCCGCCTGAGTCCCAGGCGGGGTTTGTGCTTGAGGGGGCAGGCGGTTTGCACGACAGGACTTCACCATGCGCCATAAACGATCCATTCCCAACCGAAGCCACCGCATTGCCGACCAGATCCAGCGCGATCTGGCCGAGCTCATCCGCGAGCTCAAGGACCCGCGCATCGGCATGGTCACGATCAGCAACGTGGACGTGACACCCGACTACGCCCATGCCAAGGTGTCTTTCTCGGTGCTCGTGGGTAGCCCGGACGAGTGCGAGGCGGGCCTGAACGAGGCGGCGGGTTACCTGCGCAACGGCCTGTTCAAGCGCCTGCAGATCCACACGGTGCCCACGCTGCACTTCCATTTCGACCGCACCACCGAACGCGCGGCCGAGCTCAACGCGCTGATCAACCGCGCCGTGGCCGACAAGGCCAAGGACGCGGATGAGGGCCATGCCGCGGATGAGGGGTCGAAGGCGTGAACCAGGCCGCCGCATCGCGTCCGCCCCGCCTGCCACGTCGGCAGGTGCATGGGGTGCTCTTGCTCGACAAGCCGCTGGGCCTGTCGAGTAACGACGCTTTGCAGAAGGTCAAGCGCCTGTTTCGCGCCGAGAAGGCCGGCCACACCGGCACACTGGACCCGCTGGCCACGGGGCTGCTGCCCCTGTGCTTTGGCGCCGCGACAAAGTTTTCTCAGGTTTCACTCGACGCGGACAAGCGCTACACCGCGGTGCTCAAGCTGGGCGAGACCACCGCTTCGGGTGACGCCGAAAGCGAGGTGCTGGTGCGCCGCGCCGTGACGCCCGAGCAGGTCAACGCCGCCCGCATCGCCGAGGCGTGTGCGGCCTACACCGGCGAGATCGATCAGGTTCCGCCCATGCATTCGGCGCTCAAGCACGAGGGCCGCGCGCTGTACGAGTACGCCCGCGAGGGCGTCGAGGTGGCGCGCGAGCCCCGTCGCGTCACCATTCACGCGATCGACATCCTGCGCTGGCAGGATGATGTGCTGGAGTTGGATGTTCGCTGCAGCAAGGGCACCTACATCCGCACGCTGGCGCAGGACATCGGCGAGCGCCTAGGCTGTGGCGCGCACCTGATCGGTCTGCGCCGAACGGGTTGCGGGGGCGTCTCGCTTGACGAGGCGGTCACGCTGGAGGCGCTTCAGGCCATGTCCGAGGCGGAGCGCGATGCGCTGCTCAGGCCGGCCGACGTGCTGCTGCGCGAGTGGCCCGACGTGTTGTTGCCAGAGGCTGAGGCGGCACGCTTTCTGACCGGGCTGCGCCGTCGCACGCGTCTGCCCGACATGCCTCACGTGCGGGTCTACGGCCCGCATCCCGCTACCCCGCAGGAGGCGTCGCGCCGCATCCTGCTGGGCAGCGCCCACATCCAGGGCGGCGACCTGATCCCTGGCCGGCTGCTCAGCCCGGTCGAGATCCAGGGCCTGCTTGAGATGCAGGATCGACCCGCGCCAGAGGTTCGGCCGGCTTCGTCATCCACGACGGTTTCTTGATTTCAGACGAGAGAGCTTTTCATGAGCACGCAAATTCGCAACATCGCCATCATTGCCCACGTGGACCATGGCAAGACCACCATGGTGGACCAACTGCTGCGCCAGTCGGGCACCTTTGCCGAGCACGAGAAGGTGGTCGACACGGTCATGGACAACAACGCCATCGAACGTGAGCGTGGCATCACCATCCTGGCCAAGAACTGCGCCGTGAGCTGGAACGGCACGCACATCAACATCGTCGACACCCCGGGCCACGCGGACTTCGGCGGCGAAGTGGAGCGTGCGCTGTCCATGGTCGATGGCGTGGTGCTGCTGATCGACGCGCAGGAAGGCCCGATGCCGCAGACGCGCTTCGTGACCAAGAAGGCGCTGGCGCTGGGCCTCAAGCCCATCGTCGTGGTCAACAAGGTGGACAAGCCCGGTGCCAAGCCGGACGCCGTGATCAACGCCGCCTTCGATCTGTTTGACAAGCTCGGTGCCACCGACGAGCAGCTGGACTTCCCCGTGGTGTACGCCTCGGGCATCAACGGCTGGTCGTCGCTCGAAGAAGGTGAGCCCGGCGCGCAATGGGGCCCTGACATGTCGGCCCTGTTCGAGACCATCCTCAAGCACGTCGAGCCGCACCAGGGTAACCCGGACGCGCCGCTGCAGCTGCAGATCTCGGCGCTGGACTACAACAGCTTCGTGGGCCGCATCGGCGTGGGCCGCATCAACGCGGGCAAGATCAAACCCGGCATGGACGTGGTCGTGATGGAGGGCCCCGAGGGCCGTACCGTCAAGGGGCGCATCAACCAGGTGCTGACCTTCCAAGGCCTGGACCGCGTGCAGGTGACCGAAGCCGGCCCCGGCGAAATCGTGCTGATCAACGGCATTGAAGACATCGGCATTGGTGTGACCATCACCGACCCGGCCAACCCGACGCCGTTGCCCATGTTGAAGGTCGATGAGCCGACGCTGACCATGAACTTCTGTGTGAACACCTCGCCGCTGGCGGGCCGTGAAGGCAAGTTCGTGACCTCGCGACAGATCTGGGATCGCCTGCAGAAGGAGCTGCAACACAATGTGGCCCTGCGCGTGAAGGAAACCGACGAAGACGGCATCTTCGAAGTGTGTGGTCGCGGTGAATTGCACCTGACCATCCTGCTGGAAAACATGCGCCGTGAGGGCTACGAGCTGGCTGTGTCCAAGCCCCGCGTGATGTTCAAGGACATCGACGGCGTGAAGTGCGAGCCGATGGAGCTGGTCACCGCCGACGTGGAAGAAATCCACCAGGGTGGCGTGATGCAGGCCCTGGGTCTGCGCAAGGGCGAGATGATCAACATGGAGCCGGACGGCAACGGACGCGTGCGTCTGGAGTACCGTATCCCGGCGCGTGGCCTGATCGGCTTCAGCAACGAGTTCCTGAACCTGACCCGTGGCTCGGGCCTGATCTCGTCGATCTATGACGGCTATGAGCCGCACAAGGGTGACATCGGCGGACGCAAGAACGGCGTGCTGATCTCGATGGACGACGGTGAGATCTTCACCTATGCCCTGGGCAAGCTCGATGACCGCGGCCGCATGTTCGTCAAGGCCAATGACCCGGTGTACGAAGGCATGATCGTCGGCATCCACAGCCGCGAGAACGATCTGGTGGTCAACGCCACCCGCACCAAGCAGCTGACCAACTTCCGTGTCTCGGGCAAGGAAGACGCGATCAAGATCACCCCGCCGATCGAGCTCACGCTGGAGTACGGTGTGGACTTCATCGACGACGACGAGCTGGTCGAGATCACGCCCAAGAGCATCCGCTTGCGCAAGCGCTTCCTGAAGGAGCATGAGCGCAAGCGCGCAGAGCGCGAAGCCAAGGCCTGATCCAGGATCAGCTTTTGCACCCGGGGCTTACCCCCGGGCTGGCTGCCACAGCCAACACATGGCCCGCACGGCAAATGCCGTTGGCGGGCCTTTTTCATAGCATCAGGGCAGCTTTTATCTCAGTCGTTGTTGGAGCGAGCTGCCATGAACAAGATGAATCGTCGTGCCTGGGGGCAACGTGTGCTGGCCGTCGGTGGCCAGTTGGGTCTGTCAAGCGTGGTCTTGCCCGGACGCGTGTTGTCGAGCGGGGTCTTGCCCGGCGTGGCGGCTCTCGCGGGCATGATGACGGATGCGGCCTACGCGGCCCAGGCCGACGAGCATGTGAGCAATCTGGTCGTGGGCACCGGCTATGGCGGTGCCGTGACGGCGCTGCGGCTCGCGCAGGCCGGCCACCGCGTGACGATGCTGGAGATGGGGCGCTTGTGGAACACCCCGGGCCAGGATGGCAAGGTGTTCTGCCGCCCGTTTTCGCCCGACGACCGGGCCATGTGGTTCAAGGACCGTGTCTCGGCCGTGTTCTCGACCGTGGCGGGCGTGATCCCGATCAGCAGCTTGCTCAAGGTGCCGGTTGCCGCGGGCATCCTCGATGTGGTGTCGTCGCCCAACATGGATGTCTATCTCGGGCGGGGCGTGGGTGGCGGGTCGCTGGTCAACCTGGCCATGTTGATCACCCCGTATCGCGAGACGCTGCAGCGCATCCTGCCCGCAGGCATCGATGTCAACGAGCTGTACAGCGTCTACTACCCGCGTGCGCTGGCGGCGCTGGGTGCCAACAAGATCCGGCCGGGCTACTACCAGACCAGCGAGTACCACCGTTATGCCCGCGTGGCGTGTGCGCAGGCGGCCAAGGCGGGCTTCCCGTGGCGAACGCTCGATTCAGGCTACGACATGGCCTACATGGAGCAGGAAGAGGCCGGCACGGTGCCCAAGTCGGCCCTGGGCGTGGAGGGCGGCTTTGGCAACAACTACGGCAAGAAGAGCCTGGACAAGACCTATCTGGCCGAGGCGATGGGCACCGGCCGGGTGCGCATCCAGCCGCTGACCGAGGTCACGGACATCAGTCAGGCCGCGGATGGGCGCTACATGGTGTCGACCAAACAGATTGATGTGCTGGGCCAGGTGCTGGCCACACGCGTCACCAGCTGTGATCGCCTGTTCCTGGCTGGTGGCAGCATGGGCACCACGCAACTGCTGGTCAAGGCACGCGCCACCGGGGCCCTGCCGCGGCTCAATGAGCATGTCGGCACCCGCTGGAGCTCGAACGGCGAGATCTTCATGGTGCGCAACGTCTACACGCCCACCGGCAGCAAGGCCTCGGTGTTGCCGGTCACCGGCATCGACGCCATCGACCACCGAGGTCAGCAGACCTATTCGATGAACATCGCGATCCCGCTGGGCATCGAGCAGTTCAGCACGGCGCACATCACCATGACGCGAACGCCCGAGTTGGGCCATTTCCGTTACGACACCACATCGAAGCAGTCCGTGCTTCAGTGGTCGGCCACCGCGAAGAACGAGCCTGTGGCCAGTGCCCGCGCGGTGTACGACAAGATCAACCGGGTCAATGGCGCCACCTACAGCCGCAGCTGGTTCGGCGGCAAGACCGTGGCCGACAACGCCACCTACCATCCGCTGGGCGGCTGCCCCATTGGGCTGGCCACCAGCGACATCGGCGAGGTCAAGGGTTATCCGGGCATGTATGTGATGGATGCGGCACTCTTTCCGGATTCGCTGGTGGCCAACCCCGCGCTGTCGGTGGCGGCGTTTGCCGAGCGCAACATCGAACGCATCCTGGCGCGCATGGGATGAGCATCGCTTTGGGCTATCCTCGGGCCCGACGATGCAGGCGGTCTGCATTACGTGATCTGAGGTAGCTGGCCCGATGAGTTCGAACAGCCCGGTGCTGACGGAAGTGGTGGGCGGACTGGGTGTCATCACTCTGAACCGCCCCAAGGCGCTCAATGCGCTGACGCTGGAAATGGTGCGCGAGTTGACCACCGTGTTGCGCGGTTGGGCGCACGATCCGCTTGTTCATGGTGTCATGCTGCGCGGCAGCGCCCGCCCGCCTGCAGAAGGCAAGCACCCCGCCACCCATTTCTGCGCGGGCGGCGACATCCGCTTCATGCACGACGCAGCCCTGGCGGGTGACCTGGCACTCGACGACTTCTTCACCGAAGAGTACGCGCTGGATCACCTGCTGCACGTCTATCCCAAGCCCACGGTGGCATGGATCGAGGGGGTGTGCATGGGCGGGGGCATGGGGCTGGCCCAGGCCTGCCGCCTGAAAGTGGTCACCGAGAGCGTGCGCATGGCCATGCCCGAAACCCGCATCGGCCTCTTTCCTGACGTGGCCGGTGGCTACTTCCTGTCGCGCTGCGTGGGGGCGGTGGGCGAGTACCTGGGGGTGGTGGGGCCGCATCTGCACCTGACCGATGCCTTGACGCTGGGCCTGGCCGATGCCCACGCGCAGGCTGCATCGCTGCCGGGCTTGCTCGAGGGCCTGCGGGCGCGTCCCGCGCACGGTGGCGAGGAGCTGCTCGGTCGAGTGCGCGCGCATGTCGACCTGCACCCGCTGCAGCAGGTGCCCGAAGCGACCATCACGGCGCACCTCGACCAGATCAACCAACACTTCGCCCACGCGACGTTGCCTGAGGTGGTGGCCAGCCTGCGCGCGGACGACAGCGAGTGGGCCCGGGCCACGCTGCAGCAGATGGCGGGCCACTCGCCGCTGATGATGGCTGTGACGCTGGAGCAGATCCGGCGTGCGCGCAGCATGCCGCTGGCAGAGGTGTTCCGCATGGAGCGCACGATGGTGCGCCATTGCTTCCAGCTGCGCAAAGGTGCGGCCAGCGAGACGGTGGAGGGCGTGCGTGCCTTGGTGGTGGACAAGGACCATGCGCCCAGGTGGCAGCCGGCCAGCGTTGAGGCGGTGACGCCCGCGATGGCGGAGGCTTTTTTTGAGGCCGTCTGGCCTCCGCACGCGCATCCCTTACGGGATCTGGCTGATCGGTTGCCCTGATGCGGCCGCTAGTACGCGAGGTGCGTACACTTCGCTCCTGATGTCTGATTCACCCATTCTCGACCCGGTCACCGGCCTGAGCCCCTGGCGCGCCTGCGTGGCGCCCATGCTCGACTGGACTGACCGCCACTGCCGCTATTTTCATCGGCTGATGAGCCGCCATGCCCGTCTGTACACCGAGATGCTGACGACGGGCGCGTTGGTTCACGGGCAGATGCATCGCTTTCTCGAATACAACGCCGAGGAGCACCCGGTGGCCTTGCAGTTGGGCGGCAGCGAGCCGGCCGATCTGGCGCATTGCGCCCGGCTGGCGCAGCAGTGGGGCTATGACGAGGTCAACCTGAATTGTGGTTGCCCGAGTGAGCGCGTTCAACGCGGGGCGTTTGGTGCCTGCCTGATGGGCGAGGCGGCGCTGGTGGCCGATTGCGTCAAGGCCATGATCGACGCGGTGGGCGGCGACCCGAAGGTGCCCATCACCGTCAAGCACCGCATCGGCATCGACAAGATCGAAAGCTACGACTTCGTCCGCGATTTCGTGGGCACCGTGGCTGACGCGGGCTGTCGGGTGTTCATCGTGCACGCGCGCAATGCGTGGCTGAAGGGCCTGAGTCCGAAAGAAAACCGGGAAGTCCCGCCGCTGCGCTACGGTTTTGTTCACCAGCTCAAGCACGACTTTCCGCACCTGACCATCGTGATCAACGGCGGGCTGGCCGACAACGCGGCCTGCGAGGCGCAATTGCAGCCCGGCGCGGTGTTGCCCGGTGTGGCGCTGGACGGCGTCATGGTGGGCCGCGCGGCGTATCACACGCCCTGGATGCTGAGCGAGTGGGACGAGCGCTTGTTCGGTCAGCCGCCCCGCGACGAACCGCTCTCCCGCGAAGCCGTCGAGGCGGCCATGGTGGCCTACATCGAGCGCGAGATGGCACGCACGGCCGGCTGGCCACACGGCGAGGTGCGCTGGCCGCAGGCGGTGCGCCACATGCTCGGGCTGTACAACGGGCTCAAGGGCGCGCGGCGCTGGCGGCAGGTGTGGTCTGACCACACGCTCAAGCATCTGCCGCCCAGCGAGGTCATGGGCATGGCGCATCAGCGCCCCGAGCAAACCGCATGAACGGCCAGTTGACGCAACCGACAACCTTGCTGGTGGGTGGCTTCGCGGCCACCATTCTGCTGGGCACGCTGTTGCTGCTGCTGCCAGTTTCTCAGGCCGATCCCGCACAAGCCACCGGTTTCATGACGGCGCTGTTCACCGCGACCTCGGCCGTGTGTGTGACAGGGCTGGTGGTGGTCGACACCGGTACGCACTGGTCTGGTTTCGGGCAGGCCGTGATCATGGGGCTCTTTCAACTGGGCGGTTTCGGCATGATGACCTCGGCCACCTTGCTGGGCTTGCTGGTCAATCGCCAGATGCGCCTGCGCTCGCGCCTGCTGTTACAGACCGAAACCCATGCGCTGTCACTGGGGGATGTGCGCAGCGTGGCCAAGCTCGTCTTTGGGGTCACGCTGGTGGTGGAACTGACGGTGGCGCTGGCGCTGGGCTTGCGCTGGTGGCTGGCGCATGACGTGGCGCTGTCTGAGGCCGCCTGGCTGGGCCTGTTCCACGCCGTATCGGCCTTCAACAATGCCGGTTTTTCGACCTACAGTGACAGCGTCATGGGCTTTGCCACTGATCCGGCCATCCTCGGTCCCTTGATGCTGGCCATCGTGATCGGCGGCCTGGGCTTCCCGGTATTGCATGAGTTGATGTTGCGCCGCCGCGACCGCGTGCGCATGTCAATGCATGTGTCCCTGACCTTGTGGGGCAGCCTCATTCTCATCGTCCTGGGCACCGTGGTGCTGTTTCTGTCCGAGCGGTGGCGCCCCGAGACGCTGGGCGCCCTGTCGCTGGCTGATGCGTGGTGGGTGGCGTTGTTCACGTCGGTGTCGGCTCGTACCGCTGGCTTCAACGCCGTCGACATCGGCGCGCTGGGCATCGAGTCCCTAACCCTGCATTACTTTCTGATGTTCGTGGGCGGCGGCAGCGCCGGTACGGCCGGCGGCGTCAAGGTCACCACGTTCTTCGTGCTCTTGCTGGTGGTATGGAACGAGGTGCGAGGCAACCGCGATGTCGAGTATGGCGGGCGCCGTGTGGCCGAATCGGCCCAGCGCCAGGCGCTGAGCATTCTGGTGCTGAGTTCGGCCGTGATTGTGCTGGCGATGCTGGCGCTGCTGCCCATGACCACCCATCCCTATCATCAGGTGCTGTTCGAGGTCATTTCGGCCTTTGCGACGGTCGGTTTGTCTACCGGCATCACCGCAGACCTGCCCGAGGCTGGGCAGTTCGTGCTGGTCATGTTGATGTTCATCGGCCGGGTCGGCGTGGTGACGTTGGCTGTGGCGCTGGCCCTGAACCACAACCGGCGCCCATACCGCTATCCCGAGGAGAAACCAATTGTTGGGTAAGCAGAAGCTGTCTGGTGACAGCGTGGTAGTGATCGGCCTGGGCCGTTTTGGCGAGGCGGTGGCCCAGGCCCTGCATGAGCTTGGGCACGACGTGCTGGCCATTGACGACAATGCAGACAGCGTGATGACCCTGTCGGGCAAACTGCCGCATGTCGTGCAGGCTGATACCACCGACATCGAAACCCTCAAGCAACTGGCCGTGCAGGAGTTTTCGCACGCTGTGGTCAGTATCGGCACCAACCTTGAGGCCAGCGTGCTCACCGTGCTCAACCTCAGCCAGATCGGACTCAAGGATATCTGGGCCAAGGCCACCACGCCGCAGCATGGCCGCATCCTCGAACGCGTCGGCGCCCACCATGTCGTCTATCCCGAGTCGGACATGGGCGAACGCGTGGCCCACCTGGTCACCGGCAAGATGATCGACTTCATCGAGTTCGAGGACAGCTTCGCCATCGCCAAGACGCGCTCGCCGCGTGAAACCCATGGCAAGCCGCTGTCCGAGTCGAACATCCGCCAGCGGCACGAGGTCACGGTGGTCGGCGTCAAGCGCCGCCACCTGGATTTCATCTACGCGCGCCCCGACACCGTGATCCAGCCCGGCGACCTGCTCATCGTGGCGGGTCCGACGCACGCCATCGAGCGTTTCGCGGCGCGGGTCTGAGGGGCGTCGAGCGGCAGCGGACAGAGCGGCCAAAACAAAAGGCACCCGAAGGTGCCTTCTTGTCGGTGCAGCGCAAGCGCTGATCAGAGCCGATCAGACGCGCTTCTTGTATTCGTGCGTGCGGGTGTCGATTTCGATCTTGTCGCCCGAATCCACGAACAGGGGCACAGCGATCTCGAAGCCGGTGCCGACGATGCGGGCGGGCTTCATGACCTTGCCCGAGGTGTCGCCCTTGACGGCCGGCTCGGTTTCGATCTCGCGCACGATGGTCGTGGGCAGTTCGACCGAGATGGCCTTGCCGTCGTAGAACACCACTTCGACTTCCATGCCGTCTTGCAGGTAGTTGACGGCGTCGCCCATGTTCTCGGCCTCGACCTCGAACTGGTTGTACTCGGCGTCCATGAAGGCGTACATCGGGTCGGCGAAGTAGGAGTAGGTGCACTCCTTCTTGTCGAGGATGATCTGGTCCATCTTGTCGTCGGCTTTGAACACCACTTCGGCGCCGGCGCCGTTCAGCAGGTTCTTCATCTTCATGCGAACGGTGGCAGCGCCGCGGCCGCCGCGGCTGTATTCGGTCTTGAGCACGACCATCGGGTCCTTGCCCTGCATGATCACGTTGCCAGCGCGGATTTCTTGTGCGAGTTTCATGGTGGTTCCCGAAGGGGCGTCGTCAGGTAAAAACGGCTTGCCGGCAGGCACACGCCCGGGCAAAGTCTTCGATTTTACTCTGCGGCCGTGACGAAATCGAGCAGTTGGGACGTCAAATCGGGCTGGGCGAGGGCAATTTTGCGGCTTTCTGCGCTCGCCTGATGCCAGGCCGACGCGGATCCCCAGGCAGGCAGCGGCGGCAGCGGGCCGGATCCGGCCAGACCGTTCCACGCCTGCCACCATGACGCGACGGCGGCGCGAAGCGAGGGCGGCCAGCCGTCCATCCAGTGCGACATGAAAGCGTCAAGCTTGGCCGCGTGCGCGCCGTCATCTTGCGGGTAAATGTGCCAGGTATGCGGCCGGCCGGCCCACAGGGCACGCACGGCAGAGTCTTCCCCCCGCACGAGGTTCAGGTCGCAGGCCCACAGCAGGTGATCGAAGTCGCGCTGGGGCAGGGCGGGTAGCTTGTGCAGTTTCAGGTGCGAAGGCAGCGTGCCGGCCCGGGCCAGCCAGTCTTGCGCCAACGCCTGCGCAGGCCCCGGAATCAACAGCACGCGGGTGGTGCCCGCGCCGACCGGCTCGCTGGCCAGCCGGTCAAGCAGGGCGGACACAGGGGCGTGGGCATAGCAAAACACCGACACCAGCCTGTCCTCGTCGCCCGGCTCGATGCCCAGTCTCGCCAGCCAGCTCGTCCGTGCGGCGCCATCGAAGGCCGCCTGGCGCGCCATGAGGTCGGGCTCGCGCAGCAGCCCGCCCGTGCGGGCCGTGAAGCCGGGGTAGAAGAATCGCTTGGTCAGGCCGGCGCCCGGACCGTGCCAGACCGGAGAGGGCAGGCCATGGCTGCGCTCCACGTACGCTTCGGCGCTGAGGTATTCGAGGTTCACCCACACCGGCGGCTCGTCGCGCCGCATCGCCTGCACGAAAGCCGCCGGCGGGTCGCAGCCGAAGGCCTCGACCACCACGTCGCCGGGTTGATGGGGTAAGTCGGATCGGGCCGCCTCTTCCCAGGGGGCGACGGCCACGCCGGGGTGGCCTTCGGGGGCCATCCAGCCAAGCGCCGAGGCATCGTCCACCCACAGCCGCACACCGTGCCCTCGGCTGGCCAGGTCGCACGACAGGCGCCAGCACACACCGATGTCGCCGAAGTTGTCGATGACCCGGCAGAAGATGTCCCACAGCATCGGGCGATTATGCGCACAATGCGCCCCATGACCGAATCGTCCGACATGAACGAGGCCGGCGCAGACGAGACCGGCGCGAACGAAGGCCGTGCCCTGGCCGACCGGGAGGCTGACCGTGAAGCCGTGTGGGCGCGGCTGCTGCAGGAAGTCAGCACGCTGCCCGGCCTGCCCGGTGTCTACCGGTACTTCGATACACAGGGCAACGTGCTGTACGTGGGCAAGGCCCGTGACCTGAAGAAGCGCGTCTCCAGCTACTTCCACAAGCACCACGGGGGCACCCGCATCGGCCACATGGTCTCGCGCATCGCGCGCATGGAAACCACCGTGGTACGCAGCGAGGCCGAGGCGCTGCTGCTCGAGAACAACCTCATCAAGACGCTCAACCCGCGGTTCAACATCCTGTTCCGCGACGACAAGAGCTATCCGTATCTCAAGATCGCGTCACACGCCTTCCCGCGACTGGCCTATTACCGTGGCGCGGTCGACCGCAAGCACCGCTACTTCGGCCCTTATCCCAACGCCTGGGCGGTGAAGGAAACCATTCAGTTGCTGCAGAAGGTCTTTTTGCTGCGCACTTGCGAAGACTCGGTCTACAACCACCGCACGCGGCCCTGCCTGCTTCACCAGATCAAGCGCTGCAGCGCTCCCTGCGTCGACCTGATCGACCGCGAGGCCTATGCGGCCGATGTGGCGCGGGCCGAGCGCTTTCTGCTGGGTGAGACCGATGCCGTGCTGGCCGATCTGCAGGCGCAGATGATGGCCTACGCCGAGCAGATGGCCTACGAGAAGGCGGCCGAGGTGCGCAACCAGATCTCGGCGTTGTCGCGCGTGTTGCACCAGCAGACCGTGGACACCGTGATGGACAAGGACGTCGACGTGCTGGCGGTCAAGGTGTTGGGCGGTCGGGCGTGCGTGAACCTGGCCATGGTGCGCGGCGGTCGCCATCTCGGCGACCGCGCTCATTTCCCGGTGCATGTGCAGGACCATGTGGTCGAGCCCGATGAGGCCGATGCCGACGCGCCACAGCCGACGGCCGACGCGCTGCTGCACGACACCGAGGTGCGCGTGCTCGAAGCGTTTCTTGCCCAGCATTACCTGGGCAGCATCCCACCCGACATGCTGATCCTGTCTCACCCGGTGGACGATGCCCTGATCGAGGCCCTGGAGCTGCAGTCGGGCCGCAAGGTCAATGTGGTGCTGCAGCCGCGGGAACAGCGGCGCAGCTGGCTGGACATGGCCATCAAGGGGGCTGAGCTGGCGCTGGCGCGCCTGCTCAGCGAAGAAGGCTCGCAACAGGCCCGCACCCGGGCGCTGGTCGATGCGCTGGATCTCGCGCCGGAGGTTGAGGCGGCTGATGCGGCTCAGTTACCCGAGGCGGCGGGGGCGGGCGACCCGCTGGCGCGGCTGCGCATCGAGTGTTTCGACATCAGCCACACTGCGGGCGAAGCGACCCAGGCCTCGTGCGTGGTCTATGAGCAGCACAAGATGCAGTCGGCCCAGTACCGGCGCTACAACATCGCCGACATCACGCCGGGCGACGATTACGCGGCGATGAAGCAGGTGCTGGAGCGCCGCTACGGTACAGCGGGGCTCAAGGCCGCCCGCCTGCCCGACATCGTGCTGGTCGATGGCGGCAAGGGACAGGTCGCCATGGCCCGCGAGGTGTTCGAGCGGCTGGGTTTGCCCATCTCGGTCATCGTGGGTGTCGAGAAGGGTGAGGGCCGCAAGGTGGGCCTGGAAGAGCTGGTGTTCGCCGATGGCCGACCCAAGCTGCAGCTGGCACCGAGTTCGGCCGCGTTGATGCTGGTCGCGCAGATCCGTGACGAGGCGCACCGCTTTGCCATCACCGGCATGCGGGCCAAGCGCGCCAGTGTGCGAACCGGTGGCAGCAAGCTGGAAGACATCCCCGGCGTGGGCCCCAAGCGGCGTGCGAAACTGTTGCAGCGTTTTGGCGGGGTGCGCGGTGTGACCGCGGCCAGTGTGGACGACCTTGCCAGCGTGGAGGGCATTTCGCGTGAACTGGCTGAAGAGATTTACCGCGCGCTGCGTTGACGGCGTGGCGGCACCCGGGGCGACCACCAGGCTAGGCACGATGGTCGCCGCGCTGACCGCCTGCGTGCTCAGCGGATGTGCGGGCTGGCTGGGCGGGCAGACCGGCGGGTCGGGCGCATCGCCTTCGGCGCCCGCACCGGCGCCCTCAGCGCGCGGCACGCCGGCCGATGGTCAGGTGGCCACCCCCGCCGCATCGCCCGCGTCTGAGCGGGCAGCCGGGCCGGTCAAGCTGGGGGCGCCGAAAGCCGTCCGCAGTTGGGCCGAGGTGCGCGAGCAGGCTGCGCAGCGCCTCGTGGCGGCCAACCCACACATGACGTATGCCAGCCGCACGCCCGATGTGCTGCTGGCCATTCCCGTCATGGCGATCGAACTGAATGCCGATGGCTCCGTGCGGCGGGTTGAGGTGATGCGCTATCCGCGTCAGGCGCGCGAGACCGTTCAGATGGCCATCCAGGCCATCCAGAACGCGGCGCCGTTCGGCGATGTGTCCCGGCTGCCCAAACCGTGGCGTTTCAACGAGACATTTCTGTTCAATGATGAACGCAAGTTCAAGCCCATGACACTGGACCGCCGCTGATGGCTGACGCAACACGGCACAATGCGGGCATGTTCTGGACCTTGCCCACCTTGCTCACCTGGGCGCGGATCGTTGCGATTCCGCTGATCGTGGGCGTGTTTTACCTGCCTTGGCCCATGGCCGAGGTCAATCTGGTGGCCAGTGTGCTGTTCGTGCTGGTGGCCTTGACCGACTGGGCCGATGGCTGGTTGGCCAGGCGACTGAACCAGACTTCTTCCTTTGGCGCCTTTCTCGACCCGGTGGCCGACAAGTTCCTCGTCTGTGCCTCGCTGCTGGTGCTGCTCCAACTCGACCGTGTCAATGCGCTGGTGGCGCTCATCATCATCGGCCGCGAGATCGCCATTTCGGCCTTGCGCGAATGGATGGCGCAGATCGGCGCCTCGCGCAGCGTGGCCGTGCACATGCTCGGCAAGCTCAAGACGGCCTCGCAAATGGCCGCCATCGTGTTGCTGCTCTACGACGCGCCGCTGCCTCTCATCGGCCATGCGCGCGAGTGGGGCACGTGGCTGATCTACGCTGCCTGCGGCCTGACGATCTGGTCCATGGTCTACTACTTGCAAAAGGCCTTACCTGACATCCGCGCGAAGGCGCGTTGAGGCGACTTGTCGCTGCAGGCCTTTCCCAGCGGCTACAATCTGGGCTCTCAAAAATCAGACGGGTGCTTAGCTCAGTTGGTAGAGCGGCGCCCTTACAAGGCGTAGGTCGGGGGTTCGAACCCCTCAGCACCCACCACCGTTCTGATTCCCGGCGGCCCTCGCACGGGTTTTCCCCCCAGGGACACGCGCGAAGCGTCAACAAACCTGAGTAGAATGGTTCGCATCCAGGCGAACCACGGTTCGCCTTTGTCTTGTCTGACCGTCGGTTGCTCGCGCAGCCCCGTGCCATGTTCGATTTCGTTCGCAACAACACCCGCATCCTGCAAGGCCTGCTGGTTTTGCTCATTCTTCCGTCGTTCGTCCTGTTTGGTCTCGAGGGCTACTCGCGATTCAGTGATCAGGAAGGCGAAGTCGCCGCCGTGAAGCGCCAGAAGATCACCAAGGTCGAATGGGACAACGCCCACCGCCAACTCGTGGAGCGCGCGCGTGCCCAGCAGCCCGATGCCGATCTGGCCATGCTGGACAGCCCCGAGTTCCGTCGCCAGTCGCTGGAGGCCGTGGTGCGCCAATACGTGCTGGCGCAGGCCGCGCAGGATCAGCGGCTGGTCGTGGCGCCGTCGCGTCTGCTGCGCGTCTTTCAGACGGATCCGCAGTTTGCGGCGCTGCGCAATCCTGACGGCACGCCCAACAAGGCGCTGCTGGAGGCGCAGGGCATCACCTCCGCCCGTCTTGAGGCCATGCTGCGCCAGGAGCTGGTGCTCGGTCAGGTGCTGGGTGCTGTGCAGGGCACGGGCCACGCGCCGGCGGTCTCCAACCGCATGGCCGTGGATGCCTTGTTCCAGGTTCGCGAGGTGCAGTGGCAACTGCTGAACCCGGCCAGCTATGCCGCCGGTCTGGCGCCCACGGATGCGCAACTGCAGGCCTTCTACAACGACGCCGCCAATGCGGCCTGGCTGTTGGCGTCCGAACAGGCCGACGTCGAGTACGTGGTGCTGGATCTAGACGCGCTGAAGAAGGGCGTGACTGTCTCGGAAGACGACCTGCGCCGCGCGTATGAACAGAACAAGGCCCGCTACACCGCTGCTGAAGAACGTCGCGCCAGCCACATCCTGATCGCCGTGCCGGCGTCAGCCACCGCCGAGCAGAAGCAGGCTGCGCGCAAGAAGGCCGACGGCCTGCTCGCCGAGGTGCGCAAGAACCCGGATGCCTTTGCCGAACTGGCCCGCAAGAACTCGGACGACCCCGGCTCAGCCGCCAACGGTGGCGATCTGGATTTCTTTGGACGTGGTGACATGGTGCCAGCCTTCGATGCGGCGGTGTACCAGCTCAAGCCTGGTCAGATCAGCGAGGTGATCCAGACTGATTTCGGCTTCCACATCATCCAGCTGACCGGTGTGCGCGGCGGCGAAGTGCGCCCCTTCGAGGCCGTGCGTGCCGAGTTGGAAGACGACGCCCGTCGTCAGTTGGCACAACGCCAGTATGTGGATGCGGCCGAGCGCTTCACCAACATCGTGTTCGAGCAGTCCGACTCGCTCAAGCCCGCCGCTGAAGAACTCAAGCTGAGCGTTCAGACGGCCAAGGGCGTGCTGCGCGAGCCGGCTGCCGGTGATCAGAGCCCGCTGGCCAACCGTCGCCTGCTGGAATCGCTGTTCGACCCTGCCAACCGCGGCAAGGGGCGGAACACCGAAGCGATCGAGGTGGGCCCGAACCGGATGGTGTCGGCCCGCATCGTGCAGTACCGCCCGGCGGCCAAGCGCAGCTTCGAGGCGGTCAAGGCCGAGCTGACCCAGCGCTGGGTGGCTGCCGAGGCCCGCAAGCTGGCTCTCGCCGACGCACGCAAGCGCGTGGAAGCCGGTAAGACCAACCCTGATGCGGCGGGCTTGCCCGCAGCGGTGCAGATGTCGCGCCGCACCGTGTTCTCGCAGCCGCCCGCCGTGCTGGACGAGGCGCTGCGCCTGCCGGCCAACAGCCTGCCAGCCTGGTCGGTGGTCGACCTGGGTGCCGATGGTGTGGCCGTGCTCAAGGTCAACAAGGTGCTGCCGCTGGAAGTCTCGCCGCAAGAATTGCGTGAAACCCAGACCCAGTTCGGCGCCTACTGGGCCCGCGCGGAAGCCGATGCCTACTACCGCGCCCTCTCGCGCGAGCACAAGGTGCGCTACTTCAACGACGGCAAGAAGGTGATGGACGCCACCACCAAGTCGGCGGATGCGCAACAGGCCGGCGAGAAGGCTGCATCGCGCTGAAAGCGTGCTATACTTTCAGTCTCTTCTGCGGTGGCTGTAGCTCAGTTGGTAGAGTCCCAGATTGTGATTCTGGTCGTCGTGGGTTCGAGTCCCATCAGCCACCCCACCGCTTAAAGACCTCGCGTCCAGAACGCCTGATTTCGAAAGAAGTCAGGCGTTTTTCGTTTGGGCGTCTGCTTCCAGCGTCAGCAGCGCCTGCTTGCGCGCCACGCCCCAGCGGTAGCCTGAGAGGCTGCCGTCCGTGCGCACCACGCGGTGGCAGGGAATGGCCACGGCCAGGGTATTGGCTGCGCAGGCGCTGGCGACCGCGCGCACGGCCTTGGGCATGCCCACGTGCTGGGCCAGCTCGGCGTAGCTGACGCGCTTGCCGATCGGAATCTCGCGCAGCGCCTGCCACACGCGCTGCTGGAAGGCCGTGCCGCGGATGTCCAGCGGCAGGTTCAGCCCCAGTTGGGGCGCATCGACGAAGCCCACCACCTGCGCGACCCATTGCTCGAATGGGGCATCGCCACCGATCAGCTCGGCACGGGGGAAAGCGTCTTGCAGCGATCTGAGCAAGTCATCGGGGTCGTCGCCCAGCAGGATGGCGCACAGGCCTCGCTCGGTGCCGGCCACCAGGAGTTCACCCAGCGTGCAGCGGCCCAGCGCGAAGTGGATGCGCTCGTGCGCGCCGCCCGCGCGAAAGCGCGACGGGGTCATGCCGAGCAGCGCCGGGGCGGCTTCGTACAGGCGGCTGCTGGCGCCGAAGCCAGCGTCGTACATGGCGTCGGTGACGCGCTCGCCCTGGCGCAGGCCTTCACGCAGGCGTCGGGCGCGGTGCGCGACCGCGTAGGCCTTGGGCGTGACGCCCGTTGCGGCCTTGAAGACGCGCAACAGGTGGGTGGGGCTGAGACCCGCCAGCTCGGCGAGCTGCGCCAGCGAGGGCGCGGCGGAGGCTGCCTCGATATGGCGGCACAGGCGGGTAACCAGAGCAGCGTGCGGGCTGGGATCGCAGTCGGGCGACGAGGACGGCGCGGATGGCGCGGAAGGGTCAGCGGCGTGCATGGCCGCATGTTGACACGGCGCCGCGGCGCCGACGCTCCGTTTCTTGCGGTGGCCCTGGCGCTCGCCCTTGCGCTCGCCTTGGTGTTCGGCCTTGAGCTCAGCCGTGGAGCGACGCGTAGCCGGGCTCGCCGTGGAGCCAAAGGTGCCGTGCCACGGCGCAGCCTAGCTGCGTTATCGTTGCAGTCATGATCCATCGATTGCATGTGGGCTCCCGCCTGAGCGAAGCGGCCATTGCCGGCGGCACCGTCTATCTGGCGGGCCAGGTGCCCGAACACCATCCCGACGGCGACATTGAAACCCAGACGCGCGAGGTACTCGGTCACATCGACCGGCTGCTGGCCGAGTGTGGTTCCGACAAGGCGCATCTGCTGAGCGTCCAGATTTTCCTGGCGGATATTCAGGAGATCGGCCGGATGAACGCGGTATGGGACCAGTGGGTGCTGCCTGGCCATACGCCGCCCCGCGCCACGGTCGAGGCCCGTCTGGCGGATCCGCGCTGGCGCATCGAAGTGGTGGTCGTCGCGCGGCAGCGCGCTGACGTGCTGGGCTGACGCTTTGATGGCTTGACCTGCACCGGCGAGGCGGCCGGCGCCCGGGCCATCGTGCACATCTGATCTTGTTGTGATACCCTATGGGGTATATATTGCGTGCGCAACGCAACTTGGAGCAGGTGCATGAACATCGTCAATTTCACGCCCGAGGCGGCGGCCCTGGGCGGTGCCTTGATCGGACTGGCGGCCGTGGTGCTGATGGCCGGACTCGGCCGCATCGCGGGCATCAGCAACATCACGTACACGCTAGTCGACGATTGGCGCGCAGGCCGCGTGGGCGGTTGGCGGCTGGCCTTTGTCGCGGGCATGGTGCTGGGCGCGGCCGGCTACTACCTCGCCACGGGCGCGTCGGCTGTGCCACCGCGCGAACTGCACCCGGTGTGGCTGGTGGTGGCGGGGCTGCTGGTGGGCTACGGCACCGCGCTGGGCAGTGGCTGCACCAGCGGCCACGGCGTGTGCGGCCTGAGCCGCCTGTCGGTGCGCTCGCTGGCTGCGGTGTGCACGTTCATGGCCACGGCGGCGTTGACGGTCTTCGTCGTGCGCCATGTGCTGGGTTGAAGGAGCAAGCGATGACGGCAGTAATGGGTTTGCTGGCCGGACTGTTGTTCGGTCTGGGGCTGGCGGTGTCGGGCATGACCGACCCGCTGAAGGTACAAAACTTTCTCGATGTGGCCGGCACCTGGGATCCCAGCCTGGCCTTTGTGATGGGCGGGGCGGTGCTGGTGACCTTTGTGGGCTTTCGGCTCGCCTGGCGCGCTGGCAAGCCCTGGCTGGACGCCTGCTTCCATCTGCCCACAGCCAGCGCGATCGACCGCAAGCTGCTGACCGGCGCCGCGTTGTTCGGCATCGGCTGGGGCTTGGCGGGATACTGCCCGGGCCCGGCCTTGTCGACCCTGGCCCTGGGCAACCACGAGGTGTGGTGGTTCGTGCCGGCCATGGTGGCCGGCGGCCTGCTGCAACGCTGGCAGGCGAGCCGGACCGGCTGACCCCCGCCGATGTCAGGCCGGGGCGAAGCCTCAGACCTTGGCCAGCGCCTGCTCGATGTCGGCAAGGATGTCGTCGATGTGCTCGATGCCCACGCACAGGCGCACCGTGTCCTCCGTGACACCGGCTTTCGCCAGTTCGTCGGCCGAGAGCTGGCGGTGGGTGGTCGAGGCCGGGTGGGTGGCCAGCGAGCGCACATCGCCGATGTTGACCAGGCGTGTGAACAGCTGCAGCGCATCCAGGAAACGGGCCCCGCCTTCGCGGCCGCCGGGCACCCCGAAGGTCAGCAGGCCAGAGGCCCGGCCGCCCATGTACTTCTGAGCCAGGGCGTGGTCGGCGTGGTCGGGCAGGCCGGCATAGTTCACCCATGACACGCGTGGATGCGCTTTCAGGTGCTGGGCCACCTTCTGGGTGTTGTCGCAGATGCGGTCCATGCGCAGGCCCAAGGTCTCGATGCCCTGGATGATCTGGAAGGCGTTGAACGGCGAGATGGCCGCGCCCATGTTGCGCAGCGGCACAACGCGGGCGCGCCCGATGTAGGCGGCCTCGCCCAACGCTTCGGTGTAGACCACGCCGTGGTAGCTCACATCGGGCTCGTTCAGCCGCTTGAAGCGGGCCTTGTGCTGCGCCCAGGGGAACTTGCCGGAGTCGACGATGGCGCCGCCCAGGCTGGTGCCGTGGCCGCCCATGTACTTGGTCAGCGAATGCACGACGATGTCGGCGCCGTGGTCGAAGGGGCGGCACAGGTAGGGCGTGGGCACGGTGTTGTCCACGATCAGCGGCACACCGTGGCGGTGGGCGATCTCGGCGATGCGCGCAATGTCGGTGATGTTGCCCGCCGGGTTGCCCAGCGACTCGACGTAGATGGCCTTGGTGCGGTCGTCGATCAGCGGCTCGAAGCTGGCCGGGTCGCGGTGGTCGGCAAACCGGGTCTCGATGCCGTACTGGGGTAGGGTGTGGGCAAACAGGTTGAAGGTGCCGCCATACAGGGCCGTGGCCGAGATGATGTTGTCGCCGGCCTCTGCAATCGTCTGGATGGCGTAGGTGATGGCGGCCTGTCCAGAGGCCAGCGCCAGCGCGCCGATGCCGCCTTCGAGCGCCGCCACGCGGGCCTCCAGCACGGCCTGCGTCGGGTTCATGATGCGGGTGTAGATGTTGCCCGGCACCTTGAGGTCGAACAGGTCGGCGCCATGCTGGGCGCTGTCGAACGAGTAGGCCACCGTCTGGTAGATGGGCACGGCCACCGCCTTGGTGGTCGGGTCGGGCGAGTAGCCGGCGTGCACGGCCAGGGTGTCGAACTTCCAGTTGGCTTGCGTCATGGTCTTCCTCAGTGATGGTCAAAGGCCTGATGGTCAAAGGCCGCCTGCAGCAGGCGTGGCCCCGCCGTTATAGCCCGATCGACGTGTGCCGCTTCATGCCCGATGCGAGTTTGTTTGAGCGGGATTCGGATAAGCGGTCAGGCTGCGGGTGTGACGCAACGCACGCCGGTGCGGCTTTCCGGCAAAGAAAGCCCCTGTTGACCCCGTGAAAGCCAGCAGACATACCTCGGGGGTTTGGCGTAGATTGGGGGCGTCATGGTTGCGGCTGTGTGGCCCACCGGTTCACAAGACGGCGTGGTGCGCGCGCGGCCGACCTCAGGAGGTTGGACATGAACGCACCCCTGCCCGCCGATGTGCTCAAGGCCCTGGCGACAGTCTCGCTGGATGACAAATACACCCTGGAGCGCGGCCTCGCGTTCATGAGCGGGGTGCAGGCTTTGGTCAGGCTGCCCATGTTGCAGCGCACCCGTGACGCCATGGCCGGCCTGAACACCGCCGGCTTCATCAGCGGCTACCGCGGCTCGCCACTGGGCGGCTACGACCACGCGCTGTGGCAGGCCAAGGCCCATCTGCAGGCGCAGCACATCGTGTTTCAGCCGGGGGTCAATGAAGAGCTGGGCGCCACCGCCGTCTGGGGCAGCCAGCAGTTGCGCCTGACCCCGGGCCCGCATCGCTTTGATGGCGTCTTTGGCCTCTGGTATGCCAAAGGCCCTGGCGTGGACCGCAGTGCCGATGTGCTCAAACATGCCAACATGGCCGGCACGGCCCCGCATGGTGGCGTGATCGCCGTGGCGGGCGATGACCACGCGGCCAAGAGCTCGTCGCTGGCGCATCAGAGCGACCACATCTTCAAGGCCTGCGGGCTGCCGGTGTTCTTCCCGGCGTCGGTTCAGGAGATTCTGGATCTGGGCCTGCATGCCTATGCGATGAGCCGGTATGCGGGCTTGTGGGCCGGCATGAAGACGATCCAGGAGGTGGTCGAGTCTGCCAGCACCGTGTGTGTGGACCCCGACCGCGTGCAGATCGTGTTGCCCGATCAGACCGAGTTCGAACTGCCCGAGGGCGGGCTCCACATCCGCTGGCCCGACACGCCGCTGGCCCAGGAAGCCCGGCTGATGGACCACAAGTGGTATGCCGCACTGGCCTACATCCGGGCGAACCGGCTCAACCACACGGTGATCGATTCGCCCGATGCGCGGCTGGGCATCATCGCCAGCGGCAAGGCCTACAACGACCTGCGGCAGGCCCTGCACGACCTCGGGCTGGATGACGAGGCCTGCAGGCGCATCGGCCTGCGCGTGCACAAGGTGGGCGTGGTTTGGCCGCTGGAGGCCAGCATCACCCGTGCCTTTGCCACCGGGCTGCAAGAGATTCTGGTGGTCGAGGAAAAGCGTCAGATGATCGAGTACCAGCTCAAGGAAGAGCTGTACAACTGGCGCGAAGACGTGCGGCCCAATGTGCTGGGCAAGTTCACCGAGCCCGATGGCGATTTCACGGGCGGCGAATGGTCCATGGCCAACCCGGTGCGCAACACGCTGCTGCGGGCCAAGGCGGACCTAACCCCCGCATTGATCGCCAAGGCGGTGGCCCAGCGCATGGCGCGTCTGGGCCTGCTGGAGCGCGTGGACAGCGACCTGCGCGCGCATGTGGCCGAGCGCCTGCGCGTGATCGAGGCCAAGGAGCATGCGCTGGCCCGCAGTGGCGCCGATGCCGAGCGCGCCCCCTGGTTCTGCAGCGGTTGCCCGCACAACACCTCCACCACCTTGCCCGAGGGTTCACGGGCGCTCGCGGGCATTGGTTGCCACTACATGGCGCAGTGGATGGACCGCAACACGGGCATGGTCTGCCAGATGGGCGGCGAGGGGGTGACCTGGGTGGGGCAGGCGCCGTTCACGGACGAGCCGCACGTCTTCGTGAACCTCGGCGATGGCACTTACTTCCACTCGGGCATCCTGGCCGTGCGGCAGGCCATTGCGGCCGGGGTCAACATCACCTACAAGATCCTCTACAACGACGCGGTCGCGATGACCGGCGGGCAGCCGATCGACGGCAACCTCTCGGTGGCGGCCATGACGCGCGAGCTGCATGCCGAGGGCGCCCGCCGAATCGTGGTGGTGAGCGATGCGCCTGAAAAGTACGGCGCGGTCGACGACCTGGCGCCGGGCGTGACGGTCTTTCATCGCGACCGGCTCGACGAGGTTCAGCAGATGCTGCGCGCCACAGCCGGCTGCACGGCGCTGATCTACGACCAGACCTGTGCCACCGAGAAGCGTCGGCGCCGCAAGCGCGGCAAGCTGCCGCAGGCCACCGCGCGGGTGGTGATCAACGAGCTGGTGTGCGAGGGCTGTGGCGACTGCGCGGTGCAGTCCAATTGCCTGAGCGTCGAGACGGTGGAGACACCTTTGGGCCGCAAGCGCCGCATCAACCAGAGCAGCTGCAACCAGGACTTGTCATGCGTGAAGGGCTTCTGCCCCTCGCTCGTCACCATCGAAGGCGGCCGGCTCAAGGCGCCCACGCCGCAAGCGGGTGCGCCGCGCATTGACAGCCTGGGCGAGCTGCCTCACCCAGCCCTGCCGGCCTGCGACCAGGCCTACGGCATCGTGGTGGCTGGCATCGGTGGCACGGGCGTGATCACCATCGGGCAGTTGCTCGGCATGGCTGCCCACATAGAGGGCAAGGGCGTGGTCACGCAGGAGGCCGCCGGCCTGGCGCAGAAGGGCGGCGCCACCTGGAGCCACATCCAGATCGCCGAGCAGCCCGACGCCATCCGCACCACCAAGGTGGGCGTGGCCGAGGCTGATCTGGTTTTGGGTTGCGACCCGATCGTGGCCGCCCACGGCAACACGCTGGCTGTGATGCACGCCAGCCGCACGCGGGTGGCCCTCAACACCCACCAGACGCCCACGGCCGCTCTGGTCAAGGACCGTGACTGGCGTTTCCCATCGGGCGAATGCGAGCAGGTGCTGGCCGAACAGGTCGGGCGCGAGCGCATCCGCCGCATGGACGCCGCGCGCCTGGCCGAGCAGGTGCTGGGTGACGCCATCTACGCCAACCCCATGATGCTGGGCTTTGCCTGGCAGATGGGCTGGGTGCCCCTGGCGCTGGCCTCGATCCACAAGGCGATCGAGCTCAACGGCGTGAAGGTGGGGCAGAACCTCGCGGCCTTCACATGGGGGCGCTGGGCTGCGCACGACCCGGTGCAGGTGGCGCGTCTGACCGTGCCTGCGCAGCCGGTGCAATGGGCCGGCCGCGGGCCCAAGCCGTCGGGCCAGGGATCAGGCGAAGAGCTGGACGCCATGGTGGCCCGGCGCGTGGCTTACCTGCGCGAGTATCAGGACGAGGCCTATGCCCAGCACTACGCCGACTGGGTGGCGCGCGTGCGGCAGGCCGAGGCCCCGCTGGGCGGTGAGCGGCTGACGCGGGAGGTGGCGCGCAACCTGTTCAAGCTCATGGCGATCAAGGACGAGTACGAGGTGGCTCGCCTGTTGACGGCACCGTCCTTCCGCGAGCAGGTGGCCGTGCAGTTCGAAGGCGAGTGGAAGATGGTCTTCCACTTCGCGCCACCTGCGTTCAGCGGCGCGTTGGCGTGGTTGACTGGGCGCCCGTCGCAGGTCGCGGGCCGGCCGGCCAAGCACCGCTTCGGACCGTGGGCGCAGCCGCTGATGCGGTGGCTGGCCAAGGGGCGCCGCATCCGTGGCACATGGCTCGACCTGCTGGCGCTGACCGCGGATCGCCGCGAAGACCGGGCGGTGTGGCAGGAGTACGAGATGCTGCTGACCCGCCTGTTGCCCCACCTGACGCGTGGCAACCTGGCGCTGGCCTGCCGCATGGCCGCCGTCCCGGACGGGATCCGGGGGTACGGTCCGGTGCGCCACGCCGCCATCGCATCGGCGCGGGCGCAGTGGCAGACGCTGTGGCAGCAGGCCTTTCATGGCCCGCTGGAGGAGTGAGGCAAGCGGTCAGCGCTTGGTGTTGCGTTGGCAATCCAGGCCGTAGCGCTTCTTGACCTCGGCCACTTCGTTGGCCGGCGCGTCCTTCATCAGCACGCAGGTCGTGAAATGACCGTGCATGACCTTGGTCTGCTTGTCGTAGTACATCCAGTCTACGATGTCGCTGCGGGGAAAGCTGACCTGCTGCGAGAACGTGGTTCGCCGCAGCACGCGGGGTACATCATTGACGACGCCTCTGAACTGGCGCCCGTCGGCCGTTTCAACCGGCATGACCCACAGGTACTCGACGCGTTCGCCTTCCTTCAGTCGAACGCGCACCCCGATGGAATCGATGTGCGGCTTGTTGCCGGAGGCGGCCCGCAGAAAGTCTTCCAGCGTGCGCTGGGCCTGAATGAAGGCGCTGCGCATGGCGGGGTCGTCAGCCTTGAAGTCCACGACCTCCATCTTCTCATCGGCCTTCTTGCTGGCTGGCGCTGTCCTGGCTGGCGTGGCCTGACGGCTGGCAGCCGGCCCTGAGGCCTTCGAGGCAGGCGAGGGGGCTGCAGCGGGGGATGCATTAGTCGACTGGGCCAGCACAGCAGCCGGGCCGGACAGGATAAAGGCGAGACCGGCAAGCAGCGCCGGTTGAGCGAATCGCAGGAACATGGACGATGGCCGCGGCATGCCGCGTGTGAAGCCGAGATGATGGTGCGACCGAGTGTGCAGGAAAAAGTGCCCGCCACACGCTCGGGGTTAGCGCTAGGTCTTGGCCCGCCCGTCCGAGAGCGCCAGCATGGCCAGCAGGCAGTCGCGTTGGGCCAGGATGGCGTCGGGAATGGACACGTCGCCCGCCAGCGCGCGTTGGATCCACGTTGCAGTGGTGCCCGGCTGGGCGTCGTCCGGCAGGGCCGGCAGACTGGTCAACACGCCATCGATCTGGGCCCGGCTGAGTGTGTCGTGCCTGGCGCCCTGAACAAAGGCGTCGAACCGGGGTTGTCGGCGCGCATCTGCCACCGGCTCGCCTTCGGTGCCACGCATCAGCAGCGCATCGGCGGCCGCGTGCTGCAGGTAGGCCGTCAGCGAATGCGCGTACTCAGGGTGGGTGTGGTTGACCACCCGCAGGCTGGGCACGGGCACCAGGCGGACGGCGCTGTCGCCGCTACCGCCGGCCCCCGCGAACGGATCCAGCAGTTTGGCCACCGTATGCCCTGGGTTGCGCAGCCCCACCGTCCAGCGCACATCGAGCAGCCGAGCCAAGCCGGGGCAGAGGCTGGCCACGGGCATGAAGGCGGGGCGCCCTGCGGCCCAGGTCGCGGCCAGATCGGCCACCGTGCGGGCAAGGCCCCAGCCCAGCGCCTCGAACACCTGTGCGGTGGTGACGCGCGTAGGGTCACGCTCTGGGCCGTGTACCAGCACGGCCACGCCTTCGCGTGCAAGCAGCGCAGCCAGCAGGGCGGTGAGGTTGGGCAGCTTGCGGGCGCCGTTGTAAGAGGGCAGCACCACCACGCCCTTGGTCGCCGCCGGGGTGGCCTGGTGCACCGGCAGGCAGCGGGCCAGCGTCGCGCGCACGAATCCGTCCAGCTCCGGCACGGTTTCGCCCTTGATCCGCATGGCCAGGCAAAAGGCGCCTACTTCCAGGTCGGTCACCTGACCGTCCAGCACCTGGCTGAGGAGATCTTGCGCTTGTTCGGCGTTCAGCGGGCGGGCACCGTCCTTGCCTCGGCCAATCTCTTTGATGTAGGCAGCGATGCTCATGTCCGCATTATCTCCGGCGGCAATCGCGCACAATCACGCCTGTCACACAGGAGCATCCATGAGCATCAAGTCCGACCGCTGGATCCGTCGCATGGCCGAGGAGCACGGCATGATCGAACCGTTCGAGCCGGGACAGGTCCGTGCCGCCTCAGACGGGTCGCGCATCGTCAGCTACGGCACCAGCAGCTACGGCTACGACATCCGGTGTGCCGACGAGTTCAAGATCTTCACCAACATCAACTCGACCATCGTCGACCCGAAGAACTTCGACGAGAAGAGCTTTGTGGATTTCAAGGGCGACGTCTGCATCATCCCCCCCAACAGCTTTGCGCTGGCGCGCACGGTGGAGTACTTCCGCATCCCCCGCACCGTCCTGACCATCTGCCTGGGCAAGAGCACCTACGCGCGCTGCGGCATCATCGTCAACGTGACGCCGTTCGAGCCAGAATGGGAAGGCTACGTCACGCTCGAATTCAGCAATACCACGCCGTTGCCGGCCAAGATCTACGCGGGCGAAGGCTGTGCGCAGGTGCTGTTCTTCGAGAGTGATGAAGTGTGCGAAGTCAGTTACCGTGATCGAGGTGGCAAATATCAGGGCCAGCGGGGCGTCACGCTGCCTAAAACCTGAGGCAGTTGCGTCGAAAACTCACTCAGACGTGGGCCACCGCGCTGCGGCGTTGCTTGCAGTCCGTTACAATTGCCGGCTGACATCAGGAACGATTGCGCCTGCTTGACCACCGCTTGTGACGCTGCAAGGAACCCGCCGGGCAACGTCGCATCAAACACAACAATGCAGGTGGTTGCAGGGCTCGTGCGTGCCCGCAGGCGTCCGTGAGGAAGCCAGGGAGGGGGCAGGGCGCACCGGTGTCATCGTCGTAGTACCTTTTTGAGTGGGCTTTCCCGCCTTATGCGCCGACCTCTTCAATCCCCCGCGCTCGTCAACGCGTTTTTTGACAGCCTGCGCCCCGACCAAAGCGAGACGGCCCAGACCATCCATCGCGCTATCCTGGCTGCCGCCCCCCAGCTGCGTCCGGAAGTGAAGTGGGGCAACCTCTGTTATCTCAACGATGGCGACAACCTGCTGGCTGTCGTACTGCACAAGGTCAACGCCCACGTCCAGGTATTCAACGGCGTGATGCTCGTGGCAGAGTTTCCCGAGCTGGAAGGTGCAGGCAAGGGCATGCGCCACATCAAGATGCGCTACCGCCAGCCGGTCAACGAGCAACTGATTCGCGAGCTGGCACTCGCCAGCGTACAGGCCTGGGCATCGAGCCGCCGACATGCGCCGCGCTGGGGCGGATGACCCTCTTGTGACAAGGCGCAGGCGTCGCGCTACGATCTTCACATGCATTTGCTCAACGCCGACCTCCACTCGCATTCCACGGTTTCAGATGGCACGCTGAGCCCTGAGCAGGTGGCGGCGCGCGCGCATGCAAACGGTGTGGCGCTGTGGGCGCTGACCGATCATGACGAGGTCGGCGGGCAGGCGCGCGCGTGCGAAGCCGCCCTGGCGCTGGGCATGGATTACCTGACGGGCGTCGAGATCTCGGTGACGTTCGCAGGGCAGACCGTCCACATCGTGGGCCTGGGTTTCGATGCCGAGCATGCGGAGTTGACGCGTGGCCTGGCCGATACACGTGGGGGCCGCGAGCGGCGCGCCCGTGACATGGCCGACGACCTGGCCCGGGTAGGCATTCCGGGCGCATTCGAGGGGGCGCTCAAGTACGTGGGCAACCCGGACCTGATCTCGCGCACGCACTTCGCGCGCTTTCTGGTCGAACAAGGCATCTGCAGCGAAACGCATGAGGTGTTTCGCCGCTACCTCACCGAAGGCAAGCCTGGTTACGTGGAGCACCGCTGGGCGCGGTTGGCCGATGCCGTGGCTTGGATCCGCGGCGCAGGTGGTGTGGCGGTGATTGCCCATCCCGCACGCTACGACTTTTCGCCCAATGAAGAGTATGCCCTGTTCACCGATTTCAAGGCTTTGGGTGGCGTGGGTGTCGAGGTGGTAACGGGCAGCCATACGGTGGCCGAGTACCAGCGCTATGCCGACATGGCACGCGAGTTTGACCTGCTGGCCTCTCGCGGGTCGGATTTTCACGACCCGGCGGAAAGCCACACTGACCTGGGCACCTTGCCCGATCTTCCTGGTTCGGTCACCCCCATCTGGGAAGCATTGGCCGACAAGGTCATTCGGGCGTAATGCCGATGCCGCGCCGACGCGCGGTAACCTCGGAGCATGGCCCAATACTTCGAAGTTCATCCCGAACACCCCCAACTGCGCTTGCTTAAGCAGGCCGCAGACATTCTGCGGGCAGGCGGCGTCGTCGCCTTGCCCACCGATTCCAGCTATGCGCTGGTGTGCCACCTGGATGACAAGGCTGCCGTCGACCGCCTGCGTCGTTTGCGCGGCGTCGACGAGCGTCATCATCTGACGCTGCTGTGTCGCGATCTGTCCGAACTGGCCAATTACGCGCGTGTCGACAACCAGCAATACCGCCTGCTCAAGCTGGCCACGCCCGGTCCGTACACCTTCATCCTGCCGGCCACCAAGGAGGTGCCGCGGCGGGTCTCACACCCATCGCGCCGCACCATCGGCCTGCGTGTGCCAGATCACCGCACCGCCCAGGCCCTGCTGGCCGAGCATGCTCAGCCCCTGCTGGCCACGACGCTGATCCTGCCGGGCGACGAAGAGGCACTGAACGATGCGGCCGAGATCCGCGCCAGGCTGGAAAAGCAAGTCCAGGCGGTGATCGACGCCGGGCCGTGTCCGATGTCACCCACGACGGTGATCGACATGAGCGATGGCGGCGTGACCGTGGTGCGTCAGGGGCGCGGCGAACTCGAGCCGCTGGGGCTGGACTGAAGCGCCTGGCCGACCCATACCGGGTCGAATCCCAGGCGCCACTGGCCGTTGACCCGCATCAGCGGCACGCCTGGCGAGCCCTGGGCTTCAAACAGGCGGCGGCAGGCCGGCTCGCGGTCGATGTTGCACTCGCGCCAGTGCGCTTCGTTGCCATTCAGCCAGGCGCGAGCCTTGGCGCAGTAAGGGCAGGTGTCGGTCGTGAACATCAGCACCGAGCCTGTCTGGCTGAGCGTGCGCACCTGCTCGGCAGCCTGCGTATTGCGCCACCATGACCATGCCTGCTGCCCGCCCACGACCACGGCCAGGATGAGCGCGAGGCTCAGCCAGGATCGGGTGCGAACGGGCTGCGGTGTCATGGGGCGACGGTATCAGGCCTTCTGGCCGATCTTGCTTTCCTGCCCGGCCAGCAGCTTACGGATGTTGGCGGCATGGCGCCAGATCAGCAAGGCGCTCATCAAGGCCACGGCGCCCGTCATCATGCCCAACCCATGGAACCACGCTTCCAGCAACGGTGCGGCCAGCGAGGCCGTCAGTGCAGCCAGCGACGAATAGCGGAACACAGCGGCCATCGTCAGCCACACCAGCAACACCGCGCCGCCCAGCGCGGGCGCAAAGCCCAGCAGCACGCCGGCGGCGGTGGCGACGCCCTTGCCGCCCTCAAAACGGAAGAAGACCGGCCACAGGTGGCCAATGAAGGCGCCCAGGCCCACCGCGGCCACAGCGGGTGCCGGCCAGCCCAGGGCCACCACCGCGGCCACCGGCACATAACCCTTGAGGGCATCGAACACCAGTGTCAGGATGGCGGCCCCCTTGTGCCCGGAGCGCAGCACGTTTGTGGCTCCGGGGTTGCCCGACCCGTAAGTGCGGGGGTCGTCGAGACCGAAGAGTCGGCTGACGATCACCGCAAAAGAGAGGGATCCGATCAGGTAGGCTGCCAAGGCGCCAATGGCAGCCAGGGCGGGCAGGGGCAAGGCATTCGGGTTCACGAGGCAAAAGATGGCTGACGCAACAAACCCGCCAGTTTAGTGCCTGCGCCGTGGCAGGCCGGTCGGCGGCACGTCGGGCGGGTTTATCCCACGTCGGGGAACGCGTGGTGCTCCGCACAATGCCGCCCATTCAAGAGGCGCAACCCGGGACCGACCATGATCACCTACGACCGTTCGAGCTCAAGCATGTGGAAGCGCGGCTGGCTGTGGGTGCCGCTGGTCGGTGTGCTGGCAGGCGCGGCCTTCTGGTGGTGGCAGATGCGTTTGCCCGGCCAGCAGGCGGATGCGCGCGCGGCCGCTGGGAGCGCGTCCAGCGGGGGCGCCATCCAGCCATTGGACGGCGGCGGTGCACTGACGCCCTTGCCAGCGCCCACCCTGGGCGGTCCTCGTCCATCGGACTTCACCGAGCCTGAATGGGCTGCTTTGAAGGAGGCCATGTCCCGAACGGACAACCCCGAGCGTGAGCTGGCTCGCGTGGTGGCCTATCTACGTTTCCAGCGCAGCTTCGAGCGGTGGCAGAGCCTGCAGGACAGCCCTGATGCGCGCGCCCGCCATGCGCTGGCGCAGCAGTTGATCGAGGGCGTGCCCGAGCGAGTGCGGCAGGGCGAGATCGGCATGGGCGAAGCCATGCTGCTGCAGACCGCATTGCTGGTCGACATCGAGCCCGATGAGCAGGCCCGCAAACAGCGCCTGGAGCGGCTCCAGGCCGAGCTCGCCGAGGCTGCACCCAAGCCGGACGCCGAACAGCAGGCCCGCGAGGCGGCCTTGCTGGCTGAGTACAAGCGCCGCGAGGCGGCCATTGTGGCCGACTACCAGGCGCGTCCCGAGAGCCAGCGCAACCACGCGCAGCTCGAAGAGGCGCTTGAGGCTGCGCGTCGGTCGGTTTATGGAACGGGCCGCCCCTGAGGCCGACACCTGCGTGTGCGGGCCCGGTGGGGCCGATAGAATCGGTCCCACATGAGTTCACGATTCATCCGATCCATGGGCTGGAAGCCCGCGGCCGTGCTGGCATTGATGCTGGTACTGGTCTGGTACCACGCGGCAGTCCTGGCGCCGTTCATTCTGGCCACCGTGCTGGCCTATGTGCTGCGCCCCCTGGTGGTCCGGCTGGTAGCTTGGCGTATGCCGTTGCCGCTGGCCATCACGCTGTGCCTGCTGATGGTTGCCGTTCTTGGCGCCACGCTCGTCGTGCTGCTCGTGCCCATCGTCTCCGAGTTGGTGCCGCTGCTGCGCAATCGCCTGCCAGATCTGGCGGTGCAGATCTGGCGTGACGTCATGCCATGGTTCGCCCAATGGGGCATCCACGTCCCGGAAAGTGTCGACGAATGGCGCACTGAACTCACCAACCTGTTGCAGAACCATGTGCCGCAATGGAGCGGTGCGTTGTGGCGCTCTCTGGTGGTGGGGGGCAGCAACCTGATCATGCTGGTGGGCCTGGCGGTGCTGGTGCCGATGCTGGCGTTCTACTTCATGCTGGATTGGCCTCATCTCACGGAGCGCGCCCGCATGTTGCTGCCTGTTCGCTGGCGCCATGCCCTTGACGGACTGGTGGGCGAGATCGATGAATTGATGGGGCAGTACCTGCGCGGTCAGCTCATCGTGATGCTGATCCTGGCGGTGTATTACAGCGTGGGTCTCGGGTTGGCGGGCTTTTCGCTTGCCTTGCCCATCGGCGTGTTCACCGGGCTGGCCGTGTGCATTCCCTACGTCGGCTTCGGCCTGGGGCTTGTGCTGGCGCTGCTGGCCGGCGTGGTGCAGTTCGCGCCGACCGAGGCCGGCTGGGTCTACCCCATCGCGGTCATCACCGTGATCTACGGGATCGGCCAGGCCGTCGAAAGCTTCTTCCTGACCCCCCGTCTGGTGGGCGAGCGCATCGGGCTGCATCCGCTGGGCGTGATCCTGGCACTGATGCTGTTCGGGCAATGGCTGGGTTTCTGGGGCTTGCTGATCGCCTTGCCTTGTACCGCGTTGTTCACGATCCTGGCGCGTCATGCCGTGCGGGTCTGGCAAGGCAGCCGCTACTACTTGAGCGACTGATTCGTGTCCTCGATGACCATGGCGATGGCCCCCGACGCGCCTGCTGATCGTCCCGTGACCATCTGGGCAGGTGCCCCCGCGCCCGCCATGCGGCAACTGCCGCTGGACCTGGGCCCGGAGCGCCCCCAGACCCTGTCGAGCTATGTGGCTGGCAGCAACGGCGACGCCGTGAGCTGGCTGACCGCCTGGCCCCCGGCCGGTCAGGCACCGTCTCCCGTCTATCTCTGGGGGGCCGAAGGCAGTGGCAAGACACATCTGCTGCGCGCCTTGCTCGCCCGGGCCCTTGCACAGGGCTGGGGCGCCATCTGGCTGGCGCCGGGCAGCTGTCAGATGTGGGACGGCCACGCGCCTGAAGCGCCTACGCTGGCGCTGATGGACGACTGCGGTGCGCTGCACCCTGACGAGCAGCATCTGGCCTTCAACCTGTTCATCGAATCGGCCGGATCGGCCTCTCGCGCGGCCGAAGAGGGCGGGCCCTTGCACGTGGCTGCAGCGGGCCATGCCCCGCCTGTCGATCTGCCGGTGCGCGACGACCTGCGTACGCGCCTGGGCTGGGGGTGGGTGTTTCACCTTGCGCCGCTGGATGAAGCGGGGGTGCGGCAGGTGTTGGCTCAGGAGGCCGAGCGCCGCGGGCTGGGCTTGCCCGATGAAGTGCTCAATTACCTGTTCGCGCGTCACAGCCGGGACCTGAGCGCGCTCATGCGCCTGCTGGATCAGCTGGACGCCTATGCCCTGTCTGCTCATCGGCCGGTCACCGTGCCGCTGGTGCGTCAGGTGTTGTCTCTGGAGACCCCATGAATCTGTGTCTGTTCGATCTGGATCACACCCTCTTGCCGCTGGATTCGGACCACGAATTCGGCGAGTTCATCATTCGGCAAGGGCTGGTCGACCCCGACGACTACCGCCGTCGCAACGACGGCTTCTACCAGCAGTACTGCGACGGTACCCTGGTGCTGGATGAGTACATTGCCTTTACCACCAGCGTGTGGCGCGAACTCGATGTCGCCGCGCAGCAGGCGCTGCAGCAGGCGTTCATGGAAGAGGTGATCCTGCCGGCCATTCAGCCTCAGGCGCGTGAGCTGGTCGAGCGCCACCGCATGGACGGTGACCTGCTGGCCATCGTCACCGCTACGAACGAGTTCGTGACGCAGCCCATCGCCGATGCGTTCGATGTGCCGCATCTGCTGGCCGTGCGACTGGCACGGGATCCGCACGGCCGCGTCACAGGCTCGATCGACGGTGTTCCGTCGTTCAGAGAAGGCAAAATCACGCGTGTGGAACAATGGCTGGCTGGCCTGGGCCGGCAGTGGTCCGATTTCGAGCGGATCAGCTTCTACAGCGATTCCCCCAACGACCTGCCTTTGCTGGAGCGCGCCAGCCACCCGGTCGCCACCAACCCCAGCCCCTCGCTGGAAGCCGTGGCGCAAGAGCGCGGCTGGCCGATCCTTCGTTTGTTTGCATGATCAAAACCCTCATCAACAAGATCCTGGGCAAGGGCCCCGCGGCCATGCGCAGCGGCGCCGCGACGGGCGCCCGCGCCGCACGCGCGCCGCGCATCCCCGTCGGCAAGCGTGTGGATGTGCCGCAGAGCGAGCACGGCATTGACCCGAACCTGCTGGATGACCGCGCCCGCAGGGTGGTCGAGACCCTGCAGGAGGCCGGCTACGAGGCCTACATCGTGGGCGGCGCCGTGCGCGACCTCATCCTCGGGCATCGTCCCAAGGATTTCGACGTGGCCACCAACGCCACGCCCGAGCAGGTCAAGGCCTTGTTCCGTCGGGCGTTCATCATCGGCCGGCGCTTCCGCATCGTGCATGTGGTCTATGGCCGGGGGCGTGAGCACGAGGTCATTGAAGTCTCGACCTTCCGCGCCTACCTCGACCCCAATGCGGCCGAGCAGGTGGCGGGCAACGAAAAGACCTCCAAGCGCGAACTCGCCGACAAGTCGCATGTGGTGGACGCCAGCGGCCGCGTGCTGCGCGACAACGTCTGGGGTCCGCAGGACCAGGACGCAGCCCGCCGCGATTTCACCGTCAACGCGATGTACTACGACCCGCACACGGGCGTGGTCGTTGACTACCACGGCGGCATCAAGGATGCGAAGAAGCGCGTGCTGCGCATGATCGGCGATCCGGCCACGCGTTACCGCGAGGATCCGGTGCGCATCATCCGCGTCGTGCGTTTTGCAGCCAAGCTGGGCTTCGACATCGACCCGCGTACCCGCGAGCCCATTCGTGAGATGGCCGCCCTGCTGGAGAACGTGCCGCAGTCGCGCCTGTTCGACGAAATGGTCAAGTTGCTGCAGACTGGTCATGCACAGGCCTCGTTGGCCGAGTTGCGCAAGCAGGGGCTCGACCGGGGTGTGTTCCCGATTCTGGATGCCGTGTTCGACGAGTCGCGCCGCCATCCGGGGCGAGACCGCTTCGTGCAGCTCGCGCTGGCCGACACCGACCGCCGTGTGGCAGAAGACAAGCCGGTGGCTCCCAGCTTTCTGCTGGCCTGCCTGCTGTGGCACGACGTGTTGGCGCACTGGCAGCGCTACCAGGCGCAGGGCGAGCCCGCCTTCCCGGCGCTGCAGTCGGCCATCGATGAGGTGTTCAATGCCCGCGTCGGCGACATTTCGGGCCGAGGCAAGCTCGGCGCCGACATGCGCGAGATCTGGTCCATGCAGCCCCGTTTCGACCGACGTGTCGGCAACGGGCCGTTCACCCTGGTCGAGCAGCCGCGGTTCCGAGCCGGCTTCGACTTTCTGCGTTTGCGGGCGCAGGCAGGCGAGGCCGAGACGGCGCTGGCCGACTGGTGGGAGCGGTTTTCGCTCGCTGATGACGGCGAGCGACGCCAGTTGTTGCAAGAGGCGCGCGAGCAGGAGGCGATGCGTCGAGTGGGGCGCGCCCAGGGGGGAGGCCATCCGGGCGCCTCAGAGGCTGAGGGCGAAGGCGGGGCACTCGCGCCGGCACGCAAGCGACGCCGCCGTCGGCGCAAGCCTTCCGGCGAAGGCGGGCGGGGCGATGCGGGCGGTGGAGACGCCGCGGGCGGCGACGGCGAATGATGGTGGGCATGCCGTCCTGGCAAGGTTATGTGGGCCTGGGGGGCAACCTGGGCGACGTGCGCCAGGCACTGGCTGATGCCGTGCGTGCGCTGGCGCAGACGCCCGGCGTGCAGGTCGATGCGGTCTCCAGCCTTTACCAGACGCGCCCCGTGGACGCTGGCGGGCCGGATTACCTCAATGCCGTGGTGGCCGTGACGGCGACGCTGGGACCGCAGGAGTTGCTGTCGGTGCTGCAAGGGCTGGAGCAGGGCGCAGCCCGTACACGGCCTTTCCGCCATGCGCCGCGCACGCTGGACGCGGACCTGCTGTGGTATGGCGGGCTGCATTGCGATACCGTCAGGCTGACCTTGCCGCACCCACGGATGTTGCGGCGGGCTTTTGTGCTGTGCCCGCTGGCCGAGGTGCTGGCTGCACTGGGACGTGATCCCGCGCGCGATTTGCCGGATCTGGCGTGGCCAGACGATGCGCTGTGCCAATCGCTGGCGGGAGAGCAGGGCATTTTTCGCTTGGGCCCGCTGGAGTATTGAACAATATCGGGGTATAATCGCGGGCTTTGTTGGTTGGGCTTGTTGCATGAACGCATGCACCGCCTGCCGGCAGGCCGGATGCAGCCGGCTTTCGGGCACATTTTCTGCCACGGGCAGTTCGGGCCGTTTTCCTCCGCGGAAACGGAAAACGGGCTGAACCCCGCACCACCCTCACGGGATGAGGGTGCACGGCAAGACTGTGAGGGAAGCGGTCGCAACGGTCCGTCCAGGCCATGCTCAAGCCCGTTGAATGCATTCACATTGAAAGCGAAACCGAATGACGACCATCCGTGTCAAGGAAAACGAGCCGTTTGACGTGGCCCTGCGCCGCTTCAAGCGCACCATCGAGAAGCTGGGTCTGCTGACCGAACTGCGCGCTCGCGAGTTCTACGAAAAGCCCACTGCCGAGCGCAAGCGCAAGAAGGCTGCCGCCGTCAAGCGCCACTACAAGCGCGTGCGCAGCATGCAACTGCCCAAGAAGATGTACTGATCGGCGGTTGCCGGGCGGGCAGGCCAGTTTGGCCCCTGCTTGACACCTTGAGCCCGCGCGGGGACGCCCATGCGGGCTTTTGCTTTTTCACGAGCCCTTTTCATTGTTTCGACCATGAGCCTCAAAGACCGCATCACCGAAGACATGAAGGCCGCCATGCGCGCCAAGGAAACCGAACGCCTGGGCGCCATCCGCATGCTGCTGGCTGCCATGAAGCAAAAGGAAGTCGATGAACGCATCACGCTTGATGACGCGGCCGTGGTGTCGGTGGTCGACAAGCTCATCAAGCAGCGCAAGGACGCGGCCCAGCAATACGAGGCTGCCGCCCGGGCGGATCTGGCCGACAAGGAGAAAGCCGAGATCGCTGTGCTGGAAGCCTACCTGCCCGTGCGCCTGAGCGCCGAGGAGATCCAGGCAGCCGTGCAAGCCATCGTGACCGAGCTGGGCGCCAGCGGTCCTGGCGACATGGGCAAGGTCATGGGCGTGGTCAAGCAGCGTCTGGCAGGCCAGGCCGACATGGGGCTGGTTTCCGCTGCCGTCAAGGCGACGCTGGCTGGCTGACACGACGCATCGGGCTGATACGCTACCTCTGATCGCCAACCACTCCGCCACTTCACTTTCTGGAGCCGCCATGAGCCAATCCGTGACCCTGCAACCCATTGCCGAAGACGTCTACGCCGCTCCGCAGCTGACCCCGGAGGCCATGGCAGCCGTGGCCGAGGCCGGCTTCAAGTCGGTGATGAACAACCGTCCCGATCTCGAAGGCGGCCCTGACCAGCCGCGCAGCGCAGATGTCGAAGCCGCCGCGGTGGCTGCCGGCCTGGCCTATGCCCACCTTCCGGTTCAGGGCGGATACCAGTCGCCCGAAGAGATTGCGCAGTGCGCTGCTTTGCTCAAGACCTTACCGCGCCCCCTGCTGATGTTCTGCCGCAGCGGAGCCCGCTCGACCAAGCTCTACATGCAGGCCGTCTCGCTTGAGGACTGAGTGGCGATGGCCACGGTGACAAGGCAGGCATGCAGCACTACATTCGTTTGATGGATGCGCTGGCCCGGCTGGGCGGGCTTGGGGCAGCGTGGGCCCTGCTGCTGGCTTGCCTCATCAGCGCGGGCGTGGCTGTGGCGCGCTATGCCTTCAGCGTAGGCTCGAATGCCTGGCTTGAGATCCAGTGGTATCTGTTCGGCATGGCAGTGTTCCTCGGTGCGCCTTTGCTGCTCAAGCTCAACGAACATGTGCGGGTCGACGTGCTTTATGGCGGGCGATCGGCTCGCACCAAGGCCTGGATCGACGCGCTGGGCCTGCTGTGCGTGCTGATCCCGCTGTGCGCCATCGTGGCCTGGTTGTCGTGGCCGGTTGCCTGGGATGCTTACCTGCAGCGTGAGATGTCGCCCAGCGCCGGAGGCTTGATCCGGTGGCCCATCAAGGCCGCCATCCCCCTGGGCTTTGCATGGCTGGCGCTTCATGGGCTGGCCGAACTGTTTCGGCGCGTGGTTTTTCTGCGTGGCGACGGTGAGCTGAATCTGAATTACGAGAGGCCCATGCAATGAGCGGCATGGAGATGCTGGCGCCCGTCATGTTCGCCAGCCTGGTGCTGGCCATGCTGGTGGGCTTTCCGGTGGCTTTCACGCTGGGCGGCCTGGGTCTGGGCTTTGGCTTCTATGCCGTCTCGCAGGGCTACTTTCCCGAGGCCTTCATGGCCAACCTGCCGCTGCGGCTGTTCGGCATCCTCTCCAACGAGCTGCTGCTGTCCATCCCTTTCTTCACATTCATGGGAGCCATCCTTGAGCGTTGCGGTCTGGCTGAAGACCTGCTCGAGGGCACCGCCCACTTGTTCGGGCGATTTCCGGGCGGCATCGCCTTTGCCGTGATCGTGGTGGGCGCTATCCTGGGTGCCATCACCGGCACGGTGGCGGCCAGCGTCATCGCGATGGGCGTGATTGCCCTGCCGGTGATGATGCGTGCGGGCTACAACATGCGGTTTGCCTCGGGCGTGATCGCTGCCTCTGGCACCATCACCCAGGTCATTCCGCCGTCGCTGGTGCTGATCATCCTGGCTGACCAACTGGGTCGTTCGGTCGGCGACATGTATCTCGGCGCCATCGGTCCATCGCTGCTTCAGATCGCCATCTTCCTGGGCTTTACCTTGCTGGTGGCCCTGATGCGCCCGCAGTGGGTGCCGCCGTTGCCGGAGTCCGCGCGCACGCAGCGCGGCTGGCCGCTGATGCGCCGCGTGCTGTGGGGCATGCTGCCTTCGATGGCGTTGATTTTTCTGGTGCTGGGCACGCTCTTCATGGGCTTGGCCACCCCGACCGAGGCGGGCGCCATGGGCGCTGTGGGCGCCATGGTCCTGGCGGCCCTGCACCGGCGCCTGAACACGACGCTGATCTGGCAAGCCATGCAGTCCACCATGCGGGTCACGGTCATGGTGATCTTCATCCTGCTGGGCTCGAGCGTCTTCTCACTGGTGTTCCAGGGGGTGGACGGCCACGTCTGGATCGAGGACATGCTGGGCGACCTGCCCGGTGGCCCGGTGGGCTTCCTGATCGCGGTAAACCTGTTCATCTTCTTCCTGGCGTTCTTTCTCGATTTCTTCGAGATCGCCTTCATCGTCGTGCCGCTGCTGGCCCCGGTCGCGCAGGCCCTGGGCATCGATCTGGTCTGGTTCGGCGTGCTGCTGTGCGTCAACATGCAGACCAGCTTCATGCACCCGCCGTTCGGTTTTGCGCTGTTCTACCTGCGTGGGGTGGCCGACCAGATTCACAAGAGCGGAGCGATTTCGCAGCCGATTGCCTCGCGGGATATTTACCTGGGCGCCATCCCCTGGCTGGCCATGCAGCTGCTGCTGGTGGCGGTGCTGATCTTCTGGCCCGAGTCGGTGACCTACTGGCTCGACAAGGAGGCAGCGGTCAATGTGGACGATGTCACGATCGACATGCAGATCGAGGACATGGGTGGGGACCCGCTCTCGCTGCCCACAGAGCCTGGTGAGGATGGGACGGAGGCTGCCCCTGGCGGCACGTCGGATGGCGCGCTTGACGTCAGGTGAGCGTCAGGTGAGCGCCAGGTAAGCGTTGGGCGAATGTCCGGGGTGAATGTCAGGCCGCTTCGGGCTCTGCCCGCGTGGCCAGATACAGCGACAGCACGGCGAGTCCGCCCACGATGCCCCACAGCAGGGGGCGCGGGCCGAGCATCACGGCTGTGACGGCCGCGCTGCCGGCAATGCCGGCAATCGCAGCCAATTTGCCTTTGCGGCTGATCTGGCGCTTTTCTACCCACAGGCGCAGCGTCGGGCCGAAGCGGGGATGGGCCAGCAGGCGGTTGCGCATACGCGGGTCGCCCTTACCGTAGGCCCACAAGCCCAGCAGCAGGAAGACCGTGGTGGGCATGACCGGCAGGAAGGCGTTGATGACGCCGATGCCGAAGAAGAGGGCGCCGAGGCTGCGCCAGGTCTGCTGCAGGGCGCGCTCGCCCCAGTCCCGGCCACCCATGCGGGCCACGGCGGGACGGATCCCATGCGGGCGGCGGACCGCCCGTTGTGTGCTCAAGGATGCTGAGGCCATGTGCTGCGCTCCAGATAAGCGGCTGAACCCATGATGACACCGTTCAGCCCATGTCGTCACCGTGATCGACCCTGATGTGCCCGGGCTTGAGCCCGATGCACCTCCCGGGGCGTTGCAACCGTGACGTTCTCACTGTAAGCGCGCCTGGCGAGGCCGTCCAATACGGCCTGCCTGTGGCGCTCATGGCCACAGGCTATCGCGCGGTCAGAGCTTGGCTGCCTGCATGTAGCGGTCGTAGGTGGCCTCTGTGAAGCGGAACCACATGTTCTGGTCGGCGCGGAACTTGGCGTAATCGGTATACACCTTGCGCCAGGCCGGATTCTTCTCGTTGAGCTCGGCGTAGATGTCCATCGAGGCTTTGAAGGCCGCATCCAGCACCGGTTTGGGGAACTGCACCAGCTGGGTCTTGGCCGCCACGAGCTGCTTGAGCGCGATGGGGTTGCGGGCATCGTAGCGGGCCTGCATCTCGACATGGGCCTGCGAGGCGGCGACCTCGATCATGGCCTTGTACTCGGCGCTGAGCGCGTTGTAGGCCTTGCTGTTGATGAAGAAGTCCAGCTGCGGACCGCCTTCCCACCAGCCGGGGAAGTGGTAGAACGGCGCCACCTTGTGGAAGCCCAGCTTCTGGTCATCGTAGGGGCCCACCCACTCGGCCGCGTCGATCGTGCCTTTTTCGAGCGCCTGGTAAATCTCGCCGCCCGGCAGGTTCTGCGGGACGGCGCCCAGTCGCTCGATCACCTTGCCGGCAAAGCCGCCAATGCGGATCTTCAGCCCCTTCATGTCGGCCAGGCTTTTGACGGGCTTGCGGTACCAGCCGCCCATCTGCGCGCCGGTGTTGCCGCCTGGGAAGTTCACGATGTTGTACTTGGCGTAGAACTCGCGCATCAGTTTGAGGCCGTTGCCTTCGTACATCCAGGCCGACATCTGGCGCGAGTTGAGACCAAACGGGATGGTGCACCCGATGGCGAAGGTCTCGTCCTTGCCGACGAAGTAGTAGGGGGCGGTGTGCGCCATCTCGACGCTGCCCGACTGCACGCCATCCACCACGCCGAACGGGGGCATCAGCTCGCCACCGGCATGCACCGAGATCTGGAACTTGCCGCCTGACATCTCGGAGACCTTCTGCGCGAACACGTCGGCTGCGCCGAAGATGGTGTCCAGCGACTTGGGAAAGCTCGAGGCCAGGCGCCAGCGCAGTTGAGTCTGTGCATGGACGATGGCGGGTGCGGTACCGGCGGCCAGCACACCGGCGATGCCAGCGTGGTGAAGAAAGGAACGGCGTTCCATAGGGGGCTCCTGAAAATCGGTCTGCGATGCGCAGGATTCTAGGGAGCGCCGTCATGGGTCCACCTCCTGCAGGGGGCGGACTTACCCGGGGGCGGGGCCGTTCGTCAGTGACCGGCCACCTTCATGCGCTCGATCAGCATCGAGCCCACGGTCTTGCTGCCGTAGGTGTAGGCGTCGGCGCCGATGGCCACGATCTGCTGGAACATCTCGCGCAGGTGCCCAGCGATGGTGATCTCGTGTACCGGGTACTGGATCACGCCGTTTTCGACCCAGTAGCCGGCCGCGCCGCGCGAGTAGTCGCCCGTCACATAGTTCACGCCCTGGCCCATCAGTTCGGTCACGAACAGTCCCGTTCCCAAGCGCTTGAGCATGGCGTCCAGGTCGTCGCCGGGTTGCGTGAGCTGGCTGCTCATGAAGAGGTTTTGCGAGCCGCCCGCGTTGCCGGTGGTCTGCATGCCGAGCTTGCGTGCGGAGTAGCTCGACAGGAAGTAGCCCTGCACCACACCGTTGCGCACCACGCGGCGCTTGCGCGTCACGACCCCTTCGTCATCGAAGGGCGCGCTGCCTTTACCCTTGGGGATGTGCGGGTCTTCGACGATGTCGACGTGCTTGGGGAAAATGGGCTCACCGAGGCTGTCCAGCAGGAAGCTGGCCTTGCGGTACAGCGCGCCACCACTGGTGGCCTGCACATAGGCGCCGAGCAGGCCGGCGGCCAGCGTGTTCTCGAACAGTACCGGTACCTCGCAGGTGGCGATCTTGCGTGACTTCAGGCGCGACAGCGCCCGCTCGGCGGCATAGCGGCCCACCGCTTCGGGCGAGGCCATGTCACGGGCATCGCGCTCGGAGGTGTACCAGAAGTCGCGTTGCATGTCGCGCCCGCGACCGGCGATGGGCGAGACCGACAGCGAATGCCGTGAGCTCGCGTAGCCGCCACGGAAGCCGGCGGTGTTGCCGGCAAAGAAGTGCGATTGTTGTGCCGAGACACCTGCGCCTTCGGAGTTGGTGATGCGGCCGTCGACCGACATCGCCGCCCCTTCACACCGGCGGGCCAGTTCGGCTGCACCTTCGGCATCGATGGCCCAGGGGTGGAAGAGGTCCAGATCGCGTTTGGCCGCGCGCCCCGTGGCCAGATCGGTCGGGTCGGGCAGGCCGGCGGCCGGGTCTTCGGCGGTGTAGCGCGCGATGTCGTAGGCCGCGCGCACCGTCTGCGCCAGCGCCTCGGAAGAGAAATCGGAGGTGGTGGCGTTGCCGCGACGCTGGCCGACGTAGACCGTCACGCCAATGGTCTTGTCGCGGTTGCGCTCGACGTTTTCGAGTTTGCCCTTGCGCACCGAAACCGACAGACCCATGCCTTCAGAGACTTCGGCCGCCGCGTCGGTGGCCCCCAGCTTGCGTGCCAGCGTCAATGCGTCCTCGACCAGTTGCTGGAAGGCGTCCTGGCTGTAGGCAAAGCCGTGGGAGGGCCCGGTATTGGCTGTGCGGGGGGCGGTGGGGCGTGTCGACTTGTGTGCGGGCATGGGGTGCGGCAAGGCGGGTGGAGCGGCTGAATGCCGCACTGGGCCTCGTATCATAGCGAGGACATGAACGCACACCTTCACGACCACGACGGGCGGGACGCACTGGACGACGCCGAAGACGGCAGCCAAGGGCGCCCCAGCCGCAGCGCACTCAAGCGCGCCAGCCATGAACTGCAGGCCCTGGGCGAACAATTGCTCGGCCTGCCAGACAGTCACCTGAACGATCTGACGATGCCGGATCGCCTGCGCGAGGCCATTGCCGACTGCAAGAAGATGAAGGCCGGCGAGGGCCGCCGCCGCCAAATGCAGTTCATTGGCAAGCTGATGCGCGATGTCGACCCTGAGCCGCTGCGTGAGGCTGTAGCCGTCTTCCAGCTTGGCCACGCCCGCAATGCGCTGGCGCTGCACCAGGCCGAGCGTTGGCGCGCGGATCTGTTGGCCGAAGAGCGCTCGGGGCTTGATCGGTGGCTGGCCGAGCACCCGGACACCGACGTGCAGCGCCTGCGCACGCTGATCCGCAACGCCCGCAAGGATGCGGCAGCCGCACCCGAGCAGCGCAGCGGCCGCGCCTTCCGCGAGTTGTTTCAGTTCATCAAATCGGCGCTGGCTGACGCTGACGCGCAGGCGCAAGCTGCCTCGCAGCGCGGGGCGGATGACGAGGGTGCGCCATGACGGTTGCCTCGGGCTTGGATGCCGTGCGCATCGGCGTGGTCTCCGTCAGCGACCGCGCGAGCACGGGCGTCTACGAAGACAAGGGGCTGCCGGCACTGCAGGACTGGCTGGGGCGGGCCATTCGTAACCCGATCAGCTGGGTGCCGCGCCTGATTGCCGATGAGCGGGCCTTGATCGCCGACACCCTGCGCGAGCTGGTGGACGATGCCGACTGCCATCTGGTGCTGACCACTGGGGGCACCGGCCCGGCGCCACGCGATGTCACGCCCGAGGCCACGTTGGATGTGGCCGACAAAGAGATGCCTGGCTTTGGCGAGCAGATGCGCCAGATCAGCCTGCGCTTTGTGCCGACCGCCATCCTGTCACGCCAGACAGCGGTGATCCGCAAGCAGGCACTCATCCTGAACCTGCCCGGGCAGCCGAAGTCCATCGCGGAAACGCTCGAAGGCCTGCGGGATGCTGAGGGCCGCAGCATCGTCCCGGGCATTTTCGCTGCCGTGCCGTATTGCATCGACCTGATCGGCGGGCCTTATATCGAGACCGATCCGCGCGTGTGTGAGGCGTTTCGGCCAAAGTCGGCTCGGCGGGTTGTGCAGGCGTGAGCGTCGGGGAGCGTCGGGCGGGTCATTCGCTGAATGCATCAGCCTGCATGCAGATAATGCAGTTGATTCATCTGCGGCGGGTTTCTACACTAGTTCGCTGACGCGGGGTCGGTTCGATGCGCTCGGATGCGCGGGGCCGGTCGTGCGGTTTCGCCCAACAGAGGAGACCATCGCCGATGAGCGACAAGCACAACGAACAACTGATCGACCAGGCCGGCCAGGTACGCACTGGCGAAGAGGTGGATGCCGCCAAGGTGACGGCCTACCTGCAGACCCAGGGGATGCAGCTTGAAGGCCTCCCCGAAGTGCAGCAGTTTCCAGGCGGGGCATCGAACCTGACCTACCTGCTGCGCTATGCCAACATCGATCTGATCTTGCGCCGGCCGCCCTTCGGGCACATCGCCAAGTCGGCCCACGACGTGGTGCGCGAGGCGCAGATCATGCAAAAGCTCAAGCCGGTGTACCCCACGGTGCCGGTGATCCACGCCATCTGCGAAGACACCGAGGTGATCGGTGCGCCGTTCTATGTGATGGAGCGGCTGGTAGGCTACATCCCGCGCCAGAACCTCTCGCCTGAGCTGGGGCTGGACGAGGCGAAAACGCGGCAGCTGTGCCTGAACGTGCTGGACACGCTGGTCGAGTTGCACAAGCTGGATCCGGCCCGAGCAGGACTGGACACCCTCGGCAAGGGTGAGGGCTACGTGGCCCGGCAGGTTGAAGGCTGGACGAAGCGCTATCGCGCGGCGCGCACGGATGACGTGGGCGATTTCGAACAGGTCATGGCCTGGCTGGCCGAGAAGCAGCCCAAGCAGGAAGTGGCCATCCGCCTGATCCACAACGACTTCCGTTTCGACAATGTCGTGCTGGATCCGAACGATCCGCTGAAGGTCATCGGCGTGCTGGACTGGGAAATGGCGACGCTGGGCGATCCGCTGATGGATCTGGGCAGCTCGCTGGCCTACTGGGTGCAGGCCGACGACGACATGTTCATGAAGGGCTCACGGCGTCAGCCCACCAACGCCAAGGGCATGCTGACCCGCGACGAGGTGATCCGCTACTACGCCGAGAAGACCGGTTTCAGCGTCGACAACTTCGATTTCTACACGGTCTATGGCCTCTTCCGCCTGGCCGGCATCGCGCAGCAGATCTACAAGCGCTTCAAGGAGGGCAACGCCCGCAACCCGGCGTTCGCCACCTTCGGCCCGTTTGTCAGCTACCTGGAGCAGCGCTGCCTGGGCATCATCGCCCAGTCCAAGCTCTGATCACGCCGCTCACCCTCGCTCGTTTATCTGCACCATGACCACCCCGTTTAACCTCAAGAACCCGTTTGACCTGACCGGCAAGGTCGCCCTCGTCACTGGCTCCAGCCGCGGCATCGGCGAGGCCATTGCGCGCCTGCTGGCCGCACAGGGCGCGCACGTGATCATCTCCAGCCGCAAGGCCGAGCCCTGCGAGGCCGTGGCGGCTTCCATCCGTGAGGCCGGCGGCAAAGCGTCTGTATTGGCCTGTCACATTGGCGAGATGGAGCAGATCGATGCCACCTTCGCGGCGATTGAAAAAGAGTTCGGTCGGCTGGACATCCTGGTCAACAACGCCGCGGCCAATCCGTACTTCGGTCACATCACCGATACCGATGTGGGCGCTTTCCAGAAGACGGTGGACGTCAACATCCGCGGCTACTTCTTCATGTGTTCGCGCGGCGCCAAGCTGATGGCCAAGAACGGCGGCGGCTCGATCGTGAACGTGGCATCGGTCAACGGCATCATCCCTGGCATGCTGCAGGGCATCTACTCCATCACCAAGGCGGCCGTGATCTCCATGACGCACGCCTTTGCGAAGGAGTGCGCGCCGATGAAAGTGCGGGTGAACGCGCTGCTACCGGGCGCCACGGACACGAAGTTCGCCTCGGCGCTGACCAGCAACGAGATGATCCTCAAGACCGTGCTCGCCCACGTGCCGATGAACCGCGTGGCCGATCCGTCGGAGATGGCGGGCGCGGCGCTGTACCTGGTCTCGGACGCCGCCAGCTACACCACGGGCACCTGCCTGAACGTGGACGGCGGCTACTTGTTGGCCTGACACAGTCGCGCGCAGACAGCACAAAGCCCGCATGTGCGGGCTTTGTCGTCAGGGCTGCCGAGGCCATCGGGTTGTCGGGCCCAGCGTCGCGCTGGCGGTATTCATTTTACGAGCCGGTTGAGCTCGTCGGCGTTGAAGGTTTCGGTCTTCTGGGCGTCCTGCGGCATGCAGTCGCGCCCGAGGTCGCTCTGGGCGCAGGCGGCGAGCTTCTCGACCGCCTGCCACAACAGGGCGATTTGGTGCTCGTGGCCCGCCGTGTTGTCGATGATGCCCCGAAGGGCCTGGGACAGTGGGTCATCGCCTTCGGTCACGCCGTAAGCCGAAAAGCCCATGCGGGCCGCCACCGCCTCGCGCTCGGCCTGCTTTTCGTCGAGCACCTGCTGCTTGGCCACGATGATGCGCGCCGGGTTGCCCACGGCCGTGGCCCCTTCGGGCACCGGCTTGGTGACGACGGCGTTGGAGCCGACCCGTGCGCCATCACCCACGGTGAACCCGCCCAGCACCTGGGCATTGGCCCCGACGATCACACCCTTGCCGAGCGTGGGATGGCGCTTGGCGCCTTTCGACAGCGAGGTGCCGCCCAGCGTGACGCCCTGGTAGATCGTGCAGTCGTCGCCGATCTCTGCGGTTTCGCCCACGACCACGCCCATGCCGTGGTCGATGAACACCCGGCGGCCGACGCGGGCCCCTGGGTGAATTTCAATGCCGGTGAAAAAGCGCGACCAGTGCGACACCCAGCGACCCAGCCATTTGAAGCCATGCGTCCAGCACCAATGCGCGAAGCGATGCATCGTCAGCGCGTGCAGACCTGGATAGCAGGTCAACACCTCCCAGGATGTGCGCGCAGCGGGGTCGCGGTCCAGGATGCAGGCGATGTCTTCTCTCAGACGGGCAAAGAGCATGGCGCGGGGCAGGGCGTTCTTGTGTTCAGCACTTCAGTGTAGCGGGCCCGCAAAGGGCGCAGACGCAGGCGGGTTGCGTGGCGCAGGCCGGTGCTGGCGTTTCAACGGCTTCGATTGGCCTGGATGGCACGGGCCATGCCTCGCAGGATGTGCACTTCCTCTTGACGCAACTCGGCGCGGTTGAGCAACTGGTTCAGGCGCGGCATCAGCTTCTTGGGGCTGTCCGGGTCCAGAAAGCCGATCTTCACCAAGGTGTCTTGCCAGTGGGCGAGCACGCCCTGGATGGCCTGGGCATCGGCCAGACTGGCGTCGGGCGTACGGGGTTCGACGGGGAAGCCCCCGAGGGCCTGCCGCCATTCGTAGGCCAAAACCTGCACGGCCTGCGCGAGGTTCAGTGAGCCGTAATCCGGGGCGGTCGGGATGCTGATCACGGCGTGGCAACGGTAAACGTCTTCATTGGCCATGCCGTGGCGCTCGCTGCCGAACACGAAGCCCAGACGATGGCACGGCTCGGCCTGGGCCAGTCGGGCCAGGCCTTCCCTCGGCGTGAGCGTGGGTGGGCCGAAGTCGCGCGGGGTCATGGCCGTGGCCAGGGCGAAAGTCACGCCGTCGAGCGCGGCCTCCAGCGTATCCACCACGCGCGCTCGTACGAGGATGTCTGCCGCCCCGCTGGCCATGGCCACGGTTTCTTCCTGCGTAAGCACGTCCGCAAAGCGCGGGCGCACCAGCACCAGATCTGAAAATCCCATGACCTTCATGGCCCGCGCGACCGCGCCCACATTGCCCGGGTGGCTGGTGTCGATCAGGATGAAGCGGGTCGGGTCTGGTTTCGGGTTCAAGTTCTGGCGGTTTGGCAGATCGGTCACGTCAGGCATGCGTGCATGGGGGTGCACAGCGCGGCCCCCGTTGGATACAATGCGCGATTCTCGCTCTTTGTTCACTGCTGCGCCCGTTTGTCCGCCGGTTTAGACGCCGGGTGGCCGTTCGTTTTTGTCCGTTGCGCCCGCATCGCGTCGGGGGCTGCGGCGTTTTGTTCTGGTTCGAAGGTTTCTCATGTCTCAAACCCTGCACCCCATGCTCAACATCGCCATCAAGGCGGCTCGTGCCGCGGGGGCGATCATCAACCGGGCGTCGCTGGACATCGAGCGTCTCACGGTCACCGCCAAGTCGCACAACGACTTCGTCACCGAGGTGGACCGTGCAGCTGAAGAAGCCATCATCGCCACCATTCTTGAGGCCTATCCTGGCCACGGCATCCTGGCCGAAGAGTCTGGGCGCGCCCAAGGCGCCAAGCACAGCGATTACGTCTGGATCATCGATCCGCTGGACGGCACCACCAACTTCATCCACGGCTTCCCGGTCTACGCGGTGTCGATCGCGCTGACCTTCCGTGGTCAGGTGCAGCAGGCGGTGGTCTATGACCCCACCCGCAACGATCTGTTCTATGCCTCGAAGGGCAAGGGCGCTTTCCTCAATGACCGCCGCATCCGTGTCTCCAAGCGCACGCGCATGCTGGAAGCGCTGATCGGCACGGGGTTCCCCTTCCGCAAGGGCGACAACTTCCAGCGCTACATGCGCATGTTTGAAGACGTGATGGTGCAGTGCGCCGGCCTGCGCCGCCCGGGCGCGGCCTCGCTCGACCTGTGTTACGTGGCGGCCGGCTACTACGACGGTTTCTTCGAAACCGGCTTGAGCCCCTGGGATGTGGCCGCGGGCGCGCTAATCATCACCGAGGCTGGTGGCCTGGTCGGCAACTTCACCGGCGAGCCGGACTACCTTTACCAGCGCGAGATCGTGGCCGGTACGCCGCGCATCTATGGCCAGCTGGTCAAGACGCTGGCGCCCTACACCCGGGTGATCAAGGAAGATGACGCGCCCGCAGCCGAGGACGAGGCCGTGACGCCCGAGGCGGCCCTGCAGCAGGCGGCCGAAGCAGCTGAGTCAGTCGAACCGGCCGCAGCGCCCGCCCGCCGTGTGCTCAAGGCCAAGGCTGCACCGGCTGCAGACGCCGACACCCGCGGCGACGACGCCCCGTTCTGACCGACGCGGGCCGTCCAGGCCCGTGCCCCACGTTCTCCTGACCGTCGCAGATGGACTTCAGCGCGCACACGCCGATGATGCAGCAGTACCTGCGCATCAAGGCCGAGTACCCGGATACCCTCGTGTTCTACCGCATGGGGGATTTCTATGAGCTGTTCTTCGACGATGCCCGCAAGGCCAATCGGCTGATCGACATCACCTTGACGGTGCGCGGCCAGTCGGCTGGAGAGCCGGTCGTGATGGCCGGCGTGCCGGTGCATGCGGTCGAGACCTATCTGGGCAAGCTGATCCGGCTGGGCGAGTCGGTCGCCATCTGCGAACAGGTGGGTGAGGTCGGGGCCAGCAAGGGCCCGGTCGAGCGCAAAGTGGTGCGGGTGGTCACGCCTGGCACCTTGACCGACAGCGAGCTGCTGTCCGAGCGCGCTGACGCGCTGCTGCTGGCCGTGGTGCTGGGCAAGCGCGGTCGCGCGGCCGATGCGGTCGCGCCCTGCGGCCTGGCCTGGCTGGGCCTGTCCAGCGGTCGGCTGGGTGTGACCGAATGCAGTGAGCGCGAGCTGGGCGGCTGGCTGGCCCGCTTGCAGCCGGCCGAGGTGCTGTTCGACCGTGAGCGCACGCCTCAGGCCCTGCAAGGCCTGCTGTCGGCATCGCGGCAGGGAGTGGCCCTGACGCCTCGGCCCGGCTGGCAGTTCGATGCCGGCCTGGGTCTGCGCAAACTATGCGAGCAACTGGGCGTGGCCTCGCTGCAGGGCTATGGCGCGCAAGAGTTGGCGCTGGCCCACGCGGCCGGCGCAGCGCTGCTGAGCTACGCCGAGCACACGCAAGGGCGGGCGCTGGCTCACGTGAGCAGCCTGGAGGTGCCCCGGGCGAGCGAATTGCTGGAGCTGCCGCCCGCCACGCTGCGCAACCTGGAGCTGACCCAGACCCTGCGCGGCGAAGACGCGCCCACGCTGCTGTCGCTGCTCGACACCTGCCGCACCGGCATGGGCAGCCGCACCTTGCGGCAGTGGCTGACCCAGCCGCCGCGCGACCGTGCGCTGGCTACTGCCCGCCACGATGCTCTGGCGGCTTTGCTGGCGCCCGCGTCGCTGGATGAAGGGGCTGATGCACTGCGCGAGGCCCTGCGCGAAGTCAGCGATGTGGAGCGCATCACCGCCCGCATCGCATTGCGCCAGGTGCGCCCGCGCGAGCTGGCAGGCCTGCGCGACACGCTGACCAAACTGCCCGATCTGGCCCGGCGCGTGCCGCAAGGTGCCGAGCTGCTGGCCCAACTGCACACTGCACTTCATCCCGACGCCGCCATCGGCGAGCGCCTGGCCGCTACGCTGCTGGAGACACCGGCGGTGCTGCTGCGCGACGGTGGCGTGATCGCCACCGGCTTCGACCCCGATCTGGACGAGTTGCGCGCCATTTCGCAGAACTGCGACGCCTTTTTGCTGGATCTTGAGGCCCGCGAGCGCGCGCGCACCGGCATCGGCAACCTGCGTGTGCAGTTCAACAAGGTGCATGGCTTCTACATCGAGGTCACGCAGGGGCAGGTCGACAAGGTGCCGCTGGACTACCAGCGCCGTCAGACACTCAAGAACGCCGAGCGCTTCATCACGCCCGAGCTGAAGGCGTTCGAAGACAAGGCCCTGTCGGCACAAGAGCGCGCGCTGGCGCGCGAGAAGCTGCTGTACGAACAGCTGATCGACTTTCTGCAAGCGCATCTGGCTGTGTTGGGGCGACTGGCCCGCGCATTGGCCAGCCTGGACGCGCTGGCCGCGCTGGCCGAACGTGCAGCGACGCTGGGCTGGAGCCGCCCGGTGTTCTGCAGCCACCCGTGCATCGAGATCGATCGCGGCCGCCACCCCGTGGTCGAGGCGCGCCTGCAGGAAACCGGCGCAGGCAGCTTCATTCCGAACGATTGCCGCCTGGACGCCAATCGCCGCATGCTCATCGTCACCGGCCCCAACATGGGCGGTAAATCGACCTTCATGCGTCAGGTGGCGCTGATCGCGCTGCTGGCGGCCATGGGCTCGTACGTGCCGGCAGCGGCGTGCCGCCTCGGCCCTATCGACGCCATCCACACCCGCATCGGCGCGGCCGACGACCTGGCCAATGCCCAGTCCACCTTCATGATGGAGATGACCGAGGCGGCCGCCATCGTCCACACCGCCACCGAGCATTCGCTGGTGTTGATGGACGAGATCGGCCGGGGTACCTCGACCTTTGATGGCCTGGCCCTGGCTGGCGCCATCGCCAGCCATCTGCACGACCGCAACCGCTCCTTCACGCTGTTCGCGACCCATTACTTCGAGCTGACGCGCCTGCCCGAAAAGCACCCTCGCGCGCTCAACATGCACGTCGGCGTGGCCGAGTCGGGCGACGACATCGTCTTCCTGCACGAGTTGCAGCACGGCCCCGCCAGCCGCAGCTATGGCGTGCAGGTGGCGCGGCTTGCAGGCATGCCGCATGCCCTGATCCGTCAGGCCCGCATGACGCTGGAGTCGCTCGAAGCGCAGCAGCGCCAGTCGGACCAGCAGATCGACCTGTTTGCCCAGATCGATGCGCCCGTGGTGGCGCCGCTGGATGATGGCCTGCCCGCCGCGCCATCTGGCGGCTTGGGAGACGGCATGACGCCGGCCGAGGCCCGCACCCTGTCGTTGCTCGACAGCATCGATCCGGATACCCTGACCCCACGCGAAGCGCTGGACGCGCTGTACAAACTCAAATCGGTGATCTCATCATGACCTACTGCGTCGCCATGCGGCTCAATGCCGGGCTCGTGTTCCTGTCCGACTCCCGCACCAATGCGGGCATGGACCAGATCAGCACCTTCCGCAAGATGACGGTCTACGAGAAGGAAGGCGACCGGGTCCTGGTGCTGCTGTCAGCCGGCAACCTGGCCATCACCCAGGCGGTCAAGCAGCTGCTGAGCAGTGAAACCATCGAGGGCTCGGACGGCGAACCGTGCACGATCTGGACGGCCAACAGCATGTTCGATGTGGCGCGCATCGTGGGCAGTTGCGTGCGCAAGGTGCACGCGCGCGACGCCGATGCACTCAAGCGCCACGGCATCGATTTCAACTGCAGCCTCATCATCGGCGGTCAAATTGATGGCGAGACCATGCGCCTTTTCAACGTCTACGCCGCAGGCAACTTCGTCGAGGCCGGTATCGACGGGGTGTGCTACTTCCAGATCGGCGAGTCGAAGTACGGCAAGCCGGTGATCGACCGCGTCGTGACGCCTCAGACGCCGCTGCAGGAAGCGGCCAAGTGCGCATTGATCTCCATGGATTCGACGCTCAAGTCCAACCTGTCGGTAGGGTTGCCGCTGGACTTGATGGTCTACGAGGCCGGCTCGCTGAAGGTGGACAAGCTCATCCACATCGACGAATCGAACGCGTATTTCCGCATGATTCGCACGACGTGGGGGCAGCGCCTGCGCCAGGTGTTTGATTCGATTCCAGAGCCGACCTGGTCGGGCGAGCAGCCCGATCTTGCTGCCGGGGCGCCCGCCCAGCCGCAGGCCATGAACCCGCTGAGCAAGATCAGTGCGCCAAACGCCTGATCAGCCGCGCCAGGCCTGCGCAATGCGTGGGTGAATGGGATGGCGGTCCAGCCATCCCACCAGCACCAGGCAACCCAGGGCGGACGACACCGCCGCCAGCGTGAAGGTGGGCAGGTAGCCGAAGGCATCGGCCACCACGCCGCCCACCAGATTGGCCAGCCCGCTGACCAGCGAGGTCATGCAGGCCAGCAGGGTGAAATCAGTGCCGGCGTGGGCAGGGTCGGCTGCGTCCATCATCAAGGTGAACAGCGCCACGGTGGCCATGGTGCCAAAGATGCCTTCGAGCACCGTCGCGGCCCACAGGGCGTTCATCCCACCCCAGCCCGCTGCCGCGGCCACATAGCAGGTGAAGGCCAGCGCCTGTGTGAGCCCGCTGAATAGCAGGGCTGTCCGGCGCCCCAGGCGAAAGGCCAGCCAGCCGCCTGCGAAGGCCCCGACCAAGCTGGCGCCCGAGCCGACCACGCCCTTCATCATCGCGATTGTTTCCTTGCTGATGTCCTGGTCACGCATGAAGGGCCCGGTCAGCGAGCCGAGCAACTGGTCGCCGAAGCGATAGGCCAGGATCAGCACGGCGAAGGTGAGCATGCCGGGGGTCAGCGCGCGTTCCAGCCAGGCCCAACTCAGCGCCATCCCGCGCGGGCGCGCCTGAGGGGCGAGGGCGCGCACGGGCTCTGGCGGATACCATGCCGGCACGGCCAGCAGCGCCAGCAGGCCTGCCATGCACAGAAACATGGTTTCCCAGTTGGTGCGCGCGAACACCCACAGCAGCACGCCGCCGCCCAGGATCATGCCCAGACGGAACCCCCCTACCTGCAGCCCGTTGGCCAGCCCCCGTTCGCGCACATCGAGCAGACGCACGGCCAGCCCGTCGGTGATCACGTCCTGAGAGGCGGCCAGCAGGTTGAACAGCAGCACGGCCGCAAACAGCATGTTTGTCTGAGACGACAGAGACAGCTGCGACAGCACCAGCGCCATCACGCACGACGAGCCGAGGAACAGGCGGAGCCACATGCGCCGGCTGCCGTGATGGTCGAGCACCGGCGCCCACATGAACTTGAGCGCCCAGGGCAGGGCCAGAAACTGCAAGAGGCTGATGGCGGTGAGTGACCAACCGGCATCGCGCATCAGCACGGGCAGCGCCAGCGTGAAAAAACCGAACGGCAGCCCTTGGGCCATGTAGAGCGCGCCCAGCAGGCTGACCTGTCTCGCGCGGGGCAGGGGCGTGTGAGGCGACGGCATGCCGGGCATCATGTCATGCGTCGGTCGCGCCCGTGGTGCCTCACGCCTGGGCGGCCTGCACGGCCTGCCGATCCAGTTCGGCGATGCACTCGGCCATGCTGGCGTGGCACGAGGCCATCAGCGCGGGCATGTCCTGCAGGGTGAGCCCCGTGGTCGGGATGGGGGGCAGGGCGCGCAGGTAGATCGTGCCGCTGTGCCAGCGGTTGAGTTTCCAGTGGTTCACGTACTGGCTGCCGCAGATCGGCACGATGGGCACGCCTGCATTGATGGCCATCTGGAAGGCGCCCTTCTTGAACGGGGCCAGGCCGCGACCGTGGCTGCGCGTGCCTTCTGCAAACACCCAGATCGACAGGTCGCGCTCGTGCATGGTCTGCGTCAGGCTGGTCATCGCGCGCTTGGCGGCGTGGGCGTTGCCACGGTCGAGCAGCACGTTGCCGGCCAGCCAGTAAATCTGCCCGAACAACGGCAGCCACTTCAGGCTTTTCTTGCCCAGGCTGACGGTGCGAGCCGGCACGACGCAACCGAATACGAACAGGTCGTAGTTGGACAGGTGGTTACCGACAATGACCGCCGGTCGCGCATGGTCTCGCAACAAGGCTGTATCGGTCACCACACGCACGCCCAGGATCTTCAGCGCAGGCAGGGCGTAGACACGGGCACACAAACGGGTGTTGTCGGGGTTGAATGGGCGACACAGCCCGATCATCAGGTTGATCAGGCTGGCAACAACAAAATGCACGCTCAGCAGCAGCATGCGCACGGCGAACAGCACGGGCACTCCACGGGACGGGGGCAGGGAAGGATCACCACGGTGCAGGTTTGCGAACCTGTCTGGGTTTCTGTCTGAATGCGGCCGCGATCATACGGCCGACCAGGGCAGATCGCACACGCCGGCACACCCTTTCATCCCGGTCAGCGCCTATAATGCCGATTTACCACCGCAGCGCCCGCTTCCCAGCGGGCGCTTTTGCGCAATGACCAAGTTTGTCTTCGTCACGGGCGGTGTGGTGTCCTCGCTGGGCAAGGGCATCGCCGCCGCCTCTTTGGCCGCCATCCTCGAGTCGCGCGGCCTCAAAGTCACCCTCATCAAGCTCGATCCGTACATCAACGTGGATCCGGGCACGATGTCGCCGTTTCAGCACGGCGAGGTCTTCGTGACCGACGATGGCGCCGAAACCGACCTCGATCTGGGCCACTACGAACGCTTCATCACCACGCGGATGAAGAAGGCCAACAACTTCACCACGGGCCAGATCTACAAGAGCGTGCTCGAGAAGGAGCGCCGGGGTGATTACCTGGGCAAGACCGTCCAGGTGATCCCGCACATCACCAACGAGATCCAGGATTTCGTGCGCCGTGGCGCCGGCATCGGCACGGCCGATGCGGTGGACGTGGCCATCGTGGAGATCGGCGGCACGGTGGGCGACATCGAATCGCTGCCCTTCATGGAGGCGGCGCGTCAGATGAGCCTCAAGCTGGGGCCCACCAACACGGCCTTTGTTCACCTGACCTATGTGCCCTACATCGCGGCCGCGGGTGAGCTCAAGACCAAGCCCACGCAGCACACGGTGCAGAAGCTGCGCGAAATCGGCATCCAGGCCGACGCGCTGCTGTGCCGCGCCGACCGCGCCATTCCGGACGATGAGCGCAGCAAGATCTCGCTGTTCACCAACGTGCCCGAGTCTGGCGTGATCTCGGTGTGGGATGCCGACACCATCTACAAGGTGCCGCGCATGCTGCACGAGCAGCATCTCGACGACCTCATCTGCACCAAGCTGCAGCTGCAGACCAAGCCGGCCGACCTGTCGCGCTGGGACAACCTGGTCTATGAAGTCGAGAACCCCAAGGGTGCGGTCACCATCGCCATGTGCGGCAAGTACACCGACCTGTCGGATTCGTACAAGTCGCTCAACGAGGCGCTGCGCCACGCGGGCATCCACAACCACGTGCGCGTCAACATCGAGTACGTTGACTCCGAGACGCTGACGCCCGAGACGGTCGACCAGCTTGCGCAGTTCGACGCCATCCTGGTGCCGGGCGGCTTCGGCAAGCGTGGTGTGGAAGGCAAGATCTGCGCGGCCCAGTACGCCCGAGAGCATGGCATCCCCTACCTGGGCATCTGCCTGGGCATGCAGGTGGCCACCATCGAGTACGCCCGCCACAAGGCCGGCCTGGAAGGTGCCAACTCGACCGAGTTTGACCCCCAGACTGCACACCCGGTGATCGCCCTGATCGACGAATGGCTGGATGCCGATGGCACGGTCCAAAAGCGCGATGCCAGCTCTGACCTTGGGGGCACCATGCGCCTGGGCGCCCAGAGCTCGGACGTCAAGCCCGGCACCATCGCCCACGAGATTTATGGCCCGGTCGTGACCGAGCGCCACCGTCACCGCTACGAGGCCAACGAGCGTTACCTCGACAGGCTGCAGGAAGCCGGTCTGGTGATCTCGGCCATCACACAGCGCGAGAAGCTCACTGAAATGGTCGAGCTGCCCAAGTCGGCTCACCCCTGGTATGTCGGCGTGCAGTTCCACCCCGAGTTCAAGTCCACGCCGTGGGACGGCCACCCGCTGTTCAAGGCGTACATCAAGGCGGCGGTGGACCACCATGCCGCACGCGCCAAGGCCTGAAGCGGCCTGGGCAGCGAACGAAACGGCCCCGAAAGGAAACGCCATGAAACTCTGCGGCTTTGACGTTGGCCTCAACCATCCCTTCTTCCTGATTGCAGGCCCCTGTGTGGTCGAGTCGGAGCAGTTGCAGATGGACACCGCTGGGCACCTGAAAGAGGTCACCTCGGCACTGGGCATTCCCTTCATCTTCAAGTCGAGCTACGACAAGGCCAACCGGTCGTCGGGCGCCTCGTTCCGAGGCCCGGGCATGGAAAAGGGCCTGGCGATCCTCGAGAAGGTGCGCGCCACGCTGGGCGTGCCCATCCTGACCGATGTGCACACCGAGGCTGAAATCCCGGAGGTGGCCAGCGTGGTCGATGTGCTGCAGACGCCCGCCTTCCTGTGCCGTCAGACGGATTTCATCCGTGCTGTGGCCCAGTGCGGCAAGCCGGTCAACATCAAGAAAGGCCAGTTCCTGGCGCCCGGTGACATGAAGAACGTCATCGACAAGGCCCGTGCCGCTGCGCGCGAAAAAGGCCTGGACGACGACGTCTTCATGGCTTGCGAGCGCGGCGTGAGCTTTGGCTACAACAACCTGGTCTCGGACATGCGTTCGCTGGCCATCATGCGTGACACCGGCGCGCCGGTCGTCTTCGACGCCACCCACAGCGTGCAGCTGCCCGGCGGGCAAGGCACCAGCTCGGGCGGTCAGCGCGAGTTCGTGCCCGTGCTGTCGCGTGCGGCCGTGGCGGTGGGCATCTCCGGTCTGTTCATGGAAACCCATCCCGACCCGGCCTGCGCGCTGAGCGACGGCCCCAACGCCGTGCCGCTCAAGCACATGAAGGCCCTGCTTGAGACGCTGGTCGAGCTGGATCGCATCACCAAGAAGAACGGCTTCCTCGAGTCGTCCTTCAACTGATTTTCAAACCATCCAACCTTTGAGGAAACCCAGATGAGCGCCATCGTAGACATCATCGGCCGCGAAGTGATCGACAGCCGAGGCAACCCCACCGTCGAGTGCGACGTGCTGCTGGAAAGCGGCGTGATGGGCCGCGCCGCCGTGCCTTCGGGCGCCTCCACCGGTTCGCGCGAAGCCATCGAGCTGCGCGACGGCGACAAGAGCCGTTACCTGGGCAAGGGCGTGCTGAAGGCTGTCGAGCACATCAACACCGAGATCTGCGAGGCCGTGCTGGGCCTGGATGCTGCTGAACAGGCCTTCCTGGACAAGACCCTGATCGACTTGGACGGCACCGAAAACAAAAGCCGCCTGGGCGCCAACGCCATGCTGGCCGTGTCGATGGCGGTGGCCCGTGCTGCCGCTGAAGAAGCCGGCCTGCCGCTGTACCGTTACTTCGGTGGCATGGGCGCCGTGCAGATGCCCGTGCCCATGATGAACGTCATCAACGGTGGCGCACACGCCAATAACAACCTCGACTTGCAGGAGTTCATGATCCTGCCGGTGGGCGCGCCCAACTTCCGCGAAGCCATCCGCTACGGCGCGGAGGTGTTCCATGCGCTGAAGAAGATCATCCACGACAAGGGCATGAGCACCGCCGTGGGCGACGAAGGTGGCTTTGCGCCCTCTGTGGCCAGCCATGAGGCCGCCATCCAGCTGATTCTGGAAGCCATCGAGAAGGCCGGTTACGTGGCCGGCGAGCAGATCGCCCTGGGCCTGGACTGTGCTGCCTCCGAGTTCTACAAGGACGGCAAGTACCACCTCGAAGGCGAAGGCCTGGTGCTGACCGCCGAGCAGTGGACCGACATGTTGGCCACCTGGTGCGACAAGTATCCGATCATCTCGATCGAAGACGGCATGCACGAAGGCGACTGGGCCGGCTGGGCCCACCTGACCGAGCGCCTGGGCAAGAAGGTGCAGCTGGTGGGTGACGACCTGTTTGTCACCAACACCAAGATCCTGAAGGAAGGCATCGACAAGGGCATCGCCAACTCGATCCTCATCAAGATCAACCAGATCGGCACCCTGACCGAGACGTTTGCTGCCATCGAAATGGCCAAGCGCGCCGGCTATACCGCTGTGATCTCGCACCGCTCGGGCGAAACCGAAGACAACACCATCGCCGACATCGCCGTGGGCCTGAACGCTGGCCAGATCAAGACCGGCTCGATGAGCCGCTCGGACCGCATCAGCAAGTACAACCAGCTGCTGCGCATCGAAGAAGACCTGGGCAACGTGGCCGTCTACCCCGGCCGCAGCGCGTTCTACAACCTGCGCTGATGCCACTCGGTCGGGCCGGCTGCTTGCTTGCCTGACAGACACACTTGAACGGAGCCCGCGAGGGCTCCGTTTTTGCTTGGGCGACTCGGCAGCTGAGTGATAATCCCGCCATGCGTGTTGCCACCCTGATCCTCCTGGCCTTGCTGGCCGTGGTGCATGCCGAGCTGTGGTTCGGCAAGGGTGGCCTGCCGCGTGTGTGGTCGCTGGGTGAGCAGGTCACGGCCCTCCAGCAGGCCAACGAAGCGGCCAGCCTGCGCAACGACCAATTGGCCGCCGAGGTGCGCGACCTCAAAGAGGGCCTGGAGATGGTGGAAGAGCGCGCGCGGCTCGAGCTGGGCATGCTCAAGCCCGATGAGCTGTATGTGCACCTCAGCCGCGAAGCGGCCCAGGCTGCATCGGTGTCGCAGCCCGCTGCAACAGGGCAGGTCACGACGCCTTGAGCTGGGCCGAGATCATGAGCCTGGCGGCACCTGCCTTGCAGCCCGCCATGAGCCTGTGGGGCGCCGATCTCACGTGGCTCGAATTGGTGGCGGTTGTGCTGTCGCTGGTCATGGTGGCGCTCAACCTGCGTGTGAATCCCTGGGCGTGGCCATTCGCGATCGCCGCGTCGATGCTCTATGCCATCCTGTTTGCCCATTACCGGTTGTATGGCGAATCGGCGCTACAGGGGCTGTTCATCATGGTCTCGCTGTGGGGCTGGTGGCAGTGGCTGCGTGGCACCGATGCCCATCACAGGCCCTTGGTGGTGCGCGTGCTGTCCCGGCAGGGGGTGGCGGGCATCTTGTTGGCCTGGGCTGTCTTGTGGGTGGCTATCGGCCTGCTACTGGACCACATCACCGATTCCGACGTGCCGTACTGGGATGCCTGGCCGACAGCCGGCAGCGTGGTGGGGCAGTACCTTCTGGCCCGCAAATGGGTCGAGAACTGGCCGGTGTGGCTGGCCGTCAACCTGATCAGCGTGGGCCTGTTTGCCTACAAGGGCATGTGGCTGACGGTGGTGCTCTACGGCATGTTTGCCGTGTTGTCGGTCTGGGGCTGGCGTGCCTGGTGGCAACTGGCCGCGGATGCGGCCGGGAGGCGCTGAGATGTCCGGCCTGGTCATTGCCCTGCTGGGCGCTGAAAGCACAGGCAAGACCACGCTGGCTGGTGAGCTGGTGGCGGCGCTGAGCGCCAGGGGGCACGACGCTGTCATGGTGCCCGAGGTGCTGCGCCAGTTCTGTGATGAGCAGGGGCGCACCCCATTTGCGCACGAGCAGGCGGCGATCGCGGCGCAGCAGGCGCATCACATGGCCGAGGCTGCTGCTCGCCACGCGCTGGTGGTTGCCGATACCAGTCCGGTGATGACGGCGGTGTATTCCGACTTGCTGTTTGCCGATGACGGCCTGTACGCCTCTGCTGTTGCGCAACATGCCCGCGAAGTGGCGTTTACCTTGCTAACGGGGCTGGATCTGCCCTGGGTGGCCGATGGGCTGCAACGCGATGGGCCGCATGTGCGCGAGCCGGTGGACACGCGCCTGCGCGCGGTGCTGGCCGACGCGGGTGTGCCGCATGCGGTGGTCTATGGTCAAGGGCCTGCACGGCTGGCGCATGCGCTGCAGTGCATCGAGCACCTGCTGGATGCCCCGGCGCGCGCCGCCCGCCAAAGCGGGGCGACCCGATGGCGCTGGTTCTGCGAGAACTGCGATGACGGCGAGTGCGAGCAGCACTGGCTGGGCGGTGGGCGGCGATGACGCTGCCTGTGTTGTGGCGCGACGAGCACCTGGTCGTCATCCACAAACCGCCAGGCTGGCTGGTGCACCGCACCGGGTTGGATGCCCATGAGCAGCGCATCGTGATGCCGGTCTTGCGAGACCAGTTGGTGCAGCATGTCTTCCCGGTGCATCGCCTGGACAAGGGCACGTCGGGCGTGTTGCTGCTGGCGTTGTCGCCTGCGGTGGCGGCCTCGCTGGTGCACGCCTTCACGCGGCGGCAGGTGGCCAAGCGCTACGTGGCCATGGTGCGTGGGTGGCCGTCGCCACAACTGGTGATCGACCACGCGCTGCGCCCGGACGATGCGCCGCCCGATGCCGTGGCACAGCCGGCACGCACGGTGTGCCATCGGCTCGCCACCTGGCAGCTGCCCGTGCCGGTCGATCGCTACCCGACCACGCGCGTGGCCCTGATGGAGGCGTGGCCTCAGACGGGGCGCCGTCACCAGATCCGGCGTCACCTCAAGCATCTGGCGCATCCCATCATCGGTGACGCCACGCATGGCAAGGGCGCACACAACCGCTGGTGGGCCGAGCGCCTGGGATGCAACCGCCTGTGGCTGCATGCGGCCACGCTGAGCCTGCCGCACCCCGTGACCGGCCAGCGTATGCACTGGGCCTCTCCGCCCTCCGATGCCGTGCTCAACCCGGACTGGGCTGCCTTGCTCGCGCAGGGCGACTGGCAGCGTCAGGCTGCCTCGCCCGGCGCCTCACTGTAGCTGGTCTGAGCCGGGTGCTGCGTCGGCACCGGTGAACAACTCTTCGGCGTCAATGGCGTCGAAGTGGTAGTGCTGGCCGCAGAAGTCGCAGCCGATCTCGACACGGCCCTGCTCGGCCACGATGTCGTCGATCTCTTCCTTGCCCAGGCTGCGCAGCATGTCGGCCACCCGCTCGCGCGAGCAGGTGCAGGCGAAGTTCGGGCCGTTGGCACCTTGCAGCGGGTCGAAGCGGCGCACGTCTTCTTCCCAGAACAGCCGGTGCAGGATGGTGTTGGCATCCAGCGTGAGCAGTTCGTCGCGCTTGAGCGTGGCCGCCAGCATGGCGATGCGGTTGTAGTGCTCGTTGAGTCCGATCGCGTCTTCGTTGCGGGCACCACCGGCGAGGTTGCCATGGCCTTCGACCGGGATGCGCTGGATCAGCAGGCCTGCGGCGACTTCGTCGTTGGCCGCCAGAACCAGCTTGGTGTCAAGCTGTTCAGACTGCAGCATGTAGTGCTCCAGCACCGCGCTGAGGTCGTGCAGCGGCTCGCGGTGGTCGCCGTGCAGCGGCACCACACCTTGATAAGGCGTCTGGCCCGGCAGCCTGTCTTTCGGGTCGAGCGTGATGGCGCAGCGGCCTTGGCCGTGCACGTTGACCATCACCTCCAGCGGCAGGTGGCCGGTGTCGGTGGCGGGCAGCTCGCCCACCAGCTTGGCTGTTGAGCGAAAGCTCAGGTTGGGCTGCACCTCGGTGACGGCCAGCTTCACCGGGCCATCGCCGAAGATCTGCAGCACGACGGCGCCGTTGAACTTGATGTTGGCCTGCATCAGCACGCCGGCTGCGCTCATCTCGCCGATCAGTTGGCGCACCGGTGCATCGAAGCTGCCGCTGCCTTCGCGGCGCCGCAGCAGCTCCTGCCAGCTGTCAGTCAGGCGCACCAGCATGCCCCGTACGGGCAGGCCTTCGAACAGAAACTTGTGCAGTTCACTCATGGGGGGTCTTTCCCGGTGCGTCGATGCGCACCATGTCGGTCTTGTATTCGGCCGATTTCTGAACATACAGGCCGGTGCCGAGTTTCATGCGCAGGATGTCGGCCTCGTTGAGGGGGCGCACAGCCTTGGCGGGGGAGCCCATGATCAGCATGCCGTCTTCAAACACCTTGCCTTCGGTCACGAGGGCGCCGGCGGCCACCAGGCAGTTCTTGCCGATGCGCGCACCGTTGAGCACCACGGCCTGGATGCCGATCAGCGAGCCGTCGCCGATGGTGCAGCCATGCAGCATGGCCTGATGGCCCACGGTCACATCCTCGCCGATCGTGAGTGGGTAGCCGATGTCGGTGTGCAGCACGGACGATTCCTGCACGTTCGAGCGCGCGCCAATCGTGATGGGCTCGTTGTCCCCGCGCAGCGTCACGTGCGACCACACGCTGGTCTGCTCCTTGAGGATGACCTGACCGATGACGTCGGCCGACTCAGCCACGAAGGCGCTGGGGTGGACATCGGGCTGTTTGTCCTTGATGCGATACAGGGCCATGGGTGTTCGGGCGGTCGCCGGAGGTGAGGGGAGTCACGATTTTAGGAGCAGCGGCGCCGGCTTGCCCACGCCCGTACCTTGGTTGAGCATCCTGCTGGCTTCCGCCCGGGCTGTCGGGCACTATGATCGAAGGCTTGTCAGTCGTCTGCGTTCTGTGTTGCCATGCTGTTCCTGCTGTCGCCCGCCAAAAGTCTCGATTACGACACCCCGCCTTCGACCGACCGCCACACGTTGCCGGCATTTGTGCATGAGTCTGCCGCGCTGATCGAGGTGTTGCGACCTTACACCCCGGCGCAGATTGCATCGTTGATGGACTTGAGCGACGCGCTGGCCACGCTGAACGTGGCGCGCTATGCCGCGTGGGAGCCTCGCTTCAACGCCGCCAACAGCAAGCAGGCTGTGCTGGCGTTCAATGGCGACGTGTACGAAGGGCTCGATGCTGCCACGCTGAAACAGAAAGAGCTCGATTGGGCGCAAGACCATGTCTGCATCCTCAGCGGGCTGTATGGCGTGCTGCGCCCGCTGGACTGGATGCAACCCTATCGCCTGGAAATGGGCACCCGCCTGGCGAACCCGCGTGGCAAGGACCTTTACGCCTGGTGGGGCGACACGCTGGCCGAGTACCTCAACGCGCGGCTGGCCGAGCAGGGTGACGACGTGATCGTCAACCTGGCCTCACAAGAGTACTTCAAGGCGGTCAAGCGCAAGGCGCTCAAGGCCCGAGTGGTCGAGTGCGTCTTCGAAGACTGGAAGGCCGGGCAGTGGAAGGTCATCAGCTTCCACGCCAAGCGCGCACGTGGGCTGATGGCGCGCTTTGCCATTCAGCACCGGGCGAGGCGACCGCAGGATCTGCTGGCATTTGACGTCGAAGGCTATGCGCACGACGCGGCCGCATCGACACCAGACCGACTGGTCTTCCGCCGCAAGCTGGCGGCCTGAGCGGGTGCGTGCGGGCCGATGGCGGCCCGCTGCACGTGCGCGTTGGCGCTCAGCGACCGCCGCGTGCGCGCGCAGGGCGACCCGCGTCACCCTGCGAGGGGCGCCCTGAGCCGCCGCCGCGTGGCCGTTGGCCCCCAGCGGGCCCGGCGCCTTGGGCGGCACGAGCACCACCTCGGTGGCCGTTCCCTTGGCCCTGACCGCGGCTTTGCCCCGCGGCGTGGCCATTGCCCTGGCCCGGGCGTGGCGAGCCATTGAGCACGCGACGGCCCAACTGGATCGGCTCCGCCTTCGCATGGGGGTCGGGCTCGAAGCCCGGCACCACCTCGCGCGGCAGCGGGCGCTTGATGAGGCGCTCGATGTCAGCCAGAAAGCCCTCTTCGTCGACGCACACCAGCGACACGGCCTCCCCTTCGGCACCTGCGCGGCCCGTACGGCCAATGCGGTGCACATAGTCCTCGGGGACGTTGGGCAACTCGAAGTTGACCACGTGAGGCAACTGATCGATGTCGATGCCACGCGCCGCGATGTCGGTGGCCACCAGCACGCGCAAGGTCCCGGCCTTGAACTCGGCGAGTGCGCGGGTGCGGGCGCTCTGGCTCTTGTTGCCATGGATGGCCATGGCGCTCACATCTTGCTTCTCGAGGTATTCGACCAGGCGGTTGGCGCCGTGCTTCATGCGGGTGAACACGAGCACCTGGTGCCAGTCCTGGCTCTGAATGAGATGGGTCAGCAGCTCACGCTTGCGGTCGCGGTCGACCGGGTGCACCTTCTGGCTGATGGTGTCTGCCGTGGCGTTGCGGCGGGCCACCTCGATGACGCGGGGCGAGCGCAGCAGGCGCTCAGCCAGTGCCTTGATCTCGTCGGAAAACGTGGCCGAGAAGAGCAGGCTTTGTTTGTTCGGCGGCAGGATGGCCAGCACCTTGCGGATGTCATGGATGAAACCCATGTCCAGCATGCGATCCGCTTCGTCCAGCACGAAATGCGTCACGTGCTTGAGGTCGATCTCGCCTTGCTGATGCAGGTCAAGCAGGCGACCAGGGGTGGCCACCAGGATGTCGACGCCGCGTCGCAGGGCGTCGATCTGCGGGTTCATGCCCACACCACCGAAAATCACCAGTGATTTCAGCGGCAGGTACTTGCCGTACAGGCGCACGCATTCTTCAACCTGTGCGGCCAGTTCGCGCGTGGGGGTCAGGATCAGACCACGGATGACGCGAGGGTGCCGCGGGGGCTCAGCGCTCAGTTGGTGCAGCAGCGGCAGGGTGAAGCCGGCGGTCTTGCCGGTGCCGGTCTGCGCGCCGGCGAGGAGGTCGCCACCCGAGAGGACGGCGGGAATGGCTTGCGCCTGGATGGGGGTCGGCGCTGTGTAACCCGCTTCCGCGACTGCCTTGAGCAGCGGCGCGGACAGCCCTAAATCTTCAAACGACATAAATGGCCCAGGAGAGGTTGTTCGGCGACTGCGCCTGCCCCTTCCGGGCCAGAAGGAGGGCAGGCCAACCGACGCATGGTGCGAGGGTGCAAGCGCTTGTGGCGTTGCACGAGCCGTTACGCACCGTGAAATTGTAGGACTCGGGCCCGATACCCCCCCAGTGGTACACCAGCAAGTGAGGGGTCAGTTCGTGAGTGCGATTGTATCTGGATGTAAATACGCTGCGCGACCGTTGCCACCCAGACACGGGGGCGCGCGCCTAGAATGCCGGCCATGACGTCGACGGTTCTCGCCCGCAAGTACCGCCCCCATGGTTTTGAGGCCATGGTCGGGCAGGAGCATGTTGTCCAGGCGCTGCGCAATGCGCTGATGCAGGGGCGTCTGCACCATGCCTACCTGTTTACCGGCACGCGGGGCGTGGGCAAGACCACGGTCTCGCGCATCCTGGCCAAAGCGCTCAACTGCGTGGGCCCTCAGGGAGACGGCGGCATCACGGCCGAACCCTGTGGCGTGTGCCAGGCGTGCCGTGACATCGATGCCGGGCGTTTTGTCGATTACGTCGAACTGGATGCGGCGTCCAACCGTGGTGTCGAAGAGATCTCCCAGTTGCTGGAGCAGGCGGTTTACAAGCCGGTGGCCGGGCGCTTCAAGGTCTACATGATCGACGAAGTGCACATGCTGTCGACCACGGCCTTCAACGCCATGCTCAAGACGCTGGAGGAGCCGCCGGATTACCTGAAGTTCGTGCTGGCCACGACCGATCCGCAGAAGGTGCCTGTCACCGTGCTGTCGCGCTGCCTGCAGTTCAACCTGCGGCCCATGCCGCCTGATACGGTTCAGGCGCATCTTGCGCGTGTGCTTGATGCGGAGCAGATTCCTTACGACGGGGCGTCGTTGCGGCTGCTGGGTCGTGCTGCGCGCGGCTCGATGCGTGATGCACTGTCGCTGACTGATCAGGCCATTGCATTTGGCTGCGGCCGGCTGGACGAGCCCGTGGTACGCCAGATGATTGGGGCGGTCGATCGCCAGCACATCACCGAGTTGCTCGACGCAGTGGCGCAGGCCGATGGCGCAGCCGTGGTACGCGGTGTGGCAGGCCTGCGCCGTGCGGGCATCTCGGCGTCAGGCACGCTCGAGGAGCTGGCCACGGCCCTTCAGACCATGGCCGTGTGGCAACTCGCTCCGGGCGCGGCCGATGGGGATCAGCCTGACGAGGCCGCCTGGCGAGACCTCGCTGCGCGCTTTGCCCCCGACGAGACGCAGTTGTTCTACAGCCTGTGTCTTCAGGCCCGGGCAGAATTGGCCCTCGCGCCCGATGAATACGGGGCGCTGCAGATGACGTTGTTGCGCGTGCTGGCTTTCCGGCCAGGCGGGCTGCCCGCGCAGCCTGGTGGAGGCGATCCGCCCCCAAAAGCGCCGGGCTCGGGGGCCCGCCGGATCGCCCCTGAGCCCGCCGCACCCTCGGCAGACTCACAGCCCGTCGCAACCCTGCGCGCAACGCCCCGACCGGAGGCTTCGCCTCCTCCATGGGTGGACGCAGGGCCGATGTCTGAACCCGAGCCGGTCAGCGAGCCGGTACGCGAACCCTTGGCTGCGCCGCACCTTGCGTCGCAGACCGCCCATCCCACCGTGGCTACCGCGGCTGCCGTGGTCGCACATCCTGCACCCTCATCGCCTCTGGGCGACGCCTGGGCGGCGTTGGTGCGTGACATGGTTCAAGCCGGCCTGATCGGGGCCCTGGTGCGCGAAACGGCCATGCAGTCTCACTGCACGGCGCATGAGGTCCAGGCCGGCGTCAGCCACTGGCAACTCTGCGTGGCGCGCGAGAGCCTCTGTACCGATGCCCATCGTGAGCGGCTGGAGCATGCCATGACGCAAGCCCTAGGCCAGCCTGTTCGGCTGTCGCTGGTCAAAGGTGAGGCGTCGGACACGCCGGCCTTGCGGGAACAGGCCGAGCGCGCACGTCGTCAGGCCGCAGCCGAGCAACTGATCCAGGAAGACGTCACCGTGCGCAAGCTGCTGTCGACGTATCCGGGGGCACGCATCGTGCCCGACTCCATCCGGCCGCTGTGATCACGGCCGTGATACACCCTGTCTCGATGGACAATGTCGTTTTGTGATTGAAAGGATGCCCGTCATGCTCAAAGGACAACTTGCCGGCCTGATGAAACAGGCCCAACAGATGCAGGACAACCTCAAGAAGGCCCAGGACGAGTTGGCCAACGTCGAGGTGGAAGGCCAGTCCGGTGCGGGCCTCGTGAAGGTGGTCATGACCTGCAAGAACGACGTCAAGCGCGTCACCATCGACCCCAGCCTGCTGGCCGATGACAAGGACATGCTGGAAGACCTCGTCGCCGCTGCGTTCAACGATGCCGTGCGCCGTGCCGAGGCCACCAGCCAGGAGCGCATGGGCAAGCTCACCGCTGGCCTGCCCCTGCCGCCCGGCATGAAGTTCCCGTTCTGACGCACTGTCGCGACCGGTCATGCACGACTCAGCCGTAGACGCCCTGGTGCAGGCCTTGCGCTGCCTGCCAGGCGTCGGGCAGAAGTCGGCGCAGCGCATGGCTTATCACCTGCTGCAGCACGACCGCACCGGCGCTTTGCGTCTGGCCGAGGCGCTCGGAACCGCGATGGCCGACGTGCGGCATTGCGAGCGGTGTCACACCTTCAGCAGTGAGCCGCTGTGCCTGATCTGTCAGGATGACAGCAGGGATCACGAACAGCTGTGTGTGGTGGAGACACCTGCGGATCTGGCCGCCATGGAGCGCACGGGCAGCTACCGCGGCCAGTACTTCGTGCTGCTGGGGCGTCTGAGCCCGCTGGATGGCCATGGTGTCAAGGACATCGGTCTGCAGACCCTGATGCAGCGCGTGGCCGACCCCCAGCTCAAAGAGGTGGTGCTGGCCACCAGCTTCACGGCGGAAGGCGAGGTGACGGCTCAAGCCATCACCGAGTCCTTGCGCGCGCGCGGCTTGCGCGTCACGCGGCTGGCCCGCGGCGTGCCTGTGGGCAGCGAGCTCGAGTACGTCGATCTGGGCACCATCGCCCACGCCTTCATGGACCGGCGCTGAGCCCTTGCCAGCCTGCTCAGCGTGCGCTGGCCACGCGCACCTTGCCGTTGCGCGCTTTCTTGGTTTGGGCTGCCGCCACCTTGGCGCGGGCCTCGCCGCGCTTGGCAGCTTTGGCGACCACGCGTTTGCTGCCCTTCGCCTGGCTCACGCGGGTGTCACTCGACTTGCGGCTCTTGGCGACAGCACGGCTGCTGTCACGAGACGGCACATAGAGCACCACGCGCTCGCCCTTGTCAAAGCGGCCGTTGACGCGAATCTTGTTCCATTCCGCCAGTTGCTGGGGTGTCACGCCGTGGCGTCTGGCCAATGCGCGCACGCTGTCGTTGGCGCGGGCGCGCACGACCTTGCGCTTGAGCGGCGGTGCGTCGGGCGCCAGTGCAATGGCCGCCGTGTCGGCCACCTCGGCCGACACGTCCTCCACCCGGTGGCCAGCACGGGGTACCAGCAGGGTTGAGCCGGCCTTCACCAGCATGCGCGGCGGGATGCGGTTGATGTCGCGCAGCTCGGATTCGCTCAGACCGGCATGCCGCGCGGCATCGGCCATCTTCATGGTGCGGGGCACCTGCCAGGCTGTCCACGTTGCCAGCTGACCCTTGTGACCCTTCAGGTTGTGTACGAACTGGTTGGCGTTGTCATACGGCAGCAGCACCTGCGGCGTGCCGGCAGCCAGGATGACCGGCTTGTTCATCGAGGGGTTCAGCGCCCGGAACTCGTCGGCCGACAGGCCTGCCAGTCGTGCAGCCAGGGTGACGTCGATGTCGCGCTCGATGGGGACGGCCAGGAAGTAGGGGTGGTTCTCGATCGGGGTCAGCGTCAGGCTGAAACGCTCGGGCTGCGCCACGATGTTGCGCACCGCGTAAAGCTTGGGCACGTAGTGGCGCGTCTCAGCCGGCATCGTGAGGCTGAGGTAGTCCGTGGGCAAGCCCTGTTGTGCGTTGCGCCGGATGGCGCGTTGGACATTGCCTTCGCCCCAGTTGTAGGCGGCCAGGGCCAGATGCCAGTCGCCAAACATGCGGTGCAGGCGCTGGAGGTAGGACAAGGCCGCACGGGTCGAAGCGAGCACATCGCGCCGGTCGTCGCGGAAGAGGTTTTGCCTCAGCGCGAAGTCCTTGCCTGTGGCGGGCATGAACTGCCACATGCCCGACGCGCGCGCCGACGACATGGCCTGTGGGTTGAAGGCGCTCTCGATGAAGGGCAGCAGGGCCAGCTCGCTGGGCATGCCACGGCGCTCGACCTCTTCGACGATGTGATAGAGGTAGCGGTTGGCGCGCTGCGTCATGCGCTGCACGTATTCGGGTCGACTGGCATACCAGCGTTCGTGATCGGCCACCAGTTCGGTGTCGAGTGCCGGCATGGCGTAACCCGCGCGAATGCGCTCCCACAAATCCTGGTTGGCGCGGGCATCAGCCAAGTCCACCGGCTTGAGCGGATCCAGCGGGTCGACTGGCTTGACCTCGATGTTGGCGTCGTTGACCGGCGTGGCACGGGCCGCGATCGACGCGGCCCCCAGATCCACACGCAGGCCGGAGGCGGGGTCCTCCCGTGTCAGCGGTGCAGCCACGGCTTGGCGCGTGGCCGTCACGATGGGCGCAGGCCGGCTGGGCGCCGCCTGGCGCGAGGTGTCGGGCGACGGGGTCATGAGGCTGCCACAGCCGGACAGCGCCAGCGCCGCCCCCAGAAGCGACAGGCGTCGGACCACAGGGTGCAGCGTAGAGGAGATGAAGACTTGCATCAGAACGTGTTCTTCCATTCGCGCAGGGCACGAAAGACCGACAGGGGCTGGTCATCGTGTGCGCCGTGCGCCAGGGCCGACGTCACCACCGCACCAACGCGACAGCGCAGGAACGGGTTGACGCGACGCTCCAGCGCCACCGTGGTGGGCAGGGTCGGTTGACCCTGGGCGCGGCGTTTGCTGCAGTGGGCCACGTAGGCCGCGAGATCGGGGTTGTCGGGTTCGACCGCCTGCGCAAAACGCAGGTTGCCGAGCGTGTATTCATGGGCGGCGCACAGCCGCGTGGATTCGGGCAATGCGGCGAGCCGCGTGAGGCTGTCATGCAGCTGGGCCATGGTGCCATCAAACACCCGCCCGCAGCCGCCTGAAAACAGTGTATCGCCGACGAACGCGATCGGGTCGATATCGTCGCCCCCCATGCCACCGGTCAGCAGGTAAGTGATGTGTCCGCGCGTGTGACCTGGGGTGTCCATCACGGTGATGGGCATGTTCTGCCAGGAGAACGTGTCACGCTCCGTGTGGCGGACATCCAGCCCGTCGATTGCCTCGCCCGCAGGACCGTGCACGGTGGCGCCATGGTGGCGCAGCGCACCGAGGCCGCCGACGTGATCGCCGTGATGGTGGGTCACTAGAATGGTGGTCAGGCGCAGGTTCCTGTCGCGCAGGGCCTGTTCAACCGGGGCAGCCTCTCCCGGATCCACGACGAGCGCTTCGCGGCCGTCGTGCATCATCCAGACATAGTTGTCCGAGAAGGCGGGAAGGGCGATCAGTTGTTTCATGACCCACGTTGACCCCATTATAGATTTGCACCCATGGTTGGCGTGGCCGCCGGGCCAGGCCTTGCTGGAGTGGGAGCAACAGCAGCTTGACCGCCTGGTGGCCGACATGTTTGGCTTCCATGCGGTGCAGCTGGGTCTGCCCGAGTTGGTGGGCTTGCGCGCCAACCGCATGCCCCACCGCTGGCTGGCTGTGGATCCAAGCTATGGGGCCTGGCAACCGCCGGCCGCCCCGCCTGCCGATGTGCCGTTGTCGCTGCGTTGCGAGTTCGGGGCGTTGCCGTTTCCGTCGCAGTCGGTGGACCTGGTGGTGCTGCCTCATGCGTTGGAGCTGGTGGCTGACCCGCACGATACGCTGCGCGAGGTGGAGCGCGTTCTGGTGCCTGAGGGCAGGGTGGTGATCGCGGGATTCAACCCGGCCAGCCTGTGGGGACTGCGGCATCGTCTGGCGCGTCTGGGACAATCGCCGGCTCCGGTATTGCCGCAGGGCGAGTTCCTGGCCTACTGGCGCTTGCGTGACTGGTTGCGCTTGCTTGACCTGGAGGTGGAAGCGGGCTGCTTCGGCTGCTACCGGCCGATGGTACGCAGCGAGCGCACCTGGCAGCGCCTGCAGTGGATGGAGCATGCCGGCGACCGCTGGTGGCCGGTGCTGGGCGCGGTCTACCTGGTGGTGGCGGTCAAGCGCACGCGTGGCATGCGCCTGGTGGGCAAGGTGCGTCGCACGCGGGTGGCGCCTGCGCGCCAGGCGGCGGTCGTGCAGAGAGAACAGACAACGGGCGGCTGATGCCGTCCACAACGTAGAAGGACGCCATGAGCGACAAGGCCATGCCATCGGTCGAGATGTACACCGATGGTGCCTGCAAGGGCAACCCCGGTCGGGGTGGATGGGGCGTGTGGATGATCAGTGGGCCGCATCAGCGCGAGATGTGCGGCGGCGAACTGGTGACCACCAACAACCGGATGGAACTGACGGCGGTGATCGAGGCGCTGGCGACGCTCAAGCGCCCCTGCCGCGTCGTGATCCACACCGACAGCGAATACGTGCGCAAGGGCATCACCGAGTGGATCACGTCGTGGAAACGCCGCGGCTGGAAGACGGCAGACAACAAGCCCGTGAAGAACGTGGACCTGTGGCAGCGCCTTGAAACGCTGGCAGCGGCCCATCAGGTGGAGTGGCGGTGGGTCAGAGGGCACTCGGGCGACCCGGGTAACGAGCGCGCCGATGCGTTGGCCAACCAGGGCGCGGCCAACCTCAGAGGATCATGACCATCGTCAGCTTGTCGTGATAGCGCACCTGGCCGGGGCCATCGACCAGCTTGACGGCATGCGGCACCACGCCACAGGCCTGAAAACCTGCACGTTCGTACAGGCGGATGGCTGATTTGCTGGCCGTGCTCACGCGCAGGGTGATCAACTCCAGGCCCATCGCCTGACGTGCTTGTGCCAGCGCGGCGTTGAGAAGCTGGATGCCAATGCCGCGGCCAGTGTGCTGGGGCGCCACCATCATCGAATTGAGTTCGGCGCTGTGACGCAATTTGGTGAGCGACTGGCGTTCCACGCCGACCATGCCCACCAGTTCACGTCCATCCCAGGCGCCCAGCAAAAAGGTGCCACCCAGCGTCTCTGTCAGGCCCAGGCGCCCCAGGTAGCTCTCGGGCGGGCGGGCGCGCTCGCTTTCGATGTCGGAGTCGAATGCCTCGGGGTACAGGCGCAATGCCTCATCGCGCAGCCGTTTGTAGGCACTCAGGTCAGCGGGCGCAAGCCGGGCAATGCGCACGGATGACTCAGTCACGACCATGAGGTGTCTCCAGGGTATTGATGTTGATGAAGCCTGCGTCATCTGCAAGGGCCACGGTCTCCCAGCGCAGCGAGCGTACCCACTGTCCGATTTTCCGTTCGCCGTTTGCGAAAACCCGCTCAGTGTGCGGGCAAACCCGGGTATTGATCAAGGCACAAAGCCAGTGATGACGCGCATCCTGGGGGGGGCTGCCTGTGACAGGCAGCACGACATCCGCATCTGTCGCCAGGGCTTTTTGCATCATGAGATGTAGCAGGCCGGCCGGCAGGGCGGGTGTGTCGCACGGATTCACCCAGACCCACGGGCTTGCGCTGTGGCGCAGCGCCGTCAGCACGCCCGCCAGGGGCCCGCTGCGCGCGGGCAGATCCGGATCGTCTGCCCGCACATGCGAGGGGGCGGGCGCAGGGCGACCGTGTCGCGCGCAAGCCGAACGCAATTCGTCCGAATAGGCATCGATGTGGCGGTTCGCCACGATCTGAGCCGAACCGGCCTGCGGCAGCATGGCATCCAGCACCCAGCTCACCAGTGGGCGACTCTGAAAATGGACCAGTCCCTTGTCGCGCCCGCCCATGCGTCGGCCCTCGCCACCCGCCAGGATCCAGGCGGCCACGTCGGGATAACGGACGGGTTCAGCCACCGATGTAGCTCATTTCGACACGCGGCCCCGCTGCGTGCGTGGGGAGCGGACTGCCCGTGGCCTCGCCTCGAAGGGCCGAATAGCGGTCGTCTCGCTGTGCCCACAAGGCCTGCACATGCGCCGCAATCTGAGCGTCGTCGATCGCATCATCGCGCAGCAGCTGGCGCAGATCGCGCCCGGCGGTGGCGAACAGGCACGTGTAGAGCCGCCCTTCGGTCGACAGCCGCAGGCGCGTGCAGTCACCACAGAAGGCGCGCGTGACGCTGGAGATGAAGCCCACTTCGCCCCCACCGTCCGCATAGCGCCAACGCTGCGCCGTGTCGCTGGCCACCGCGTCTGTGACCGGCACCAGCGGGTGGGCAGAGGCAATGCGCGCCCGGACGGCCTCAGATGGCAGTACCTCGTCCATGCACCACCGGTTGGTCTGCCCCACATCCATGTACTCGATGAAGCGCAGTGCGATGCCGCTGCCGCGGAAATGCGCGGCCATGGGCAGGATCTGGTCGTCATTGACGCCTTTGCGCACCACCATGTTGACCTTGATGGGGCCGAGCCCTGCTGCCTGCGCAGCGGCGATGCCGTCGAGCACGTGCTGGACGGTGTGCTCTGTGTCGGCCATGCGCTGGAAGGTCGTCTCATCCAGGGCGTCCAGGCTCACGGTGATGCGTTGCAGCCCAGCCGCACGCAGGCGTTGGGCCATTCGCGGCAGCAGCACACCGTTGGTGGTCATGGCCAGGTCGGGTGGGGTGCCCTCGCGGGTGCGCAGGGCCGCCAGCATGCCCACAAGTTCGTCTACGCCGCGGCGCAACAGCGGTTCGCCGCCCGTCAGGCGAATCTTGCGCACGCCGAGTTGCAGCAGCACCCGCGCAGCCCGCGTGATCTCTTCAAAACTGAGCAGGGCCGGCTGGGGTAGAAACGCGTGGTGCTTGTCAAAGACCTCGCGCGGCATGCAGTAGCCACAGCGAAAGTTGCAGCGGTCGGTGACCGATATGCGCACGTCACGCAGCGGGCGGTCCCATCGGTCGGACACCGCCATTTCGGATCGATCGGCCAGATCGGCTGTGTTAGCTGGCGTGTCCGGCGCCAGGGGTGGCCAGGGCAGCATGGCCGGGCCCACGGGGCGGATGGCGATGGGAGCGGTGGATGAAGCGGTGCGGCGGCTGGGCGGCATGACCCGCGCATTGTGGCGCGGAAATGCGGTGTCCGAGAGTGGGTGTCCGTGCAACCAGCGGGGACATGACCGCCAGCCGCCGGAGCGGCCCCGTCGTTTCAGCGCCCCGACTGTGCGGTGCTGACCATCCCGCTGACGCTGGGTGCACGTCGTGCACCGTCGTATCGGCTCTGCCAGTAAGCCATGCGCATGTCTTCGACGCGCACTTTGCCACCGGCTCGTGGCGAATGGATGAACTTGCCGTCACCGATGTAGATGCCGACGTGAGAGAAGGTCCGGCGCAGGGTGTTGAAGAACACCAGATCGCCTGGCTTGAGCTCGTCTCGCTGCACGGCCACAAGGCCGGGTGCATGGGCCTGTTCCACCGCGCGACGGGGCAGCAGCAGGCCCACACTGTTCTCGAACACGTGGCGGGTGAAGCCGCTGCAATCAAAGCCCTCTGCCGCGGAGTCGCCGCCTCGACGGTATGGCACACCCAGGAAGTCCATGGCTGACATCACCAGATCGGCAGCCAGGTCGGAGGCGCGCTCCTTGACCTGCTGGGCCAGGTTGTTGACCGGCTGGGCAGAGGGGAGCAGGCCGCGGTCGCTGAGCAGGCGCAACACAGGGTCGCTGCTGTCGAGCGAGGCTGGCGGCTGGGCGCCTGCGATGGCCGGTGTGGCACCTGTGCCAGGACCAGCGAGAGGTGATGCCTGGGGAACGGGCGTGCGCGTCGATGCCGACAGGTCCGCAATCGGATCAGTCGAAGGCACTGCGACGGCGGGCGACGCATGGGCCGCACCCTGGGGAGCAGCGTGAACCGGGGTCAGACCGCTCAGCAGGGCTGCCAGCAGGGCAGCCGCCGTGGTGCAGGCCCGCAAACCGCCGAGGCGGGGGGCGTGCACACCCGAGCGGTGGCGGGTGTCAAAACGCATGGGTCGCAAGGTTAGGGGCATTGGCCGCCCGCGTCAACCTTGCGACATCCGGGGATCCACCAAGGAAGAGGCGCCCCGACGCGTGAATCACTTCACATTCAGCGTGACACTGATGTTGCCGCGGGTGGCGTTCGAGTAGGGACAGACTTGGTGGGCCGCGGCCACGAGCGCCTCGGCTTCGTCGCGGGGCAGGCCGGGCAGGGTGATGTCCATCTTGACTTCGATACCGAAGCCGGCCGGGATGGGGCCGATGCCCACAGCGGCGTCGATGGCGGTACCCGCCGGCAGATGTTTCTTCTGCTGGCCTGCGACAAAGCCCATGGCCCCCAGGAAGCAGGCGGCGTAGCCGGCCGCAAACAACTGCTCGGGATTGGTTCCTTGGCCATTGCCACCCATTTCCTTGGGGCGGGCCAGCGCGACGTCCAGCAGTTTGTCGGACGAGACGGCGCGGCCATCACGGCCGCCTGTGGCGGTGGCATGGGCGGTATAGAGGACCTGTTGCAGCGACATGGGATGGGCTCCAGATGAGAATGAATTGTGTGCAATCAGTTTGTGTGCAAAGTATTTATTGCGCACTTCGTTGCCGTCATAACCTTTCAACAGAGAAGGTTAATCGGTGGACTCTGGGTCGTGGTCCAGCGCCGCCAGTTCGGCCTGTAACGACATCAGCTGTGCGCGTAGCGCCAGCAACTCCTTGGGTGACCGATTGAGCCCGCACGCCACCTTTGCCGGGATGCCCAGGGCCCGCGCCTTGAGCGTCCGGCCGGCCTCCGTCAGGCTGATGCGCACGCGCCGTTCGTCGCCGGCATCGCGATGGCGGCTCACCAGCCCGGCCTGCTCCAGGCGCTTGAGCAGCGGTGTCAAAGTGCCCGAATCAAGGTGCAGGCGCGCGCCCAGCTCATGGACGGCGGGCGCATCCTGCTCCCACAGCACCAGCATCACCAGGTACTGCGGGTAGGTGAGCCCCAGCGGGGCGAGCAGCGGCTTGTAGTGCCGCGTCATGGCCAGCGACGCCGTGTAAAGCGCAAAGCACAGTTGTTGATCCAGCCGCAGCAGGGGGGCGTCAGTGGTGCAGGGGCGGACGTCGCTCATGCGGCCATGGTAGTGCGGAAGCACCGCCTTTGCTGGTGGCTGTGGGTCACGCCTGGTCGCGTTCCTGGCCGTGTTCCAACTGCTCGATGCTGTCCGTCAACTCAAGCCAGCGGGACTCGAGTGTCTCGGTCTCCTCGCCCAGGGCCTTGAGCCGTTTGCCTTGCTCGGCGCGCGCCGACGCGCTCACATCGGGCGCGCTCAGCGCGTTCATCAGATCAGCCTGTTCCTGCGCCAGTGCGGCCAGACGCTCATCGATGCGCTTGAGCTCGTTTTTCAGCGGACGGGTCTGTTCGGCCAGCCGTTGACGGGCTTGTGCGGCGGCCTTGCGGTCTTCCCGTCGGTTGCCGCCGGCCGCCTCACCACTGGCCGCGCTTGACCCTGCGGCCGGCGCGTTCGCGACGCCTTGGCCCGCACCGGGTGTACTGCCCTGCGGGTCGCGTGCCGCGCGTGCGGCCGCGGCCGCGGCCTTGGCCTGGTCGAGCAGCCACTTCTGGTAGTCGTCCAGGTCGCCATCAAAGGTGCTGACACCACCGCGCGTGACCAGCCAGAACTCGTCACACACCTCGCGCAGCAGCGCGCGGTCGTGGCTGACCAGCATCACGGTGCCCTCGAACTCGTTGAGCGCGATGCTCAGCGCCTCACGCGTGGTCAGGTCGAGATGGTTGGTGGGTTCGTCGAGCAGCAAGAGGTTGGGGCGCTGCCACACGACCAGGGCCAGCACCAACCGGGCCTTCTCGCCCCCGCTGAACTGGCCAACCGGCTGCATGACCATGTCGCCCGTGAAGCGGAAACGGCCCAGGAAGTCGCGCAGCTCTTGCTCGCGCGCCTGCGGGCTCACGGTCTTGGCCAGGCGAATCATGTGCGCCAGCGGGCCTTCTTCGGGGCGCAGCACGTCCAGCTCTTGCTGGGCAAAGTAGCCGATGCTCAGGCCCTTGCCCTCGGTCACGGTACCGGCCACAGCCTGCAGCATATGAGCCAGCGTTTTGACGAGGGTGGATTTGCCCTGGCCGTTGGCGCCAAGGATGCCGATGCGCTGGCCGGGCAGCACCGAGCGGGTCACGCCGCGCACGATGGTGATGGGCTCGCTGCCGTCGACCGGGTAGCCGCAGTGCAGGTCTTTCATGACCAGCATGGGGTTGGGCAGGCTGGCCGGTTCGGGGAAGCTGAACTCGAAGTCGCTGGCCGTGAGCACCGGCGCGAGCTTTTCCATGCGCTCCAGCGCCTTGACGCGGCTTTGCGCCTGGCGCGCCTTGGTGGCCTTGGCCTTGAAGCGATCGATGAACTTCTGCAGGTGGGCGATGCGGTCTTGCTGCTTCTCGTAAGCGGCCTGGTGCTGACTCAGGCGCTCGGCACGCATCGCCTCGAAGGCGGTATAGCCCCCCGTGTAGCGGGTGAGCTTGCCTTCGTCGAGGTGCAGGGTGACCTTGGTGATGGCGTCGAGAAACTCGCGGTCGTGGCTGATGATGATCAGCGTGCCTTCGTAGCGTTGCAGCCAGCTCTCCAGCCAGACCAGGGCGTCCAGATCCAGGTGGTTGGTGGGCTCGTCGAGCAGCAGCAGTTGCGCCGGGCACATCAGCGCCCGGGCGAGCTGCAGGCGCATGCGCCAGCCGCCCGAAAAGCTGTTGACGGGCGCCGTGGTCTGATCGAGCTGAAAGCCCAGGCCCAACAACAGGGCCTGCGCGCGGGCGGGGGCATCGAAATCGCCAGCGTCGGCCAGGGCCATGTGGGCTTCAGCGATGGCGTGGCCGTCGTTGGCCGCCTCGGCTTGCGCCAGCGCCTCGCGGGCAGCCATCAGGCGGGTGTCGCCCTGCAGCACGAACTCGGTGGCGGGCTCGTCGGTTTCGGGCATGTTCTGCGCGACCTCGGCCATGCCGCCAGGCTGCAGCCAGCTCGACGGGATCTCGACATCGCCCGCATCGGGGTGGAGCCGGCCCGCCAGCAGCGAAAACAGCGAGGACTTGCCCGCGCCATTGCGGCCGATCAGGCCGACCTTTTCGCCGGCGTGTAGCGTGGCGCTCGCGCCGTCGAGCACGGCCTTGGTGCCGCGCAGCAGCGTGACGTTCTTCAGGGTGATCATGAAAGCTCAGTGGGCGCGCGGTAGGAGGACGCGCATTCAGTCTGCCAGCAGCAGGGCGTCGCGCGTCACCAGCAGAAGCTGGTCATCGCCCGCGGACGTGGGCAGCCAGGTCACGGCCAGGTCTGGGAAGGCACGCTCGAAGTTCGCTCGTTCGTTGCCGATCTCCAGCACCAGCGCGGCGTCGTCGCTCATGAAGCGGTCTGGGTCGGCGCGCAGGGTGGTGAACAACGCGCGCGTGAAATCCATGCCGTCTTCGCCGGATGCCAAGGCCAGCTCGGGCTCGGCGCGGTACTCCGCGGGCAGCCTGGCCATCGAGTCGGCGTTGACGTAGGGCGGGTTGCACAGGATCAGGTCGTAAGGGCCGTTGACGCCGCTCAGGCCATCGCTTTGCAGCAACGTGATGCGGTCTTGCAGGCCATGCTGGTCCACGTTGATGCGGGCCACGGCCAGCGCGTCGGGGCTGATGTCCGCGCCGTCGACGGTGACATCGGGGTAGGCCATGGCGGCCAGCACGGCCAGGCTGCCGTTGCCGGTGCACAGGTCCAGGACGCGGTGGGTGTGCTCGCTCAGCCACGCGTCGATGCTCCCGTCGGCCAGCACCTCGGCAATGAAGGATCGCGGCACGATGGCGCGTTCATCGACGTAGAAGGGCACGCCTTGCAGCCAGGCCTGTTTCGTCAGGTAGGCGGCGGGCTTGCGGGTGGCGATGCGTTCGTCGATCAGGGCTTCGGCCTGCGTGCGCTCTTCGTCGCTCACCGCACGCTGCTCGTTTTCATCGAGCGAGTCGATGGGCAGACCCAGTCGCCACATCACCAGCCAGGCCGCCTCGTCGAAGGCGTTGGTGGTGCCGTGGCCATAGCCAACCTGGGCGGCGTCCAGTCGCGCGGCGGCGCGCTCGATCAGCTCGATGAGGGTCACGCCAGCAGCCTTTCCAGGGTGCCGAGGTAGATGTCCTTCAGGGGCTCGATGTCTGCCACGCGCACGTGCTCATCGATCTTGTGGATGCTGGCGTTGACCGGGCCGAACTCGACCACCTGTGGGCACATCTGGGCGATGAAGCGGCCGTCGGATGTGCCGCCTGTGGTGGACAGCTCGGTGGTGACGCCGGTGACCTGCTCGATGGCGGCCGAGATGGCGTCGACCAGCGGGCCCTTGCGGGTCAGAAAGGGGCGGCCGCCCAGCGTCCAGTCGATGTGGAAGTCCAGCCCGTGCTGGCGCAGCACGTCTTCCAGGCGCTTTTGCAGCCCTTCGGGGGTGGACTCGGTCGAAAAACGGAAATTGAAATCGACCACCACCTCACCGGGGATGACGTTGTTGGCGCCGGTGCCCGCGTGGATGTTGGAGCATTGCCAGGTGGTCGGCGGGAAGTGGTCGTTTCCCTGGTCCCACACGATGGTGACGAGCTCGGCCAGCGCCGGTGCGAGCAGGTGGATCGGGTTCTTTGCCAGATGGGGGTAGGCGATGTGGCCTTGCACGCCCTTGACGCGCAGCTTGCCCGAGAGCGAGCCGCGGCGGCCGTTCTTGATCATGTCGCCCACCTGCTTGACCGAGGTGGGCTCGCCCACGATGCAGGCGTCCAGGCGCTGGCCCTGCTGCTGCAGCCATTCGCAGACCTTGACGGTGCCATCCACCGAAGGGCCTTCTTCATCGCTGGTGATGAGGAAGGCGATGCTGCCGGCGTGGTCGGGGTGGCGGGCCACGAAGGCCTCAGTCGCCACGACCATGGCGGCCAGCGAGGTTTTCATGTCGGCGGCGCCGCGGCCGTAGAGCAGGCCATCGCGGTATGTGGGCACGAAAGGCGGGGACGACCACTGGTCGAGCGGCCCGGTGGGCACCACGTCGGTGTGGCCGGCGAACGCCAGCACAGGCGCAGCGGCATCCCGGCCGCGTTTGATCGCCCACAGGTTGGTGACAGGCGCATCTTGCGGGCCGAAGACCAGCGTGTGGCATTCGAATCCCAGCGGGCGCAGGCGTTCTGCCATGAGATCCTGGCAGCCCCCGTCCAGCGGGGTCACGGACGCTCGGGCGATCAGGGCTTCGGTCAGTCGAACGGTGTCGGTCATGGGTCAGCGGCCGTAGCTGTTGCTGTCGCTCGGGTTCACTTCCAGCGTGATGTCTGTGAACGAGGGGCCATCGTCGGCTGCCTCGGGCTTGGCCACCAGCTTGGAACGCGTGGTCGACTCGTTCTGCATGCGCCACATCAGGTTGGTGGGCGAATCGGCGTGGATCAGACCTTCGTCGCGGCTCACCAGCCCTTCGTTGATCAGGCGCGCAATGTCGGCTTCATAGGTCTGAGATCCCTCGGCCAGCGATTTGTCCATGGCTTCCTTGACGCCCGTGAAGTCGCCCTTCTCGATCAGCTCGCCCACCAGCTGGGTGTTGAGCAGTACCTCGACAGCGGGCACCCGCCCGCCGGTCGTGGACTTCAGCAGGCGTTGGGAGACGATCGCCTTGAGGCCCGAGGCCAAGTCGCTCAGCAGGGCGGGGCGCGCCTCGGGGGTGTAGAACGACAGGATCCGGCCCAGCGCATGGTGGCTGTTGTTGGCGTGCAGTGTCGACAACACCAGGTGGCCCGACAGCGCATAGGACAACGCCGCCGTCATGGTTTCGCGGTCGCGGATTTCACCGATCAGGATGCAGTCGGGCGCCTGACGCAGCGCGTTTTTCAGGCCCACCTGCAATGACTGGGTGTCGCGCCCCACCTCGCGCTGGTTGACGATGGATTTCTTGTTCGAAAACAGGAACTCAAGCGGGTCTTCGATGGTGAGGATGTGGCCCGTCATGCGCTGGTTGCGGTGCTCCAGCATGGCGGCGAGCGTGGTGCTCTTGCCCGCGCCAGTGGCCCCCACGACAAGGATCAGGCCCCGCTTTTGCAGCACCAGATCGCTCAGCACAGGCGGCACGTTGAGCGATTCCAGCGGCGGGATGTCCGACGGGATGTAGCGGAAGACCGCCGCCACCGAGCCGCGCTGCTTGAAGGCGCTCAGACGGTAGATGCCCACACCCGGGATGGTGATCCCGAGGTTGAGCTCGCCGGTTTCGTCGAGCTCTTCCATCTGCGTGGGCGACACCAGCTCGGACAGCAGCTGGCGCGGCTGAGACGGCGTCAGCGGCTGGTCGGTGAGCTGCAGCAGCTGGCCGCTGATCTTGATGAGGATGGGTGTGCGGGCCGAGAGAAAGACGTCAGACGCTTTCTTTTCGGCCATCAGGCGCAGGATGCGCTCCAGGTTGCCACCACCACTCATCGCGATCTCCCGGTTTGTCTGCTGTGTGAAGGGCTTTGCCGGCAGCGATCAGGCGCCGCGCAGCAGGTCGTTGATGCTGGTCTTCGAGCGTGTCTGCGCGTCCACGCGCTTGACGATCACGGCGCAGTACAGCGAATACTTGCCGTCAGCCGAAGGCAGGTTGCCCGAGACCACGACCGAGCCGGCAGGGATGCGGCCGTAGGTGACCTCGCCAGTGGCGCGGTCGTAGATCTTGGTCGACTGGCCGATGTACACGCCCATCGAGATCACCGAGTTCTCTTCGACGATCACGCCTTCGACCACCTCGGAACGGGCGCCGATGAAGCAGTTGTCTTCGATGATGGTGGGGTTGGCCTGCAGCGGCTCCAGCACGCCGCCGATGCCCACGCCACCCGACAGGTGCACGTTCTTGCCAATCTGGGCGCACGAGCCCACGGTGGCCCAGGTGTCGACCATGGTGCCTTCATCGACGTAGGCGCCGATGTTCACGTACGACGGCATCAGGATCACGTTCTTGGCCTGGAACGAACCGCGGCGTGCCACAGCGGGCGGCACCACGCGCACACCGGTTTCGGCCAGCTGGCTGGCCGACATGCCGGCGTACTTGGTGGGCACCTTGTCGTAGAACTGCAGGGCGCCATCGCCCATGGGCACGTTGTCATTGAGCCGGAAGCTCAGCAGCACGGCCTTTTTGACCCACTGGTGGGTTTCCCACTGACCGTTGATCTTCTCGGCCACGCGCAGCTTGCCGGTGTCGAGCTGGTCGATGATGTGGTTGACGGCATCGCGCACTTCGGCCGGCGCGCTGGCGGCCGACAGCGAGGTACGTTGTTCCCAGGCGTTGTCGATGATGGTCTGAAGGGCTTGCGTCATGGTGTGATACGTCGGGTAAGCAATGGGATGAGCCGGGGCGCAGCGTGTCAGCTGCGCTCGGCGATGAACTGGCGGATGCGCTGGGCGGCTTCGACGCACTCGTCGACGCCTGCCACCAGCGCCATGCGGATCCGGCCGGCGCCCGGGTTGACGCCATGCGCTTCACGCGCAAGGTAGCTGCCGGGCAGAACCGCCACATTGTATTGAGCCAGGAGTTCGCGGGCGAACCATTCGTCGCTTCCTCCACCCAGGTGTGCCGGCACCTTGGCCCACAGGTAGAAGCTGGCATCGGGCAGGGCCACATCCATGACCTCGGCCAGCAGGGGAGTGACGCGCTCGAACTTCTCGCGGTAGAGGCGGCGGTTTTCCACCACGTGCGCCTCGTCGTTCCAGGCGGCCACGCTGGCGCGCTGAACGGCCGGGCTCATCGCGCTGCCATGGTAGGTGCGGTACAGCAGAAAGGCCTTCATGATGGCCGCGTCCCCGGCCACGAAACCGGAACGCAGGCCGGGTACATTCGAGCGCTTCGACAGGCTGGTCAGCGCGATCAGGTTGCGGAAGTCTGTTCGGCCCAGTTGAACGGCAGCCTGAAGGCCGCCCAGCGGTGCGGCGTCGGGGCCCTCGCGGAAGTAGATCTCGCTGTAGCACTCGTCCGAGGCGATCACGAAGCCATGCCGGTCGCTGAGCGCGAACAGGCGCTCCCACTCGGACAGCGGCATCACGGCCCCCGTCGGGTTGCCGGGCGAGCAGACGTACAGCAGCTGGGTGGTGGCCCAGGTGGCCTCGGGGATGCTGGACCAGTCGGCTGCAAAGTTCCGGGCCGGGTCGGAGTTGGCAAACGCCACACGTGCGCCCGCCAGGATCGCCGCGCCTTCGTAGATCTGATAGAACGGATTGGGGCAGACCACCGTCGGGCCACCCGCGTCGCGGTGCTGGCTGGGGTCAATGACGGTCTGGGCCAGCGCGAACAGGGCTTCGCGCGAGCCATTGACTGGCAGGATCTGGGTGGCTGGGTCGACCGCAATGTCGTAGCGCCGATGGAGCCAGCGCGCGCAGGCTTCGCGCAAGGCGGGCTCGCCTGCCGTGGCCGGATAGGCCGCGAGTCCGTCAAGCGCATTCGTCAGCGCAGACTGAATGAACGCCGGCGTGGCGTGTTTGGGCTCGCCGATGCCCAGGCTGATGGGCTTCAAAGCCGGATTGGGTACCACATCGGCGGTCAGCTTGCGCAGGCGCTCGAAGGGGTAGGGCTGGAGATGGGACAGCAGCGGATTCATGGCGAGATTATCGCCGTGCATGGCATGCCGCGGCAGCGGCGCCGCCGGTTCACGGGCCTTCCCGTACCAGCGTGATGGCGTCGGTCTGAGGGGGCGGAGCGATTTCGCAGCGGTTGCGCCCCCCTTGCTTGGCGGCGTACAGCGCCTGATCGGCGCGCTCCAGCGTGCGGTTGAGCGTCAGGGGCAGGTCATGCACGGCGATCCCGGCCGAGAACGTCACCCGCAGCGTTGGCACACTGGTGCTGGCGCTGCAGCGTGCCAGTGCCTCACGCAGCCGTTCCAGGGCCACGTGCGCTTTCTGGGCGCCCGTGTTGGGCAGCAGAAACAGAAACTCTTCGCCGCCCCAGCGGCCCAGACAGTCGGTTTCGCGCAGCACCATGCTGGCCGCTGAGGCAAAGGCCTGCAGTGCCTGGTCGCCCACACGGTGCCCGTGCACGTCATTGACGCGCTTGAAGTGATCCAGGTCGATCAGCGCCACGGTGAACTTTTCGCCATAGCGCTCGTAGCGCTTGATGCTGTGCTCCAGCCGCTCCTGCATGTGGCGACGGTTGTACAGGCCGGTCAGGGCATCACGCGTGGCGAGCTGCTGGACCTGGGTGAGCGCCTCACGCAGCGCCCGGCGCTGCTCGGCCATGCGGTTGCGCCAGCTGGCAATCTGGTAGGCCGAGTAAATGAGCGCCGGCAGCGTGCCCATCATCAGCTCGAACCGAATCAGCTCCAGCGCGGGCGGGTAGTAATCTGGCTCGAGGCTGGACAGCACCCCCATGGCTGCGCCCAGCAGCAGCATGGCAGCCACCCCGATGATCACCGAGTGCTTGGGCGTGTGGGTGTACATGCCGAACACCATGACCAACGCCAGCAACACCAGCACCACGCCACGATCGTCCGGGCCCACGGCGGTGTAGGCAAAAGCGATGGCCAGCAGCGCGAAGATGATCTGCGGGATCATGAGCGTGGGGTCGCTGAAGCGGCGACTCCAGCCACACCGCACCAGGCCATAGAACACGGCGTAGGCCGGCATCGATGTCCAGGTGAGGAGTGTGGGCGCGAAGGGCCGCATCAGACCGATGCTGGCTGCGTGGTAGGCCGCGCTGCAACAGACGGCGTACATCAGCGCGCACAACAAGATGGCAGCCGTGCGGGCACGCGTGGCGCGATCAGGGCCGAAGATGCTGGTGGTCAGCCTGCCCATGGCCTCCACAATGGGGTCGGGCGAGCTGCCACCTTGCCATGCGGTGTCGCTCATGCGCTTCCCTCCACAACGATCGAAACCGGCTGTGCTGTAGGCGGACCGGAAGCATCCTGGTGAATGCAGCAGCGGTTGCGGCCCTGCTGCTTGGCTTCATACAGTGCGCGGTCCGCACGCTCGACCAGCTGTTCCAGGGTCTCATCGGGGCGTGCCTGGGCCAGGCCAGCCGAGAAGGTGGTCCTAAGCCGGTTTTGTTCCAGCGGGACGCTGTCGGCCATGGCCTGTCGCAGCCGGTCGATGGCCGACAGCGCGTCCTGGGCGGTCACCTGCGGCAGCAGGCAGAGAAACTCTTCGCCGCCCCAGCGCGCCATGCGATCAACCTCGCGCAGCCGCGACCCGCTGAGCCGTGCAAAGGTCTTGAGCACCTCGTCGCCCACATGGTGGCCGTGTGTGTCGTTGATGTGTTTGAAGTGGTCCAGGTCGATCAGGGCGACGGTCAGGGGCTGCCCATGGCGCTGCGCCAGCTTCAGTTCGGCCTCCAGCAGGTCGGTCATCACGCGGCGGTTCATCAGGCCGGTCAGCATGTCCTGGGTGGCCATCTGCTGCAGGGTCTGCAGCGTCTGAGTCAGCTCTTCGGCCTGAGAGCCGATGCGCATGCGGATGTCGCTCACCCACTTGGCAACCAGAGACAGCATCAGCAGGGTGGCCCCGCCGACGATCAAATGGGTGAGCCCCTGGCTCCAGGGGTAGCGCTGGGGATCCTGCCAGCTCAGCCAGCCCACGGCGAGCGCGAAGATCGACACCGTGTACAGCCCCAGCGCGAGCACGTGCGCGGGCTTGAGCCGGAACATGGACACCACGATGGCCTGCGCGATGAGGATCATCACATTGCCCCGGCTTTCGCCGATCTGGGTGTAGGCCACCACGCACAGCCCCACCGAGATGACCGCATGGGGCAGGGTCAGGACCGGATCGGCCAGGTGCTGTGTGCGACCGCTGCGCACCGCCAGATACATGCTGCCGAAGATGGCGATGCTGGCCCAGGACAGCATTTGCGCCAGCCCCGGCGGGATGATGTCGAGATACTGAGAGTGCCAGATCACCCCCAGGCAAACAGCGTACAACTGCAGCGTCAGCAGCACGAACACCACGTGGCGGCGCAAGCGCGGCTCGCGGCCCAAAATGAGCACAGCCAGGGGGGACAGCCAGGGGGGAAGGGTCATCTGAGTGAACGTGCCTTTGGGTCACTATCGGCCAGATGGTGGACAAGCTGTAGCGAGTTGTCGTCCTCGATTCCCAGGGTTTGCCGCGGTCTCGCCGCGGTGAGGCGGTCAGGTTGCGCGGTCGGGTGGCGGCAGGTAGCGCGCGTCCGAATACGTGAGCAGCCATTGCGGCTTGAACGCGACAAAGATCGCCGTCAGCATGCCGGTGCTGATGGCTTCACCCCATCCCAGCAGCCAGTGGGCCAGGAGCCACTCGTCGTCGCCCAGGCTGAGTGGCTTGCGGCCGGCCAGCCAGGCCAGCACGCCCATGAATGTGACGGACAGCGCGGTGGTGAAAAAGCCGCGACCCAGGATGTAGACGAACAGGTGATGGGGCAGCCACCGGCGAATGGCCAGACCCAGCGCAAGCGCGAATGTGCCGGGCAAGACGCCGAGCCAGACCACGTGCGCCACCCAGGGGCCCCACTGGGGTAGGGTGCCTTGCGACAGCCCTTCAGACAGCAGTGACACCAGCGGCAGCGTCCACATGGCCAGCGGCCAGCCGAACATCAACACCAGCAGGCAGGCGCCGGACAGGTGCAAGCTGAAGCCGCTGGGCATGAGGTGTTGCGTCCACCAGGCAAAGGGCAACAGGATCAGGGCGGCCAGCCAGGGACTTTGCAGCGGTGCGTGGCGCAACGGCAGCCACGGCTTGAAGGCCAGCGCGAGCAACAGCGTGCCGGCCAGCACGCCATGCTCGAGCCAGCCCAGGGGGGACATGGCTCAGCCCAGCAACCCGGTTTCGGCGCCGAGCTGCGGCAGATCCACGCGGGGGGCCGGCTTCCAACCCTTCTTGCGGTGCTCGACCACCACGTTGGTGTAGATGCCGCCGCGCACATACCACTTGGCCGTGATGCGCAGGTAGCGCGGCTTGATGGCCTTGACGATGTCGCTGAGGATGTCGTTGGTGACCTTTTCGTGGAATGCGCCCTCGTTGCGGTAGCTCCACATGTACATCTTCAGGCTCTTGAGCTCGACGCACAGCTTGTCGGCGATGCAGTCGATCGTGAAGTGCGCGAAGTCGGGCTGCTTCGTCAGCGGACAGAAGCAGGTGAACTCGGGCACCTGGAACTGGATGACGTAGTCGCGCTCGGGGGCCGGATTCGGGAACACATCGAGCTGACGCGAGGGCACCGAGGGCGGCACCGCCGGTTTTTCACGCTCGCCGACTGTCAGGGCCCCAGAGGTCGCCTCGGCACGGGGCTTGCGGGTGCGGGCAGGTTGCGCGGGAGAGGGGCGGGCGGGTGCGGTCTTGGCCATGGTGAAAAAACACTGCGTTGTCGCCCGGGCGCGCTGACGGCTTCGGGCAAAAACGCAATGCTATCATCCCCCGCGCATTCAGAAGGCAAATCAGGCCGGTCTCGCGGCTGAATAAGCTAGACAAATCAACAACTTAGCGGGTGGTCGGAGCAGGCGTCCCGCCCCCAGGAACCCACCGGACACGCAGCAGCATGCGCCTGACGTCGATCAAGCTCTCCGGCTTCAAGTCGTTTGCCGAGCCCACCCATTTCCAGCTGCCCGGGCAACTGGTGGGCGTGGTGGGGCCGAACGGGTGCGGCAAGTCCAACATCATGGACGCCGTGCGCTGGGTGCTCGGCGAATCGAAGGCGTCGGAGTTGCGTGGCGAGTCCATGCAGGACGTGATCTTCAACGGCTCGACCAACCGCAAGCCGGCCAGCCGCTCCAGCGTGGAACTCGTCTTCTCGAATGAAGAAGGGCGGGCCGGCGGCCAGTGGAACCAGTTCAGCGAGATCGCCGTGAAGCGGGTGCTGACCCGCGATGGCACCTCCAGCTACTTCATCAACAACCAGCCGGTGCGCCGTCGCGACGTGCAGGATGTGTTCCTGGGCACCGGTCTGGGGCCGCGCGCCTACGCCATCATCGGGCAAGGCACGATCAGCCGCATCATCGAGTCCAAGCCCGAAGAACTGCGCCTGTTCCTGGAGGAAGCCGCTGGCGTGTCCAAGTACAAGGAGCGCCGCCGCGAGACGGAAAACCGCCTGAAGGACACGCGTGAAAACCTCACGCGGGTGGAAGACATCCTGCGCGAGCTGAACAACAACCTGGACCGGCTCGAAAAGCAGGCCGAGGTGGCGGCCCGCTACCACACCCTGCAGGAGCAGGGCACCCTGAAGCTGCACCAGTTGTGGTTCCTCAAGCACCGAGACGCCGCGCAGGAAGAAAGCCGCGTGAAGCTGGCCGTGCTCGAGGCCACCAACGCACTCGAAGGCCGCATGGCCGAGTTGCGGTCCGTTGAAGCCCAGCTGGAGCAGGTGCGGCAGGATCACTATGCAGCCAGCGACGCCTTGCACGCAGCGCAGGGCGAGCTGGCCCAGGCCAGTCTGGAGGTCAGCCGGCTGGAAGAACGTATCCGCTACGTGGTCGAAGGCCGTCAGCGCGTGGTGCAACGGCTCGACGAGTTGCGGGCGCAGAACGCCCAGTGGGCCGACCGCCGGCAACAGGCCGAGCAAGAGCTCGAGACCCTGGCGGAACGCATGGCGGCCGCCGAAGAGCAGGCCGAGATTCTGGCTGCACAGGCCGAAGAGCTGGCCGGCAACCTGCCTGCGATGGAAGACGCCGTGCGCGCCGCCACCCAGCGGGCGAACGACCAGCGGGGCGCGGTCAACCAGGTGCAGCAACAGATTCAGGTGCTCGCGGCCGAGTCGCGCAGCATCGACGAACAGTCTCGTCAGCTGGGCCTGCGCCGTGAACGCCTGCAGGCCGAGCGCCAGGGCCTGGCGGCACCCGACGACCACAAGCTCAACGAGCTGCGCCAGCAACTGGCTGCCTGCGAGGAAGAGCAGGCGGTGCGTGACGCGCAGTTGCAGACGCTGTCTGACACCGTGCCCGAGCTCGATGAGGCGCGCCAGGCCGCCCAGGGCGAAGCCACGGCCCAGCAGGCGCGCATGGCCGAACTGAGTGCCCGGCTTGACGCGCTGCGGGCGTTGCAGGACAAGGTGCAGACCGAAGGCAAGCTCAAGCCCTGGCTGGCCAAGCACGGGCTGGACGGGCTCCAGGGCCTTTGGCAGCGCCTGCACATCGAAACCGGCTGGGAAACCGCCCTTGAAGCTGCCCTGCGCGAGCGCCTGTCTGCGCTGGAGGTGGGGCGGGTGGAAACCGTCCGGGCCTTTGAGCTGGATGCCCCGCCAGCCAAGCTGGCCTTCTACAGCGCACCCCAGGCGCCCATTGCGAACACCCATGCCACTTTGCCCCGCCTGTCGGATCTGGTGCGCGTGCAGGAGCCGGGCCTCAAGGCCCTGCTGAACGACTGGCTTGAAGGCGTCTACACCGCAGCCGATCTGCAGGCGGCCCTGGCCGCGCGTGGGCAGCTGACCCATGGCGAGGTCATCCTCACGCGCGCTGGCCACAGCGTCAGCCAGTTTGCGGTGAGCTTTTACGCTCCTGATTCCGAGCAGGCCGGCATGCTGGCCCGCGCACAGGAAATCGAGAACCTCGACAAGCAGGTGCGCGCCCAGTCCCTGATGGTGGACCAGGCTCGCGCGGCGGCCGTGCGCAGCGAGGCCGCCTATACCGAGGCCGCACAGCGACTGGCCACGGCCCGTCGCGATGCGGCTGAGTCGCAGCAGCGCACGCACCAGCTTCAGGTCGAGGTGCTGCGCATGACGCAGCAGGCTGAACAGACCCACGGCCGTCGGGCGCAGATCGACGGCGAGATGGCCGAACTCGACGCCATGCTCGACGAACTCCAGGAGCGCCGCGCCACGGGCGAAGCACGCTTCGAAGAGCTGGACATCAGCCTGGGCGAGACCCAGGAGCGCCACGCCACGCTCGAAGAAGCCGTGATCGAGGCGGAGCGTCGCCTGCAGCAGGCCCGCGAGCAGGCCCGTGCGCTGGAGCGGCAGGCACAGGAAGCGCAGTTCGGCGCCCGCAGCATGGCGGCTCGCCGTGGCGAGCTGCAGCGCGCCATCGAGACCGCACTGCAACAGATCGAAGCCAACGAGGCCTCGATGGGCCAACTGCAACAGGAACAAAGCCAACTGGACGACGCCTCGGCACAGGCCGGGCTGGACGAGGCCCTGGCGGTTCGGCTCGCCAAAGAGGGCGCGCTGTCGCAGGCCCGGCAGCACTACGAAGCGTTGGCGACCCAGCTGCGTCAGGCCGATGAGCAGCGCATGGGCTTCGAGCGCAGCCTCCAACCGTTGCGTGACCAGATCACGCGTTTGCAGCTTGAAGAGCAGGCGGCTGCGTTGGGTGGCGCGCAGTACATGGAGCAGCTCGCCGCCGCCGAGGTGGATCTGGCCGTGCTGGCCGAAGGCATCGAGCGCGAGGGCGTGAAGCTCTATGGCTTACAAAGCGAGATCGACCGCATCCAGCGCGAGATCGCCGCGTTGGGGGCCGTCAACCTGGCGGCGCTGGAAGAGCTCAGCTCAGCCCGCGAGCGCAAGGGCTTTCTGGATGCCCAGATGGCCGACCTGCTGGACGCCATCCAGACCCTGGAAGACGCCATCCACAAGATCGACCTGGAAACGCGCGACCTGCTGGGCTCGACCTTCAACACCGTCAACGAGCATTTCGGCCGCATGTTCCCGAGCCTGTTTGGCGGGGGCAGCGCCAAGCTGGTGATGACGGGCGACGAGATCCTGGACGCGGGTGTGCAGGTCATGGCCCACCCGCCCGGCAAGAAAAACAGCACGATCCACCTGTTGTCTGGCGGCGAGAAGGCGCTCACCGCCATCGCGCTCGTGTTTGCCATCTTCCATCTCAATCCGGCGCCGTTCTGCCTGCTCGACGAGGTCGATGCGCCGCTGGACGACGCCAACACCGAACGCTACGCACGCCTGGTGCGCAGCATGTCTGCCCACACGCAGTTCCTGTTCATCTCGCACAACAAGATCGCCATGGAAATGGCCGACCAGCTGGTGGGCGTGACCATGCAGGAGCAGGGCGTGTCCCGCATTGTGGCCGTGGACATGGAAGCGGCGCTGGGCATGGCCCACGCAGCCTGAGGACCCTGAACCAATGACCGATTCGCTGACGCTTTATCTGGGTTTGCTGGGGGCAGCCGTGTTGCTGCTGGTGCTGGTACACGGTTGGTGGCAGGCGCGCCGCACGGCGGCCCGCCAGCCCAAGCGGGTTCCCATGGAGCCGGTCGACCCCTTGGCCGCGAGCCTGGACGACATCCCGACCCAACCCATGGATGCGCCTGGCGGTGACGCGCGGGACGGCATGCCCGGCGGCGCGCCGCCGGTGCGGCGTGGTGGCGTACGGCTGGATCCGCTGGTCGACGCCATCGCTGTGCTCACACTGGAGTCGCCGCTCAGCGGTGACCACATCCTGCTGCACGTGCCGCCTACCCGCCGTGCAGGCAGCAAGCCCATGCTGATTGAAGCGCAGCGCGTGGACGGTGGCGAATGGGAGCCGCCTCAGGCCGGCGTGCTGTACCGCGAGCTCCAGGCAGGCGTCCTGATGGCCAATCGCACGGGCAGCCTCAACGAGATCGAATACTCCGAGTTCGTGCAGAAGGTGCAGACGATGGCCGATGCACTGGGCGCGGCAGTGGAGTTCCCTGACATGCTCGACATCGTGGGTCGGGCCAAGGAACTTGACGCCTTTGCTGGCGCCCACGATGCCCAACTCGCGCTGCGCCTGCGCGCCCGCGGCAGCGCGTGGTCGGTCGGCTATGTGCAGCAGCAGGCGGCTCGCCACGGCTTTGTTCCTGGCGCCCTGCCGGGCCGGCTGGTGCTGCCTGCCACCGAAGACGGCGCCCCGCCTGTGCTGACATTGCAATACGACGCCCAGGCCGCGTTTGCCGAAGACCCGGAAGAGGCGACGGTGCGCGAGCTGGTGCTGGCCTTTGACGTGCCGCAGACCGGGCAAGAGCACCAGCCCTTCAAGGCCTGGTGCGCAGCGGGCGAGGTGCTGTCGATGGCGCTGGATGCTGGCATGACCGATGACCAGGGCCATCCGTTCACGCCGGCTGCCTTTGCCTCGATCGAGGCCGAGCTGGAGCGCCTGTACGCCGCCCTGTCTGCGCGCGACCTGGCCGCTGGCGCTGCCACCACCCGTCGACTGTTCAGCTGAGGGCGCATGGCCCAGTCCGACCTTTTTGGGGCCGAAGCGGACTCCGCAGGGCAGCCGGTGGACCCGGCGCAGGCCGCTGCAGCGCTGCGGGCCGAGCTCAACGAGCATGCCCACCGCTACTACGTGCTGGATGCGCCCATCATCCCCGATGCCGAGTACGACCGGCTGTTCCAGGCCTTGCAGGCGCTGGAGCACAGCCATCCCGAGTTGATCACGCCGGATTCGCCCACGCAGCGCGTGCTGGGCAAGGTCTTGCCTGGCTTCGAGCCGGTGCGCCATGCCGCGCCCATGCTGTCGATCCGCACCGAGACCGACACCGAGGCGAGCGGGGCGCTGGCCTTCGACGGCCGGGTGCGCCGGGAGCTCGGCCTGACCGAGGCCGATCCGCCCGTGGACTATGCGGCCGAACTCAAGTTCGACGGCCTGGCCATCAACCTGCGCTACGAAGCCGGCGTGCTGGTGCGCGCAGCCACCCGGGGCGACGGTGAGGTCGGCGAAGACGTAACGCAGAACATCCGGACCATCGGGCAGATCCCGCTGCGGCTCAAGGGCTGCGATGCGCCTGTGCTCGAGGTGCGTGGCGAGGTGTACATGCGCCGCGACGATTTCGAGTCGCTCAACGAGCGTCAGCGCCAACGGGGTGACAAGACCTTTGTGAACCCGCGCAACGCTGCCGCCGGTGCCGTGCGCCAGCTGGATCCGGCGATCGCGGCCCAACGGCCGCTGCGCTTCTTTGCCTATGGTCTGGGCGAGACACAGGGCTGGGACGTGCCCCCCACGCATGCCGGCGTGCTCGATGCCCTGTCGGCCATGGGCTTTCCGGTCTGCCAGCACCGCACGGTCGCGCATGGCGCGACCGAACTGGTCGCGTTTCACGAGCGCATTGGAGCGCAGCGCGATGGCCTGCCTTACGACATCGATGGCGTCGTCTACAAGGTCAACCGCCGCGACCTGCAGGCGCAACTGGGCTTCGTCACGCGCGAGCCCCGATGGGCCGTGGCCCATAAATACCCGGCGCAGGAGCAGGTCACGCAGGTAGAGGGCATCGACGTGCAGGTGGGACGCACGGGCAAGCTGACCCCGGTGGCCCGGCTCAAGCCGGTGTTCGTGGGGGGGGTGACCGTCACCAACGCCACGCTGCACAACCTGTTCGAGCTGCGCCGCAAGCAGGTGAGGGTGGGCGACACCGTCATCGTGCGGCGGGCCGGCGACGTGATCCCGGAAGTGGTGGGCCGTGTGCCCGGTCCGCGGCCGGCCTATGTGCCGAACTTCCACATGCCTTCAGGCTGCCCCGTGTGCGGCAGCACGGTGGTGCGCGAGCGCGGCGAGGTGGACCACCGCTGCAGCGGCGGCCTGTTCTGTGCGGCCCAGCGCAAGCAGGCACTGCTGCACTTCGCGCAGCGCCGCGCCATGGACATCGAGGGCCTGGGCGACAAGCTGGTGGACCAGCTCGTGCAGGGCGGCCTGGTGCGCACGCTGCCCGAGTTGTACAAACTCGGTGTAGCCCGTCTGGCCGTGCTGGACCGCATGGCTGACAAGAGCGCAGCCAATGTGGTGGCCGCGCTGGAGAAGAGCAAGACCACGACCTTGCCACGCTTTCTGTTCGGCCTGGGCATCCGCCATGTGGGCGAGACCACGGCCAAGGACCTGGCCCGGCATTTTGGCAGCATGGACCGGATCATGGATGCCACCGAGGCCCAGTTGCTGGAGGTCAAGGACGTGGGGCCGGTGGTGGCCCAGAGCATCCGCACCTTCTTCGACCAGCCGCACAACCGCGAAGTGGTGGAGCAGCTGCGCGCCGCTGGCGTTACCTGGCCCGAGCATGAGCCTGCCGCGCTGGCCGATGCGGCCAGTCTGCCATTGAGCGGCAAGACCTTGGTGCTGACCGGCACCCTGCCGACGCTCAGCCGTGAGGACGCCAAGGCCCTGATCGAGGCCGCAGGCGGCAAAGTGGCCGGCTCGGTGTCGCGCAAGACGCACTACGTGGTGGCTGGCAGCGAAGCCGGCAGCAAGCTGGACAAGGCGCAGGAGTTGGGCATCCCGGTGCTGGACGAGGCCGGTCTGCAGGCGCTGCTGAGCCACACCGCGGGCTGACGCGGCATTTGCCACGCGCAGGCGCACACCTGCGCTCACAAGGGCTTGGCGCGGCGCACACGTCCGCCCACAATCAGGTCATGACACACGACACCGTGTCCGCCTTTGTGCTGTTGCTGCTGGTGCTCGATCCCTTCGGCACCCTGCCGGTGTTCATGTCGGTGATGTCGAGCGTGCCGCCACGCCGCCGGGTGTGGGTGGCGCTGCGTGAATCCGGTGTGGCGCTGGCCGTGCTCATGCTGTTCATGCTCGGTGGCGAGGCGTTCTTGCGGTTGTTGCGCCTGTCCGAGCGTTCGCTGGAAGTGGCGGGCGGCGTGATCCTGCTGCTGATCGCGATCCGCATCATCTTTGGTTCGGGTCAGCGGCTGTTTGACGAGGTGCGCGCCGACGCGGGGCAGCGCGAGCCGCTTGTCTTTCCGGTGGCCGTGCCCCTGCTGGCCGGTCCTTCTGCCATGGCCACGGTGATGTTGCTGGCTTCGCGTCAGCCCGCGCAACTGGCCAACTGGGTGTTGGCGCTGGTGGCAGCCATGGCCGTTTGCGCCGTGGTGCTCATGGCCAGTGACCGGCTCAACCGCTGGCTGGGCGAATCGGTTGTGTCGGCCATCGAGAAGCTGATGGGGCTGATTCTGTGTGCCGTGGCGGTCGAGATGATCCTGGCAGGCCTGACGCGCTACTTCGGCTTTGCCACCTGATGCTGTCCGAAACTGGCGCGCGCTCAGTCGGGCGTGTCCTCTGACGGGGCCCCCACCGCGAACGACTGCAGCAGCTCCAGCGGAATGGTTTCAAGTGCGGCTTCGTGGGTTGCCTCGAGCACCACGGGGGGCGCCACTCCGGCCCGCCATGCTTCCAGCCAGCGCGCCGCACACAGGCACCACCGGTCGCCCGGCCTGAGCCCGGCAAAGCGCCATTCGGGGCGTGGGGTGATCAAGTCGTTGCCGCGGCTCAGCGAGAAACTCAGAAATTCCTGCGTGACCCGGGCGCAGACCACGTGGCGGCCGTCGTCCTCGGGGCGCGTGCGGCAGCAGCCATCGCGGAAATAGCCGGTCAGGGGCGCGTAAGAACAGGCGCGCAGCGGGCCGCCGAGCACGTTGCGACCCGGAGTGAGCTCGATCGACATCTACAACTGGCCAGACGGCAGGAACGAAGGGAAGGGCGAATGGAAGCGGGGCGTCAGGCCTTGGGGGTGCCGCGCTGCACCAGGGTCATGGCGGTGCCGATCAGGCCAGACAGATCGCTCATGTTACTGGGAACAATGAGGGTGTTGTTCTTCTGGGCCAGTTGCGCGAAGGCGTCCACCGCGCGCTCGGCCACCTTGAGGCTCACCGCGTCCTGGCCGCCCGGCGACTGGATGGCGGCCGCCACCTTGCGCAGCGCGTCCGCCGTGGCCTCGGCCAATGCCGTGATCGCGGCGGCCTCACCCTGGGCCTTGTTGATCTCGGCCTGCTTCTCGCCCTCGGAGCGGGCAATGAAGGCCTCGCGTTCGCCGGTGGCGATGTTGATCTGCTCCTGGCGGCGGCCTTCGGAGGCGGCAATCAAGGCGCGCTTCTCGCGCTCGGCCGTGATCTGGGCCTGCATGGCGCGCAGAATCTCGGCCGGGGGCGTCAGATCCTTGATTTCGTAGCGCAACACCTTCACGCCCCAGCTCGAGGCCGCTTCGTCAAGCGCGGCCACCACGGCGGCGTTGATCAGCTCACGTTCCTCGAAGGTCTTGTCCAGCTCCATGCGACCGATCACGCTGCGCAGCGTGGTTTGGGCCAACTGGGTGATGGCCGAGATGTAGTCGGACGAGCCGTAGCTGGCGCGCATCGGATCGGTCACCTGGAAATAGAGGATGCCGTCGACCTGCAGCTGTGTGTTGTCCTTGGTGATGCAGACCTGGCTGGGCACGTCCAGCGGGATCTCCTTGAGCGAGTGCTTATAGGCCAGCCGATCGACGAAGGGCACGATGATGTTGAGGCCCGGGGTCAGCGTGGCGTGGTACTTGCCCAGCCGTTCGACCACCCAGGCATTCTGTTGAGGCACCACCTTGAGCGATTTCGCCACGAAGATGACCGCGATGACCAGCAGGATGATGGCGATTTCCATGGATCAGATCCTTTCGATGATGAGGTGATTGGACTCGACCGCGACGATGCGGTGCGGGCCAGTGACCGGCTGGCTGCCGGGCGCGGGCAGGGCCGTCCAGTCTGAGCCCCGGTAGTGCACGCGTGTGCGCCCGTCCTCGCCCCACGCGGTCACCATGACGGTGGCACCGACGTCCAGGTGATCCGGATCGCCGGCAGGCGCCGTAGCCCCGGCGGGAGCGGTGTGATCCAGCCGCTTCTGTCGGATGCGGTGCCAATACCAGACGGCGCCCCCGCCCACGACGGCCGCTGCCGTGATCTGCCAGGGCAAGGACAGACCCAGCCACGCCGCCGCGCCGCCAAAGGTGGCGCCCAGGGCCAGCATCAGCAGGTAGAACGATCCCGACACCAGTTCGAGCGCCACGAGGACGCCAACCAGAATCCACCAGACAAGCGAGTCAGACATGATGCACAGCAGGGCAGACGATGCGGTCTAGTGTAGGGCCAGGGCGGCGCGGCGTCGTCAGATGTGCCTCCTTCTCTTGGGGGTGGGCCTTGATGCCTGACAGGACAAAACTTCACGCAAAAACCCTACACTTCGCGTCTCGCTTGCGCGCGGGTCGCCCGTGCGTTGTCTTTGCTGCCTGAATCCTGCTGCCTGAAGGGTCGCCCATGCTGCGTTTCCATTTCCCCATCGTCATCATTGACGAGGATTTCCGCTCCGAGAACACCTCGGGCCTGGGCATTCGCGCCCTGGCCGATGCCATTCAGAAGGAAGGCTTCGAGGTGCTGGGCGTGACCAGCTATGGCGATCTGGCCCAGTTCGCCCAGCAGCAAAGCCGCGCCAGTGCCTTCATCCTGTCGATCGACGACGAAGAGTTCACACATGGACCGGAACTGGATCCGGCCGTGGTCAATCTGCGCAAGTTCATTGAAGAAATCCGCTTCAAGAACAACAATATCCCGATCTACCTGTACGGCGAGACGCGCACCTCGGAGCACATTCCGAACGACATCCTGCGCGAGCTGCACGGCTTCATCCACATGTTCGAGGACACGCCCGAGTTCGTGGCACGTCACATCATCCGTGAGGCCAAAAGCTACCTCGACGGTCTCGCGCCGCCGTTCTTCAAGGCGCTGATGGACTACGCGCAGGACGGCTCGTACTCGTGGCACTGCCCGGGTCACTCGGGCGGCGTGGCCTTTCTGAAGAGCCCGGTGGGCCAGATGTTCCACCAGTTCTTCGGCGAAAACATGCTGCGCGCCGACGTGTGCAACGCCGTGGAAGAGCTCGGCCAACTGCTCGACCACACCGGCCCGGTGTACGAGTCGGAAAAGAACGCCGCCCGCATCTTCAATGCGGATCACTGCTTCTTCGTCACCAACGGCACGTCGACCTCCAACAAGATGGTCTGGCACCACACCGTGGCGCCGGGCGATGTGGTCGTGGTCGACCGCAACTGCCACAAGTCCATCCTGCACTCGATCATCATGACGGGTGCCATCCCCGTCTTTCTGACGCCCACGCGCAACCACTTCGGCATCATCGGGCCCATCCCGAAGAGCGAGTTCGAGCCAGCCACCATCCGCAAGAAGATCGCCGCCAACCCGCTGCTCAAGGGGGTGGACGCGAAAAAGGTCAAGCCGCGCATCCTGACGCTGACACAGAGCACCTACGACGGCGTGCTCTACAACACCGAAACCATCAAGGCCACGCTGGACGGCTGGATCGACAACCTCCACTTCGACGAGGCCTGGCTGCCGCATGCGGCTTTCCACAAGTTCTACGGCATGTACCACGCCATGGGCAAGGGCCGCGGCCGTCCCAAGCAGGCGGTGGTTTACTCCACGCAGTCCACGCACAAGCTGCTGGCCGGCATCTCGCAGGCCTCCCACGTGCTGGTGCAGGATTCACAGAACGTGCAACTGGATCGCAACCTCTTCAACGAGGCTTACCTGATGCACACCTCGACCTCGCCGCAGTACGCGATCATCGCCAGCTGTGACGTGGCTGCGGCCATGATGGAGCCGCCCGGCGGCACCGCGCTGGTGGAAGAGAGCATCAAAGAGGCGCTGGACTTCCGCCGCGCCATGCGCAAGGTCGAGAAAGAGTACGGCAAGGACTGGTGGTTCAAGGTCTGGGGCCCGGACAAGATCGCCGCCGACGACATCGGCAAGCCGTCGGACTGGGTGCTCAAGGCCAACGAGAAGTGGCACGGCTTCGGCAACCTGGCCGACGGGTTCAACATGCTCGACCCCATCAAGTCGACCATCATCACCCCGGGCCTGGATGTGTCGGGCAAGTTTGCCAAGGCCGGCATCCCTGCGGCCATCGTGACGAAGTACCTCGCCGAACACGGCGTGGTGGTCGAAAAGACCGGCCTGTACAGCTTCTTCATCATGTTCACCATCGGCATCACCAAGGGCCGCTGGAACACGATGCTGACCGCGCTGCAGCAGTTCAAGGACGACTACGACAAAAACCAGCCCATCTGGCGCGTGCTGCCCGAGTTCTGCCGCAAGCATCCGCGCTATGAGCGCATGGGCCTGCGTGACCTGTGCCAGAGCGTACATGAGGCCTACGCCAAGGGCGACATCGCCCGCCTGACAACCGAGGTTTACTTGTCGGGCCTGGAGCCGGCCATGAAGCCATCGGATGCCTACGCCTGCATCGCACGGCGCCAGACCGAACGCGTTGACATCGAGGCGCTGGAAGGCCGCATCACCACGTCGCTGCTGACGCCGTATCCGCCGGGCATTCCGCTGTTGATCCCGGGCGAGCGCTTCAACAAGAAGATTGTCGACTTCCTGAAGTTCACGCAGGTGTTCAACGCAGCCTTCCCCGGATTCGCCACGGACGTGCACGGCCTGGTGGCCGAAGAACGCCCCGACGGCTCACTGCGCTACTACGTGGACTGCGTCAAGCAGGACGCTGTGGGCAACTGAGGGGAGGGTGCGCCGGGCGGCGCGTCCACCAGCAGCGGCGCTGGCTCAGGGCAGCATCAATGTGAACAGGGTGCCTCGCTCGGGCGATGAGGTCAGAGACGTGCTCCCCACTCGCGCTCCATTGCGATGCGCATGGGCCACGGCTTCGGCGAGCGCCGTGCCCAGCCCGGTGGCGTGATGTCGCCCTGGATCGGTGGCGCCCAGGCCCGCGCCATCGTCGTGCACCGTCCAGACAAGCCAGCCATCGACCGCGCGGACCTGTACCTTCACCTCGCGGTTGGCGAAGCGGATGGCGTTGTGGATGGCCGCGTCCAGGGCCAGTTGCACCAGCCGACGGTCGAAGTACCAGAAGGGCGGCGTGTCCGGGTGGGGGACGAGCTCGATGCGGATCGGGCTGTCCTCGGCCTGCAGCTTGAGGTACCAGATGCGTGTCAGTGCTTCCAGCAGGTCATGGGGGCACTCATCCTCGCTCATGACGCGTAGACCGTCGCGCTCGGCGCCATAGAGGGTCAGAAACTGGATGAACTGACGTCGCAGGTCCGTGCAATGAATGTGCGCCCGTTGTGCCAGCACCGGCGTGGGCTCGTCAATGAGTTGCGCGAGTTCAGACTCCAGCCCGCCCAGGGCGTTCTTCAGGTCGTGCGCGATGAGGGCGAGCGCTTCACTCATGTCAGTTCTGCATGGAGGCTTGCTCAAGCATCCCGATGGTTTCGCGGAAGTAGCGGCGCATGGTGTTGACGCGGTCGTGGCCGGGCAGCAGTTTGTCGAGGCGGGTCAGGTAGGTGCGCACGCGCTCGATGCGGGCGGAATCCAGGTCTTTCTTGAGACGCAAGGCCATACAGTTGATCTGAGCGGCCTGGAGCAGCACGCCGGTGTTCTCCGGATACTCCTTCACCGCGGCTTCGATCGTCGTGACCGCCTCGTCGACGCGGCTATCGCGTAGCATGCGTCGTGCATCGGCTACCTTCTTTTGCAGGTCGGCCGCAGCAGATTCGATGACGGCCTCGATTTTGTCTTCGTGGCCCGTGTCGCGCAGTGCCTTGCTGATCATCTGCTTGATGCGCAGGTTCTCGTGGTCTGCGCTGATGGCGGTGCCGAGCAGCTTGAGTCCGGCGTCCTCGTTGCCCGTCATGATCTCTGCCTTGGCGAGCGCAACGGTGGCAAAGTCGGCCTTGCCCTTGCGCAGTGTCTCTCGTGCGCGGGCCATGGTCTTGGCGGCCTGTTCGGGCTGGCCACCCACGACCTCGGCCTGTGCCTGGATGGCCAGGGCCACGCTGTCGAAGGCAGGGTTGTTGCGGAAGCTGGTCTGGCCTTCGTTGAGCACCTTCATGGCGTCGACCGGGGCGCCGATGTCGACCAACGTCTGTGCCAGCAGCAGGTTGTCCTGAGGTTGTGCCACCACCGAGCCCTTGCTCGCCTTGGTGGCCTTGCTCAACGCGTCACGCGCGGTGTCGAGGTCGCCGTTGCGATAGGCGCTTTCGCCCAGTAGACGTTGACGACGTGCCGAGGGCACGACCAGCGCGGCATCGCGCAGAATCCACATGGCGCCTTCCGGGTCCCCGGTGGCTTCCATGGATTCGGCAATCACGTCGTAGGCGGCGACCGTTTTTTCGCCTTCACGGGATTCGATGATGTCGCGCGCGAGCTGTTTGGCTTCTTCGAATTCGCCCGCAGCCTTGTGCGCGCGTGCCAGGCCGAGTCGTGCCCAGGTCAGGTCGTTGCGCAACTCCAGCGCCGCGCGGTAGACGGCCTTGGCCTCTTCGTGCCGACCCAGCTTGAGCAACACGCTGCCCTTGGTCTGCAGCGCGCTCATGTACCAGCGGTTCTTGCGCGCCAGCACGGCGTCGCATTCAGTCAGGGCGCCAGGCAAGTCGTCCTTGCTCAGGCGCGTGTGCACGGCCAGCAGCGCGTCGCGCTTGTCGAGCATGGCCTTGAGGCGCTCTTCGATGTCGGTTGCGGTGATCGGTTTGAGCAGGTAGGCGTCAGGGTGCTGCTCGGTAGCAGCCGCCACGGACGCATAGCTGCTCTCGGCCGTGATCATGAAGAACAGGGTGTCAGGCGGCAGCAGCTTTTGCTCGCGCGCGTACTCGAACAACTGCTGACCGTCGGTCTTGCTGTTGAGGTTGTAGTCGCACAAGATCAGGTTGTAGCGCTTGCTGCGCAGGTTGCGCAAGGCATCGTCCGGTGTCGAGACGGCTTCGACCTTCGAGATACCCAGCAGGGCCAGGTGACCACGAAGCGTGCTTTGCTGCACCGCCATGTCATCGATGATGAGTGCGGTGAGATTGGAGTACGGGGTCACGGTGGTGGCCATGGCGTTACCGGGAAAGGGTCAAGGGGGCGTCGGGCTGACTGCGCGTGGTCGAACTGCCTGTGATCCGTTCTTCGGACGGAAACGCCCCAAACTTGAGCGGCGCTTGCCGCATCATGAATCGCGGGCCGTGAGTTTCATCCAAAGAAAAAGGCGCCGGTGGGGCGCCTTTTCTGTCTGGTTGGGCTCAGCTCTCCGTGGGGCTCACTTGAAGATGTTCTTGACCCGGTCGGTCCAGCTCTTCGTGTGGGGAGAGTGTTTTTCGCCGCCCTTGCGGAATGACTCATCCAGCTCTTTGAGCAGCTTGCGCTGGTGCTCGGTGAGCTTGACGGGGGTCTCCACGACGATGTGGCAATACAGGTCGCCTGGGTAGCTGGAGCGCAGCCCCTTGATGCCCTTGCCACGAAGCCGGAAGGTTTTGCCGTGCTGGGTGCCCTCGGGAATGTCGATCTCGGCCTTGCCGCCCAGGGTCGGCACCTCGATGCTGCCGCCCAGCGCTGCTGTGGTGAGCGGCACCGGTACCGAGCAATGCAGATCGTCGCCGTCGCGCTCGAAGATATCGTGCGGCTTGATGCGGATCTCGATGTAAAGGTCGCCCGGCGGGCCGCCATTGGTGCCCGGCTCGCCATTGCCGGCTGAGCGGATGCGCATCCCTTCGTTGATGCCGGCCGGGATCTTGACCTCCAGCGTCTTGGTTTTCTTGACGCGACCCTGACCGTGACAGGTGGTGCATGGCTCGGGAATGATCTTGCCCGTGCCCTGGCAATGCGGGCAGGTCTGCTGAACGCTGAAGAAGCCCTGGCGCATGTGCACCGTGCCCGAGCCATTGCAGGTCGGGCAGGTCTTGGGCTGGGTGCCGGGTTTGGCGCCGCTGCCATGACAGGCCCCGCACTCTTCCCAGGCCGGGATGCGGATTTGCGTGTCCTTGCCGACGGCGGCCTCCTCGAGCGTGATCTCCATCGCGTACGACAGGTCGCTGCCGCGGTAGACCTGGGGGCCACCGCCGCCGCGACGGCCGCCACCCTGGCCGAACAGGTCGCCGAAAATGTCGCCGAACGCGTCGGCAAAGCCGCCATAGCCTTCGGCGCCACCGCGGCCGCCGCCCACGTTCGGGTCGACCCCGGCATGGCCGAACTGGTCGTAAGCCGCGCGCTTCTTGGCGTCCGAGAGCATCTCGTAGGCCTCTTTGACCTCCTTGAACTTCTCTTCTGCCTCTTTGGCCTTGTCCCCCTGATTGCGGTCAGGGTGGTACTTCATGGCCAGCTTGCGGTAGGCCTTCTTGATGTCGTCGTCCGAGGCGCCTTTGGCGATGCCAAGCACCTCGTAGTAATCGCGTTTTGCCATGATGTGAGGTTTTCAGGGGCTGCTGAAAGCCAGAAGAGGCACAGGGTGTGAGGCAGGAGTCTCACACGGCCTGTGCCTCAGGGGGCGTTCACCGGTTCAGGCGTCAGTCTTTCTTGACTTCCTTGAACTCGGCGTCGACCACGTTGTCGTCGGCCGGCTTGCTGCTGGCAGCGGCTTCGGGGCCGGCTTCCGCGGCACCGGCGGCGCCCTGGGCGGCCTGCATGTCGGCGTACATCTTCTCGCCCAGCTTCTGGCTGGCGGTCATCAGGACATTGGTCTTGGCCTCGATGTCGTCCTTGTCTTCGCCCTTGAGCGCTTCTTCGACATCCTTGATCGCGGCTTCGATCTTGTCCTTCTCGCCCGCATCCAGCTTGTCGCCGTACTCGGTCAGCGACTTGCGCACGCTGTGCACGAGGGCGTCGCCCTGGTTCTTGGCCTGCACCAGCTCCAGCTTCTTCTTGTCTTCGGCCGCGTTCAACTCCGCGTCCTTCACCATCTTCTGGATCTCTTCCTCGGACAGACCCGAGTTGGCCTTGATGGTGATCTTGTTTTCCTTGCCGGTGCCCTTGTCCTTGGCGCTCACGTGCAGGATGCCGTTGGCGTCAATGTCGAAGGCCACCTCGATCTGGGGCACGCCACGCGGTGCGGGCGGGATGCCTTCGAGGTTGAACTCGCCGAGCATCTTGTTGCCCGAGGCCATCTCGCGCTCACCCTGGAACACCTTGATGGTCACGGCCGGCTGGTTGTCGTCGGCGGTCGAGAAGGTCTGCGCGAACTTCGTCGGGATCGTGGTGTTCTTGCTGATCATCTTGGTCATGACACCGCCCAGGGTTTCGATGCCCAGAGACAGCGGGGTCACGTCCAGCAGCAGCACGTCAGTGCGGTCGCCCGAGAGCACCTGGCCCTGCACGGCGGCGCCCACGGCCACGGCCTCATCGGGGTTGACGTCCTTACGGGGCTCCTTGCCGAAGAACTCCTTGACCTTCTCCTGCACCTTGGGCATGCGGGTCATGCCGCCGACCAGGATCACGTCGTCGATGTCACCCACGGCCACGCCGGCGTCCTTGATGGCAGTGCGGCAGGGGGCGATGGTGCGCTCGATCAGCTCTTCGACCAGGCTTTCCAGCTTGGCGCGGGTCAGCTTGATGTTCAGGTGCTTCGGGCCCGTGGCATCGGCCGTGATGTAGGGCAGGTTGACATCGGTCTGCGACGAGTTCGACAGCTCGATCTTGGCCTTCTCGGCGGCTTCCTTCAGGCGCTGCAGGGCCAGCACGTCCTTGGTCAGGTCGACGCCTTGCTCTTTCTTGAACTCGGCAATGATGTAGTCGATGATGCGCTGGTCGAAGTCTTCGCCGCCCAGGAAGGTGTCGCCGTTGGTCGACAGCACTTCGAACTGCTTCTCGCCGTCCACATCGGCAATCTCGATGATGGACACGTCGAACGTGCCGCCGCCGAGGTCATACACGGCGATCTTGCGGTCGCCCTTGCCGGTCTTGTCCAGGCCGAAGGCCAGGGCCGCGGCCGTGGGCTCGTTGATGATGCGCTTGACTTCCAGGCCGGCGATGCGGCCGGCGTCCTTGGTAGCCTGACGCTGGGCGTCGTTGAAGTAGGCGGGCACCGTGATGACGGCCTCGGTGACTTCTTCACCCAGGTAGTCTTCGGCGGTTTTCTTCATCTTGCGCAGCACTTCGGCCGACACCTGTGGGGGTGCCAGCTTCTTGCCGCGCACTTCCACCCAGGCGTCGCCGTTGTCGGCGGCCGTGATGGTGTAGGGCATCAGGTCGATGTCCTTCTGGACTTCCTTTTCGGTGAACTTGCGGCCGATCAGGCGCTTCACCGCGTACAGCGTGTTCTTGGGGTTGGTGACCGCCTGGCGCTTGGCTGAGGCGCCCACCAGGATCTCGCCGTCTTCCTGATACGCGATGATCGACGGCGTGGTGCGCGCGCCCTCGCTGTTCTCGATGACCTTGGTGGTGTTGCCTTCCATGATGGCCACGCACGAGTTCGTGGTGCCCAGGTCGATGCCGATGATCTTGCCCATGTTGGTGTGCTCCTAGGGAATCTGAATCTGTGTATCTGGAAGCGCTTGCGGCTTCCGCTTGTTGTCGATATGTGTCTGCCGGCAGGATTTTCAAGCCCCTGCTGGCGTCATGTGATCAATCAGGCGCTCATTTCGGCGCGGCCACCGTCACCAGCGCAGGGCGCAGCACGCGTTCGGCAATCAGGTAGCCCTTCTGCAGCACCCCCACGACGGTGTTGGCCTCCTGGTCGGCCGGCACCATGCTGATGGCCTGGTGGACGTTGGGATCGAACTTCTCGCCGGCGGCCGGGTTGATCTCAAGCACCTTGTTGCGCTCGAGCGCCGAAATCAGCTGGCGCAGCGTGGCGTGCACACCTTCGAGCACCGTCTCGGCCGAAGCGTCGGGCTGGGCAGCGTGGGTGGCGATGGCGGCCTCCAGGCTGTCGCGCACGGGCAGCAGGCTTTCGGCAAACGACTCCACCGCGAACTTGCGCGCCTTGCTGATCTCTTCCTCGGCCCGGCGGCGGATGTTCTCGGCCTCCGCCTTGGCCCGCAGGTAGGCGTCCGACACTTCCGTGTGCTTGGCCTGAAGTTCGGCCAGCTGCTGCTCGACCGACGCGGCTGGTGCGGTAGCGGCTTCCGGCGCGCCGGCGCCCTGTTGCTCTGGGGTGGGAGAGGTGTCGCTCATCGTTGGTGTTCTGGGATGGTTTGCGAAAACCCTGGGCATGTCAGGGCGCCCGGAAGGATTTCAAGCCCCCGGTCCACGAAAAAAACAGGAGATTTGTAACAGATGCCTCAATCGAGGCTGGCTGACCAGCGCTGCCAGTCGCCAAGGGTGCGGCGGTCTCGCTTGGTGGGGCGCCCGTGGGCAATGGATTCGGCCGGTTCGGCGGCCAGCTTGCGGGCCTCCTGGTGGGCGTCGCGTCGCGCCACGCTGTCAGCGGTTTCTTCATACAGCCGCTGGGCCTGCGGCGCGGGGCCCCGCACGGTGCTCAATGCCTGCACGATCACCGTTCGCACCAGCGCACCTTGGCGGATGTCCACCCGGTCGCCCGCCTTCAACTCGCGCGAGGCCTTGGCCACTTGCTCGTTCACCTGGATGCGGCCCTTGTCGATCTCGTCGGCCGCCAGGCCGCGCGTCTTGTAGAAGCGGGCCGCCCAAAGCCATTTGTCCAGGCGCAGGCGCTCCGTCTGGCCGGGGAGCGGGGGCAGGGTGTCGTCGGGCATGGCAGGGTCGGTCGCGGATTTTGTTGTCGCTCAGGAAACGGCGGGCGGTGCGGCTGCCCGTATTGTGCGGCGGCGCATCAGCCCTGTTGGCGGTGCTGCCTTGCCAGAAAGCGCGCCGGATCGAGCGCATCACGCAAACTGGCCTCGACCGGACATGCACTGCCGGTGACCCAGTGGGCCAGCAGCTCGCCCGCCAGGGTCGACCAGGTGATGCCGCGTGAGCCCAGCCCCGACAACACGTACAGCCCGCCTCGGGCGTTCCGCTCGCGCGGGATGAGGCGAACCTGATCGCGGCGGGCTCGACTCGCAAGCCGGCTCAGCCGGTTGTCCGACCAGGGCAGGGCACCCACCAGGGGCAAGCGGTCTGGCGTCGTGGCGCGCCAGCCCACCCGACCGTGCAGGCCATGGGGCAGCAGATCATGCGCCAGGGGATCGCCCGCCCCATCTGATGACACGGCGCCCAGCCGCACTGCTTGCTGCAGGTTGTGGCGATGGTCCGCCTCGCGCACAGCCGGGTCGGCGTCATGGTGTTGGGTGGTGGCCCCGAACAGCAGGGTGTGCGCGTCCAAGCCGAGCGCGTAGCCGCTGCCGGCCACCGGCACGGCAGGCTGGCGCTGCCCGGGCAGCTGGCTGCCCCAACTCACCTGACCGCGCACGGGCAACACGGGGGGGGCCGCGCAGGCGTGCGCTTCGGGCAGACCGACGATCAGGCCTGGCAGGGTGTGGGCGCAGGCCAGCACCACCGTGGGCGCCTGCGCCAGCGGCTGCCCGGCCATATCGCAGATCACCCACTCGCCCGCTTCGGTGCGCCTCAGGCTGGCAGCTTCTGCTTCTCCGCGCCATTGAAGGGCGGCGCCATCGCAGCCGGCGGATCTGGCCTGGTCCAGAAACCAGGCGGCCAGGCCGGCCGGGTGCACCCAGCCCGCCTGATGAAAGAACCAGCCCCCGCTGGGCACGGGGATGCCGGTGCGGGCGACGGCTTCGCCTTGATCCAGCCATTGAACATGGTCGGGTGGCAGGCCCAGGCGAGTCAGCAGGGCGCCCGCATCTGCGGCGTTCTGCCTCGCGTCCAGGCGCAACAGCCCCTGGCCGCTACCCGCCACACCATCGCGCACCGCTTGCTGGACCACTGTCCATGTGGCCAACGCGGCGGCGCGGTGCGCGCGGGCATGGATGCCGTCTTCGTTGTGTAGCACGCTGTGAAACAGCCCGCCAGGGTTGCCAGACGCTTCGCTGGCGGGGGCAACGTGGCGATCCAGCAGTGTGACCGCCCAGCCTTGCCGGCACAGCGCCCAGGCTGCGGCACAGCCGGCCAGCCCGGCCCCCACAATCACCGCGCGCCGCGCATCGGCGTGGGGTGCGGGCCACAGCCCGCCTGGCGCCGGCTCGGGTACATGCCGGGGACGGAACGCCGCGCGCACCATGTCGCGCTTGCCCGCAAAACCGGGCGCCCGCGCGACCACGAAGCCAGCCTGGGCCAAACCGTCGCGCACCGGGCGGGCGCTCGACCAGGTGGCCGCGGTGGCGCCCGGCGCGGCGAGCCGGTTCAAGCGCGCCAGCCTGTCAGGCTGCCACATCTCAGGGTTCTTGGCCGGCGCGAAGCCGTCGAGATAGAAGGCGTCCACCGCTGCCATCAGACCGGGCAGCAACTCAGCCACGTCGCCCAGCCCCAGCATCAGGATCACGGCCTGTCCCGGTCGACTGGGATCGGCGAAACGCCGCTGATGCCAGCCGGGGGTCAACACAGGCCAGGCGTCCGCCAGGCGCGCACCCAGTTCGGCCCGCCGGCCGGCATCCGGGTCGTCGGCCGGCAGGCCGGAGATGGCATGCACCTGCCGCAGGTCGGCCTGCGTCAATGGGTGCTTCTCAACGGAGATGAAGACGAGCTGGTCACAGCGTGCCGGGTCGTCCAGCCATGCGGCCCACGTCGCCAGAAAGTTGTTGCCCAGACCGAAACCGGTCTCCAGGACGGTGAAGCGCGGCTGGCCTTGCCAACGCGCCGGCAAGCCGTTGCCGCCCAGGAACACATGGCGAGCCTGTGGCCAGGCGCCGGCAGCCGCGTGGTAGACGTCGTCATACAACGGCGAGTAGGGTACGTCAGGCGCATGGCCGCTCGGGCTGGCCCCGAGCGTGGCGGTGGACAGCGGGCCGGTCACTGAGCCAGCCAGCCGCCATCCACGTTCCATGCTGCGCCGCGCACGTTGTCGGCCGCGGGCGAGCACAAGAACACCGCCAGTTCACCCAGTTGTGCCGGCGTCACGAACTGCAGCGAGGGCTGCTTCTCGCCCAGCAGGCCTTTCTGCGCCTCGTCCAGCGAGACGCCTTCGCGCTCGGCCTTGGCGTCGATCTGCTTTTGCACCAGCGGCGTCAGCACCCAGCCGGGGCAGATGGCATTGACCGTCACGCCAGTGGTGGCCGTCTCGAGCGCCACGGCCTTGGTCAGGCCGACCAGCCCGTGTTTGGCCGCCACATAAGCCGATTTGCCGGCCGAAGCCACCAGCCCATGGGCCGAGGCCAGGTTGATGATGCGGCCCCAGTTGCGCGCGCGCATGCCAGGCATGGCCAGACGGGTGGTGTGGAAGGCTGAGCTCAGGTTGATGGCAATCACCGCGTCCCATTTCTCGACCGGGAACTGTTCCACCGGCGCCACATGCTGGATGCCGGCGTTGTTCACGAGGATGTCTACGCCGCCGAACTCGCGCTCGGCATAGGCAAACATCGCCTCGATCTCGGCCGGCTTGCTCATGTCCGCGCCGTGGTAGCCCGCACGCACGCCGTGGGCCTGGCCAGCTGCCAGGATGGCGGCCTGCGGCCCTTCGGCATCGCCAAAGCCGTTGAGAATGACATTGGCCCCCTGCGCGGCGAGCTTTTCGGCGATGCCCAGGCCGATCCCGCTGGTGGATCCGGTCACGAGCGCGGTTTTTCCTTTCAACATCCAGGGCCTCCAGTTGGCAATAAGCAAGACAATGTGGGTGAGTCCATTATCTGTCTGCTCCGGGCCATGACCAACCTGTCCAGCATCCCTTCCCAGTCCATGTCATCAGAAGCCGACGGCCTGACGCAGCCCCGCCTGCGTGAAGTCACCTGCCCGGGCGCCAGCCGCACCGATCCCGCCACGCACCGCATGGCTTATTGGTCGTGGGGTGACGAGCGCAATCCGCGCGTGCTGATCTGTGTACACGGCCTGAGCCGGCAGGGGCGCGATTTCGATCACCTGGCCCGCACCCTGGCTAGGCATTACCACGTGGTCTGCCCGGATGTGGTCGGGCGTGGCCACTCGGATTGGCTGGCTGACCCCAAGGGCTATCAGGTTTTCGGCTATGTCGGCGACATGGTCGCGCTGGTGCAGCGTCTGAAAGCCGAACGGGGCCAGTCCGAACCGCTGGAAACTGACTGGGTCGGCACCTCGATGGGCGGTCTGATCGGTTTGGCGTTTTCCACTTTGCCGCCAGAGGTGTCGGGCGCTCGCATGCGACGCTTCGTGCTCAACGACGTGGGGCCACGCCTGCGCCACGAGGCCATCGTGCGCATTGGCGAATACCTCGGGCAGCCGATGCGGTTCGATGACGAGGCGCAGGCCGCGGCCTACCTGCGCAGCATCTCGCTCGGCTTTGGCCCCCACAGCGATGAAGACTGGCTTGCGCTGTCGCGGCCGCTCCTGCGTCCCGCTGCCGAGGGCGGGGGGCTGATCCTGCATTACGACCCCGCCATCGCCGAGCCGTTCAAGACCATGAACGCCGACAGCGCCGCCAGCGGCGAAGCCATGTTGTGGCAGGTGTACGACGCCTTGCGTTGCGAGGTGCTGCTGCTGCGCGGCGCCGATTCCGACCTGCTTGATCGCGACACGGCGGTGGCCATGAGCGAGCGTGGGCCACGCGCGCAATTGGTCGAGTTCGCCGGGGTGGGCCATGCTCCCACGCTGGTTGCCCCGGATCAGATCGACGTGGTCAGCCGCTTTTTGCTTGCATGAAAACGGGTTCGCTCCAGCCCGGCAAGGACGGGGGCGGCCACGCCGCCATCGTCGAGCTGACGGATACCTGGCGCACAGGGCAGTCCGATGAGGCTGCGCTCGACGAGGCGCGTGCGCTGTTGGCGCGCGCCCGTGCGTTCGCCGAGCCCCTGCTGACGGGGCAGCGCTTCGACACCGGCGAGCCCGCACTGGAACATGCCGATGGCGTCAGTGCCATTCTGCAAGGCATCGGTGCCTCGCCTGCGCTGCGCGCGGCTGCCTACCTGGTCTACGCCAGCGAGTACCTTGCCCAGCCCGAGGAGGTGATCGAGCGCGCGTTTGGCGAAGCCTCGGCTCGCCTGGTGGCTCACACGCGCGCGCTGGTCCAGGTGCAGCGCAATGCCCGTGACGCCTGGCAGGACCAGGTCGACGGCCCCTTGCCGGCCGAGCAGGTCGAGCGCATCCGCAAGATGCTGCTGGCCTTCTCGCGCGACCTCCGCGTGGTGCTCATGCGGCTGGCCTCGCGGCTGCAGACCTTGCGGCATTTCGCGCAGTCGCGCCTGGCCTGCCCCAAGGCGCTGGCTCGCGAATCGCTGCAGGTCTTCGCACCGCTGGCCAACCGGCTGGGCATCTGGCAGATCAAGTGGGAACTGGAGGACCTGTCCTTCCGCTTCCTGATGCCCGACACCTACCGCAGCATCGCGCGCGCGCTCGATGAAAAGCGGCTGGAGCGCGAGCAGCACATCGAGCAGATCCGCACCCAGGTGCAGCAGGCCCTCAACGAGGCGGGCATCGGGGCGCTGGTGCAGGGGCGCCCGAAACACCTCTACAGCATCTGGAAGAAGATGCAGGGCAAGAACCTGCCGATCGACAAGGTGTTCGACATCCGCGCGCTGCGGGTGATCGTGGCCGATGTGCCGGCCTGTTATGCCGCGCTCAGCCGAGTGCACGAACTCTGGCACGCCATGCCAGAGGAGTTCTCCGACTACATCGCCAAGCCCAAGGCCAATGGGTATCAGTCGCTGCACACGGTGGTACGTGATGAACTGGGTCGCTCGATCGAAATCCAGATCCGCACCCAGGCCATGCACGAGCATGCCGAAAGTGGCGTGGCTGCCCACTGGGCGTACAAGGAGGCTGGCACCAAGGGCTATGCGGGCGTACAGGCAGCGGGCGACTTCGAAAGCCGTGTCGCCGAGGCGCGCAAGACGGTGCTGCGCCAGTTGCTGGCATGGGAGCGTGATCTCGCCGCGGCCGACGATGCGCACAACGGCGGTGTGGGCGGGCAGGGCGGCGAGCCACACCGTGGGCTGTTTGATGACCGCATCTATGTGTTCACCCCCGGGGGCGACATCATCGACCTGCCGGCCGACGCCACACCGGTCGACTTCGCTTACACGCTGCACACCAACCTGGGACACCGCTGTCGAGGCGCCCGCGTCGACGGGGCCATGGTGCCGCTGAACACGCCACTCAAGAGCGGTCAGACGGTCGAGATCGTCTCGGCCAAGGAAGGTGGCCCGTCGATGGACTGGCTCAACACCGAGTTGGGCTACCTGCGCAGCCAGCGCGCCCGCGCCAAGGTGCGCGCCTGGTTCAACGCCATGGCCCAGCAGGCCACCATCGCCCGTGGCCGCGAAGCGGTCGAAAAACTGCTGCAGCGCGAGGGCAAGACTGCCACCAAGCTCGATGACCTGGCGGCCAACCTCGGTTTTCGCAGCGCCGATGCTCTGTTCGAGGTCGTGGGCAAGGACGAGTATTCATTGCGCAACATCGAGCAGGTGCTGCGCCCGGCCGAGCCCGAGCAGGATCCGGATGCCTTCATCGCCCAGCGCCTGTCGCGTGGTGAGGCGCAAGTGCCCAGCGGCGATGGTCGCGGCGTGCTGGTCGTGGGCATGGATTCGCTGCTGACCCAGCTCGCACGGTGTTGCAAGCCCGCGCCACCCGACCCCATTGGCGGCTACGTGACGCGCGGCAAGGGCGTGGCCGTTCACCGGCTGGATTGCCCCAACTTCCGGCAGATGAGCTACCGCGACGGTGAACGCATCATCCCTGTGGCCTGGGGCCGACAGGCCACGCACGAATCGGCCCACTACGCCGTGGATGTGCTGGTGGAGGCGCACGATCGCTCGGGCCTGTTGCGAGACGTGTGCGACGTGCTGGCCCAGGGCAAGACCCATGTCCTGTCCATGCACAGCCAGACCACGCGTGACCGCGTCACCATCACGCTCACCGTGCAGACGGCCGATACGGCGCGCCTGGCATCACTGTTGGCCAAAGTGTCGCAAATCAGCGGCGTTTTGCGAGCACGTCGAAAATGATGCTATAGTCATGGTCTTCCAGGCGCGTAGCTCAGCTGGTTAGAGCACCACCTTGACATGGTGGGGGTCGTTGGTTCGAGTCCAATCGCGCCTACCAAACGGTAGAGAAGCCCGGTTCAACGAAAGTTGCACCGGGCTTTTTCCTTGGTGGCTCCCATACAATGCGTCCGAACAGACGAGGAGTCATGGATGAGCACTGCCCCCCGCCAGCGACGCGCTGCCACGGCCGACCCCTCCCCCGCGCATGATGCGCCCGAGGGGGACGCGCCCGCAGCCGATGCGCCACCAGGCGGCGCTGAATTCGGCGCAGTGCGCGTCATCAAGAAGTATCCCAACCGCCGTCTGTATGACACACGCACCAGCAGCTACATCACGCTGGCCGAGGTCAAGGATCGCGTCATGGCGTGCGAGCAGTTCGTCGTGATCGACGCCAAGACCGGCGAAGACCTCACGCGCAGCATCCTGCTGCAGATCATTCTGGAAGAGGAAACGGTCGGGATGCCGATGTTCTCGACCCAGTCGCTGGCGCAGATCATCCGCTTCTACGGCCACACCATGCAGGGCATGATGGGCAACTATCTGGATCGCAACATCCAGTCCTTCATCGACCTGCAATCCCGCCTCGCCGAAACTTCGGTCAAGAACCTGCAGCACAACCCGATGCAAAGCCTCATGGGCGGCTATCTGGAGCAGTCGCAAAAACTCTTCCAGCAGATGCAAGAGCAGATGACCAAACAGGCCGAGACCCTGATGGGCAACCTGGGCACAGGCCTGGGCGGCACCAAACGCGAAGACTGAAGGCGCTGGCGCAGCGCAGGTCGCTGCTCAGCTGCCCAATGCGGCCCGCAGAACGGGCCAGACGTTTTCCAGCATCACCGGATGCGCGCGGGCCAGCGGGTGGATGCCATCGGGCTGGAACCAGTCTCGGGCGTCGGCGCGATCTGCCACGCCCTGCAGCAGGAAGGGTACCAACGGTGCGCCCGTGCGTTCGGACACCCGCTGATACACGCGGGCAAAGTCCTCTGCGTAGCGACGACCATAGTTCGGTGGCAGTTGCATGCCCACCAGAATCGGCCTGGCACCGGCTTCCTTGGCCAGCGTCACCATCGCAGACAGGTTGTCCTCGGTCGTCTTCAGCGACCAGCCACGCAGCGCGTCATTGCCACCCAGTTCGATCAGCACATGGGTGGGCTTGTGGGTCTGCAAGAGGGCCGGCAGGCGGGTGCGTCCGCCCGCTGTGGTTTCGCCGCTGATGCTGCCATTGATGACGGTCGCGCCCGGGCGCTGCTGTCGAAGCCGCTGCTCCAGCAAGGCCACCCAGCCCGTGCCGCGGGCAATGCCGTACTCTGCAGACAGGCTGTCGCCCAGCACCAGAATGCGCGCACCGGGCGTGGCTGTGGCCACCCTGGCCACCGCGGGACCAGCCACCAGCAGGCCGCAATAACCCAGCAGCGTGAGACCCAAGCGCCGTCGCGTACAGTCGCAAGCCATCGCCTTCATCACTTTCGTTTGCCTCATGTCCATCGACACCGTGCCTGCCCGATCCGCTACCGCCTCCGACCTGGCCCTGGATGTACAGGGCGTCAGCAAGGTGGTGTCCGATTCAGGTGGCCCGCTGACCATTCTGCATGAGGTCGGCCTGCAGGTGCCCCGTGGTCAAACCTTGGCCATCGTGGGGGCATCCGGCTCGGGCAAGAGTACGCTGCTGTCCTTGATGGCGGGGCTGGACGTGCCCACCACTGGGCGCGTCGTGCTGTGTGGGCAATCGCTGTTCGAGCTGGACGAGGATGCGCGTGCGGCCCATCGGGCGAGGCATGTGGGTTTCGTGTTCCAGAACTTCCAGCTGATCGGTCACCTGAGCGCGCTGGAAAACGTGATGTTGCCGCTCGAGTTGCTGGGTGACCGTCAGGCGCGCAGCAAGGCGCAGGACATGCTGGCGCGTGTGGGGCTGGCCGAGCGCCTGGGCCACAAACCCGTGCTGTTGTCAGGCGGTGAGCAACAGCGCGTGGCGCTGGCGCGCGCCTTTGTGGTGGGGCCTGAGATCCTGATGGCCGATGAGCCGACCGGCAGTCTGGACCATGCCACCGGTGCGTCGGTCATGGATCTGATGTTCGCGCTCAACCGCGAGCAGGGCACGACGCTGGTTCTCGTGACGCATGACCTCCAGATCGCCGCGCGCTGCGAGCGCACGGTGCGCATCCAGGCCGGCCGCCTCAGCGGTTAGGATGCCGGGATGAGTCTGAAACCCCTGTTCGGCTTCCATGCCGTCACCGTGCGGCTGAAGGTCGCACCCGAGTCCATTCGCGAGCTGCATGTCGACGCCACCCGGCGCGATCAGCGCATGAAGCAGTTCCTGGCGCGCGCCGAAGAAGCGGGCGTCGCTGTCATCGCCAGCGACGACGAGCGCCTCAGCAAACTCTGCGGGACCCACCGTCACCAGGGCGTGGTGGCCCGCGTGACCGCGCTCAGCCAGGCCCGATCGTTGGACGACCTGCTGGATGAACTGGCCGAGCCACCCCTGCTGCTCGTGCTCGACGGCATCACCGATCCGCACAACCTGGGCGCCTGCCTGCGCGTGGCCGATGGCGCCGGGGCACATGCCGTCATCGCACCCAAGGACCATGCCGTAGGCATCAACGCCACGGTGGCCAAGGTGGCCAGCGGCGCGGCTGAAACCATGCCTTATTTCATGGTGACCAACCTGGCGCGCACGCTGGGTGAACTGAAAGAGCGCGACATCTGGGTGGTCGGCACATCCGACGATGCGCCCCAGAGCCTGTACGAGGGCAACTACGTGACGCCGACGGCGCTGGTCCTGGGTGCTGAGGGCACGGGCATGCGCCAGCTCACGCGCAAGCATTGTGATGCCCTGATCAGCATCCCCATGCTCGGCGCCGTCGAGAGCCTCAACGTCTCGGTGGCCAGCGGCGTATGCCTCTATGAGGCGCGGCGTCAACGCCTGGCGGATAACCGGGACTGAGCCCGCATGGCCCAGGCGCTGAGCGCCAGGGCCACCACCATCCAGCCCAGCCCCAGCCAGTGCAGTTCGCTGTAATCGTGGTGGGTGAGGATCCAGCTGCCACCCGATGCGCCCACGGCATGGCCCAGGTAGATGGCCGAGGTGTTGAGCGCCATCAGGGCGGGGGCCAGGCGCGGCGACAGGCCGCCCAGACGGGCTTGTTGCCCCGAGTTGGTGGCAAAGCCGCTCAGCGCCCACGGCACGAGCACGATTGCCAGCCCGACCAAGGTGGTGGCCAGCGGCCACATCACCAGGCTCACGGCCATCATGGCCAGCGTGAACGTGACGGCCTGCGCGGCACCCAGGCCATCGACCACTCGGTTGAGCACCAAGTTACCGGCCAAGGCCAGCCCGCCAAACCAGGCGAACATCAGGCTGATCTGCTCGGGAGAGGCATCAAAGACGTTGCGGTAGTAGGGGGCAGCGTAGGCCAGCAAGGTGAACTGCCCGGCGCTTTGGCAGGCGGTCACGGCGATCAGCGCCACCAGCAGGGGCGAGCGCGCCACCTTGCCCCATGAGCGCATGGACAGTGCAGGGGGCTTGAGGCCATGTGGCACGGTGCGCCACACCAGCCAGGCCGCAGCCAGCGAGCCCGCGGCCACAAGCAGCATCGCCACCCGCCAGCCCATGCGCTCACCCACCCAGGCGGCCAGCGGCATGCCGGCCACCGAGGCGATCGACCACCCCATGAACACGAAGGTGATGTGCCGACCGCGATGAGCCGGGGTGCTCATGAAACCGATGGTGGCTGCCGCTTGCGGCGTGAACACCGCAGCCGACAGCACGGTCAGCGCCCGCACGGGCCACAGCCAGTCGTAATCGGGCGCCGCGGCGCTCAGCGCATGGCCGATGGCGTACCAGACCATGGCCCAGCTGAGCAGCCGTCGACGATCCATGCGGGCCACCAGCGTGGCCAGAACCGGGGCGCCCACGCCCATCATCACGGCGGCAATCGCCAGCAGTTCGCCCGCCTTGGCCACCGAAATCGACAGCGAAGCCGTCAGGTCATTGAGCGTGCCGCCCACGACCATCACGCCGCAGCCGATCATGAAGTTGCCCACGAGCAGCGACCACGACGTGGCGCGCATGCCCTCCCGGCTCAGACTGCGTTCGGCCTCCACTGCTTGGTCCCGCTCAGCGCTGTACTTTCAACGCCTCGGGGTTGACGATGTTGGTCGGATTGCCGGCCAGGTAGGCCAACAGGTTGTCAAAGGCCTGGCTGAACAGGGCTTCGTAGTTGCCTTGCTCCACAAAACCGATATGCGGCGTGCAGACGGCATTTTCGATGCGGAGCAACGGATGCCCCTGCAGAATCGGTTCGCTTTCGAACACATCGACGGCGGCCATGCCAGGCCGGCCCCGATTCAGTGCGGCCACGAGGGCGCCTTCCTCAATGAGCTCGGCGCGGGAGGTGTTGACCAGCAAGGCCGTGGGTTTCATGCGGCTGAGGTCATCAAGTTTCACGATGCCGCGTGTGTCGTCCGTCAGCCGCAGATGCAGGCTGAGCACATCGGCAGCTGCGAAGAAGGCGTCGCGCGAGGGCGCCGCAATGAGGCCATCCTGCTGGGCCTGTGCGCGCGAGGCTTCGCTGCCCCAGACCACCACGTGCATGCCGAACGCGCGACCGTAACCCGCCACCAGCTTGCCGATACGGCCATAACCCCAGACGCCCAGCGTCTTGCCCTGCAGCGTCATGCCCAGACCGAAATTGGTGGGCATCGACGCAGACTTCAGTCCTGCCTGTTGCCAGGCGCCATGCTTGAGGTTGCCGATGTACTGGGGAAGTCGGCGCATGGACGCCATCACCAGTGCCCAGGTCAACTCGGCGGTGGCCACGGCATCGGCCGTGCCTTCGGCCACGGCAATGCCCAGTCGGGTGCAGGCGTCCAGGTCGATGTGAGAGCCGACCGGTCCGGTCTGGCAGATGAGGCGCAGCTTGGGCAGCTTCTCAAGCAAGGCGCGCGGGAAATGGGTGCGCTCGCGGATCAGCACCAGGGCTTCGGCGTCTCTCAGACGCACGGCCAGCTGGCCGATGCCCTTGACGGTGTTGGTGAAGACCTTGGCAGACAGGCCATCCAACTTGGCTGCGCACGGAAGCTTGCGGACGGCGTCTTGGTAGTCGTCCAGGATGATGATGTTCATGGCAGATCGCGGTTCAGCCTGCCATTGTGCTACGGGCGCATTGTCCCTTCGCGTAGCTTTGTAAAGTGCGACGGAAAAGTACCTTGCTTACCAGCTCGTCACACGCGCGTGGCGAGGCTCGCCTTGCTTGAACGAGCGAACCGGGAAGTGGGCATCGAGGCTGTCGACGCGGGCCTGGGCCTCGATCTGCCCCCGGTGCACGGCAATGGCCTTGAACACATCTGCGCGTAGGTGCCACAGTTCGCGCAAGGAGCGCGCGCACTCGATGCGGTCGCGCACCTGGTTGGCGCGGGCGGATTGCAGATCCCACAGCGCATTGCGGAATTCGGCGCGCACGCGGTTCAGGGCACTCAGCGGGGGCGCGGGCGGCGTGGGGTCTTCGAGATCCCAGAGCCATTGCCAGGTGCGGCTGACCCAGCGCTTCCAGGCCGGCTCGCTGCGCCAGAACAGGGCCGGCGGGGCGGTTTCCTGCCGTCGAAAGTCAGAAGACGGCATGACGTCCATCGCGGACGTCTGGGTCTGGAAGCCCGAAAAATCGTCTCGCCGTGATTCGTCAGAGAAAAACCTCGCCATGGTGCCCTCGCTCACCGGCCGCAGCGTGCGACCGTGGGAGGTTTATCGGCGAGAAAGGGGGGCGGCTTGAGGGGGAGAAGCGCGGTCAGCTACGGTCTGATCAGGCCATCGCCGGCATGGCGATGCCGACCCAGTCGCCCACAGTCGCGCGGCGCTGTTGAGATTTTGCGTCGTGGAAAACCTCGCGGGCACAGCTCTCACAGCAGCCGCAGCAGGTCGCCACTCCGGTGTCGGCCTGCAAGCTCTCAAAAGACGCACATCCCTGCTGCACATGGCGAGAGATGTCCTTGTCCGAGACGCGGTGGCAGACGCAAACAATCATGAGAGGCACTCCGGCGGTGAAGTGGATGCATTATCGAATAAGAATAATTCGCATGCAATACCCCGAAGCGAGTGCCCCCGACTCCGGCAGGGGCGGGAGGCGGCCTGCCGGCTGAGCGCTTTACTCGGGCGTCCCCATGATCGACTGCAGGTAGTTCTGCGCGCCGACCTTGCCGATCAGGTCGATCTGCGTCTCCAGAAAATCGATGTGTTCCTCGGTGTCGTCAAGGATGTGCTGCAGCAGGTCGCGGGAGACGTAATCCCGCACCGATTCGCAATAGGCAATGCCGTCCTTGATGGTGGCCTGCGCGGCCGTTTCCAGCTTCAGGTCGCATGCCAGCAGTTCGGGCACCGACTCGCCGATCAAGAGCTTGCCGAGATCCTGCAGGTTGGGTAGCCCGTCGAGCGCGAAAATGCGCTCCATCAGGCGGTCTGCATGCTTCATCTCACCGATGGACTCCTCATACTCCTTCTTGGCCAGCTTGTCGAAGCCCCAGTGCTTCAGCATGCGGTAGTGCAGGAAGTACTGGTTGGTGGCCGTCAGCTCGTTCTTGAGCTGGGCGTTCAGGTGCTCGATGACTTTCGGGTCGCCTTTCATGGGGAATCCTTTCTGGGGGTGGGGCCCTGCGCCATTGTGGGGCATTTCGACGGAATCGCCTGCAGGTGACAGTGGCGTGACTGGCCATCATGGCGGATCGGTTATACTCCTAAGGTTTACCCGCAACCACCCCCCGCCTAGCGAAACCCCGACCGTTTCCTGTACCGGAATCGTATCTGTCACGTCTGTACGACGGCTGCTCACGCCTCGCAGCGGAGCAGCGCGATCCACGGCAGACGTCGTCAGGGCAGAGCTGGGCGCGCACTACAAACGGAGAAAGAACCCGTGCTGCCCGTACTGCCCAAAGCTCTTCTGGCCCTTGCAGACGGCACGGTCTTCGTAGGCACCTCGATCGGCGCAGCCGGTCAGACAGTTGGTGAAGTGGTGTTCAACACCTCGCTCACCGGCTACCAGGAAATCCTCACCGACCCGAGCTATGCCCGGCAGATCGTCACCCTGACGTATCCGCACATTGGCAACTATGGCGTCAACGACCAGGATATCGAGGCCCCGAAGATCCATGCCGCAGGTCTCATCATCAAGGACCTGCCGATCCTCACGTCCAACTTCCGCGCCAGCCGCACGCTGTCCCAGTACCTGCAGGCCGAAGGCACGGTGGGCATTGCCGACATCGACACCCGCAAGCTCACCCGCCTGCTGCGCACCAAGGGCGCCCAGAACGGCGTCATCATCGCCCTGAACCCCGGCGAAGCAGTCACCGACGCGCTGAAGGCCGAAGCGGTGGCCAAGGCCAAGGCTGCGCCCAGCATGGCCGGCCAGGATCTGGCCCAGGTTGTCAGCCGCACCGACGTCGGTGAGTGGACGGAAACCGAGTGGCGCCTCAGCCAGCCTGCCTTGGACGGCAAGCCCGGTTTTGGCAAGCTGACCGCGCCGACGTACCACGTCGTGGCCTATGACTTCGGCGTCAAGCGCAACATTCTGCGCATGCTGGCTGAGCGTGGTTGCAAGATCACCCTGGTGCCAGCGAAGACGTCTGCTGCCGAGGTGCTGAAGCACCAGCCCGATGGCATCTTCCTGTCCAACGGCCCCGGGGACCCCGAGCCGTGCGACTACGCCATCGCCGCGGCCAAGGAGCTGATCGAAACCGGCATCCCGACCTTCGGCATTTGCCTGGGTCACCAGATCATGGCCCTGGCGTCGGGCGCCAAGACCTACAAAATGCCCTTTGGCCACCACGGCGGCAACCACCCCGTCAAGGATCTGGACACCGGCCGCGTCAGCATCACCAGCCAGAACCACGGTTTTGCGGTGGACGAGAAGACGCTGCCTGCCAACCTGCGCGCCACGCACATCTCGCTGTTCGACGGCACGCTGCAAGGTCTGGCCCGTACCGACAAACCCGCTTTCTGCTTCCAGGGCCACCCCGAGGCCTCACCCGGACCGCATGACATCGCCTATCTGTTCGATCGTTTCACGGATCTCATGGCTGCGCGGCTGACGGAGAAGAACAATGCCTAAGCGCACAGACATCAAGAGCATCCTCATCATTGGCGCCGGCCCGATCATCATCGGCCAGGCCTGCGAATTCGACTACTCCGGTGCCCAGGCCTGCAAGGCCTTGCGCGAAGAGGGCTACAAGGTCATCCTGGTCAACAGCAACCCGGCGACCATCATGACGGACCCCAACACGGCGGACGTCACGTACATTGAGCCCATCACCTGGCAGGTGGTCGAGCGCATCATCGCCAAGGAGCGTCCCGACGCGATCCTGCCGACCATGGGCGGCCAGACCGCACTGAACTGCGCGCTCGACCTGCACCGCCACGGCGTGCTCGACAAGTACAAGGTCGAGATGATCGGTGCCAACGAGCACGCGATCGAGAAGGCCGAAGACCGCCAGAAGTTCAAGGAAGCCATGACCTCCATCGGTCTGGATTCGGCGAAGTCGGGCATCGCCCACTCGATGGAAGAGGCCTGGGCCGTGCAGAAGCGCATCACCGCCGAGATCGGTGGTTCGGGCTTCCCCATGGTGATCCGGCCCAGCTTCACGCTGGGTGGCACGGGCGGCGGCATCGCCTACAACCCCGAAGAGTTCGAAGAGATCTGCAAGCGCGGTCTGGATCTGTCGCCCACCAACGAACTGCTGATCGAAGAGTCGCTGATTGGTTGGAAGGAGTACGAGATGGAAGTGGTCCGCGACAAGGCGGACAACTGCATCATCGTGTGCTCGATCGAGAACCTCGACCCGATGGGCATCCACACCGGTGACTCCATCACCGTGGCCCCGGCTCAAACGCTCACCGACCGCGAGTACCAGCTGCTGCGCAACGCCTCGATCGCCATCCTGCGCGAAATCGGCGTGGAGACCGGCGGCTCGAACGTGCAGTTCTCGATCAATCCCGAGAACGGTCGCATGATCGTGATCGAGATGAACCCGCGTGTGTCGCGCTCGTCGGCGCTGGCCTCCAAGGCCACGGGCTTTCCGATCGCCAAGATCGCGGCCAAGCTGTCGGTCGGCTACACGCTCGATGAACTCAAGAACGACATCACCGGCGGCGCCACCCCGGCTTCGTTTGAGCCCTCGATCGACTACGTGGTCACCAAGATCCCGCGTTTTGCCTTCGAGAAGTTCCCCGCTGCCGATAGCCGCCTGACCACGCAGATGAAGTCCGTGGGCGAGGTGATGGCCATGGGCCGCACCTTCCAGGAGTCCTTCCAGAAGGCCTTGCGCGGCCTGGAAACCGGCATCGACGGCCTGACCGAGATCAGCAACGACCGCGAAGAGATCCTGCAGGAAATCGGCGAGCCGGGTCCCGAGCGCATCCGCTTCCTGGGTGACGCCTTCCGCATCGGCCTGAGCCTCGACGAGATCTTCGAAGAAACCAAGATCGACCCCTGGTTCCTCGCCCAGATCGAAGACATCGTGCGCACCGAAGCCGACGTCAAGGCCCGCAAGCTGGAATCCCTGAGTGCTGAGGAGCTGCGCTATCTGAAGAAGAAGGGCTTCTCCGACCGCCGCCTGGCCAAGCTGATGGGCACCGATCAGCACGCCGTGCGCAAGGCCCGTCACGCCCTGGGCGTGCGCCCGGTCTACAAGCGCGTGGACACCTGCGCGGCCGAGTTCGCCACGCAGACCGCCTACATGTACTCGTGCTACGAGAACGAAGGCGGTGAGTGCGAGGCCGAGCCCACCGACAAGAAGAAGATCATGGTGCTGGGCGGTGGCCCGAACCGCATCGGTCAGGGCATCGAGTTCGACTATTGCTGCGTCCACGCGGCGCTGGCCATGCGCGAAGACGGCTACGAGACCATCATGGTCAACTGCAACCCGGAGACCGTCTCGACCGACTACGACACCTCCGACCGCCTGTACTTCGAGCCCGTGACGCTGGAAGACGTGCTCGAGATCGTGGACAAGGAAAAGCCGGTTGGCGTGATCGTGCAGTACGGTGGCCAGACGCCGCTCAAGCTCGCGCTCGACCTCGAAGCCAACGGCGTGCCCATCATCGGCACCACGCCGGACAGCATCGACATCGCCGAAGACCGCGAGCGCTTCCAGGCCCTGCTGCACAAGCTGGGCCTGAAGCAGCCGCCCAACCGCACGGCCCGCAACGAAGAAGACGCCATCAAGCTGGCCAACGAGATCGGCTACCCGCTGGTGGTGCGTCCTTCCTACGTGCTGGGTGGTCGTGCCATGGAGATCGTCCACGGCGACAAGGACCTCGAGCGCTACATGCGCGAAGCCGTGCGCGTCTCCGAGAAGTCGCCCGTGCTGCTCGACCGCTTCCTGAACGACGCTGTCGAAGTCGACGTGGACTGCATCGCCGATGGCGAAGCCACGATGATCGGCGGCATCATGGAGCACATCGAACAAGCTGGCGTGCACTCCGGTGACTCGGCCTGTTCGCTGCCCCCGTACACCCTGAGCGTCGAACTGCAAGACGAGCTTCGTCGCCAGACCGCGCTGATGGCCAAGGCCCTGAACGTGGTCGGCCTGATGAACGTCCAGTTCGCCATCCAGGGCGACGTGACCAAGGGCCTGAATGACGCCACCGTCTACGTGCTGGAAGTGAACCCGCGTGCCTCGCGCACCGTGCCCTATGTGTCCAAGGCGACCGGCCAGCCCCTGGCCAAGATCGCCGCACGCTGTATGGCTGGCCAGAAGCTGTCTACGCAGAAGTCGCCCGACGGCAAGGCCCCGCGCGAAGTCGTTCCGCCTTACTTCACCGTCAAGGAAGCCGTCTTCCCGTTCAACAAGTTCCCGGGCGTCGATCCGGTGCTTGGCCCTGAAATGCGTTCGACTGGCGAGGTCATGGGCGTGGGCGAGACCTTTGGCGAAGCCATGCTGAAGTCGCAGCTGGGCGCCGGCTCGCGCCTGCCGACCAAGGGCACGGTGTGCATCTCGGTCAAGGACGGTGACAAGCAACGTGCCGTGGCCGTGGCCAAGGACCTGGTTGCCCTGGGTTTCAACGTTGTGGCCACCAAGGGCACCGCAGCCGCCATCGCGGCAGCCGGTGTGCCGGTCAAGCCGGTGAACAAGGTCAAGGATGGTCGCCCGCACATCGCCGACGCCATCAAGGCCGGTGAAATCCAGCTGGTGTTCACCACCGTGGACGAAACCCGCACGGCCATTGCTGACTCGCGCAGCATCCGCCAGGCGGCACTCGCCAACCGCGTCACCTACTACACCACCATGGCTGGCTGCGAGGCCGCCGTCGAGGCGCTCAAGCACCAGGACGACCTGGTGGTGTACTCGGTGCAGGAACTGCACGCCAAACTGCACTAAACTCCGCATCAACAAGCGGAGTGCCTCGGCCCTCCGCTGCTGCGAACATGAGGGCCGCGCCCGGCCACCGTCCGATCAGACGGCTTACCGGGTGCGGCTCTCGTCCATTCACGAGAACCTTTTCAAGCGAGACAAAGCCATGTCGACCATTCCTCTGACCAAGCGCGGCGCCGAGATGCTCAAGGAAGAACTGCATCGCCTCAAGCATGTCGAGCGTCCGGCCGTGGTCAACGCCATTGCCGAGGCGCGTGCGCAAGGCGATCTGTCCGAGAACGCCGAGTACGACGCGGCCAAGGACAAGCAAGGCTTCATAGAAGGCCGCATCATGGAGATTGAAGGCAAGCTGGCGGCGGCCCAGATCATCGATCCTTCCTCGCTCGACGCAGGCGGTCGCGTGGTCTTCGGTGCCACTGTCGACCTGGAAGACGAAGACAGCGGCGAGGCTGCGACTTACCAGATCGTTGGCGAAGACGAGGCCGACATCAAGAAGGGCCTGATCTCCATCAACTCACCCATCGCGCGCGCTCTGATTGGTAAGGAAGCCGGTGACGTCGCCTCGGTCCAGGCGCCCGGCGGGGTGCGCAATTACGAGGTCATGGCGGTTCGCTACGTCTGAGGCGGCGCCATGAGCCAACTGAAGCGGCTTCAAGCCTGGCTGGCCGGCTTGTGGGCGGGCAGCGTGCTCGCCGTCGGCGGCATTGCTGCCCCCAGCCTGTTTGCCGTACTGGAGCGGGCCCAGGCCGGTGCCGGGGCAGGGCGCATCTTCGCCATCGAAGCCAACGTGAGCCTGGCCTTGGCCATCCTGCTGTTCCTGCTGGAGCGCAGGCGCGTCCGGGACGCAGTCGAATCCGGTCAGTCGCAGTCAGCGATGTCGCTGAGCCTTTTGCTGGTGCTCGCCGCCTTGTTCCTGACCATTTTTGGGCAGCATGTGCTGCATCCAATGATCGAGGCAGCCAAAGCCGGCCAGGCCACAGCCCTGTCGTTCGGTGCCTTGCATGGCATCTCTGCAGCGCTTTACTGGGTCAAGGCGGCGGTGGTGCTGACCCTGGCCTGGCGTCTGACGGCGTGAGAGGCGGCGTCTCAGTCGCCTTTCTTCTTGCTTTCCATGCGCTTCTTGGCGCGCTTGATCAGGCCACCCGGGGTCACGCGCTGGTTACCCAACACCTTGACCTTCTTGATCTCCGGTCGCCCGCTGCCATTCTTCGAGAACTTGAGGATCTTGACTTCCCGAGGAGCGGCGCCGCCCTTGTCGCGCTCGCTAGCGGTAATCTTCTCGGGGATCGGGCGCCACAACACCAGCAGCTTGCCAATGTGCTGGATGGGAGCCGCATCCAGTTGGTCGCAAAGTTGGGTAAAGATGGCCTCGCGCTGTGCGCGGTCGTCTCCTAGCACGCGGACCTTGATCAGGCCATGGGCCTTCAGGGCGGCATCGGTTTCCTTGACGACGGCGGGCGTCAAACCGTCGCCGCCGATCATGACGACGGGATCCAGATGGTGCGCATCAGCGCGGTGGGCACGGCGCTCCGCCGTGGTCAGTTCAATTGCAGGCATCCCTCTATTATCGAGCCATGAAAGTCAAAACGAAAAGCAAAAAGGTCAACAAGGCCTGGTTGAACGACCATGTCACGGACCCGTACGTGCGGCTGGCACAGAAAGAAGGCTTTCGTTCGCGTGCGGCTTACAAGCTCAAGGAAATCGACGAGACACTCCAGCTGATCCGGCCAGGTCAGTTGGTGGTTGACCTGGGCGCAGCACCTGGCGCCTGGAGCCAGTATGTGCGGCGCAAGTTTGCGCCCAAGGAGGCCGGCGCGGGCGGCGCAGCCACCGGGGCGCTCAACGGCACCATCATTGCGCTCGACTTGCTGGAGTTCGAGCCGATCGAAGGCGTGCAGTTCATCCAGGGTGATTTTCGTGAGGCAGAGGTGCTCGCGCAACTCGAGGCGGCCGTCGGTGGGCGGCCCGTTGATGTGGTCATTTCCGACATGGCGCCCAATCTCAGCGGCATTGCGTCACACGATGCGGCTCGGATCGCCGATCTGGTCGAGTTGGCCATCGACTTTTCGCAGCAGCATCTGAGGAAGGACGGAGCCCTGGTCTGCAAGGTGTTCCATGGCAGTGGCTACAGCCAGTTGGTCGAGTTGTTTCGGGCCCATTTCAGGGTGAGCAAGGCGATCAAGCCCAAGGCTTCGCGCGACCGATCGTCTGAGACGTTTCTGGTGGGCATCGGCCTCAAAACCGCGACAGCAGGAACCGCGTCAGGATGACGTCGAGAAATCCGGTGCTTCAAAGGGGATTGGGCGACGCCACGCGGGGCTTGACTGCACTAGAATGATCCCCACATACCGCGAAAACCAGGTCGTTTGGTGCCGGGTTTTTCGAATCTGCATGCGGTGTGGGGATGCATCCAGCATCAGCCGCAAGCAGGTGAGTTTGGGTTGAAGGAGACGCGGTGAACAATCAATGGTTCTCGAAGATTGCCGTCTGGTTGGTGGTGGCACTGGTGTTGTTCACCGTGTTCAAGCAGTTCGACCGGGCGCATGTGGGCACGGGCCAGATGGCCTATTCGGACTTCCTGGAGGAAGTCCGTGCGAAACGCATCAAGAGCGTGACGCTCCAGGAAAGCCCCAGCGGAACCGAAATCGTTGCCATTACGACGGATGACCGCCGCGTGCGCAGCAACGCCACCTACCTCGATCGTGGCTTGGTGGGCGACCTGATCAACAACGGCGTGAAGTTTGACGTCAAGCCGCGTGAAGAGCCGTCGCTGCTGATGAGCCTGCTGGTGTCATGGGGACCGATGCTGCTGCTGATCGGCGTGTGGATTTACTTCATGCGTCAGATGCAGGGTGGCGGCAAGGGCGGGGCGTTCAGCTTTGGCAAGAGCCGCGCGCGCATGCTCGATGAAAACAACAACTCCATCACTTTCGCCGACGTGGCGGGTTGCGATGAAGCCAAGGAAGAGGTCAAGGAACTCGTCGACTTTCTGCGCGACCCTCAGAAGTTTCAGAAGCTAGGTGGCCGCATTCCGCGTGGCGTGTTGATGGTCGGCCCCCCGGGTACCGGCAAGACGCTGCTGGCCAAGTCGATTGCCGGCGAGGCCAAGGTGCCTTTCTTCACGATCTCGGGTTCCGATTTCGTCGAGATGTTCGTTGGCGTGGGCGCAGCGCGTGTGCGCGACATGTTCGAGCAGGCCAAGAAGAACGCCCCGTGCATCATCTTCATCGATGAAATTGACGCGGTCGGCCGCCATCGCGGCGCTGGCTTGGGTGGCGGCAACGACGAGCGCGAGCAGACGCTCAACCAGATGCTGGTCGAGATGGATGGTTTCGAAACCAATCTGGGCGTCATCGTGATTGCCGCGACCAACCGCCCCGACATCCTGGATCCCGCCCTGCTGCGTCCTGGCCGTTTCGACCGTCAGGTCTACGTGACGCTGCCCGACGTGCGTGGCCGTGAGCAGATCCTGAACGTTCACATCCGCAAGGTGCCTGTGGGTCAGGACGTGCGTGCCGACATTCTGGCCCGTGGTACGCCTGGCTTCTCTGGTGCGGATCTGGCCAATCTGGTCAACGAAGCGGCGCTGTTCGCCGCTCGTCGCAACGCCCGCGTGGTCGAGATGGTGGACTTCGAGAAGGCCAAGGACAAGATCATGATGGGCCCCGAGCGCAAGTCCATGGTCATGCCTGAGGAAGAGCGCAAGAACACCGCCTATCACGAGGCCGGTCACGCCCTGGTTGCCCGTCTGCTGCCCAAGACCGATCCGGTCCACAAGGTCACCATCATCCCGCGTGGCCGGGCGTTGGGTGTGACCATGCAGTTGCCGGAAGGTGATCGCTACAGCATGGACAAGGAGCGCATGCTCAACACCATCTCGGTCCTGTTCGGTGGCCGCATCGCCGAAGAGGTGTTCATGAACCAAATGACCACCGGGGCGTCGAACGACTTCGAGCGGGCCACGGCCATCGCCCGTGACATGGTCACACGCTATGGCATGACCGAAGAGCTCGGCCCGATGGTTTATGCGGACAACGAAGGCGAAGTCTTCCTGGGTCGGTCGATCACCAAGACCACCAACATGTCCGAAGAGACCATGCAGAAGGTGGACAAGCAGATCCGCAAGATCATCGACGACCAGTACGCCACTGCGCGCAAGCTCATCGAGGACAACCAGGACAAGATGCACGCGATGGCCAAGGCGCTGCTGGAGTGGGAAACCATTGACGCCGAGCAGATCGAAGACATCATGTCCGGCCGTGATCCGCGTCCTCCCAAGGATTGGACGCCGCCTAGCAACCGCCCCAGCGGTGGTGGTGGCAACCAGCCTTCGGTGAGCACCGATGGGGCTCCGGCTGCTGTCTGAGTCAGCTACGCCAATCGCGAAACGGGGCCCAGGCCCCGTTTCTTTTTGGGACCTCCACGATATGACCTTGCAAGCCTTGCCAGCCGGCGCCACGCGCGTCTGGCAGACGACCGGCCACGCCATCGACCTGCAGCAGGTGCGGGTCATGGGCATCGTCAACGTCACGCCCGACTCCTTCTCAGACGGCGGGCAGCATGCCCAGGCGGCCGCTGCCGTGGCGCATTGCGAAGCCCTGCTCAAGGAGGGGGCTCACATTCTGGACATCGGGGGTGAGTCCACCCGTCCTGGTGCGCCAAGCGTGTCGGCAGACGAGGAATGGGCCCGCGTGGCACCGGTTCTCTCGGCGGCGCTCTCGATGGGGGTGCCGGTATCGATCGACACCTGGAAGCCCGAAGTCATGCAACGGGCCCTGGACGTTGGCGTGGACATCGTCAACGACGTGCGGGCGTTGCAGGCGCCTGGTGCGTTGGCTACTGTGGCGACCCACGGGCGCTGCGGGGTGTGCCTCATGCACATGCAGGGGATGCCGGCGACGATGCAGGTGGCGCCGAACTACGCTGACGTGGTCGATGAGGTGGCGAACTTCCTGCGCGGGCGCCGCGACGTGGTGGAAGCCGCCGGCGTCGCCCGCGATCGCATCGTGCTGGACCCGGGCATCGGCTTTGGCAAGACGGTAGACCACAACCTGGCTCTGCTGCAGCAGCAGGCCAGGCTGCACGAACTGGATTGCCCGCTTCTGGTGGGTTGGTCACGGAAATCCACCTTGGGCGCCATCACCGGGCGCCCGGTTAGTGAGCGCCTCGTGCCCAGTGTGGCCGCCGCATTGGCCAGCGTGCACCGTGGCGCGCGCATCGTCCGCGTGCACGACGTGGCCGCCACAGTGGATGCGCTGGCCGTGTGGCGTGCCGCCGGGCTGGTCTGACACTTTCGGGGCTTTTTGGCCCGACAATCGCGCCCACGGAGACCGAAACCACATGAGCAGACAGTACTTTGGCACCGATGGCATCCGCGGCACGGTCGGATGCAACCCCATTACCCCCGACTTCGTGTTGCGTCTGGGCCATGCCGTGGGGCAGGTGTTGCGGCAGAGCGAGCCCCGTCCAACGGTGCTGATTGGCAAGGACACGCGTGTGTCGGGCTACATGCTCGAGTCGGCCCTGGAAGCGGGTTTTGCCTCTGCGGGCGCGGATGTGGTGCTCACGGGACCGTTGCCCACCCCGGGTGTGGCCTACATGACGCGCGCGCTGCGTCTCAGCCTTGGCGTGGTGATCAGTGCTTCACACAACCCCTACCAGGACAACGGCATCAAGTTCTTCTCGGCGGACGGTGAGAAGCTGCCCGACACGTGGGAGCTGGCGGTGGAGTCCGCGCTGACTGCATCCCCGAAATGGGTGGATTCCCATAGCCTGGGCAAGGCGCGTCGACTGGAAGATGCCCGCGGCCGCTACATCGAGTTTTGCAAGAGCACGTTTGCGCCGCACCTCTCGCTCAAAGGGCTCAAACTGGTGGTGGACGCCGCCCATGGCGCCGGGTACCAGGTTGCCCCTCATGTCTTCCACGAACTTGGCGCCGAGGTGGTGCCGGTGGGTTGTGCTCCGGATGGTTTCAACATCAACGAGGGGGTCGGGGCGACCCACCCCGAGGCGTTGCAGGCCGCGGTGCGGGTCCACGGTGCCGACTATGGCATTGCGTTGGATGGCGATGCCGACCGTCTGCAGATGGTCGATGCCAGTGGCCGACTGTTCAACGGAGACGAACTCTTGTATGTGATGGCGGCTGATCGGCTGGCACAAGGCGAAGCCGTGCCGGGGGTGGTCGGTACGCTGATGACCAATATGGCGGTGGAGCTGGCGCTTCACCAGCAGGGCGTAGGCTTTGTGCGCGCGAAGGTGGGCGATCGCTACGTGCTGGAGGAGCTCAATCGGCTCGGCTGGGTGCTGGGCGGTGAGGGTTCCGGCCACTTGCTGGCGCTGGATCGCCACACCACGGGTGATGGCATCGTCAGCGCGCTGCAGGTCCTGCAGGCCGTGGTGCGTGCGCGACGCAGCTTGGCCGATTGGCTGGAGGGTGTGTCGCTGTTTCCACAGAAGCTGATCAATGTACGCCTGCCGCAGGGCTTTGATTGGCAGGCGCACGCACCGCTGGCTGCTGCCCGTGAAGCGGTGGAAACCGAGTTGAGCGGGCGGGGCCGCGTCCTGATCCGCGCCTCGGGCACCGAGCCCGTGCTGCGCGTCATGGTGGAAGCACAACGGGCGCAGGATGCTGAATCCTGCGCCCGTCGCCTGGCTGACAGCCTCCCCGCTGCCGCCTGATGCTGCCGCCGGCACGCGCCGCGGCAGCTCCCCCTTACTTCTTGGCAGGCGGCACCATCACGGTGTCGATCACGTGAATGATGCCGTTGCCGGTGGTGATGTCGGCACGTTGCACCATGCCATCTTCCACAGTGATGAAATCGCCCGCTTTGGAGATGCCGATCTTGGTGCCGGCCGCGGTGGTCACCGTCACGTTCTCCTTGATGCTGTCCTTGCTGTGGAGGCCCGGCACCACATGGTGCTGCAGCACGGTCTTGAGCTGCTGGGGGTCTTTGGACAGCGTGTCCAGTGTCGCAGCCGGCAGGGCCTTGAAGGCTTCGTCGTTCGGCGCAAACACCGTGACAGGGCCTTGAGCCTGCAGCGTCTCAGTCAGGCCGGCCTGCTGCACCAGCTTGTAGAACGTGCTCAGGTCGGCCTGCTGGCTGGCTGCAGCCACCACATTGGCGGGCGGCGTGGCCGGCGTGGTGGATGCGCAGCCGGTCAGGGCGATCAGCGCAGCGGCCATGGCGGCAGTCAGGGTATGTTGCGGGATACGGCGAAAGGTCATGGGTTCTCCTGTAAAAGCTCCCGGACAGAATGGAGCATGGCGAGAAGATAAAAATGTCATGTGACAAATGGGTGACGGTCAGATGACAATTCACTGTTGGGCGCACACGCAGTCGCCCGGCTCGAGTGCACCAGAGAGGTGCGCGCTTCCATGACACACGCATTGTTTTCTGTCATATTCGCGTCACAAACGCTTCTTACAGTCCGGCCTGTTCCCAATTGGTCTGTCTGAAGACGAGAAAGGCGTTCACATGATCCTCAAGATGATCCGCACTGCCGCTGCTGCTGCCACTTTCGCAGCCCTGACTGGTGCCGTGATGGCTCAGAGCGTGACCGGGGCTGGTGCCACGTTCCCGGCTCCCCTGTATTCCAAGTGGGCTGCTGGCTACAACGCTGAAACGGGCGTGCGCATCAACTACCAGTCGGTGGGTTCCGGTGCCGGCCTGCGCCAGATCCGTGGCAAGACCGTCGACTTCGGGGCTTCCGACATGCCGCTGAAGGACGACGAACTGGCCAAGGATGGCCTGATGCAGTTCCCGACGGTGATCGGCGGCGTGGTGCCCGTGGTCAACATCAGGGGCGTTCAGCCGGGTCAGCTGCGCCTGACGGGTGAAGTTCTGGGCAACATCTACCTCGGCAAGATCACTCGCTGGAATGACCCCGCCATCACGGCGCTGAACCCGGGCGTTGCGCTGCCGGATGCAGCCATCGCGCCGGTCCGCCGCGCCGACGGCTCTGGCACCACCTTCATCTTCACCAACTACCTGTCCAAGGTGAACGCGGAGTGGAAGTCCAGGGTGGGCGAAGGCACCGCCGTGAACTGGCCGGCCGGTGCCGGCGGTAAGGGCAACGAGGGCGTTTCCGCTTTCGTGATGCGTCTGCCGAACTCGATCGGCTACGTTGAATACGCCTACGCCAAGCAAAACCGCATGTCGCACGTGCAGATGCGCAACGCGGCTGGCGCGTTCGTTCAGCCCAGCGATGACTCCTTCAAGGCCGCAGCGTCGGGCGCCGACTGGAACAAGTCGTTCTATCAGATCCTGACGAATCAGCCGGATCGTGGTGCATGGCCCATCACCGGTGCAACGTTCATCATGATGCACCTCAAGCAGGACAAGCCGCAGCAGGCCATCGAGTCGCTGAAGTTCTTCGACTGGGCTTTCAACAAGGGCGACAAGGCTGCTGAGGAGCTGGTTTATGTGCCGCTGCCCCCCAGCGTGAAGGATCTGGTCCGCAAGGAGTGGACCAAGATCACCGACGCCTCGGGTAAGGCCATCTCCATCAAGTGATCCACGTGGATCGCTGATCAGACCGGGCACTTGGACGCCGAGTGCCCGGTTTCTTGTTGTAGCGCCTCAAGCAGTCACAGCTTCATGCAAACCGCTCGCCACGATGACGGAGGTCTTGAATGACCGCGATTCTTCCCGCCGGCATGGATGATGCCGGCTCTCGTCCAGACGATCTTCGCCGTCCCATGACCAATCCCCCAGAACGCCGCGTCTCCGCCCCATGGGCGGATGCTCTGTTTGCCTTGCTGGCCCGAGGCGCCGCCATCCTGACCCTGTTGCTGCTGTTTGCGATCATTGCGTCGCTGGTCGTCGGCGCGTGGCCCTCCATCCAGGAGTACGGCATCAGCTTCCTGTGGCGCAGTGAATGGGATCCCGTGCAGGACCAGTACGGTGGCCTTGTGATGATCTACGGCACGCTGATGACGTCGTTCATCGCTCTGTTGATCGCCGTGCCAGTGAGTTTCGGCATTGCCCTGTTTCTGACTGAGTTGTCGCCTTCGTGGCTCAAGCGCCCCCTGGGCATTGCCATCGAGTTGCTGGCGGCGGTTCCGTCGATCGTGTACGGCATGTGGGGCCTGCTCGTGTTTGGCCCCATCCTGTCAACCTATGTGCAGCAGCCGCTGCAGGCAGCCACCGAAGGCATTCCGTATCTGTCCGCGCTGTTTTCCGGCCCTCCGGTGGGCATCGGTATCCTGTCGGCCGGCATCATCCTGGCGATCATGATCATCCCGTTCATCGCTTCCGTGATGCGGGACGTGTTCGAAGTCACGCCCCCGCTGCTGAAGGAGTCGGCCTACGGCCTGGGTTCGACCACCTGGGAGGTGGTCTGGAAGGTCGTGCTGCCCTACACCAAGACGGGTGTGGTCGGCGGCATCATGCTGGGTTTGGGGCGTGCGCTGGGTGAAACCATGGCCGTCACGTTCGTGATCGGCAACATGAACCAGCTTGACAGCCTGTCGCTGTTCGAGGCGGCCAACAGCATCACCTCGGCGCTGGCCAACGAGTTTGCCGAAGCGAACGTGGGCCTGCACCAGGCCTCGCTGATCTACCTCGGCCTCGTGCTGTTCTTCATCACCTTTGTCGTGCTGGCGTTCTCCAAGATCCTGCTGGCGCGCCTCAAGAAGTCGGAAGGAGCGCGTTCATGAGCGCCGAACTGCAACTGCAGCGTGCGCGGATGCACGCGTCGCGCAAGCGCGTCAACATCATCGCGCTGACCCTGTCGCTGGCGGCCATGGCTTTCGGTCTGGTCTGGCTGGTTTGGATTTTGTTCGAGACGGTCCGGCTCGGCATCGATGGCCTGACGATGGCCACCTTTACCCAAATGACGCCTGCGCCGATGGAGGAGGGCGGTCTGGCCAACGCCATCATGGGTTCGCTCATCATGGTGGGGCTGGCCACGGCCATCGGCACGCCCGTTGGCATGCTGGCTGGCATCTACCTGGCGGAGTATGGTCAGCAAGGGTGGCTGGGCAGCCTGACGCGCTTCATCAACGACATCCTGTTGTCGGCCCCTTCGATCGTGATTGGTCTGTTCATTTATTCGGTGGTGGTGGCCCGCACGCTCACCTTCTCCGGCTGGGCCGGCGTGCTGGCCCTGGCCCTCATCGTGGTGCCGGTGGTGATCCGCACGACCGAGAACATGCTGATGCTGATCCCCAATGCGCTGCGTGAAGCCGCTTATGCGCTGGGCACGCCGAAGTGGAAGGTCATCCTGACCATCACGCTGAAGTCCGCCCGGGCTGGTGTGATCACGGGCATCCTGCTTGCTCTGGCGCGCATCGCCGGCGAAACGGCGCCGTTGCTGTTCACCGCGCTGTCCAACCAATTCTGGAACACCGACCTGGGCTCGCCGATGGCCAGCCTGCCGGTGACCATCTTCAAGTTTGCGATGAGCCCGTTCGAGAACTGGCAGAAACTGGCCTGGGCCGGTGTCTTCCTGATCACGCTGGGTGTGCTGACGCTCAACATCATCGCTCGTACCCTGTTCCGCCAGCGCTGATGGCGCGGCACGCACCTTACTGACGGAGATCCAAAATCATGGATGCCAAGGTTCAAAACGCCACCCCTGCAAAGGCCAAGCTGTCTGTTCGTGACCTGAACTTCTACTACGGCAAGTTCCACGCGCTCAAGAACGTCAACATGGAGCTGCCCGAGAACAAGGTCACGGCCTTTATCGGGCCGTCTGGCTGCGGTAAGTCCACACTGTTGCGCACTTTCAACCGCATGTTCGAGCTGTATCCTGAACAGCGTGCCGAAGGCCAGATCCTGCTGGATGGCCAGGACATCCTGACATCGCGGGAGGATGTGTCGCTGATCCGCGCCCGCGTGGGCATGGTCTTTCAGAAACCGACGCCCTTCCCGATGTCCATCTACGAGAACATCGCCTTTGGCGTGCGCCTGTTCGAGAAGCTGTCTCGTTCGGAGATGGACGAGCGCGTGGAGTGGGCGCTGAAGAAGGCTGCGCTGTGGAACGAAGTCAAGGACAAGCTCAACCAGAGCGGCTCTGGCCTGTCCGGGGGGCAGCAGCAGCGTCTGTGTATTGCCCGGGGCATCGCGATCAAGCCCGAGGTGTTGCTGCTCGACGAACCCTGTTCGGCCCTGGACCCGATTTCCACCGGCAAGATCGAAGAGCTCATCCACGAGCTCAAGAACGACTACACCGTGTTGATCGTGACGCACAACATGCAGCAGGCTGCCCGTTGTTCCGATTTCACGGCCTACATGTACCTGGGCGAGTTGATCGAGTTCGGTGCCACTACCGATATCTTCATGAAGCCCAAGCGCACCGAGACCGAAGACTACATCACCGGCCGTTTCGGTTGATGAGCTGGCCAACCCATACCAACACAGAAGACGGAGCAGCCCATGTCCGACAAGCACCTCTCCAGCCAGTTTGATGCCGAGCTCAGCGGCGTGTCCACACGCGTGCTGGAAATGGGCGGTCTGGTCGAGTCCCAGATCGCGCAGGCCATTTATTCACTGACGCATTTCAGCGGCGATGTGGCCACCCAGGTTCTGCAGACGGAAGCCCGCGTGAACCTGCTGGAGATGGAGATCGACGCCGATCTGTCGACCATCATCGCGCGCCGTCAGCCGACGGCACGTGATCTGCGACTGCTGATCGCCATCTCCAAGACGATCGGCAACCTCGAACGGGTGGGCGACGAGGCCGCGCGCATCGCGCGGACGGTGCAGCGCCTGATCAACACCGGCGTGTCAACGCGGCTGCGCCTGCCGGTGAGCGATGTCTCGTTCGAGGCTTCCCTGGCCACCGCCTCACTGCGTCGCTCGCTGGATGCATTTGCGCGCCTGGACACCCAGGCTGCACTCGAAGTGATCAAGGGCGACAACGAGATCGACGCCGAGTTTGACGGCCTGATGCGCAAGCTCATTACCTACATGATGGAAGACCCTCGCACCATTTCGGCCTCCATCGATCTGGTGTTCGTGGCCAAGGCGATCGAGCGCGTGGGTGACCACGCCAAGAACCTTGCCGAGCAGGTGATCTACATCGTCAAGGGCGCCGACGTTCGGCACAACACCCCCGAAGACGTCGAGTCCATCATCAAGTAAGCCCGTCGGGAGCCAAGCATGAGCCGAGTGCTCGTTGTCGAAGACGAGATGGCGATCGCCGAGCTGATCGCCCTGAACCTGCGTCACGCAGGCTTTGACGTGACCGTGTGCCATGACGCCGAGCGCGCCCAGACCGAGGTGGACCGTGTGCTGCCCGATCTGGTGCTGCTGGACTGGATGCTCCCTGGGCAATCCGGTCTGGCCATGGCCAAGCGTTGGCGCTCGCTGCAGCGCACGCGCGATCTGCCCATCATCATGTTGACGGCTCGTGCAGAAGAAGTGGACAAGGTGGCCGGGCTCGATGCCGGCGCCGACGATTACCTGACCAAGCCCTTTTCGACACACGAACTGATGGCCCGGGTACGCGCCGTGTTGCGCCGCAAGGCACCTCAGGCGCTGGATTCGGCTGTCGAGGTGGCTGGCTTGCGCCTGGACCCGGGTACACGCCGCGTCACGCGGGGTGAGCAGGAGGTCAAGATCGGGCCCACCGAGTTCAAGCTCCTGCATTTCTTCATGACCCATCCGGAGCGGGTGCACAGTCGCGCCCAGTTGCTCGATCGCGTCTGGGGTGACCACGTGTTCATCGAGGAACGCACGGTGGATGTACACGTCAAGCGCTTGCGCGAGGCGCTGCAGCCCGTGCAGCGGGCGCAGCTTATTGAAACAGTGCGGGGGGCTGGCTATCGGCTCACGCAGAACGTCAGCGACGCTGTAGCCTGACCGCCCCGACTTGTGATCGTTGAATCCAATTCTTCGTGGCTGCTGTCGCGCGTGGGTGCGCGCCTGCTGTCTGCGCTGGCCGGCGGGCTGGCCGGATGGGGGCTTGGGGAGTGGCTGGGCTATCCCACCACACTCGCATTCGCGGGCGCCGGCGTGGCGGTCCTGACGCTGTCGGTGGCCGACACCCTCAAGGGAAACGAACTCCTGGACTGGCTGCGCAATCCAGACGCTGACCCGCCAGAGCTGCCCGGTCTGTGGGGCGAGGTGGCACACCGCATCCGGCGCCTCGTGATCCAGCGCAACCAAGCCGTCACCCACGAGCGCGCACGGCTGGATCAGTTCCTGTCAGCCATCGAGGTTTCGCCCAATGGCGTGATGCTGCTTGACGAGACGGACCACATCGTGTGGCTGAGTTCGGTGGCAGCAGACCATTTCGGCCTGAATGCCCGTACAGACCTGCAGCAGCGAGTGACCAACCTCGTTCGCTACCCCAGCTTTGTCCAGTATCTGGCAGCGGGCGACTACCGTGAGCCGGTGAAGTGCGTGGTGGCGCGTGGCGCGCTGACGCACATGCAGGTTCACGTTCGCGTTTACGGCGAGGGCATGAAGCTGGTCGTGTCGCAGGACATCTCCGAGCGCGAACGGGCCGACACCATGCGTCGTGACTTCGTGGCCAACGTGTCGCACGAGATCCGCACGCCCCTGACCGTGCTCAGTGGCTTCATCGAGACCATGGCCACGCTGTCATTGACCGAGGTCGAGCGCAAGCGCGTGATCGAACTCATGACGCAGCAGGCTGCCCGCATGCAGACGCTGGTGGCCGATCTGCTGACGCTGGCGCAGATTGAAGGCAGCCCCCGGCCCGCTTCCGACCGCTGGATGTCGCTGGAGGCCATGCTGCGTCGCATAGAAAGCGACGGTCTGGCCCTGTCTGCGGGGCGCCACCGACTGGCTTTCCACATCACCGACGCAGTCGGGCTGTCCTTGTCCGGTGTGGAGACGGAATGGCTCAGCGCCATGGGCAATCTTGTGTCCAATGCCATTCGGTACACGCCCGAGGGCGGGGCAGTAGAGGTCAGCTGGGTGAGCCGTGCGGATGGAGGCGGCGAGTTCCGTGTCAAAGACACGGGTATTGGCATTGCGCCCGAGCATTTGCCGCGCCTGACCGAGCGCTTCTATCGCGTGGACGGCAGCCGCTCGCGGGACACGGGGGGGACCGGCTTGGGGCTGTCCATCGTCAAGCACGTCATCCAGCGCCACGGCGGTGAGCTGAAGGTCACCAGTGAGCCTGGCAAGGGTTCGGTGTTCAGTCTGACGGTGCCACCCACGCGGGTGCGCAGTGCTGAAGCAGACTGATTCAGTCAGCCCGCCGGTACAGCACCAGCTTTTCCGAGTTGCGTGTACGCTGGTTGTAGACACCAACCTTGTGCCAGCCTGCAAACTCGCGGCTGCGGGCATCGGCTGTCAGGCGCTGAACCATCCAGTCGCACGCAAAACCTTCGTTGCGCATCAGCGGACGGCCGTCGACCTTGTGTTGCCCGAAGTAGGCCACCGCCGTCAGCATGGCTGGCGGCACGTCAGGGGCGCACACCGCCACGCCGTCTGGCAACTGTGTGCGTACCCGGTCCATCAGCAAGCGATGGCTGCGCCCTTGGTCCAGCAGGGGCAGCAGCAGCGTCATGAACAGCAGCCAACTGAGCGTCACGCCACCTGCAGGCAGCACCAGGCTTTTCCACATGGCGTGGCTGCGTCGGGCGGTTCGCCAACGCACCAGCGCCAGCCAAGCCAGCGTGCCTGCAATGGCCAACAGGAGCGCCAGCAGTGAAAAATCGGCCTCGTAGCCGGGTACCCGTTTCGACAGGTTGGCGGCCAGTCTGGCCGGCTGGCCCAGGTGCATTGCGCTGTAAGCCAGCCAGATCGCCAAGGCTGCCACGCTGAAGAACAACACCGAGAACCAGTCGATGGCGGCCCCCAATCCGCGCAGCAGGATCGGCAAAGCAAACGCGGCCAGCACTGCCAGTGCAGGCAGGGCCATCAGCAAGGCTTGCTGGTCGGCACCCATCACAAAAGCTGCGATCATGACCAGTACACCGACCAGCAGGGGCGCCGCAATGTGCCGCCGCAGCAGTTGACGCCGCCAGTGCCACAGCGTCAGCAAAGCCAGCGGCAGGGTGGGCCAGGTAAACCAGATCATCAACTCGGCAAACGCGCCCCAGGCGGGTGTGCGCGAGACCTTCCACTCCCAGCCTGGCTGTCCCAACGCGATCATGCCCAAGGTGAGGGCGGCCGCCAGCGCCATGCCCAGTACGATGCGCACCATCTGGGCACCTCGGTGGGGATGGCTGGAGCGCCAGCAGATCAGCAAGCCGACGCCACCGAGGAACTGCGCCAGAGCAGGGCTGCCGCTGCCCGCCAGCACGGGAAGGCTGATCAGCGCTGCCCAGCCGGCTTGGCGTGGATGTTGATCGAGGGCGGCCAATCCGTATAGGAAACCGGTGGCGCCCGCGAGCTGCAGCAATTCCGGTGTGGTTTCGTGTCCGAGTTGCAGCAGGCCGAGGCTGGCAATGAGCGCCAGCAAGGCACCGTCGGCCGTGGCGCGGGCGTAGTCTCGGGGCGCGGCCTCGCCGCCAAAGGCCAGCGGCAACGGGCGTGCCGCGTCGGTATGGGCCAAATGGTAGGCGGCGTACCAGGTCAGCGCCAGCACCGCACCCAGCACCGCGGCAAAAGCCAGGCGGGCGGCCAGCGCTGGGTCCAGCCAAGGATCGAGTGCGGTGATGAAGGCCGCCCCCAGCCAATAGGGCAGCAGGCCGCCGGAGTCTGGTGCGATGCCGCCGATATTGGGACTCAACCACGATGACTGGCCCTGCGCCAGGCTCCACATCTGGCCGAACGACGCGATGTCATGGTTCTTCCAGGGGTCGCGCCCGACGATGCCCGGCAGCACGTACGCCGCACACAGCAGCCACAGTGCCCAGCGCGGCAACGGTTGGGCGGATTTCCGGGTGACCAGTGCAGGGGAGGCAGCGTGATGCAGAGAGTCCTGGGGCATGGAGGCGTGGTCAGGCGGGCGCGCCAATGGCAGCGAAAAGAAAAAGGGCAGCCTTGGCTGCCCTTGTCGTCCAGGTTTGCCGCACCCCGCGCAGGCGGGGCGCGCCACAGATCACTTGCGGAACTGGGCAAACTTGTTGCGGAACTTCTCGACGCGGCCACCCAGGGTGTCCACGCTCTTTTGCTGACCCGTGTAGAAGGCGTGCGATTCAGACGAGGTTTCCAGCTTGAACAGGGGCACTTCGCGGCCGTCTTCCAGCTTGATGGTTTCCTTCGTGGGGGCGCACGAGCGGGTCACGAACTTGAAGCCGTTGGACTGATCCACGAAGCAGACGTCGCGGTAGTTGGGGTGAATACCTTCTTTGGGCATGGCGAAAACCTCTTGCTGTGTGCAACATCGGGAGCCACCAGGCCCCATGCCTGGCACTTTCCGACAGCCGGAAAACCGAAGATTATATGCGAATCAACCGCCTCGGCGCATCATGTCGAAGAAGTCGTGGTTGTTCTTCGTCGACTTCATCTTGTCCAGCACGAACTCCATCGCCTCGATTTCGTCCATGGGATACAACAGTTTGCGCAGGATCCAGCTCTTTTGCAGGATCTCGGGCTTGAGCAGCAGTTCCTCGCGGCGCGTGCCGGACTTGTTGATCAGGATCGAGGGGTAGACGCGCTTTTCGGCCATGCGACGATCCAGGTGGATTTCGCAGTTGCCGGTGCCCTTGAACTCTTCGTAGATCACTTCGTCCATGCGGCTGCCGGTGTCGACCAGGGCCGTGCCGATGATGGTCAGCGAGCCGCCTTCTTCCACATTGCGGGCCGCACCGAAGAAGCGTTTGGGGCGTTGCAGCGCGTTGGCGTCCACACCACCGGTCAGCACCTTGCCGGAACTGGGCAGCACGTTGTTGTAGGCGCGGGCCAGACGGGTGATCGAATCCAGCAGGATGACCACGTCCTTCTTCAGTTCGACCAGGCGCTTGGCGCGCTCGATCACCATCTCAGCCACTTGCACGTGGCGCTGGGCTGGCTCGTCGAAGGTGGAGCTGATGACCTCGCCGCGCACGGTGCGCTGCATCTCGGTCACTTCCTCTGGGCGCTCATCGACGAGCAGCACGATCAGGTGCACATCAGGGTGATTGGCCACCAGCGCATGCGCCAGGTTCTTCATCATCACCGTCTTGCCGCTTTTGGGCGGGGCCACGAGCAGGGCGCGCTGGCCTTTGCCAATGGGCGCGATCAGGTCGATGATGCGGCTGGTGATGTTGTCGTCATGCTTGCCGCTGGCGCCTTCGCGTTCGAGCTTGAACTGCTCTTCAGGGAAGAGGGGCGTCAGGTTCTCGAACATCAGCTTGTTCTTGCTGACTTCGGGGGGCAGGCCGTTGACGCGGTCGACCTTGACCAGGGCAAAGTAGCGCTCGCCGTCCTTGGGCACGCGCACTTCGCCTTCGATCATGTCGCCGGTGTGCAGGTTGAAGCGGCGCACCTGGCTGGGCGACAGGTAGATGTCGTCCGTGCTGGCCAGGAAACTGGTGTCCAGCGAGCGCAGGAAGCCGAAGCCGTCAGGCAGGACCTCCAGGACGCCGTCGCCGAAGACCTGCTCGCCTGCCTTGGCGCGCTTCTTCATGATGGCGAACATCAGCTCCTGCTTGCGCATGCGGGCGACGTTCTCGATTTCGAGGGCTTCGGCCATCTCCACAAGCTTGGAGATGTGCAACGCCTTCAGTTCGGAAAGATGCATGGATGGTGACCCTGCTGAACAAACTGCACCGTCTGTGCATACCAGCAAACCTGTCGAAGGCTGGCCGGCATGACGTGCGTTGAACTGTCTTGGGGGAGGGGAACGGCCTGGAGGCCGCCGCACCGTGTGCGGCACGCGATCAGGAGCGTTGTGTCTGACCGCGTCACGAGCCTCCAGGTTGCAGGAGGCTGACGGGGCCGCAGGTCGCTTTAAAGACAACCTGCGCCCGCATTATAGGCGCATAAAGACGCCGGCTCGTCAGAGCGTGCCGTCGATGAAGGCCGTCAGCTGGGCCTTGGACAGGGCGCCGACCTTCGTGGCGGCCAGCTGGCCATTCTTGAAGATCATCAGGGTGGGGATGCCGCGGATCCCGAACTTGGCAGGAACCTCGCGGTTCTGGTCCACATTCATCTTGGCAACGGCCAGCTTGCCTTCGTAATCCTTGGCGACTTCGTCCAGGATGGGGGCGATCATCTTGCATGGGCCACACCACTCGGCCCAATAATCGACCAGCACGGGCTGGGCGGATTGCAGGACGTCGGCTTCGAAAGAGGCGTCGGTGATGTGCTTGATCAGTTCGCTGCTCATGGAAAATCCTTCTGGGGCTGGCGGCCCGCCCGGCGTTGTTCGGGCTTGTCCGCTGGCGAGAGTGGGAAGATTCTGACACAGAAGATGCGGCCGACCGCGGCCATCACAAGAGACCGTATTCAATGACCTCGATAGACGCAGCCTTTGCCGGCGCGGCGCAAACCCCCGCCGAGGACATGGGCAAAGGCTGGGCGGTTCGCCCGTGGTCCTGGCCCAGGCGCAACGACGCGCGGGCTCAGTGGGCAGCCTGGTCGCGGGAGGCCGCAGCCGCGCTGGCCGAGCGGGGGCTGCCGGCGCGCGAGGCGCTGGTGGTGGTGCCGGTAGGTGCGCTGGTTCCCGTGGCGCGTTCGGCCTGGGCGGCTGCTGTGGGAGGGTGGCTGCCCCGGATCGATACCGTGGCGGGCTTGATGGCCGACGTGGCCTGGGAGCATGTGCCACGCACCATACGTGGATGGCCCCAGGTCGCCATGGATCCGATGCTGGACACTCTCCAGGCCGGGCGGCTGCTGGCCCAGGTGGACTGGGCTCGAGAGTGGGCGCAGGCTGATCCGCGGGCGCACGAACACGCAGTCGAGCAAGCTGTGGGGCTGGTGCACACCTGGTTGCGGCGGTTGCAAGGTTGTGCACCCGACGCGCGAGGCGAACTCGCAGCCCGCTGGCGGCAGGCGTTTCCGGGTGGTGCCCAGGCGGGTGCCCCTGGCTGGCGCGAACAGCGCCTGACCGCATGGTCGCTGGACTGGGCGCTGGCCTGCGCTGAGCAGGGCTTTGCCAGCGACGCGCTGTTTGCATGGCGGCCGTCCGCCTGGCTGGTCGTGACGGCGGGCACCACTGTGGCGCCGGGCAGCGAGGGAGCCGTGACGCAGGCGCTGTTGCGCCACGCCCACGCTGGCGGCCACCCGGTCTGGTGGTGGGCGGCGGAACCCGCGGTCGCCGCACACGCACAGCTTGCGGATCCGGTCGGTGAGGGGGCGCTGCGCTTGAGCGCCTGTGCCGATGCGGAAGACGAGGCTCAGGCGTGCGCAGCGCATCTGTTGGCCCGGGTTGCCGAGGGCAGGGCACAGGCGGCTGCCGGACGCGTGCCCGATCCTGCGGCGCTGATCGCGTTGGATCGCAGCCTGATTCGCCGGGTGCGGGCCCTGCTGGACGAGCATGGGGTGGTGCAGGCCGATGAAACCGGCTGGAAGCTGTCGACCACGCGGGCTGCTGCTGCCGTGACGCGTCTGGTGGCTGCGGCCAATCCGAGGGCGAGCACGGACGAACTGCTGGACTGGCTCAAGTCGGGTTGGGTGGATCTTGCGCGGGTGGCGTCGGCAGACGGTGCCTGGAGCCGTGAGCGGGGCCGGCGTGCGGTTGGTTTGCTCGAGGCATGGTGCCGCCGTCACAGGCTCATGGGGGCGTGGCAACTGGTGGCCGTTGTGCCCGCGGAGGCCGGCGAGCTGCCCGACCGGGTCTTGCCTCGGCTGCCGGACGGCAGGCAAGCCATGCCGGAGGACGCGCAAACGCTCTGGCAATGGGCCCGCAGCGAACTGGTGGCGCTCCAGAAGTGTTGGCAGCGCGGCGCTGTGCCGTTGCAGCGCTGGTTGGCGGTGCTGCAGGAGGCGCTGGTAGGTACGGGTGCGTGGGGGGCGCTGCAGGCTGATCCTGCTGGCGACTGCCTGTGTCGCACGCTGCGTCTGAGTGAGGGCGCTGTCGATCCGGCCGAGGGCTGGGCCCAACTGGCGCGGCAGACCCGTCTGGACGGCGGCGCGTTCATGCGCTGGCTGGCTGCGGCGATGGAGCGTGTGGTCTATCGGCCCCCCGCACCGTCCACACCTGCAGAGGTGGTGGTGACCACGCTGGCGCGGGCGGTACTGCGACCGTTCTCGATGGTGGTGATGCCAGGTGCGGATGAGCGGCATCTGGGTGCCTTGCCCGTTGCCGACGGGTGGCTGAGTGCGCGCGATCTGGCGCGACTGGATCTTGCTGCGCCTGCGATCTTGCATGCGGCACAGTGGGAAGCCTTTTCGCTGGTGATGACCCAGGCCGACGTGGTCGCCCTGTATCGCCGTGCCGACGGCGCGGAAGGCCGCGAGCCCAGCGCGTGGCTCATGCGGTGGGCTCTTGTCTACCAGCAGCCTTGGCTGCCGGCGCGCGATGCTCGGGTGGCCACAGCCATCGCGCCCAGACCAACGCTGCGCCCCGCACCTCGGCTGAACGCTCAGTCGGCGGCCGGGGCGCAGCCGCCGTTGCCCGACAGGGTGTCGGCCACGACCTACGAGGCGCTGCGACAGTGCCCCTATCGCTTCTACGCGCGGGCCATTCTGGCTTTGCGCGAACACGATGAACTGGAAGAAGGGCTGGATGCTTCGGACTACGGTAGTTGGCTACACGAAGTGCTGCGCAGTTACCACGCCGAGCGCGAAGCGCAACTGGCGTTGCGGACGCCCGACGAGGAGGTGGCAGCCTGGCTGTCTGCGGCAGAGCGTGTGGCGCGCGAGCACGGCATGGATCGGGACGGGCAGCGTCCGTACTTCCGGCCGTTTCTGGCCAGCCTGCCCAACCTTGCGAGAGCCTATGTGGCCTGGCTGATGACACACGAGGGCGGCGGGTGGCGCCTGCGACACAGCGAGTGGCCCGTGCAGTTGACGGTGCCCACCAGTGCCGATGAATCCGTGACCCTGGAGGGGCGTCTAGACCGGCTCGATGTGCGGCACGGTGCAGATGGCGCGGAACGGTTTGTGCTGGACTACAAGACAGGCAGCCTCAGCCGGCTCAAGCAGGCGGTGCAGCAGCCCCTGGAAGACACGCAGCTGGTGTTCTACGCTTTGCTCGGCGGGGCGGATGACCCGGTGCAGGCAGCCTATCTCCATCTGGCGCCCGACACGGTGACGCCGGTCGCTCATCCTGATGTGCGCGAGCATGCTGATGTGTTGTTGAGTGGGTTGACAAATGACTGGCAGCGTCTGCGCGAGGGCGCCCCCATGCCAGCTTTGGGCGAGGGCGGCCTGTGCGAGCGCTGTGAGGCGCGCGGGCTGTGCCGCAAGGATCACTGGGCACCGGAGCCTTCGACACCATGAGCCAGGCTGCATACATCGCCAACGGCCAGACTGTGCCGGCCGAGCGCTTTTATGAACTGGCCTGCGATCCGGCCCGCAGTGTCGTGGTCGAGGCATGCGCTGGCGCAGGCAAGACCTGGATGCTGGTCTCACGTATCTTGCGTGCCTTGCTTGATGGCACCGCGCCCCAGCAGATCCTCGCCATCACGTTCACCCGCAAAGCGGCAGGCGAGATGCGCGAGCGGCTGTATGGCTGGCTGAACGCTTTTGTGGCGCTCGACGATGTGGCGCTGGGCAACGAGCTGCGCATCCGCGGCGTGGCGGCTGAGCGCGTGCCCGAACTCGCGGACCGGCTGAGAACGGTTCACCGCGCGTGGCTGACCGAGGGGCAGGGGGTCGACATTCACACCATCCATGGTTGGTTCTCGCGCCTCGTGAAAGCGGCGCCCTTGGATGTGCTGGCCGAGCTGGGACTGCCGCCAGAGTTGCAGCTGATCGAGGACATCGGCGACATATGGGACGAGCTGTGGGGGCGGTTTCTGCGGCGCGTGGACGCATGCGCCGAGCAGCCCGAGGTCGCAGCGTTTGCGTCATCGTTCGATGTGATGGTGCAGGAAGCCGGGAGCCACAATCTGGCCGCCTGGCTGCAGCGGGCCGTGGCGCAGCGCATGGAGCTGATCCTGGCGCACCAGGCGGGGACGTTGCTGGACGGCGTGCCTGACGCGGCGACCTGGGACGACGCCTGGGCCGGCTGGGCGGTGCCTGAAGAGGCCGCTTGCGACCCCCGGCTGGTGGCCCGATTTCAGCAACTGGCCGCCGCCCTGGGTGCCATCGACAAGAAGAAGCCCCAGGCGGCTGCTGAGGCCATGACCGATGCGCTGTTGCTGGCCGATCCACGCGCGCGTGCCGAGGCGCTGTGCAAGGCGCTGCTGACGGCCAGCGGTGAACCCCGCAAGCAACTGGGCGACGTCGATGTGCTTCCAGACCTTGGCTGGGCGCAGGACTGGCTGATGCGTCTGCAGCAGGCCATGGACCAGCAGGATGCGCACGCCTGGCACACGCACATGGTGTTGCTGTGTCAGCTGATGTTCGAGGAGTATGGCCGTTTCAAGCGCGAACGTGGATTGGCCGACATGAACGATCTGGAGCTGGGCGCAGCGCGGCTGCTGGCCGATCCGGTCCTGTCCGGGTGGGTACAGGAGCGGCTGGATGCCAGGGTGCGCCATGTGCTGATGGATGAGTTCCAGGACACCAGCCCGCTGCAGTGGCAGGCCTTGCGGGCGTGGCTGGAGGGCTATGCTGGCGCCGGAGGTGGGCGCAGCGGGCAGGCGCCTGTGCGCGTCTTCCTCGTGGGCGATCCCAAGCAGAGCATCTACCGCTTCAGGCGCGCAGAGCCTCGCGTCTTCCAAGCGGCGCGGCAGTTCGTCGTCGAGGCTTTTGCAGGCGAGTTGCTCGCGTGTGATCACACCCGTCGCAATGCGCCCGAGGTGATCGAGCTGCTCAACGAGGCCATGTCTGCAGCCGCTCAGGCGGGCATGTTTCCTGACTTTCGCCCCCACACCACTGCATCAAGCGACATTGGCGCGGTGCACGTGATGGCAGACGTCTTGCGACCCGAGAAGCTGCAAGCCGATGCCAACAGCTGGCGCGATGCGCTCACCACGCCGCGTGAGCAGCCCCAGGCCACCGCAAAGGAAGCCGAGGCGTGGCAGGTGGCTCGCGCGGTGGCCTGGCTGGTGACACAGGAGGGCATTCCGGCAGAGGAGGTGTTTGTACTGGCGCGCCGCCGTGCGCCGTTGATGATGGTGGCAGCCGCGCTGGACGAGCTCGGTGTGCCGCATCTCGCCCCGGACGACACCCTGCTTGTGGACACCCCCGAGGTGCGAGACCTGGTGGCACTGCTGGACGTGCTTGTCTCTCCGCAACACGACCTGTCACTGGCGCAGGTATTGCGCAGCCCCCTCTTTGGCGCGCAGGACGAAGACCTGATGCGCCTGTCTGCGGCTTGCCGTCTCATCGGAACGGGCACGACGTGGTGGGAGGCGCTGATGTCCCTGGCCGCCAGTGCCCCGGTGGAAGAGTTGGCCGAAGACGATGTGCTGCGGCAGGCCGGCGCGCAGCTCGCCCGTTGGGCTGCGCTGGCCGAGGTGCTTCCGCCACACGACCTGCTGTCGCGCATCGTGCACGACAGCGCCTTGAGGCAGCGCGTGCTGGCTGCGGTGCCGCCAAGCCAGCGTCAGCAGGCGGTTTTTCACATCGACGCATTGCTGACTCAGGCGCTGGCGATGGACGCTGGCCGTGATGCCACGCCCTATCGCTGGGTCAGGGCGCTCAAGCGCTTGCCCGTCAAGCTGCCGCCGCGCACGCAGCACGGCGCTGTCCAGCTGTTGACCATCCATGGTGCCAAAGGGCTGGAGGCACGGGTGGTGTTCCTGATCGATACCGACCCGGCCCCAACGCGCGCCGACAGCTACAGCCTGCTGATCGACTGGCCTCCGGAGCAGGGGAGGCCGGCGAAGGTGGCGTTCGTTCGCTCCGAGCGCAAGCCGCCGCCGAGTCTCACAGCCCTTTTTGCGGCAGAGGCGCTGGCTGCGCAGCGCGAAGAGATGAATGCGCTGTATGTGGCGATCACCCGGGCCAAGGAGCGGCTGGTGATCAGCCGATCTCCGGGGCGTCTGACGCGCGACGATTCCTGGTGGCGGCGGCTCACGGCGTGCGGGCCGCTGCAGGAAGCCGTGCCCTGGCAGCCCGAAGCGCTGCTTGCGGCCGACTGCGCGCCGGACCGTGCGGCCGAGGCGCAGCCTGTCACGGTGCGGTGCCTGCCTGCTTTGCGATGGCCCGCGGCATCGGCCAAGCTCTCCGGCGAGGGAGAGACGCAGGCCCAGCCAGATGCGCGTTCGGATGTGCAGCGTTTGGGCGAGACCGTCCACCGGGCGCTGGAGTGGCTGACGCGGCTGCCCGCCGCGCGGCGCACCCCGGAACGGGTGGTTCGTGCCGTCACCCACGCCGTGGCCGAGGTGGGGCTGGCGGCCTCCTGGGTCGCGCAGGCTGAGCAGCAGGTCCGCACCATTCTGACGAGCGGGCAAGCGGGCCCCTTGCTCACGCCGGAGAGGGTGCTGTGGGCCGGTAACGAGGTGCCGCTTCAGCATGAGGGGCAGCTGTTGCGCATCGACCGTCTTGTGGCGGTGCCGCACGGGGAGGGCCGGTTGTGGTGGGTGATCGACTACAAGCTGGGTCACCGGCCGGAAGGTGATGCGCAGTACCTGCGTCAGATGCAGCGTTATGTGGCCGCGGTGCGCGCGCTGCAGCCGGGTGAGCCGGTGGCCGCCGCCTTTGTCACCGGACAGGGAGAGTGGGTGCCAGTGGCACAGCCGTGAAATAAGGCCCGGAAAACCCATGTTTGAAGGCCATTGGCTGCGGCTTGCATGGTGTGCAATGACACAGTAACAAAGGGTTGCCAGTCGGGCAGCCCCTTGCGTTTGACACGAGGATCGTCTCCCCTTGCCGCACGCCATGGCTGCCTCCCCGCCGACCACCGCGCAGAACACCCGCATGATCGGGCGCTTCGAGCTGCGCCAGATGCTGGGCCGTAGCCACGCGTCCAGCGCCTGGCTTGCATTCGATCCGCGCGCGCAGCAGGAGATGTTGCTGTGCGTGCCGCGCGCCCTGCCCAGCACCAACGCCGAGCGCGACGCATGGACGCAGGATGTGCTGTCGGCCACTCGCCTGAAGCATCCGCGCCTGGCCGAGGTGGCCGAAATCGGCGTCCATGAGGGCTGGCCCTTCGTGGCTTGCGCCCGTCAGGGTGTGACGCTGGCTGAACGCGTCTCGTCCGGCACACCCCTGACGCCCATGGAAGTGGCCGCTTTGGTTGTGGACGTGCTGGAAGGGCTGGCCTACGCGCACGACGCCGGTGTAGCGCACCGCGACATCGGCCTGCACACCGTGGTGGTCGATCAGGCTGGTCACGCCCAGGTTGCTGCCTTCGGGGTGGGGCTGGAACAGCTGGCGCCCAACCAGGTGTCCAGACCCGCCCGCAACCGCCAGGAAGCCCGCGAAGCTGCCGAACGCGACGTGCTGACTGTGGGCCTGCTGATGTACCGCCTGCTGGCCAACCACCCGGCGTTGGACGAAGCGGACTTTGGTCGTGCTGCTCGCCGCGTGGGCCCGGAGATCGTGCGCTTGCCGTGGACCACGCCGCATCCCGTGCCTGACACGCTGCGCGCCATCGTGAACCGCGCTACCGACCGACAGCATCGGCAGCGTTATCTGAACGCCCGCACGTTGCTCAGCGCGCTGCAGGGCTGGATCAAGACCAACTCGCAGGAAGCAGGCGGGCCGCTGCTGCTGTTGCTGGATAGACTGGACGCGGTCGGCGTGTTGCCGGCCCGCCAGGGGGCCGAGCGCGCGATGATCGCCTCGCTTTCCCAGGAAACGCTGCGCGTGGACGACTTCGTGGATGTCGTGGTGCGCAACCCGGCGCTGGTCTGGGAGATGCTCCGTTCGGTGAACGTGGCGGCCTTCCGCACACGCAGCGCGGATGAGGGCACGACCACGCTGTCGCGCGCGGTGATGTTGCTGGGGCAGGATGGCATTCGCCGCGTGGCGGCGGGCGTTCGGGCCTGGCCCGGTGTGCTGACCGCCCAGTTCTCCAGGTCAGAAGAGGGGGGGCTGGCAGCGATCGACGCGCTTGAGCGCGAGCTTCGGCTGTGCTGTCTCGCCGGGCACGTCGCCCGTCTGATGGCGCCGTTCTCGATCCACGACGAAGAAGCGGCGGCAGCGGCAATGTCTCAGCGCCTCGGCTGGCTGCTGGTGCTGTATCACTTCCCTGAGGAGTCGGCGCAGATCAGCCGGCTCATGCAGCCTGCCCCGCCGTCGGAAACGGGGGGAGCGTCCAACCCGGGCATGAGTCTGGACGCGGCGGCCAGCGCCGTCCTTGGCGTGAACCTGGATGACCTGTCTGCTGCGGTGATGCGCCACTGGGGATTTCATGAGCGGCTGATCCAGGCGGCACGCCCGCTCAGCCGTAGCAGTCCGGTGCGCAATCCGACCACGCCTGAAGAGACCCTGAGGGTGGTGGCCAGCCTGGGCAATGAGTTGGCGCTGACGACCACGTTGCAACACGATCGTCAGCCCTCGGCCGTGCACCAGACCTATCTGAGGTATGTACGTCCGTTGCAGCTGACGCCGAAAGAATGCACCCTGACGCTTGATCATGCCATTCGGTTGCTCGATGGCCGGCCGACCGATCCGGCCGTGACCGCGCAACGCGCCGCCGCCCGGGCCGCAGCGGCCGCCGCAGCAGCGGCTCAGCAGGATACGTCGAGCTCGGTCAGCGGCTGAGCGCCTGCGCGCACTCGCGCACCAGATCGGGCCCCTTGTAGATGAGGCCGGTGTAGATCTGAACCAGATCGGCGCCCGCATCGCGCTTGGCGCGTGCATCGGCCCCGCTCATCACGCCGCCCACGCCGATGATGGGGTAGCGCGGGCCCAGCGCCGCGCGCAGCAGGCGGATCACCTGGTTGCTGGCCTCAAACACCGGCGCGCCGCTCAGGCCACCCGTTTCCTCGGCGTGCGGCAGCCCCTGGACCGCCTCACGCGAGATCGTGGTGTTGGTGGCGATCACGCCGTCGATGCCGTTCTTCTCAAGCGTGGCGGCAATGACTCCGACCTGGGCCTCGTCGAGATCGGGCGCGATCTTCACGAACATGGGCACGGTTCGGCCGTGGCGGCCGATCAACTGCTGGCGTCGCTCCTGCAGCTGGCCGAGCAAGGCGTCCAGTGCCTCATCGCTTTGCAGCGCACGCAGGTTCTTGGTGTTGGGCGAGGAGATGTTGACCGTGATGTAGTCGGCGTGCGGGTACACGCCTTCCAGGCAGATCAGGTAGTCGTCCACCGCCTGCTCGATGGGCGTGGCGGCGTTCTTGCCGATGTTCAGCCCCAGGATGCCGCCGTTGGCCCGAAACCGCGCTTGCTTGACGTTGGTCAGAAAGCTGTCCAGCCCTTCGTTGTTGAAGCCCAGGCGGTTGATCAAGGCGTTGGCCTGTGGCAGTCGGAACATGCGAGGCTTGGGGTTGCCGGGTTGGCCCTTGGGGGTCACGGTGCCCACCTCCACGAACCCGAAGCCCATGGCACCCAGACCATCGATCACGCGGCCGTTCTTGTCCAGGCCAGCGGCCATGCCGATGCGGTTGGGAAAGCGCAGCCCTGCGACCTCGACCGGGTCATCCACCCGTCGCGCGCCCCACAAGCAGGCCAGCGGCGTGTTCTGGAACTGGGCAAGCGCACCGATGGTGAGGTCGTGGGCCGTCTCGGGGTCCATGCTGAACAGGACGGACTTGGGCAGGGCGTAGGGAACGAGGGCCATCTTCCAGGGTGAAGGCAGTACAAATCGAACCCAGTATTGTCCCTCATCGGCGGCGACGCAGACTGAGGCGGGAAGCGGCGACCCGTGTGGCAAACTGCGCCCCCACTTTGTTTGCGACTGAAGACGGGGTTCTCGCTTGGACAAGATCCTGATGCAAATTGCGGCCGAGCTGAAAGTTCGGCCTGCGCAAGTCAACGCAGCGGTTGAGCTGCTGGATGGGGGCGCCACGGTGCCTTTCATTGCCCGTTACCGCAAAGAGGCCACCGATGGCCTGGACGACGCGCAACTGCGTGAGCTGGAGGTGCGTCTGGGCTATCTGCGCGAGCTGGAAGATCGCCGCGCGGCCGTGCTGAAAAGCATCGACGAGCAGGGCAAGCTGACGCCCGACCTGCGCGCGGCCATCGAGGCCGCCCCGACCAAGCAGGAACTGGAAGACCTCTACCTGCCGTACAAGCCCAAGCGCCGCACCAAGGGCATGATCGCCCGTGAGGCGGGTCTGGAGCCCTTGGCCGACAAGCTCTTCGCCGATCCGTCACTGGATCCTCAGGCGGAAGCCGCCGCCTTCATCAACGCAGAGGGTGGCTTTGCCGATGCCTTGGCCGTGCTGGATGGCGTGCGCGACATCCTGTCGGAGCGCTGGGCCGAAGATGCGGCCCTCGTGGGCAAGATGCGCGACTGGCTGTGGGACGAAGGCCTGTTCAAGTCCAAGCTGATGGACGGCAAGGACGAGCACAACCCGGACGTGGCCAAGTTTCGCGATTACTTCGACTACGACGAGCCGATCCGCACCGTGCCGTCACACCGGGCTCTGGCGGTGTTTCGAGGACGGGCGCAGGAAATCCTGGACGCCAAGCTGGTGCTGGATGAAGAGGTGGTGCCGGGGCAGCCCACGCTGGCCGAAGGCCGCATCGCGCACCACCTGAGCTGGCGCCACGCCAAACGGCCAGCAGACGAGCTGATTCGCAAGACGATCGCATGGACCTGGAAGGTCAAGCTGTCGCTGAGCCTGGAGCGCGACCTGTTTGCCCGCCTGCGCGAGCAGGCCGAAGCCACGGCCATCAAGGTTTTTGCCGAGAACCTGCGCGATCTGCTGCTGGCTGCACCTGCTGGGAAGCGCGTGGTGATGGGGCTGGACCCGGGCATCCGCACCGGTGTGAAGGTGGCCGTGGTGAGCGACACCGGCAAGGTGCTGGACACCCACACCGTCTACCCGCACGAGCCCAAGCGCGATTGGGAAGGCAGCATCCACACCCTGGGCCGTCTGTGCGCCCAGCATGGCGTGAACCTGATTGCCATCGGCAACGGCACGGCCAGCCGCGAAACCGACAAGCTCGCGGGCGACCTGATCAAGCGCATCCAGCAGATGGCCCCGGGCACGCCCATCGAAAAGGTGGTGGTGAGCGAGGCCGGCGCGTCGGTGTATTCCGCCTCTGAGTTTGCCAGCAAGGAGCTGCCGGAGCTGGACGTGAGCCTGCGGGGCGCCGTGTCGATTGCCCGCCGGCTGCAAGACCCGCTGGCCGAGCTGGTGAAGATCGATCCCAAGAGCATTGGCGTGGGGCAGTACCAGCACGATGTCAATCAGAGCGAATTGGCCCGCACGCTGGATGCCGTGGTGGAAGACTGCGTGAACTCGGTGGGCGTGGACCTCAACACGGCCTCCGCGCCGCTGCTGGCGCGGGTGTCGGGCCTGAGCGCGGCCGTGGCCAACAGCATCGTGCGCTGGCGCGACGCCAACGGCGCCTTCCGCAACCGCAAGCAGCTGATGGACGTGGCCGGGTTGGGTGCCAAGACCTTCGAGCAGGCGGCGGGCTTTTTGCGCATCCGTGATGGCGACAACCCGCTGGATTTGAGCGGCGTGCACCCCGAGACCTACCCCGTGGTCGAGAAGATGATTGCCGCCACCGGCAAGCCCGTCAACGAGCTGATCGGCCGCAGCGATGTCCTGCGCACGCTCAAGCCCGAGGCCTTTGCAGATGAGCGCTTTGGTGCCATCACCGTCAAGGACATCATCGCCGAGTTGGAGAAGCCGGGCCGCGACCCCCGCCCGGACTTCAAGGTGGCCCGCTTCAATGATGGGGTGGAAGACATCAAGGACCTGAAGGAAGGCATGGTGCTGGAGGGCACCGTGAGCAACGTCGCCCAGTTTGGTGCCTTTGTGGACCTGGGCGTGCACCAGGACGGCCTGGTCCACGTGAGCCAGCTGGCCAACAAGTTCGTGAGCGACGCCCGTGAGGTGGTCAAGACCGGCGACATCGTCAAGGTGAAGGTGCTGGAAGTGGACTTGGCCCGTAAACGCATCTCGCTGACCATGAAGATGGACGCGCCCACGGGTGCCAAGGCCGCCGGGGCGGGGCGCGACAACAGCTTCCGGCCAGCGGCCCGCAGTGAACGGCCTAGCACGGGCGGGCGCGGCGGTGCGGCTCAGCCAGCGCAGGGGCAGTCGGCCATGGCGGCGGCGTTTGCCAAGCTACATGGCAAGCGATGAGCGGGCGCTAAGCCACCCAGTGGTCACTGCACCCACTTGCCACCCTGGGCCTCGCATCCGGCCTTGCTTGCCTTGAGCAGTTCGGCATCGCGCTTGTAGTAGGAGAAGTTCATGCCGCCACCCATGGCGTTCTGACAGCGCGCCTGCGGGGCTGCGGGGCACGATGCCATGTAGGTGATCTTGGCTTTGTAGCGCGCATCGTTGAAGGGGTTGCCCATCCACTGGCACGCCTCCTTGAACTGTGCCGGGGGCATGCTGCGGTTCTCTGCACAGTCGTTGATCACGACACGTTGTCCGGCCATGGTGAAGTCGCCTTCCAGCAGGCAGGCTTTCTCGCTCGCCGCGGCCCCGCCGTGCATCACGAGCAGCGTTGACACCACGGCAATTCGGCAAACAGTTGGGCGCAGCAAGGGCATGAGATCCTCCAGAGTGTGTATGGTTGAAGCATACAGTGGGCGAACCAACGACAGCTTCAGGGGAAATGATGAACGATGCAAGCTCTGCCATGGCCGTTTGTCTGTTCAGTCCGGATCACACGACCGCGTTGGCCACGGTCGCGGCCACCTTGGTTGCCGCTGCGGCACTTTATTTTGCCCGCTGGTATTACGTGTCCGAGCAGATGGGGCGGTTGCATAACCGCTTGCTCGAGCTCAACAAGATGGCAGTCGAGCACCCGCAGGTCGCCAAGGACTTCTTCGATCTCCAGCATGCTCCCGTGCAGGGCTACTTTTCGGGCGCCGCGAAGCGGGGGCGGCGGCTGTACGCGCTCAGGGGCTATGTGCTGTTCCGGCTGAACGTGTATGAAGAAGCGTTCTGCGCTACCCAGGGGCCGTATGCCAGCGGGACCTCGCGCGGCAAGGCATGGCAGCACTACATCAAGAAGAGTTTCGATCACCCCTTGATCCAGGAAATGTTTGCCCAGACGGCCGATCAGTTCGACGAAGATTTTGTGCGCTTCATTGAGCGCAATGAACTGCCTGGTGGCGACCTGTATCGCCCCGACTAGGGCCGGTGGTCGGCAGGCAGCTGCGCGACTTCAACGCCGCGCCTCTCGCAGCAAGCGCATCCCGTTGGCCACCACCAGCAGGCTGGCGCCCACATCCGCAAACACCGCCATCCACAGTGTGGCGACACCGGCCAGTGACAGGGCCATGAACACAGCCTTGATGCCCAGGGCCAGCACGATGTTCTGCACCAGCACGCGGTGTGTGGCGTGGCTCAGACGGATGAAGCGCGCGATCTTGCGCGGGTCGTCGTCCATGATGGCGACATCGGCGGTTTCGAGGGCGGTGGCGGTGCCCGCGGCGCCCATGGCCAGACCGATGTCGGCGCGGGCCAGCGCGGGGGCGTCGTTCACCCCGTCGCCCACCATGGCCACTTCGCCGTGCTCGGCTTGCAGGGCTTCCACGGCGCGCAACTTGTCTTCGGGCATCAAGGGGCCGCGCGCATCGTCGATGCCGATCTGGGCCGCGATGTGACGTGCGGTCTGGGCGTTGTCCCCGGTGAGCATCACGGGCTTGACACCCAGCGACTTCAGTTGCGTCACGGCATCGCGGCTTTCCGGGCGCACAGCATCAGACACGGCCAGCAAACCGAGCACGCTGCGTTCATCCACGAGTGCGAACACCGTCTTGCCTTCATCGGCCAGCGCCTGCATGCGCGCCCGGGTGGGCGCATCGTCCAGACCCCGAGCAGCCAGCAGACCGAGGTTGCCCAATGCCACGGCACGGTCGCCCCCATCCGTCTTCGCCACGGCGGCCACGCCCTGGCCAGGCAGGCTCCTGAAACCGCTGATCGGCCACAGCGGCTGACCAGCCGCCGCGGGCTGGCTGCGCCACGCCGCCACCACGGCGCGGGCCACGGGGTGGGTGCTCTGTGCATCCAGTGAGGCCGCCAGGCGCAAGACAGACTCAATCGGGTAATCCGGGCGTCCCTCCACGTCGCTGAGCATCGGGCGCCCCTGGGTGAGCGTGCCGGTCTTGTCGAGCGCCACGGCGCGAATCCGTCGCCCCCCCTCCAGGAACACGCCGCCTTTGACCAAAATGCCCAGGCGGGCCGCGGCGGCCAGGCCAGACACCACGGTCACCGGCGTGGACACAACCAGCGCGCAGGGGCATGCGATCACCAGCATCACCAGTGCCTGGTAGAGCCAGTCCTGCCAAGGCGCATCCGTCAGTACCGGGCCCAGCACGGCCACGCCCACCGCCACCGCCACCACGGCCGGTGTGTACACCTGCGCAAACCGGTCCACAAAACGCTGGGTCGGCGCGCGTTGTGACTGTGCCTGCTGAATGGCGTCGGCCATGCGGGCCATCGTGCTGTGCGCGGCGGTGGCCGTGACGCTGGCCTCCACCAGACCGTCTGCCACCACGGTCCCGGCGTACAGCGGGTCACCTGGCTGTTTGTCCACGGGCAGGCTTTCGCCCGTGATGGGCGCCTGATCTACCGCAGCGGTGCCCGCCGTCACGCGGGCATCCAGGGGCACGCGTTCGCCGGCGCGCACGCGGATCGTCTGTCCGATCTGAACGGCTTGCGCAGGGCGCTCTGCCCACACATCGGCCGCCACACCCACCCCGTCAGGGGGCGAAGCCGTCTTGACCCACGCAGTCTCTGGCGCGTAGGCCGCCAGCGACGCGACCGCCTTGCGGGCGCGTTCAAGCGACAGCGCCTCGATGGCTTCGGCCAGCGCAAACAGAAAGACCACCATGGCCGCCTCGGCCCACTGGCCGATCACCATCGCCCCAACAACGGCCAGCGTCATCAGAAAGTAGATGTTGAGCGTGAAGTGCCGCAGCGCGATCCAACCCTTGCGCAGTGTCGGCCCGCCGGCCAGGCCCAATGACAGCAGCGCCAGCACCACCACCGGCACGCCCGATTCATCGCCTGTCTGCCAGGCCACGACCTCGGCCGCCGCTGCGCACAGGCCTGCGGCGCCGAGGGCGAACCGGGTCCGGCTGCTCAGCGCAGGCGGAGGCGGCTCAGGTCGTGCCCCCGCCTCCAGCAGGCGAGGCGCCATGCCCAGCTCGGTGAGGGCCTGCTCCAGTTCGCCCGTGTCGCTCAGGCGGTGGTACACGGTCAACTCCCTGGCCAGCAGGTTGAAATCCAGCCGCACGACGCCGGTCATGGGCTCCAACCGGTTGCGGATCAGCCGCTCTTCGGTGGGGCAGTCCATCTGGTCGATCCGATAGCGAGCCGAGGCAGCGTCTGCAGGTGGTGCGCCGGGAGCTGACAGGCCCCTGCCCACCAGGTCCTGCGGCGTACAACAGTCATCGTGACCGGTATGACCGTCATGCGCGTGAGTGGGCGTGGCAGCCGGCGGAGGCGCCGGTATCGGGGCGCCGACGGCGCGGATGGGGATGACCTTGCGGGTGGGGCGCGGTTCACTCATGGGCGGAGGGGAGCCATCGGGCGCGTGGCCTTGCACAATCACACGCCACATTGGACACCGATTTGACGCAGCCTGCTGAGCTATCCTCACTGCATGAAGGCTTTGCACATCCACGCGGGCGAACGCGCCCGCCAGCACATTGCGCGCCAAGGGCTGACGCCAGACGATGTGCGACTCGTGCCTGCGGCAGCAGGGGGGCCGAAAGGCCTGATGCTGACGCACTTGGACCAGCATCTGTTCGGTGAGTGGCTGCCGCGGTCGCAGCACACCGTGCACCTGGTGGGCGCGTCGATTGGCGCTTGGCGCATGGCGACTGCGGCCATGCCCGATGCGGCCGCGGCGTTCGCTGCCCTGGCCCATGGCTACATCCACCAGCACATCGAGCCCGAGCCGGGGCGCCGGTTTCCGTCGGCCGCCCGGATCACCGCAGGCTTCACCCAAACCTTGCAGGATTTCTTCGGCGATGCGGTACCGGCGCTGCTTGCGCACAACCGCTTCAAGCTGCACGTGTTGACGTCGCGCGGCCGGCAGGTGCTGCATCGTGGTACGCCAGCACGCACTGCCCTGGGCTTTGCCGGGCTGGCCCTGAGCAACACGCTGAGCCGCAAGGCAGTGGGCGCCTTTCTGGAGCGCACGGTCTTCTCCGCCGATGGCGGCGCGCTGCCCGTGCCCCTGAACGACCTGCCCACCCGCCACGTGGCGCTCACGGCCGACAACTTCATGCCCGCCATGCTGGCCTCATGCAGCATCCCCTTCATGCTGGAAGCGGTGCAGGCCATCCCCGGGGCACCAGCCGGTGCGCATTGGGACGGCGGGCTGGTGGACTACCACTTCCACTGGCCTTACGCCTCGATGAAGGAAGGGCTGGTGCTGTATCCCCACTTTCAGCGCCAGGTCGTGCCAGGCTGGCTGGACAAGGGCTTGCGCTGGCGCCACCGGCCGACCCCCTGGCTGGACAACCTCGTCGTGCTGGCGCCCAACCCGGCCTGGGTGCGCACGCTGCCGCGCGGCAAGCTACCGGATCGCACAGATTTCAAGCAGCTTGCCCCCGCCGAGCGCATGGCGGTGTGGACCGAAGCGGTAGGGCGCTCGCGCCAGTTGGCCGATGAGTGGCAAAGCTGGCTGGCCCGCGGTTGCCCGGCCGACGAGTTGCAGCCGCTGTGAGGAATAAGCAGCAACTGGCTACACTGATGGCATGGATTCAGCCAACAGCCTGTTCCTGATTGCGGCCCTGATTGCGGCCAGCGCATTCTTTTCGATCACCGAGCTCTCTGTGGCGGCCGCGCGGCGCATCCGCCTGCGCCAGATGGCCGACCAGGGCGATGCACGTGCGTTGCGCGTGATGGCCGTGCAGGATGAGCCAGGCGACTTCTTCACTGCCATCCAGATTGGTGTCAACGTGGTCGCCATCTTGGGCGGCGTGGTCGGGGAGGGGGCCTTTGCACCGCTGGTCATGCAGTGGCTGCCTGGCTGGCTCGTGCCCGCTCAGCATGCGGCCTCGGTGGCCAGCGTCGTGTCTTTCGTGCTGGTCACCAGTCTGTTCGTGCTGCTGGCCGATCTGTTTCCGAAGCGCCTGGGCATGACTGCGCCGGAACAGATTGCGGTGCGCGTGGTCGGGCCCATGTTTGCTTTCCTCGGATTGACACGGCCCATCGTCTGGTTCTTCAAGCGGCTGACCGATACGCTGTTTCGCGGCCTCGGGTTGCCAGAGCGACGAGACGATGCGATCACCCCTGACGACATCCTGGCCATGGCCCAGGCGGGGGCAGAGTCCGGCGCCATCAATACGCCCGAGCATCACGTCATCGAGAACGTGATCGAGCTGGACACCCGTGTGGTTAGCAGCGCCATGACCCCGCGCGACCGGATCGTCTACCTGCTGCGTGATGACACCGAGGCGCTGATTCGTGCCCGCATCGACCAGAGCCCGCATTCGACCTACCTGGTTTGCGACGGCGACATCGACCACGTGGTGGGTTATGTCGATGCCAAGTACTTGCTCAGCCGTGTCATCAACAACCAGCCCATCGATCTACAGGCCGAAGGTCTGATCAAGAAGGTGCTGAGCGTGCCTGACCGCCTCACCCTGTCAGAGATGCTCACCCAGTTCCGCCAGGCCTACGAAGACTTCGCAGTCATCGTCAACGAGTACAGCCTGGTGGTGGGCATCATCACGCTCAACGATGTGATGAACACCGTGATGGGCAGCCTGGTGGCGCCTTTGGATGAAGACCTCATCGTGCAGCGCGATGCCGATTCGTGGCTGATCGACGGCGTCACGCCCATCCCCGACGTGCTGCGCGCGCTTGATCTCGACAGCCTGCCCCACGAAGACGAATACGAAACCCTGGCAGGCTTCCTGATGGTGATGCTCAGGCGCATCCCGCGCCGCACTGACAGCGTCACCTACGGCGGTTACCGCTTCGAGGTCATCGACGTGGACAACTACAAGATCGACCAGGTGATGGTGACGCGGCAGCCAGCAGCTGCCGCGTCAACCGGCGATCACATCGACGCGGACAGCAGCGCGCGGTAATCGTCGGCCGTGGCGATGCGCGGGTTGGTCTTGTGGCAGTGATCGGCCAGGGCGCCGGTGATCACGCGGTCGAACCAATCGGTCTGAACGCCCAACTCGCCCAGCCCTTTGGGCAGACCCAGTTGCGCATTCAGATCGCGGATGGCAGCGGGAATGTCGCCGCCGGATGACAGCCCCATGACGCGCGCCATGCGGTCAAGGCGACGCTCTTTCTGGATGGACTCGGCCTCGGCGTTGAAGGCCACCACCGCGGGCAGGAACATGGCGTTGAGCGTGCCGTGGTGCAGTTTGGGATTCACGCCGCCCAGGCTGTGGCTCAGGCTGTGGACGGCACCCAGGCCTTTTTGAAAGGCCATGGCGCCCTGCATCGAAGCGCTCATCATGTTGAGTCGGGCCTCCCGGTCGCTGCCGTCGCGGGTGGCGCGCACGATGTGATGCCAGGCACGCTCCAGGCCGTCCAGCGCGATGCCGTCCGCCGGCGGGTTGAACGCCGGTGCCATGAAGGTCTCCATACAGTGGGCGATGGCGTCCATGCCGGTGGCGGCCGTCAGCGCGGGGGGCAGTCCCAGCGTGAGTTCCGGATCACAGATGGCGGCCTTGGGCATCAGGTTCCAGGAGTGGAAGCCCAGCTTGCGCCCATCGTCCACGATCACGATGGCGCCCCGCGCCACTTCGCTGCCGGTGCCCGCCGTGGTCGGCACCGCGATCACCGGCGCGGCCTGGGCGGTGATGCGAGGCGAGCCGCCCTCGATGGTGGCGTAGGTCTTCAGTGGCCCGGGGTGGGTGGCCATGATGGCCAGGCCCTTGGCCAGGTCGATGCTGGAGCCGCCGCCCACGGCGATCAGGCCATCGCATCGGCCAGCCTCCCAGACCGCCAGCGCGGCGCGCACAGACGCCTCCGTCGGGTTGGGCGGCGTCTGGTCGAACACCGTGACGGGGACATCCTTGAGCGCATCCAGCGCTTTCTGCAGCACCCCTGCGGCGCGCACGCCCGCATCGGTCACGATCAACGGGCGCTGAATGCCGATGCGCGCGCATTCGTCTGCCAGCAGCCGGATGGCGCCGTATTCGAACTGGATCTGTGTCAGGTAGAGGATGGTGGCCATGGTGTCTCGCTCAGGTGTGGTTGTCGGGCTGCGTTGACCGCGTCACAACACACTGTAGCAATGCGGCGCCAGGGCGGAGCGACCCCCGCGATTGCGGGTATACCCATTTTTGTCGACGGTCTGTCGTGTCACGACGCCGACTCTGGCATACCATACGCACCCGTTACATGAAACGGGCGTTTGAAACGTTCGTACTGCGGAGCGTGCATTTCCATGGCCAGCGCAGCCCCCCGGCTTTCACCTGCAGATACCAAGACCCGCATCCTCGACGCAGCCGAGACGCTGTTCGTCCAGGGCGGGTTCGAATCCATGTCCATGCGGCAGATCACCAGCGCCGCAGGGGTGAACCTGGCTGCCGCCAACTATCACTTCGGCAGCAAGGACGCGCTGATCCAGGCCGTGCTGGCGCGACAACTCGACCCACTCAACGATCACCGCATCGCCATGCTCGATGTGCTGGAGCGCCACCTTGGCGCCAAACTGCGCTGCGAACACGTGCTGGTGGCCATGTTCCTGCCGGCGGTGCGCATGGGCCGCGGCACCAGCGAGTCGGCCCGCCGCTACCTGCATTTCCTCGGGCGGGCGTACACGGACCCGTCGCCAGTGGTGCGCGAATTCATCGACACGCATTACGTGCAGACGCTGGCGCGCTTTTTCTTTGCCTTTCAGCGCACGCTGCCCGATCTGGCGCGTGAAGACCTGGGCTTTCGACTGAACTTTGCCATGGGCGCCCTGGCGGGCATCCTGGCCGGCGGCAACACGCAGCGCCTGATCCGCGAGTTCACGCAGGGGCAGGGCGACCACGAGGCCATGATCTTGTCGCGCTTGGTTTCCCTGATGGTTGCTGCGCTGCGCGCACCGCTGCCGGGGCCGAGTGAAACCAATCTGATCGACGAAATCGTGCACCTGCCCGGGCTCGCCAGCCTGGGACTGCCCCCCGATGTTCCCCCCGCGTCTGCGCCTGAACCGGCGCAGGCGGCCTCGCTTCAGAACTGAGGTGAGTGCTGTTTCGCCGCGACACCGGTAGGTATCGCATCCGACCCACCTGGCCGATCGACACTGTTCACGTTCACGGCCCTGTACCTTGAAAGACACGCATGAAAGACGGTTACCTGGACTTTGCCAACTCGCCCATGGGCGCCAAGCTCGTCAATGCGCTGGGGTTGCCCAAGCCCATGCAACTGGAGCGTTACAAGGCCGGTCAGCCTGTTGTGCGCGGTACCGTGCTGGTGGGCGGTGGCGGTGAGCCGCAGTTGCTGTCGCAGCTTGCGGCCTTTTTCAAGGACATCGGCGCGCAGACGCTGGCCCACGAGCGCCTGCCGCAGTGGGTGTCGGTGGCCAACCAGGCGGGCCTGACCACGGGCCGCTGGGGTGGCAATGGTCAACCCGGCGAGAAGGTCAAGGCCCTGGTATTCGACGCCACAGGCCTGGAAGACAGCACGCAGAGCGATGCGCTGTACTGGTTCTTCCACGACGCCGCTCGTTCGTTGCTGCCCTGTGGCCGCGTGGTGGTGATCGGCCGCCCGCCCGAAGACTGCGCCTCGCACCGCAAGGCAACCGTCCAGCGTTCGCTCGAGGGCCTGACCCGCTCGCTGGGCAAGGAACTCAAGAAGGGCGCCACGGCCCAACTCGTCTACGTGGCCGAGGGCGCCGAGGGCGAGATGGAGTCGACGCTGCGCTTCCTGTTGTCGCCACGCTCGGCCTACGTGTCGGCCCAGGTGATCCGCATTGGCCGCCCCGTGGGCGAGGTCGTGAAGCCGGCTGACTGGGGTCAGGCCCTGGCCGGCAAGAAGGTTCTGGTGACCGGTGCCTCGCGTGGCATCGGCGAGGCCATCGCCGAGGTGGTGGTGCGCGAGGGCGGGCAGGTGATCTGCCTGGACGTGCCCCAAGCCCAGGCCCCGCTCGAAGCGGTGGCCAAGCGCCTGGGCGGCAAGGCGATCGCGCTGGACATCGGCGCGCCCGACGCCCCGGCCAAACTCATCGAGGCTGCCAAGGCCGATGGCGGCTGGGACGTGCTGGTGCACAACGCCGGCATCACCCGCGACAAGACGATTGCCAACATGAAGGAGCACCTGTGGCAGCTGACGGTCAACGTCAACCTGTCCACCCAGGAGCGCATCAATGAAGCCATGGTCGAGAGTGGCGCGCTCAAGGCTGGCGGCCGCATCGTCTGCGTCTCGTCGATCTCGGGCATCGCCGGCAACATGGGCCAGACCAACTACGCCGTCTCCAAGGCCGGCGTGATCGGCATGGTGCAGAGCACCGCGCCCATCTACGCGCAAAAGGGCATCACCATCAACGCGGTGGCGCCTGGCTTCATCGAGACCCAGATGACGGCCGCCATCCCGTTCGCCATCCGCGAGGCCGGTCGCCGCATGAACTCCATGAGCCAGGGCGGCCAGCCCGTGGACGTGGCCGAGGCCATCTGCTGGTTCGCCAGCCCCGCCTCCAGCGGCCTGACGGGCAACGTCATCCGCGTGTGTGGTCAGAGCCTGATCGGCGCCTGAGCAGAGCGCAGCAGTCATGAAGACGATCGTCGTCAACAAGCTGCCCGGCGCCATCTCCTTGAGCCTGGGCGCCCTGCGCTCGAGCAGCAAGAAGAACGTCGCCGTCGACGCCTTGCCCGCTGTGACCTATGTGCGGCCCAAGGTGAAGGTGGATGCACGCCACGTGGCGGCATATTCGCGTGTGTGCGGCTTCACCCCTGCCCACGGCGTGCCGCTGACCTACCTGTTCACCCAGGCCTTCCCGCTGGCCATGATGCTGTTCGGCAGCAAGGCCTGCCCATGGCCCGCCATGGGCATCGTCCACCTGTCGAACCACATCCGCCAGCATGCGCGCATCTCGGCGGGTGACGAGTTGCGCATCGAGCTGACCACCGGCGCCTTGTTCGCCCATGACAAGGGCCAGGTCTTCATGCTGCACTTCCGCGCTTTCCGGGGCGAGCAGCTCGTCTGGGAAAACGACATGACAGCGCTGCGCATGGGCGTGCGCAACCCGCGTGGGCCGAAGTACGAAAGCCAGCTCGGGGATGCTGGCGTGCTGTCGCACCAGGCTGATTTCTTCGCAGCCGGGGGCATCGGGCGCCGCTATGGTCGCGTCTCGGGCGACATCAACCCGATCCACCTGACCGCGATCACGGCCAAGTTGCTTGGCTTTCGCAAAGCCATTGCCCATGGCATGTGGACCAAGGCCCGCGCGCTGGCCACGCTGATGCCGCGTGAAGCCATCGAGCGTGCCGAAGCGGTGGTTGATTTCAAGACGCCGCTCTTCCTGCCCGCTCGCGCATCCATGTGGACGACCCGTGCCGATCATGGCGCGCTGTTCGAGGTGCGCAACGCCAAGGGCGACAAACCCCATCTGCGCGGCCGCGTGCAGTACTGACCCACAAGATCTCAGCATTCAGAAGGATTCAACATGAACACTGTCCGTCGCGTCGCCATCATCGGGGGCAACCGCATTCCTTTCGCCCGCTCCAACACCGTCTACTCGCATGTCTCCAACCAGGACATGCTGACGGCCACCCTGCAGGGTCTGGTCGACCGCTTCAACCTGCATGGCAAGCGCCTGGGCGACGTGGCCGCCGGCGCCGTGATGAAGCACAGCCGTGACTTCAATCTGGTGCGCGAGTCGGTGCTGTCGACCACCCTGGCGCCCGAAACCCCGGCCTTCGACCTGCAGCAGGCTTGCGGCACCGGCCTGGAGGCCGTGATGCTGGTGGCCAACAAGATCGCGCTGGGTCACATCGAATCGGGCATCGGCGGCGGTGTGGACACCACGTCGGATGCGCCCATCGGCGTCAACGAGAAGATGCGCAAGATCCTGCTCGAAGCCAACCGCGGCAAGAGCACGGGCGAGCAGCTCAAGACGCTGGCCAAGATCCGCCCCTCGATGCTGGTCAAGCCCGCCATCCCGAAGAACGGCGAACCGCGAACCGGCTACTCCATGGGCGAGCACGCTGAGTTGATGGCACGCGAGTGGGGCATCCCCCGCGAAGAGCAAGACCAGCTTGCCTTCCTGTCGCACCAGAACCTGGCCCGCGCCTACAAGGATGGCTTCTTCGCTGACCTGATGACGCCGTTCAAGGGCGTCAGCAAGGACAACAACCTGCGCGAAGGCCTGACCATCGAGAAGCTGCGCTCGCTCAAGCCCTGCTTCGACAAGAAGATCGCGCCTGGCCAGGGCACGCTGACCCCGGGCAACTCGACCCCGCTGACCGATGGCGCCTCGGCCGTGCTGCTGGGCAGCGAGGAGTGGGCCAAGGCCAACAACCTGCCGGTGCAGGCCTACATCACGTTCAGCGAAGTGGCCGCCGTCGACTTCTTCAACAAGAAGGAAGGCCTGCTGATGGCGCCGGCCTACGCCGTGCCGCGCATGCTCGAACGCGCGGGCCTGACCCTGCAGGACTTCGATTTCTACGAGATCCATGAAGCGTTTGCGGCTCAGGTGCTGTGCACGCTGAAGGCCTGGGAAGACCCCAAGTACTGCAAGGAGCGTCTGGGTCTGGACAAGCCGCTGGGCTCGATCGACCGCAGCAAGCTCAACGTCAACGGCTCGTCGCTGGCCGCTGGCCATCCGTTCGCGGCCACCGGCGGCCGCATCGTGGCCTCGCTGGCGAAGATGCTGGCGCAAAAGGGCTCGGGCCGTGGCCTGATTTCCATCTGCGCGGCAGGCGGACAAGGCGTTGTGGCCATTCTGGAACGCTGAGCTCGGCGTTGCTAGACTGACAGTTGAACGAAGAAGGGGGCATTTGCCCCCTTTTGACGGTTGAACAAGCTGCCCGCAGCAGGACACGGCGCAGCACACGAGGAGACACCATGACGCAGACCGCCACCGCCCACGCCAACCCCCGCCCGTCGATCGTCAACCCGGACGGAACCACCAACCGCATCTGGTTGTCGTCGTATGTGGAAGGGGTGGTGCATGACATCGATGTCAACAAGTACCGCTCCCTGACCCAGTACTTCGACGAATGCATGGCCAAGTTCCGCGACCGCCCTGGCTTCGTCAGCATCGGCACCGAGCTGATGAATTCGCGGCTTGAGCGGCTGGTCAAGGAGTTCGCCGGCTGGCTGCAGAGCCAGGGCGTCAAGAAGGGCGATCGGGTGGCCATCATGCTGCCCAATACCTTCCAGTACCCGGTGTGTCTGTTCGCCGTGCTGCGCATCGGCGCCATCGTGGTCAACGTCAACCCGCTGTACACGGCGCGCGAGCTGAACCACCAACTCAAGGATTCCGGGGCAGAAACCATCATCGTGATGGAGAACTTCGCCAAGACGCTGCAAGAAGCGCTGCCGGGCACCAACGTCAAGCGCATTGTGCTCACGCAGATCGGTGACCTGCTGTCTGACAGCGTCATCAACGCCAAGGGTCGCCTGCTGAACTTCGTGATCCGCAAGGTGCAGAAGATGGTGCCCGAGTACAAGTTGCCCGGCGCAATCTGGATTCGCGACGCGCTCAAGGCCGGCAGCAAGGTGAAGGTCAAGGACGCCGAGGTGCACCCGGATGACCTTGCTTTCCTGCAATACACCGGCGGCACGACTGGGGTGTCGAAGGGCGCCATGCTGACGCACCGCAACGTGCTGACGAACTGCCAGCAGGCGCTGGCTTTTGCTGAAGGCCAGCTCACCGGCGACACCGAAACCGTGGTCACGCCGCTGCCGCTGTACCACATCTTCTCGTTGACGGTGAACTGCCTGATCTTCATGGCGCTCGGTGGCCGCAACATCCTGATTGCCAACCCGCGCGACACCAAGCGCGTGATGATGATCCTGAAGAACGAGAACTTCAGCGGCATCACCTGCGTGAACACGCTGTATGCCTCGTTCCTGGACGACCCCGAGTTCCGTAAGCGCAACTTCTCGAACCTGAAGCTGGCGGTGTCCGGTGGCATGGCGCTGCAGCGCAGCATTGCCGAGCGCTGGAAGGAAGTCACGGGCAACTCGATCGTCGAAGGCTATGGCCTGACCGAGTGCTCGCCCATCGTCACCCAGGCCCCTGTGGATCTGAAGAAGCCGCAGCCCGCCTTCACGGGCTCGATCGGCGTGCCCGTGCCCTCGACCGAGGTGCGCATCCGTCGCGAAGATGGCTCCTGGGCCGAAATCGACGAGCCGGGCGAACTGGTCGTGCGTGGCCCGCAGGTCATGAAGGGCTACTGGAATCGCCCCGAAGAAACCGCCAAGGTCATCGACCCGGAGGGCTGGCTGGCCACGGGCGACATTGCCGTGATGGACGAGAAGGGCTTCCTCAAGATCGTGGACCGCAAGAAGGACATGATCCTGGTCTCGGGCTTCAACGTCTATCCGAACGAGATCGAGGATGTCGTGGCCATGCACCCCGATGTCAAGGAAGTGGCCGCCGTGGGCGTGCCCGATGAGGTGGCGGGCGAGCGCGTGAAGGTCATCATCGTGCCGCGCAGCCCGAGCCTCACCAAAGAGTCGGTGCTGGAGCATTGCCGCAAGTACCTGACGGGCTACAAGATTCCGCGCGTGATCGAGTTCCGGGACACCGAGTTGCCCAAGACGCCGGTGGGCAAGATCCTGCGCCGCGAGCTGCGCTGAGTGCGGTGTAGCGGGTGCATACTCAAGGGCATGCACCCCCGCTTTCAACACCGCTTGCGCGTCCGCTGGGCCGAGGTGGACGCACAGAAGGTGGTCTTCAACGGCCACTACCTGACCTACCTCGACGTCGCCGCCACCGAATACTGGCGCCATGTGGGCCTGCCGTATCCGGATGCCTGGGCCCGGCTGGGCTGCGATGTCTACGTACGGCGCAACACGCTCGAATACCACGCACCCGCCCAGCTTGATGACTGGTTGAGCATCGGCGTGCGTTGCGCCCGCATGGGCAACTCGTCACTGACATTGAACTGGGAAGCCCGGCGAGATGGCCAGTTGCTGGTCAGCGGCGAGGTGGTCTATGTCTGCGTGAGTCTGAACGACGGGCGGCCATGCACCGTCCCGGCGTCGGCACGCGCCCAGCTCGATGCATACGAGGCCACACAGCCGTGCTGGCTGACCCACCTGGGCGACTGGCGGGCCCTGGGCGAGCAGGCTGCCGCCGTGCGGCGAGCGGTGTTCATCGAGGAGCAAGGCATTGCCGAATCCGAGGAATGGGACGATGACGATGCGCGCGCCCACCATGTTGTCGTGACGAATCTGGACGGATGGGCGGCGGCCACCGGGCGGCTCATTCCGGACGAGACGCCTGGACGCGCGCGCATCGGGCGCATGGCGGTGATGCGCTGCGCGCGGGGCGTGGGCCTGGGTCGCAAGGTGCTGGAGGCGCTGGTCGACCAGGCCCGTGCGATCGGCCGACCGCAATTGAGCCTGCACGCGCAGTGCAGTGCCCAGGCGCTGTATGAATCGGCGGGCTTTCAGCCGGTGGGCGAGGTGTTCGACGAGGTCGGCATCCCGCACCGCAAGATGGTGCTCACGCTTTGACCATCTTCAACACCGGCGCCTTGATGAGGTTGCGTGCGCGAGTGCGCTTCATCGGGGGCAGCACGTGGTTGTCCTGCTCTGACACCTCGGAACTCTCGAACACCTCTTCGGTGCGCAAGGCCGGTGGCGGCAGCGTGGCCTGAAGACGTGCCACATCGGCTTGTGCCATCGTGTGGCGCGGCGGCCAGTTCTTCAAGGTCACACGGCGTAGCAGCGCCACGCCGCCCTTGGCGCTGAAGGTGCGTTCATACACGTGGGTGACCAGTCGCTTGTGCTGGCGCTCGGTGATGATGACCGTGGAGCAGCGGGTGCCGTAGGTGCCGTCCGGGGTGCGGATGAAGCACGACGACAGCATGCGCTCCCACTCCATGGGCACACCGGTGTGCGGCAGGTGGGCGTCAGCGGCCTGCTCTGGGTTGGACAGGGCGTCGAGCAGCACATCGGCCATGCGCTCGACATCCTGCTCGGGGCTGAGCGCCGATTTAAGCCGCGCCTTGAGCTGCTGGACCTTGGGCCAGGGCGTGTTCAGCGCCGCGTTCGACAGCCCGAAGATGCCTTTCTGAAGCCGTTCGGGGTAGAGCTGCCGGTTGTTGAGCCAGAAGCATTCACCCTGTGCGAAATCCAGCGCGATCATGTTGAAGCCGTTGTAGCCCGACATGGCCAGGCGTGGCCACAGCGTGGCCATGCCGACATCTCCTTTGAGCCATTGCGGCACGATCTGTCCACGCGAGGGGGCTTGTGGATCGATGTCCAGGGGATTGCGAATGTTGGTGACCAGTCCCAGCCGACCTTCGGCCGTCAGGCCCAGCCAGGTGCCGCCTGCAGAAAGGTCTCGGCCGCCAAGAATGGCGGGGCCGCCTTCCTCGGGCTGCCACCAGGTCAACCGGGCTGCTGGGCGGTCAAAAAACTCGTCTCGGTTGGCCGCCAGAACAAAGGGAAAGCGGCTGTGCTGATCAAGGGCAAAGGCGGCAAGGCACATCGGTCGACTCCGGTACGGCAGGCGTCAGGCGGCGGTGAATCAGGCTTCAAAAGAAGCGGTCGAGGCGGTCGAACAGTCAGTGAATCGCTCGATGTGGCGCTCGCCGATCCACTGCAATGGCAGCCTGTCCACCTCGGCCAGCAGATCGGCCTCAAATGCACCACCGATGCCCTCGGGGTGCTCGTAGACCTCCATCCAGGTAGCGGGCGCATCGGCTTTCACGTCGTCCGATCGCCGCATCAGCCGGGCCACCAGACCCGGCCAGCGCGCGCGCATCCCGTGCTGCATGGCTTGCACCGCCTCCAGCCAAGCCTGCTGGTGAGCAGCGGGCACCCGGTAGTACACAAACAGCGCCGGGCGCCCCTCAGCGGTAGCCCCGTCCTTCAACCGTTGACCATCCATGGCGTCAGACTAGCCCAAATTGTGCTGTGCAACAGGCGCCGCCAACGCACAACCGGGCTTTGCAGGGCGAAATGCCGTTAACGATTCGACGAGCCCGCCCGTCATGCATCCGCCGACGTGACGTCGTAGGGCAGGGGCAGCAAGGTAAGCGCTGGCCCTGCGTCGCCGCCGAGGTGCAGCGCCGCATCGCTGGCTTGGAGCTTCAGCTCGATCAGCGCCAGCACCGAGCCGTCGCCTGACTCGGGTGAGGCGGCCGCGTTGACCACCATGCCGGCCGGCTGGCCCGGATCGGCCGCGCTGTATACCTCCTGGCCGGCCTGCATGGGGGTGTGGCCGCGCGCGAGAAACAGCCGGCGCTTGAGCGTGCCGCGGTACTGGCTGCGCGCGACCACCTCTTGGCCTGGGTAGCAGCCCTTTCGGAAGTTGACGCCGCCCAGCACCTCATAGTTCACCATCTGCGGCACGAACTGGTCAGCCGTGGCGGCCGTGATGTGTGGCACGCCGGTGAGCACCTGCAGCCAGGCCCACTGCGCCGCATCCAGCGTCGGGCCTGTGGCCAGACGCGTTGCGGCAACGCCCGCAGGCAGCAGGGCGCAGCCCAGCGCTGAACCCGTTGCGGTGCGGTGCTGACCGGGCAGCGGCACGAAGCCTTCTGGCGCATGGCCGCCATGCGTGTCCGGCCATGCAGCGCCCACGACCGACAGCTCGTCGCTGGCGTCGCGCAGCTTGCACTGCGCCCGCAGCACGAACATCGTCAGGCGCTTGAGCGTGCTGGGCAACAAGCTACGGTCGAGCACAAGCCAGAAACGCTCGGCGTCGGCACGCCAGACCCACAGGCTGGCCAGCATCCGCCCCTTGGGCGAGCAATAGGCCGCCAGCGCGGGCTGGCTCACGGGCAGTTGCACGATGTCCTGGCTGAGCTGGCCATGCAGAAAGGTGGCCGCATCCGCGCCGGTGGCTACGATCACGCCCAGATGGCCGAGCGCACAGCTGCCTTGCCAGGCAGTGGTATCCGAGAGGAGGGTGGTGTCCATGTGCTGATTATGATGACGGGTGTGAAGTCCGATCTCCTCATGCCCCGTTTGCCCCTGACCCCGCCTCGACAAACCGGTGGCGCGCTGCGCAGCGCGCTCATGCTGCTCATGGGGGTGGCGCTGATGCTGGCTGGCCTGGCGGCCTGGTGGGTTACGCGGCCCTTGCCGCTGCGCGGTGGTGTAGCCGTCGAGTTCTCTGTCGAGCAAGGCAGCACCCCGAGGGATGTGGCCCGTGGCTGGGTAGAGGCGGGTGTGGAGGACTCTGACTGGCTGTTGTTCCAGTGGTTCCGCGTGTCCGGGCAGGCGCGGCAGATCCGTGCGGGCAGCTATGAATTGCCTCCAGGCAGCTCGGCCCGCGACCTGCTGCGCATGATGGTGCGCGGCGATGAGCGGCTGGCCACGGTACGTTTGATCGAGGGCTGGACGTTTGCGCAATGGCGCGCCGAGCTGGCGAGGGCAGACGGGCTGAAGCCCACAACGTCCGGGCTGTCTGCTGAAGAGATCATGGTGTTGCTCGAGCGGCCCGGTGTGGCGGCAGAAGGGCGCTTTTTCCCCGACACCTACGCGTACGCAAAAGGCTCGACCGATCTGGCCGTGATGCGGCGGGCGCTGCATGCCATGGAGCATCGGCTGGAGGAGGCCTGGCAGCAGCGCCAAGCCAACGTGCCACTCGCCAGCATGGAGCAGGCGCTGATACTGGCGTCAATTGTTGAAAAGGAAACCGGGCAGGCAGATGACCGTGCATTGGTGGCCGGGGTGTTTGCGAACCGGCTGCGCATCGGCATGCGTCTGCAGACCGATCCCACCGTGATCTACGGCTTGGGTGAACGTTTCGACGGCAACCTTCGCAAGATCGATTTGCAGACCGACACGCCGTACAACACCTACACTCGCGCCGGCCTGCCGCCCACGCCAATCGCCATGCCCGGCAAGGCGTCTTTGCTGGCCGCCGTGAGGCCGGCCGACACGCGGGCGCTGTACTTCGTCGCCCGAGGCGACGGCAGCAGCGTCTTCAGCAACACGCTGGACGAGCACAATCGCGCCGTCAACCGCTATCAGCGTCAGCTCAGAAGCAGCACACCATGAACCAGGGCAAAGGACGTTTCGTCACCGTCGAAGGCATCGACGGGGCAGGCAAAACCACGCACCTGCGCACCATCGAGCAGGCCTGGCGTGAGGCCGGACACGAGGTGGTGTGCACGCGCGAGCCCGGCGGCACGCCTGTGGCTGAATCCTTGCGCGAAATGGTGCTGCACCAGCCCATGGACCCGCTCACCGAATCGCTGCTGGTGTTCGCGGCCCGCCGTGACCACCTGGGGCAGGTGATCGAGCCGGCGCTGGCGCGGGGCGCCTGGGTGCTGTGCGACCGCTTCACCGACGCCACCTTTGCCTACCAGGGCGGTGGCCGTGGGTTTGACGAGGCCGTCCTGAGCCAATTGGAGCAATGGGTGCAGCAAGGTCGTCAGCCGGACGTGACCATCCTCTTCGATCTACCTCCAGCTGTCGCAGCGGCTCGCTTGCGCGACGCGCGCGCACCAGACCGTTTTGAGGCTCAGGATGTCGCCTTTTTCGAGCGTGTGCGTCAGGGCTACCTGCGCCGGCAGGCTGCCGACCCCGGTCGGTTCGTCGTGGTACAGGCCGATCGCACACCCGACGAGGTGGGCGCGGCCTTGCTGGCCGCCTTGCGTGAGCGGGGGGTGGCATGAGCGCCACCACCGCACTGGCGCCCTGGTTGTTGGGCCCGCTCCAGCAGGCGCTCGACCAGGTGCGGGGTCATGCCCTGCTGGTCCATGGGCAACCGGGTGTCGGGCAATTTGACTTCGGTTTGGCGCTGGCCTCTGCCTGGTTGTGCGAGGCGCAGGACGGCCAAGGCGCGCCGCTCAGGCCCGCGTGTGGCCGCTGCACGGCCTGCCACCTCATCCAGGCGAGGGCGCACCCGGACCTCATGGTCCTCCTGCCCGAGGCGCTGGAGGCCGCGCTGGGCTGGTCGGCGGCGTCGGACGACGATGGCAAGTCCGAGCCGGCCGGCAAAGGACGCAAGCCCAGCCAAGAGATCAAGGTCGAGGCTGTGCGGCGCGCGGTGGCCTTTTCTCAGCACACCTCGTCGCGCGGTCGAGCCAAGGTGATCCTGATCCATCCCGCTGGGCGCATGAACACCGTGTCAAGCAACACGCTGCTCAAGACGCTGGAAGAGCCTCCTGGCGCGGTGCGCTTCATCCTGTCGGCCGTGGGCTCGGTCGATGGCATCCTGCCCACCATCCGCAGCCGCTGCCAGATGTGGCATCTGGCCTTGCCCGACGCGGAGCCGGCGGTGCGCTGGTTGTGTGCACAGGCCGAGGGGCTGTCGGAGGGGGATGCGGCCCTGCTGCTGGCTGCCGCCGGCGGCGAACCCGGCACGGCGCTGGACAGGTTGACGCAAGGCCTGACCGCTTCAAGCTGGCGCGGGCTGCCTGCTCAGGTGGCGCAAGGGCAGGCCGGCGCGATGGCGCAATGGCCGTTGCCCCTCGTGATCGAGACACTGCAGAAGCTCTGTCTGGATCTCTCTGCCGTGTCGGTGGGTGGACAGCCGCATTACTTCGAGGCCGCGAGCCTGCCTGCGCCGCCACCGCTTGCCCGGCTGCTGGCTTGGCACAAGCAGCTGCAACAGGTGGCCCGACATGCCGAGCATCCTTGGCACGCCACCTTGCGGCTGGAAAGCCTGCTTGACCAAGCTGCACTGGCTCTTCGGCGGCGCGCGGCCTGAGGTGTATGGGAATGTAAACGCCCCCCGGACTGGGGGCTAGTTCACACCCTAACGGGGGGGCACCGCGTTACACTGCGCCCACGATGAGTGACTTTCAGACCACCGCCATGCCGTCCGCGTTCGCGGGTGCGGCGCCCGGCAAGCTGTCTTCCGGCCTGGGCGGATCAGCAGGTGCATTGCCCGCTTCTGGCAGCGCGGCGCGTCCGAGCGTCATTCAACTTGTCTTCCGCGAAAAGGGCGCGCTGTATGCTGCCTACATTCCGGCTTTCACCGATGGCGGGCTGTTCGTGCCCACCACCCGTGAGTACCGGCTCGGCGATGACATCTATCTGCTGCTGTCCTTACCCGAAGACCCCCAGCGCCACCCCGTGGCAGGCAAGATTGCCTGGATCACCCCGGCCAACGCGTCTGCGGGCCGCACGCAAGGTGTGGGGGTGCGCTTTCCGGCGGATGAAAAATCGCGTCTGTTGCGCTTGAAGATCGAGCAGATCCTCGGCACGAACATTTCCTCAAGCAAGCCCACTCAAACGCTTTGAGGCAAGATGGCGGCTTTTGCCCGCCGTTGCCCGGTGAGCGCTGACTGTTTGCTTGCGCCATGTTCGTTGATTCTCATTGCCACCTGGACTTTCCCGACTACACCGGGCGACTGGATGCCGTGCAGGCCGAAATGGCCGAGGCGGGTGTCGACCGTGCGCTGTGCATCAGCACCACGCTCGAGCGCTTTCCGGACGTGCACGCGCTGGCCATGGCCCACGATAACCTCTGGGCCACCGTCGGCGTTCATCCCGACAATGAGGGCGTTCAGGAGCCCACTGTCGAGGACCTGGTGCGGCTGGCCGCTTTGCCGCGTGTCGTGGGCATCGGCGAAACCGGGCTGGACTACTACCGCCTAGAAGGCCGCACAGTCGCCGACATGGCCTGGCAGCGCGATCGCTTTGCCGTCCACATCCAGGCGGCCCGGCTGACCGGCTTGCCGCTGGTGGTGCACACCCGCTCATCGGCCGAAGACACCGTGGCCGTGCTGCGCAGCGAAGGGCAGGGCACGGTGCGCGGCGTGTTCCACTGCTTTACCGAGTCGGAGGCCGTGGCGCGCCAGGCGCTGGACATGGGCTTCTACATTTCGTTTTCAGGCATCCTGACTTTCAAGAACGCCCAGGCCTTGCGCGACGTGGCGCGCTTCGTGCCGCTGGAGCGTTGCCTGATCGAGACCGACAGCCCTTATCTGGCGCCCGTGCCCCATCGGGGCAAGACCAACAGCCCGGCCTATGTGGCCCATGTGGCGCGCCAGCTGGCCGAGCTCAAAGGGGTGAACCCGGAGGAGGTGGGCCGTGTCACCTCACGCAACTTCGAGGATTTGTTCTCACGCGTGTGTGCACACTGAGGGTTTGCACACCCTGGCTGCGAGGGCCGTGTCAGACAATTTCTGACAGGCGGTTTGGTTGTTCGGCGACTACCGCCGATGTTCGGTGAAGCCTACAGTTGGCTCATCGACATGAACGCCACACACCGGAGGCCCGTATGCAAAAGCAGAGTCTGTACGCCAACCCGTTTGCCCTGATGATGGACCCGCAAGCGGTGGTGGATGCCATGGAGCGCTCCGAGCGCCTCAACCGTCTGCAAAGCCGCGTGTGCCGTCCGCTGGACAAGCCCCTGATTCCGCATGTGCACGGCGACCGCCAGGCCTTCGACGAGGCCGTGGATGCTGCTGCGGATGAAGTGGCCGAAGCCGATCCCGTTTGATTGCGGGCCGCGTGCCCGTTGTTGTCCTGTCTTTCTCCCGCTTACTCTTTTGCTTGCGGCAAGAGCGTGTTGAGGCCCGCCAATTGGCGGGCTCTTTTTTGGGCGCTCAGGGTGCAAGCCAGTGGCGCTCGAGGCGGCGTCCCCCGGTTGACAACGCCAGACACATCAGCGCGTAGATCAGCCCGACAAACAGATACGCTTCGAAGTAGTAGGGCCGCCAGATCGGATCACCCGACAATGCCAGAGAGAGGCTGCCTGTGAGCTCGTGCAGCCCAACCACCACGACCAGCGAGGTGTCCTTGAGCAGGCCGATGGCATGCCCCGTGAGGGCGGGCAGCACCACGCGAAACGCTTGCGGCAGCACGATGCGCCGCTCGATGCCCCAGCGGCCCAAGCCCAGCACCTTGCCGGCCTCTGACTGCTCGACCGGAATGGTCTGCAGGCCGCCGCGCATGATCTCTGCCAGGTAGGCTGAAGCAAACAATACGAGCGCCACGCCGGCTCGCACCAGCACGGACGGGGTGTATGCATGTGGCAGGATCAGTGGCAGCACGAACACGGCCGCAAACAGCAGTGTGACCAGTGGTACGCCGCGCACGACCTCGATGATGAACGTGGCGAGCAAGCCGGGCATGCCGCCCCGGTGTCGGGCCAGGGCGAGGCCCACGCCGATCGGCACCGACAACCACCAGCTCCCCAAGAACAACAGCAGGGTGAGCGGCAGCCCGCCCCAGTCGACGCTGGGCACCACAGCGAGGCCGAGCACGCCCCCATGCAACAGCGCAGCGCTGAGGGGCAGCCACACCAGACCGGCCACTGCCCAGCAGCGAAGGCGCAGGCGCGCCGGTGAGCACACCCATGTCAGCAGCATCAGCGCTGACAGGCCCAGCATGGTCAGAGGGCGCCAATGTGCCTCGGCCGGGAAGTGGCCCAACAGCATGGGCACACCCTTCTCGGCCACCACGCCCCAGCAGGCGCCACGGGACGCGGCCTGCGCGGAGGCCCGGCATGCATCCGCGTCCGCCTGCCAGACTGCGTGCTGAACGCCCCAAGCCCATAGCTGCCACGCCAGCCATGCGACCAGCAGCCAGCCCGTCGCGGTGGTCAGCCATGCGATCAGTCGCCGCGCCCCTGCGTTCATGCGGCGGCTCCCTTGAGCGCGTGGCGTCGGTTGAACCAGTTCATCAGCCCGGCTGCCAGCAGCGACAGGGCCAGGTAGATCGTCATCATGATGCTCACGCATGCAAGCACCTGTCCGGTCTGGTTGATCGTGGTGTTGCTGACCGAGACAAGATCGGGATAACCAATGGCCACGGCCAGAGATGAGTTCTTGATGAGGTTGAGATACTGGTTGGTGGCGGCGGGCACCACGGTGCGCCAGGCCTGAGGCAGCAGCACGCGTGTGATCTGCTGCCAGCGTGAGGCGCCCAGTGTATCGGCGGCCTCCAGCAACGAGGCGGGCACGGCATCGAGCCCGGCGCGGATCACCTCGGCCAGGAAGGCACTGGTGTAGACGCTCAACGCAGCGAGCAGGGCCAAAAACTCGGGGCTCACCGCAGCGCCCCCGCTCACGTTGAACGGGCCCTGCTCGGGGATGGACCAGTGCAGGCCTGCGGCATCCCATTGCGGCCAGGGGATCGCCAGCCCGCCCTTGCTCAACCAGATGCCCGGGCCCAGTGACAGCGCCTCGACGCTGTCGGGCAGCACCTCGATGACCAGGAAGTACCAGATCAGCAACTGCAGCAGCAGCGGCACATTGCGCACCACCTCGATGTAGACCACGGCCATGCCGCGCCACGCGCCGCGCCCATGTCGCCGAAGCAAGGCCACCGCCAAGGCGAGCAGCGTGCAAAGGATCAAGCCGGGCAAGGCCACCCTCAAGGTGTTGCCCAGACCGACGAGCAGCGCACGCCACAGCGGCTGGCTGGCGTCGAAGGCGAGCAGTCCGGTCTCGCCGATGTCAAAGCCCGCGGGCTGCCACAGAAACTCCCACATGCCGGGGCGTGTCAGCGGAAGGGGGGAGGGTAAAGCAGGCCGCCATCACGCCACAGGCGGTTGAGCCCGCGCTCCAGCTTGAGCGGTGACTGGCCTCCGACGTTGCGCTCGAACACCTCGCCGTAGTGGCCCACCGCCTGGATGGCGCGCATGGCCCACTGCGCGTCAAGCCCGAGGTGGCGGCCCAGGTCTTCACCCTTACCCAGCAGGCGCTGTACCGCGGGATCGCTGCTGCGCGCGGCGAGTTCCGCGGCCTTGGCGCGGGTAATGCCCAGCTCTTCTGCCTCGATCAGCGCGAACACCGTCCACTTGACGATGGCCGTCCATTCGTCATCGCCCCGGCGCACCATGGGGCCCAGCGGCTCTTTCGAGATCAGGTCGGGCAGGATCAGGTAGTCGTCCGGTTTGGGCGCCTCACGGTTGCGCACACTGGCCAGGGCCGATGCGTCCGCTGTGTAGGCCTGGCAGCGCCCAGAGAACAGCGCCTTGAATGCCGCCTCGTAGCTTTCGAACACGACGGGCTTGATGTTGAGTTGATGTTGCCGCGAAAAATCGGCCAGGTTGCGCTCTGTGGTGGTTCCGGCCTGGACACACACCTGGGCGCCTTTGAGGTCGGTGGCGCGTTGCACCTTGAACCGACGCGGCACCAAAAAGCCCTGACCATCGAAGTAGGTCACCGTGGTGAAGTGAAAACCAAGCGAGGCATCGCGGCTGAGCGTCCACGAGGTGTTGCGCGACAACAGATCCACCTGGCCGCCTTGCAGCCCGACAAAGCGCTGCTGTGCGTTGAGCGGCACGAAGCGCACCTTCTCCGGGTCGCGCAGCACAGCCGCCGCCACCGCACGGCAGACGTCCACGTCCAGGCCATGCCAGCGGCCCTTTGAGTCCGGCGCGGAGAAACCGGCCACGCCGGTGCTCACGCCACAGAGCAGTTGGCCTCGTTTGCGTACGGCGTCCAGCACCGGCCCCGCGCTGGCCTCGGCAGCAAAGACCAAGGCCAGCGCAGCGGCAGCTGCGACCCGGACCGCCGCGGCGGGGCGCAGGCGAGGAGGGAGGGGTGAGCGTAGGGGCATGGCGACGGGCTCCCGTGGATCAGCAGCTGTCATGGCGGAACACACCCAACCGCGCCCGCACCGGCTCGGCCATGGCCTCCCAGGGGGTGATGAGCGCCTGCGACAAGGCGTGGTGTGCGGGGCTGTCGGGACGCTCCTGCGCCAGCAGGCGAACCGCTTCGCGTGCCACCGCCTGGCCGCGGGCGGCGTTGGCCAGCAGATTGGCAATGGCCTGGTCCGCGGTGACGGGGCCTTCTTGCGGATGCCAGCAGTCGTAGTCCGTCACCATGGCCAGGGTCGCGTAGGCAATCTGCGCTTCACGGGCAAGCTTGGCTTCGGGCATGTTCGTCATGCCGATGATGCTGGCTCCCATGGACTGGTACCAATGAGACTCGGCGAGGCTGGAGAACTGCGGCCCTTCGATGCACACATAGGTGCCACCCTGGTGCAGCTGGACGCCGGGCGCGTGCGACGCCACGGCGCGGGCCAGGGCGCCCGCCACCAATGGGCACACAGGCTGAGCCATGGACACGTGCGCCACAGCGCCGTCGCCAAAGAAAGTGCTTTGCCGATTGCGGGTGAGGTCGATGAACTGATCGGGCAGCACCATGTCGAGCGGCGCGATGTCGGCCTTGAGCGAGCCCACGGCCGACATCGAGATCAGGTAACGCACACCCATCTGGCGCAAGGCGTGGATGTTGGCGCGGTAGGGCACTTCACCGGGCAGATAACGGTGGCCGCGGCCATGTCGCGCCAGAAACACGACCGGAACCCCATCCAGGCGTCCGCTGACCAGCACGTCCGAAGGCCGGCCGTAAGGCGTGTCGATCGCGTGTTCACAGATGTCCTGCAGGCCTTCCATTTGATAAAGGCCGCTGCCGCCAATGAGGCCGATGGCAATGGGTTGCATGTGGGGCTGTCCTTCTGATCACCGACGCTGCGCATCGGACTGCCGCATTGTGCCCCGCAGCAAGCAAGATGCGGGCACACCGTGTGCCGTTGCGAAGGCGGGAAGACCCTCGCACGAAAGGAAGCACCATGGCCAAGTACGGCAAGAAAGCATCAGAAGAAGTCGGCGAAGCCCTTCACGAGCTCAAGGAGGGCAAGCTGCGCAGCGGCGCCAAAGGCAAGCGCGTGACCAGCCGCAAGCAGGCCATCGCCATCGGCCTGTCGAAAGCACGTAAGGCGGGCGGCAAGGTGCCGCCCCCCAAACACTGAACCATGGAGCCTGGTGGTCAGCCCTGGCGCGCCACGCGCTCGGAGTTGGTGGTGGTGCGGCTGCCCTTGAGGTGCAGTTCGACGTCTTCGGGGTGGTTGCCGACGGCCCTGACAGCCTCACGAACCTGCTCCGGGCTGGCGTCGAATTTGTCTGACCAACGCTGAAGTTCGGCGGGATTGTCGACATCGATGCGGGCGGCAGGCGATTCGTTGGATGGCGAGATCATGCGTGGACTCCTTGGATGGGTGGTAGGTGACCGGGCATACCGGTGATGCCTGCTGGCGGCAACCGGCATGCCCGGTTGGCAGTGAAGCGCTCGCGCGGGCGAGCGCCCCATACAGCGCACGTGGCGGGGAACACCCCTTGCTGTCTCGATGTAGCTGGGGCCGGCCGCGAACGGCCGCCCGTTGTCCAACCCACACCGAAAGGAGCCGAAATGGCTAACGACCGCGAAGAGATGTTGATGACCTGGCTGCGCGACGCGCACGCCATGGAAGAGCAGGCGGAGCAAATGCTGAGCACGACGGCCGAGCGCATTGAGCACTACCCGAGCTTCAAGCAGAAGCTGGAGGCGCACTTGCGGGAAACGCAGCGCCAACGCGATGTGATTCGTGCCTGCATCGAACGCCGCGGTGGCGACACCTCCACCATCAAGGATCTCGCCGGCAAGATGATGGCCATGGGCCAAGGCCTCAGCGGGCTGTTTGTGGCCGACGAAGTGGTAAAGGCCGCGATGGCTTCTTATACCTTCGAGCACTTCGAGATCGCCTCTTATCGCTCGCTGATTGCGGCGGCCGAGGCTGTTGGCGACGTGGAGACGGCGCGGGTTTGCCGTGAAATTTTGGTGGAAGAAGAAGCCATGGCGGCCTGGATGGCAGCAGAGCTGCCAACAATCACCTCGCAATATCTGCAGCGGCTGGCGATGGATGTGGAGGCGAAGCATTGAGTCTTTTAAGCGCCGACGTCTTGCCTGCGCAGGTAAGGTCGGCGAGACTCCTCCGCAATCGCCGTTTGCGGTGGAGTCTTGAAGTTGGTGGGAGTTTTTGCCATGAGGTTGCATTTGCCTTTCCTCCTATGAGGAAACGATTGATCAGAAATGCAACTTAATATCAAGTCTCAGCGCGAGTATTTTTGACTTTTCACGCGCACTGCATGGCGGTCTCGGTCCGTGGAAAGGCTATTGACATCACCTCGGACTTGCGCAACATTTCCCCGCAGGTGTCCGTGTGCTGGTCTGAGATGTCGCGCAGATGCGGTACATGGATGCCCCTTAATCATTCTTTATGCACGGGGGTTTCATGACTTTGCGCAATGCTTTCAAGCCTCATCGGCTTGCGTTCACGACGGCTCTGATTATGGCGCCTTTTGGCGTCTCCGCATCAGGGTTCGATGTCTACCGTACGACAAATGATCACACGCTCGAAGTTCGAGTAAACCTGACAAATGCGTCAAGGGAGTACTGGAATTATCCAGAATATGTCGAAGATGAATCAGATTCCAGACGCAGGCGTGTGCGGCAGCTTCAGTCCAATCATGATTTCAATTTGGGACCCGTTGGTGATTGGTCAAACGAGATTAATCTGAGTGGCGCGTTGTCGATTTCTGGTAATTCGGTTTCGACCAGCGCGAATTCAAAAGTCAAGTCAGAGGTTTCGAATGCAATGGTGCGGCATCGCACTGACTTGTCTTACGTATGGGAAAGGGATACGGACTGGAATGATACAGCGTTCGCTCGCGCAACCGCATCATTCACGGGATTCGTCAACATCTCGGCGCCACAAAATGTTCTGATTGAGGCGTATGTTACCGGTGAGATGAGCGGCTTCCCGGGTCTCGCTGCAAGCATTGTTGATTATCGCGGGGAAGCACTTTGGGGAATTAACTGGCCCTTGAATGCTGACGGGTATTACGAGCGCCAGCCCGGCGCAGAGTACATCGTCGACGGAGACGTTCATATCCTTCGTATTCGGAAGGTTTTGACTCTTGCGCCCGGAGAGTATGAATTTTATTCCACCGCCGTGAGTGGCTATAGCTTGCATTTTGGCGGCTTTCCGTACGACAGCGCCGGGACAACGTCATTCAGCATCACGGCTGTTCCGGAAACCGAGTCTGTGGCCTTGACGGTCGCCGGATTACTGGTGATGGGTGTCGTATGGCGCGCGGGTCGGTCTGGCGCGGTTAGCAGTTGAGTGCAGGACACGGCGCATCAGTGCATGAAGTGGTGGGCGCGCGTTCAACGACGTGCGCGCGCCGTGTCACAGAGCACCGGATTGGCCTCCCCAGCAATCTAACTTGTTCACGAGAACAGGTAGTTGGGGCTTTGTGTTGTGATTGGCCGCTCGAATGAAGTTCTATTCTATTGACTGAATATCCGTTGTGAATTCAACAAGCAGCTGGTATTGCGTTTGATTCGCAACGATGGAGCGGATCCCTGTTGTGATTCAAGACGCAAGGAGTTTGAGTGTTGCGTTTAGCTTTCGACTTTCAGGATCTCGCCATAGAGGACTCGGGCGCGCTACCTCAGCCTTTCATGCACTGAGATTAAACTTTGTTCCAAAGTACAGACTTTCTGTAAAGCCGTTCCACATGCCCACCCACGCCTTCACCGTTCGCAAGCTCGCCGACACCGCAGGGGTCGGGGTGGAAGCGGTGCGCTTTTACCAGCGGCGCGGGCTGTTGCGTGAGCCTGCCCGTGAGGGCAATGGCTTTCGGCAGTACGACGAGGGTGACGTGCGGCGCCTGCGTTTCATCAAGCGCGCACAAGAGTTGGGCTTCTCCCTCGATGACGTGGCCTCGCTGGTGTCTTTGAGCGCCGAGACCGATCAGGTTCGCGTGCGGGAGATCACCCAGCAACGTGTGCTGGACATCCGTCAGCGAGCCACACAACTGGAAGCCATGGCCGTTGCCCTAGAAGGCTTGGTCACTTGTTGCCAGAAGTCGGCCAAGGGCGATCACTGCCCCATCATCGCGGCCCTGGTGGATCACGCCCCTCGACCCGCAGGGCTGGTGGCCGCATGACCATGCTCCGCGCGCTCAAGCATTGGATTTGCCGACTGATGGTCGGCGTGATCCTGTTCGCGCAGATGAGCGTGGCGGCCTACGCCTGCCCCAGCAACGTCTTCTCCGGCAATGCCCCCGCCGACGCCATCACAGCGATGGGCGCCATGGTGGATTGTGAGCAGATGGGCGAAGGCTTGGGCAAGCATCTGGACCAAGCCAACCCTGGCCTGTGCGCCGAGCATTGCCACCCCACCCAACAAAGCGATCACACCCAGGTGCCTACCGTGCCTGCGGCGCTGTTGATCGCGCTGTACACCGTCGCCCTGACGGTGGACGCCACAAGGCCGGATGGCCTGGCGCCGACTGCGGACAGCCGCCTTCATGCGGCGCCACCACCGCTGTCCATACTGCACTGCTGCTTCCGAATTTGACACGCCGAGTGACGCGGCGCTGAAAGGCCTGACGGCCGCTTCAGCGCCTGGTCGCGCAGGTTGCTGGCCAATGCAGGCGCGTGGCGTTCTGCCTTGCCTGCCCTGTCCCGCGCACGCCTACGCCATGGGCTTCATTCGGAGGTGTCATGTTTCCCCATTTTTCGCTCCTATCACGCAGGAGCATGCAACTGGTCGATCTCGGTCATCCCATCTGCATGAGCATGCTCATGCGCATTCGCACGTGCTTCCAAGGTGTCGCCGTTCTGGTGGCCCTCAGCCTCGCATCCTTCCACGCCCATGCCGGGGATGTCCTGACGTTTGAACAGGCTCTCAGGCTTTCCCAGGCGCGCTCACAACAACTGGTGGCCCAGAACCACGCCACGGCGGCTGCCCGCGACATGGTGGTTTCGGCCGCACAGCAGCCCGATCCCGTCCTCAAACTGGGCATCAACAACCTGCCCATCAGCGGACCTGATCGCTTCAGTGTCACCCGCGATTTCATGACCATGCGCTCGGTGGGCCTCATGCAGGAGTTCACCCGTCAAGACAAACGCCTTGCACGGTCCATGCGCTTTGAGCGGGAAGCCCAGGCCAGCGAGGCCAGCCGGGCCCAGGCGCTGGCTCAATTGCAACGTGACACGGCCATGGCCTGGCTGGATCTCTACTACCAGGAACGCATGCTGGCCCTGGTCAAGGCCCAGCGCGATGAAATCCGCCTGCAAGTGGAGGCGACTGAGGTCGCCTATCGAGGGGGCAGAGGATCGCAAACTGAAGTGCTCGCTGCCCGCGCAGCGCTTGCTCAGGTGGATGACCGCATCGACCAGGCCATGCGTGAAGTGAGCACAGCGCAGACCGCGCTGCGCCGGTGGACAGGTCGTGCAGCCGACACGCCCCTGGGCGATGCGCCCGACACCCGCCATGTTCCCTCGCACCTGAACGATCTGGAAAGCACCCTGACCGCGCACCCTGACATCACCGTCCTGATCCGGCAGGAAGAGATGGCCCAGGCCGACGCAGACCTGGCCCGAGCCAACAAACAAGCCGACTGGGGTGTGGAGCTGATGCTCAGTCAACGTGGGCCCGGCTATTCCAAGATGGCCTCTGTCAATGTCTCTGTTCCCTTGCAATGGGATCAAAAGAGCCGTCAAGACCGCGACCTGGCTGCCAAGTTGGCCACCGTTGAGCAGATGCGCGCCCAGCGCGAAGAAGCCACACGGGAGCACCTTTCCCAGGTCACGGCGATGCTCCAGACTTGGCAGAGCAGCCGGGATCGACTGCGTCGCTACGACAGCGTCTTGATCCCCCTGGCAGCCGAGCGAACCCAGGCCGCTTTGACCGCCTACCGAGGCGGCAGCGGCACGCTGGCCTCCGTGCTGGAGGCTCGCCGCATGGCCTTGGACACCCAGATGGACCGGCTTCGACTCGACATGGAAGTAGCTCGCATCTGGGCGCAGCTCAACTACCTGATTCCGGTGGAACACGACTTGACCATGCCCGTTCTTGACCGCTGACACGGAGCCTCACATGAAACTCAAAAATCTGGTGATCGCCATGATTGCCGCCACAGCACTGAGTGCCGCCTCGTATGGCCTGTACGCGTTGGGCATGCAAAGAGGCATGGGCATGAGCGCCGACGCAGATCAGCACCCCGCTCAGCCCGCCGCTGAAGCAAACGCCACCCAAGCCCTGCCGCACAGCGTGGCCGAGGGTGAAGACGCCACCCGGCGCCACATCGCCGATGGCCTCAAGGCTGGCGACATGGACCCAGTCACCGGCAAGAAGATCTTGTACTACCACGACCCCATGGTGCCGGGCAACAAGTTTGACAAGCCCGCGAAGTCGCCATTCATGGACATGATGCTGGTGCCCGTCTACGCAGACAGCGATGGCGACCAGGGCAAGGTCACTGTGAGCCCACGCATCCAGCAGAACCTGGGCGTGCGCACCGCAGAGGTCACCGAGGGGGTGCTGTCACCCCAAGTTTCTGCCGTGGGCAGCATCGCCTACAACGAACGCGACCAGGTTGTCCTGCAAGCGCGGGCGGCAGGGTTTGTCGAGAGGCTGCATGTGCGCGCCACATTGGATGCGGTCAAACAAGGTCACCCCCTGGCCGATCTCTACGTGCCGGACTGGGTGGCGGCACAAGAAGAGTTCTTGTCTGTTCGCCGCATGCAGGGCCACGACCTAGGCAGCTTGGTCGATGGCGCTCGCCAGCGCATGCGTCAGGTCGGCATGAGCGAGGATCAGATCAAGCGCGTCGAGCAAACCGGCAAGACCCAGCCGCGCATCACTTTGGCGGCACCCATCAACGGCGTGCTCAGTGAGTTGATGGTGCGCGAAGGCATGTCCGTCATGCCAGGGGCCACCTTGTTGCGCATCAACGGCGTGTCCACGGTTTGGGCCAACGCCGAAGTGCCGGAGAGTCAGGTCGCACAACTGCGCCCAGGCACCAGGGTTCAGGCGCGCAGCCCGGCTGTACCCGGCACCACCTTTGAAGGCACTGTTCAGGCTCTGGTGCCAGAGGTCAACCCTGGCACCCGCACCCTCAAGGCCCGCGTTCAATTGAACAACCCAGGCATGCGCCTGGTGCCGGGCATGAGCGTGACCATGCAGTTCATGGACATGCGTGCCGACAAGTCCTTGTTGATCCCCACAGAGGCCGTCATCCAGACGGGCACGCGCACCGTGGTGATGCTGGCCGAAGACAAAGGGCGGTTCCGCCCGGTCGAGATCGAGGCAGGCATCGAGAGTGATGGGCAAACCGAGGTCAAGCGCGGCCTGGATGTGGGCCAGCGTGTGGTGGTGTCATCGCAGTTCCTGATCGATTCCGAAGCCAGCCTCAAGGGTGTTGAGGCGCGGCTCAATGGCGCACCGGCACCGACCATGGACAACACCGCGCCCAGACACGAAGGTCAGGGCAAGGTGGAAGCCCTGGCAGACGAGGCCATCACCTTGTCGCACGGGCCGATTGCCTCACTCAAGTGGGGCTCTATGACGATGGATTTCAAGGTGCCGCTCAAGGGCGGGCTGCCCCGCCATCTGGAGGTGGGTGACCCGGTGAGCTTTGAGTTCTACATGGATGCCGACGGCATGCCGCAGTTGACCCGACTGTCGCACCTGGCACCCGAGCCCCAGCCTGCACCCGAGGTGCCCCATCACACCCATGGCCCGGCCAAGCAAGGGAGCAAGCCATGATCGCCCGCCTGATCCGTTGGTCCATCACCAATCGCTTTCTGGTGCTGCTGGCCACCTTGATGCTCAGTGCATGGGGGGTGTATTCGGTTGCGAGAACGCCGCTGGACGCCTTGCCCGACCTGTCTGATGTGCAAGTCATCATCCGCACGACCTACCCAGGCCAGGCGCCGCGCATTGTGGAGAACCAGGTCACCTACCCGCTGACCACGACCATGCTGTCGGTGCCTGGCGCCAAGACGGTGCGGGGGTACTCCTTCTTCGGCGACTCTTATGTCTACGTGCTGTTCGAGGACGGCACCGATCTGTACTGGGCCCGCTCACGTGTGCTGGAGTACCTGAACCAGGTTCAGTCGCGTTTGCCTGCCAGCGCCAAGGCGTCGCTGGGGCCCGACGCCACGGGTGTGGGCTGGATTTACCAATACGCCCTGGTGGACCGTGGAGGCACACAGGATGCGGGTCAGTTGCGTGCCTTGCAGGACTGGTTCTTGAAGTACGAACTCAAGACCGTGCCCAATGTGGCGGAAGTGGCCTCTGTAGGCGGCATGGTGCGCCAGTACCAAGTGGTGCTGGACCCCGACAAACTGGCCACCTACGGCATCCCGCACACCCAGGTGGTCGAGGCCATCCAGAAGGCCAACCAGGAGGCGGGCGGTTCGGTGCTGGAGTTGGGCGAAGCCGAGTACATGGTGCGCGCCTCTGGCTACCTGCAATCGCTGGACGATTTCCGACAAGTGCCCTTGGTTACCACCGACGCAGGCGTATCAGTGCGCCTGGGGGATGTGGCCCGCATCCAAATGGGACCCGAGATGCGCCGGGGCATTGGTGAATTGGACGGTGAGGGGGAAGCCGCCGGTGGCGTGATCGTGATGCGCTCAGGCAAGAACGCGTTGGAGACGATTGCTGCGGTGAAGGCCAAGCTCAAGACCCTGCAAGCCAGTTTGCCCAAGGGGGTGGAGATCGTGCCGGTGTACGACCGATCCACCCTCATCGAGCGTGCGGTGGAGAACCTCTCGCACAAACTGCTCGAAGAGTTTGCCGTGGTGGCCGTGGTGTGCTTTGTCTTCCTGTTTCACCTGCGCTCGGCCCTGGTGGCCATCATCTCGCTGCCCCTGGGCATCCTGGCAGCTTTCATCGTCATGCACCACCAAGGCGTGAACGCCAACATCATGTCGCTGGGTGGCATCGCCATTGCCATCGGCGCCATGGTGGACGCAGCCGTGGTGATGATCGAGAACGCCCACAAACACCTGGAACACTGGGAGCAGGCCCATCCCGATCAAACGCTGGAAGGTGCCGAGCGCTGGAAGGTCATCGGCGACTCGGCGGCCGAGGTCGGGCCCGCGCTGTTTTTCTCGCTGTTGATCATCACGCTGTCCTTTGTGCCGGTGTTCACGCTGGAGGCGCAAGAGGGGCGGCTGTTCTCGCCGCTGGCCTTCACCAAAACCTACGCCATGGCGGCGGCAGCGGGCTTGTCGGTCACGCTGATCCCCGTGCTGATGGGCTACCTGATCCGTGGCCGCATCCCCAGCGAGCAGAGCAACCCGCTCAACCGACTCCTGATTGCCATCTACCGCCCGCTGCTCAATGCGGTCTTGCAAGGCCCCAAGCGCACGCTGGCGGTGGCCACCGTGTTGCTGTTGCTCAGCTTGTGGCCCTTGCAGCACATTGGCGGTGAGTTCATGCCCAAGCTGGACGAGGGCGACCTGCTCTACATGCCAACGGCCCTGCCAGGCTTGTCCGCAGGCAAGGCCGCCGAGCTGCTTCAGCAAACCGACCGTTTGATCAAGACTGTGCCCGAAGTGGCCAGTGTGTATGGCAAGGCAGGCCGCGCCGAAACCGCGACCGACCCGGCGCCCATGGAGATGTTCGAGACCACCATCCAGTTCAAACCAAAAGACCAATGGCGCCCGGGCATGACGCAAGACAGGCTGGTTGAAGAGCTGGACCGCATTGTCAAAGTGCCCGGCCTGGCCAACATCTGGGTGCCCCCCATCCGCAACCGCATCGACATGCTGGCCACCGGCATCAAGAGCCCCGTGGGCGTCAAGGTGGCGGGCACCGACCTGGCCACCATCGACCGACTCACGGGTGAGATCGAGCGGGCGCTCAAGGATGTGCCCGGTGTCAGCAGCGCCTTGGCCGAACGCCTGACAGGTGGCCGGTATGTGGACGTCAACATCCGCCGCGATGCCGCCGCGCGCTTTGGCATGAACATCGCCGATGTGCAGTCGGTCATCAGCTCGGCAGTGGGCGGCGAGAACATCGGCGAAACGGTGGAAGGCTTGCAGCGCTTTCCGATCAACCTGCGCTACCCACGCGAAACACGTGATTCGCTGGAAAAACTGCGCACCTTGCCCATCGTGAACGAGCGTGGACAGCGCCTGGTCTTGTCCGATGTGGCCGACATCCGCGTGACCGATGGCCCGCCCATGCTGCGCAGCGAGAACGCCCGCCTGTCAGGCTGGGTGTATGTGGACATCCGGGGGCGGGATCTGCGATCAGCGGTGCAGGACATGCAAAAGGCTGTCGCGGCCAAGGTCAAACTGCCGCCTGGCTACTCGGTGTCCTGGTCAGGCCAGTTCGAGTTCCTGGAGCGGGCCACGGCCAAGCTCAAGGTGGTGGTGCCGTTCACGCTGCTGATCATCTTCGTGTTGCTGTACCTGACATTCGGCGCGTTTGACGAAGCCTTGCTGATCATGGCCACGCTGCCCTTTGCCCTGGTGGGGGGCATCTGGTTGCTCTACCTGTTGGGTTACAACCTGTCGGTGGCCGGGGCAGTCGGGTTCATTGCATTGGCTGGCGTGTCCGCCGAGTTCGGCGTGATCATGCTGCTCTACCTCAAGCAGGCTTGGGGTGAGCGCATCGACAAGGGCCAGGTCAGTGTCGATGACCTGCTGGACGCCATCCGTGACGGTGCCGTGCTGCGCGTGCGCCCCAAGGCCATGACGGTGGCAGTGATCCTCGCGGGCTTGCTGCCGATCATGTGGGGTGCAGGCACGGGCTCCGAGGTCATGCAGCGCATTGCTGCACCCATGGTCGGGGGCATGATCACGGCGCCACTGCTGTCGATGTTCGTGATTCCAGCTGCGTACCTGCTGATTCGCCGCAGCAAAAAGGCAAGGCGCGCCACGCAAGCGCCTCACATGAAACATGCCTGAAGGCTGTCACGCCATCACCCACAACAACAGCCACCTCGACTGGCCTTCTCGGGTTTGAGCGGCCCATTTGTCACCACCACAGGGGTGTAGCCAGCCTCCTTGATTGCGTCGCGAAGTTCATCTGCATCCGCCTCTGTGGGTTCGATCTGGACTTGGTGCGACTGCAACTCGATCCGTACGGTGGCCTCTTTATCGACGGCCCGCACCGCCTTGGTGATGGTGCTGACGCAATGGCCGCAAGTCATGTCCTTGACTTCAAAAGTGATCATCAGAAACTCCGATTGGTTTGGGGTGGATTCACTTTCAAGCTTCCTACAGCAGGAAGGTCAAGCACCTGTTTTCAATAACCCCGCAGTTAAGGAAGGTCTGCACAAATGAGCGCTGACCGTGGTTGGGTGCACTGACATGACCAGATTGGCGGTTGAACGCTCTCCCGGCAGGTGTTTTGGGCACGTTTCGCGCCCATTTCCCATGCGCTGGACGCACTCATGCCAAGCTCCCCGTCAAACGCTTGCGCACCATCCACAAATTGGCCAGCGCAAACAGCGTGTGCAACTGCGCCGTGTTCTTGGCCAGGCCGCGGTAGCGCACCTTCACATGACCGAACTGGCGCTTGATGACGCGGAACGGGTGCTCCACCTTTGCGCGGATGCTGGCCTTGATGCGCTCGACCTGATCGGTCAAAGCATCCATGGGATCAGCCTTGTCCAGCAGCTTGCGCAAGCCCGGGCGCATGGCCACATGCCACTGCACATCGTCTTTTGCGTCTGGCCGTTTGTGTGCGCCTTGGTAGCCAGCATCAGCGAAGACATCCGTCTCTTGCCCATGCAGCAAACTGTTGGCTTCGACCACATCGTTGACGTTGCCCGATGTGCCGCGCACGGTGTGCACCAGGCCGGAATCGGCGTCCACGCCAATGTGCGCCTTCATGCCGAAGAACCACTGCTGGCCCTTCTTGCTTTGGTGCATCTCCGGGTCTCGTTCACCGCTGGCGTTCTTGGTCGAGCTCGGCGCCGAGATCAGCGTGGCATCGACCACCGTGCCACTGCGCAGCATCAGGCCTTTGGCACCCAGCAGCAGATTGACCGTTGCGAGGATCCGCTCGGCCAGCTTGTGCTTCTCCAGCACATGGCGGAAGCGCAAGATGGTGCTCTCGTCGGGCAGTCGGTCATCCCAGCCGCCGAGGCCGGCGAAGTCGCGAAACAGGGGCATGTCGTGCAGCGCTTCTTCCATGGCCGGGTCGCTCAGCGTGAACCACTGCTGCATGAAGTGGATGCGCAGCAGCGACTCCACCGGGAACGGCGGGCGGCCGCGTTTGCCTTCGGGCATGAATGGCGCGATCTGCGCCACCAGGTCGGACCACGGCACCACCCGGTCCATCTCGTCGAGGAACTCCCGGCGGCGCGTGCGCTTCGTCGATGTTCCCAATCCAAGGCTGCTCTGCTTCATGGGCTCAATGGTCTCAGGCAATCAGGCCGGCGCCAAGCACGTGTCCGGGCGATTTATGCAGACCTTCCCTAACGTGATTTAACACTTTCGTCAAGGCGCATTTTTAATTTCCGTCACGATCATCTTCCCACCCTCGCTGAGGACCATGAATTTCACCTGATCACCAGGCTTGAGATTGGACAAGATGCTCTTGTCTTTGGCGGTAAACACCATGGTCATGCCTGGCATGTCCAGGTGCTTGATGTCACCATGCTTGATGGTGACTTTGCCGTTGGTCTGATCAATTTTCTTGATCTCGCCGTCGGTCATTGCGGGAGCCTGCGCGGACTCCATCTTCGAATGGTCCATGGCAGCTTGAGCGAATGAAGCAAGTGGAGAAGCGATGCCGATGGCACAAGCCGATACGGCTAAAAATTTAGCAATGACGTTCATTGTTGACCTCATGAATAAGAGTTAAAAACCAGAACCGATCCGTCTTTGCGGATCAGCAGCACTTGGTATGGATCGCGGTGACCATCAAAGTCAGGCCCATCCATCCCAGGAGATCCGACAGGCATGCCAGGCACAGCCAAACCCAGGGCATGTGGCCTGTCTTTGAGCAACCGGCGGATATCGCGCGCAGGGACGTGCCCCTCGATCACATAGCCGGACACCACAGCCGTGTGACAGGATGCCTGCCGCTCCGGCATCCCAAGGGTGGCACGCGCGGCCTTGTTGCCCTCATCCACCACGGTGACGACGAAGCCATTGTGCTCAAGGTGCGAGACCCACAGCTTGCAACAGCCGCAGTTGGGATCTTTCCACACCTTGATTGGTGTTCGCTCCGCAGTCTCTGAGGCCGCCCAAATCGTCGGCGTACATGCCAATGACAAGGCCGCCATCAGCACTTTGCGCCTAGAGCGCAATGGAGACACAGATTGGTCTCGCATGATCATTTCTTCGAAACCTGGACCTTGCCCTTCATGCCCGCCTCGTAGTGACCAGGAATCAAGCACGCGAAATTCACTGTCCCGGCTTTAGTGAACTGCCAGACGATTTCACCTTGCTGCCCAGGCGCAATGGTCACCTTGTTGGGCTCGTCGTGCTCCATGTTCGGGAACTTCTTCATCAGCTCCAAATGCTCCAAAAGTTCCTTTTCGGTCCCCAGGTTCATCTCGTGCTTGATCTGGCCTGCGTTTCTGACGACGAAGCGCACTGTTTCGCCCTGCTTGACTTGAATCGATGCAGGTTCAAATCGCATCTTGTCGCTCATCGAAACCTTGATCGTTCTGGTGACTTTCGATGCCCGACCAGGCTTGCCGATGGCGGTTTCTTCAGCGGCCTGGGTTCCTGCACCATGGTCATGCGCATGGTCTCCCCCAGCAAATGCGGAAGCGGACAGCGTCAAGCAAGTTGCAGCAATGAAGTGGGTGGCGAATCGACGTTTGTTCATCATGAAAAATCCGTATCAAGAGGTTGAGAATCAGTGATCGCTGTGAGACGTCGGCTTGCGGGCTCGCACCTCGACAGCCTTGTCAGGCTTCTTGGCCCGGGGCATAGATTGCCCACCTTCAGACTTGAATCTGGCAGGCTCACTCAAGGGGCCGGTATATTCATGTGCCACGGTGCCTGCAGGATGCTTAAACCAACCAGGGTCCTTGTAGTCGCCATGCTTTTGGTTCTTGCGAACCTTGACGACACTGAACATGCCGCCCATCTCGACCGAGCCAAAAGGCCCTTCGCCAGTCATCATGGGTACCGTGTTGTCAGGTATCGGCATTTCCATCTCGGTCATGTCGGCCATCCCACGCTCGCCCATGACCATGTACTCAGGCAAAAGGCCCTTGATCTTTTTGGCAACGCCACGGTGATCCACACCAATCAGATTTGGAACGTCATGCCCCATGGCGTTCATGGTGTGATGGCTCTTGTGGCAGTGAAAAGCCCAGTCCCCCTCCTCATCGGCCAAAAACTCGATCTGCCGCATTTGCCCAACGGCAACGTCGGTGGTCACCTCGTACCAGCGAGTGCTCTTCGGCGTCGGACCACCATCGGTGCCTGTCACCAAGAATTCATGTCCATGCAAATGGATGGGGTGGTTCGTCATCGTGAGATTGCCAACCCGGATGCGCACTTTGTCGTTGAGTCGAACGTTGAGCGAGTCGACCCCGGGAAAGATGCGGCTGTTCCACGCCCACAGATTGAAGTCAAGCATGGTCATCGTCTTGGGGGTGTAACTGCCCGGATCGATGTCAAAAGCATTGAGCAAGAAGCAGAAGTCTCTGTTGACCTCATCGATCAACGGGTGCTTGTTCTTCGGGTGCGTGACCCAAAACCCCATCATGCCCATGGCCATCTGTGTCATTTCGTCGGCATGGGGGTGATACATGAACGTTCCTGGACGACGTGCCACGAACTCGTAAACGTAGGTCTTCCCCACAGGAATGGCGGGCTGATTCAAACCGGCCACACCGTCCATGCCGTTGGGCAGCCGCTGTCCATGCCAATGGATGCTCGTGTGCTCAGGCAACCGATTGGTGACATAAAGCCGAACACGGTCGCCTTCAACCACCTCAATGGTGGGCCCCGGGCTTTGCCCGTTGTACCCCCACAGGTGTGCCTTGAAGCCTGGCGCCATCTCTCTCACCACGGGCTCGGCAACCAAATGGAACTCCTTGACGCCTTGGTTCATCCGCCAAGGCAAAGTCCAGCCATTCAAGGTCACCACAGGGTTGTAAGAACGCCCTGTTTCAGGAACGAGAGGAGCCATGGTGTCCGAACTGGTCTGAATCACCGGCTCAGGCAAAGCGGCCATCGCCACGCGACTGACGGCACTGGCTGCCACGGCGCCACCAGCAATGCCAGCCATCCTGAAAAAATCTCTTCTTGACGACATCTTTGTTCCTTTGATCAATGACCGCCACCGGCGCTGGGAGCTGCGCCGCCGACGGACAAGGTGGTACTGGTGGGGCGCCCGATCAGAGATGCCTGCATCGCGGCGTCGGCCAACCAGAACTGTTGTTCAGCATCGATGGCGGCAATCACAGTTTCCACTTGATCCCGGTAGTCGGCCAGCAACTCGAATACACCGATGAGCATGCCGTTGTAGCGAAGCTGGTTCTCATCCGAGATGACCTTGCGCAAAGGCAGAACCTCGTCTCTGTAATGCCTGGCGACGTCGTAAGCAGCTCGATAAGCCGAATAGCTCTCTCGCAGGTTGGAGCCTGCTGAGCGTATGACGGCCTCAAGCTGATTGGCCGCAGCCAAAGTACGCGCATTGAAGGCGTCGCGCTGCATACCGCCCCAGTCAAAAATTGGCAGTCGCAAGGCCAACTCATAACCTCTGGCAGTGGAACTTGTTCCCGCTGCGTTATCAAATTTGGTGTTCCTGCGGGCGGTCAACTCGATGTCGGTAAACGAGTTCACCAGTTCAAGACCCTGAGCCTTGGCATACGCATCGAAATTGCTCTGGGCCAAGCGAATATCCAGTCGAGATTGAGACGCCTGCGCACTGAATGCCTTCGGATTCACCGGTTCCTTGGGTAAGTCGGGGAGACGATCTGGAAGCCTCAGTTGATCGACTTGGGCATCGTTCAAACCAAGCAGACGTACCAACTCCTCTCTGGCCGCCGTGTTCAGATGGCTTACAGAGGCCAACCGGGTTGCTGCGTCGGCATAAAAGGCCTGTTGCCTGGCGCGCGAAACTCGGTTGAAGTTGCCGACCGCTTGCATACGCTGCGCCAGTTCTGCGCTTGCTTGGGATGCCTCATAGACCTGTTCGGCATACTTGAGCGTCTGTTGAGCGGCCACAGCACGGACCCAAGCCTGGCGGACCAAGGTCACCTGATCCACGACGTCTGCTGCCAGCTTCACCTGTGCTTGATCGATTCGTCGGCTGGCGGCACTTTGTCGCCAAGGTAAAGAGATGAGGTCAAGCAAACCAAAGGACAATGCGCGCCCCAACTCCAGCTCATCGCCAGCGCGCAAGCGCTCAAAACTGAACACCGGATTGGCGATGCGGCCTGACTGAGCCGTCTGAGCTGCTTCAGCCCAACTCTGCGCCAGCAGGGCTTGCATGGAAGGACTATTGACCAACGCCAACTCCACTGCTTGCGACTGGCTCAAAGGCTTTTCCAACAGAGAGTGGGCTCGTCCGCGGAGTTTTGTCTTTTCAGAATCGTTCGTCGCCAGCGACAGATTCCCCTGCGTGAAGCCCGAGGTTTCGTCGTTGATGCGCTTGACCGATTGACCAATGTCGATGCTCGCACAACCCGAGAGAACACCCAAACCGATCGCAGCGACACCCGCTCTCAGCGGTACTCGATTGAACAGCCTTTTCATCGACGGCTCTCCCCATGACCTGCGTGCGGATCATCGCGTTCAGACTCGCTGCTCGGTTTGATGTTGGGACCACCACGCGACTCTCGTGCGTAAGCTCGCCAACCACCAATGCGACCGACCAAGTCGTTGGACTCTTTCCAGGCCGCGAGAACCGGATCGGAAAAGCCCTGGTAGCTGCCAATAGGGGATCGGTAGGTCACCATGAATTCAGGTGGCGCGATTGGTTCAGCACTGGCAGGCTGCTGGGCTTGGGTCAGCCCCCCCATGGCTAACAGCACCAGACCCAGTGCGGGGCGAACAACATAGGACGATTGGGCCAATAGCATGTCTTCCTCTTGGCAAGCTGTGATTTCAAGCTGCCATTGTGCTCAGGTCAGCCTGTCGAGAACATGTTTCGCAGATGACAGTTTTGTCATCTGCGAAACGCACGTCAGAATGGCGGCAAACTCATGCGCTGGCAGGAACTGGAGATCACCGTGCGCATCTTGATCGTAGAAGACGAACCAAAGACCGGGGAGTACCTGCGCCAAGGGCTCAGCGAAGCAGGGTTTGTTGTCGATCTGGCGACCAACGGCCCCGACGGGATTCACCTCGCCAAACACGGTGCGCACGATCTGGTGATCCTGGACGTCATGCTGCCAGGTCTCAACGGGTGGCAAGTGCTGAGCACCTTGCGTCAGCAAGGCCTGGAAATGCCTGTCTTATTTTTGACAGCCCGCGATCAAGTCGAGGATCGTGTCAAAGGGCTGGAGTTGGGCGCCGATGATTACCTCATCAAACCGTTCTCGTTCGCGGAGTTGCTGGCGCGGGTTCGAATCATCCTGCGCAGGGGGCGGCAGCATGGTGACGGCCCAACGTTGTGCGTTGCTGATCTTGAGATGGATCTCTTGCGACGACGCGTGACCAGAGGTGGCGTGAGGATCGACTTGACGGCCAAAGAGTTCGGTCTTCTGGAGCTACTGATGCGGCGACAAGGTGAGGTGCTGCCGCGTTCTCTCATCGCATCGCAAGTGTGGGACATGAACTTCGACAGCGATACCAACGTGATCGAGGTGGCCATTCGACGCCTGAGGGTCAAAATCGACGAAGGCCAAAACATGAAGTTGATTCAAACAGTACGAGGAATGGGGTACGTTCTCGAAGAGCCTGGAAGGTCTGCTCAGTGAAGATCGAACGACTGAAGGCGTTGTCACTGACCGCTCGCTTGACATTGTTCTTCACCTTGACGTCCGTGTGCATTGTGCTGGGCTTGGGCAGCCTGCTTATGTACGCTGCAGACCAGCATTTCATCGATTTGGACCGCTTCACCCTCAGTGACAAGCAACTCCTCATCAAGGACATCCTAACGAAGTCGCGCTCTCAAGATGACGCCCGCAAAAGATTGAGCGAGGCCTTGAATCACCACCACGGCATGTACATCTCTGCCAAAGGCATTGACGGATCAACACTCTACAGTTCAGATCGGTTTTCTCCGCCTGGGCAAGTGGCGCCTGGGTTGAGCCAGCCTGACGAGCAGGTGATTCAAAGGTGGCAGAGTCAAGGGCGGGAATACCGGGCGCTTCGCATGCAGCAAAGCCCTGGATACGACCCCACCAACGCCCTTGACGTTGTTGTGGCCATTGACACGAAACACCACGACGAATTCATCGCCCAACTCGGCCGAACCTTGGCGATTTACACGGTACTTGCGATGATCGCCAGCGGCATGTTCAGTTGGTTTGCTGCCCACCAGGGTCTTGCTCCGTTGAGGGCGATGAAATCGCGTGCTGCGACAGTTTCCGGGAGGCAACTTGACGAGCGGATGCCTGTCGGCTCAGTTCCCATTGAGATGGCCGATCTGGCAAAGGAACTCAACAGCATGTTGGACAGGCTGCAAAGTGATTTTCAGCGTTTGTCAGATTTCTCCTCTGATCTGGCGCATGAACTGCGCACACCTATCAGCAACTTGATGACACAAACACAGGTTGTCCTGTCATCGCAACGTGACACGGAGACCTATCGAGATACCCTGGCATCTAACGTCGAGGAGTTTCAGCGCTTGGCCAGAATGGTGTCAGACATGCTTTTTCTGGCCAAGACTGAACGCAGCTTTGCCATACCTCAAAAGGAGCATTTTCAAGCGTCATCAGAAATCCAGAAACTCGTAGAGTTTTACGATGCCGTCGCGGAAGAAAAATTTATCCGCATCAACGTTGTGGGCGATGACCTGATCACAGGTGACAGGCTGATGTTCAGGAGGGCCGTCAGCAATCTGCTGTCAAATGCCCTTCGCCACACACCGAGCAGCGGAGACGTTTGCATCTCCGTGCGAAAAGCAGAGCCCTATATCGAGGTGGCTGTTGCCAATTCGGGCGAAGACATCGACCCCAAGGTTTTACCAAGGTTGTTCGATCGATTCTTCCGTGCAGACCCCGCTCGGGCTCACCCATCCAGCGACGGCGCAGGGCTGGGACTGTCCATCACGCGCGCCATTGTCGAAGCCCACAGCGGAAAAGTCGCCGTCACCTCAGAGCACGGGCGCACCTGCTTCACGCTGAGTTTCCCGGTGGGCGACAGGGCGAACCCGACCCACGCCTGACATGCTCATTCTGTTGTGGAATTGGCATCCAGGCACCCGGTGCCGCGCAATGCGCGCCCTCTGCCATTGATCTAGATCAAGCTGGCTGGCGTTAATGGCCTCAATGACACCAAGATAACAAACCTGTAATCTCTGACTCACCTGCATGAAAGGTGCTGCCACTAAGCTGAACTCACCACAACCGTTCGCCTAGCGAATACTGGAGTCAGCATGATCGTCAATCAACGCAACTTCTCTGCCGCAGCCCTGGTTTTTTTGGCACTGAACGGAATGGCCTTTGCACAATCAAAGGCAGAAGATCACTCGGCACATCACCCTGCGGCGTCGGCATCCGCGTCAGTTGTTGCCCCAAGCGCATCGACTTCGTCGGCCATGAGCGAGTCAATGGGCATGCACGCCCACATGGAAAAGCACCACGCCGAAATCCAGCGAATCATGAAGATCCGAGACTTCAAGAAGCGCCAGGAAGCCATGAATGAGCACATGAAAGCCATGAAGGAAAGCGGCTGTCCAATGATGAAGGACGGCATGGGCATGGGCCCGGCATCCGGTACGAAAAAGTGATTTCCACGTAAACACTCGCAATACACGGAGCGCAAATGACAAACGCACACACCCATCACCAAAGCAGCACTGGACGCCCATCGTTTCTGAGGTCCCCGCTCGGCGTAGCGTTGATCATGGTCGGCGCCATTCTGGCGTTCTTCGTATTGCGAGAGCACTGGTCGCATGTCGTGGGTAAGCTGCCCTATCTGTTGCTATTGGCATGCCCACTGATGCACCTGTTCGGGCATGGACATGGCGGTCACGGAGGGCAAAAGCACGGGTCTGACACGCCACAGAAATCGGCAGATTCTGGCAAGACAACCCGATGAAGTGCATACAACGTGAGTTTGGAGCGGCCTACGAGGCCCATGCTTTCATCACACCAAGGTTCCTGCCGCGCTTTTTCCAATCACCGCTGGAGAGTTGCCCGTGAATGAAAATCACAGCCATCACCACTCACCAAGCGATAGCACCGCATTGCTTGACGACGAAGTCAAGGATCCAGTTTGTGGCATGACGATCAGGCAGCAATCGGCACTGACCGAGAGCTACGCAGGCAAGATGTTCTTCTTCTGTAGCGAACGCTGCAAAGCCAAATTCCTCTCAAGCCCAGATCGGTTCGTCTTGCCAAACGAGGCGCAGCAGGCTGAAGCAACACCTCCTCAGTTACCAGCCTCGGAGCAACTCACAGGCGCCACCTATACCTGCCCCATGCACCCGGAGGTTCGTCAGGACCACCCGGGAAACTGCCCCAAGTGCGGCATGACGCTGGAGCCCTTGCTTCCCATCCTGGATGACGACAACCCTGAATTGCGTGACTTTCAGCAGCGCTTTTGGTGGACGCTTCCACTAACTGCCGTCGTATTCGTGCTGGCAATGTTCGGACACAACCTGGGGCTGATGGACATGACCGTCCAAAGCTGGGTGGAACTGATCCTGGCCACACCCATCGTGCTATGGGGCGGTTGGCCCTTCTTCTATCGGGGCTGGCTATCGGTGGTGCATCGCAGCCCCAACATGTGGACACTGATCGGCCTGGGCACTGGTGCGGCGTACTGGTACAGCGTCGTGGCCACCGCTGCGCCACAGGTCTTTCCTGCTTCTTTCATGGCGATGGGGCGTGTGGCGGTTTACTTTGAAGCCGCTGCCGTGATCATTTCTCTGACGCTGCTTGGACAGGTGCTTGAACTGAAAGCGCGCTCTCAAACGTCAGCTGCCATCAAGTCGCTCCTGGGTTTGGCGCCCAAGACAGCCAGGAGGCTAAAGCCTGACGGAACCGAAGAAGATGTACCGTTGTCCCATGTCCACGTGGGAGACCGCTTGCGCGTAAGGCCCGGAGAGAAGGTTCCTGTGGACGGCGTCGTGGAGGAAGGCACGAGTGCCGTGGACGAATCCATGCTGACTGGTGAGCCCATTCCCGTGAGCAAACGATTAGGCGACAAGGTAATAGGCGCGACGCTCAATACCAACGGTGCGCTGATCATGCGCTCGGAGCGAGTTGGATCGGAGACCATGCTGTCGCAGATCGTGCAATTGGTGGCCCTGGCGCAGCGCTCCAAGGCCCCCATGCAACGCATGGCCGATGTCGTAGCCGGTTACTTCGTGATGGCCGTGATCAGCATTGCCCTCTTGACATTCTTTGGCTGGGGATTCTTCGGGCCTGATCCGAGCTGGGTGTACGGCCTGATCAACGCGGTATCTGTGCTGATCATCGCCTGCCCTTGTGCGCTGGGCTTGGCCACGCCCATGTCCATCATGGTAGCCACCGGAAAGGGAGCCACGCAAGGTGTGTTGTTCAGGGATGCTGCGGCCATCGAACGCATGCGTCAGGTCAATGCATTGATCGTGGACAAGACGGGTACGCTCACAGAAGGCAAGCCAGCCTACGACCGCGCAGTGGCAGCGCCTGGCTGGGACGCCACCGAAGTATTGAGGTTGGCAGCAAGCCTCGATCAAGGTAGCGAGCATCCACTTGCCGATGCCATCGTTCGAGCGGCTCGTGAACAGGGCCTGCTCTTGGACAAGCCGATCAATTTTGAATCTGGCACAGGCATTGGCGTACAAGGGGAGGTAGATGGTCATCGCTTGGCGCTGGGCAACACCACCCTCATGCAACAGATCGGGGCTCCCGTAGAGAAACTTGTTCCGCAGGCAGAAGCGTTGCGCGCGGAGGGCGCCAGCGTCATGTACCTGGCTGTCAATGGCCAGATTGCCGGCTTACTGGCTGTCTCTGACCCCATCAAATCAAGCACTCCTGAGGCACTGACCGTCCTTAGGGAGGCAGGTATCCGAATAGTGATGGCCACAGGCGACGGACAGACCACAGCAAAAGCGGTCGGCGCACGGCTGGGTATCGATGAGGTTCATGGCGAGGTCAAGCCCGCAGACAAACTCTTGCTGGTCGAGCGCCTGCAGAAAGAGGGGTGCGTGGTGGCCATGGCGGGCGACGGTATCAACGATGCACCCGCGCTCGCTCGCGCGGATGTGGGTGTCGCGATGGGAACGGGTACAGATGTGGCCATGAACAGCGCCCAGATCACCCTGGTCAAAGGCGACCTTAGAGGGATTGCCACGGCGCGCATGCTATCCATGGCGACCGTGGCCAACATGAAGCAAAACCTGGCTTTCGCGTTCGTTTACAACGCCTTGGGCATTCCCATCGCAGCGGGTTTGCTGTATCCCCTGACCGGGTGGCTGCTGTCCCCATTGATTGCGGCTCTGGCCATGAGCCTGAGCTCCGTGTCGGTGATCGGCAATGCCTTGCGACTGCAGCGATTCAAGAAGAACTGACAGGGGCTTGCCATGTCCGAGCCATGAGGATTCATCCGCCCCATCTTAGCTCTGGCGAGGTCTGACAAACCTGCCAAGCACCATCCTTACCCTGATACACTTTGACCAATGCGTCGCTGGATTGCCATTTTCTTGCTGTGTTGGTTGCCTTTGCAGTCCCTCTGGGCGGCAGCGGCACCCTATTGCCAGCACGAACATTCGCCCCAGACAACGCATCTTGGGCACCACCAGCATGAGCACAGCGAACTGAGTGTTGGTGACTTCCCGTCACCCGATGGTCAAACATCCAACGCCGACCACGCCGACTGCCACGCTTGCCATGGTCACTGCGCAGCGTTGCCCCAATTTAAGAGCCTCACCCAGGTTGGCACGCCCAATCGTGGCCTGATGCTCGCTGAAGATGCCAGGGTGCCCGCTGCACCTGTGGCCTTGCCCGACCGCCCCAACTGGTCAAACCTCGCCTGAGCGGCGAGGTGCTGCCCCGGGGTTCGCGCCCCACAACCAGCCTGTCTTATCGCGTGTGATTGACGCATTGGTGCCATGCCATTTGTGCGGCCCTTTTCGCCTTCAACGCCGTGAACCTGACCCTCGCCGATTCCTTCCACCTGTGGATTTTTCCCGGAGAAGAATCGGATGCATTTCCGTCATCAAACAAGAATCTCAGCGCTGGCCATGGTGGCCTCGCTGTTCTGTCTGTCGCCCCTTCAAGCTCAAACAACAGGGGCTCAGGCACCTGTCATCTCAAAGAGCGAAGCTCAACACCTCACCGCTGCGCCCTCCAAACTGACGCTTTCAACCTTGTTGGAAGCAGCGTGGTCGCGTCAGCCTGAGGCGCAGTCCTACACCGAACGCCTGCGTGCAGCGGAATCATTGAGGGCCGCCAACAGCGGCTGGATGGCCGATGCGCCCGCCATGCTGCTGCAAGGCAAGACCGACCGCCCAGGCTCGGGCGCAGGCAGTCGCGAAGTGGAGGTGGGTGTGGCACTGCCCTTGTGGCTGCCTGGTCAGAGCCAGCGCGCCATTGCACTCAGCGATGCCCAGATCCTGGCGCTGCAAGGCAGTTTGAAGGCCCAGCGTCTTCAGCTCGCTGGCCTGGTTCGCGAAAGCTGGTGGCAATTGCAGCGCACGCAAACCGAGTTGGCGTTGGCCCAAACCAGGGTGGCCAATGCCCAGCAAATTGCCCACGACGTGGCCCGCCGCGTCAAAGCAGGTGATCTGGCCCGCGCGGATCAGCACCAGGCGCAAGTCGCCGTGGCACAGGCCGAGTCGGCAGTTGCTGAGGCGCAGGGTGCCTATGAGGCATCTCTGCATGAACTCAGGGGCCTGACCGGATGGCTTGACTTTTCTCCTGACAACCTTACGGCGGTATCGGAGGGTGACGTTTCATCTCCACTGCCTGCATTGGATGCCGTCGAATCGGATTCCCCAGCAGACAACCAGCACCCACTGGTGGCGCAGGCCATGGCCCAACAAGCCATGGCCAGTGCGCAAGCGGATCTGGCCGCCTCGTCTAGGCGCGCCAGTCCAGAGCTCACGGTGTTGACCACACGCAGCAAAGGTCAAGCAGGCGACCCGTATCAGCAGAGCATCACCGTCGGGCTGAGGTTCCCGTTTGGCGCGGGCGCGCGAGCCGATGCCAGACAGGCCGAAGCCTTGGCTGCGGCGCAGGAAGCACAAGCCTTGACGTCGCAGGTACGGACACGCCTCAAAGCCCAAGCGGCTTCGGCGCAGGCACGCCTGCAAAGTGCCCATGCGCAATGGCTGGCAACGCAACGCCAGGCGCAACTTGCGCAGGAGAGTAAAAACTTCTTCGACAAGTCATTCCGCTTGGGTGAAACCGATTTGCCCACCCGCTTGCGTATCGAACAGGAAGCCGTTCAGGCGCAAAAAGCACTCAGCCGCGCACGCATTGACGTGTCCGCAGCCTGGTCTGCCTGGTGGCAAGCCATGGGCGAGTTGCCCAAGCCATGACCACCTCCGAATTGCAAAGGTAACCCTCACATGAAACACATTCAAACCCTCCGTGCCTGGGCAGCAGCCCTCGGCCTGAGCACCATGACGGCTTTGGCCCTGGCCGGTGAAGGCCACGACCATGGCGAGGCGCCGAGCGCCGCCGCCGAGCCGACTCTGGCCCGCTTCGAAGCAACGTCGGATCAGTTCGAGCTGGTCGGCGTGCTTGACGGACGCATGCTGACGCTCTACCTGGATCAAGCTGCTGACAACAGCCCCGTCAAAGGCGCCAGCCTGGAACTCGAATTCGCAGGCAAGGTATTGCCCGTCAAACAAACCGAAGAAGGCACATTCGAAGCCACCCTGGCTGCTGAGCCTCAAGAAGGTGAGTACCCGGTGAGTGCCACCGTGGTGGCAGGCCAGGTATCCGATCTGCTGGCGGCCGAGTTGGATGTGCACGAAGCCGCACACACCGATGCCGCAGAAAGCCGCACATGGCCCATGAGCAACTGGCTCAAGTGGGCGCTGCCCGGGCTTGTGGTGGTGGCCGGTGGTCTTTTCTTGATTCAGCGCAACAAGCGCACACGCATGGGAGGTGCGGCATGAGCACGTCAATGATCTCCAAGACCCTGGCCTCGTGCCTGGCCTCTTGCCTGGTGTTTGGCGCCGCGCTCAGCCCCACCCTCGCTCACGCGGGTGAAGGACATGACCATGGCGATGCCCCGCCTGCGGCAACTGGCAATGGCCCCAAGCGCCAACCCGATGGCAGTGTGTTCCTGCCCAAACCTGCGCAACGGCAGTGGCAGCTGCGCACCTTGGCTGTCATCGATGGTGATTTGCCTCGCGCGTATGAGCTGTCAGGCAAAGTGTCGATGGACCCCAATGCAGGAGGCAAAGTACAAGCCTCCCTGGCGGGCCGTTTACAAGCAGGGCCCAAAGGCTTGCCCAGCCTGGGGCAGCAGGTCAGCCAAGGTGAGGTTCTGGCCTATGTGGTGCCCACAGCGGGCGCCATCGAGCGCAGCAACCAGGTCGCGCAGCAAGCAGAGTTGAAAGCCGCCCGGGCATTGGCGGCCAAGCGCTTGGCACGTCTTCAGGAACTGTCCGACACGGTGCCAGCCAAAGAGATTGAAGCGGTGCAAAGTGAGTTGGCCAGCCTGAGCGATCGGCTCTCGGCCATCTCGGGTGGACTGGGGGGGCGTGACACGCTCGTGGCGCCGGTATCCGGCGTGATAGCTTCGACACAGGCCGTGGCTGGCCAGGTGGTGGATGCCCGCGAACTGGTCTTCGAGGTCGTTGACCCACAGCGCCTGCGCATCGAGGCGCTGGCGTATGACATGGCTCAAGCTCAGAACGTGTCAGGCGCGACCGTGAACCTCGGGGGGCAGAGCGTGCCGCTCAAGTTCATCGGCGGCGCCAAAAGCCTGCGTGATCAGGCGCTGCCACTGGTCTTTGCAGCAACAGGGCAGGCGCTGTCTCAACTGGCTGTGGGTCAACCGCTGAAGGTCTACGTGCAATCTGCCTTGACGGTCAAAGGCCAAGCTGTCCCGTCCGCGGCGGTGCTCAAGAACCCATCGAACCAAAACATCGTCTGGGTCAAGCAATCGCCCGAGCGCTTCACACCTCGCGTGATCACCTTCGAGCCGCTGGATGGCGCCTCGGTGGCCGTCACGTCTGGCTTGAAGGCTGGTGAGCGCGTGGTCACGCAAGGCGCCAGCTTGCTCAACCAAATTCGCTGAAAGGGCCACACACCATGTTCAAGTGGCTACTCGAAAGCAGCCTGGCCAACCGGCTGCTCGTGCTCATCGCTGCGGCGGTGCTGATGGCCTACGGGGCCTTCACGCTCACCCGCACGCCGGTGGATGTGTTTCCTGACCTCAACAAACCCACCGTCACCATCATGACGGAGGCTGGCGGCATGGCCGCCGAAGAGGTGGAGCAATTGATCACCTTCCCGCTGGAGACCACGATGAATGGGCTCCCGGGTGTGGAGAGCGTGCGCTCGACCTCCAGTGCGGGCCTGTCCTTCATCTACGTCACCTTTGACTGGAGCACGGAGATCTTCCGAGCCAGGCAGATGGTGTCGGAGCGCTTGACCTCCATGGAGGAGGGCTTGCCCGAGGGCATCACGCCGAGGATGGGCCCTATCAGTTCCATCATGGGCGAGATCATGCAGGTCGCCATTCCCATTGAAGCCGCCAAGATGTCGCCCATGGCGGTGCGCGAATATGCCGACTGGGTGCTCAGGCCTCGGCTGATGGCCATCCCAGGTGTCGCACAGGTCATCCCGATTGGCGGTGAGGTTCGCCAGTTTCAGGTGCAACCCAACACAGTCCGCATGGCTGAACTGGACATCACGCATGAGCAACTGGAAGGCGCGCTGAGGGGTTTCTCGTCCAACAGTTCGGGGGGCTTTCTGGAGCTCAACGGGCGCGAATACCTGATCCGTCATCTGGGGCGCACCTCGCGTCTGGACGACCTGAAAAACCTGGCCCTGACGGCGCGCAATGGCCAGGCGATTCGCCTGCGTCAAATCGCCGACGTGAGCTTCGCCCCCGCGCTCAAGCGTGGTGATGCAGGTTTTGAGGGCAAACCTGCCGTCATCCTGGGCATTCAGAAGCAGCCGACCGCAGACACCATTGGTTTGACCCGGACCATCGAGGCGGCCCTGGGCGAGATGAAGACCTCCCTGCCTGCGGGCATGGAGGCGCCCCGTGTCACCTTCCGCCAGGCCAGTTTCATCGAAGCCTCGGTGACCACGCTACAGGGCAAGCTCATGGGTGCATCCGTCTTCGTGGCGGTCATCTTGTTCGTTTTTCTGGGCACGCTGCGCCCCACCATCATTGCGCTGACCGCCATCCCGGTGTCCATCTTTGTCACAGCGCTGGTCTTCAGTTACTTTGGTCTGTCGATCAACACAATGACGCTGGGCGGACTGGCCATTGCCATTGGCGGCTTGGTGGATGACGCGGTGGTGGACGTCGAGAACGTGCTGCGCCGCCTCAAGCTGGAGCGCCAAAAGCCCGAGGCGGAGCGCATGCCCATGCTGGAGGTGGTCAAGCTCGCCTCGATGGAGGTGCGCTCGGGCATCCTGTACGCAACGGCCATCATCGTCCTGGTGTTCCTGCCCTTGTTTGCACTGCCCGGCATCGAGGGGCGCTTGTTCGTGCCCCTGGGCATTGCGTTCATCGTCTCGACCCTGGCGTCGCTGCTGGTCTCGGTCACGGTGACGCCGGTTCTGGCCTCCTACCTGCTGCCACGCATGAAAAGCCTGGACCACGACGACACCCGTGTCCTGGCCTGGCTGAAAGCGCGCTACCGCAAGGCCTTGCAGGCCGTGCTGATGGCGCCGAAGTCGGCATTGATGGCCGGTGGGGTGGCGGCGGTGTTGTCGGCTGTGGCGGTGCCTTTCTTTGCCACCACCTTTCTGCCGCCGTTCAATGAGGGCACCTTGCTGATTGGCTTGCGCTTGAACCCCGGGGTGACCTTGGCAGAGTCTTCCGTCATGGCGCGACAAGCCGAGGTGCTGGTGCGCGAGGTGCCAGAGGTCACGCATGTGGGCCGTCGCAGCGGCCGCGCAGAACTGGATGAACACGCAGAAGGTGTGCACGTCAGTGAGCTGGATGTCGGCCTGGTGCCAGCATCCGAGCTCACACGCAGCATGGACGAGGTCAAAGCCGACATCCGTTCGCGCCTGTCGATGCTGCCTGCGGCCATTGCGATCGGGCAGCCGATTTCGCACCGCATCGACCACATGCTCTCGGGGGTGCGCTCTCAAATCGCCATCAAGCTGTTTGGTGAAGACCTGGACACCTTGAGGGGACAGGCTGACGCGTTGCGCAGCAAGTTGGCGCAAGTGCCCGGCCTGGCAGACCTGGAGATTGAAAAGCAGGTGCTCGCGCCGCAAATCAAGGTGCGGGTGGATTACGACGCAGCGGCGCAGTACGGCGTGCCAACACCTCAGATCCTGGCGGTACTCCAAAGCCTGGTGGAGGGAGAAAAGGTCACCCAGGTGGTGGAAGGCAGCCGTCGCTTTGCCCTGGTGGTTCGCCTGCCAGAGAGCGCCCGCACCTTGCAGGGGCTGGGTCAGATCATGCTGGAGACGCCGACCGGGCGGATTCCCCTGTCCAAGATCGCCACGATCGAAGACAGCGATGGCCCCAACCAGATCAGCCGCGACGATGGCAAACGCCGCATCGTCTTGTCTGCCAACGCGCAAGGGCGAGCCTTGTCAGACGTGGTCGCCGACATCCGCAAGGTGGTGGCCAGCACGCCTTTGCCCGAAGGCTACTTCGTGACCTTGGGCGGCCAGTTCCAGGCACAGGAAGAGGCTAGCCGGCTGGTGGGTTTGCTCTCCCTGGTCTCGCTGGTGCTGATGTTTGTGGTGCTCTACACCCGCTACAAATCAGCCATCCTGTCCGCGTTGATCATGGCCAACATCCCGCTGGCTCTGGTGGGTGCGGTGCTGGGCCTGTGGCTGGCGGGGCAACCCTTGTCGGTGGCGGCCTTGATCGGCTTCATCACCTTGGCGGGCATCTCGGTGCGCAACGGCATCCTCAAGGTCAGCCATTACCTGAACCTGATGCGGCTGGAAGGCGAGCGGTTTGACCACGCAATGATCTTGCGCGGCTCGATGGAGCGGCTCAGCCCGGTGCTGATGACAGCCCTCGTGACCGCCTTTGCGTTGGCGCCGCTGTTGTTCGAGGCCGAGCGGCCTGGCACCGAAATCCTGCACCCGGTGGCGGTGGTGATCTTCTCAGGTTTGATCAGCTCGACCCTGCTGGACACCTTCCTGACCCCCGTCATGTTCTGGCTGTTTGGAAGGCGCGATGCCGAGCGCCTGCTCGGTGACAAGAGCGCCGAAGTTTTCTGATTCATTCACCCTCACTGAAAGGACATTCACATGCGCATTCACCACATCATTGCTTCCTCCCTGCTGGCCTTGGCCTGTAGCGCACAAGCTGGCGGCGAACACAACCACGGCCATGAACATCAGTCCCTTCATGGAGGCATCGTGACCGAGGCGAAGGACATGGACTTCGAGTTGGTGGCCAAGCCCGATCAAATTGCCTTGCACGTGAGGGATCACGGCAAACCGGCCAGCGCCAAGGGCGCCACAGCCAAGTTGACCTTGCTCAATGGTACTGAGAAGACGTCGGTGACCTTGTCACCGGCAGGGGACGCCCACCTGCAAGCCAAGGGCAGCTTTGCGATCAAGAGCGGCACCAAGGTGGTGGCGCTGGTGACGCTGGCAGGCAAAAAGCCAATCAACGTCCGGTTCGCGATCAAGTAATACGGAAAAGGCCTGTTGAAAACCTATTCAACAGGCCAGTCAGATCAATCCAGCATCTTTCTTTGATCGACCCGCTTCAAAGGTTTCTGGCAATCGGTGATGTTGATAGACACCCAGTCCCCGACTTCCAGATTCATGGCGTTCGGAACGGCAACGACACGCTTTGCCCTCAAATTCGGGTTGCCTCCGTAACTGTAGGACGCAACGGCATAGCGGGCATAGGGCGCTTCGGCGCCCAGCTCTGTCCGGCAGTCTTCGGCAACTCGTTGCATCATGGTTTTGGCTTGACCAATTTCTAGGACTTGTGATCTGCGCCATCCCTCCCGATACCCATAGGGCTCGTAGTCAAGCGTAGAGCACGCGGTTGTCAGCAATGAAATGCCTGTGAGCACACAGGTCAACGTAAATTTGTTCATGATCGGCTCCTGATGAAACACACAACGGGGTGGGTTCGACGAGCCGGAAGCTGAATGATGTGCGCCTGATGGCGTGTCATCTCAATGACAATTCATCCGAACGGTCCCGTCGAATCAGAGGGAGTCGATCCAGTTGGGGCGCTCGATCCGTGGCGGATCGGATGTTGGATGAAGGAGGGTTTCCGAGGCAAAAAACTGCCGCTCAGCCGTTGAGCTTGACCAAACATCAAAACCCACGGGAAGCAGATGAGCGCTGCACAGGTGACCAGAGCAGCCACAATCGTTCTCGGCCTTCTGGGTGCTCTTGGTCGGATGCTTGCCAGTATCCGCGCCGTCTTGGTGTGAATGCACGTGATGACCAAAATGCTGGGCACCGGGAGCTTGCTCATCCTGGCAGTACGTGGCCGCCACAGCCCAACTCAATTGGAGTGGCAGCACGATCATCAGAAAAACGGCAATCAGGCGGCGTATGGTCCCTATTATATCGACTTGATCTCCGAGGCAATGAAGTGTTTCCTCAGGGGCTCGTCCGAGCCCGCAACAGGCGCAAGCCGTTGGCCACGACCAGCAAACTGGCCCCCATGTCGGCAAACACAGCCATCCACATGGAAGCCTGCCCAAACACCGCCAGCACAAGAAACACCGCTTTGATGCCCAGTGCCAGGGAAATGTTTTGCCACAGCACAGCATGGGTCAAACGAGACAAACGAATCAACTCAGGAATGCGGCGCAAGTCATCGTTCATGATGACCACATCGGCAGCCTCCATGGCCGTGTCGGTGCCTGCGCCGCCCATCGCAATGCCGATGTCCGCCTTGGCCAACGCAGGCGCGTCATTGATGCCGTCGCCGGTCATGGCGCTCAGCCCGTGCTCCGCCCGCAAGCGCTCGATGGCCAGCAACTTGCCTTCGGGCAGAAGGTTTCCTCGGGCGTCGTCGATACCTGCCTGCTTGGCAATTGTTTGAGCGGTTGCGCTGTTGTCCCCCGTGAGCATGACCGGGCGCACGCCAAGCGCCTTGAGTTCAGCGACAGCTTGGCGCGACGACTCTTTGATGGTGTCGGCCACAGCGAACAACGCCAACACACCTTGATCGCTTGCGAGCAGGGTCACGCTGCGTCCTGCATGCTCTTGCGCCAGAAGTTTGGCTTCCAGTTCGGGACTGCACTGCCCTCGCTCTTCGATCAAGCGGTGGTTGCCCAGCACATAGGCCGTGGCTTGACGACGCCCCCGTACGCCTCGCCCCGGCAGCGCCTCGAAGCTTTCAAACTCCCAGGGCGCCGCCGCCAGGCCTTGGGCAATGGCTCGCGAGACTGGGTGATCTGATCGGGATGCCAAGCCAGAGGCCAACTGGGCGATGGCATCTCGATCACCCTGCAGGGCCTCCCACACCACCAACTTCGGCTTGCCTTCTGTGATGGTGCCCGTTTTGTCCAGCGCGATCACACGCAGATTGCGCGCATCTTCCAGGTAAGCCCCCCCCTTGATCAGGATTCCTCGGCGAGCTGCGGCAGCCAGTGCGCTGACCACGGTTACCGGCGTCGAAATCACCAAGGCGCACGGGCAGGCGATGACCAGCAGCACCAGCGCTTTGTAGAGCGCCTGCATCCAACCCCAGCCCATCAGCCATGGTGTCAACACAGCGACCGCCACGGCAATCACAAACACGGCTGGTGTGTACAAAGCCGCAAAGCGATCAACAAATCGCTGGGTGGCCGCGCGCGTGCCTTGAGCCTCTTCGACCGCATGGATGATGCGTGCAAGGGTCGTGTTCGACGCAGACGCCGTCACCTTGAAGACAATCTCGCCAGTTTCGTTGATGGTGCCAGCAAACACCGAGTCTCCAGCTTCCTTGTCGACCGGGATGCTTTCTCCTGTGACGGGTGCCTGGTTGATCGCGCTGTTGCCCTGAGTCACGGTGCCATCCAACGGCACACGCTCGCCTGGCCGTATGCGAACCAGACTGCCCAGTTCAACCTGCTCGACAGGCACCACCGACCACTGTCCATCTACCTGTTGCACCATCGCCTGATGCGGTGCCAGATCCAGCAAGCCTTTGATGGCGTTGCGTGCCCGATCAACCGACCGTGCCTCGATCAACTCCGCGATGGCGTAAAGGGCCATCACCATGGCTGCTTCGGGCCATTGACCAATGACGAACGCACCGGAAACGGCCACGGTCATCAAGGCGTTGATGTTGAGCTTGCCTTGGCGCAAAGCCCACAAGCCTTTGCGGTAGGTGCCCAGACCAGCCAGCGCGATGGCACCTGCTGCGACCGCAAGACCGATCGCCTTGAACAAGGCAGTATCAGGCGCGAAAAAGCCGATGCACTCCGCTGCAATGGCCAGGCCCAAAGCCCAGATCAGCCTAGACCAACCCTCACTTCCACTGTGCTCATCATGGGCATTGTGTTCGTTAGGTGTTTTGGCCTGCGGTGCAGGCAGAGGTTGGGGATCAAACCCCGCTTTGCGAATGGCTTGCAGTGCCTGGCGCAACGCCTGCTCCGTGGCCTGGATGCCCAGCGTCCGAGCGCTCAGTTGAAACCTAAGTGCCCTGATGCCTGGGATGGCATCCACAGCGCGGCGGATTTCCGCTTCCTCTGAGGAACAGTCCATGGAGGCGATGCGGAACATGGTCCACCCAGCGTCCGGGGGGTTGGGCGAGATCACCGCCGCAGTGGATGCCCCCGTGCATCCGCAACTGTGATTCTCGCAAGCTGAGGGGCTGGTGGTTTCGGGCGATGTGGTACGTGGCGTGGTCATGACCGCATTTGAAACCCTGAAGTAGGTACAGAGTCAAGCGATAACATGGGCATATCTGCGCACCAACAGGAACCCGCCATGAAAATAGGTGACTTGTCAGCCCAGTCTGGCACCCCTGTGGAAACGATTCGCTTCTACGAGCGCGAAGGCCTGCTCCCAAAGCCTTCGCGCACCACCAGCAACTACCGCATCTATGGAGGGCCCCACGTCGAGCGCCTGGCCTTCATTCGCCACTGCCGATCACTGGACATGGCCCTGGATGAAATTCGGGCTCTGCTGGCGCTCCAAGCAGCCCCCAACGAAAGTTGTGAGGCCGTGAACAACGTGCTGGATGAGCATATCGAACATGTGGCCCAACGGATTCGAGAGCTGACCGCCTTGAAAAAACAACTGGTGGCCCTGCGGGGGCAATGTGCTCAGGCAAAAGACGTGGCGCATTGCGGCATCTTGAGTGGGCTTGGCCAGGGGGAGACTCTTGAGCAGCCAACAGCTCGACAACATGTCTCAGCAAGCCACGGCAAACGCCGTTGAAGACCTTTACTGCATGGCTTGAACCATGATCAAGGAAAACGCGTGAGGCACGTGTAGTCGGCTGATCGATAAGAGGCAGAGCAGTAGGCCTGCTTCAAACCTGACCTTGAAGGTGACTCGATGATAACGGCGGCGCCCAGCGTCCTCCCTGCGCAGCCTGTTGAACCGAGGGGTAACCCTTATCGGAAGGCGGGAGTTTTTGCACCGAAACCGAGATCACCCCGGGAAGAAGTTGGTCGTGTCTCCCGGGGTCAGCAGTGGTATAGACCAGCCCCCGGAGACAGGGTTGCGGTGCCAAATCACATTGGCGGCATCAAGTCCTTTGGCAAACGCCAGTTCTTCCGTACCCAACTTTCCATACTGCGGATAGAGACTGTTGGCGAACTTGACAGCGCCTTCCTTCACGACCCGTATCGGGCCAAACGTGAACGGATCATCTTCCTCGTAGATCAACTCAGAGTGTTCGTAGTAGGCCATCGCGATCTTGTCGGCCAAGTCCTTCACCGCTTCCTCAGCATTGCTGCGCACCTGGACGCGAACGTCAAACTTCGGGTGATTGGTGTTGATGATTTTTCCGGCCTGAGGTGCGCGTGACCGCACCGCCAATGACAACAGCCAACGAAGTCGAACGGGGTTGGTGTGTCCTCCGACGCTACACGGTGGCCGATGTGGTGAGCCGATTGGGGCCGCACCCACAGACTTTACAAGTGGATCAAGGAGGCCATGCAGCCGGCTAAAGGGCGCCATGGCCAGCTGCCCCAAGCAAAAGAGTTGCGTCGACTGAAGGCCGAACTCAAGCGCGTGACCAAGCCGCTCCCTGGGCATGCCAACTAGGCTTCCGAGCCATCCACGGTTCATCCAGTGCTTCAGAGCATCCATCCAACGCCACAATCAAACAAGGTCGCATTGGGACAGTTCGATGATGAGCGCCTGTGAGAATCAAAAACTTGACCCGTGGCTCTTCGGGAGCAGTCATGCTCTTGCAAGACAACCAGTCGTTCGGGGAGACTGTTCCAGCAAATATTGCTGGCTGGATCATTAGCACCATGACCAAATCTGAAGAAAAGCTGCTCTACGCTGAAGCACTCTCAAGCTACCGCGAATTATTTGGAAGCATGGACAGTGCTGCACGGTCGCTTTGGTTTTTCACGATGGACAAGGCCGAGATCCTTAGCTTTCCAGTGTCGGCAGGTCAGGATCCAAAAGAGGCTAGCATCCGCCACGGGGTCAAGTTGGCTGCAATGGCAGACGCCCTGGAATCACTGCTGGGACCTGGATCGATGGCCGACGAAGTGCTAGACCTTCGGCGTATGGCAAAGCAGCAGGGGTATCGCGTCAACTAACTTGATGCCGGGAGTTCTTCAGCGCCTACCGATCTGCCAGGCGGACCGGTAGGCGAGACGAGCGGCTCAACCCGAGTGGTTAGTTGGACGCGAACGTTCGCGCGCATTTCACTCTGAGCGAGAGCCGCTACTTGGTCTTCTGCAAGGACTTCTCGACCTTGCTGATAAGTTCTCCGGCGGGTATCTGGAGCCCACCTGCAATGCGTAGGATCAACGCGAGTGAAGGTTGTCGCTCGCCGCGTTCCAATTTGCCGAAATAAGAACGGTCCACGTTCGCGATCAACGCGAACTGATCCTGGGCCACCCCGAGCTTCACTCTTTCATCTCGCACAACCGCACCAAAAGCAGCGGCCGCCTTCGGTTCGAAGGAGGTGGCGCGCTTGCTTGTGGCCTGGATGGCCGGTTTCGGCGGTCGGGACTGTTGCACGCCGCAAGGTTGCCAATTGTGCTATGTTCTTGGCCACGGCATATATGCCTCTCACCGTTGTCCTTGCTGCGCAAACCACAGGAGAAACTCGCTCCATGCCAAAACGCGTCGGTGTTCTTCCACCCACAGATCTCGACAAGCTGGCTAAGGAGGTATTGCAGGACCAACCTGCCGATGCAGCTCTGCCTTGCAACCTGTCTGATCAATGGCTCGACCTCATCAGCAGAGACCTTGACGTATGTTTCGGAGATCTAGATGCCGACAGCGAGACACCGTCTACGTCACACATGGCGGCACCGCTCGCCTTGATCGTTCACTTGCTGTTTGGAAAGCAGGGCGGCGAGGGCGTAAAGGTCGCCTTCGAGGAGCTTGGACAGTACCTGAGCGATTTTCGTATTGAGGTTGCATTGGAACAGGTAACCCGCCGGACGAATGTCTCAGCAAACCGGGCCACGGTGCAAACGATATTCACCAAGCGCACGGTCGAGTTCGCGCACCTGGTCGATTGATGCCGCCAGGATGGCCTGCTGCACTCCGGATCATGTGGCTACTTTTTGTTCAGGCTGAGCACGTTCGCCGGAACGGGCAGGGCGCCTTGGCTATGAAGGCGATCCCGGATCTCTGCATGAGCTTCGTAGAACTTCAATAGCTTGGCCGTTCCCCCGATCTCAGCGACAGCTTGAATCATGGCCAGGTGGCTGGCGATTCTTGCAGCTTCGTTGGCTTCCAGGTGTTGAATGCGTGCTTCTAACGCTTGCAGCTTCTCCGCCGCTACAGTCGTTCCTGTCTTCTTCACAGATGCGGCGATTCGGCGAATCTCTTGCTGCTTCTGGATTGCTTCATCCAACAAAGCCTTCCGAATGACATGCCTGGTGATGTCCGAAGCACTGTTCAGCGAAGGATGTAGACGCACAACGCCCCGAGCCGTGATGTCTTCATCACGGTCAAGCATCATCTGCAAGACTTGCCGCAGCTCATCATGCGAAGGGTCCTTTGCTTTACGCGCCATGAAGAACACTCTCACGTGTAGCAGGACGGGACAGATCCTGGCCGTCAGGGAAGGGGGCTTGGCCGGGGAGGGCGGCCATCAGCTTCTCCACCCCTGCGATCCTGACGGAGGCATGCTCAATCTGATTTGCTCTACCGACTGAGCCCTCCGGCCGAGCTAATGCATGTTCTAGTGCGACCTTCAATCGACCATGCAAGGTCAAGATGTTCTTCTGGTGCTCGGGCAGATTCGTCGCTGACAAATGGCGGCAACCCGTGAAGCACTCCAGGTGCTTAGGGCAGGGGTCTACCGTGAATGAATTCAGGCAGGTGCCATATGGCGTGGCGTGGAAACCATCAGCTTCTGCGGCAAGGAATTGCAACGCCGCCGCGTCCCCTTCATCCGCTTGGATGCGCTTGAACTCCCGAACGATTGGGCCATTCGCGCGACCGACCTGGATCATCTTCGCGACGGTGGCAGCCTTGCTCTCGCCGATCATCAGTTCCCACTCCTCGGGCAGCGAGACTTGATCCAGTTCTTCGGCCAGACTCCGGTGATCGTATTCATAGCTTTGGGCCACGCTCCGGCGGTTGAACCGCTTCGTAATGATGGTGTCCGCTACCCCGAGCCGGAAGAGTTCTGTGTTTTGCAGATGTCGGAACGAATGGGATTTGATGCTGAGAGCGCGATCTTCCTCGGTTCGCCCATAGATGGCGAACAATGATCTGTCCCTCTGAGAGTCAGCCCCAAGCGCAACCTGAAGCAAAGCTGAGTCCGCGATCCCAACGGAAAACGTCAAATTGGGGTCAAGCACAGTCTGACCACGGCCAGCCCCCACCGCTCTCTTCGGCATGAGAAACAGCATCTGCCAAGGTGCGATCGATTCGCCGTTGTCCAATGTCAGAGGCGTTAGATCAGATAGTTTGGTTGGAAGATGCTCTTTGACATAGGCCTCGACTTCACCCACCCGAAGGTACGTGCGTTGAACTCCTCGGGCCGTCACTCTGCTTCCATCCGCCGCGAGGGGCACGAGACCATCCTTCCGGCGCTCTGGTGAGAAGTATCGACTGATCGCCACGGTCAACGTCGAGGCTGGACGCTGCAGATGTGCCAGCTCAAGAAGTAGTGCAGCATCGAACGTCTCAGCGTAACGAGCAAGGCACTGTTCAACCCCATAGGGAAGGGGGGCGCGGGCCCAAACCGCGTTCCCTGTGAGCCGGACATACATCTCCACCGAGTCGACGAGCTCCTCTTCCGAGTACATGGGAAAGATGCGGCCAGTTTCGTACTGCGCTCGAAGCGTGGCACGAAGAGGCGCCGTCAATCGCTCGACTTCTTTCAGTGTCGACTCCAGCTCGTCCCTGAAAAGCAGCGGGACAAACTGGGTGGACTCATACAGCCTGACGCTGTCCTGCTTCTCGGCAAAGTGCCGAATCATCAACGCTTCCGATACGCCTCCAATTTCACCGGCTGGGCGGCCTTCTTTGGTGACGTAACCTCGTGTGCGCTTCCAGTCCAAGGGGAGGGCAGCCACCTCGTTGATTCGAAGGCCCGTCATCAAAAGCACCTTGATCATCGCGAACCGAAGCGCATCATTCAAAGTCTTCGGGCGCTCGGTGAATACGATGCGGATGATCTCCCAGAATGCCTTGCGCTCAGGTAGCTTCTCTTCGGCCTTACGTTCGGACAGTGTCTTCTGTTGCTTGGCGGCTCTTTCTGCGAACTTGGCGCGCCCTTTCCGATTGGCGATGGGCCGTGCCACCAAAGCTGACAAGGGGCAGGCATCGAACAGGTGAAGCGGATCTATCAAGCTTCCAACGATCCCGCGCAACACAATGGACCGCCCACCAGATGGTTGGTCCTCATCAGAAAATGCGCACGCAAGTTGAACATCCTCAGCCGTGATGTCCCACGGCTCCTTTGATGATGTCGTAGCGAGAAATCGAAGCGCGCTGCATGCGGCAGCCACATGGCTGACGCTTTTGTGTCGGACAAGGATGTGCTCGACAGTAAAAGCTTTGATCAGATCCTGCCAAGCTGCCGAAACAGGTTGCGGATCAAACGACATCGCCGAAGACCTCCGCAACGCCATCCGGTTGTGAGCTTCTTCCACTGTGCTAAATGTTCTGAGCACGGCAGGCGATGGCTTGCCATCATTCGCCATCGCGCGCAAGTTCCAGGCCGAGCCCTTCAATGCGACGCCCGCATTGTCAAGTGGAATGGCCCAGTTCAGGCCCGCCGCTACCGCCACACGCTTGCATTGCTCGATGAAGTTGATGAAGTTCTCATTCATTGACGAGGCCCCCAGATCTCTCTCCTTGCCCATCAAGCTCAGCGATCACAGCTTGCACTTCTGATAGCGACCTCTGCAGTTGCAGATACGCAGGCGACTTGATCTCGCCATGACCGATGTCTTTGAATTGAACCACCACGCTTCTGAACTCCTGCAGCACTTGCTCGTGGATACCAACATCGTTGACCGGCATGAACTTTGGACACCCGTAGCAGGCCATCACTGGGTTGTTGGGGCATGCGGGCTGCCCAGTTGTGCAGCCGCCGATGCCAGCGATAGGAATGCCATGAGGCACGCCAGCAACCTGCTCCTCGCCGCGCAGTCTAAGAAGCTCTTCCGGCTCAATGAACTTTGCCTTCGCAACCTTGGCCACGGCTTGGTACGTTGGCGATGCCGCAAGCGCCTGGTTCACCAGTTCAGCATGGTTTGCCGAGGCCTGAAAGTAAACCAGGCCAGTGCGCAGCACAGAATGTCCTAATGCAGACGCCAGCTCTTCTTGGCTCGCGCCTGAGTCCACCAACCTCTGCGCCATGGAATGCCTGAGGTCATATGCGGTGATCCCAGCGCCTGGCAGTATGCTGTCCAACTGCCTGATTAGTGCAGCCGCCAGCTCTTGGCTTGACTGAAAGCCGAAGAAGTAAGAATCTCCGTCGTCTTCGCGTTGATGCACTTCAAGCGCGGCAAACAAGCTTGCCCACTCTCTCTTAACCTTCCTGGTCAGGGGCATACCGGACACCGCTTTATCACGCTGCTTGATCATGCGAAACACCAAGTGCACGATCCAGCTGCCGTCCTCCTCACTGCGTCGGACTGTACTGTCGCGCTTCCGCAGCATTCCAAGCTGCTTCGGACGCATTCCGAACTGATATGAGCAGGCCACCAGGCACGCCATCTGAGTAGCTGTCAACGTCGGTTTAAAACTGACCCACTTTCCGATGTTGTCGTCGGAGTAAAAGTGACCCACCTGGGCGCTCATCACATCAGTTGTTCCTGGCCTTGATCTGGCCCGCTTTGCGCTTGTCCTTGAG